>NZ_BCXE01000031.1 GCF_001894945.1 Rhodococcus ruber NBRC 15591
GGCGCCCGCCGCTGCGCCTGAGGAAAGCCGGCCGGGTGACGCCGCGCGGATCGGTACGCTGCCGTGCATGGGATGGTTCAGCCGGGACAGGTGGAACGCCGAGCACGCGGTGTTCGCCGCGGCCGCGACGGCGACGGTCGTGGGCGGCGTGCTCGGGAACGAGCGGCTGCAGCGGGTCGCCAAGCCGCTGATCGGGCCGTCGCTGGCGGTCCGGGTGCTGCGGCACGCCCCGCACACCGACCGGTCGGACACCGCCCTGCTGCTGCTCGCCTTGACCGGCGCGACCGTCGGCGACGTGTTCATGATCGACCCGGACGACGACGCGCGGCTGCTGCGCGGTGCGTCCTCGTTCGCCGTGATGCAGGTCTGCTACTCGGCGCTGCTGGCCCGTCGCGGGGCCCGTCCGACCCGGTCGGCGGCGGTGCCGCGGGCCGTCGCGGCGCTCGGAGCCGCCGGCCTGCTCGGCGTGAAGGCGCCCCGGGTGGCGGCCCCGTTGACGGGCTACGGTGCGCTGCTCGGGACCACCGCGACACTCGCCGCGGACCCGTCGCTCGCCCCCGGCGCCCGCCGGCTGGCCGACCTGCCGATCCCGGGCCGGGACCGGCGCAGCTGGCTGGGGCTCGGCGGCCTGGTGTTCACGCTCTCCGACGGCACCATCGTCGCGCGGCGGGTGCTGTTGCGCTCGGAGGGGGCGCGCGCCGCGGCGGAGGGGTTCGTGCTCGCGACCTACGCGCTGGCCCAGCTGCTCCTCGTCGAAGGCAAGCTCGCGCTCGGGCGGGAGGGCGCCGTCGCGCCCCGGCTGTCCGCGTAGGCGACGGACACACCGGTCGCCTACGGGCAGAGGACGATGCGGTCCCGGTCGCGCGGGTCGACGCGGATGCCCACGACCCGGCCCGGCTCGAACCGGTCGAGATCCTCGCGGGCGACCTCGTAGAGCACCCGTCCGTGGTACGGCTCGGAACCCGGCACCGTCAGATCGAGATCCAGCTCGGTGAGCTCGCCGTTGTCCACGGTGTGCCCGAGGTGCCGAGCCGAGGTGATGGTCGCCCAGCCCTCGAGGCCGCGGCGGGCGAGACGGCGGTCGGCGCGCGACGGCCGCCCGGCGAGGATCATGGCGATGCCCAGCGCCGAGCCGTACGCGGCCAGCAGGAACATGATCTGGTAGGGGACGGTGCCCTCGGGAGAGCTGCCGACGAACAGCCCCAGCCACAGGGCCAGGACGACGAGATATCCGGCGGTGACGAACGCGACGGCACGAACGACTCGAACGTGGCTCATTGCTCCTCCGATGCCAGGATAGTCCGTGACCTGCGCCACGTTCGGCGTCGCTACGCTGCATTCATGAATTCGCCCACTGCCTTCGTCACCGGTGCCGCCGCGGGGATCGGCCGCGCCACCGCCCTGCTCCTCGCCCGCCGTGGCTACCGGGTCGCCGCCGTCGACGTCGATGCCGCGGGCCTCGAGGCGCTCGCCGCGGAGCAACCCGGCATCGTCACCGCGGTCCTCGACGTCACCGACGCGGCGGGCTGGGAACGCACACTGAAGGCGTTCTGCGCCGACGGCACGCTGGACCTGCTCGTCAACAACGCGGGTGTCCTGGCCTCGGGTCCGTTCGAGACGACCCCGCTCGCGCGGCACCGGCAGATGGTCGACGTCAACGTCGCCGGGACGATCACCGGCTGCCACAGCGCGTTCGAGTACCTGCGCCGCACGCCCGGCGCCCAGGTGGTCAACCTGTGCTCGGCGTCGGCGCTGTACGGGCAGCCGGAGCTCGCCACCTACAGCGCCACCAAGTTCGCCGTGCGCGGGCTGACCGAGGCCCTCGATCTGGAATGGGCTCCGCACGACATCCGGGTGGTCGCGATGTGGCCGCTGTTCGTCGAGACGGCGATGACCCGGGACATGAACATCGGTGCGTCGCGGCGGCTGGGGATCCGGCTCGACGCCGACGACGTCGCGCGGGCGCTGTACGACCTGACCCGTCCGGGCCGGCGGGCGGCCGGTGTCCACCACACCGTGGGCTGGCAGGCGAAGGCGTTCGCCGCCTTCGCCCAGGTCACGCCCGCCCGGCTCAATCGCCTGGTCAACCGGTGGGTGACCGGCAGCTGACGCGGTCTCGCTAGAGTGGCGGACGGATCAGCGACGGAAGGGAGTCGGGTGAACGTGCGTCGGATGTCGTCGATCGGTGCGGCCGCGGTGGCGGTGCTGGCACTGGCCGGGTGCGGAGGTTCGTCGGAGGGGGTGGAGCAGCCGGCTGCCGCGTCGTCGTCGAGCGCGGCCGTCACGACCACCACCACGGTGGCACCCGCCCCGACGACCACCGAGCCCACCTCGACCACCCCGGTCCCCGAGAGCGCCCCGGCAGGGCCCGAGAGCGCTGCGGCGGCGCCGGCCGACGTGCAGTACGAGCGCAACGAGTCGTACTACTTCACCAGCCCCGACGGCGGGTTCCGGTGCGGGATCGTCAAACTCCCCTCCCGCACCGAGGCGGGCTGCGAGGGCGTCACGGATCCGGTGCCGCCTCGGCCCGAGAACTGCATGGTCAACTGGGGCAACGGTATTCGCGTGCAGGACGCGGGGCCCGCGGAGTTCATGTGTTCGGGTGGGTCGGTCTACACCTCCGGCGGCGACGACCCGGTCCTGCCGAGCGGATCGACGTTGAGCAAGCTCGGCTACACGTGCGAGACCACCGCCGCCGACGTCTCCTGCGTCAACGACGCCACCGGGCACGGCTTCACGATCGCTGCCGCCTCGAACACGACGTTCTGACCGTGCATCTCGACGACGTTGCCGGTCCCACCGAGTGGGGCGAGCACCCGCACGGGTACGGTCCGTGGGTCGAGGAGTACGGCACCGAGCCCCCGCGGGATCCGCGCTACGACCCGGAGCTGCTCGCCCACGGTGACCGGCGCAACGTCGTCGACGCGTACCGCTACTGGACGCGCGAGGCGATCGTCGCCGACATCGACACCCGCCGCCATCCGCTGCACGTGGCGATCGAGAATTTCGGGCACGACGCGAACATCGGCACCGTGGTGCGCACGGCGAACGCGTTCGCGGCGGCCGCCGTGCACATCGTCGGCCGCCGGCGCTGGAACCGTCGCGGCGCGATGGTGACCGACCGGTACCAGCATCTCGTGCACCATCCGGACGTCGACTCCCTTCTGGACTGGGCGGCCGGACAGGGACTGACGATCGTCGCGGTGGACAACACCCCCGGATCGGTGCCACTCGAGACCGCACGGCTGCCCCGCGCGTGCCTGCTGCTGTTCGGCCAGGAGGGCCCCGGTGTGACGGCGCGGGCGCGGGAGGTCGCCGCGACGACCGTGTCCATCGCCCAGTTCGGCTCGACCCGCAGCATCAACGCCGGCGTCGCCGCCGGGATCGCGATGCACGCCTGGATCCGGCAGCACGCCGACCTCGACCGCGCCTGGTGAGGAAACGTTCGACGAGGTGCGGCCGATAGGGGAAAGCTGGTAGCGGTAGCGACGGTGAGACGAGGTTGGCGACGACATGTCGGATTTGTGGGCCGAGCGGGCGGATCTCGCGGAGGCTGCAGTCACGTCGCGGCACGTGCGGCGGTTGTGGGCGTTGCCCGGCACCGCGCTCGGAGTCGTCGGATGGCCGGCGGTGCGCCGCGAACGACTCTTCCTCACCTGGCACTACTGGTGGCAGGCGCACCTGATCGATCTCGCGGTCGACGCCGCCGAGCGGGAGGCGACGCCGCGGCGCCGGCGCCGGGTGCTGCGGCTGACGCGCTCGCACCGGATTCGCAACCTTCTCGGCTGGACCAACAACTACTTCGACGACATGGCCTGGCTCGGCCTCGCTCTCGAGCGCGCGCAGCGGCACCTCTACGTCGACCGCCGCGACGCCATCGCCGTCCTCGAGAACGAGCTGTTCGAGGCGTGGGCCCCCGAGCGGGGCGGGGGCATCCCCTGGCGGCGCCGCGACGACTTCTACAACACCCCGGCCAACGGCCCGGCGGGACTGCTGCTCGCCCGCACCGGCAAGCTGCTGCGGGCCCAGGAGATGGCGGACTGGATCCACGAGACGCTGCGTGATCCGGAGACCGGCCTGATCTTCGACGGGATCCGCGGTGGCCGGGTCGAGCGCGCGGTCTACACGTACTGCCAGGGCGTCGTGCTCGGGCTGGAGACCGAGCTGGGGGTGCGGATGGGCGAGCCGCGGCACCGGGAGCGGGTGCACGCCCTCGTCGAGGCCGTGGACACCCAGTTGGCGGACCGTGGGGTGATCACCGGCGGGGGCGGTGGGGACGGGGGACTGTTCAACGGCATCCTCGTCCGGTATCTGGCGATGGTCGCGACGACGCTGCCGGTGGTCGACGTGGAGGACGAACGCGCGCGCCGGCTCGCCGCGCGGATCGTGCTCGCGTCCGCGCAGGCCGCGTGGGCGAACCGCCTGCAGATCGAGGGGCTGCCGTTGTTCGGGCGGGACTGGTCCGTGCAGGCCCGGCTGCCCGGCACAGCACCCGGGATCGCGCGTTTCTCCGGCGGCACGGTGCGCAGCTCGGGCGTGGCGGAGCGGGACCTGTCGGTGCAGCTGAGCGGGTGGATGCTGATGGAATCGGCGTACGCCGTCGCCACCGAGCGGGCGCCGGGACCGAGTTCTGCGCGACCCGACGGCACCCATTTTGAAAACGGTTATCGATAACGGTTATCGTCGACGGCATGACCGCCGCGACCCCACTGCCCGTCACCGTGCTCTCCGGCTTCCTCGGCGCGGGCAAGACCACGCTGCTCAACCACATCCTCGCCAACCGCGACGGTGCCCGCGTCGCGGTCGTCGTCAACGACATGAGCGAGATCAACATCGACGCCGCGCTCGTCGACGGCAGCCTCGACCGCACCACCGAGAAGCTCGTCGAGCTCACCAACGGCTGCATCTGCTGCACGCTCCGCGAGGACCTGATCGAGACGGTCGCGCGGCTCGCCCGGGAGAACCGGTTCGACCACCTCGTGATCGAGTCGACCGGCATCTCCGAGCCGATGCCCGTCGCCGCGACGTTCGACTGGGAGTTCGACGACGGCTTCCGCCTCGGGCAGCTCGCGCGCCTCGACACGATGGTCACCGTCGTCGACGCCACCACGTTCCTCGCCGAGCTCGCGCGCGGCGACCGACTCGACGAGCGCGATCTCGAGGCCGGCGAGGGCGACGAGCGCAGCATCTCCGACCTGCTCGTCGACCAGGTCGAATTCGCCGACGTGCTGCTGCTCAACAAGACGGACCTGGTGAGCGACGCCGTCGCCGGGGCCGTCGAGGCCACCCTGCGCCGGCTCAACCCGACGGCGCGGCTCCTGCGCACCGTCCACGGCGCCGTCCCGATCGGCGAGGTCGTCGGCACCGGACGCTACGACCCGGAGGCGGCGGCACTCGCCCCGGGCTGGGCCGAGGAACTCGCCGGCGGCCACACCCCGGAGACCGAGGAGTACGGCATCCGCAGCGTCGTCTACCGCGCCGATCGCCCCTTCGACCGCGCCCGGCTCGAGGCGGCCGTGGAGAATCTGCACGGGGTGCTGCGCAGCAAGGGCTTCTGCTGGTTCGCCGACGACCCGGACACCGCGGCGGTCTGGTCGCAGGCCGGCCCCGATCTGGTGCTCGAACCGGCCCAGCCGTGGTCCCGGACCGGCGAGACGCCGGGGCAGGAAATCGTCTTCATCGGCGTGCGCCTGGATCCGGACACTCCGCGCCGCATCCTGGACCCCGCCCTCGTCTGAACGCGCATCCCCACCCCTCCCGGACATCGACAGCGGGCTCAGTCGATGGCCTCAGTCGATGGCCTCAGGCGATGGCCGCGGGCGTGCAGGCCGTGTCGACCGGGGCAGCCGGCCGCTCAGTCGGGGTCGACGTCCGCGATCTCCACGTCCACCGCCGGCCGCGCCATCTCGATCCGGTACTGCCGAACGCCGAGCACCGTGCCCACGACGAGGACGGCGGCCATCACGGCGAGGACCGTCGGCAGCAGCCACGAGACCCGCTCGAGGTACTCGCCGAAGTAGAACCCGACGAGCAGCAGCACCGGTGCCCACAGGATCGCGCCGATCGTGGACGCGATCGTGTAGCGGGTGTGGTTCATCCGCGCGGCCCCGGCCACCAGCGGAGACAGCGTCCGCACCCACGGAATCCAGCGGGCGATCAGCACCGCCCAGAACCCGTAACGGTCGAGGAGGACATTGACCTTCCGCAGGTTGGCCGCGTTGAGGTATCGGCCGTTGCGGCGGGCGATGAGGTGGTGACCACGCCGGTGGCCGATCACGTATCCCACCTGGTTCCCGGCGATCGCGGCCACCATCGCCCCGACCGACAGGGCCCACACCTGCGCCGCACCGGAATGGTGGGCGGCCAGCACGACGCCGGCGGTCAGCAGCATGGAGTCCCCGGGCAGGAACAGGCCGAGGATGATGGCGCATTCCACGAACACGAACGTCACGACGACGAGCCACACCAGGGCGGGCCCGGCGGTTTCGAGCGGACCGAAGGTCTCCGCGGCGAGAATCATGGAGGACGCGTTCGCGCGCGTGCTCAGGGCGTGGTGTCGCGACGCGTCGTCGGCACCGGCACCGTGTCGGCAGTGGCGTCGGCCTCGTCGGCAGTGGCGTCGGCCTCGTCGGCAGTGGCGTCGGCCTCGACGACGGCGGCGGCCCTGCGCTTGGCGATCAGGTGCTTGCCGACCTCGAGGATGATCGGGACGACGGAGGCGAACACGATCAGCAGGAAGATGATGTCGATGTTGTCGCGGATGAAGGTGATCTGACCGAGCAGGTAGCCCAGCAGCGTCACGCCGGCGCCCCACAGGATGCCGCCCACGATGTTGTAGGTGAGGAACACCGGGTACTTCATGCGGGACGCGCCCGCGACCACCGGCGCGAAGGTGCGCACGATGGGCACGAACCGGGCGAGGACGATCGTGATCGGACCGTGCCGCTGGAAGAAGTCCTCGGACTGGTCGATGTAGCCCTTGTTGAAGATCTTCGAGTCGTAGCTCTTGAACAGGCGCGTACCGCCCTTGGCGCCGATCCAGTAGCCCACCTGGTCGCCCAGGATCGCCGCGATCGGGATCGTCACCATCAGCACCCACAGCGGTGCGAACGGCGGGATCTCCTCGGACTTCGAGGCGGCGATCAGACCGGCGGTGAAGAGCAGCGAGTCGCCCGGCAGCAACGGGAACAGCAGACCCGACTCGATGAACACCACGAGCAGCAGGCCGATGAGCACCCAGGTGCCGAAGGAGTTGAGCAGATTCACCGGGTCCAGGAATCCCGGCAGTAACGCCAGATTCGTCACGGTCTCCGGGACGACGGTCACGGACTCCAGTCCTCCGAGCACACTCACGGCCACCAGAGTACCGGTGGGAGGCCGGTGACCCGAATCATGGCGGGCACCCGACTGTGTCCCCGCGCCGACAGTTGACATACTGCAGGGACAACCCTGGAGCCCTCCCGCACCCCCGGGAAGGCACCCATCGACTCTCATCTGGAGGACAGCCGCCGTGCCAATCGCGACTCCCGAGGTCTATGCCGAGATGATCGCCCGCGCCAAGGACCACTCCTTCGCGTTCCCGGCCATCAACTGCACCTCGTCCGAAACCATCAACGCCGCGATCAAGGGCTTCGCGGACGCCGGCAGCGACGGCATCATCCAGTTCTCGACGGGTGGCGCCGAGTTCGGCTCCGGCCTCGGTGTCAAGGACATGGTGACCGGCGCCGTCGCGCTCGCCGAATTCGCACACGTCATCGCCGCGAAGTACGACGTCACCATCGCGCTGCACACCGACCACTGCCCGAAGGACAAGCTGGACGGGTTCGTGCGCCCGCTGCTCGCCATCTCGCAGGAGCGGGTGAAGAACGGCGAGAACCCGCTGTTCCAGTCGCACATGTGGGACGGGTCGGCCATCCCGATCGACGAGAACCTGCAGATCGCCCAGGAACTGCTCGCGCTGTCCAAGGACGCGAACATCATCCTCGAGGTCGAGATCGGCGTCGTCGGCGGTGAAGAGGACGGCGTGGAGAACGCCATCAACGAGAAGCTGTACACCTCGATCGAGGACTTCGAGAAGACGGTCGACGCGCTCGGCGCCGGCGAGAAGGGCAAGTACCTGCTCGCCGCGACGTTCGGCAACGTCCACGGCGTCTACAAGCCGGGCAACGTCAAGCTCAAGCCGTCCGTGCTGGCCGACGGCCAGGCCGCCGCGTCGAAGAAGCTGGGCCTGGCGGCCGGCTCGAAGCCGTTCGACCTGGTCTTCCACGGCGGTTCCGGCTCGCTGAAGTCCGAGATCGACGAGGCGCTCAGCTACGGCGTGGTGAAGATGAACGTCGACACCGACACCCAGTACGCGTTCACCCGTCCGATCGCCGGGCACATGTTCGCCAACTACGACGGTGTCCTGAAGATCGACGGCGAGGTCGGCAACAAGAAGACCTACGATCCGCGCAGCTACCTGAAGAAGGCCGAGGCGTCGATGACCGCTCGGGTCGTCGAGGCCTGCAACGACCTCAAGTCCGCGGGCCGCTCGGTGTCCGCCGGCTGATCGATCCCGCGCAGTCGTCCGACGCGAGCGGTGACGCGGGCCCGGCCCGCGGCACCGCTCGCGTCGTTTCGTTCTGCCTCTACCGTTCGCCCTCTACCGTTCGTCGCGGATCATTCGCCGCAGACCTTCCAGTCCTCCCCCTCGCGGGCCAGGTCGAAGGTGCGCTGGGTGACGTCGGTCGGCGTCCCGGCGGGGTGCGCCGTGACCTGTGCGATGGCCTGGCCGTCGGTGATCTGCACCTTGTCGACGCCGGTGACGACGGGCACGGTGCCCTGGTCGACGGCGGTGCGGTGGATGTCCGCGAACTGCTCGGGCGGTACCGAGGCGTAGAACTCCTGCAGTCCGCCGCACGTCGTGGTGCGCAGCGTCGTCAGGTCGCCGGCGGCGAGCGCACCGACGAAGGTCTCGACGGTGGCGCGGATCCGGGCCTCCGGCGAGTTCGCCGCCCGGTCGTCCAGGTAGACCTTCACGGCCGCGGCCGCCACTGCGGCGACGACGAGCAGTCCCGCGACGAGCGCGGCGATCACCCAGCCTCGCCGGCCCCGCCTGCCGGGTGCGACGGGGTCGATGCGCTGCGGCCCCGGGACCGGCTGGGCGCGCTGGGGTTGGACGCGCTGTGGTTCGGTGCGCCGGGGTTCGATGCGCTGGGGCTCCACCCGCCGGGCCTCGGCACGGTGCGGTTCCGGCCCCGCCGGCGGGACCCGCTGCGGTTCGGCGCGTTGGGGAACGATCCGCTGCGGCGCCTGCTTGGGGGTGTGCGTGGTGACGGCGATGCGGGCGGTGGGCGCGTCGGCGGGGGAGGGGGCCGGTTCGGCGCGCCGCGCGGCCGGGATGGCCACGGTCTCCGCCTCGCTCGCCGAGGCCGGCTCGTCCGCGGCGCGGTCGGCGGGACCCGTGGCCGGTGTGCCGCCTTGCGGGCCTGCGTGCGGTGCCGGGCCCTCGGCGTCGCCGGGCGCTGTGGAGGAACGGGGGTTGTCCGTGGCCGGTGTGCCGCCTTGCGGGCCTGCGTGCGGTGCCGGGCCCTCGGCGTCGCCGGGCGCTGCGGAGGAATCGGGTGCGCCCGTCGCCGGATCGGGGGACGTGGTGGTGTCTTCGTTCTTCGGATCCGGCACGCGATCCCCCTTGCTGAGCGGACGGCTGTTCTCCCGGGCAGCCTAACGACCGTCGTCCCGCGGTGGGCACAATGGTGGCCATGACGTCTTTCGGTGATCTTCTCGGACCCCAACCCACCCTGCTGCCCGGCGACGACGAGGCGGAATCGGCGCTGCTGAACCGCGAGGATCCGGCGAAGGTGGCAGCCGACCACCCCACCGCGTCGATCGCGTGGGCCTACCTGGCCGAAGCCGCCCTCGAGCGCGGCGAGACGATCGCGGCCTACGCCTACGCCCGCACCGGCTACCACCGCGGTCTCGACCAGCTGCGCCGCAACGGCTGGAAGGGCTTCGGTCCCGTGCCGTACGAGCACGAACCCAACCGGGGTTTCCTGCGGTGCGTCGCCACGCTGGCCCGCGCCGCGAAGGAGATCGGCGAGGCCGACGAGCACGCCCGCTGCCTCGACCTGCTCGAGGACTGCGATCCCCGCGCCGCCGAAGCGCTTGGCGTCGATTAGTCCCCGGCTGCCCACCAGGGACGGCGTCCGCCGGCGGCTGCGTGCGTCGGGGCGCCGGCTGCGGTCCTCGGCGCTGCCCATCCTGCAGTGCGCGCTCGCGGCGGGCATCGCCTGGTGGGTGGCGACGGGACCGGTCGGACACGAGCAGCCGTTCTTCGCGCCCATCGCGGCGGTCGTGTCGCTGGGGCTGTCGCTGGGGGCGCGGATGCGCCGGTCGGTCGAACTCGTCTGCGGGGTCACCGTGGGCATCGGCATCGGCGACCTGATCATCTCGTTCATCGGCAGCGGTCCGTGGCAGATCGCACTCGTCGTCGCGATGGCGATGGGCACGGCGGTGGCCCTGAACAGCGGTCCGATCTTCTCCATGCAGGCCGGGAACTCGGCGGTGCTCGTGGCGACCCTGATCCCGCCCGGCGGGTCCGGGGGCGTCGACCGCATGGTCGACGCCCTCGTCGGCGGCCTGGTCGGCATCGCCGTCGTCGCCGTGATTCCCACGCATCCGGTTCGCCGGGCGCGCCGGGAGGCGGCGAACGTGCTGGCCACGGCGGCGGACGTGCTGCGCAAGGTCGAGACCGGCCTGGTCGAGAACAACCCGAAGCCGATCGAGGCGGCCCTGCGCGAGGCCCGGGCCACGCAGTCGGCGATCGACGCGATGCGCACCAACATCTCCGGCGGCAAGGAGATCAGCCGCATCTCGCCGCTGTACTGGAACAGCCGGCCGCGGCTCGAACGGCTCACGGCCGCGGCGGACCCGATCGACAACGCCATGCGCAACACGCGCGTGCTGGCGCGCCGGTCGCTCTCGCTCGTGCGCGACGACGAGATCCTCGATCCGCGGCTGGTGCGGCGCATCGACGAACTGGCCGACGCGGTGGACGTGCTGAAGGCGATGGTCCTCGCCGAGCCGGGGGAGAAGCCGGACCAGGCGGAGGCGGCCCGGGTGCTGCGGAGTGTGGCCCGGGAGATGAAGCCGGACCAGGTGCAGGGTGCGGGTCTGTCGGCCACGGTGGTATTCGCGCAGATCCGCTCGCTGATCGTGGACCTGCTCCAGGTGGCGGGGCTGAAACGGATCTCGGCGATCGCGACCCTGCCCCCGACCGTGGAGCATCCGGCGTATCCGCCCGAGTCCTGACATCCACCCCTCCGTTGAACATATGCGTATGTCTGCATATGATGGCCGAAACTTCGGAGGGAGGATCATGGGGGTCGGACACGGTCATTCGCACGGTCACGCCGGAGCCGGTGCGCCCGGCGAGGCGGGGCCGTCGCGGGGGCGGCTGCGGCGGATGGCGATCGCCCTCGCGATCCTGGTGGCGTTCCTGCTCCTCGAAGCCGGCGTCGCCCTGTGGATCGACTCGCTCGCCCTGCTCGCCGACGCCGGCCACATGCTCACCGACGTGGTGGGCATGTCCATGGGGATGGCCGCCCTGATCCTCGCGCGGCGCGGGAGCACCGCCGCCGCCCGCACCTTCGGCTGGCACCGTGCCGAGGTGCTCGCCGCGATGGCGAACGCCGCACTCCTGCTCGTCGTGGCGGTCTGGGTGTTCTACGAAGCGATCCACCGCATCGGCGACGCCCCCGACATCCCCGGCACGGCCCTCGTGCTCACCGCGACGGCCGGTCTGGCCGCCAACCTCGTCGTGATGCTGCTCCTGCGCGCCGATGCCAAGGACAGTCTCGCGGTCCGCGGTGCCTACCTCGAGGTCCTCGCCGACGCGGTCGGAAGCGTCGGCGTCCTCGTCGCCGGCGCCCTGGTCCTGCTGTTCGACTGGACCCTCGCCGACGTCGTCGTCGGCGTCCTCATCTCGCTGTGGGTGGTGCCGCGGGCGGTGCGGCTGGCCGCGGCGTCGCTGCGCATCCTCACCCAGGCGTCGCCCGCGCACCTCGACGTCGACGGGGTCCGCGCCGACCTGTCCGCCCTGCCCGGCGTCACCGGCGTCCACGACCTGCACGTGTGGACCCTGACGACCGGGATGGACGTCGCCACGGTGCACCTGATCAGCGACCACGACCCGCAGTGGGTGCTCGAATCGGCCCGCGCCGTCCTCACCTCGCACGGGCTCGAGCACGCCACCGTGCAGGTCGAGACGACCGTCAACGGGCGGCGCTGCGAGGAGAACGTCACCTGGTAGCGCGGCTCAGTCCAGCCGCAGCGACCACCGGCCCGACCGTCCGTGCAGCCGGACCCGGGCGAGCGGACGCACGTCGATCCGCCAGAACGACCGCGGTCCCGCGCCCAGTGCGTACCCGGTCGCGGCGCGGATCACCGCGGGGTGGGTCACCGCGACGACCCGTCCCGGCGCCAGCTCGTCGAGCCATCCCGCCACCCGGTCACCCAGCGCCGCGACGGATTCGCCGCCGTGCGGTGCCGCGTGCGGATCGGTCAGCCACTCGTGCAGACCCGCGGCCGGCACCTCGTCCATGGCCAGCCCCGCCCAGTCGCCGTAGTCCAGGTCCCGCAGCGCGGGATCGACACCGGCCGTCGCGCCCAGCGCGGCCGCGGTCTCGGTGGTGCGGCGCTCCGGCGCCACGACGACGCGGTCGGCCACCGGCGCCACCACGCGCCCGAGTTCGCGCCTGCCGCGCTGCGACAGCGGCTCGTCGGCGGGGAACCGGACGGCGCGTTGCGCCTCCGTCGAGGCGTGGGCCAGGAGGGTGAGACGAACCACGGCGTCATCGAACCACACCCCGCGCGTTCGCCTTGACAGGGGAAGGCGGGGGTGCGAATGTTCCTTCGTTACCCGTGCCGAGGTGCAGGCAATCCGGTGCAAGTCCGGAGCGGTCGCGCCACTGTGACCGGACGTGACGTCCGGGAGTCAGAAAACTCCCTCGGTGCAAGAACTTTCGACGGGACGCGTTATCCCAGGAGGATACTTTGGCTACTGTCCACACCCCCGAGTCCACGATGGGTTCGGCAGCGCTGGCTGCCGCGATCACCGCCGTCGTGCTGCTCGCCTTCGTCACCCTCTACCTGGTCGGGTTCGACCAGGGTGCCGTGTCGCGCACCGGCATGTTCATGCACGAACTGATGCACGACGGCCGGCACCTGCTCGGCCTGCCGTGTCACTGAGCGCGGGGGCCGTGTCACCGCACCCGGATGCCGCCGTCTCGGACAGCGTCCCACTGGCCGGTCCCTACACCCGGATCCTGCTGCGCGGCCTGCTCGCCGGTCTCCTCGCGGGCCTGCTCGCCGGCGCCGTCGCGTTCGTGATCGGCGAGCCGCACATCGAGGCCGCGATCGCGCTCGAGGAATCCGCCGCCGAACACGCCGCCACCGGCGCACACACCCACACGCACGAGGCCGGATCCGCCGGTCACAGCCACGGCGAGGACGCCCTCGTCGGCCGCACCGGGCAGAAGGCGGGCCTGATCCTCGCCACCACCCTCGGCGGGCTGGCGCTCGGTGCGCTGTACGCCTCGGTGCTGCACTTCGCGCGCCGCCACACCACGCTGTCGGGTCCGGTGCTCGGACTGCTCGGCGCCGGAGCCGGCTGGCTCGCGGTCGCGGCGGTGCCGTTCCTGAAGTACCCGGCCAATCCGCCCGCGGTGGGCGACCCGGACACCATCGACCAGCGCACGCTCCTGTGGGTCGCGACGGTCGTGCTCGGCCTCGTCGCGCTCGCGGTGGCGGTCGCCGTCGCGAAGGCCCTCGCCCGCCAGGAGATGCGCACCGTCCGGCTCGCAGGCCCGGTCCTGGCCTTCCTCGTCGTGGTGGGCCTCGGATATGCGGTGCTGCCGACGATCGACGAGGTCGGTGCCGGATTCCCGGCGACGCTGCTGTGGGACTTCCGCGTTGCGTCCGTGGTCATCCAGACCACATTGTGGTTCGCCCTGGGGGTGGCGTTCGCGTTCCTCACCGAACGCGCCGATCGGCGCGCACCCGTCCGCGTGGCGTAGCCGGCGTGGGACAGGGCCTGCTCGTCGCCGGAACCACCTCCGACGCCGGGAAAACCGTGGTGACCACCGGGATCTGCCGGGCGCTGGCCCGACGCGGGTTGTCGGTCGCGCCGTTCAAGGCGCAGAACATGTCCAACAACTCGATGGTGGCCCTCGACCCGGACACCGGTGAGGGCGTGGAAATCGGCCGCGCGCAGTGGATCCAGGCGGTGGCCGCCCGCGCGACGCCCGAGGCCGCGATGAATCCGGTGCTGCTCAAGCCCGGCAGCGATCGTCGCAGCCACGTCGTCGTGCTCGGCCGCCCCGCGGGGCACCTCGAGGCCGGCGAGTTCGCGGGCGGGCGACGACATCTCGCCGACGCCGCGTTCACTGCATTCGACGACCTGCGCGCCCGCTTCGACGTCGTGGTCTGCGAGGGCGCCGGCAGCGCCGCCGAGATCAACCTGCGGGCCCACGACTACGTCAACATGGGTCTGGCCCGGCACGGCGACCTGCCGACGGTGCTCGTCGGCGACATCGACCGCGGCGGGGTGTTCGCCGCCATGTACGGCACCCTCGCCCTGCTCGACGCGCCCGACCAGGCCCTCGTCCGCGGATTCGTGATCAACAAGTTCCGCGGCGATGTCGGGCTGTTGCGGCCCGGCCTCGACACGCTCGAAGAGATCACCGGCAGGCCGGTTCTCGGTGTCCTGCCGTGGCAGCGCGACCTGTGGCTGGACTCGGAGGACTCGCTGGCCCTGTCGTCGCGACCCGCCCACGACGGCGCCGGCGCGCTCACCGTCGCGGTGGTGATGCTGCCCCGGATCAGCAACTTCACCGACGTCGACGCCCTGTGCCTCGAGCCGGACGTGCGGGTGCGGTTCGTCGACGACCCCCGCGCCGTCGCCGGTGCCGACGTGGTGATCCTGCCCGGTACGCGCGCCACCCTCGCCGACCTCGCGTGGCTGCGCGGTCGCGGCCTCGACACCGCCGTCGCCGACCACGCCCGTCGTGGGGGCGTGGTGCTCGGCATCTGCGGCGGATTCCAGATGCTCGGCCGGCGGATCGCCGATCCGCACGGCGTCGAAGGCACGCGCGATGCGTGCGTGGACGGGCTCGGATTGCTGGACGTGCACACCCGTTTCGAACCGGAGAAGGTGCTGCGGCTGCCGACCGGGACGGCGCTCGGGGTCCCCGCCTCGGGTTACGAGATCCACCACGGCCGCATCTCCCGCGGCGGCGACGAGGAGTTCCTCGGCGGCGCCCGGGCGGGAACGGTGTTCGGCACCATGTGGCACGGCAGCCTCGAGGCCGACGCCCTGCGCACCGCCTGGCTCCGCGAGGTCGCCGCACTCACCGGCCGCGACGTCGCCACCGGCACCGTCGGCTTCCACGACGCACGCGAGGCCCGCCTCGAGGTGCTCGCCGACATGATCGAGGAGCACCTCGACGTCGACACCCTGCTCGGGATGCTGGGGGACCGGCCCGCGCTGCCCACCCTGACCGGCGGCCTGGCATGACGGTGCTCGTTCTCGGTGGCACCGGAGAGGCCCGGGCGCTCGCCGCTCGTCTGGAGACCGCGGGGGTGGCGTACCTGTCGTCGCTCGCGGGACGGGTACGCAACCCGCGGCTGCCGGTGGGCGAGGTTCGGATCGGCGGTTTCGGGGGCGTCGAGGGACTGCAACAGTACCTGCGCGGCAACGGGATCGACCGGGTCGTCGATGCGACGCACCCGTTCGCCGCGCGGATCAGCGGCAACGCCGCGACCGCGTGCGCGGCGGCCGGGGTGCCGCTGCTGCGCCTCGCGCGGCCGGGCTGGACCGGCACCGCCGACTGGACGTGGGTCGACGACCACGACGCCGCGGCCGTGGCAGCGGCCGGGGGCACGAGCGTGTTCCTGAGCACGGGACGTCAGACCCTCGACCGCTTCCTCGGCCCCCTCGCGCGGCACCGTGTCCTCGTGCGGGTGGTCGAACCGTTGGACCTCGACGTGCCGGACTCGTGGACGGTGCTGCTCGCCCGGGGCCCCTACACGCTCGACGGCGAGCGGGCGCTGCTCGCCGGCCACGGCGTCGACGTGCTCGTCACGAAGGACTCCGGCGGGGACCTGACCCGCGCCAAGCTCGACGCCGCGGCCGAACTCGGCGTGCGGGTCGTCGTCGTGCGCCGACCGCCGTCGCCGCCGGGGGTGCCGACGGTGACGACGGTCGCCGAGGCCGTCGCCTGGGCCTCCGAGCCGATGACGAAATAGACACCGGCGCGCCGGATTTCGCGCGCGCGGCCACGGGGATCTGCGGCGTCAGACCTGCGGGCCCTCGGCGCGCAGGTCGTCGACCTTGCGCATCGCCTCCCGGAGCTCGGCGAGCCACTGCTCGCTGTGCGTGCCGACGAGCTTGATGCACCAGGCGAGCGCGTCGGAGCGCGACCGGGCGACGCCGGCGTCGACGAGGGTGTCGAGGACCTTGCGCTCGGGCTGGCGCAGCCGGGTCATCACCGGAACGGCCAAGTGGGTGAACAACACCCGGCGATCGCCGAGGGTGACGCCCCAGGCGACCTTCCGGCCGTAGCGGGCCTCGGCCTCGTCGGCGATGCGCATGCGGTCCGGGCGGGTGCTCTCCCGGAAGCGGGCGATGCGCCCGTCGACGGCCGCGGCGCCGGCGTCCTCGGGCGGGGGGAGTTCCCCGACGACGACGATCTCCTCGCGGTCGACCTCGATGGTGGCGGGGCCGGTGAACCAGTCGTCGGGCAGTCGTCCGGAGAACCACTCGGTGGCGTCGCTCGCATCGGGGACGTCGGCCTGCTGCCAGCCGCCGGGGCGTCCGAAGCGGGGTCCGTGCATGTGGGGGGTGTGTCGCATGTCGTCCTCCTCGGGACGAAGGGTGTTTCACTGATTACAGTGTTACACCTCTTACGTGATGCGCGCCACATCCCTGGTCGCGACCGTGAGGACAGTGCACACCGCCAGCGCTCCCACGCCGACCCGCGCGGCGAGCCGCACCGCACGCCCCAGGTCCGCCGGCTGCGGCGGCGGACCGTCACCGAGAGTGCCGCGGTCCTCGACGACACCGTGATAGACGTTCACCCCGCCCAGCGTGACCCCCAGCGCCCCGGCGAACGCGGCCTCCACCGGACCCGCATTCGGGCTCGGGTGCCGGTGGGCGTCCCGGCGCCAGGCCCGCAGCGCCGCACCCGGCCGGCCGCCCAGGCCGACCGCGAGCAGCGCCGACAGCCGCGCCGGAGCCAGATTGAGCACGTCGTCGAACCGGGCCGACGCCCAGCCGAACCGCTCGTGACGGGGCGTGCGGTGGCCCACGCGGGCGTCGAGGGTGTTCGCGGCCCGGTAGCCGAGCAGACCCGCCGGCCCGGCCACCGCACCCCAGAGCAGCGGCGCGACCACCGCATCGGACGTGTTCTCCGCGAGCGACTCGAGCGTGGCGCGGGCGACGCCGGCGGCGTCGAGCTGCGACGGGTCGCGGCCGACGAGGTGGGTGACCTGCCGTCGCGCGGCGGGCAGATCCCCACGGCGCAGCTGGCCGTCGATCGTCGTGGCCTCCCGCGCCAGCGAGCGGCCGCCGAGCACGGTCCACGTCGCGGCCGCCGTCACCGCCGTCCGCAGCAGCGGGCGCCGCCGGGTGAGGCGGTCCGCGCCGTAGCCGAGCCCCGTGGCGCCGCCGACCAGCACCACGGTGAACAGTGCCCCGGCCGCCCGGTGATCCGCGTACAGCGCCCGTTCGGTCGCGCGCGCGATCCGGCCGAAGCCGCTCACCGGATGGAACCGGCGGGGATCGCCGAACGCCCGGTCGGCGGCATAGCCCAGGACGAGGCCGGCGGCGCGGGCATTCACGTCGGCCACGCCTCGAGCAGCGCCGCGGTCGTCTGCGGGTCGCGCACCGCGATGCGCACCCAGTCCGCGCCGAGGCCGGGGAACGTGTCGCCGCGGCGCACCGCGAACCCCCGGCCCCGCAGGCGCTCCCGCGTGCCGGCCGGGACGTGTGCCAGCACGAACGGCGCCGCGGACGGTCCGGCCACCGCGACGCCGAGGGCGGTCAGGCCGTCCACGAGGACGGCGCGGTCGGCCGCGATCTGCACGGCGGCCCGCTCGGCCTCGACCGTGGCCGCCGCCGACGCGCACGCGATCATCGCCGCCGCCGCCGGTGTGGACACAGACCACGGTGGCTGGTGCGCGGCCAGTTCGGCGACGATCGACTCGTCACCGAGCACGTATCCGGCGCGGATCCCGGGAATCGCCCACGTCTTGGTGAGCGAGCGGATCACCACGACACCCGGAATCGACTCCCCGGCAAGCGATTCGGTCTCTCCCGGTACCGCATCCATGAACGCCTCGTCCACCACGAGCACCCGCCCGGGGCGCGCCAGGGCCCGCAGCGCGGCAGCCGGGTGCAGCACCCCGGTCGGGTTCGTCGGGTTGCCGACGACCACGAGGTCGGCGTCGTCGGGCACCGGCGCCGCGTCGAGGACGAACCCGTCCTCGGCCCGCAACAGCACCCGGGTCACCTCGTGCCCGGCGACGCGCAGCGCCGCCTCCGGCTCGGTGAACTGCGGGTGGATCACCACCGGTCGCGCCCAGCGGCGGGCGCGGGCGACGAGGGTGAACGCCTCCGCGCCGCCGGCGGTGGGAAGCACCTCGTGCGGATCGCGGCCGTGCCGCGCGGCCAGGGCCGCGCGCGCCGCCCGCGGATCCGGATACCGGTCCAGTTCGGCCAGCGAGCCCGTCAGTGCCGCCTCCAGCCAGTCCGGACGCGGCCGGCGCGCGACGTTGACGGCCAGATCCACCAGGCCGGGGGTCGCCTCCCGGTCACCGTGGTGCTGCAGGTCCGGTGCGGCGGTACGGGTCGTGCGTGGCGGCGGGGGGACCGGCGTCGCGGCCCGCACCGCCTCGGCGAACCGCCGGGCAAGGACCGGATGCCCGGCCCAGTGGGTGTGCAGATAGGACGCGTGCACGGTGGCGGAGGCGAACCCGTCGGGCCTACCGCCCAGCAGCCACGCCGGCTCGCCGGTGGAATCGACGGTGGTGCGGTGGAATTCGTGCCCGGTCACCCGAGCGCCCGCCGGGGTGAGCAGCGTGTCGCGGGGCGCGACGGCGGTGCGGTAGCCGAGGGTGAGCCGCGGGGTCATCCGCGCGGACGCGTCGACCGCGCCGACCATCGGAGCGCCGTCCACGTCGCGGCACAGGTACAGCAGGCCCGCGCACTCGGCGACGGTGGGCGTGCCGGCCGCGATCGCGGCCCGCAGATGCTCGCGCAGCGGCGTGTTCGCAGCCAGGTCGGCGGCGTGTACCTCCGGGAACCCGCCGCCGAGGTAGATTCCGGCGGTGCCGTCCGGCAGGCGTTCGTCGCGCAGCGGGTCGAAGACGACGGTGCGGCACCCGGCGGCGCGCAGCATCTCCTCGGTCTCGGCGTAGCGGAACGTGAAGGCGCGACCCCCGGCGATCGCGACGACCGGTCCGTCCTCGGCCGACTCGCCCGGCTCCCACGGTTCGGTGACGAGAGCCGGTGCGCTGCGGGCGATCCGCATCACCTCGGCAAGATCGACGCGCGCGGCGATCTGCGCGGCCAGCCGGTCGAGCTGGGCGGCCGCCCCGGCCCGCTCCTGCGCCGGCACCAGCCCCAGATGCCGCGACGGCGCCGAGATCCCGTCGTCGCGCTGCAGCACCCCGAGCACCGGAACGCCCGTCGCGGCCAGGGCCTCGACCACCTCGTCGGAATGCCGCACCGAACCGGCCTTGTTCAGGATCACCCCGGCGATGCGGACACCGCGGTCGAACGTGGCCATGCCGTGCACCACCGCCGCGATGGAACGGGAGGCGTGCGAGACGTCGACGACGAGGACCACCGGGGCGCCGAGCACCGTGGCGGTGTGGGCGGTGGACGCGAAACCGTCGGCGCCGAGCATCCCGTCGTACAGGCCCATCACGCCCTCGACGATCGCGACGTCCGCGCCGCGGGCGCCGTGCGTGAGCAGCGGTGCGAGCAGGTCGGTGCCGACGAGGTGCGCGTCGAGGTTACGTCCCGGCCGGCCCGTCGCGAGGGCGTGGTAGCCGGGGTCGATGTAGTCCGGGCCGACCTTGTGCCCCGACACGGTGTGCCCGACCGACCGCAGTGCGGCCATGAGACCCGTTGCGACCGTGGTCTTCCCGTGCCCGGACGCCGGCGCGGCGATCACCAGCCGCGGCAGCGTCACCACGCTGCCACCCCGAGTGTCACCACGCTGCCGAGTGTCACCACGCGGCCACACCCGAGTGTCACCACTCGATGCCCTTCTGGCCCTTCTGGCCCGCGTCCATCGGGTGCTTGATCTTCGTCATCTCGGTCACGAGATCCGCGGCCTCGATCAACGCCGGATGCGCCCGGCGGCCGGTGATCACGACGTGCTGGTGGCCGGGACGCGCGGCGAGCGTCCGCACCACCTCGTCGGCGTCGATCCAGCCCCAGCCGATCGGGTAGGTGAATTCGTCGAGCACGTACAGCCCGTGCTGCTCGGCGGCGAGCCGGCGCTGGATCTCCCGCCACCCGGCGAGTGCCGCGGCGGCGTGGTCCTCCTCGGTGCCGTCCTTGCGGGACCACGACCACCCGGAGCCCATCTTGTGCCACTCGATCGGGCCGCCCGTGCCGCGCTCGGTGTGCAGGTCGCCGAGGGTCTCGAAGGCGGTCTGCTCACCGAGACGCCACTTGGCGGACTTGACGAATTGGAACACCGCGACCGACCAGCCCTGGTTCCAGCCGCGCAGTGCCAGCCCGAACGCGGCGGTCGACTTGCCCTTGCCGTCGCCGGTGTGGACCATCAGCAGCGGCCGGTTGCGGCGCTGACGGGTGGTGAGACCGTCGTCCGGCACGGTGGCCGGTTGTCCCTTCGGCATCTACGCGGCCCTTCCTCGGACGACGGTGGTGAGCGCGTCGGCGTGGACCTCGCCGACGGGAACGTGTTCGGCGCCGAGCCGTTCGGCGAGCCGGGCCGCGAGACCCATGCGGAACCGGCCGGTCTCGGAATCCACGACGACCGCGTCGATCCCGGCGGTGGCGATGCGGTCGGCGGCCGCGAGGGACCGGGCCACCGCGTCCGCACCTGCGGTGGCGCGACCGTCGGTGACCACGACGAGCAACGCCCGCCGGTCGGGTTCGCGCAGCCGATGCCGCCGGATCGTCTCGGCCGCCTCGAGCAGTCCCTCGGCGAGCGGGGTGCGCCCGCCCGCCGGCAGCTCCCGCAGCCGGGCCGCGGCCACGTCCACCGAATTGGTCGGCGGCAGGGCGAGCACGGCGCGATCGCCGCGGAAGGTCACCAGACCGACGGTGTCGCGGCGCCGGTAGGCGTCGAGCAGCAGCGACAGGATCGCCGTCTTGACCTGCGTCATCCGCTGCCGCGCCGCCATGGAGCCGGAGGCGTCGACGCACAGCAGCACCAGGTTGGCCTCCCGCCCCTCGACGACCTTCCGCCGCACCTGCCACCCGTGCGCGTTTCCGGTAGTTCCCGCTACCGGAAACGCGCACGGGTGGGCGGCGGTGGCGCGGATGGTGGCGGGCAGGTGGACGGGGCCGGTGTCGGCGCGACGCTCGCCGACCGTGCGGCCGACCGTCGTGCGCGCCCGGGAGCGCCGGCCCGCGGTGCCGCGGCCCGTGCGGTCGGCGGTGAACAGGCGGGTCCGGTAGGGCTCGGCCGGGGTCGCGACGGACGTCGCCGCGCCGGCGCCCGCCGCACGGTCGTCCCGGTCCGGCGTCGCTTCGCCGCCTCCGGGACCGTCGGGACCGGCACCGCCGGGGCCGGGGCCGGGATCGTCCGGGTCGGGATCGTCCGGGTCCGGCTCGGGGGCCCGGTCGCCCAGGAGTTCGTCGAGCAGCGTCTCGTCCATGCCGGGCTCGTCGAAGGGGTTGCGGCGACGACGGTGCGGCAACGCGAGCCGCGCCGCGACCGCGATGTCCTCCCGCGTGACCTCGTCGCGACCCGCCCAGGCCGCGTGCGCGACGGCGGTCTTCGCGGTGACCAGGTCGGCGCGCATCCCGTCGACGTCGAACGCCGCGCACACCTCCGCGATCGCGACCAGCGCGTCGTCGCCGAGCCGCACGTGCGGCAGCCGCTCGCGGGCCGCAGCGAGCCGCCGCGCCAGCTCGGCCTCGGCGTCGGCCCAGCCCGCGACGAACGAGACCGGGTCGGCGTCGAACGCCAGGCGCCGCCGCACGATCTCCGCCCGCACCTGCGGATCGCGCGGCGCGGCCACCTCCACGGTCAGCCCGAAGCGGTCGAGCAGCTGCGGACGCAGCTCCCCCTCCTCCGGGTTCATCGTCCCGACCAGCACGAACCGGGCGGCATGCGAGACCGACACCCCGTCGCGCTCGACGGAGCACCGGCCCATCGCCGCGGCGTCGAGCAGCAGGTCCACGAGATGGTCGTGCAGCAGGTTGACCTCGTCGACGTAGAGCACCCCGCGGTGCGCCCGGGCGAGCAGGCCCGGCTCGTACTCGGCGGTGCCCGCCGACAGCGCCTTCTGCAGGTGCAGGGAGCCGGTGACCCGGTCCTCGGTGGCGCCGACGGGCAGTTCCACCAGCCGCGCCGGCCGCGTCTGCGCCGCCGCGCCGTGCGGATGCGGGCCGTCGGGACAGGACGGGTCGGGGGCGGCGGGGTCGCACGCGAACCGGCAGCCGGCGACCTCCGTGACCTGCGGCAACAGCGCGGCCTGGGCGCGCACCGTGGTCGACTTGGCGGTGCCCTTCTCCCCGCGCACGAGCACCCCGCCGATCGACGGCGACACCGCGCACAGGGACAGGGCCAGCGCCAGGTCGTCGGAGCCGACGACGGCACTGAACGGATACACGTGCACTTTCAACCTCCACAGGCTCCCGCTGGGATGTCTTCTCGGCAAACGGAATCGAGGCCGGTATTCGGACTTCCCGGTCGGACGCCGTGCGATCGCCTTCCCGGACCGGGCGGTCCAGTGGCTGCGCGTGATGCGCATGATCGACGACTCCCGGGTCACCGCAGCGGGCCTGTGCCGGATTCACACCGGCTTCCCGATTATCCCCGTGAGGGGCACCTCGATTGTCTTGCCGGCGCCGAGTCTAACCGCACCGGCTAGGGTTCGACGCCATGGGCTCACACATCACCGTCGTCGGCATGGGTGCCGACGGCTGGGACGGCCTGCCGCCCCCCGCCCGCGACGCGGTGCTCGGCGCGCAGGTCCTGCTCGGTGGGCGGCGCCATCTGGCGCTGCTGCCCGAGACCGGCGCCGTCCGCGAGCCGTGGCCGTCCCCGCTGCGCGACGGACTCGACGCGCTGCTCGCGCGGCACCGCGGCCGCACGATCGTGGCGGTCGCGTCGGGCGATCCGCTCGTCTCCGGCATCGGGACCACCCTGATCGACCGGCTCGGCGCCGACGCGGTGACGGTGCTGCCCGCCGTGTCGTCGGTGGCGCTGGCCCGCGCCCGCATGGGGTGGAGCGCCGAGTCGGTGGACGTGGTGACGCTGGTGGGCCGGGACGTGCACGCCGTCCGCCGCGCATTCGGGTGGGGGCGGCGGCTGATCGTGCTCTCCTCCGACGGCTCCACCCCGGCGCGGGTCGCCGACCTGCTGCGCCGAGACGGGTTCGGCGCGAGCACCCTGACCGTGCTGTCGGACCTCGGCGCGCCCGAGGAGGCGCGGCGCACCGCCGCCGCCGACGACTGGTCCGGCGACGCGCCCGCGCTCAACGTCGTCTGCATCGAATGCTCCGGAGCCGAGGGGTATCCCGCGACGCCCGGCCTGCCCGACGACGCGTTCGAGCACGACGGTCAGATTTCCAAACGCCCGATCCGGCTCGCCGCGGTGTGCGCGCTCGCGCCGCGGCCGGGGCAACTGCTGTGGGACGTCGGGGCCGGCGCCGGGTCGGTGGGCATCGAGTGGGCCCGCACCGATCCGCGCTGCCGCACGGTGGCGATCGAACGCGACGAGACGCGCGCCGACCGGATCGGCCGCAACGCCGCGCGGCTCGGCGTCCCGTCGGTCGTGGTGGTGCGCGGCGCCGCCCCCGACGCGCTCGCCGGTCTCGACACCCCCGATGCCGTCTTCGTCGGCGGCGGCGGGTCGATTCCCGGAGTGCTCGAGACCTGCTGGGCGGCACTGCGTCCGGGTGGCCGTCTGGTCGCGCACGCGGTGACCCTCGAAACCGAGTCGACGTTGGTGCAGTGGTGGAAGACCCACGGCGGGGAGCTGACCCGGACGACCGTGGAACAGGCCGCACCACTCGGCGGGTTCAGCGGCTGGCAGGCGCTGCGCCCGGTGGTGCAGTGGCAGGTGACGAAAGGCGAGAGATGACAGTTCACTTCGTGGGATCCGGGCCCGGTGCGGCCGACCTGCTGACGCTGCGGGCCGCGCGCCTGCTGAGCGAGGCGCCGGTGGTGCTCTACGCCGGCACCTATCTCGACGACGAGGTGCTCGCGCACTGCCGGGACGACGCGGAGCTCGTCGACACCCAGCGCCTGGACCTGGACGAGATCACCGCGCACCTCGTCGACGCCCACCGCCGCGGCCTCGACGTCGTCCGCTTGTGTTCCGGTGACCCGTCGCTGTATTCGGCCCTGACCGAGCAGACGCGCCGGCTCGATGCCGCGGCAGTGCCGTGGGACGTCACGCCCGGTGTGCCGGCCTACGCGGCCGCCGCGGCGACCCTCGGGGCGGAGCTGACCGTGCCCGAGCTGGTGCAGACCGTCGTGCTGACCCGCACGCAGGCCCGCTCGACGACCATGCCCGACACCGAGGCCCTCGCCCGCGTCGCGGGCCTGCGCGCGAGCCTCGTGCTGCACCTGGCGATCACCCGCATCCGCGTCCTCGCCGAGGAGCTGAGCGTCGAGTACGGCGCCGACTGTCCGGCCGCGGTGGTGGCGTTCGCGTCCCGCCCGAACGAGCTGGTGCTGCGCGGCACGCTCGCCGACCTCGCCGACAAGGTCGAGGCGGCGGGACTGAAGCACACCGCGGTGATCGTCGTCGGCCGTGCCCTGGGCGTGCGGTCGGCGGACGTCGCGTGCTCGCACCTCTACGACCCGGCGCGGGACCGCAGCGGCTTCACACGGTGAACCGGAATCCGCGCGCGCCGTGACGGGCGCGGATCCCGGTGTTCCGGGCGAATGTTCAGGGACGCACCGAGCGCGACGTCCACACCGCGCCGGTCGCGGTGACCGCGGTGCCGGACGAGCCCACGAGGATCAGGCACTTCATGTCGATCGCGTCCGGGTCGAGCTTCTCGAGGGTGGTCACCTCGAGCGACTCGCCGGGGCGGCCGACGTCGCGACCGACCACCACGACGGTGTCGGCGGGGCGGTGCCGCAGCAGCACGGCCCGCGCCTGCGCGACCTGCGTGGTCCGCGACCGCGACGCCGGGTTGTAGATGCCCAGCACCAGGTCGGCCTGTGCGACGGCGGTGAGCCGCTGCTCGATCACCTCCCACGGCTTGAGCCGGTCCGACAGGCTCATCACCGCGAAGTCGCCGCCGATCGGGGCGCCCGCCCGCGCGGCGACGGCCTGGACCGCCGACACGCCGGGCAGCACCCGCACCGGGATCTCCGCGAACCGCGGATCCTGCGCGGCCTCGAACACCGCCGAGGCCATCCCGAACACTCCGGCGTCGCCACCCGAGACGACCGCCACCCGTTCGCCGGACAGGGCCAGCTCGAGCGCGACGCGGGCGCGGTCCACCTCGACGGTGTTGCCGGACGCGTGCCGTCGCTGCCCCGGCCGGACCGGCACCCGGTCGACGTAGGGCCCGTACCCGACGACGTGGTCGGCGGCCGCCAGCGCGGCGGCGGCCTCGGGGGTGAGCCACTTCTCGTCGGCGGGGCCGAGACCGACGACGAGCAGCTCACGGGCAGCGACCGCGTCGGGAACCTCGGCGACGACGGGCCGGGACCGGTCGGTGATGTCCCGGTTGCGCGGCGCGCGGTCGCCGGGGGTGAGGATCACCGAGAAGTACGGCACCGCATCGGCGTCGACGTCGGCGACGGGGACGATGCGCTGCCCGCCCATCGACGCGCGCTCGACGTACACCGCGTCGTCGAGCCGGCCCGCCTGGGCGAGCGCGGCGCGGACCGCGGGGAAGGTGCGGCCCAGCTTCATGATCGCGGCGCCGTCGGTGTCGGCGAGACGGCGCGCCAGTTCCGGCTCGGGCAGCGTGCCGGGCAGCACGGTGAGCACGTCGGTGCGCCGCACCAGCGGTTCCGCCGCGGCGGCCGCGGCCGCGGACACCGACGTCACGCCCGGAACCACCTCGGTCGCATAGCGGTTCGCGAGCCGGTCGTGCAGGTACATGTAGGAGCCGTAGAACAGCGGGTCGCCCTCGCACAGCACGACGACGGTGCGGCCGGCGTCGAGGTGCGCGGCCAGGCGCGCCGCGCACTCGTCGTAGAAGTCGGCGATGGCCCCGTCGTAGCCGCCGGGATGGTCGGTGGTGCCGGTGGTGACCGGGTAGACCAGCGCCTCCTCGAGCACCCCCTCCCGGATCAGCCCGGCCGCGATACCCCTCGCGATGGACCGGCCGTGGGTGCCCGAGTGGTAGGCGATCACGTCGGCCTGCGCGATCAGCCGGGCCGCCTTGCGGGTGATCAGCTCGGGATCACCGGGGCCGAGGCCCACGCCGTAGAACCGTCCGGTGTCGTTCACTCCGCCTCCTGGGCCAGGGCATTGATCGCGGACGACGCCATCGCCGAGCCGCCGCGCCGTCCCCGTACCACCAGGTAGGGCAGCTGCAGCGGATGCGCGGCGAGCGCCTCCTTGGATTCGGCGGCGCCGATGAACCCGACCGGCACCCCGACGATCGCGGCGGGCCGGGGGCCGCCGGCGTCGATGAGCTCGAGCAGGTGGAACAGCGCGGTGGGTGCGTTGCCGATCGCGACGACGGCGCCGTCGAGGCGGTCCTCCCACAGCGACACCGCCGCGGCCGAGCGGGTGGTGCCCCACGCCGCCGCGAGCTCGGGTACCCGCGGGTCCCGCAGGAAGCACAGCACCTCGTTGTCCGCCGGCAGCCGGGTGCGGGTCACCCCGGACGCGACCATGTGCGCGTCGGTGAGGATCGGCGCGCCGGAACGCAGCGCCGTGCGCGCCGCGGACACCAGGCCCGGGTGGATCGCGAGGTCGCGGGTCAGGTCGGTCTGCCCGCAGGCGTGCACCATGCGCACCGCGACCTTCTCGGCGTCGGCCGGAATCGCGGACAGGTCGGTTTCGGCGCGGATCGTCGCGAACGACCGGACGTAGATGTCGGCGCCGTCGGTGACGTAGTCGTAGCGCCGGGGTGGGGGGGACAGGGTCATGCCGGGTTCCTCGCGAGCAGGAGCGTGTGGGGGAAATTCGGTGCGCCGCAGGATCGTTCGCATCCCACGACGTGCAGGTGGCCGGGTGGCGGCGCATCGGCGACGACGCGCCGGGCCGTGGCACGGGTGTCGCCCCCGGCGAGGCTACACCGCGGCGCGCCGGTGCATGCGGTGGTGCGGGTCCACGGCGACGCGCCGTCGAGGACGAACCCGGCGTCGCGCAGCGGCTGCGGATCGTGCTCGCCGGGCAGGACCAGGCCGCGCCACGGGGTGACGATCACGTCCGGCACGGGCAGCGCCGCCACCATCGCGGGCGAGAGGATGCCCAGCGGGACCAGGACCGAGACGGCTCCGGGCAGGGGGCCGTACGGCGCGGTGTACCGGGTGGGCGGCGGCAGCGGCGCACCACCGCCGAGTTCGGCGCCGGCCTCGGGCAGTCGGTGCACGTGCCAGCTGGTGCCGCGGATCGCCGCGAACCGTTGCGCCAGGTCGACCAGGGTCCCGACGGCCCGCTCGGCCGGCACCACCGGGCCGGAGCGCCGGCCGATCGTGACGCGGAACAGTCCGGGTTCGACGGCCACCGCGGCGAGGTCGCAGCGCAGGGTGGTGACGTCGCCGCGGCCGTCGTCGAGCCCGAAGAGGAAACGCCCCGGCAGCTGCGCCAGGGCGGGCTCGGCGCACAGGGCGGCGTCGAGCGCGCCGATCAGCGGGCGGATGTCGGCGCGGCCGCCGGTGATCCCGGACAGCGGCGAGGCGACGACGTTGCGGACCCGTTCGTGCGCCGGCGCCGGCAGGAACCCGGCCGCCGTCACCGCCTCGACCAGGCCGGCGGGCACCCCGCCGCACTCGTCCAACGCGACGCCCCTGATCTGCAGGTTTCCGCGTGAGGTGAGGTGCACGTCGCCGTCCGCGAAGGCGACCGACGCCTCCGACAGCGCCTGCAGGCCGCCGTCCGGGAGCCGGCCGCCGGGCGCGCGCAGCCGCACCAGCGCGCCGTCGGCGGCGAGGTGGGGGCGCAGCAGACCGGGGCACCGATCCTGGGTGAGCGCAGCGACGGGGGATGCCGCCTGGGCCGGCGCCGGGGGAAGGTCGACCATGGGGGCACATGGTTGCACACGTGCGCTAAGCTCCACCTGCCGTGGTGCTCGGGAAGCCGGTGTGAGACCGGCGCGGCCCTCGCCACTGTGAGCGGGTAGTTGCTCGCCCTCGTCCGAACCGGTCCGCCGGTCCGGAGACCACTGGACGCACGTCCGGGAAGGTCGGCGCAGCAGCGACGATCCGTCAGCCAGGAGACCGGCCACGGCACGGGAAGTCCACGAGGGTTTGGAGACTGAACATGACCGAATTCGTGCTGCGCGGAATCGAACTGCGCAGGACCCGGCCGTGACGCGGCTCGCGCTGCTGTCCACGTCCGACACCGACCTGCTGTCGGCGCTGAGCTCCGACGCCGAATACGCGCTGGGCAATCCGTCGCGCCTCGACGTCGGCAGCGAGCTGCCGCGCCTGCTCGACGGCGCCGACCTGGTGATCGTCCGCATCCTCGGGTCGGTGCGGTCCTGGCAGAACGGCATCGACGCGGTCCTGGCGCACGGCGCACCCGTCGTCGTGCTCGGCGGTGAGCAGCTGCCCGACGCCGAGCTGATGAGCCACTCCACCGTCCCCGTCGGCATCGCCACCGAGGCCCACGCCTACCTGGCGCAGGGCGGACCGGCCAACCTGGCCCAGCTGCACGCCTTCCTGTCCGACACCGTCCTGCTCACCGGCGAGGGCTTCGATCCGCCGGCCGCGCTGCCCGAGTGGGGCAGCCACGCGCCCGCCGCGGCCGATCCCGACCTGCCGAGGGTGGGCATCCTGTACTACCGCGCCCACGAGACCAGCGGAAACACCCGCTTCGTCCGCGATCTCGCGCAGGCGGTCGACGCCACCGGCCGCGCCGTGGCCGTGCCGATCTTCTGCTCCACCCTGCGCGGGGCCCCCGCGGACCTGCTCGCCGAACTCGGCACCCTCGACGCCCTGATCGTCACGGTCCTGGCCGCCGGCGGTACCCGCCCGGCCACCGTCTCCGCCGGCGGCGACGACGATGCCTGGGACGTCGCAGCGCTTGCCGCGCTCGACGTTCCGATCCTGCAGGCGTTGTGCCTGACCTGGGGACGCGACGCGTGGGCCGAATCCGACGAGGGCGTCTCCCCGCTCGATTCCGCGACGCAGATCGCCGTCCCCGAATTCGACGGCCGCATCATCACGGTGCCGTTCTCGTTCAAGGAATTCGGCGCCGACGGCCTGCCGCGCTACGTCACCGACCCCGAACGGTGCCGTCGCGTCGCCGGTATCGCCGTCGCGCACGCCCGTCTGCGGCGCATCCCACCCGCACGGCGGCGCCTGGCGATCATGCTCTCGGCGTATCCGACGAAACACTCCCGCGTCGGCAACGCCGTCGGCCTGGACACGCCCGTCTCCGCGATCCGGCTGCTGCGCGCGCTGCGCGAGCACGGCTACGACCTCGGCGACGGCTTTCCCGGCCTCGACACCGACGACGACGCCGAGGCGGGCAACGCGCTGATCCACGCCCTGATCGCCGCGGGTGGCCAGGACGAGGAGTGGCTCAGCGCCGAGCAGATGGCGGGCAACCCGGTGCGGGTGAGCGCGGCGCGCTACCGCGAGTGGACGGCGGACCTGCCGTCCGAGCTGACCGGCGCGATGACCGAGGCGTGGGGCGAGGCCCCGGGCGAACTGTTCGTCGACCGCAGCGCCGACCCGAACGGCGAGATCGTGCTCGCCACCCTGCAGGCCGGCAACGTGGTGCTGATGATCCAGCCGCCCCGCGGGTTCGGCGAGAACCCGGTGGCGATCTACCACGATCCGGACATGGCGCCGTCGCACCACTACCTCGCGGCGTACCGGTGGGTGGAGAACGGCTTCGGCGCCGACGCCGTCGTCCACCTGGGCAAGCACGGCTCGATGGAATGGCTGCCCGGCAAGAACGCCGGGCTGTCGGCGGCCTGCGCGACCGACGCCGCCGTCGGCAACCTCCCGCTGATCTACCCGTTCCTGGTCAACGATCCGGGGGAGGGCGCCCAGGCGAAACGCCGCGCCCACGCGACCATCGTCGACCACCTGATCCCGCCGATGGCGCGGGCCGAGTCGTACGGCGACATCGCCCGGCTCGAGCAGCTGCTCGACGAGTACTCCAACATCGCCTCGATGGACCCGGCCAAGCTGCCCGCGATCCGCGCCCAGATCTGGACGCTGATCCAGGCCGCGAAGCTCGACCACGACCTTGGTCTCCACGACCGCCCGCACGACGCCGAATTCGACGACTTCCTGCTGCACGTCGACGGCTGGCTGTGCGAGGTCAAGGACGCGCAGATCCGCGACGGTCTGCATGTGCTCGGCACCGCGCCCGTCGGGGAGGCCCGCGTGAACCTGGTGCTGTCGGTGCTGCGGGCTGCGCAGGTGTGGGGCGGCAGGGCGCACGCGGTGCCCGGGCTGCGCACCGCGCTCGGGCTGAAGCCGGATGCGCCGCTCGCCGAGACCGACGCGGTCGAGTCCCAGGCCCGGGCCCTGGTGCAGGGCATGGAGGACGCCGGCTGGCGGGTCGAGCGCGCCGGCACCGTCGTCGAACAGGTTCTGGGACAGCAGGATCCGGAGGTCGAGCGGGTGCTCGCCTTCGCCGCCGAGCAGGTCGTGCCGCGCCTGGCCCGCACCACCGACGAACTCGACGCGGTGCTGCACGCCCTCGACGGCGGCTACGTCCCCGCCGGTCCGTCCGGGTCGCCGCTGCGCGGCCTGGTCAACGTGCTGCCCACCGGCCGCAACTTCTACACCGTCGACCCGAAGGCGGTGCCGAGCCGGCTCGCCTACGACACCGGCGTGGCCCTGGCGAACAACCTGCTCGACCGGTACCGCGCGGACACCGGCGACTACCCGCCGTCGGTGGGCCTGTCGGTGTGGGGCACCTCCGCGATGCGCACCTCCGGCGACGACATCGCCGAGGTGCTCGCCCTGATCGGCGTGCGCCCCGAATGGGACGCCGAGTCCCGGCGGGTGCGCGAACTGACCGTGATCCCCCTCGACGAACTCGGCCGGCCCCGCATCGACGTCACCGTCCGCATCTCCGGGTTCTTCCGCGACGCCTTCCCGCACGTCGTCGCGATGCTCGACGACGCGATCCGCACCGTCGCCGCCCTCGACGAGCCCGACGACCTGAACTTCGTGCGCGCGCACGCCCGCCGCGACGAGGCCGAGCACGGCGACCCCGAGCGCGCGGTCCGGCGCATCTTCGGTTCCCGGCCCGGCTCCTACGGCGCCGGCATCCTGCCGCTCATCGACTCCGGGAACTGGCGCAGCGACGCCGATCTCGCCGAGGTGTACACCGCGTGGGGTGGCTTCGCGTACGGGCGGCACCTGCACGGTGTCGCGGCCGCGGACGACATGCGCGCCAACTACCGGCGGATCGCGGTGGCGGCGAAGAACACCGACACCCGTGAGCACGACATCGCCGACTCGGACGACTACTTCCAGTACCACGGCGGCATGGTCGCCACCGTCCGCGCGCTCACCGGCGCGGACCCGAAGGCGTACATCGGCGACTCGACCACCCCCGACCAGGTCCGCACCCGCTCGCTGGCGGAGGAGACCGCCCGCGTGTTCCGGGCCCGGGTGGTCAATCCGCGCTGGCTCGCCGCGATGCGCCGGCACGGCTACAAGGGAGCGTTCGAGCTGGCCGCGACCGTCGACTACCTGTTCGGCTACGACGCCACCGCCGGCGTCGTCGCGGACTGGATGTACGAAACCCTCGCCCGCACCTATGCGCTCGACCCGGAGAACCAGCAGTTCCTGCGCGAGGCCAACCCGTGGGCGCTGCGCGGCATCGTCGAACGGCTCTCCGAGGCCGCCGACCGCGGGCTGTGGGCCGAGCCGGATCCGGCGACGCTCGCGGAACTGCAGCAGGCCTACCTCGACGTGGAGGGCGACCTCGAGGACCGCGGATGAGAAGACGGCTGCGGCTGATCGGGATCGGGCCGGGTGGTCCCGACGACCTCACCGTGGCCGCGGTCCGGGCGCTGAACGAGGTGGACGTGTTCCTCGTCGCCGACAAGCAGCGCGGCGTCGACGATCTCGTCGCCGTGCGGGAGGAGATCTGCCGCCGGCACGTCACCGGCGACTACCGGGTGATCACGGTGCCGGACCCGCCGCGCGACCGCGCCCCGTCCGCCTACGGCGCCGAGGTGCGGGACTGGCACGCGGCCCGCGCCGCCGTCTACGAGTCGGTGCTGCGCGAGCAGGTCGCGCCGGACGAGACCGCCGGATTCCTGGTGTGGGGCGATCCGAGCCTGTACGACAGCACCATTCGCGTCGTCGAACGCATCCGCGACCGGGGCGTGCTCGACGTCGACTACGACGTGGTCCCGGGGGTGAGCGCCGTGTCGCTGCTCGCGGCGCGGCACCGGTTGGTGCTCAACCGGATCGGCGGCCCGATCACGATCACGACGGGCCGGTGTCTTGCGCACGAGGTCGCCGCCGGGGGCGACAACCTCGTCGTGATGCTCGACGGCGCGCTCGAATGCGCCCGGCTCGACGGCGACTGGCACATCTGGTGGGGCGCCGACCTCGGCACGTCCGACGAGGAACTCGTCGCCGGCCCGCTGCACCGGGTGCTGCCGGAGATCGAGCGGGCCCGCGCCCGCGCGAAGGCGGCGCGCGGCTGGGTGATGGACACCTACCTGCTACGTCGCGCGGACGGCGTCGGCGCCGGCTCCTGACCGGGTGAGGGGAACGGCGTCGCCGCCCCGCCGGTACGACGCCGCGTACAGGACCCACGCCACGATCGGCAGGATGATGTCGAACCACAGCGGGAATCCGACGTTGCCCGGCTCGGTGTTGTCCTTCGCGAGCCAGAAGTACAGGTGACCGGCGGCGTCGCCGAAGTACTGGACGGTGGTCACGACGATCGTCGCGAGCCAGAACCCGCCGCGGAAGCGGTAGCACAGGATTCCCGCCACGCCGATCGCGAGATCGCCCATGGCGTTCTCGAATTGGAAACCTCCGTCGCCGCGGGTGAATCCGATCATCTCGGCGGTCGCGGGACCGTCGAAGACGTGGAACGCCGCCCCGATCACCGAGGCGACGCCGACCACCGCCACGAGCCACCACACGAGGTAGGTGTCGATACGAGCGGCGCCGTGGCGGTGGCGGGACTGCAGGAAGGCGCCGACGAGGGCGACGACGGCGAGTACGGCGGTCGGCACGGCAACTCCCTTCGCGGGGCAGCCGCATCCGGCCGCTTCACCGGCGAAATGTACGCCGCGCCCGGCCCGTCGCGCAGTGGAACGCCGGGACATCCGCGCGGTGCGCGGATGTCCCGGGTCGGGCATCGGCGTCAGAGCACCGGCGTGGTCACCGGCTGCGGCCGCCGGTCGGTGGGGGAGCGGCTGAGCACGACGGGCAGCCACTGCGAGGTCAGCGCCACCATGCCGAGCCAGGCGAGCACCATTCCCGCGCCGGGGGCGTGCGGAGTCTGCACCGGCATGCCGTTCTGCGACCAGTAGCCGAGCAGCCCGAACAGGGACGCCAGGCCGGAACCGAGCATCGACGCCGACGCGAGCCGCCAGCGGTGCGTGCACAGCGCCGCGGTCGACGACACCACACCGAACACCACAGCGAGGCTCACGAAGACCCGCATCGGCACGGTCGTCGTGGCCTCGTGCCCGAACCACGTGCCGAGCACCGTCCACGACCATTCGGTATCCGATTGCGGCAGAAGCAGACCCAGCACCACCGCGACGACACAGGCGACGAGGACGCGGTGTCGCCGGCCGGCGTCGAACTCCCCGGCGATCTTCCGCTCGATGCGGGCGAACTCCTTACGGTATGCGGACAGGTCGTCGCTCACCGGCACTCCTCGTCGATAGGCACACGAGGGTTCATTATGCGCGTCCCCGGCTACGCCACCCGACGGCGGTGTCGACGACGAGGAACGCCAGCAGGCTGAGCCCGAGCACCGGGGCGAACCACCCCACCACCGCGGCCGCGACGCCGATCGCGACCGCCGGACCTGCGCCGACGCGACGGAGCGCGCCCCGGGACGGAGCGCGGCCGACGGCCCACGCCGACCCACGGGTGGGCCGTCGCCGCCACCACAGCACGTACCCGCGCACCACGACCGTGACCAACGCCACCGCCAGCAGCGCCAGGGCGACCTGCGTGATCAGCCCGAACATGATGCCCATGTGCAGGGTGATCGACCACCACGTCAGCTGCGCGGCGAGCGGCCAGTCCGCGAACCGCAGCACGTCGACGACCTCGCCGGTCGCGCCGTCGACGGCGACCGAGTCGATGCCGTACACCCACGGCTGGCGGGTCTCGGCGACGGTGAAGGCAGTGCCGGCCTTCGTGGGGACCGAGGCCTCGACGACGCCGGTCAGTCCCGCCGCGGCCGCCGCGTCCAGCACCGAGTCGATGCGGGCGATGTTCGTGTCGAGCAGTGCCGGGTCGGCGGCGTGCCCACCGTGGCCGCCGTGCCCCTCGTGGCCCGTCGCGGGTGCGGCGCTGCTCCCCGTCAGGGTCGCGTCGACGGCGGGCGTCTTCCAGTCCAGTGCCGCCCGCAGCTCGGCGATGTTGTCGCCGGCGAACCGGGACCAGGTCAGACCGGTCGCGGACAGGAACACCAGGCCGACCGCGATCCATACACCCACCACACCGTGCCAGCCGAGGGTGCGGGACCGGCCGGTGGCGGTGCGGTCGACGGTGAGCAGGCGCGCCTCGGCGTCGCGGGCCCGCAACGTCCGGTACCGGCGCACCCACAGATACACGCCGCCGAGCGCGATCACCCACATCCAGGACGCGGCCAGCTCGCTGTAGAGGCGGCCCGGTTCGCCGAGATGCAGGTGCCGGTGCAGCTGCGAGATCCAGGTCCGCACCGGCAGGGCGCTGCTGCTGCCGTAGACGGCCAGCTCACCGAGCGGCCGCGCGGTGACCGGGTCGACGAAGACCGCGAGCCGCTGCGACTCGCCGAGGCTCGGGTCGGCGAACAGGACCCGGGTGGTCTCGCCGGGCGCCGCGGCCGGCCGCACCGCGGTGACGGTGAGATCGGGCCGCTGGCCGGTGGCCACCCGGATCTGCTCGGCCACCGGCACGGCGGGACCGGTGGCATCGGTGTGCAGCTGATCGCGGTAGACGAGTTGCTCGATCGTCGGCGCGAGCGCGTAGAGGCCGCCGCTGACCGCGGCGATCAGGATGAACGGGGCGACGAGGAGGCCGGCGTAGAAGTGCAGCCGCAGCACGAGTGGTCGCAGGGAGGAGGTGCCGGATCGGCGGGTCGGGGGCGGGACGGAACGATCCGTCCCGAGGTCGGTCGTGGACATGCGAATGCTCGTTTCGATCGTCGGTGACGACGGCAGCGTCGTCACACGTGGGAAAGCCGCCGCGGGGTACGGACGCGGCGGAACAGGATCGGGTCAGGCGGTGCGGGGCGGACCCCGGGTGCCGGCCTGTGCGGAAACGAGCACTCGCAGCACGAGACGTGCCCGGTGCGAGGGTGTGGCCACCCACAGCGGCGCATGCGCCGGGGGCAGGGTCAGTATCGCGGCGACGATGTGCCGCAACACGCCGAGTGCCGCGACGCAACCCTGCTCGGCCGCCCGGATCAGGGCGGCGGAGACGACGAGGGCCGCGGCGTGGGCGCCGAGCATCGCGGGCGAGAGCCCGAGGCCGTGGGCGTGCTCGGCGGTGAGGGTCAGGACGGTGTGACCGATCGTCTGGCCCGCGGCCAGGACGAGCACCAGTGCGGTCAGCGGCCGGTGCGACCGGAGCGCGGACACCGCGGCACCGAACGCGGCGCAGGCGGCGACCATCAGCACCACCGACGCCTGGGACGGAATCTCGCCGCCCGCGAGGCCGTGGGCCGCGACGGAGACCGCGGCGGAGGTCGAGCCCACGAACGCGCCACGCAGCTGCGTGGACGTCGGCGGGCGTGGATTCACGCGAAGGAGCCTACAGCGGTGTGCCCTTTGGGCTGCCCTGACCGCCCAAAGGGCGCACCGCTCAGTGACCGCGCGGTTCGCGCAGGCTCGTTCCTTCGACGTTGCGGACCCGCTTGCGCTCGAGCAGGACCAGCAGGGCACCGATCCCGAAGGACACGATGCAGGCGGGACCGGCGATCCAGGCCCAGCCCTCGAAGCCGTAGCCGGCAGCCACCAGAGTCAGACCGAGCAGCAGCAGCCCGAGGCCCAGGAAGAAGTAGCCCGGCCAGCCCCGGGAATCGGTCAGGGCCTCACCGGCGTGGCTGCGCATCGTGCGGGCGTCGTCGGCCGGGAAGTCGCTGTCGTTCGTCAGGTCCCGGTCGTGGGCCTGCCTGCTGTGCACCGGATCGGCACCCGCGCGGGTCTCCTCGCTTCGCCGAAACTCACTGCTTCGCCGAAACTCACCGCTTCTCCGAAGTTCACTGCTTCCCCGAAACTCACTCTCGTGTTCCGTCACAGCCCCATCCTTTCCAGAGGTCGGGTCGGGAGAGCGCTGCAGCGCTCGGATTCACCGACCGGTGCCGTTCGTGTACCCGCTCCCGGCGCCGGGTATGCACCGTGCGGACACGGCGGCTCCGTAACCGCCCGCACACCGCTGAGGGAGGACCCATGACCGACCAGCACCGGCCCCGGAATCCGGTCGAGCAGTACCCGGCCCCGGATCGTGAGCAGCAACCCGAACTCGAGTACCCGGGCCTGACGTCCGACATGGTGTCGGCACCCGACCACGGCGAGCAGACCTATCGCGGCAGCGGCAGGCTCGAGGGCCGACGGGCGCTGATCACCGGTGCCGACTCGGGGATCGGACGGGCCGTGGCGATCGCGTTCGCCCGTGAGGGCGCCGACGTCGTCCTCAGCTATCTCGAGTCCGAGGAGGACGACGCCCGCGAAACCGTGCGGTGGATCGAGGAGGCGGGTCGGCGCGCCGTCGCGGTGCCGGGCGACATCCGCTCCGAGGAACACTGCCGGCACCTGATCGACACGGCCGTGCGTGACCTCGGCGGCCTGGACATCCTGGTGAACAACGCGGCGTTCCAGATGGTGCAGATGAACGGGATCGCCGACATCACCACCGAGCAGTTCGACCGCGTGCTGAAGACGAACCTGTACGCGTTGTTCTGGCTGTGCAAGTTCGCGATCGACGTGATGGAACCGGGCTCGACGATCATCAACACGTCGTCGATCCAGGGGACGAGCCCGTCGCCGGAGCTGCTCGACTACGCCACGACCAAGGCCGGCATCGTCGACTTCACCAAGGGCCTGGCGTCGGACGTCGCGAAGCGGGGGATCCGGGTCAATGCCGTCGCCCCGGGACCGATCTGGACGCCGCTCATCCCGGCCACGATGCCCCGGGAGAAGTTCGAATCCTTCGGTGACGACGTCCCGCTCGGCCGGCCCGGGCAGCCGGCCGAACTGGCCCCGGCCTACGTCTTCCTCGCCTCGCAGGAGTCGAGCTACATCACCGGCGAGGTCATCGCCGTCACCGGCGGCAAGCCCTTCTCCTGACAGACCCGCGGGGGGTGGTGCCGGTGGCCGAATGTCACATTCGGTCGATTCGATCGACGCGATGTGACATTCGGCCACCACCGCCGCACCACCGCCGCACCGCCGCAGCAGCAGGGGGCGGGTCAGGCCTGGGACCGCTCCCACACACGGTGGGCGCCGAGCAGTTCGACGATTCCGGTCACCACCGCTTCCGGATCGTCGGCGGTGACCACTCCGGGGGCCTCGGGATGGACGGCTGCGTGCTCGAGCGCTTCGGTGCCCGTGCCCCACGTGCCGATCGCCTTGCAGTGCCGGAACGTCTCGTCGACCAGGATGCGTACCCGCGGATCGGCCGGGGCGCTCGCGAGCAGCAGGGCGTCGTACTCGACGGACCGCGCCGTGTCGAAGGTGCGCGAGATCGGCACCTCCTTGCGGCCGCCGTCGAGCTTGCCGCCGTGCGGACCGATCACCAGCGGCACGGCCTTCGCCGCGGCCACCGCCGCCACGGCCTTGGCGACCTCGGCGACGTCGGCGCTGTCGTCCGCGACGATGCCGATCATCCGCCCCTCGACCGGCCACGTCGCACCGACCTGGGACAGGGCCTCGCTGCGCAGCGGCTCACCGTCCGTCGACACCGTCGGCTCCGGTGCCGGCAGGCCGAGACCCGCCGCGACGGTGGCGCACAGTCCGGCGTCGATGTTCGCGAGCACGCGCAGGGCCCGCTCCTTGATCGCCTGCTCGAAGCACTTGCCGAGTTCGAAGGTGTAGGCGTCGGCCACGTGCTTCTTCTCGATCTCCGACAGGCTCCGGTAGAACAGCCGGGCCTGCGAGAAGTGATCGTCGAACGTGCTCGGCGCCTCACGTTCCTTGACACCCGCGGCGATCGGCGCCGGCACGTCGATGAACGCGGCGTCCTCGACGCCCGCGAGGAACGGGCATCCCGCTCCGAGCGAGTTGGGCCGGTAGGGAGCCGCGCCCGGATGGATGCCGGTCTGGTGCATGCCGTCGCGCAGCATGTCGTTGACGGGGGCGTGCGGCCGGTTGATCGGCAACTGGCCGAAGTTCGGTCCGCCGAGCCGGCTCAGCTGGGTGTCGAGGTAGGAGAACAGCCGACCCTGGAGCAGCGGATCGTCGGTGACGTCGATGCCGGGGACGAGGTGGCCGGGATGGAAGGCGACCTGCTCGGTCTCGGCGAAGAAGTTCGTCGGGTTGGCGTTGAGCTGCATCGTCCCGATCACCTGCACCGGGGCGAGCTCCTCGGGGACGATCTTGGTGGGGTCGAGAAGGTCGATGCCCTCGAACGTCTGCTCCGGGGTGTCGGGGAAGACCTGCACGCCCAGATCCCATTCGGGGTAGGCGCCGGATTCGATGGCGTCGGCGAGGTCGCGACGGTGGAAGTCCGGGTCGATGCCGCCGAGCAGCTGCGCCTCCTCCCACACCAGCGAGTGCACGCCCAGGCGCGGCTTCCAGTGGAACTTCACCAGCGACGTCTCGCCGTCGGCGTTGACGAGACGGAAGGTGTGGACGCCGAAGCCCTCCATCATCCGGTAGGAGCGCGGAATGCCCCGGTCCGACATGTTCCACAAAGTGTGCGCGGTGGCCTCGGTGTGCAGTGAGACGAAGTCCCAGAACGTGTCGTGCGCGCTCTGAGCCTGCGGGATCTCGCGGTCCGGATGCGGCTTGGCGGCATGGACGATGTCCGGGAACTTGATCGCGTCCTGGATGAAGAACACCGGAATGTTGTTCCCCACCAAGTCGAACGTTCCCTCGTCGGTGTAGAACTTCGTCGCGAAACCACGGGTGTCGCGGACGGTGTCGGCGGAACCACGCGAACCGAGCACCGTCGAGAAACGGACGAAGACACGCGTCTCGCTGCCCTTCTGCAGGAATCCGGCGCGGGTGATCTTCGAGGCGGCGCCGTTGGCCCGGAAGACGCCGTGCGCCGCGGCGCCCCGGGCGTGCACCGCCCGCTCGGGAATGCGCTCGTGATCGAAATGGGTGATCTTCTCGCGGAAGTGGTGGTCCTGCAAGAGCGTCGGACCGCGGCGACCCGCCTTGAGGGAGTGGTCGGTGTCGGTCAGCCGTGCACCCTGGGCGGTGGTGAGGAAGCGGCCCTGGGGACCGCGCGCACCGTCGGGCAGGTCCTCGGGTGTGCCGGTGGCAGTGACCGGGACGGGCTCACGCTGGTCGGGTTTGGCCGGAGGCGGGTCCGTCGGGGTCGTGGGTTCCTCGACCGGAACCTCGAAACCGGCGGGCGAGCCGGGAACCGGCGGATTCTTGTCGAACACTGCGATGCTCCGTTCGGTCGAGACAGGGGACGTTCACGTCCCGACCGAGTTGCCCCGCGCGTCCCTGTCCAAACATCGGCCACGTCCGCTCCCCGCATGCGCCGCGGTGGCGACCCACCGGTCCGCGGCCGCGTCGTACCGGGCCAGACCCGCCTCGGCGAATCGGGTCAGCCACCCGGTCATCGGCCAGCGCCCCCAGCGCCGGTGGAAGACAGCGGCGTTGTGGAGGATCTCGTGCAGATGCTCGACCGGCGGGTCGGAGACCGGGTGGTGCTGATGGAAGGCATGCGCGCCGCCGACCCAGCGCAACCCCACCCCGGCGTGCGCGGCGCGCTGGGCGAAGTCGGTGTCCTCGCCGCCGTACCCGACGTAGTCCGTGCAGAAGCCCCCGACGGCCGTCCACGTCGCGCGGGTCGCCGCGAACGACAGCGACCAGAACAGGTCGTACTCGTCGCCGGTGCGGATCGTGCCGGCCGGGGGGTTCGGCCGTGCCGGATGCGGGTTCACGCTCCGCTCGAGGCGGCCCAGGTCGTATCCGCGCGGCCCCGGCGGCGGCAGATACGTCACCGGACCGCACAGCAGGGCGCTGCCGTGCCGCGGATCGCTCGCGGCCCGCTCGTACAACCCGAGGAGGCCCGCGGACGGGATGCAGTCGACATCGAGGAACACCAGCAGCTCGGCGCCGCGCGCCAAGGCACACTCGGCGCCCACATTGCGCGCGGTGGACAGTGACAACGGTCCGCCCGCGGACGGTGGCAATGGTCTGCCCGCGGACGGTGGCAACGGTCCGCCCGCGGACGGTGGCAACGGTCCGCCCGCCGGCAGGGTCACCGTATGAGCCGGGTAGCCCTCCGCTTCGATCAGCGGTGCGACGGCCGGATCGCCCATCGATACCACCACGTGATCGTCCGGGGTCCGTGCGCTGCGCGCCAGGCCGCGCAGCTGCAGCCGCAGGTGCGCGTGCCGGCCGGCGACGAGAGTGATCACGGTCGTCCTCATCGCGGTGCCACCTTCGCGGCGACCTCGTCGAGCACCGCGGCGGCGCGCCCGGCAGCCCCCTCGGTGCGCCACCGGGACCACTGTGCGGGATCGAGCCGCAGGGCCCGGCGCAGCAGTTTCGGCCAGTCGTCCGGATGCGGGCAGGCCGGCAGGGTCACCGCCAGGCCGGCTCGACCCAGCGCGTCGGCGGTGGCGCACTGCTCGTCGTACGGCCGGGGTTCGGCGACGACGATCGCCGGCCGCCGTGCCGCGGCGATGTCGGCGACGGAGTTCTGCCCGGCGTGACCGACGACGACGTCGGCCCGGCTCAGGTCGGACCACGGATCGTCCACCCACGGACCGCCCGGCACGCCGACACCGTCCCACGCGTAGCCGGGATGACGCTCGGCCAGCTCGTGCAGACGCTCGGCCGACAGGGACGAGCCGCCGCTGCCGCTCAGGACCAGGACCCGGGGCCGGCCCCCGGGGGCGGGGCCGGCGACGGGCCGGCCGTCGAACCGGCTGATGCCGCCGACATAGGTGGTCTTGTCCGCGTACGGACGCAGGTACGCCGGCTCGTACACCTCCCGCGGCCACGGCGCGACGATGTGCTCGGCCGCGCGGTAACCCAGCCCGTGCGGGGTGTCGGTGCGCTCGCCCGGCATGGCCACGACCACGACGGGGACGCCCAGCAACCGGGCGAACACCGCGACCTCGACCGACACGTCGACCACCAGCAGCCGGGGCCGGGCCGTGGCGACCCAGGACGCCAGCGCCGCCATCCGCTCGCGTAGGCCGCGGTCGTGCCGGGGGACCCAGTGCAGCAACCCGCCGGCGGTGGGATCCTCCGCGGTGTCGACGGACTCGTCGTCGCGGGGCAGTTCGACGACATCGGCGAAGACGTCGGCGAAGCGCCCCAACGGCGCCGAGCACAGGGCCGTCACGGGTTCGCTCGTGCGGGCGCAGATCGAGGCCGCCCGGGTGCGGTGCCCGTGTCCGTGGTGATGGATGTAGTAGCCGATCATGCCGGGCGCTGCCGGACGACGGAGCCGGCCGCACACAGGCGGCGGTACAGGGCGAGGTAGGAGTCCACCATGGTGCGTTCGGAACAGAACGTCTCGGCGCGGCGGCGGGCGTCGAGCCGGGACAATCGGACGGCGCGGGGCACGGTGGCCGCCAGCGCCTCCACGTCGTCGGGGGCGACGAGGCAGCCGCTGCCCCGGTCGAGTACCTCGGGGATGCCGCCGCGCGCGAACGCGACCACGGGCGTGCCGCATGCCAGGGACTCGGCCACGACGAGGCCGTACGGCTCGTCCCACTGCGGCGTCACCAGGGTCGCGGCCGACCGGCCGACCGCGGCCGCGAGTTCCCGCTGCGGCAGATGACCGAGATACGTGACGCCGTCGCCCAGACGCGGGGCGATGTGCCGGGTGAAGTAGTCCTCGTCGCTGACCGGACCGGCCAGCCGCAGGGACGTTCCCGCCCGCCGGGCCGCCTCGATCGCCAGGTGGGCGCCCTTCTCGGGGACCAGTCGTCCGAACCAGATCAGCGACGGCCCGCCCGGGCCGAGCGGCCACGCCCCGAGGTCGACGCCGTTCGGGACGACGGTGATCGGCGCGGCGACCGCGTGCGCCCAGGTCGCCGCGGTGTATCTGCTGACGGCCGCGTAGTGCGCCGAGCCGCCGCCGGGGACGGTGAGCGCCGACTCGAGCCACGGCGTCGGCGGGGTGTGCAGGGTGGTCAGCATCGGGGTCCGCAGCGTCGCGGCCATCGCCGGCGGCAGGTAGTGGACGCTGTGGTTGTGGATCACGTCGAACGAGTCGGCGAGCGGGCCGGCCAGTTCCAGCAGCAGCGACAGGTAGGCGTGGTGGGCGTCGAGGAACGCTTCCGGCGGCATCGACACGTCGCTGCGGGCGGCGGGGCTGGGCGTGAAGGTGCGCACCTCGAGGAACGAGGCGGGCAGCGTGACGTCGGAACCCGCGGCGGCGAACAGCGTCACCCGGTGTCCGTCGGCGCCGAGCGCGCGGGTCAGGTGCCACACGTGTGCCTCGAGTCCCCCGGCGAAGGGCTGCGCGACGGGAAATCGGTGGGACGCGATGAGGGCGATACGCAGTGGGCGACCCGTCACGACAGTGCCCGTTCGTAGATCGCGTGGTGCGCATGGGACAGGAAGCGGCGTTCGAACATGCGCTGCGCCCAGTCGCTGTGGGGCCGCCGACCGCTGTGGTACAGCGCGCGCACCGAATCGGCCAGGGAATCCGGGTCGAAGGTCTGCTCGTCGTAGGTGAACACCTGGCAGGGCCGTTGCTGGTGGTAGAACCCGCAACTCGGGGCGATCACCGCCGTACCGAGGTCGTGGCAGGCCTCGAGCCAGCCGGAATGGGTGCCGAACCGGTAGGGCAGGACGGACACAGACAGCGAGGACAGGTACTCCCACAGCTCGTCGTCGGAGAAGTACTTGTGCACACGCACGTCGACGCCCGGCCGGTCCCCGAAGGCGAGGATCTTCGCCCCGGCCTCGGGGGCGTACCAGTGGTTGTCCGGATCGAAGATCTCGTCGTGGACGTTGATCCGCAACTGCGCGCCCGGCAGGTCACGGACGGTGTGGGAGAGGACGTCGAGGACGGGGAAGACGTCCATGTTGGCGCGCAGGCTCTTCGCGTGCACCCCGACGACGAACGGCTCGTCCGGGGACCGGTTCGCGCGCGCGAACCACGGCTGTTCGACGACGTGTGGGTGGGGCAGGACGGTGGGGGTGCGGCCCCACATCGTCTCGATCCGTCCGGCGGCGCCCTCGGTGAGGGTGATCAGTTCGGTGGCGGCGGGGATCAGGACGTCGAGCTGCTTGTGGTGGGTGCCCGGCGTGGGGTGGTGCGGGTTGCGCAGGTCGTGCACGGTGTAGACGAGCGGGATGTCGTGGTCGGCGAGTTCCGCGACCACGTCCTGCAGGGCCTCCGGTTCGATCGCGTCGAAGCCGAAGTGGATGTGGAACACGTCGAACTCGGTGTGGTTGGCGGCGATCCATCCCGGCTCGAGCATCAGCGGCGGCCACCATCCGCCCGGTACCTTGCGTCCGTCGGCGGGCACCGGATCGGCAAGCCGCACCACCTCGTCGTCCCCGTGCGGTCCGGCCAGATGCCGGACGTAGACGTGCGACGCGGGCACCGAGGCCACTCGGATCATGTCTCACCCTCCCCGTGACAAACGACCGGCCACGCACGCGGAGCGGCCGGCTCCGAGGGGCGGCTACCCGTTCGGCGGGGAGTCCACACCTCGCCCGCTCGGGCGTCGCGGGGAGCGATTTCGGGTCCGGAGGTTTCGACCGCGCCGCAGTGGGCACAACGGTCGGGGCTGTTCCGTAGTCCGGATGCGGGCCGGCCAAGGCGCCCCGGGTTGAACTCGACAGCCCGGGGCGCCGAACTCTCCGTGCCGAACCTCTCCGTGCCGGGCCGCGCGGCGGGCCCGGTCAGCGGACGAAACGCTCGACGGCGGCCCCGGGCCGCCACAGATCCACGTACAGGTGTTCCTCGTCGACCGTGGTGAGCACGGCCTCGGCCAGGTCGAGTTCGAACAGGTGCATCGGCCCCGGCGGCACCTCCTCCGGGTAGGCGGCGAGCACGGCCGCCTTCACGTCGTCGTGCAGTTCCCGGGCCCGGCCGCGGACCTTCGCGTCGCCGCCCGTCATCGAGTGGTGCCCGGGATTGGAATGCAGGGCGTAGCGCGGATCGCGCTGCAGGTCGCGGGCTTTCCTCGCGCCGGGCATCGACCCGAGCACCAGCCGGCCGTCGACGATCTCCACCTCCGTCCCGCTGACGCGCGGTGATCCGTCCCGCCGCAGCGTCGCCAGGACGTGATGCTTGTGCGCCTGTAGTCGTGCGGCGATCGCCTGTGCCAGATCCGGTGCCTGCTCGGAGAACTCTTTCCATGGACTCATGAGGTCAGGATGCGCCGGTATCACTGACATCGAGTGTCAGTGATTTTTGCGTAGGCTGCGGTCATGCGATCGGCACGCCTGCTCGCGATGATGCTGCGTCTGCAGGGCACCGCGGGCCTGACCGCGCAGCGGCTCGCGGACGATCTCGGGGTCTCGGTGCGCACCGTGTACCGCGACGTCGGTGCTCTGTCCGCCGCGGGGGTCCCGGTGTGGACGGAGAGCGGACCGGGCGGCGGCATCCGCCTGCTCGACGGGTGGCAGTCCCGGCTCAGCGGGCTCACCAGCGACGAGAGTGCCGCGCTGATGCTGCTGGGGGTGCCCACCCTCGCCGCCGACCTCGGTGTGGAACTCGATGCGGCCCGCGGCAAGCTGCTCGGGTCCATGCCGGTCACCCTGCGCAGCGCCGCCCAGGCCTGGCGCGACCGGGTCCACGTCGACGTCCCCGGCTGGTTCGCCGCACCGGGGGACAACACGCACCTGCCGGCCGTCGCGTCCGCCGTGTTCGACGAGCGCCGCCTGCACATCCGCTACCGGCGCGGCGACCGGACCGTGGCGCGCACCCTCGACCCGCTCGGGCTCGTCGCCAAGGCCGGGGTCTGGTACCTCGTCGCCGCGCACCGCGGTCACGTCCGGACCTACCGGGTCGGGCGCATCGCGTCCGCCGCCGTCCTCGACGCCCCGGCCCGACGGCCCGACGGATTCGACCTGCCCGCCTACTGGGCGGCGTCCGCGGCGGAGTTCGATCGTGCGCTGCGCAGGTTCGCCTGCACACTCCGTCTCGGCCCGGCCGCGTGGCGGCGCCTGCCCCGCGTGGTGGGCACCGACGCCGCCGACGTGGAACCGGGACCGCCGGACGCGGACGGGTGGGTGCGGGTGGACCTGCTGCTCGAGGCCGAGGAGGTGGCGCTCGACCAGCTCCTCGCCCTCGGCGGCGGGGTCGAGGTCGTGGCCCCGGAGTCGTTGCGGGCCGCACTGCGCGCCGCCGGCGAGGCCCTCGCCCGGTGCAATGCGTGACGCCGGTGAGGGCTGTGCCCGCGGACCCGGCCCGCGGCGGAGCCCGGTGTGCGGGTGTCCGGCGGGGCGGAGGAAATCGCGACAAGCGCTCAGCCGGAACGGCTTTCGTACCGCGACGGCAGCCCGCTCAGCGCACCAGCTTCCACTTGTGCTCGTGCCGGTAGAAGGTGGAGCGCTTGACCGCCCGCGGATTGGCGACCCCGTCGCGGGTGAGCACGGCGCCGGGTGAGCCGAGCTGCACGGCGCGGCCGGTCACCCAGCGGTAGCCGCCGAACCAGCGCGGCCGATCGATCGCGGCCCGCAGTCCCGGCATGTCGACGGTGGGCTCGATCCGCACACCCGGGGTCATCCCGCTGAACAGCCGGGTGTCGTCGACGTACGCCTCGCCCACCAGCTCACCGACCTCGCCCTCGACGAGGGCACGTCCGACGAGGGCGATGCCGGCGTCGTCGCGGATGAGCGGCACCGGCCGTGCCGTGCCCTGCAGTGCGACGGTCGCGGCCTTCGATCCGAACCGCAGTCCGTACGCCTCGGCGGCCGGGGTGCGCCGCTCCGGCACGTAGGCCAGTTCGATGCCGAGCCGCTCGGTGCGCATCATCCGGGTCAGCGTCGCGGCGAAGGCGGCGTCCCCGCCCACCACCACGAGCCGGGGGTCCTCGACCGACTCGAGATGCGCGAACACGTCCTCGAAGTCGTCCTTGCCGGGCAGAGCCGGGGCGGTCAACGTGGTCAGGGATGTCAGTGTCAACGGCAGTGGGGCATCACCGCACTTGAGCACAACGGGGGTCAAGAGCACTCCTCTCGCGGGCGACGATGCTCCACTCACTCTAGTCACGACTCCCCTCACCGCCGGACGCTCGAACGCGGCACGGTGAGTCGGGTGGATCGTCGGTACCCGTCACAGTCGGGACGGCGGCGCGCGGACGCCGGGGGCGGTGCCGCACGTGTGGTCCGCTAGACTGTCCCCCCGGCTTCTGTTCTGTGACGGCAGAACCCTGCAGGCGGAGGGCGCCCGCACGTCGACACCCTAGGAGACAGCGAAATGCCGGCAATCGTCCTGATCGGCGCCCAGTGGGGCGACGAGGGCAAGGGCAAGGCCACCGATCTGCTCGGTGGCCGGGTGCAGTGGGTGGTGCGCTACCAGGGGGGCAACAACGCCGGCCACACCGTCGTCCTCCCGAACGGGGAGAACTTCGCGCTGCACCTGATCCCTTCCGGCATCCTCACTCCCGGCGTCACCAACGTCATCGGTAACGGCGTGGTCGTGGACCCGGGCGTGCTGCTCGACGAGCTCGCCGGTCTCGAGAAGCGCGGGGTCGACACCACGAACCTGCTGCTCAGCGCCGACGCGCACCTGATCATGCCGTACCACGTGGCCATCGACAAGGTCACCGAACGCTTCCTCGGCGCCAAGAAGATCGGCACCACCGGCCGGGGCATCGGCCCGTGCTACCAGGACAAGATCGCCCGCGTGGGCGTCCGCGTCGCCGACGTCCTCGACGAGAAGATCCTCACCCACAAGGTGGAGGCCGCCCTGGAGTTCAAGAACCAGGTGCTGTCGAAGATCTACAACCGCAAGGCCCTCGACCCGCAGCAGGTCGTCGACGAGGTGCTCGGCCAGGCGGAAGGGTTCAGGCACCGCATCGCCGACACCCGGCTGCGCCTGAACAAGGCCCTCGAGGCCGGCGAGACGGTACTGCTCGAGGGTTCGCAGGGCACGCTGCTCGACGTCGACCACGGCACCTACCCGTACGTGACGTCGTCGAACCCCACCGCCGGCGGCGCGGCCGTCGGCTCGGGCATCGGTCCCAACCGGATCGGCACGGTCCTCGGCATTCTCAAGGCCTACACCACCCGGGTGGGGTCGGGTCCCTTCCCGACGGAACTGTTCGACGAGCACGGCGCCTACCTGGCCAAGACCGGTGGCGAGGTGGGTGTCACCACCGGCCGGGCCCGGCGCTGCGGCTGGTTCGACGCCGTGATCGCCCGCTACGCGACCCGCGTCAACGGCATCACCGACTACTTCCTCACCAAGCTCGACGTCCTGTCGAGCCTCGAGACCGTGCCGATCTGCGTCGGCTACGAGGTGGACGGGGTCCGCGTCGACGAAATGCCGATGACGCAGACCGACATCCACCACGCCACGCCGATCTACGAGGAGATGCCCGGCTGGTGGGAGGACATCTCCGAGGCCCGCACCTTCGAGGACCTGCCGGAGAACGCCCGGAACTACGTGCTGCGGCTCGAGGAACTCTCGGGTGCGCGGATGTCGTGCATCGGTGTCGGCCCGGGCCGCGACCAGACGATCGTGCGCCGCGACATCCTGAGCTGAAACCCGCTGCGGCCCCGCGTCAGAACAGGGTCGGATCGCCGAAGCCGGGGGCGTGCTCGAGGGCGAGCAGCTCCCGCTTCGTGACCGTGCTTCCGGGCGCGGAGAACCCACCGATCCCGCCGCCCGCGGCGAGGATCCGGTGGCACGGCACGATCAGCGGAACGGGGTTGCGTCCCAACGCCTGTCCGACGGCCTGGGCGCCGGCCGGCCGGCCGACCCGGCGCGCCACCTCGCCGTAGGTTGCGACCGCGCCGGGGTCGACGGTCCGGGCGAACTCGTAGACCGCCGTGTCGAATTCGGAGACGTTCCGGTAGTCGACCGGAACCCGGCGCAGGTCGTCGGGCGCCCCCGCGAGATGCGCGGCGACGGCGTCGATCACGGGCTGCACCCCCGCCGGGACGGGCCGCTCGACCGCGGCCGGGAACCGGCCGAGCAGTGCGTCGCGCGTGGGTTCGGGCGCGGTCTCGGGCAGTTGCACGCCGACGACGCCGGCCGCGGACCACACGAGCCCGCACGTGCCGACGGCGGTGTCGAACAGGGTGTAGCCGAGGGTGGTCACGCCGTCAGTATGAACTGGCCCGGGGACAGGTGACCACCTCGCCGACTGGACTGCGATACTGGACTGGTGATCACGCGTGCGATCGGAGCCGGTTCCCTGGCCCGCGACCTCGGCAACTGGCAGGACACCGCCGATCGGCGGCCCGCGTACCGGGCTCTCGCCGACGGGATCCGGCTGCTGGTGCACGACGGTCGCGTTCCCCTGGGCGTGGCGCTGCCCAGCGAGCGTGAGCTCGCCGCCGCCCTGGCGCTGAGCCGCACCACCATCACGTCCGCGTACACGGCTCTGCGCGAGGCCGGCTACCTGCGCAGCCGGCAGGGTGCGCGCAGCACCGTCGCGCTGCCGCCGCGGCGACGGGGCACGCCGGCGCGTCCCGCCGCCCCGGCCGCCGCGGAAGCGCCGGAGCCCGTGGATCTCAGCTCCGCGTCGATGCCGGCGCCCGCCGCCGAGATCGAGTCGGCCTACGCCGCCGCGCTGCGGTCGGTGCCCGCCTACCTCGACTCCCACGGCATGGAACCGATCGGCCTGGCCCTGCTGCGGGAGGTGATCGCGCGGCGCTACCGAGACCGCGGCCTGCCGACCGGGGCGGACCAGATCATGGTCACCTCCGGCGCGCAGCACGCGCTGCGCCTGCTGCTCGGCGTGCTCACCGACGCCGGCGACCGGGTGATCGTCGACCATCCCACCTATCCCAATGCGCTCGAGGCGATCCGGCGGCACGGGGCGCGGCCGGTCGTCGTGCCGGTGCGGCCCGAGGGCGGCGCCGACGACGGCTGGGACCTGGAGGGCCTGCGCAGCGCCGCCCGGCAGACCGCGGCGCGAATGGCGTTCCTGATCCCGGACTTCCACAGTCCCACCGGGCTGTGCATGGGCGCGCCGGGCCGGGCCGAACTCGTCCGCATCGCGGAGGAGACCCGCATGACGCTCGTCGTGGACGAGACGATGGTGGACCTGTGGCTGGACACCCCGCCGCCGCCCGCCGTCGCCTCGTACGGCGCGGACCGCTCCGTCGTGACGGTGGGCTCGACCGGCAAGTCCCTCTGGGGCGGTCTCCGGGTGGGCTGGATCCGCGCCGACCGATCCCTGATCACCCGGCTCGTGGGGGCGCGCTCCGCCGTCGACCTCGGCACGCCGGTCATGGAGCAGCTCGCCGCGGCGCACCTGCTCGGCGACGTCGAGGACCTGCTCGAGCGGCGACGCGGACAGCTGCGCCGCCGGCGGGCGGCGATGCTCGGCGCGCTCGACGAGTTCCTGCCCGACTGGACGTACACGGTCGGACCGGGCGGGATGTCGCTGTGGGTGCGGATGCCCACGCCGGTGTCGACCGCGCTCGCGGCGACCGCCCCCACTCACGGTGTGGTCCTCGCCGCGGGACCCCGCTTCGGGGTGGAAGGCGCGTTCGAACGGTTCCTGCGGCTGCCCTATGCGCGCGAGGCCGACGAGGTGCGCCGGGCGGTCGCGTCCGTGGCCTCGGCGTACGACGCGCTGGCCCGCGGCCGGGACCTCGTCGAACCACACCTCGTGGTCTGATTCGGGGGTGGCCGGACCCCGACCGGGAACGGGTCCGCGGCGTTATGCTCGAGGGGTACGAACGGGTGGCCGCCTGGGAGTCGCCATATCGGACGGATGCGAGAGTTACTGTGGCCGAACACGATCCGTACGCGACGCAACGCGACGTCGGGGTCGACCTCGCCGCCGAACTGGCCGACGCCGGATTCGACGACGCGCGTGAGATCGGGCGCGGCGGTTTCGGAGTCGTCTACCGCTGCTACGAGACCGCACTCGACCGTCCGGTCGCGGTGAAGGTCCTCACCTCCCACATGGACCCCGACAATCTCGAACGCTTCCTGCGGGAGCAGCGCGCGATGGGCCGGCTGTCCGGGCACCCGAACATCGTCAACGTCATGCAGGTCGGCACCACCCGAACGGGACGCCCGTACCTCGTGATGCAGTACCACTCGCGCGATTCGCTCGACGCGCAACTGCGCAGTACCGGCCCCGTGCCGTGGCCGGAGGTGCTGCGCATCGGCATCAAGCTGGCCGGCGCCCTCGAAACGGGCCACCGCGCCGGCATCCTGCACCGCGACATCAAGCCGGGCAACATCCTGCTCACCGAGTTCGGCGAGCCGCAGCTCACGGATTTCGGCATCGCACGCGTGAGCGGCGGCTTCGAGACGGCGACGGGCGAGGTGACCGGGTCGCCGGCCTTCACCGCCCCCGAGGTGCTCAGCGGACGTGCGCCCACACCGGCCTCGGACGTCTACAGTCTCGGCGCCACGCTGTTCTGCGTGCTCACCGGACACGCGGCGTTCGAACGGCGCAGCGGCGAGCGGGTCGTGGCGCAGTTCGTCCGGGTGACCACCCAGCCCGTTCCGGACCTGCGGGAGCGGGGGATCCCGGATGCGCTCTCGTCGGCGATCGAACGCGCCATGTCGGTGGACCCGCAGACCCGGCCCGCGAGCGCCGCCGAGTTCGGGGAGATGCTGCGCGAGGTGCAGGCGGACGAGGGGCTGCCGGTCGACGAACTGCCCGTAGCCGGGGAACTCGAGCCGGGTTCGGAGTCCGGTCACCATCCGTCGCCGTCCGTGGCGGAGCGACGGGGCACCTACCGGTCCGGTGTGCGCGCGACCACCCCGCCGGCTCCGGCCACGCGGTTCCGGCCGCCGTCGACGCCGCGCCGGCTGGTGCCGCGCCGGCGCCTGCTGTCGATCCTCGACGCGGACCAGCGACGGAAACTGACCGCCATCCACTCGCCACCGGGATTCGGCAAGACCATGCTGGCCCTGCAGTGGCGCTACGTGCTCACCGAGAAGGACGTGCCCGTCGCCTGGCTCAACGTCGACCACGACGACAACAACGTGGTGTGGTTCCTGACGCATCTCGTCGAATCCATCCGGCAGGTCCGGCCGTCGCTCGCACGCGAACTCGGCCAGGTGCTCGACGAACACGGGGACGAGGCGGAACGCTACGTGCTCACCTCGCTCGTCGACGAAATCCACGAGGCCGGTGAACGACTCGTCGTCATCATCGACGACTGGCATCGGGTGACGGATCCCGCGACGGTCGCCGCGATGGCGTTCCTGCTGGACAACGCCTGCCACCATCTGCAACTCGTCGTCGTCGGGCGCACCCGCTCGGGCCTGCCCACGAGCCGGATGCGGGTGCGCGACGAACTCGTCGAGATCGACTACGAGCAACTGCGTTTCGACGTGGACGAGGCCCGCGTGTTCCTCGTCGACCTCGCCGGCCTCGACCTCGACGACGACGAGGTCGCCGACCTGACCGCCGCGACCGACGGGTGGGCGGCGGCCCTGCAGCTCGCGGCGATGTCGCTGCGCGGGCGCGACGACCCGGAGGAGCTGATCTCACATCTGTCCGGCCGGCACCGGGCGATCGGCGAGTTCCTCGCCGAGAACGTGCTCGCCTCCCTGCCCCCGGCCGACGTCGAGTTCCTGCTCGCCTCCTCGATCACCGAACGCATCTGCGGCAGCCTCGCCACCGCCCTCACCGGGCACGAACGTGGCCAGGCGCTCCTCGAGAGCATCGAGGAGCGGGATCTGTTCCTGCACCGGATCGACGAGGACGGCCGCTGGTTCCGGTATCAGCCGCTGTTCGCCGAATTCCTCCGGCAACGGCTCGAACGCGAACATCCCGAACGCATCCCGGCCCTGCACCGGACCGCGTCCGAATGGTTCGAGAGCCATGCCATGGTCGGTGAGGCCGTCGACCATGCCCTCGCCGCGGGGGACGAGGACCGCGCGACGGATCTCGTCGAGGAGAACGGGCGCCGGCTGCTCGAACACGGCCATGCGACCACCCTGCTCGGCCTCGTCGCCAAGCTGCCGCGCCGGGCCGCCTCGGGCCGGATCCACCTGCAACTGTCCATCGCGTGGGCCAACATCCTGCTGCACCGCTCGGCACCAGCGCTGCGCGCGCTGGAGGTGGTCGAGGCGGCGGTCGCGGACTCCGGCACGGACGCCGAGGAGGCGGCCGACATCGCCGTCGAGGTGGAGGTCGTGCGCGGCGTCGTCGACCTGCGGTGCGACCGCATGGAACGAGCCGACGATCTCGTCGAGCACTGCCTGGCCCGGGCCGACACGCTGCCGCCGCTGGTGATCGCGTCCGGGCTCAACGTCGCCACGTTCGCTGCGGTCTACCGCGCGGACTACGACGAGGTGGTTCGGCTGCAACAGCTGGCCCAGCCGTATCACGACCTCAACGAGGGGCCCTACAACCTCATGCACGGCCGCGCCCTGCTGGGGCTCGCGGCGATCGAACAGCTCGACGTCGCCGGCGCCGAGGAGCACTTCCGGGCGGGTCTGCGGGCGGCGCGCCGGGGCGCCGGCCGGCACTCGTCGGCGGCGATGCTGGCCGGGTCGATCCTCGGCGAGCTGCTCTACGAACGAGGCGAACTCGACGAGGCCGAGCGGCTGCTCGACGACGGCTACGCCCTCGGGTCCGAGGGCGGGGTCGTGGACTTCAAGATCTCGCGGTACGTCGTCGGTGCGCGGCTCAAGGCCGTGCGCGGCGACCGCGACGCGGTGGTATCGCGACTGGCGGACGGCGGCCGCGCGGCCGCCGTCATGGACCTGGAGCGGCTGGCGGCCGTCGTGGAGAACGAACGGGTCCGGCTCGGGCTCGGGCCGTTGCCGGGGGTGGCGCCGCCGCCACCGGTGTCCTACGGCACGCGTCCGCGACCGGACCACGGCACGGCGGCCTGGACAGCGCAGTTCGAGGAGACCACGGCCATCCGGTTGCTGCTGGCCGACCCCACACCGGAGAACACCGAACTGGCGTGCCGGTGGGCCGGCGAGTGGGTGCAGCTGCTGCGCGGCAGCCGCCGGGAGCGGAGGCTGTTGCGCGCGGAGCGACTCGAGGTGGCGTGCCTGGCCGCGGCCGGACGGCACGAGGAGGCGGTGACCCTGCTGGCCTCCGTCGCCGCGCGATGCGAACGAGCGGGCCTGCACCGGTTCCTGCCCGACGGCGGCCCGCTCGTACTCGACGTCGCGCGCCGCCTCGCGGACGAGCTCACCGCAGGCAGGGGCCGCGCCGGCCGCCCGGACGTGTCCCCGGCGTTCCTGCACGAGGCCGTGGACACGGGCGCCGTGCATCTCCTGTAGGCGCCTGCGGCGCCGGTGTGTCCTTTGGGCGGCCAGGGCCGCCCAAAGGACACACCGGCAGCTTCGCTGCCTAGCGCCAGACGGAGTCGATGTCGGTGGCCTCGCCGGCCGGGGGGGTGGGGGCGCCGGCCGGGGTGCGGGAGAAGCGGGGCGCCGGGGCGTGCTGGGTGACGCCGTCGAGCTCGATCAGCGAGCCGCGGGCCGCGATGTGCGGGTTGGCCGGGGCCTCGCCGAACGTGAGCACGGGGGAGACGCACGCGTCGGTGCCGTCGAAGATCGCGGCCCACTCGTCGCGAGTCTTGGACAGGAACTTCTCCGTGAACAGCTTCTTCATCTGCGGCCACGCCGACGTGTCGAGCTGCTGCGGGAGCTCGGCCGGGTCGAGCTCGAGACCCTGCAGCAGCAGCGCGTAGAACTGCGGCTCGATCGAGCCCACCGCCATGTACCTGCCGTCGGCGGTCTCGTACACGTCGTAGAACGGGGCGCCGGTGTCGAGAAGGTTCACGCCGCGCTCGTCCGACCACACGCCGCGGCCGCGGAACGCCCACATCATGTGCGAGAGCGCGAGCGCGCCGTCGACCATCGCGGCGTCGACGACCTGTCCCTTGCCGGAACTCTGGCGTTCGACGAGGGCGGAGAGGATGCCGAAGATCAGGAACATCGAGCCGCCGCCGAAGTCACCGACCATGTTAAGCGGGGGCACCGGCCGCTCACCCTTGCGTCCGACGGCGTGCAGCACACCGGTCAGCGAGATGTAGTTGATGTCGTGCCCGGCGGCGTGGGCGAGCGGCCCCTCCTGCCCCCATCCGGTCATCCGGCCGTACACCAGGCGCGGATTGCGGGCCAGCGCGACGTCCGGGCCGAGGCCCATGCGCTCGGTGACCCCCGGGCGGAAGCCCTCGATGAGCACGTCGGCGCGTTCGATCAGCCCGAGCACCTTCTCGACCTGCTCGGGATCCTTGAGGTCGGCCTCGACGACGCGGCGGCCGCGCTGGATCTGGTCGCGGTGCCCGGCGGGCGGAATCAGACCCGGACGCTGCACGCAGACGACGTCGGCGCCGAGGTCGGCGAGCAGTGTCGCGGCGTGCGGGCCGGGACCGAGACCCGCGAACTCGACGACGCGGATACCCGCGAGCGGACCCTTCTTCTCAACAGCTTCAGCGGACACTCGTCGAACCTCACTCGGGTGCGTTGGGACCATTCCCCGAGGAGGCTACCTTAGCGATCGTTAGGGTGTGCCGAGGGTCACGGCGTGCCCTATCCCTCGTACAGATCACCCTCGTTGAGGCGAGTGGCCTCGAACGCCTCCTCGAGCGTGTCGTGCCGGTACACCGAGACCACGTGGTCGCCCACCACGCGGAACGCGATCGCTTCACTACGCGGGTGCTCCGGATCGGCCGCCCACGTCGCGGTCTCCTCGACGACGACGATGCCCTCGTGCACGAACATCCGGCCCGGCCGGAACGTCACGCCCGCCGTCGTCGCCCACTCGCGCAACTCGTCGAGGCCCTGGTCCTCGTCGTCGTCGCCGGTGGGCAGCACGATGTCGTCGCTCGACAGCGCCAGCAGGGTCTCGATGTCGTTGGAGTTGACGGCGTCGTGCCAGGCCAGGACGGTCGCGATCTCGGAGGTGCTCATGTCGCAGATGCTAGTACTCCGGGCCCGCCACGCTCGGATTGTCGCGTCCTTGCCTGGCCGCGAGGCGAGGCGCACAGTGGAGCCCATGACGATCAGCGGTCAGCTCGTGAGCTTCCTGCCCAGTACCGACCTCGACATCTCGGAGATGTTCTACGTCGACACGCTCGGTTTCGAGAAGCTGTCCCGGGACCATTTCACGCTGATTCTCGACGGTGGCGGTGGCGCACCGGTCCGGGTGACGTTGGTGCAGTCCCGCTCCGACACCGGCTACACCGCGCTGGGGTGGCGGGTGCCGAACCTGGACGCGACCGTCGACGCCCTGCGGGCCAAGGGTGTCGAGTTCGTCCGCTACAACGGAATGGACCAGGACGACCACGACGCGTGGACCTCGCCCGAGGGCATGCGGGTCGCATGGTTCCGCGACCCGCACGGCAACGTCCTGTCGCTGATGGAGGTCGCCGGCTAGGCACACCCGGGCGGGGTCGCCGCCTCGTCAGCTGCACCCGCTGGTGTTTCCGCACGACGGACACGCGTGGCAGGAGCCGGAACGCTGCATCTGCACCCCGCACTGCATGCAGTACGGCGCGTCGCTGCCGCGGGCGCGTCCCTGGCGCGTGTCCACGACGACCTCGGCGGCGGGCTCGCTGCGTTCGGCGCCGGTGCGGATGCCGAGTTCGGCCCGCTCGTCCGCGTCGAGGTACTCCACCGCCAGGCGCCGGAAGATGTAGTCCAGGATCGACGTCGCGATCCGCAGGTCCGGATCGTCGGTGATGCCCGCCGGCTCGAATCGGGTGCTCGTGAACGCGTTGACGAACGTGCGCAACGGAACCCCGTACTGCAGGCCGTAACTCACCGCCATCGAGAACGCGTCCATGATCCCGGCCAGGGTCGAGCCCTGCTTTGCCACCCGCAGGAACATCTCGCCCGGACGGCCGTCGTCGTACTGGCCCACGGTGACGAAGCCCTTGCAGTCCGCGACGCGGAACTCGAAGGTGCGCGACCGGCGCAACCGGGGCAGCCGTTCCCGCCGCGGCCGGGGCACCGTCGTCGCGCGCGGCGCGGCCGTGGCCGACAGTGGTTGTCCCAGTTTGCAGTTGTCGCGATACACCGCGATCGCCTTGAGTCCGAGCCGCCACGCGTCGAGGAACAACTCCTCGATGTCGGCCACGGTCGCCGCCTCCGGCAGGTTCACGGTCTTCGAGATCGCGCCCGAGAGGAAGGGTTGCACCGCGGCCATCATCAGTACGTGTCCGCGCGGTTCGATCACGTTGTCGCCCATGGAGGTTGCGAACACCGGCAGATGCTCGGCCCGCAACTGCGGCGCGCCGACGACCGTGCGGTGCGTGTCGATGTGCGTGAGCAGCTCGGCCACCCGATCCGGGGGATAGCCGAGCCGGGACAGGGCCCGCGGCACCGTGCGATTGACGATGGACAGCGTCCCGCCGCCGACCAGCTTCTTCGTCTTCACCAGCGCCAGATCGGGTTCGATACCGGTGGTGTCGCAGTCCATGGCGAGGCCGATCGTGCCGGTCGGCGCGAGGACCGTCACCTGGCTGTTGCGGACCCCGTGTGCCTGGGCGAGCGCGCACGCCGCGTCCCAGTCCTCCCGCGCCGCGGCGAGAATGCCGGCGGGCGCGAGTTGTTCGTCGATGTCGTCGACGGCGCCGCGATGACGAGCCAGCACCGCGAGGGTGTGCTCCCGGTTCTCGGCGAATCCCTCGAACGGCCCGAGCCGACGAGCCATCCGCGCCGAGACCGCGTACGCGTGCCCGGTCATCAGGGCCGTCAGGGCCGCGGCGTAGGCCCGGCCGGCGTCACTGTCGTAGGGCAGCCCCAGCGCCATCAGCAGCGCACCGAGATTGGCGTAGCCGAGGCCGAGCTGCCGGAACCGCCGCGACGTCTCCGCGATGCGGTCGGTGGGGTAGTCGGCGCGGCTCACGAGGATCTCCTGGCCGGTCAGCACCACCGCGACGGCGTGCCGGAACCCGGCGACGTCGAACGTGCCGTCGTCGCGCAGGAACGCCAGCAGGTTCAGGCTCGCCAGGTTGCACGCCGAGTCGTCCAGGTGCATGTACTCCGAACACGGATTCGATCCGTTGATCCGGCCCGTCGCGGCCGCGGTGTGCCAGCGGTTGACGGTGGTGTCGAACTGCAACCCCGGATCGGCACACTCCCAGGCGGCGGCGGCGATCCGGTGGAACAGGTCGCGGGCGGGCACCGTGCGCACCGTCGCACCGGTGGTGACCGCGCGCAGCGGCCACTCGGCGCCGTCCGCGACGGCCTGCATGAACTCGTCGCTCACCCGCACCGAGTTGTTGGCGTTCTGGTACTGCACCGAATGGATGTCGCGACCGTCGAGCCCCATGTCGAACCCGGCCTTCGCGAGCACCCGCGCCTTGCGTTCCTCGATCGCCTTGCAGTCGACGAACTCCTCGACGTCGGGATGGCCGACGTCGAGGATCACCATCTTCGCGGCCCGGCGCGTCTTGCCGCCGGACTTGATGGTGCCCGCCGAGGCGTCGGCGCCGCGCATGAAACTCACCGGGCCCGACGCGGTGCCCCCACCGGCCAGCGGCTCGGCCGACGACCGGATGCGCGACAGATTCGCCCCCGCGCCCGACCCGCCCTTGAAGATCACCGCCTCCTGCCGGTACCACTCGAGGATCGAATCGATGCTGTCCTCGACCGACAGGATGAAGCACGCGCTGGCCTGCTGCGGAGTGTCGGGCACCCCGATGTTGAACCACACGGGGCTGTTGAACGACGCCCGCTGCGTCAGGACCAGGTAGGTCAGCTCGGCGGCGAACGCCTCCGGGTCGTCGAGGTGGCCGTCGGCCGCGCCCCACGCGGTGATCGTGTCCACGATGCGCGCGACGACGTCGCGCAGCGACCGTTCCCGGGCGGCGGTGCCCGGAGCGCCGCGGAAGTACTTCTGCGCGACGATGTCGGTCGCGTTCTGCGACCAGGCGGCGGGGAACTCGACGTCGCGCTGTTCGAACACCACCGCGCCGGTGCCGTGGTGGACGATGCGGGCGTCGCGCCGCTGCCAGTCCATCTCGTCGGCGGGATCGATCCCGGCCGTGGTGAAGAACCGTCCGGTGTCCGACTCGAGATTCGGTTCGGCGACGTCCATCGCGACCTCCGGGTGCGACCTGAGGGGCACATATAGTCCCCCCATGGTCTCACCACGAATCGGTACCCCGCTGACTCCCGGCGCCCTGCGCGTCATGCTCCTCGGTGCGGGTGAGCTGGGCAAGGAGGTGGTCATCGCGCTGCAGCGGCTCGGTGTCGAGGTCATCGCGGTGGACCGGTACCCGAACGCGCCCGGGCATCAGGTGGCGCACCGCGCGCACACCGTCGACATGAACGACCCGCAAGCCCTGCTCGCACTCGTCGAAGCCGAGCAACCCCACCTGGTCGTGCCCGAGATCGAGGCGATCGCCACCGACGCGCTCGCCGTCGTCGAGGAACGCGGTCTCGCCGAGGTCATCCCGACCGCGCGGGCCACCCGGCTGACGATGAACCGGGAGGGCATCCGGCGCCTCGCCGCGGAGGAACTCGGGTTGCCCACCTCCCCGTACCGCTTCGCCGAATCCCTCGACGAGGTCCGCGCCGCGGCGGCCGAGGTCGGGTTCCCGTGCGTGATCAAGCCCGTGATGTCCTCGTCCGGCAAGGGCCAGTCCACGGTCCGCACACCCGACGAGATCCCCGCCGCCTGGGATTACGCGCTCGCCGGCGGGCGCGTCGACCTCGGCCAGGTCATCGTCGAGGGATTCGTCGACTTCGAGTACGAGATCACCCAGCTCACCGTCCGCGCCGTCGGACCGTCGGGGCAGGTCGAGACGTACTTCTGCGAACCGATCGGGCACCTGCAGCGCGCCGGCGACTACGTCGAGTCCTGGCAGCCCCAGCCGATGAGCGAGCGGGCCCTGGCCCGGTCCCGGGAGATCGCGGCGACGGTGACCGGCGCGCTCGGCGGCCGCGGCGTCTTCGGGGTGGAACTGTTCGTCGCGGGCGACGACGTGTACTTCTCCGAGGTGAGCCCCCGCCCGCACGACACCGGCCTGGTGACGCTGCGCTCGCAGCGGTACTCCGAGTTCGAGCTGCACGCCCGCGCGATCCTGGGCCTGCCCGTCGACACCGCACTCCTCGCGCCCGGGGCGTCCGCGGTGATCTACGGCGGCCTCGAGGCCGCCGGCGTCGTCTTCGAGGGCGTCGCCGACGCGCTGTCGGTGCCCGACACCGACCTGCGGCTGTTCGGCAAGCCCGAGTCGTTCGTCCGGCGTCGCATGGGGGTGGCGGTGTCCACCGGTCCCGACGTCGAGACCGCGCGGGCCCGCGCGGTCGAGGCGGCCGCTCGCGTGCGGGCGGTCGCACCGTGACCGCCGGGGCGGAGGTGCTCGTCGGTCTGGCCGTCCTCGTCGGCCTCGTCGGCATCGTCGTGCCGATCCTGCCGGGCACCCTGTTGATCTTCGGGGCGATCGCGGTGTGGGCGTGGCTCACCGGCGGCACCGTCGCGTGGACGGTGTTCGCCGTCGCGACGACGGCCTTGCTGGTGACCGGCATCGTGAAGTACACCTGGCCGGGCGGCCGGATGCGACGGGCCGGGGTGCCGACGCGGTCGATCGTCGCCGGCGGCCTGCTCGGCATCGTCGGGTTCTTCGTCGTTCCCGTGATCGGGCTGCTGCTCGGGTTCCTGCTCGGCACCTACCTGTCCGAGGTGCAGCGGCACCGCACCCACCGTGACGCCTGGGTGTCGACCGTGCACGCGACCAAGGCGGTGGCGCTGTCGATCCTCGTCGAACTGCTCGGTGGCCTCGTCGCCGCCGGCGTGTGGCTCGGCGCGGTGCTGTTCACCTGACCGGAGGTGCCCCGGTACGACTGT
>NZ_BCXE01000032.1 GCF_001894945.1 Rhodococcus ruber NBRC 15591
CCACCAGGGGTCGGGGTGTCAGGCCTTGTGCGGCTCGGACGCGCGGAACATGTCCTCACGCTCGACGACCTTGACGCGCTCGCGGCCCTCGGCCTCGCCGAGGCTGCGCTCGTGCGCGTCGAGCCGGTACCAGCCCTGCCAGGTGGTGTAGGGCAGCTGCTTGTCCTCGAGGAAGGCGACGATCGCGTCCTCGGACGGATCCTCGGGGGTGTTCAGCAGGCCGTGGGCCCGGTCGGCGAGCAGGTTCGCGACGGTCTCGTTCGCGTCGCCCTTGGTGTGGCCGATCAGTCCGACGGGACCGCGCTTGATCCAGCCGGTGACGTACGTGGCGGGCAGGAAACGCGCGGGACCCTCGGCGGACTCGTCGGCGACGACGCGTCCGGCCTCGTTGGGCACGGTGCCGGCCTGCTCGTCGAACGGCAGCTTGGCGATGTTCTGCGACAGGTAGCCGACCGCCCGGTACACGGCCTGGACGTCCCAGTCGCGGAAGCGGCCGGTGCCGCGGACGTTGCCGGTGCCGTCGAGCTCGGTGCGCTCGGTGCGCAGGCCCACGACCTTGCCGTCCTCGCCGAGGATCTCGGCCGGGGACTCGAAGAAGTGCAGGAACAGCTTGTGCGGGCGGTCTCCCACGTCGCGGATGGCCCAGTCCTGCAGGGTGTTGGCGACCATGTCGACCTGCTTGGAATTGCGGCGCGCGGCCTCCGAGCCCTCGTCGTAGTCGATGTCCTCGGGATCGACGATGACCTCGATGGTGGGCGAGTGATCGAGTTCACGCAGCTCGAGCGGCGTGAACTTGGCCTGAGCGGGACCGCGGCGGCCGAACACGTGCACCTCGACGGCCTTGTTGTTCTTCAGGCCCTCGTAGACGTTGGCGGGGATCTCCGTCGGCAGCAGCTCGTCGCCGGTCTTGGCGAGGACGCGCGCGATGTCGAGGGCGACGTTGCCGACGCCGAGCACGGCGACCTTCTCGGCCTCGAGCGGCCAGCTGCGCGGCACGTCGGGGTGGCCGTCGTACCAGGAGACGAAGTCGGCGGCGCCGTAGCTGCCGTCGAGGTCGATGCCCGGGATGTTCAGGGCCCGGTCGGCGTTGGCGCCGGTGGAGAAGATCACCGCGTCGTAGAAGCGGCGCAGGTCGTCGAGGGTGATGTCGGTGCCGTAGTCGAGGTTGCCGAGCAGCCGGACCTGGGGCTTGTCGAGCACCTTGTGCAGGGCGGTGATGATGCCCTTGATGCGGGGATGGTCCGGCGCCACGCCGTAGCGGATGAGACCGAACGGCGCGGGCATCCGCTCGAACAGGTCGATGCTGACCTCGGTGTCGGACTTCATGAGCGCATCGGCGGCGTAGATACCGGCGGGGCCGGCACCGACGATCGCGACGCGAAGGGGACGAGTCTGATCGGTCATCAGGGGTCAACTACCTCTTCGGTGTGCGGACGGACGTGATTCAGCTTAAATGAGGAAGGGAGTCGGCAGGGGTGGCTGCCAGGGGGCACGCGGGAGCGGCAAGAACTGCGCGACGAACCGGGCGTGACGAGAATTCGCTTCAGCGACAACACATGTGGGCGCTCACTCGACACAGGTCGACGGCGAGACGTCGAACGAGGTGCGTAGAGGCCATGGCCAATTCCTACCTCGAGAGGGTTTATCGGGGCAAATGCGCCCGCGTGGGGCCGTGCCGGTGCCGCCTAGGATCACCCCATGGCAGCCGAACGCGCACCCGAGCCCGACCCGGACGAAACGGACCGCAGCAGCGCGACGCCGTTCCTCGCGGCACTCGCGATCATCGTGGTGCTCGTCGTCGGGGTGTTCGTCGCCCAGCTGGTGTCGCCGTCGGACCGCAGCGCCACCGGCACCGAACTCGTCGTGCGGACGGTCGACGACTACGTCCGCGCCCACAACGCCGGCGACCGCGTCGCGCAGGACCGGCTGCGCTGCGACCGGCTCGCGGCCGACCGGGCCCCCTGGGCCGGCATCGACGGCGAGGTGCAGCTCGAGGCCGTCGAGAACGTCGAGACGGACGACGACCGGGCCACCGCCGACGTGCGTGCCCGGTCCGCCGGCGGCGAGCAGACCAGCACGTGGCAGTTCGTCCGGATCGACGACGTCTGGCGGATCTGCACGTTCTGACCGGCGGCCGGCACCACCCGCCCGCCTGGTCGGCTCGCCGTGAGCTGTGAAAAGCTGGTGCGGTGAGCTACGCAGGTGATATGACGCCGCAGCAAGCCTGGGAGCTGCTGCGCGAGAACCCGGACGCCGTGCTCGTCGATGTGCGTACCGACGCCGAATGGAAATACGTGGGGGTTCCCGAGACTTCCTCCATCGGGCGTCGCGCCCTCTTCGTCGAGTGGGTGCGCTACCCGAACGGCGCCCGCAACGAGCACTTCGTCGACCAGCTGAAGGACGCCGGCGTGACCGGCGGGCCGATCGTGTTCCTGTGTCGCTCGGGACAGCGTTCCATCGCCGCCGCGGAGGCGGCCACCGCCGCGGGCCTGGCCCCGTCGTACAACATCCTCGAAGGATTCGAAGGCGGCCTCGATGCCGAGAGGCATCGCGGCGCCGAGGGCTGGCGGGCCGCGGGCCTGCCGTGGAGGCAGTCGTGAGCACAATTCCCAGGGGCGGCGCGTTCGAGCGGCCGCTGCCGGCATCGGTGCGTCCCGCCACGCTCGGCGTGCGCGGCGGCACCATGCGGTCCGGATTCGAGGAGACCTCCGAGGCGATCTACCTCAATTCCGGCTTCGTCTACGAATCGGCCGAGGCCGCGGAGCAGGCGTTCACCGGCGAGGTGGACCACTTCGTCTACTCCCGGTACGGCAACCCGACGGTGAAGATGTTCGAGGAGCGGTTGCGGCTGCTCGAAGGCGCCGAGGGCTGCTACGCCACCGCCTCGGGCATGTCGGCGGTCTTCACCGCCCTCGCGGCGCTGCTCGGCAAGGGTGACCGGCTGGTCGCGGCCCGCAGCCTGTTCGGCTCCTGCTTCGTGGTGTGCAACGAGATCCTGCCGCGCTGGGGCGTCGAGACCGTGTTCGTCGACGGCGAAGACCTCGACCAGTGGGAGCAGGCCCTGTCCGTGCCCACGACGGCGGTCTTCTTCGAGACTCCGTCCAACCCGATGCAGACCCTCGTCGACGTGCGCCGGGTCTCCGAAATGGCCCACGCCGCCGGCGCCAAGGTGGTGCTCGACAACGTCTTCGCCACGCCCCTGCTGCAGCGCAGCCTCGATCTCGGCGCCGACATCGTCGTGTATTCGGGCACCAAGCACATCGACGGTCAGGGTCGCGTACTCGGCGGGGCGATCCTCGGCCCGCAGGACTACATCGACGGCCCGGTCCAGCACCTCATCCGCCACACCGGCCCGGCGCTGAGCCCGTTCAACGCCCACACCCTGCTCAAGGGCCTCGAGACGATGGCGGTGCGGATCCGGCACTCGGTGGAGTCGGCCGAGCGGATCGCCCGGTTCCTTCAGGACCACGCCGCGATCCGGTGGGTCAAGTACCCGTTCCTCGAGTCGCACCCCCAGTACGACCTGGCCCGGTCCCAGATGAGCGGCGGCGGAACGGTCGTCACCTTCGAACTGGACGCCCCGGAAGGCGCCGGCAAGAAGCGCGCGTTCGAGCTTCTCGACGGGCTGCGCATCGTCGACATCTCCAACAACCTCGGCGACGCCAAGTCGCTGATCACCCATCCGGCGACGACGACGCACCGGGCGATGGGGCCGGACGGCCGGGCGGCGATCGGCCTGTCCGACGGCGTGGTGCGGCTGTCGGTGGGGCTCGAGGATCCGGAGGATCTGCTCGAGGACTTCGAGCAGGCGCTGCGGTAGCCGGCGGCGAGGTCGAGGGCCGCAGCCGCATCGAGGCCCCGTCGACGTGGCGGGGCCCCGATCCACCGCCCGGAACTGCCGGGGCGACGACACCGGCCGGGTCGGGCAGCGCCGGAGACCCGACCCCGCGGTCGCGCGCGCTTCGGTAAGTTACAGAGTCGACCCGCAACTGCGTGTCGTTCGATCGGCTCTGCACAGCCGAACTGTGGGAGGTTCCCGTGGCTGGTGGTCTCGTCGCCCTGCTGGACGACGTCGCGGCACTGACGAAAGCGGCAGCGGCGTCCATCGACGACATCGGCGCCGCGGCCGGCAAGGCCGGGGTCAAGGCGGCAGGTGTCGTCGTCGACGACACCGCAGTCACCCCGCGCTACGTGCACGGGTTCACCCCGGACCGGGAACTGCCGGTCATCCGCAAGATCGCGATCGGGTCGATCCGCAACAAGCTCCTGATCATCCTGCCGGTGGCGATGCTGCTGAGCCAGTTCCTGCCGCAGGCGCTGCCCTACCTGTTGATCGCCGGTGGCCTGTTCCTGTGCTTCGAGGGAGCCGAGAAGGTCTACGAAGCACTCACCGGCGGTCACCCCGAGGACGACGCACCCGCGGTGCTGAGCGGCCCCGAGGTCGAGAAGGCGATGGTCGGTGGCGCGATCCGCACCGACCTCATCCTCTCGGCCGAGATCATGGTGATCTCCCTGTCCTCGGTCGAGGACGAACCGTTCCTCACCCGGCTGGCGGTGCTCGTCGTCGTCGCGATACTCATCACCGCGCTGGTGTACGGCGCGGTCGCGCTGATCGTGAAGATGGACGACGTGGGCCTGTCGCTCGCCGGCCGCCGGTCGTCGTTCAGCCGACGGGTCGGCCGGGGGCTCGTGGCCGCGATGCCGAAGGTGATGACGGTGCTGACCGTGGTCGGGATCGCCGCGATGCTGTGGGTCGGTGGCCACATCCTGCTCGTCAACGTCGGCGAGGCCGGATTCCACTGGCCGGCCGATCGCCTGCACGATCTCGAACACTGGTTCGGCGATCTCGTCCAGGGCGGCTTCGGCGGTGTGCTGTCCTGGACCGCGGGGACCGTGGTGTCCGCGCTCGTCGGGCTCGTCGTGGGCGCGATCATCGTGCTGATCGCGCACCTGATTCCGAAACGGAAGAAGCGCGAGGCGGCGCACTGACGGACCCCGGGCTGCCGTCCCCGGGCCCGGAGCCCTGCGATACGCTGCGGTGACCCCGCTTCCGGGTGGGGTGCCGCAGCGTATCGGTGAAGTCCGGTGTAATCCGGCACTGTCCCGCAACTGTGAGGCCGGCAGCGCGCTGCCGGACGAGTCAGATCGGCCGGCGCGGCGGTCACGTACTGGTCCTCGGACGAAGGACGGTGTCGTGCCGCAACGGTGATCGTTGCAGCCGTGCTGTTTTCGTCCTCCGCCTCACGGAGGATGGTTGTGCCTGCCCCCACTGTGCCGGCCCGCCGGCTGTTCGCCGCCGGACTCGCCGCGTTCGCCCTGTTCGTCGCGTCGTGCGGCTCGAGCGGCGGCTCCGAACCGGCCTCCGCGCCCTCCGGGGACGGGAGCTTCCCCGTCACCGTGAGCTCCGGCGACGGAGCGATCACCCTCGATGCGGCCCCGGATTCGATCGTCTCCCTCAGTCCCACCGCCACCGAGATGCTCTACGCCGTCGGCGCCGGCGACCAGGTCGTCGCGGTCGACGACCAGTCCGACTTTCCCGCCGGGGTGCCCGTCACCGGCCTGTCCGGATACTCACCGAACGTCGAGGCCGTGCTCGGCTACGAACCGGATCTCGTGGTGGCCATGGACGACGTGGGCGACCTCGTCTCCGGCCTCGAGGCCGCCGGCGTCCCCACGCTCCTGCTGCCGGCCGCCACCACTCTCGACGAGGCGTACACGCAGATCGAGCGGCTCGGCGCCGCCACCGGGCACGTCGGTGACGCGGGCGAACTCGTCGCCTCGATGCGCAGCGACATCGACGAGGTCGTCGCCGGGTTGCCCCCGCGCCCGGCTCCGCTGACCTACTACCACGAGCTCGACGACACCTACTACAGCGTCACCGGCGACACCTTCGTCGGGGGCATCTACGAAATGCTCGGCCTGCGTTCCATCGGCGACGCCGCCGGTGCCGACGCCTACCCGCAGCTGTCCGCCGAGTACGTCCTCGACGCCGACCCCGACCTGATCTTCCTCGCCGACGGGCAGTGCTGCGGCGTCACCCCGGAAACCGTGGCCGCCCGCGCCGGCTGGGGCGAGCTGACGGCCGTCCGGTCCGGACAGATCCACGTGCTCGACGAGGACGTCGCCAGCCGCTGGGGACCGCGGGTCGTGGACCTCGTGCGGAACCTCGGGGCGATCGTGGCTGCCGCCGAACCCGCCGCCCAGCCCACCCGGTGACCCGCGCCGCGCGCCATCCGGCCCTGGTGCTCGGCGCGGCAGCCCTCGTCCTGGTGATCGTGCTGCACGTCGGGGTGCTCGTCGGCCCCGCCGGACTGACCGTGCGCGGCGTGTTCCTGGAACTGATCGACGCCCTGCCCTTCGTCGACGTCGACTCCGGGCTGACGACCCGGCAGCAGGCCATCCTGTGGAACATCCGCATGCCGCGGGTGGCGCTCGGTGCGCTGGTCGGCGCGATGCTCGCCATCGCCGGCGCCACCTACCAGGGGGTGTTCCGCAACCCGCTGGCCGACCCCTACCTGCTCGGGGTGTCGAGCGGCGCCGGCCTGGGCGCGACGCTCGCGATCGCCCTCGGCGGAGTGCTCGCGTCCGTCGGGGTGCCGGTCGCCGCGTTCGCCGGCGGCCTCGTCGCCGTCGCCGCCACGTACGCGCTCGGGCGCAGTGTCGGCGGGATGCGCTCGGAGGTGGTGATCATCCTGGCCGGCGTCGCGGTGGCGGCCTTCGCCAACGCGGCGCAGACGTTCGTCCAGCAGCTCTACGACGACACCCTGCGGCAGGTGTACACGTGGCTGCTCGGCCGCCTCAGCACCGACGGCTGGTCCGACGTGGTCGTGGTCCTGCCGTACGTCGTGGTGTCCGCGGCGGTCATCCTGCTGCACCGCCGGATGCTCGACGTGATGGCGGTGGGCGACGTGGAGGCCGCGAGCCTCGGGGTGAACCCGGCGCGGGTCCGGCTGATCCTGGTGTGCGTGGCGACCCTCGGCACCGCCGCCGTGGTCGGCGCCAGCGGGCTCATCGGCTTCGTCGGAATCGTGGTGCCGCACGCGATCCGGCTGATCGTCGGACCGGGGCACCGGCTGCTGCTGCCGCTGTCGCTGATGATGGGAGCCGCCTTCCTCGTCCTGGCGGACGTGCTGGCCCGGACCGTGATGTCCCCGGCCGAACTGCCCATCGGCGTGGTGACCGCGGCTGTCGGCGCGCCGTTCTTCCTGGTGGTGCTGCGCCGGCATCGAGGGGTGTCGTGAACGCCGTCGAGTGCCGGGGCCTGCGCGTCGACCGCGGCGGCAAGACCGTCCTGCACGGGGTGGACCTGACCGTCGGGCAGGGGGAGTGGATCGCCCTCGTCGGGCCCAACGGTGGGGGGAAGACCACGCTCCTGCACGCGCTGGCGGGACTGGTGCCCGCCAGCGGCCGGGTCCGCGTCGGCGGACTGGACCCCGCTCACGCCGGGCGCCGGGCGATGGCGCGGACGGTGGCGCTCATGCCGCAGCGGCCCGTCGTGCCCGAGGGAATGACGGTCACCGACCTGATCCGGCTCGGCCGCACCCCGCACCTGCCGCGGTTCGCGACCGAGTCGGCGCACGACCGTGACGTGGTCGAGTCGGTCCTCGACCGGCTCGACCTGCGCGGACTGGCGGCCCGTCCGGCGACGGAACTGTCCGGCGGCGAGCTGCAACGGGTGGTCCTCGGGCGCGCACTCGCGCAGGAGCCGCAGGTGCTGCTGCTGGACGAACCCACCAGCGCCCTCGACATCGGCCACCAGCAGCATGTGCTGGACTTGGTGGAGTCGATGCGCGCGGAGAACGGGATCACGGTCCTCGCGGCGATGCACGACCTGACCTCGGCGGCGCTGTACGGCGGACGGCTGGTACTGCTCACCGACGGTCGCGTGGTCGCCGACGGTGCGCCCCGGCAGGTGCTCACGGCCCGGCGCATCGCCGAGGTGTACGGCGCGCGCGTCGAGGTGCTGGACCGTCCCGGTTCCGGTCCGGCCGTCGTGCCGGTGCGCGGAAGTTCTTCGGGCCGAGTCGAATCGGAGGATCCGTGATGGAGGTACTGCTGCTGGGCACGGGTGCGGCCGACGGCTGGCCGAATCCGTTCTGCCTGTGCCGGTCCTGCTCGGATGCCGCCGCCCGCGGCGAGATACGCGGGCAGACGGCCGCACTCGTGGACGACGTGCTCATGCTCGACTGCGGTCCCGAGGCGCCGCGCGCGGCCCTGCGCCACGGCCGCACGCTCGCCGGGGTGCGGCACGTCCTGCTCACCCACTCCCACCCCGACCACCTCGGTCCGCAGGCGCTGCTGTTCCGATCCTGGGCGGCAACGGATTCCGAGATCGAGATGATCGGCCCAGTCGACGCGCTGGACCAGTGCCGGGACTGGATCGCTCCCACCGACCCCGTGCGGTTCGTGCCGGTCGCGGCCGGGGACGTGCTGACAGTCGGGGAGTACCGGGTGCGGGTGCTGCCCGCCGCGCACCGCGTCCTGAGCGAGGGAGACTCCGTGCTCTACGACGTGCAGGGCCCCGGCGGTGACCGGTTGTTGTGGGCGTGCGACACCGGGCCGCTGCCGATGGAGTGGTTCGACCGGGTCGCCGGTGCGGACTACGACGCGGTGTTCCTGGAGGAGACGTTCGGGGACCGACTGGATCTGGGCTCCGCGCACCACACGCTGCCGGCGTTCGGCGAGACGGTGCGCACCCTGCGCGCGTGCGGGGCGGTGACCGAGCGGACGGAGGTGGTGGCCGTGCATCTCGGCCACCACAACCCGCCCGTCGGGCAGTTGCGGATCCGGCTGGCGGCCAGCGGGGCGCGACCGGGCGACGACGGTGAGGTGACGACGGTGGGACGCACGACCGGCAAAGCCGCTGCGACGCAGCGCACTCTGGTACTCGGCGGTGTGCGTTCCGGCAAGTCGCGGCACGCCGAGGAGTTGCTCGAATCGTTCCCGGCGGTGACGTACGTGGCGACGGGCGGCACGCGCGACGGCGACGCGGAGTGGGCCGAGCGCGTCGCGCTGCACCGTGCCCGCCGGCCGCGGTCGTGGACGACGGTCGAGACCGACGACGTGGCGGCCGTGCTCCGCGAGGCGGACGAGCCGTTGCTGATCGACTGCCTGGGGACCTGGCTCACCGCGCGCCTGGACCGTCACGACGTGTGGTCGGGTGGGGACCTCGCCGCGGTCGAGACGGATGTCGAGGAACTGCTCGATGCGTGGCGTTCGTGTGCCGTGCCGGCGGTGGCGGTCAGCAACGAGGTCGGCAGCGGCGTGGTCCCGCCGACGGCGTCCGGCCGGCTGTTCCGGGACCTGCTCGGTCGGCTCAACGCGCGGGTCGCGGCCGAGTCGCAGGCGGTGACGTTGGTCGTCGCGGGCATCCCGACGCGGTTGCGCTAGATCATCGAACTGCGTTCTGCGCAAGTAGGATTCCCAGTCACAGATAACCCCTCTGTCGCGCACGGCTGTGCTCAGATGTGATCTGGAACACAGGCGTAACTGTTTAGTGACCCTTTGCACCGGGCGTGTTATCGTTCCGAAACGAACTGGGGTCCGAGCGGGGGTGTCGGTCCACAGTGCCCCTCGGGGCAGCACACCAACGACACCTGAATCCGCTTGTGCGAGAAACCGACCGGTATCTCGCCCCGACCTGGCCAGAATGCACATCCGAATCGACCGCGGCGGCTGCCCGCGGCCGTGATCAGCCGTGCCCGGGGGCGCCCGGGTAACCGCACACCTGAGTAGGGGAATGAATTGAGCAACAAGCACACGTCCGGCCTCCGCCGCGGCGCACGCATCGGTGGTGTCGCAGCAGCGGCCGCCGTCGCCCTGGGCTTCCTGTCCGCGGGTGCGGCGAACGCCGACACCTTCGTGCCGCTGCCCGACGGCGAGATCGTCGCTCCCGACGGAAACCGCATCACGAGAGTTGCCGAGAGCGCTCTGATCTCGCCCTCGCTCGCGGCGAACGGGGCGGGTCGCGTGGCCTGGGTGTCCGGCACGGTGACGGCCGAGGCGAAGAATGTTCCGGCCGACGCGAAGCAGGGGCCCACCAACGGTGGCATCAACATGAACGATCTGACCGGCACGCAGGGTACGGGCGGCACCTCCACCGACGGTGTACCCCGTCTGACCACCGGTTACATCGTGGGTTGCCAGATGGACATCGCCGGCCTGAAGGGCAGCTTCGGCGGCGGTATCGACGTCGGTCCCTCGGCCGGCGGCGGCAGCCTCTCGGCATCCATCAGCGTTCCGATCGCGGCCGGTCAGGTGAAGTTCGCGCGGCTGGACAGCAAGGCCATCCCGGCGAACGGCACGTACACCATCCAGTACCAGGACGCGCAGATCGAGGTCCAGGGCTGCGGCGGCTTCGCGCAGGCACGCTCGTACACGGTCCTGGAGATCACGGGTGCGAACTACTCGAAGACCACCCTGTACGGCCAGCCGTTCAGCATCGGCTGATTCTGTCGCCGCCCTCCACCCGACTCTTCGCTCACGCGAGCATCGAAACCTCGAGAGAGAGAACATGAAGACCAGCATCGCCAACGGCCTGCGCCGTGGTCTCAAGGCGGCCGGCATCGGCGCCACCGTCGCCGTCGCCATCGGATTCGCCTCCGCCGGTGCGGCCAACGCCGACACCTTCGTCGAACTGCCCGCCGGGAACATGACGCAGACGCTCCCCGACGGAACCTCGGTGACCGTCCGGCTCGACCGGGAGACCGCCAACATCTCCCCGTCGATGGGCGCCACCGCGCTGCACCGCAACGTGTGGGTCTCGGGTCAGGCGAGCGTGCAGCTCGACGGGCCGGGGGCGGCCGCGGCCAAGACCAAGCTGCAGCCCGGCTACATCGTCGCCTGCCAGCTCAACCTCGGCGGCACCGCCGGCGTCGGTGCCGGCGTCAAGGCGAGCTACGCCGGTGAGAACGGTTCGATCACCCCGTCCGCGAACGGCAACGGGACCGTCACCCTCGGCCCCGGCCAGGCGATGGACTTCAAGATCATCGACCGCACTCTCGCCAACGCCTTCGACGAGGAAGCCCACTACGGGTTCAACCAGATCTCCGGCCCGCAGGGCAGTGTGACCTGGCAGGATTCGACGATCGCCATCGGTGGTTGCGCCGGCTACGCCCAGGCCCGCAGCTACGTCAAGGCCACCGTCGAGACCGCGACCAGCGTCCAGCAGGTCACCCTCTGGGGCCAGCCCTTCAGCATCGGCTGATCGAGGCGCCTTCCGGAGGTGAGCAGCCCCGCCGACGAGAACCTCATCCTCTCGTCGGCGGGGCGTCGTCGCTGCCCGGTCCGGTGGGGGCCGGGCAGTGGCGCTGTGGGGTGAACAGCGAGAGGGAGGTTGTCGCGGCATCGCCCGAGTGGCATGCGCGAGAACCTCCCTCTCGCCGCCGGAACCGCCCGCTCCGGTCAGAACGGATTCGCCGTGCGCCCCACCAGTTCCGCGACGGATTCGATGACGCGGGTGGGCCGGTAGGGGAACATCTCCACGGACTCGCGGGTCGAGATGCCGGTCAGCACCAGCAGCGTCTGCAGACCGGCCTCGAGGCCGCAGACGATGTCGGTGTCCATCCGGTCGCCGATCATGAGCGTGTGCTCCGAGTGCGCACCGATCGCGCGCAGCGCGGACCGCATCATCAGGGCATTCGGTTTGCCCACGAAGTACGGTTCGCGGCCCGTCGCCCGGGTGATCAGCGCCGCGACGGCCCCGGTGGCGGGGAGCGAACCCTCACGCGACGGTCCGGTCGGATCCGGATTGGTGGCGATGAACCGGGCGCCGCGCTCGACGAGCCGGATCGCGGTGGTGATCGCCTCGAACGAGTAGGTGCGGGTTTCGCCGAGAACGACGTAGTCCGGGTCGTTGTCGGTCAGGACGTAGCCGATGTCGTGCAGGGCCGTCGTCAGTCCCGACTCGCCCACCACGTAGGCGCTGCCGCCGGGTCGCTGATTCGCCAGGAACGTCGCGGTCGCCAGCGCCGATGTCCAGATCGCCTTCTCCGGGATGTCGAGGCCGGTGCGTAGCAGCCGGGCGCGCAGATCCCGCGGAGTGCGGATCGAGTTGTTGGTGAGCACCATGAACGGTGTGCCGTTCTCCCGCAGTTCGGTCAGGAACGCGTCGGCGCCGGGTATCAGGTGTTCCTCGTGCACCAGGACGCCGTCCATGTCCATGAGGTAGTTCCAGACCGGCGCGGGTACGGGTTCGTCGTTCACCGTTCGAGTGTGTCACCGACCGCTCACGCCAGCAGCCGGTACAACCCGATCGAGCCGACCACGACGATGACGGCCCGCAGTGCCGTGGGTGAGAGCCGGCGGCCGTACCGGGAGCCGAGGGCGCCGCCGATCAGCGAGCCCACGGCGATCAGCGCCGCCGCCGTCCAGTCGATCCGGTCGAACGCAACGAGAGTGTAGGCGACGGCAGCCACCACGTTGACCAACAGCGAGAGCAGGTTCTTCGCGGCGTTCTGCCGCTGGATGTGGTCGTGCAGCAGCGCCCCGAACAGACCCATCAGCAGGATGCCCTGCGCCGCCGTGAAGTAGCCGCCGTACACGCCCACGGCGAAGGTGCCGACGACCAGCGCCGTCATGCGCGCCGGCCCGATCTGCTCGGCCGGGCCGCTGGAGCGTCGCAGCACCCACTGCTGCAGTTTCGGCTGGAACACGACCAGGAGCAGCGCCAGCACGAGCAGAACGGGCACGATCGTCTCGAAAGCCGTTTCGGGCAGGTTCAGCAGCAGCCACGACCCGAGGACCGCGCCGGAGACGGAGGCGGGGATCTGCCATCGCAGCCGCGGCCACTGCCCGCGCAGCTCGCGCCGGTACCCCCACGTGCCCGACACCCCACCCGCGACGAGCCCGACGGCGTTGGACATCGTGGCGGTCACCGGCGGCAGCCCGAAAGCGACGAGGGTCGGGAAGGTGATGAGGGTCCCGGAGCCGACCAGCGCGTTGATCGCGCCGGCGCCCAACCCGGCCAGGGCGACGACGAACAGTTCCAGCGGTGTCACCGAGCCGACCTTACGTCAGCCGCCGAGGTGAACGGTCGCCGCCACCCCTGCTCGGCACGCCTGTCCGAATCCGGTGTCCGGAGGGAGCTTTCGTAGCCGCCGACGCGGAGCGGCCGACCGCCGCGCCGGAAACCTCTACCCGGCTGCGCACCGTCCCATTTCGGGACACCGCTCGTCGGCGGGAGCCGTCCCGCAACCGGGCGGCCGGACGTCCCGGTGCCGTGCCGCGCCGAACCCGCAGGTAGAGGCCGCCTCGAGCCGGAAGATGAGCCACGTCATAGCCGGTGTCCGGAAGTGGCACACTTCACACCCGCCGGCCGGGCCCAGGCTTTCCCCATTCGAACCGCAACACGCAACCCGAACGGGGGACACCCGATGGACAGACTCATCAACATCGACAACGGTGGCACGCTCACCGACATCTGCGCCTGGGACGGCCACGAATTCAGCTTCACCAAGACCCTCACCACACCGTTCGATCTGTCGCAGTGCCTGTTCGACGGACTGACGAAGGTGTCGAAGGAGATCTACGGCGCCGAGGACCTGCCCACCCTGCTGCACTCCACGGCGCACATCCGCTACTCGACCACGCAGGGGACGAACGCGCTCGTCGAGCGCAAAGGTCCCCGCATCGGCATCGTCACGGACTCGGCCACCCTCGTCGACGAACTGCGCCGCACCCCCGAGCAGCGGGCGCTGTTCGACGACCTCGTCGGCACCCGCGTCGCCGTCGTCGACACCGACGCGGCGGACCTCGAAGGCGAACTGGTCGCCCGGGTCAACCGTCTGACCACCGACGGCGCCGCCCGCATCGTCGTCGCCGTCGGGAACACCGACGACGGACGTGAACGGACGCTGCGCGGCATCCTGCTCCGCAAGTTCCCGCGCCACCTGCTCGGGTCGGTTCCGTTCCTGTACTCGTGGGACTTCACCACCGACCGCACACCGGCCCGGCGGGTCTGGTCGGCCGTGATCAACACGTTCCTGCACCCGACCATGGAACGGTTCCTCTACAACGCCGAGCACCGGCTGCGCGACCACCGCGTGAAGAACCCGCTGCTGATCTACCGCAACGACGGCGCCTCCTCGCGCGTCGCGAAGTCCGTGGCCCTCAAGACGTACTCGTCCGGCCCGCGCGGCGGACTCGAGGGCACCCGGGCGCTCGCCGAGATCTACGGGCTCAAGCACGTTCTCATGATCGACGTCGGCGGCACCACGACCGACATCGGCACGGTCGCCGGACGCGAGATCCTCACCGACCGCCGCGGCACCATCGCCGGCATCCCGACCTCCTTCCCGATGTCGAACGTCGAGTCGGCCGGCATCGGCGGCAGCTCCGTCATCACCGTCACCGACGGGGCGATCACCGTCGGACCGGAAAGCGTCGGTGCGGCACCCGGACCGGCCTGCTTCGGCTTCGGCGGCACGTCCGCGACCATCACCGACGTCAATCTCCTCCTCGGCGTGCTCGATCCGGCCACCTACCTCGACGGCGACTTCACGCTCGACGCGGACCGGGCCCGCGCCGTCGTCACCGCCACCGTCGCCGAACCGCTCGGACTCACCCTCGACGAGGCCCTGCTGGCGATGGAACAGGCGTACTTCACCGCGATGGGCAACGCCGTCGCCCCCGCGGTGTCCGACGCCGACGAGACCACCATTGCCGCGTTCGGCGGCGCCGGCCCGATGAGTGCCTGCGGCGCGGCACGGGTCGCGGGCGTGCGCAGCGTGCTCGTCCCCAAGCTCGCCGCGGTGTTCTCCGCCTTCGGCATCGGGTTCTCCGACATCGGGCAGAGCTACGAGGCCGACGTCGCAGACACGACCGAGACGACCCTCGCCGCGGCCGTGACCGACCTCCTGGCCAAGGCCGAGCGGGACATGTTCCAGGAAGGGCACGCCCTCACCGACTGCGAGCTGTCCTGGACGCTGACCACCGAGGATGCGCACGGCGCCACGGTCGACGAGACGCCGTACGAGCCCGGGGAGTGCGTCGAGCTGCTGCCCGGCGCGTCCACCGCACTGACCCTGGTGGCCACCCGCCGGATGAACCGGATCGAGCTCCCGCACGGCTCCTTCGCCGAGGCCCGCGCCCCCCGCGCGGCGGGCGAGCGCACCGTGCTCGGAGCCGCCGGCCGGCAACCGGTGCCGGTGTTCACGCTGGCCGACCAGGAGCCCGGCGCCACCGCCGAGGGCCCGGCCATCGTCGAAGGCCCCTTCTTCACCGCCCGGGTGCAGGAGGGCTGGAGGTTCGAGGTCACCGCCGGCGGCGACCTGCTGCTCACCGACACCCACTGACCGACAGATCCCGAAGCCTGTTCGACCGCAGGCTCGTTCGAAGGACGCACGACATGCAGATCCCCATGACCGAATACCTGGTCATCGACCTCGACAGCGAACTGTGGGTGTGCCGGGTGTGCCGGCACGAACTCGGCAGCGCCCGCGGGAACTACAAGGAAGGCACCCTGGTCTACGACCGCGACCCGCGCGAGATCCACCAGCCCATCATCGATCCCGACCGCTACGAGTTCACGTTCTCGCCGGATCCGAACTACTGCCGCATCCTCGAGTACTACTGCCCCGGCTGCGGCACCCAGATCGAGACCGAGTACATCCCGCCCGGACACCCCCCGACCGTCGACATGGAATGGGACGTCGACGCCTTGCGCGCCCAGTGGCTCGAACGCGGCACCGATCCCGGACAGGTCGTCACGTACGGCCCCGGCCAGGACGCCGAGGGCGAGTTCGAAGGCCGGCGCCACAACCACCACTAGTCACCGCGACCCGCAAGGAACCCCGTCACCATGAAACGAATCTCCGTCGACATCGGCGGCACCTTCACCGACTGCTTCTTCGCCTGGGACGACAAGTACGTCGAGGCCAAGGCCCTCACCACTCACCACAACCTGGCCCAGGGTTTCAACGAGGCCCTCGACCTCGCCTGCCGTCGCGCCGAGCTGGACCGGGACGACGTGCTGTCCCAGGTGGATTCGGTCCGCTACGCCACCACACTCGGCACCAACGCCCTCATCGAACGCAAGGGTCCGCGCGTCGGTGCCATCGTCACCCACGGCTTCGAGGACACCATCCCGCTCTCCCGCGGACGGGGCTACGGTGAGGGCCTCGATCCGTCGATGCAGCAGAACCTTCCGGCCGCGGAGCGCCCCGACCCGCTGGTCCACCGCAGCCTGATCCGGTCGGTCCAGGAGCGGGTCAACTCGGCCGGCGAGATCGTCGTCCCGCTCGTCGAGCGGAACGTGCGCGAGATGGTGCGCGAGCTCGTCGACGCCGGCGCGCAGGCGCTCGTGGTGTCGCTGGTGAACGCCACCGAGAATCCCACCCACGAGCTGCGGATCATGGAGATCATCCAGGAGGAGTACCCGGAGCATCAGCTCGGCGCGATCCCGGTCCTGCTCGGCCACCAGGTTTCCGGACGCAAGGGCGAGTACGTCCGCGCGACGTCCACCATCGTCGACGGCTTCCTGCACGGCATCATGTTCCACGCCATGAGCCAGCTCGCGAACAACCTGCGGGACTCGGGCTACGACAAGCCGATGCTCATCATCCACAACTCCGGTGGCATGGCCCAGATGAACTCGACCGATGCCCTGCAGACCATCCACTCGGGTCCCGTCGCGGGTGTCAGCGCCGCCGAGCATCTGTCGGAGTCCTCGGGGATCGGCAACATCATCACCACCGACATGGGTGGCACGTCCTTCGACATCGGCCTGGTGCCGGCGGGCGGCGTCAAGCACTACGACTTCCAGCCCACGATCGACCGCTGGCTGGTCTCGGTCCCGATGATCCACCTCGAAACCCTCGGTGCCGGAGGCGGATCCATCGCGAGCTACGACCGGATCCACCACTCGGTCCGGCTCGGGCCCGAGTCCGCCGGCTCGGACCCCGGTCCGGCCTGCTACGACCGCGGCGGGCTGCGCCCCACGGTGACCGACGCCGACCTGCTGCTCGGCTACCTGGACCCGGACAACTACGCCAACGGTTTCATCAAGCTCAACCGCAAGCGCGCGGTGTTCGCCGTCGAGGAACAGCTGTGCGACGAGCTCGACCTCGACGTCATCGACGTCGCCAAGGTCATCAAGCGATCGGTCGACGAGCAGATGGCGATCGGCATCGCCAAGGAGCTGCGGGTGCGCGGCTACCTGCCGGAGGACTTCACGATGCTCGCCTACGGCGGCAACGGCCCGCTGCACGCGTGCGGGATCGCCGACCAGGCCGGCATCCGCAAGATCCTCGCCCCGCCGTTCTCCTCCGTGTTCTCCGCGTGCGGTGCCGGCAACATGAAGCAACTGCACATCCACGAACGCGGAGTCCACGTGGTGCTCTACAACGCCACCACCCGCGGGCTCTACGACAGCTACGACGAGTTCAACGAGATCGTCGCCGCGCTCGAGGCCCGGGGCGCGGAGGACCTGCGCCGTCAGGGCGTCGGCGACGGCGCGATCGAGCACCGCCTCGAGATGGACCTGCGCTACGGCAACCAGCTCGTGACGACCGCGGTGGCGTTCGACATCAACCGGATCCACGGGGTCGGCGACGTGCTCCACCTGATCCGCACGTTCTCCGACATCTACTCCAAGCGCTACGGCGAGGGGTCGGCCGCACCCGAGGCCGGCATCCGCGTCCAGACCATTCGCGTCGCGTCCTACGTCAACGGTGAGACCGTCGAGTTCGATTCCCTGCACCACGACGGGGAACGGACGCTGCCGGCCCCGGTCGGGCACCGCGACGTCCACTTCGTCGCGCATCCCCGGGCGATCACCACCGCGATCTACGACGCCGACGCGCTGAGTCACCACCACGTGATTCCCGGTCCGGCGATCGTCACCACCGAGAACACGACCTACCTCGTCGAGCCGGGCTGGCGCCTCGAACCCTCACCGCAGGGCGCCGTCTGGTTCCTCAAGGACTAGCGCAGAAAGCACAGGAGACACAGCCATGACCGCACTTCACGACGACCTCGCAACCGCTGCGGAGCAGCGCCTGACGGCCTCGCTGAACGAGCAGGAACAGCAGTGGGTCGACGACTTCATGGACGAGACGACGCTGTTCCTCGGCCCGGATCGCGACATCATGCGTTCGCACCACATCACCTCCCGCAGCGAGTTCGAACAGCAATGCCTCGCCGACGGTGTCGACCCCCTGCAGGTGGACCGCATCCGCAAGCGCCTCGCCGGCGCCCTCGACGAGGGCTTCGAGATGTGCGAGGCGATGGGCGCGGCACCGGGCGCCAAGTGGGGCGACCTCACCACGGCCATCTACACCGCGGCCGGGGACGTCACCTACCTGTCCTGCCACGGCGTGATCGCGTTCTCCGCGATCCTGCACCACCCGATCCGGTACATCATGAAGTACTGGAAGGACGAGCCGACCGTCGGAATCCACCCCGGCGACGGGTTCATCCACAACGACGCCCGCTTCGGCAACGTCCACAACACCGACCAGTCGATGATCATGCCGATCATCCGGGACGACCGCATCATCGCCTGGGTGGCCGCCACGATCCACGAGGGCGAGAACGGCGCCTGCGAACCGGGCGGCATGCCCTCCGGTTCGGAGACCCCGTTCGACGACGGGCTGCGGATGAGCCCGTTCAAGATCGTCGAGCGCGGCGAGTTGCGCCGCGACCTGCTCACCTTCCTGCAGCACTCGGTTCGCGACCCGAAGCTCCAGCTCGCGGACCTGAAGGTGAAGATCGGTGCGGTCCAGCGCATCCAGGAACGCGTCGACAAGATCATCGACGAGGTCGGCGTGGAGACGTTCGTCGCGGCGCTGCGGATCACCGTCGAGGACGTCGAAGCCGAGGTGCGCCGGCGCATCCGGGAACTGCCCGACGGCACGGTCCGGTTCAACCAGTTCATGGACTCCACCCTCAAGGAGAACATCCTCATCAAGCTCGCCTGCTCCATCACGGTGAAGGGCGACAAGATGACCATCGACCTGCGCGGCAGCGGACCGGAGATCCTGAACCGGGCCATCAACTCGCCGCTGTGCTCGGTCAAGTCGATGATGATGCAGGCCATCCTCGCGTTCTGGTGGCCGGACCTGCCGCGCTGCACCTCCGCGATGAGCCCCATCGAGATCATCTCCGACGAGCACACGTGGTCCGACGCCGGCTACGACGCCCCCATGGGCCAGTCGCTGCAGGCCTCCTTCCGCGGCTTCTCGGCGCTCCAGAACCCCTGGGCCAAGTTGCAGTTCTCCAACCCGGAGAAGTTCTCCAACGTCATCGCGCCCTGGTTCAACCAGATCAACACCTTCCTGTGGGGTGGGGTCACCCAGCACGGCGACCAGGTCGGCAACCTGTGCGCCGACCTGAACGGAATGGGCGGCGGCGCCAAGGCCTTCCGCGACGGCGAGGACGCGGTCTCCCCGCTCTTCTGCGCGATGGCCGACACGGCCGAGCAGGAGGTCATGGAGGAGGAGGTGCCCTTCATGCAGCTGGTGAGCAAGCGGATCGTCCGCGACAACCAGGGATTCGGCAAGTACCGCGGCGGCATGGGCTACGAGATGATCGTCGCGGCCGAGGGCACCCCGCTGTGGGGCTTCATGACGGTGACCTCCGGCGCGAAGTTCTCCTCCGTCAGCGGGCAGTTCGGCGGGTACGGCTGCAACACCTACCCCCTCGCGACGGTCAAGGGCGTCAACGTCTACGACGAACTGCGCCGCAACCCGGAACGGTTCGACCTGTCCATCGAGAAGGTGATGAACGAACAGCCCTTCGAGGGCGCCGAGTACAGCACCAGCCACATGGGTCTGCAGTTCGACGTCGCCAAGGACGGTGAGCTGTACATGATTTCGCAGGGCACGGGCGGAGGCTACGGAGATCCGCTCGAACGCGCCCCGGAGGACGTGGTTGCCGATCTCGAGATCGACCGGATCTCCGCGAAGGTGGCGCACGACATCTACGGCGTCGTGTACGCGCCGGACACCTTCGTCGTGGACGTCGACGCCACGGAGGCGCTGCGTGCCTCGATGCGGCGCGACCGGCTCTCGCGCGGTGTGCCCTACGGGGAGTTCGTCGAGAAGTTCGTGACGCCGGAGCCGCCGCAGGACCTGCTGTACTACGGGTCCTGGGGCGACACCGAGGAACTGACGGCCACGCACTTCACCGTCCACGGGGCCGAGCGGGTCACCACGACGATCGACCGGATGCCGATCATCATGATGCCCGACCGCCGGGAGCTGAAGATCGCCGAACTCGCGGCCCGGGTGAAGGAACTCGAGTCGAAGCACGGCGAGATCGTCCACCGCAAGTCCTGAAGCCGGTCCGGCCCGCTCCGGCCACCGGATCCACCCCGAACCGGGTGCCCGCACGTGTGCTCCCCTCACCGTGCGGGCACCCATTCCCTGGAGTCACGATCATGACCATCTCGTTTCCCGCCATTCTCGACGCGCCGGTCTCCGGGCGCCGGGTCCCCCTCGTCGTCGACCATCTCGACTACAGCCGCCGGGTCCTGCTCCGCGGCAACCCCGTGCCGTGGACCGATCCCACCGCGCTGTCGAACTTCCTCAACCAGGCGCACGGGCTGCTGCGGCCGGACGTCACACTGCTCGATCTCGGCGAGTTCTACCGCCTCGCGGCGGACGACCCGCGGCTGGGCGAGGCGATGGCCGCCCGGTCCCGGACCGGGTACGCGTTGCGGGCGCTGCTCGCGGACGCCGCGACCACCCGCGCCGTGACGACGCTCGCCGCCACGGTGGCCGGCACCACCCGGTTGCCGCTGCTGCTGCAGATCCCCTCACCGCGGGCCTGGCTGGCGGCGACCCATCCCGGAGACGTCGCGGACCTGGACGCGGACCGTGTCGAGGCCGCGGCCATGTACGTCGCGGACTGGCTGCGCGGCTTCGCCGAGGTGCCGGTCGCGGCGGTCCTGCTCGACGAGCGGATCGCGCCGGGCGCTGCCGCCGCGTTGCCGCCGGCCGATCCGCAGTCGTACGTGCCCGTGACCAACGTGGCCGCGCACTACCGGTGGGAGATCGGACTGCGCGGCGAGGACACCGTCTCGATCGGCGAGCACGAGGGTGACGTCCTCGGCTCCGAGTACTGGCTCGCCGACGAGGCTGCCGTCCCGGACGCGCACGGCGTGTTCCGGCTCGCGCACCTGCCGGCGGACGCGGTCCCGGAGACGGTGCTCGCCCGGCTGGCCGCACTCGACGGCCCCGGTGCCTGATCGTGGACGACCTGCACGCCGGTGCCGCGGGGAGCGGCACCGGCCGGAGGACGGGCGCTACCCTGGAGACGTGACATGCATCACGACCACACCGGGGCGGGGCGGCCGGTGAAGAGCGCGGACCGACGGCTGCGGGTGGCGGTGGCCCGGGCCGGATTCCTCGACTCCGGCGAACCGGACGATTCGCTGGTCTCGTCCGTCGTGTCCGCGTCGTGGCGACGCTCCGCCGCGGCGGGCGTCCGCCCGTCCGGTGGGGAGGTCCGGTTCGCGGGTGAGGTCGACCGGGCCTCCCGCCTGGTCCAGTGCTCGCTGCCGGTCCTGGACCGGCTCGCGGAGGAGACCGTCGACGTCCCGGTGAGCATCGCCCTGACCGACGCCAAGGCGCAGGTGCTGATGCGCCTCGACGGTGCCCGGGCCATCGGACGGCTGCTCGACCACGTCTCGCTCGCACCGGGCTTCGACTACAACGAGGGTCAGATCGGCACGAACGGCGTCGGCACGGTGCTCGAATCCGGGCGGGCCGTGCAGATCGAGGGCGCCGAGCACTTCCACGAACGGTTCCAGCCGTTCGCCTGCTCCGGGGCACCGATCCGGGACCCGTTCAGCGGACGCGTCGCCGGCGTCATCGACATCAGCTGCCTCACCGAGCATTCGTCGCCGCTGCTCACGACCGTGGTGCGGACCGCGGCAGCGGAGATCGAACAGAATCTGTTCCGCGACCGCAGCGCCCGTCAGCACGCGCTGTTCGACGCGTTCGTGCGCGCCGACGCCCGCGGCGGGGCGGCCCTCATGGCGATCGGGAGCGCGATGTCGCTCGCGAATCCGCTCGCCCACACCCTCCTCGCGCCGGAGGACCAACGCCGGGTCGGTGAACACGTCGACTACGTCATCGGGCACCGCGCGCGAATCGACGAACTGCTCGAACTGAGCACCGGCCTGTCCGTCCGGGTCCGGGCGACCCGGATCCTGGCGGGCGAGGACACCGCCGGATACCTCGTCGAGGTCTCCGAAGCGGGCGCGTCCGCGGCACCGCTGCCGTCCGTGCCGAACCGCGTTCGCGAGCACCGCATGCACTCCGGGCGGGTCGGTCTGGCCGCGGCCGGCACGGATCGTCTCCGCTCGAGCGGTTCCTCCGCGCTGTGGATGCGCGCCTGCAACGAGATCGAGGAGGCCCTGTCCGCCGGGGCGAAGCTGCTCCTCACCGGCGAGCCGGGCACGGGGAAGGCCTCTCTCGCGTCCGAGATCTTCCACTCCCTGTACGCCGGGGGCCGGAGCATCCTCGTGGACGGCAGCGAGACCGATCTGTCCGGGCTCACGGTGCCCTCCGCCAACCCCACCCTGTACGTGCTGCGCAACATCCAGGCGATGCCCGGCCCGCTCACGACCACCCTGGCCGAGACCCTGGCGGAACCCGTCGCCGAGCACGTCTTCGTCGTGGCCACCATGGAGGAGTCCGAGGAGCCGCCCTCCGAGACCCTCGCCCCGATGCTCGCGGCGCTCGACCGGACGGTGCACGTTCCCGCCCTGCGACACCGCACGGACGACATCGCAGGAGTCGTGGCCCAGGTCCTCCGCAAGATCACCGGATCGCAGAGCCGCACCGTCGCTCCCGACGCCATGCGGGTGCTGGCACGCTATCCGTGGCCGCGCAACATCCACGAGGTCGAGGCGGCGCTGCGCTGCGCCGTCGCGCACCGGCCTGCCGGTGCCATCACGGTCGAGGATCTACCCGAGTGGTGCCGGCACGGTCCGCGCCGGCAGCTCAACGCGGTCGAGTCCGCCGAACGGGACCTCATCGCCAAGGTCCTGCGGGAAACCGGTGGCAACCGGGTGCACGCCGCGCGCGCCCTGGGAATCTCCCGGTCGTCGCTGTACCGGAAACTGACCCTGTTCGGTTTCACCGGCGAGTAGGCCCCCGCCGGTCGTCGAATCTGCCGCCGGTGCTCGCACGGTGCGAACCCGTGTCCGGATGTGGGACAGTTCACGACCGCCCCTCCTGCCGAAGATGGAGACAGCACATCTCGTCAGCGCGAAGGAGGAACGAGAGTCGTGGACGTCATGGACGAGCCGTTCTTCAGCTGGAACCGGCGACGAATGATCCTGCACACCAACAGATGTCCGGTCCCCGAATCGTCCGGGTCGCCGGCCGGCGCCGAGCTCGTCTCGGACGTCCCGCTGACGGTCGGAACCCGGCGAGGGCGTCTGATCACCGTCGTCGTCGACGACGACGAGTACGTGGCACTGGTGGTGGGCGACGTCCGGGGGCGGCACGATGTGCCGGTGCGCCGGGTGGTCACCGAAGGGTTACTGATCGAGGGGAGCCGCAGCCGGCTCGACGCGGAGATCCTGTTGCCCGTTTCGGAGGCACCCGTCGTTCCCGTACCGGATGTCCGGCGGATCCCGGACCCTCGGGGCCCGTACACCGAGGCGGTGCAGGCACTCCTCGCGTACTCCGGAGCCCGGTCCGTCACCGTCGAATTCGCCCCGGCGTCGCGTCCGGCCGCTCGGGTCCTGAACCGATCCGCGTGAACGTTCCGGTCGGAGATCCCCCGCCGATCGGGAACTACGTGCATTTCGGGCGCCGGAGGGCTTTGATATCGGTATGAACGGCAGGACCGCCCCGGACCCGGTGCGCGTGGCGGTGGGGGCCGCGGCCACCGTGGGCGACGGGATTCGTCGCATGCTTCTGTTCGGCGTCGACGCAGCGCGCCGGCTACCGGGTGTGGACCCGGCGCTCGTCGCCCTCGAGTCGCGCGGCGCCGAGACCCTGCGCGCCGGGGACGAGATCGCGGACCGGGTGCTGCACACCGTGGTGCGCAGGGTGGTGGACGCGGCCCTGGACGTCGTGGACATCACCGCCGTCGTGCGGGACCACGTGGACCTCGACGTCCTCGCGGAGGGGATCGACATCGAGCGGATCCTCGACCGGGTGGACATCGACGCCGTCGCGGCACGCATCGCGATCGCACCGATCCTGGCCCGCGTCGACATCGACGCGGTCGCCGCGCGAGTGGACGTGGCGGCGATCGTCGACCGCGTGGACCTCGACGCGCTCGCGGCGAAGATCGATGTCGAGGCGATCATCGACCGCGTCGACCTGGACGCGCTCGCGGCGAAGATCGACGTGGACGCGATCATCGGGCGGGTCGACCTCGTCGGCCTCGCGAACGCGGTGATCGAAGGGGTCGACCTGCCGAGCATCATCCGCGAGTCGACGGGGTCCATGTCCACCGAGGCGGTCCGCGGCGTCCGCAGCCAAGGGATGCACGCCGACGACGCGGTGTCCGGGTTCGTCGGGCGGTTCTTCGGACGCGTGCCGGAAACCCCGGAAGCACCCGCGTGACCGGCGGCGGGCAGCCGCACGGGCCGGCGGGGATCGTCACGCGGGGTATCGCGGCTGCCGTCGACCTCGGCGTGGTGCTCACGGTGATGGGCGGGATCTACCTGGCCGTGCTGTTCGCGCGACTGCTGTTCTCGCCGCAGGAGTTCACCCTCCCGGACGCACAGATCCTGCTGTCCGTCGCCGTGTTCGTCGGTGTCGCGGTGGTGTACCTGACGGCGTGCTGGGCGACGACGGGACGAACACTCGGCGCGGTGGTGATGGGGTTACGGGTGGTCAGCCGCAACGGCGACCTCGTCGGGTGGATTCGTTCCGCGGCGCGGGCCTGGCTGTGCGTGATGTTCGGCTTCGGGTTGCTGTGGGTGGCGGTGGACCGGCGCCGGCGGTCTCTGCAGGACATCCTCCTGCGCACCAGCGTCGTCTACGACTGGCAACCGCATCTGCATCCGGCCGAATTCGAGACGTGACGTCGCGCCCGTCACAGTCGGCTGGGCATACTCGAACCCGGCTGAGAAACGTAGACGGGTAGGAGTTCGTGGTGTCGCAGGGTCTGAAGTTGGGGTACAAGGCGTCGGCGGAGCAGTTCGGGCCGCGGGAGCTGGTGGAGCTGGCGGTGCTCGCGGAGGAGCGGGGGATGGATTCGGCGACGGTGTCGGATCATTTCCAGCCGTGGCGGCACAACGGGGGGCATGCGCCGTTCTCGTTGGCGTGGATGACCGCGGTCGGGGAGCGCACCTCGCGGTTGCAGCTGGGCACCTCGGTGCTGACCCCGACGTTCCGGTACAACCCGGCGGTGATCGCGCAGGCGTTCGCGACGATGGGGTGCCTGTATCCGGGGCGGGTCATGCTCGGGGTGGGGACGGGGGAGGCGCTCAACGAGATCGCCACCGGCTACGAAGGCCAGTGGCCGGAGTTCAAGGAACGCTTCGCGCGGTTGCGCGAATCGGTGCGGCTGATGCGGGCGTTGTGGACGGGGGAGCGGGTCGACTTCGACGGCGAGTTCTACGCCGCGAAGGGGGCGTCGATCTACGACGTGCCCGAAGGTGGGATCCCGGTGTACATCGCGGCGGGCGGTCCGGTGGTGGCGCGGTATGCGGGCCGGGCGGGGGACGGGTTCATCTGCACCTCGGGCAAGGGCATGGAGCTCTACACCGAGAAGCTGTTGCCGGCGGTGGCGGAGGGCGCCGAGAAGGCCGAACGCGACGCACGCCGGATCGACAAGATGATCGAGATCAAGATTTCCTACGACACCGATCCGGAGAAGGCGTTGGAGAACTGCCGGTTCTGGGCGCCGCTCTCGCTCACGCCGGAGCAGAAGCATTCGATCGACGATCCGATCGAGATGGAGGCGGCGGCGGATGCGTTGCCGATCGAGCAGGTGGCCAAGCGGTGGATCGTGGCGTCGGATCCGGACGAGGCGGTCGAGCAGGTCGCCGCGTACGTGAAGGCCGGGCTCAATCATCTGGTGTTCCATGCGCCGGGGCACGATCAGCGGCGGTTCCTGGAGTTGTTCGAGCGTGATCTGGCGCCGCGCCTGCGTGCGTTGGCCTGACGCGGCTGACGCCGCCGGTGTGCCTTTTGGGCTGCCCTGACCGCCCAAAAGGCACACCGGCGGCGGAGCCGCCTGGGATCAGGCGGTCACGCCGCGCAGCGTCTCGGACGGGCTCACGCCGTACTTGCGCCGGTACGCGGCCGCGAACCGTCCGGTGTGCATGATGCCCCAGCGGAGCGCGACATCGGAAACAGTTGCGGTGCAATCGCTCACGGACAGATCTGCATGGACACGCTCGAGCCGGACGTCGGCGAGGTATTCCATCGGGGTCATGCCGACGCACTCGCGGAACCCCTGCTGAATGCGGCGGACACTGACGCCGACGAGTTCGGCCATGTCTGCGGCGGTCCACTGACGCGCCGGATCCTGCTGGATCGCGTCCATCACCCGCTTGACGGTCCGCGGCCGTGCTCCGGCCGGGCAGTCGCCGTCGTCCGGTGCGGCGGCGAGCACGAGGGCTGTCGTGACGGCGCGGCACAGCTGCTCGGCCACCTGGTCGCTGCGGAGCAGGACGTTGTCCCGCAGCGACTCGTCCGCGATCGCACGCACGAGACGCAACCAGTCGGCCCCCGCGCCGGACCGCAGATCCAACTGCGCGGGCAGCCGCCTGCCGGGGCGGGGGAGCAGGCGGTCCATCTCGCGCTGCACGTAGTCGCGGTCGACCTTGAACCCGATGATCTCGCACGAACTGCTCCACCGGGTGATGACGGTCGGGGTGTCGGGCGGGCAGACCGTCGCCAGCCCGGGATCCGACACGACCTCGTCGCGGCCGACGGCGGTGACGAGGTGCCCGGTCAGGGGAATGTTGATGCCGTACGCGCCGGGGTGCTCGGAACGGATCGACACGTCCACCCCGAATCCGATCCGCGCCAGCCGCGAGGCGCCGAGCTGGGTCGATTCCAGCGACGTGCGGGCTGCGGGCCCACGGCCGAGAAGCGTCAGCTGGTGCGGGAAGTACGCCTGGGACACCACGTCGTGCACTTCGTCCCAGTCCGTGAAGCCGCGGCTCTCCGGTGCTCGCATTCGCCCTTCCAACCCTCCCAACTGGTGCTGTGCCGGTGTGTGGGCAACTCCCCACGCTAGCACCGTACTGTGACGACGGTCACGTGTCGCCCGGTCGATCCGGCCTGGTCCGAGCCCGCTTCGCAATGCGGATCGCCCCTTCGCAACGCGGATCGACGGAGTGTGATCCGGGTCATACGTTGGTTCTCGTTCCGGATCGACCCGCAATCGCACATCGTGCAGGAAGGCGGTCTCCCCATGGACCAGCGAGCACTTCGCAACATCTTCGGCCAGTTCGCCAGTGGGGTCACGGTGGTCACGTGCGCCGGCGCCGAGGGCACCCCGCACGGGGCCACGGTCACCGCCTTCACGGCCGTCTCGCTGGAGCCGAGGCTGTGCCAGGTGACGCTGACGCGGACGTCGAAGGCGTGCGGCTACCTCACCGACGCGCCGTTCGCCGTGAACATCCTCGCGGCCGACCAACTCTCCACCGCACTGCATTTCGCCGGCAGGCCGCAGGCCGTCGCACCGGACTGGGACGACACCGGGATCGCACCCGCCTTCCCCGGTAACGCCGCCACCCTGATCTGCCGGCCGTGGGCCGAGTACGACGGCGGCGACCACGTCATCTTCGTCGGCGAGATCGTCGACGCCTCCGTCGACGCCGAGAAGGACCCGCTCCTGTTCTTCCGCAGCACCTTCCACGACCTCGGGGACCGATCCGGCTCGACCGCATGGAACGGGTGCCTCGACGATCCGCACAGCGGATGGTTCGACGCCACAGCCACATTCACCCCACTGCCCGCGCAGCTCGCCCGCGCTGCCTCCTGATCCCACGCCCGCCTCTCTCGAAGGGAAGAGCATGACCACCACCGAAGCAGCCCCCGCCACCGGCACCGTCGACCGGTCGAAGGTGAACGTCGCCGCGGACCACCCGGCCAATCAGCAGCAGAACTTCGCCGCCCGGCCCATGACCGGCGACGAGTACATTGCGTCGATCGACGACGGCCGCGAGATCTACCTGCACGGCGAGCGCGTGAAGGACTTCACCAACCACCCCGCGTTCCGCAACTCCATTCGCATGACCGCCCGGCTGTACGACGCGCTGCACACCGGCGAGCACGTCGGCACCCTCACCACCCCCACCGACACCGGCAACGGCGGGGTGACGATGCCGTTCTTCCGCACCCCGAAGTCCGCGGACGACCTGCGAGCCGACCGCGACGCCATCGCCACCTGGGCGCGGATGACGTACGGCTGGATGGGCCGGTCCCCCGACTACAAGGCCTCCTTCCTCGGCACGCTCGGCGCCAACGACGAGTTCTACTCGCCGTTCCAGGACAACGCCAAGCGCTGGTACCGCGAATCGCAGGAGAAGGTCCTGTACTGGAACCACGCCATCATCAATCCGCCGGTGGACCGGTCGCTGCCCCCGGACGAGGTGGGCGACGTGTTCATGAAGGTCGAGAAGGAGACCGACGCCGGCCTGATCGTCTCCGGCGCCAAGGTCGTCGCCACCGGCTCGGCGATCACCAACTACAACTTCATCGCCCACTACGGCCTGCCGATCAAGAAGAAGGAATTCGCCCTGATCTGCACGGTGCCGATGGACGCTCCCGGCATCAAGCTCATCTCGCGGGCCTCCTACAGCCAGAACGCCAATGTCGTCGGCTCGCCGTTCGACTACCCGCTCTCGTCGCGCATGGACGAGAACGACGCCATCTTCATCTTCGACAAGGTGCTGGTGCCGTGGGAGAACGTGTTCATGTACGGCGACGTGGAGAAGATCAACAACTTCCTCGGCGGCTCCGGCTTCCTCCAGCGCTTCACCCTGCAGGGCTGCACCCGTCTGGCGGTCAAGCTCGACTTCATCGCCGGCCTGCTGATGAAGGCCCTCGACGCGACCGGCGCCGGCGGGTTCCGCGGCGTGCAGACCCGCGTCGGCGAGGTCATCGGCTGGCGCAACCTGTTCTGGTCGCT
>NZ_BCXE01000033.1 GCF_001894945.1 Rhodococcus ruber NBRC 15591
TTCGAGGGGGCGGATCAGGTAGGGGGTGGCGACGGTGTTGTCGACGATCAGCGGCAGGGCGTGCTCGTGGGCGACGGCGGCGACGCCGGGGATGTCGAGGAGGTGGTTTTTGGGGTTGGCGATGGTTTCGCCGTAGAAGGCGCGGGTGGTGGGGCGGACGGCGGCGCGCCACTGGTCGAGGTCGTCGGGGTCGTCGACGAAGGTGACCTCGATGCCGAGGCGGGGCAGGGTGTAGTGCAGCAGGTTGTAGGTGCCGCCGTAGAGGTAGGGGCTGGCGACGAGGTGGTCGCCGGCGGCGGCGAGGTTGAGGATGGCGTAGGTCTCGGCGGCCTGGCCGGAGGCGAGGAGCAGGGCGGCGACGCCGCCTTCGAGGGCGGCGATGCGTTGTTCGACCGCGTCCTGGGTGGGGTTCATGATGCGGGTGTAGATGTTGCCGGGTTCGGTCAGGCCGAACAGGGCGGCGGCGTGGTCGGTGTTGTCGAAGGTGTAGCTGGTGGTCTGGTAGATCGGCAGGGCGCGGGCGCGGGTGTCGCCGCCGGCGGGCTGTCCTGCGTGGATCTGCTTGGTCTCGAAGCTCCAGCCGTCTTCGCGCCGGGTGTTCTCGCTGTCGGTCATGATGTCCTTACTGGCCGTGGTCGGGAGGTCGGGGCGGCTAGTGACGACAGCTCATGATCACAACCCTCATGACGAATACCTCCATCGGACCGGCTTGTCGTGCGGCGTGTCGCCGGACGACCGGGTCATCACCCGGAGCACCCCACCCTGGCCGGAGGGTTGCCGACCAGCAAGCCGGGGCTTCACGCTGGTACTCATGACCTGGCGCGAGTCTAGCGGCTCGGACGGACGCTTCGGTAGGCGACCCGTGCCTGCCGGGAGAGGGCGCCTGAGCAGGTGAAAGTTACCCGCGGGTAGCCGGGGGTGCGCTTGGCGGACCGGGGCGATAGCAGTACGCTCGTCTTGTTTGGACCGTGTTCCGCACGTGTGAGCACGCCATAAATGGTTCATTGAGCCGACCACGATCGCACCCACAAAGTGGGATCGACTTGGGACCAGGGACACTTCCTAGGAGGACGCGAAGCGCACATGTCCAAGATCAAGGTTGAAGGAACGGTCGTCGAACTCGACGGCGACGAGATGACCCGCATCATCTGGCAGTTCATCAAAGACAAGCTGATCCATCCCTACCTGGATGTGAATCTCGAGTACTACGACCTCGGCATCGAGCACCGCGATGCGACCGACGACCAGGTCACCGTCGATGCGGCCAACGCCATCAAGAAGCACGGCGTCGGCGTCAAGTGCGCGACCATCACTCCCGACGAGGCCCGGGTCGAGGAGTTCGGCCTGAAGAAGATGTGGCGCTCGCCCAACGGCACGATCCGTAACATCCTGGGCGGCACCATCTTCCGTGCCCCGATCATCATCTCGAACGTGCCGCGCCTGGTACCGGGCTGGACCAAGCCGGTCATCGTCGGCCGTCACGCCTTCGGCGACCAGTACCGCGCCACCGACTTCAAGGTCGACCGCCCGGGCACCGTCACCATCACCTTCACGCCGGAGGACGGCTCCGAGCCGATCCAGCACGAGGTGTGCCGGATTCCCGAGGACGGCGGCGTCGTCATGGGGATGTACAACTACAAGAAGTCCATCCAGGACTTTGCGCGGGCCTCGCTGTCCTACGGCCTGCAGCAGAACTACCCGGTCTACCTCTCGACCAAGAACACGATCCTCAAGGCCTACGACGGCATGTTCAAGGACGAGTTCCAGCGGATCTACGAGGAGGAGTTCAAGGCGGAGTTCGACGCCGCCGGACTCACCTACGAGCACCGTCTCATCGACGACATGGTCGCTTCCTCGCTCAAGTGGGAGGGCGGCTACGTCTGGGCCTGCAAGAACTACGACGGCGACGTCCAGTCGGACACCGTCGCGCAGGGCTACGGTTCGCTGGGCCTGATGACCTCCGTGCTCATGACCCCGGACGGCAGGACCGTCGAGGCCGAGGCCGCGCACGGAACCGTCACCCGGCACTTCCGGCAGCACCAGGCCGGCAAGCCGACGTCGACGAACCCGATCGCGTCGATCTTCGCCTGGACCCGTGGTCTCGAGCACCGCGGCAAGCTCGACAACACCCCCGAGGTGATCGAGTTCGCCCAGCAGCTCGAGGACGTCGTCATCAAGACCGTCGAGGCCGGCCAGATGACCAAGGACCTCGCCCTGCTCATCGGGCCCGAGCAGGCATGGCTGACCACCGAGGAGTTCCTCGCCGCGCTCGACGAGAACCTCCAGAAGGCCCGCGCCTGACGCACGGACCGCACACGACGGGACGCCCCTGCCGGGGGCGTCCCGTCGTCGTTCCGGGTCGGGACCGTCCGCTACGGTGACCGGCGTGCCTCATGTCGTCTCCACCGTCAACGTCAACGGTGTCCGTGCCGCCGCCGGCAAGGGCCTGCTCGCCTGGCTGGCCACCGAGCCCGCCGACATCGTGTGCCTGCAGGAGGTGCGCGCCACCGAGCAGCAGTTCCACGCGGCGATCGCGCCGGCCCTCGATGCCGGGTGGTACGTCGTGTCGGCCGAATCGGAGGCCAAGGGCCGTGCCGGGGTGGCGATCCTGTCCCGGCGCCCCGCCGACTCCTCGCGCGTCGGGTTCGACGAGGACGAGTTCGCCGCCTCCGGACGGTACGTCGAGGCGGACTTCGGCGATCTGACCGTCGGCAGTCTGTACCTGCCCACCGGGGAGGCCGGCACTCCGAAGCAGGAGGAGAAGGAGCGGTTCATGGCGTCGTTCGCGGCGCACCTGAACCACCGCGCCGCCGAGGCCGAGGCCGCGGCCCGGCACATGGTGGTGTGCGGGGACTGGAACATCGCCCACACCGAGCGTGACATCAAGAACTGGAAGGGCAACGTGAAGAAGTCCGGGTTCCTGCCCGGCGAGCGCGCCTGGCTCGATGCCCTCCTCGCCGACGGCCGCTGGGTCGACGTGGTGCGCGCCCTGCACCCGGACGTCGACGGCCCGTATTCGTGGTGGTCCTACCGCGGCAAGGCGTTCGACACCGACGCCGGCTGGCGGATCGACTACCACCTCGCGACGGCCGGGCTGGCCGCCCGGGCGAAGGAGGCCCGCGTCGAGCGGGCCGCCACCTATGCCGAGCGCTGGTCGGACCATGCCCCGGTCACCGTGCAGTTCCGCTGACCCGGGCGGACCCCGCGATCGGAGCCGACCTCCCGGGAGCGGCTCTCCACGCACGTGAAAGTATCGACAACCATGGCGAGCACTGCAGAACAGAACACCACCACGCCGACCGCCCGGCCGCGGGTGCTGTCGGGTATCCAGCCGACCTCCGATTCGTTCCATCTCGGGAACTTCCTCGGCGCGCTGCAGCAGTGGGTTCCGTTGCAGGACGAGTTCGACGCCTACTACTTCATCCCCGATCTGCACGCGATCACCGTGCCGCAGGATCCGAAGGGGCTGCGACGGCGCACTCTGCGCGCGGCCGCTCAGCTGCTCGCCGTCGGCATCGATCCGGACCGGTCGGTGCTGTTCGTCCAGAGCCAGGTACCCGAGCACGCCGAGCTGGCGTGGGTGCTGAGCTGCATCACCGGCTTCGGTGAGGCGGGCCGGATGACGCAGTTCAAGGACAAGTCCGCCAAGGAGGGCACCGAGCACGCCAGCGTCGGTCTGTTCACCTACCCCGTGCTCATGGCGGCAGACATCCTGCTGTACCGGCCGCAGCGCGTGCCGGTGGGAGAGGACCAGCGTCAGCACCTCGAGCTGACCCGTGACCTCGCGCAGCGGTTCAACACCCGGTTCGGCAAGACGTTCGTTGTTCCCGAGCCGCAGATCATCAAGGGCACCGCCAAGATCTACGACCTGCAGAACCCCACGGCGAAGATGAGCAAGTCCGCGGCCACCCCGGCCGGCCTGATCAACCTGCTCGACGATCCGAAGGTGTCGGCCAAGAAGATCAAGTCGGCGGTGACGGACAACGAGCGCGAGATCCGCTTCGACCCCGAGAACAAGCCCGGCGTGAGCAACCTGCTCACCATCCAGGCCGCGCTGTCCGGCCGGCCGGTCGACGAACTCGTCGCCGGCTACGCGGGCAAGGGGTACGGCGATCTCAAGGCCGACACCGCGGAGGTGCTCACCGAGTTCGTCGTGCCGCTGCAGGCGAAGGTCGACGAGTACCTCGCCGACGAGGCGGAGCTGCTGCGCATCCTGTCGACCGGTGCCGATCAGGCCCGCGAGGTGGCTTCCCGGACACTCGGGCAGGTCTATGACAGGGTGGGATTCCTGCCCCGCAAGTAGCCGGGGCGTGCCCCGCACACAGCCCGGGGCGGCGGAACGCGGAAGGAGCTGCCCACCGATGGCCGACGATTCCACCGAACCGTCGAAACCGGGGTTTCTCGAGCGGCAACGAGCGGCGCATCCGTCGCTCGACCACCTGGTACGGGCCGGCCTGCGGTACCAGGAGCAGAAGGGCGACTACTACGCCGCGGGAATCACGTACTTCAGTGTGCTGTCCCTGATTCCCATCCTGATGCTGTCGTTCTCGGTGGCCGGTTTCGTGCTCGCGGGCCGGCCCGAGACCCTCGAGCAGCTGCAGACCGCGATCGCCCAGAACATCCCCGGCGAGCTCGGCGCGACGGTGCAGGGCCTGGTGGACTCCGCGATCGCCTCCCGCAGCGCCGTGGGAACCGTGGGCCTGCTCACCGCCGCGTACGCGGGGATCGGCTGGATCACCAACCTGCGGGACGCGCTCACGGCGATGTGGGACCACCCGCATGTCAAGGACGGGTTCGTGCGCACCAAGGTCAACGACGCCCTGACCCTCCTCGGCCTGGGACTCGCCATCGTGGCGTCGCTGGCCCTGTCGGCCGCGAGCAGCGGACCCGTCATGGACCTCTTCGTCGGGGTGCTGCGGCTCGAGAACGTGCCCGGCATCGGGGTGGCGCTGACGGTGACGACGATCGCCCTCGCCGTGTGCGCGACGTGGTTGCTGTTCACCTGGGTGATCGCCCGGCTGCCCCGGGAGCCCGTCACCTTCCGCAGCGCGATGCGGGCCGGCCTGCTCGCCGCCGTGGCGTTCGAGGTGTTCAAGCAGGTCGGCTCGATCTACCTCTCCCGGGTCACCAGCGGTCCCGCCGGGGTAGCGTTCGGCCCGATCCTCGGCGTGCTGGTGTTCGCGAACCTGACCGCCCGGATGCTGCTGTTCGCCACGGCGTGGGCGGCGTCGTCCAAGGAGAATCTGGTCCTGGCCCACGTGCCGCCCCCGGAGCTGGCTCGGATCACGCCGCGGGTGGAGGTGCACGAGGGTCCCGGCCTGCGCGGCGGTCTGGCGCTCGTCGGTGCCGGTGCGGTCGGCGGGGCCCTGCTCAGCGAGCGCTCGCGCGCCATTCGTCGAGCTGTGCGAGCGCGGTTTCGGCGGTAGCGACCGCCTCGTCCCGGTCGACGCGGGCGAGCAGCAGCGTGCTCAGCGACAGCGACGCCAGCACCCGCACCCGGTGGGCCAGCGTCTCGCCGTCGGCGGCGGGATCGAGGGCGCGCAGCGCGTGGGCGAACGCGGTCGCCAGCTCGGTGCGGTAGGCGGCGACGACCGCGCGTTGCGCCTCGTCGTGCGCGGCGAGGCCCGCGGCGCTGTTGAGCAGCAGGCAGCCGCGGCGCGGCGAGTCGTCCGGCAGGGCCGCGACGGTGCGGGCCAGCGCCCGGAAGTAGCGTGCCGCCGCATCGGCGGCGACGGGTTCGTCGGTGAGGACGCGCAGCCGGGGACGCACGACGCGGTCGAGGTAGTCCCGCACGGCGGCGTCGAACAACCCGCGCTTGCTGCTGAAGGCGTTGTAGAGACTCGACCTGTTCAGGCCGGTCGCCCGCTCGAGCTCGGGGACGGACGTGGCTTCGAAACCCTTGTCCCAGAACAAATCCCGTGCTCTTTCCACGACATCGGTGGCGTCGAACCCCGGTGGTCGTCCCATGCGTCCTTCCGATCCTCCGTTGTGCAATGACCGGTCCAGTATATATTGGAAAGGTCAGTTCAATACTCCGGAGCCGCCGGGACTGTCCCGGCGGCTCGATACGTGAGGAAGGTTCACACCCGGTGACCTCTAGCACCCAGATCCAGCTGGTCCGGCGCCCCGTCGGCTGGCCGTCGCACGACGACTTCCGCACCGTGACGGCCGACCTGCCCGACCTCGGCCCGAACCAGGTCCGCGTCGTCAACGAGTTCGTCTCGGTGGACCCCTACATGCGGGGACGGATGAACGACGTGAAGTCCTACATCCCGCCGTTCGCCCTGGGGGAGACCATGACCGGCGGCGCCGTCGGCCGCGTCGTGGAGTCGACGTCGCCGGCCCACCCCGTCGACTCGGTCGTACTGCACGATCTGGGCTGGCGCGACGTCGCGCAGGGCGACGCCGCCGCCTTCCGCGTGGTCGACGAGCTGCCGGGGGTCCCGAACTCCGCCTACCTCGGCATCCTCGGGCTGACGGGACTGACCGCCTACGTCGGTCTGATGCACATCGCCCGCATGCAGCCGGGGGACACCGTCTTCGTCTCCGGGGCCGCCGGGGCGGTGGGCACCGCCGCCGGACAGATCGCCCGGCTCGAGGGAGCGAGCCGGGTGCTCGGCTCCGCCGGCTCCGAGAGCAAGGTCGCGATGCTCACCGAGCGCTACGGCTACGACGACGCGTTCGACTACAAGTCGGCGCCCGTGCGGCGTCAGCTGCGCCGGGCCGCGCCCGACGGGATCGACGTGTACTTCGACAATGTCGGGGGCGACCATCTCGAGGCGGCCCTCGACGTCCTGCGCGACGGCGGCCGGGCCGCCCTGTGCGGCGCGATCGCCTTGTACAACAACACCGAACGCACGGCGGGCCCGGACAACATGGCCAACATCATCACCCGCGGCCTGACCCTGCAGGGCTTCACCCTCGGCCACTACACCCACGTCTTCCCCGAGTTCGCGGCGAAGATGGGGCCGTGGCTCGCGGCCGGCGACGTGGTGTTCGACGAGACGATCGTCGACGGCATCGGCAACTCGGTCGATGCCTTCCTCGACCTCATGCGCGGGCGCAACGTCGGCAAGATGCTCGTCCGAACCGCCTGACGTCCGGAGCCGGAACGGCCGGCGTCGTGCAGCGGAAGATTCGCTCCAGTGCCGGGCGGGCGCACCTTCCCGGCCGTAGAGTCGGGCGCATGAAAGCCCTCCAGTACACCGAGATCGGCTCCGAGCCGGTCGTCGTCGACGTCCCCACCCCGGCGCCCGGGCCGGGTGAGATCCTGCTGAAGGTCACCGCGGCCGGCTTGTGCCACTCGGACATCTTCGTGATGGACATGCCGGCAGAGCAGTACATCTACGGTCTTCCCCTCACCCTCGGCCACGAGGGCGTCGGCACCGTCGCCGAACTCGGCGCCGGCGTCACCGGATTCGAGACGGGGGACGCCGTCGCCGTGTACGGGCCGTGGGGGTGCGGTGCGTGCCACGCGTGCGCGCGCGGCCGGGAGAACTACTGCACCCGCGCCGCCGAGCTGGGCATCACCCCGCCCGGTCTCGGCTCGCCCGGGTCGATGGCCGAGTACATGATCGTCGACTCGGCGCGCCACCTCGTCCCGATCGGGGACCTCGACCCCGTCGCGGCGGTTCCGCTCACCGACGCGGGCCTGACGCCGTACCACGCGATCTCGCGGGTCCTGCCCCTGCTGGGACCCGGCTCGACCGCGGTCGTCATCGGGGTCGGCGGACTCGGGCACGTCGGCATCCAGATCCTGCGCGCCGTCAGCGCGGCCCGCGTGATCGCCGTCGATCTCGACGACGACCGACTCGCGCTCGCCCGCGAGGTCGGCGCCGACGCGGCGGTGAAGTCGGGCGCCGGGGCGGCGGACGCGATCCGGGAGCTGACCGGCGGTGAGGGCGCGACGGCGGTGTTCGACTTCGTCGGCGCCCAGTCGACGATCGACACGGCGCAGCAGGTGGTCGCGATCGACGGGCACATCTCGGTGGTCGGCATCCATGCCGGCGCCCACGCCAAGGTCGGCTTCTTCATGATCCCGTTCGGCGCGTCCGTCGTGACGCCGTACTGGGGCACGCGGTCCGAGCTGATGGACGTCGTGGACCTGGCCCGTGCCGGCCGGCTCGACATCCACACCGAGACGTTCACCCTCGACGAGGGACCCACGGCCTACCGGCGGCTACGCGAGGGCAGCATCCGCGGCCGCGGGGTGGTCGTCCCGGGCTGACACGACGACGAAGGCTCCGCACTCGGATCGAGTGCGGAGCCTTCGTCGGGTACGGGGATCAGCGAGCGAACAGCAGCGCGCGCTTGACCTCCTGGATCGCCTTCGTCACCTGGATGCCGCGCGGGCACGCGTCGGTGCAGTTGAAGGTGGTGCGGCAGCGCCACACGCCCTCGACGTCGTTGAGGATGTCGAGACGCTCGGCGGCGCCCTCGTCACGGCTGTCGAAGATGAACCGGTGCGCGTTGACGATGGCGGCGGGACCGAAGTAGCTGCCGTCGTTCCAGTACACCGGGCACGAGGTGGTGCAGCACGCGCACAGGATGCACTTGGTGGTGTCGTCGAACCGGGCACGGTCGGCCTGCGACTGGATCCGCTCGCGGGTGGGCTCGTTGCCCGTGGCGATGAGGAACGGCTTCACGGCGCGGAACGCGTCGAAGAAGGGCTCCATGTCGACGACGAGGTCCTTCTCGACCGGCAGGCCGCGGATCGGCTCGACGGTGATGGTCACCGGCTTGCCGTCCTTGGGCAGCATGTCCTTCATCAGGATCTTGCAGGCCAGGCGGTTGACGCCGTTGATCCGCATGGCGTCCGAGCCGCACACCCCGTGCGCGCAGCTGCGGCGGAACGTGAGGGTGCCGTCGAGGTAGCCCTTCACGTAGAGCAGCAGGTTGAGCATGCGGTCCGACGGCAGCGCCGGAACCTGGAAGCTGTCCCAGTGCTGACCCTTGCCGTCCTCGGGGTTGAACCGCGCGATCTTGAGGGTGACCATCGTGGCGCCCTCGGGCACGGGTGGCAGGTTCGAGACGTCGGCTTCGTTCTTCTCGAGGGTTGTCATCAGTACTTCCGCTCCATCGGCTCGTAGCGGGTCTGCACCACCGGCTTGTAGTCCAGGCGGATGGGGGAGATCAGCTCCGTCCCCTCCTTGTAGGCCATGGTGTGCTTGAGGAACTTCTCGTCGTCGCGCTTCGGGAAGTCCTCGCGGGCGTGACCGCCGCGCGATTCCTTCCGGTTGAGCGCACCGGCGACGGTGACCTCGGCCATCTCGAGCAGGAAGCCCAGCTCGACGGCCTCGAGCAGGTCGCTGTTGTAGCGCTTGCCCTTGTCCTGGACGGTGATGTTCTTGTACCGCTCCTTCAGCGCGTGGATGTCCTCGAGCGCCTTGGTGAGCGTCTCCTCGGTGCGGAACACCGAGGCGTTGTTGTCCATGGACTGCTGCAGCTCGCTGCGGATGTCCGCCACGCGCTCCTTGCCGCCCGCGCCCAGGATCCGCTCGAGCCACTCCACGACGTTGCGGGCCGGGTCCTCCGGCAGGTCCACGTGGTCGTGGGTGTTGGCGTACTCGGCCGCGGCGATGCCGGCGCGACGGCCGAACACGTTGATGTCGAGCAGCGAGTTGGTGCCGAGACGGTTGGCGCCGTGGACGGAGACGCAGGCGCACTCGCCCGCGGCGTACAGGCCCGGGACCTCGTCCTCGTTGTTGCGCAGCACCTCACCGTTGATCTTGGTGGGGATGCCGCCCATCACGTAGTGGCAGGTCGGGTACACCGGCACGAGCTCGGTGACGGGGTCGACGCCGAGGTAGGTGCGGGCGAACTCGGTGATGTCCGGGAGCTTCTCCTCGAGGACGTCCTCACCGAGGTGCGTCACGTCGATGTAGACGTAGTCCTTGTTCGGGCCGGCGCCGCGGCCCTCGAGCACCTCGAGCACCATCGAGCGGGCGACGATGTCGCGGGGCGCGAGGTCCTTGATGGTGGGGGCGTAGCGCTCCATGAAGCGCTCGCCGTCGGCGTTGCGGAGGATGCCGCCCTCGCCGCGCACGGCCTCGGAGATCAGGATGCCCAGGCCCGCGAGTCCCGTCGGGTGGAACTGGTGGAACTCCATGTCCTCGAGCGGCAGGCCCTTGCGGAAGATGATGCCCATGCCGTCACCGGTGAGGGTGTGCGCGTTGGACGTCGTCTTGTACATCCGGCCCGAGCCGCCGGTGGCGAACACGATCGACTTCGCGTGGAAGATGTGGATCTCGCCGGTGGCGAGCTCGTAGGCGATGACGCCGGTGGCGACGGGACCCTCGGGGGTCTGCGTCAGCGAGATGTCGAGGGCGTAGAACTCGTTGAAGAACTCCACGTCGTGCTTGACGCAGTTCTGGTAGAGCGTCTGCAGGATCATGTGACCGGTGCGGTCGGCCGCGTAGCAGGCGCGCCGTACCGGGGCCTTGCCGTGGTCACGGGTGTGGCCACCGAACCGGCGCTGGTCGATCTTGCCCTCGGGGGTGCGGTTGAACGGCAGACCCATCTTCTCGAGGTCGAGCACCGCGTCGATGGCCTCCTTGGCCATGATCTCCGCAGCGTCCTGGTCGACGAGGTAGTCGCCACCCTTGACGGTGTCGAAGGTGTGCCACTCCCAGTTGTCCTCCTCGACGTTCGCGAGGGCGGCGCACATGCCGCCCTGCGCGGCGCCGGTGTGGCTGCGGGTCGGGTAGAGCTTGGTCAGAACTGCGGTGCGGGCGCGGGGACCGGCCTCGATGGCCGCACGCATGCCGGCGCCGCCGGCACCGACGATGACCACGTCATAACGATGTTCCTGCATGAAGTCGTAGCTCCCCTAGCTCGCAACGATGTTGGGGTCGAAGGTGAAGATCACATAGGTGCCCAGGCCCATGATCAGGATCATCGACACGACCAGGATCGTGTTGAGCCAGAATCGGGTCGAGTCCTTGCGGGAGTAGTCCGCGATGACGGTGCGCAGGCCGTTGCCGCCGTGGAGCTGCGCGAGCCAGAGCATCGACAGGTCCCAGAACTGCCAGAACGGGCTGGACCAGCGTCCGGCGACGAATGCGAAGTTGATGCGGTGCACGCCCTCGTCCAGCATCAGCATGATGAACAGGTGGCCGAGCACCAGGATGATCAGGGCGAGACCGGACAGGCGCATGAACAACCAGGCGTAGAGCTCGAAGTTGTTCTTCGCGGCGCGGCGCGGGGAGCGCGGATTGTCGAGGCTGGCCGGGCGGTCGTACGCCGTGCCGAGAGTCTTGGCTTCAGTCATCTCAGTGCCCCGCAAACATGTTGTAGAAGATGCGACCGGCGGCCGGGATCATCACCACGAACCAGATCGCCAGGACCGTCCAGAGCATCACCCGCTGGTACTGCGGGCCCTTGGACCAGAAGTCCACGAGCATCACGCGCAGGCCGTTGAGGGCGTGGTAGAGCACCATCGCCACCAACCCGAGCTCCATGAGACCGACGACGGGATTCTTGTAGGTCTCGATGACACTGTCGTAGGTCTCGGGATTCACCCGGACGAGTGCCGTGTCCAGGACGTGGACGAAAAGGAAGAAGAATGTCGCCACGCCTGTGATCCGGTGCAGAACCCAGGACCACATGCCCGGGTCTCCCCGGTAAAGCGACCGTGTGCGCCCCGGTGCGGGAGCGGCTTCAGTCGTGCTGCTCATCGAGTGCTGTGCCTCCAACGTCAATGGTGGACGCGTCGAGCCTCTCCAGCCTCTGGGGGATTCCGCAGCACGGGCTCGACGTGAACCTGAACCGACTTCGACCGACTTTAGTCCTATCCGAAAGTCGGGAACTAATTCGCGTGGCGGTTCGTACGGCCGCCAAATAACAAGTTAGGTATGCCTTTCCAACTGTGATCTGGCCCGGGCGGGGCGGTGGACCGTGGAATCGGCCACCGTGACAGGATGGGCAACCATGCCGGACGTAGACTGGAAAACCTTGCGCGCCAAAGCACATGAGGTGATGGGCCGCGCGTACGCACCCTACTCCCGTTTCCCGGTGGGGGCTGCGGCGCTCGTGGACGACGGACGGATCGTCGTCGGATGCAATGTGGAAAATGTCTCACACGGAGTGGGCCTGTGTGCCGAATGTGTACTGGTCGGTAACTTGATCTCCGGTGGTGGCGGGCGGTTGCGCGCCGTCGCCGTCTGCGACGCGCGTGGGGCCGTCCTGAGCCCGTGCGGGCGCTGCCGGCAGATCCTCGCCGAACACGGCGGTCCCGAACTCGAGGTCGACACGCGTCGCGGTCCGCGGCCCCTCTCCGAACTGCTGCCGGACGCGTTCGGGCCCGGTGACCTGGACGCGGTGCGCGAGGCGGGAGGGACCGATCGTGCCTGACGCCCTGTCGATCATCACCCGCAAACGGGACGGCAAGGAACTCGGCGGCGCCGAGATCGACTGGATCATCGAGGCGTTCACCCGTGGTGTCGTCGCCGACGAGCAGATGGCGGCCCTCGCGATGGCGGTCTACTTCCGGGGCATGACGCGCGCCGAGACCGCCCGCTGGACCACCGCCATGATCGACTCGGGCCGGCGTCTCGACTTCACCGGACTGGGCCTGCCCACCGTCGACAAGCACTCCACCGGCGGCGTAGGCGACAAGATCACCCTTCCGCTGGCTCCGCTCGTCGCTGCCTGCGGCGTCGCAGTACCCCAGCTCTCCGGCCGCGGACTCGGCCACACCGGCGGCACCCTCGACAAGCTCGAGGCGATTCCCGGCTGGCGGGCGGAACTGAGCACCGCCGAGATCGCCGAAATCCTCGCCGACCCGGCGGTGGGTGCAGTCGTCTGCGCGGCCGGCGCCGATCTCGCCCCGGCCGACCGCCGCCTCTACGCCCTGCGCGACGTCACAGGCACGGTCGAGTCCATCCCCCTGATCGCCAGCTCGATCATGAGCAAGAAGATCGCCGAAGGCACCGGCGCCCTCGTCCTCGACGTCAAGGTCGGCTCCGGGGCGTTCATGAAGAACCTGGGCGACGCCCGCGAGCTCGCCCGCACCATGGTCGAGCTGGGCGAGGACGAGGGGCTGCACACCACCGCGCTCCTCACCCGGATGGACGTCCCGCTCGGGCGCACCGCCGGCAATGCCCTCGAGGTGCGCGAGGCCGTCGAGGTGCTCGCCGGCGGCGGCCCGTCGGACGTGGTCGAGCTGACCCTCGCCCTCGCCCGCGAGATGCTCGCCGCCGTCGGTCGCGACGACGTCGACCCCGCAGACCGGCTGCGCGACGGCACCGCCATGGACCGGTGGCGCGCGATGATCGCCGCGCAGGGCGGTGACCCCGACGCGCCGCTGCCCGCGGCCCGGTACACCGAGGAACTGCGCGCACCCGGCGACGGCGTGCTGGCCGAACTCGACGCGATGGCGGTGGGCGTGGCCGCATGGCGACTCGGCGCCGGCCGGGAACGGCAGGGCGAACCCGTGCAGGCTGCGGCGGGGATCGAGCTGCACGCGAAGCCGGGGGACCGGGTCCGCGCCGGGGACACGATCGCCACCCTGCACACCGACACCCCGGTGAAGTTCCCCGCCGCGATGGCGACCCTCGGCGAGGGCGTGCACATCGCCGATTCCGCGCCGGCGACACGACCGCTCGTCGTCGAGCGGATCACCGCCTAGCCGACTACCGTCGGGGCATGACGGAGCCGGCGACGACACTGACCGAACCCGCGCTGCGGACCGCGCCGAAAGTACTTCTGCACGACCACCTGGACGGCGGTCTGCGGCCGGGAACCGTGCTCGAACTGGCCGAGGCCTGCGGCTACCGGCTGCCGGCCGGCACGGAACCCGAACTGGCGCGCTGGTTCCGGGACTCGGCCGACAGCGGCTCGCTCGAGCGTTACCTCGAAACGTTCGCGCACACGGTGGCCGTCATGCAGACCCCGGACGGCCTCGAGCGGGTCGCCCGCGAATGCGTGCTCGACCTCGCCGCCGACGGCGTCGTCTACGCCGAGGTCCGCTTCGCCCCCGAACAGCATCTCGAGCGGGGACTCGACCTGGACTCCGTGGTCGAGCACGTGCTCGAGGGCTTCCGATCGGGGGAGTCCGCGGTGGAGGCCTCCGGTGCCCAGCCCATCCGGGTGCGGCTGCTGCTCACCGCGATGCGGCACGCCGCCCGGTCCCGTGAGATCGCCGAACTCGCGGTGCGGTTCCGCGACCGCGGCGTCGTCGGGTTCGACATCGCCGGTGCCGAGGCCGGCTACCCACCGAGCCGGCATCTCGATGCCTTCGAGTACATGCGCGCCGCCAGCGCGCACTTCACGATCCACGCGGGGGAAGCATTCGGACTGCCGTCCATCCACGAGGCCATCGCGTTCTGCGGCACCGACCGCCTCGGTCACGGTGTGCGCATCGTCGACGACATCACCGTCGCCGAGGACGGCACCGCCACTCTCGGTCTGCTGGCGAACTACGTGCGCGACAAGCGGATTCCGCTCGAACTGTGCCCGAGTTCGAACGTGCAGACCGGCGCCGTCGACACCCTGGAACAGCATCCGTTCGACCTGCTGGCACGCCTGCGGTTCCGCGTCACCGTCAACACCGACAACCGGCTGATGAGCGACACGACGATGAGCAAGGAGATGATGCGGCTGGTCGAGACGTTCGGGTACGGCTGGTCCGACCTCGAGCGGTTCACGATCAACGCGATGAAGTCCGCGTTCCTGCCGTTCGATCAGCGGCTCGAGATCATCGACGACGTGATCAAGCCCGGCTACGCCGTCCTGATCGGCTGACAGTACCCGCGGCGGACAGTACCGTCGGCGGACCTCACCTCGTAGGGTCGGGGGTATGAGGGACCGCGTCCCGCCCTCGGCAACTCTCGGCGACGTGCTCGCCGCGCGCCGACGCCGCCGGTTCGTCGGGCGTGCGGCCGAACTCGAGCTGGTACGTGCCGCCCTCGACGCACCCCGGTCCCCGTTCTCGGTGCTGTACCTGTACGGACCCGGAGGGATCGGCAAGACCAGCCTGCTCGACGAGGTCGCCGATCTCGCCGCGGGGGCCGGGTCGGCTCTCGTGCGTCTCGACGGGCGGGACCTCGTCCCCCATCCGGCCGCCGTCCTCGCCGCGTTGGAGAAGCACCTCGACGTGGGCGCGGACCGAATCGCCACCGCGTCCGGGCAACGCCTCGTGACGGTGATCGACACGTACGAGGCACTCGCACCGATCGACGGCTGGATCCGCCGGAATCTGCTGCCGCGGTTCCCGGACGACGCGGTGACCGTGATCGCGGGGCGGGATCCACCGTCGCCGCAGTGGCGCTCGGATCTCGCCTGGGGCGAGCTGCTGCGGGTGGTGTCGCTGCGCAACCTCGCTCCCCGGGAGAGCGTCGAATACCTGCGCGCCGCCGGGGTCCGGGACGACCTGCACGAGCGTCTCTGCCGCGTGACCCACGGCCACCCCCTGGCGCTGTCGCTGCTCGCCGACGCGGTGCTCCGCGGCGGCAGCGCCGACGCCGATCCGCTGACCCCCCACCTGGTGGGAACTCTGCTGCGCCGGTTCGTCGACGAGGAACCCGGCACGGTCCACCGGCGGGCACTGGAGGTGTGCGCACTCGCCCGCGTGACCACGGAATCGCTCCTGCGGGACGCGCTCGGCGCGGACGACGACTGTGCGCACGACGCGTTCCGGTGGCTTCGGAGCCTGTCCTTCGTCGAGACCGGCGCCGACGGGCTCCATCCTCACGACCTGGCCCGCGACGTCATCGACGCCGACCTGTGGTGGCGGGACGCCGACAGCTATGCCGACGTCTTCCGCCTCGTGTGGCGGCACATCCATCGGGCGCTCGACTCGACGACCGGCCGGCGGCAACAGCAGGCGATCTTCGATCTCAAGTTCGTGTTCCGCAACCTCGCCGGCGTGCTGTCGCCCGTGCAGTGGGAGAGCTGGGGCCGGCACTATCCCGAGCCCGCCACCGCTGCCGACCGCGCGGCGGTCGTCGAGCTGATCGGGACCGCGGAGGGAGAGGAGTCCGCCCGGCACGCACAGTGGTGGCTCGCACGGCAACCCGACGGCTTCTTCGTGCTCCGGTACCTGGACGGGACCGTCCGCGGCGTGATCGGGCTGCTGGATCTCACCCGCGCCGCCGAGGCGGATCGGGTCCGCGACCCGGGTGCCGCGGCGGGATGGCGGGTCGCACAGCGATGTACGCCGGTGCGCGAGGGCGAGGTCGTCACCCAGACCCGGTTCGTCGTGGACCGGGAGGAGTACCAGGACCCCTCGCCGACGCTCAACGCAGTCCCGATTCTCACGATCCAGCGATGCCTCACCACCCGGGGCCTTGCCTACGACGTGCTCGCCCTGGCCGAGCCGGACCGGTGGGACGACTACTTCGCCGTGGCCGATCTGCCGCGCGTCGCCGGCGGCGATTTCGTCGTCGGTGGCCGCCGGTTCGGTCTGTTCGCCCACGATTTCCGGCGCGTCCCGGTCGACGCCTGGCTCGAGCGGGTGACGGACCGGGCGCTGGCCCGCGGTCCGTCCCCGTCCGCGCCCGGCGCACCCGTGCTGCTCGTCCTCTCCCAACCCGAGTTCGCGCAGTCGGTCAAGCAGGGCCTGCACGACCTGCGGCGGCACGATCTCCTCGCCCGCAATCCGCTGCTGCGAACTCGAGTGCTCCACGACCGGACCGGCTCCGGGGAACCCGACGTCGCGCTGCTCGAGGAGGTGCTCCGCGACGCGGTCGCCACCCTGGCCGACCACCCCCGCGACGACAAACTGCTGCGGGCCGTGGATCGGACGTACCTGCGACCGGCCGCAACCCAGGAATCGGCCGCAGCGGCGCTCGGACTGCCGTTCAGCACCTATCGCAGGCATCTGACCGCAGGTGTGGAGCGGATCGTGTCGTGGCTGTGGGACCAGGAGGTGTACGGCCGCCGGCAGTGAGCACGACCGAGCACCGAACGGACTGGTGACCGAGCACAATCCGGCCGCATGCTTCTCGCACTCGAACGAGGAGGTGCCGGAAATGGTGACACGAATCGGTGATCGTGCCGTGGTGCTCGGAGCGGGAACGGCCGGTTTGCTTGCCGCACGGGTGTTGTCGGATGCGTACTCGGATGTGGTGGTGATCGATCACGACCGGCTGCCGGACGGTGCCGCGGCGCGGCGCTGTGTACCGCAGGGACGGCACATCCATGTGCTGGTGGCCGGCGGGATGCGCGCCATCGAGAATCTGCTGCCCGGCCTCACCGCGGAGCTCGTCGCAGACGGGGCGCCGCTGGTGGACCAGTGCGGCGACGTGCGCTGGTATCTCGGCGGCCACCGCCTCCGGCAGACGGAGAGCGGCCTGACGGCGGTGAGCGCGAGCCGGCCGAATCTCGAACATCGGATCCGGTCCCGCGTCGCCGCACTGCCCGGAGTGCGGATCGTCGACCGGTGCGACGCGCTGGGGGCGATGGTGAGCGGTGACGGTCGACGGGTCACCGGCGTGCGCGTGCTCCGCCGGGCGGACGGCAGCGTCGAGGAAGTGCTCGACGCCGATCTCGTCGTCGACGCCACCGGGCGTGGTTCGCGAACCCCGGCGTGGCTCGAGCAGCTCGGATACCCCCCACCCGAGCGGGAGGAGGTCCGCGTCGATCTCACGTACGTCACCCGTACCTACCCTGCCGATCCGGCACGCATGGGCGGCGACCTGGGTATTCTGCTCGCGCCGTCCCCGCCGGACCCGCGCGGCGCCGCCCTCCAGACGATCGAGAACGGTCGCTGTCTCGTGACGGCGGTCGGCATGCTCGGTCACCGGCCCCCGGCCTCACCGGAGGGCTGGGTGGACTTCGTGCGGTCCTTGCCGTGGCCGGACGTGTACGACGCGATCCGGGACGCCGAGCCGCTCGACGCACCCCGGTCGTACCACTTTCCGGCGAGCCGGCGCTTGCGATACGAACGGTGCCGGCGGCTGCCGCAGGGGCTGCTGGTGATCGGCGACGCGGTGTGCAGCTTCGACCCGATCTACGCGCAGGGCATGAGCGTCGCGGCGTTCGAAGCCGTGCTCCTCGCCGAACACCTTGCCCGCGGCCGGGAACCGGACCCGCACCGGTGGTTCCGGGACGTGGCGAAGGTCGTCGCCGTGCCCTGGGACATGGCGACCGGCGGTGACCTCGCCTGGCCGGAGGTCCAGGGCCGGCGCGGCGCGAAAGTGCGCGTGGCCAACCGCTATCTGCCGCTCGTCCACGCCGCTGCCGTGCAGGATGCCGAGGTGGTCCGCGCATTCTTCCGGGTCGCGGCGATGGTGGACCCGCCGGGGCGGCTGGTCGCCCCGCCGATACTGCGCCGGGTGCTCCGGCGATCGATCAGTGCTTGTGCAGCCGGGCCTCGAACTCCCGCTCGAGAGCCCGCCACGCCTCTGCCTCCGCGGTGAACGGCGCGCTGGGCGCGAGCCGTGTCGGATCCGGTTCGAGCACGTAGTTGACGAACCAGCCCAGCTCGGTGGAGCCGGCCAGCGTGGCGTCGGTGCTGTCGTCCTCGGCGTAGTTCGCGGCGTCGGTGAACAGCTCGACCGCCAGATCCAGCTGATCGGCGTCCACCGCCTCGGTGCCGTGCTCGATGTCGTCCGCGATCCCGGGCAGCACGTACACGTTCTCGTCCGTCACGTCGATCTCGAGGGAACCGTCCGTCGCCGCGTGCCGGATGTCGTCGTAGGTGCTCAGCGCCGCCAGGTCGTGGTCGTGGTGGTCGGCGAGATAGCGCGCCAGCGCCCGCTCGGTGGGGAACACCAGGATCGTCCCGTCCCGGCCGAGGAACAACGCATCGTCGTCGACGTAGCAGCGCAGGGTGAACCACGTGCCGTCGGAGGCGATGATCTTGACCGGGTCGATCCCGACCGCGGTCCAGAAGCTCGTCTCCTCGTCCTCGTCCCCGTCGACGAACTCGTACTCCTCGTCCTCCGCCTCCTCGGCCGCGTCCTCGGCCTCGACGACGTTCTCCTCGGCCGCGACGAGTTCCGCCTCGGCTTCGGCGACGAGTTCGGGGTCCACCTCGGGCGACTTCACGACGCCGTCGATCGCGTCGAGCACCGCGTCCCAGTCCTCGGCGACGGCCGCGCCGACCCGATTCCACAGTTCCACGCCCTCGCGGCCCTCGAACGCCGCGACTCCGTGGCTCAGCAGCGCCTCGATCTCGGCGCGCTCGAAGAACTTCGTCACCGGCTCGAGTTCGCACACGTCGCCGAGGACGGACGCGATGTCGAACGTGTTCTGCAGTTCGGCGACGGACTCCGGATCCGCGTCGTCCGCCACGAGTTCCGGCACGCCGATCAGGTCGTACGAATGGCTCTCGTCCGGCTCGAACTCCTCCGCCGCGAGTTTCGACACGACCGGCCAGGCCGGATGCTCGACGAGGTCGTTGTCGGCGCCGGAGCGGACGAACGCAACGAGCTCGGCCACCGCGCCGAACGCATACAGATCGTCACCGTGGCCCAGGAACGCCTCCCATTCGTCGTCGCCCTCGCGCCACCGCGGCGCCCAGAGGGTCGCGACGTCGCCGTCGGTGAGACCGAGCTCGATCGGGACGATGTCTCCAGCCATGGTCGCCAAGCCTAGCCACCTCCGGGCCGAAGACATAGCGGAGCGGCGGTGAGACAGCCGTCACCCGAGCGCGCCACGGAGATCCCCGAGCAGACGGGCCCGTTCGGCGGCGGCGACCCGTGCGGCCTCGTGCGCCGTGGCCAGGATCGATGCCGCCACGTCCCGGGTGCGGTGCCCGCGCAACGTCTCGGCGAGCCACAGTCCGGTCAGGGCGCCGTTGCCGTCCACCTCGGCCCGCACGAGACCGTCCGGACTCGTCGCAGTGCCCGAGACCACGCCGAGCGCGGCCACGCAGTCCTGCAGGGCCCCGAGCCTCGTGCGCACACTCTCCACGATCTCCGTCACGCGCTGGTCGCTCGCCGACATCGCGCTCACCACCGGAGCGCCGCACGAGTTCCGGCCGCGTGCCCGTCGTCGCGGCGCGCCCGCTGCACGGCATCGTGGGTGGTCAGGCCCAGCCGGTTCAGCAGTCCTTCCGGCATGCCTCCGTCCGCCAGTTCCTCTCGGTGCCGCGCGGCGGCCTCGAGTGTCGTGAGTCGGCACAGCGACACGATCTGCTCGGCCAGTTGTGCTGTGCCGTAGCGTAGTTCGCTCTGATCGATGTGAAGGTCGACGGGCAGGCCCTGTTCGGTGGTGCGCACCGAGATGGTGCCGGCCCGGTTCCGGGCGGTCGCCGTCGTGATGGTCGTCTCCGGGGTGTCCATACCGGACTTGGACGCGCACCCGCACCGATCGGTTCCCGTGTCACCCGGTGGGCCGGAAGAATCCCTGGAATCCCATCCCGCTGTTCGTGGTCCGGATCGGCGACACTTGCACCGGGTCACCCGCCTCGACCATGAGGCCGTTTCCGACGATCATCGCGACGTGCCCGTCCCACACCGCGAGATCGCCGGGTTGCACCGCGCTCGCATCGACTGCGGTTCCCACGTCCTGATCCTGGGCCAGGCGCGGAATCTGTACTCCGGCCTGTCCGTACGCCCACTGGGTCAGTCCGCTGCAGTCGAGGCCCTGCCCCGGCACGGTCCCACCCCACACGTAGGGCGTGCCCTGCTGGGAGAGCGCGTGACGCACCGCATCGGCCGCCGCTCGATTCGGTGCGACGGCCACGCTGCCGTCCGGTAGCCGCACCTCGGTTCCGGGGCCGCCGAAGGCCCGCGGCTCGCCGGACTGCGACGCGGCCGGACCCTGGCCCGGCGACACGGCCGGATCCTGGCCCGGCGACACGGCCGGATCCTGGCCCGGCGGTGCGGCCGAGGCAGGATCCGACGGCATCAGCTCTGCCATCCGTGCCGTGTGCTCCGCCAGCGCCGAGGTGACCCGGGCCAGGACGTCGAGTCCCGCTGCGATGTGCTCGACGGCCGCCACCAGCAGCATCATCTGTGCCTGCGGGAGGGCGGCAAGGGGAGCGGAGCGCTCGGCCAGCGTCGTGAACGAGTCGATCAGCCGGGCGATCTCGGCGGCGCCGGTCACGACGGTCGTCGTCGCGTCCACCGCGACGTCGGCGATGGCCGTCCCGCGGTCGGCGGCGGCGACGAGGTCGGCCAGGGCCCGTTCGCCGCTGCGGACGGCGGTCTCGGCGGCAGCGCCCGCCCAGTCCCACGCGAGCTCGCCCAGCGCGGCCCGGCCCACCGTGTGTACGCCCTCGACCAGTTCCGTGCAGGAGCGCAGTGCCGCGGCCGGATCGGTGGCGACGGCGCCGGTGCCGAACGCCGACAGCAGCTCGGCCAGGGGAGCGGTGAGCAGATCCACCTCCGGCATGCCGGTCACCGCGGCGCTCCGGCGGCCTTCAGCAGTGCCGACTGGGCGGTGACGGCGTGCTCGTAGGCGGCCGCGGTGGCACCGGCGACCGCACCCATTGCCGCGAAGGTGCCGCCGAGCCGGGTCAGTTCCGTCTCGTGGGCGCGGTGGGTGGCCGCGAACGCGGCGAGGAACGCGGCGCCGACCGGACCGAATGCCGTCGTGAGTGGCGCCGGATCCACCGCGTGTGCCTCGCCGGCGGCTTCGTGGAGCCGCTCGGCCATGGCCGTAGCGGTGCGTCCGAACGCCGCGATCGTCTCGGGTCGGGCACGTACCACGTCGTGGTTGCCGGTGCCTGCGTCCATTCGGGCTGCTCCCCCTCGGTGAAACGGATCGTCCTTCGACCGGTTGGACGCAGCGGGTGGTGCCCCGGTTCCGCGTCGACGAGCCGGATTTGTTCCCCGCCACGGGTTGTGGGACCTTGGAAGCGAGCCCGGAACCCGGGTTCCCGGACGAGGGGCGCCGTACCCGGTGTGCGACAAGACGGCCCGAGGGAGCCTGTGATGTCGTGGTTGGTGCTGGTGGTGTCCGGGGTGCTGGAAGCGGTGTGGGCCACGGCATTGGACAGATCCCGAGGCTTCACCCGTCTGGTTCCGACGGTCGTGTTCGTCACGGCGCTGACCGCGAGCATGGCGGGACTGGCCTATGCGATGCGTCGATTGCCGGTGGGAACGTCCTACGCCGTGTGGGTGGGGATCGGCGGGGTGCTCACCGTGGTCTACGCGATGGCGACCGGGAACGAATCGGTCTCGGCATGGAAGATCCTGTTCCTGACCATGATCGTCGGCGGCGTGGTGGGACTGAAGTTCGTCCACTGACACGGTCGCGGGTGCCGCCGCTGTCCTACTCGACGAAGCCCTCCTGCACGAGCCAGTCGTAGGCGACCTCGGCCGGCTCCTGGCCGTCGACGTCGATCCGTCCGTTCAGTTCGATGAGAGTCTCGTCGGTCAGTTTCCGGGAGACGGGAGCGAACAGCTCCGCGATCTGCGGGTTCTCGGTGAGGGTCTCGTCGCGGACGACGACCGCCACGTTGTAGATGGGGAAGAACTTCCGGTCGTCCTCGAGCACGGTCAGATCGAGGGCCTCGATCCGGCCGTCCGTGGTGAACACCTCGCCGAAGTTGCAGTCGCCGCGCGCCGTCGCCTCGTAGATGGCGCCGGTGTCGAGCGTCCTGATGTTCTCGCGTGGGACACCGGATCCGAGCGGAATGCCGTAGGTGTCGAGCATCGGCTGCAGGCCGTCGTTGCGGTTGGCGAACTCGGATTCGACGCAGAAGGTGCGTTCGGCGACCGGGATGTTCGCGATGTCGGAGAGCGACGCCACGCCGAGTCGCTGGGCCTCGGCGCTGGTGGCCGCGAAACCGTAGGTGTTGTTCATGGGGGCGGGCGGCAGCCACACCAGGCCGTTCTCGCGCAGGTCCTCGTCGCGCACGGCCTCGTACTGCTCGCGCTCGTCGGGGATCGCTTCCTCGTGTCCGAGATAGGCGATCCAGGCCGTGCCGGTGTACTCCCACTGCAGATCGACCTGTCCCTCGAGCTGCGCCTGGCGGGAGCTGGCACTGCCGGGGATGTTGGTCAGATCCGTGACGTCCGCGCCCGCCGAACGCAGGAGGATCACTGCCATCTTCCCCAGGAGGATGCCCTCGGAGAAGTTCTTCGATCCCACCGAGATGCTCGCACCGTCGAGCGGCTCGACGGACTGCAGCGGGCCCGCGAGTTCGCCGGTGGGGACGAAACCGCCGGCGGTTCCCAATCCGCACGCGGCCAGCGTCGACGCCGCGAGGAGCGCTCCGGCGAGCCGGGACAGCAGGCGCGCGGTCACGGGCGGAGCCCCTTCGGCCGGACCGTGAACTCGAGCATGCGCCCCGCCCAGTCGACCAGAAGGGCGAGCAGCGCCACCAGCAGCGCGCCGCTGACGAGGACGGGATAGCGGAAGAGGGTGATGCCGGTGACGATGAGGGATCCGAGGCCGCCGGCGTTGATGAAGGTGGCGAGGGTGGCGGTGCCGACCAGCAGAACGAGCGCGGTGCGGACGCCGGTCATGATCACCGGCAGGGCGAGGGGCAGCTCGACCCGGAGCAACACGCCGAGCCCGGACATGCCGAGGCCGCGCCCGGCCTCGACGAGGGTCGGATCGACGCCTTCGATGCCGGTGATCGTGTTCCGCAGGACGGGCAGCACGGCATACAGGGTCAGGGCGACGACGGCGGTGCCGAATCCGAATCCCAGCCAGATGGCCAGCAGCACGAGCAGTCCGATGGCCGGCGCCGCCTGCCCGGCGTTGGCGACACCCACCGCGACGGGCGCGAGGGCGCGCGACGCGGGCCGGGTGAGGACGATCCCGAGCGGCACGGCGATCACCACGACGAGGATCGCCGAGACCACCGTGAGTTCGATGTGTTCGCGGAGGAGGGTCGAGATGGTGGCCCATTCGAGCTGGCGGGCCTCGATCGAGTCGAGGTCCGCGTTCGCGCGCCACAGCGCCCAGGCGGCGAACACCACGGCGACGACGAGTGGCAGGACGAACAGCATCGCGATACCGCCGCGCCGGCGCGGGGGAGGACCTGGACGGGTTCCGGCCCGGGAGGACGCCGGTTCGGTGTCGATGCTCATGTGTGCTGTCCCGTCTCACCGGGGCCTGCGGCCGCGGACTGCGACTCACCGCCGCGGATCCGTCCGGTCACCGATTCGAAGTTGATCAATCCCTGGAATTCGCCGTGCCGTCCCGTCACGATCGCGGCCCCGTGAGCGGAGGCGAGCATCGTGTCCAGTGCGTCGTTGAGGGTGGCGTGCCGGTCGAGGGTGACCAGGTCGTCGGGGTCGCCGTCCGGGACGGTGCCCGAACCCTGCAGTTCGCGCACCCACAGCCAGGCCACGGGACGACGGCGCCGGTCGAGGACGACGACGGTGTCGTCCCCGCGTGCCCTGGCGCGTGCGACGGCCTCCTCGGCGGAGCTGCCGACTTCCGCGGTGGTGGGTTCGGCCAGTTCGACCTCCGCGACGCGGCTGAGCGAGAGCTGTTTGAGTGTGGAACCGGCACCGACGAATTTCTCCACGAACGGGCTCGCGGGTGCCGACAGGATCGTCTCGGGGGTGTCGTACTGTGCGACGTGCCCGCCCTCCTGCATGATCAGGATCCGGCTGCCCAGTTTGACGGCCTCGTCGATGTCGTGGGTGACGCACACGATCGTCTTCCGCAGATCGTCGTGGATGCGCAGCAGCTCGTCCTGCAACCGGAGCCGGGTGATCGGGTCCACCGCGCCGAACGGCTCGTCCATCAGCACGACGGGCGGGTCGGCGGCGAGGCCCCGGGCGACGCCGACCCGCTGCTGCTGCCCGCCGGACAGTTCCCGCGGGTAGCGGTCCCGGTACCGGTCCGGGTCGAGGTTGACCAGTTCGAGCAGTTCGGTGACGCGGTCCGCGGTTCGCCGCCGGTCCCAGCCCAGCAACCGGGGCACGATCGAAATGTTCTGCGCGACCGTCATGTGCGGAAAGAGGCTGCCGCCCTGGATCACGTACCCGATCCGCCGCCGCAGGTCGTCGACGTCCGCGGACCGGATGTCGTCGCCGCCGATCCGGATGGTTCCGGACGTGGGTTCGACGAGACGGTTGATCATCTTCAGCGACGTGGTCTTGCCGCAGCCCGACGGGCCCACGAACATCACGATCTCGCCCGCGGGGATGTGCAGGCTCAGACCGTCGACTGCCGGGCGCGCCTGCCCGGGGAACGTCTTGACCACGTCGATCAGGTCGATGTCGGTGCCGCTGATCTGCGCTGCGGACGGCGGCGGCGTGTTCATGTCAGGCACGGATTCCCTTCGAGACGGTGACCTTGCCGAGCGCGAGGAGCAGCGCGTCGAGCGCCAGCGCGAGGACGACCACTCCGATCGTGCCGACCAGGGCCGAGTTCAGTGCGTTCGCGCCGCCGATCTGCGACAGGCCCGTGAAGATGAACGAGCCGAGACCGGGGCCGAGCACGTAGGCGGCGATCGCGGCGATGCCCATGGACATCTGCGTCGAGACCCGCACCCCGGCGAGGATGACGGGCCAGGCCAGCGGGAGCCGGACGCGGGTGAGCGTGCCGATCTCGCCCATGCCGATTCCGCGTGCGGATTCGACGAGGGTGCCGTCGACGCCACGCAACCCGACCACCGCGTTGCGCAGCACCGGCAGGGTCGCGTAGAAGGCGACCGCGAGGAATGCCGGTGCCACCCCGATCCCGACGAGCGGGACGAGGATGCCGAGCAGCGCGAAGGACGGGACGGTCAGGCCGACGGCACTGAGGGTGTTGGCCACCGGTTCGAGCCGGGGGATCCGGGTGACGACCACCGCGAGCACGACGGCGACGACGGTGGCGAGAAGCACGGCCTGCACGACGAGGCTCACATGCTGGTACGCGCTGAAGGCGATCTGCGCCTTGCGCTCGTCGATGTAGTCCCACATGCCCACCCGTCCCGTCCGTCCGCAGGCCCGACTGTCACGATGGCACACGTGCCCCGCGGTCGGGGCGAGTCCGGAAAACGGGACTGCGGCGGACCGTGCGGGCGGGCTGCGCCGGTGGGCTGTGCCGGGAAGCAGCCGGCGACGGCGGGCGAGCGACGGCGTTCTATCCTTCCGGCATGGATTCGCTCGTCGTCGACCACCCGCTCGCCGCTGCCCTCCTGACCACGCTGCGCGACGAGCGCAGCGACAACGCAGCCTTCCGCTACGCGCTGCGCCGGCTGACCCAGATGCTGGTGTACGAGGCGATCCGGGACGCCCCGGTCGAGCAGTTCGAGGTGCGCACGCCGGTGGCGACGACGGTCGGTGTGCGCCTTCGGCAGCCACCGCTGCTGGTGCCGGTGCTGCGTGCGGGCCTCGGGATGGTGGAGCAGGCCCATGCGCTCATCCCGCAGGCGCGGGTGGGCTTCGTCGGACTGGCCCGCGACGAGAAGACGTTCGAGCCCGTGCCGTACCTCGAGTCGCTTCCCGACGACCTGTCCGGGCTGCCGGTGTACGTGCTCGATCCGATGCTCGCCACGGGAGGTTCGATGGTGCACACGATCGACCTGCTCGTCGCGCGCGGCGCGACCGATGTCACGGCGGTGTGCGTGGTCGCGGCTCCGGAGGGGGTGGCAGCCCTGTCCGAGTCCGGTCACCCGGTCCGGCTCGTGACCGCGTCGATCGACGACGGTCTCAACGAGAACAAGTACATCGTTCCGGGTCTCGGGGATGCCGGCGATCGGCAGTTCGGCCCACGCTGACCCCCTACGCGGACCCGCTCGGGCGGTATCGGCGATCCGCCCGAACGTCCGTATCGCGCATTTTATCCGAATGGTCTGTTTTGTTGCAGGATAACAATAGAGTTTCGGATGAGGTTGGACGGTGGTGCCCGGCCGCGCGGGCGACGGGCGGTGCATGGACATCGAAATGCCAGCCCGGAAGAGGTTTTCGGTGCAGAGCGTGGGGCGCCGAGGATCCCGATCCGAGCGGCAGCGACCGGGCGGGCACCGTCTCGATTCGGGGAAGTTGATCAACTCTCCTTTTCCACGGGCCCGTTCTGGTTACGCTCCCCGTGATCGGTTGGAACGTCCACTGTCCTCGACCGCCCACGAAAATGAGGTCCGCTCGATGATCAACACCTTCTCCGGCAGCAGATTTCGACAGTGCGCCCGGGCCACCGCACTCGGTGCGGCCGCCGTGCTGGGCATGGTGGTGGGGTCCGGTAGTGCCGGAGCCGCTGTCGACAACGCCCGGACGCTGCCCCTCGGCAACAACAACGCCATCGAAGTCCTTCAGGCCGACACGTCGATCCAGTCCTATCCGCCGCTCGACAGCTCGCCCGTCAGTTTCGAGTTCTTCCACGACGAGGTGGTGTCGGTCAACTTCACCGGGCCCGATGCCGACTCGTTCCAGGACACCAAGCTGACCATCGGATACCAGATCGGCTACCCGGTCGCGCTCAACGGGGCCGTCGTGCACATCAACACCCCCAGTCTCGACTGGGAGGTCGGCAACGAATTCGGTATCGGCGTCGAGCTCGCCCCCGAGTTCGGCCTCGGGCTCGACGCGAGCACCGGCGCGACGATCGGCGGGTCGATCATCCCGTCGCAGGAGATCGAGGTCGATCTCTCGCCGGGCGGCATCACCGACGTGGCGTTCGTCGAGGACATGGAGTTCGACGGCCGGTCGGCGACCGTCCGGCTGGCCGGAGTCCACGGCTCGGTCTCGGGGGCACTCGGCCCGGTCACGATCCGGCCGTACGCCCGGGCTGTCACCTCGAACAACGACACCGTCATCACCTACGGTGTGCCACACCGTCTCTGAGGGTGGCCGTTCCTCCGCCGGGCCGGTGGCGACCGCGAGAAGCGGCCGTCACCGGCCCGGTGTCGCGCGTCAGCGCTCACCGAGGCCGGTCGCCCACGCGCGCAACGCCTTCAGTCGCGCGGTCGCGCCGTCGCGGTCACCGTCCGCGGCGACGGACTCGAGGTAGCACTTGAGCTTCGGCTCGGTGCCCGACGGCCGGACCACGACCCGCACCGACGCGCCCTCGAGTACCACGGCGTCCGTGCGCAGCGGGCCGCTCGCCGCCGCGAGGTCGGTGGCCGTGACCGGCTCTCCGGCGAGTTCGGCCGGCAGCGCGGACCGCAACCGGCTCATGATCGCCCCGATCCGGGCGAGATCGGCCACCCGGATCGAGACCTGATCGCCGAGGTGCAGCCCGAACTCTCGGTGGAGGGCGTCGAGCGCGTCGACGAGAGTGCTTCGGCGAGACTTCAATTCGGCGGCATAGTCCGCGACGACGACCGCCGTCGCGATGCCGTCCTTGTCGCGCACCGCATCCGGGTCGACGCAGTGACCGAGGGCCTCCTCGTACGCGTACACGAGTCCGTCGCCCGCGCGAGCGAGCCACTTGAAGCCCGTGAGGGTCTGCGCGTAGCGGGCGCCCCGGGCGGCGGCGAGTCTGCCGAGCAGGGCCGAGGAGACGATCGTCGTCGCCACCAGCGCGCCGCGCGGGGCACCCGCGAGAATCCGGTCCCCGAGCAGCGCCCCGGTCTCGTCGCCGCGCAGCATCCGCCAGCCCTCGGGCGTGGGGACGCCCACGGCGCATCGGTCCGCATCGGGATCGAGGGCGAGCGCGATGTCCGCGCCCACGTCGGCGGCGAGTGCGAGCACGGCATCGGCGGCCCCCGGTTCCTCCGGATTGGGGAACTCGACGGTGGGGAAGCGGGGATCGGGGGCGAACTGGGCGTCCACCACGTGCACGTCGCCGAAGCCCGCGGCGTGCAGCGCCGCGACGGCGGTCTCGCCGCCGACGCCGTGCAGCGGTGTGAGCGCGATGCGCAGGGTGCGCGCCGTGCCGCGCGGTAGGGAGGCGACGCGCGCCAGATAGCGCGCCACCAGGTCGTCCCCGGTGGGCGCGACGGCGGTGCGCGGCACGGACGACGCCGCGCCGACGGCGTCGATCGCCCTCTCGATCTCGCGGTCGTCCGGCTCGACCAGTTGTGCACCGCCCCGGGTGTAGACCTTGTAGCCGTTGTCCGGGGCCGGGTTGTGGGACGCGGTGATCTGCACGCCCGCGACCGCATCGAGGGCCCGCACGGCGTACGCCGTCACCGGGGTCGGCAGCGGGCGCGGCAGGGCCACGACGTCGAAACCGGCGGCCGCGAGGACCTCGGTGGCGGCGGCGAAGAACTCGGCGGATCCGGTGCGGGCGTCGCGGCCGACGACCACGGTGCCGCCGCCGCACCCGCGCGCGTCGAGCCATCGGGCCAGGCCCGCGGTGGTGCGGACGACCACGTCCTCGTTGATGCAGCCGGGTCCGTCGCCGACGGGACCGCGCAGCCCGGCGGTCCCGAAACGCAGGCTCACAGCCGGCCCGCCAGCTCGCGCAGCAGGTCGCCCATACGGGTCGCGGCGGCCCGTCCCGCCGCGAGTACCTCGTGGTGGTCCAGGTGCTCACCGGTGAGTCCCGCGGCGGCGTTGGTGACCAGGGAGATGCCGAGCACCCGCGCGCCCGCGGCACGCGCGGCGATGGTCTCGTGCACGGTGGACATGCCCACCAGGTCGGCGCCGAGCGTGCGCAGCATGCGGATCTCGGCGGGGGTTTCGTAGTGCGGGCCGGGCAGTCCTGCGTACACGCCCTCGTCGAGGGTGGGGTCGATCTCGCGGGCGAGGGCGCGCAGCTCCGGACAGTAGGCGTCGACGAGGTCGACGAACTGGGCGCCGCGCAGGGGCGAACGGCCGGTGAGGTTGAGGTGGTCCGAGATCAGCACCGGCTGACCGACCGTGTGGTCGGGCCGGATGCCGCCGGCGGCGTTGGTGAGCACGACGGTGTGCGCGCCGGCCGCGACGGCGGTGCGCACCGGGTGCACGACACGGCTCAGGTCGTGCCCCTCGTAGGCGTGGGTGCGGCCGGCGAGGAGCAGCACCGGGGTCTCGCCGACCCGCACCGAATGCACGGTGCCCGAATGCCCTTCGGCGGTGGGCGGGGCGAACCCGGGAAGTTCGCCCATCGGGACGTCGGCGACCGCCGGGCCGAAGCGCTCCACCGCGGCGCGCCAGCCCGAGCCGAGGACCACCGCGACGGGGTGTTCGGGCACGCCGGTGCGTTCGGCGAGTGCCGCGGCGGCGCGGGCGGCCTCGGCAGGGGGGTCGGCGATGGCGTCGGGTGTTCCCATGTCGGTCGACCCTAGCGCCAAGCCTGTTGTTACTCGTCGGTAGGTTGTGGCGCTATCCTCTCCGCATGCCATACCTCGACCGCGACGGCGACGTCTTCGTCCTCCATCTCGGCGACCGCTCCGGCGGCGACACCGAGAACCGCTTCCATCCCGGCTGGCTCTCCGCCGTCCACGAGCTGCTCGACGAGGTCGTCGCCCACGACGGCCCGGCCGCGCTCGTGACCGCGGCCACCGGGAAGTTCTGGAGCAACGGCCTCGACACCGACTGGATCTTCGGCAACCTCCCCGACCTTCCGGGCTACCTCGATTCCGTGCACGAGTTGTACGTGCGGATCCTGACCTTCCCCGCGGCGACCGTCGCGGCGGTGCAGGGCCACGCGTTCGGTGCCGGTGCGATGCTCGCGCTGACCCACGACTTCCGCGTGATGCGGTCCGATCGCGGCTTCTGGTGCCTGCCCGAGGTGTCCCTGAACATGCCGTTCACCGTGGGCATGTCCGCGCTCCTGCGCGAGCGGCTGCCGATCCAGGCCGCGGTCGAGGCGACCACGACCGGCCGCCGGTTCGGCGGCGCCGACGCCCTCGCGGCGGGCATCGTCGATCGCGCCGTCGACGGTGATGCCGTGCTGGCCGCCGCCGTCGAACGGGCCGCCGCGCTGACGGGCACCCGCGGCGCCAACCTGGCGGGCATCAAGCGTGGTCTGCATGCACCGCTGATCGCGGCACTCGAGACGAAGACGGACGAGTCGAACTTCCGCCTCGGGTGAGGTGCGCGCTTTCCGCCCGTGCCAGACTGAGCGGGTGACGAGCGATGCGGACAGGGCGATCGAGGCTGCGTCGGACGGCCTGATCGCCCTGTCGCATTCGATCCATGCCGAGCCGGAACTGGCCTTCGACGAACACCGCAGCGCCGCGAAGATCGTGGACCTGCTGCGCAGCGGCGGATTCGAGGTCCGCACCGGGATCGCCGATCTGCCCACCGCATTCGACGCCCGGTTCGGCAGCGGAGACCTCGTGGTCGGCCTCTGCGCCGAATACGACGCGCTGCCCGGCATCGGGCACGCGTGCGGGCACAACATCATTGCTGCTGCCGCCGCCGGCGCGGGCCTGGGACTGGCCGCCGTCGCCGACGCGCTCGGCGTCACCGTCCGCGTCATCGGCACACCCGCCGAGGAGACCGGCGGCGGCAAGGTGCTCATGCTCGAACGCGGGGTGTTCGACGACGTCGGCATGGCCCTGATGGTGCACCCGGGTCCGTTCGACATCACCGGGGCGACGTCGCTGGCCCTCGCGGACATCGCGGTCAGCTACACCGGCCGCGAGGCGCACGCCTCCGCGGCTCCCGAGTACGGCCGCAACGCCGCCGATGCGGCGACCGTCGCGCAGGTCGCCGTCGGCCTGCTGCGGCAGCACCTGCTGCCCGGTCAGCAGATCCACGGGATCGTCAGCGACGGCGGCACCGCCCCGAACATCGTGCCCGCGCACACGGAACTGCTGTACTACCTGCGGGCGGCGACCGCGGAGTCCCTCGCCGACCTGTCCGAGCGCGCCGGCAGCTGCTTCGCCGCCGGGGCCCTCGCCGCCGGCTGCACGCACGAGATCCGCACCGTGTCGCCGACCTATACGGAACTGACTCCCGACCCGTGGCTGGTCCGGGCTTATCGTGAGGAGATCATCGGTCTCGGGCGCACGCCGCTGCCCGTCGAGGAGGAAGGATCGCGCCCGCTGGGCAGCACGGACATGGGAAACGTGACGAACGTGGTGCCGGGTATCCACCCGGTGATCGGTCTCGACTCCGGTGGCGCGGTGACTCACCAGGCGGCGTTCGCCGACGCGTGCGTCACCGCCTCGGCGGACCTCGCCGTCCTCGACGGCGCCCGCGCGCTGGCCGCGACGGCGGCCCGGGCGGCGGCCGATCCCACGCAACGTGCGCGGCTGCTCGAGAACGTGGCACGCCGATGAACCCGTACATCGAGAAGTGGCTGGGCGAGCACACCGACGACCTGTCGGGGTGGCGCCGGCACATCCACGCCAATCCCGAACTGGCCCGCCAGGAGTACGCGACCACCGAGTTCGTCGGGAGCACGCTCGCGGCCGCCGGGCTCGAACCGAAGGTGCTGCCGCGCGGCACGGGCCTGATCTGCGATCTCGGTCCCGACGGGCCGCGGATAGCCCTGCGCGCCGACATGGACGCGCTGCCCATGCAGGAGATGACGGGCCTGCCGTTCGCCTCCACCGTGCCGGGTGTGGCGCACGCCTGCGGGCACGACGCCCACACGACCGTGCTCCTCGGCGCGGCCCTGGCGTTGAACTCGGTGCCCGAGCTGCCGGTGGGGGTGCGGCTGATCTTCCAGCCCGCCGAGGAGGTGATGCCCGGCGGCGCGCTCGACGTGGTGGCCGCCGGCGCGCTCGAAGGCGTGGCCCGGATCTTCGCGCTGCACTGCGATCCCAGACTCGAGGCCGGCAAGGTGGGGGTGCGGGTCGGGGCGATCACCTCGGCCGCCGACACGGTCGAGCTGGTTCTCGACTCGCCGGGAGGGCACACCTCCCGCCCGCACCTGACCGGCGATCTGGTGTACGGACTCGGCACCGTGATCACCGGGCTGCCCGGCATGCTCAGCCGGCGCATCGACCCCCGTACGAGCACGGTGATGGTGTGGGGCGCGGTCGCGGCGGGCAAGGCCGCGAATGCGATTCCCCGCACCGGGATGCTGACCGGCACCGTCCGCACCGGCGACCACGAGACGTGGGAACTGCTCGAACCGATGGTGCGGGAGATCGTGCACGGCCTGCTCGCGCCCACGGGACTGAGCTACGAGCTGGACTACCGGCGCGGGGTGCCGCCCGTCGTCAACGACGAGGTGTCGGCCCGGATGGTCGAGGACGCGGTGCGGGCGATCGACCCGGACGCGCTGGCGGACACCCCGCAGTCCGGCGGCGGGGAGGACTTCTCCTGGTACCTCGAGCAGGTTCCGGGTGCGATGGCCCGGCTGGGTGTGTGGCGGGGGAGCGGGCCGAAGCTCGACATCCACCAGCCCGATTTCGACCTCGACGAGCGCGCCCTGGCGGTCGGCGTACGGGTGATGACGAACCTGGTCCTGGGATCAGGTTAGGCTTGCACAACCTGTACATCGCCTGTGAGCCGTCGCTCACGCCAGGAGGTCCGGAATGCAGTTTCGACGCAGAGCCGTCGCAGTAGTGTCGGCCGGGGTACTCGCCGCCGCGTTGGCCGCGTGCGGCAGCGACTCGGGTGGGTCCGAGGGCGACTCCACCGGCGCGCTCACCCTGTACTCCGGGCGCAGCGAGAACCTGGTCGCCCCGCTGATCGACCAGCTCGAGGGCACGCTCGGCTTCGAGGTCGACGTCGTCTACGGCAGCACCCCGGAGATCACCGGGAAGCTGGTGGAGGAGGGTGACTCCTCGCCCGCCGACGTGGTGTTCACCCAGGACGCGGGTGCCCTCGGCCTGCTCGACCAGGCGGGGCTGCTCGAGACGCTGCCGGCCTCGGTGACCGACCTGGTTCCCGCCGACTACCGCGCTGCCGACGGCACCTGGGTGGCGACCTCCGCACGTGCCCGCGTACTCGTCTACAACGACGAGAAGGTGCAGCCGCAGGACCTGCCCACCGGCATCGACGGTCTGCTGGACCCGAAGTGGAAGGGCCAGATCGGCTTCGCCCCGACCAACGCGTCGTTCCAGGCGTTCGTCACCGGGCTGCGCGTCGCCCGCGGCGAGGACGGCGCCCGCGCCTGGCTCGAGGCCTTCAAGGCCAACGAGCCGGTGGCGTTCGAGGGCAACGGCCCGCTGATGGAGGGGGTCGACGCCGGCCAGGTCACCCTCGGTCTGACCAACCACTACTACTGGTACGGACTCGCGGACGAGCGCGGTGCCGAGAACCTGAACGTGCAGGTGTACTACTTCCAGGCCGGTGATCCGGGCGCACTGGTGAACATCGCCGGGGCGGGCGTCGTGCGGACCACCGACCAGAAGGAACAGGCGGAGCAGTTCGTCGCCGCGCTGCTCTCGCCCGAGGCACAGACCTACTTCGCCGACGAGACGTCCGAGTATCCGGTCGTCGAGGGTGTCGAGACGAAGGATCAGCTGCGTCCGCTGTCCGAGATCGGTAATGCCGACATCGAACTCGCCGAACTCGCCTCGCTCGAGCAGACCCAGGCGTTGCTGCAGGAGCTGGGATTCATCTGATCCAGCTCGCCTCGCTCCGTCCCACCCGGCGCAGCCGGCCCGTTCTCACGCTGGCCGCGCTGGGTGTCTCGGTCTTCGCACTCGCCCCCGTGGCGCACCTGGTCATGCGCGCGTTCGCCGACGGCCCCGACCGGGTGTGGTCGCTGGTGTTCCGGCAGCGCACCCTCGATCTGGTGTGGCGCAGCGGCATTCTCGCGCTCACCGTCACCGTGGCCTGCCTCGTCGTCGGCGTCACCGCCGCATGGCTCACGGCACGCACCGACCTGCCCGGCCGGCGGTGGTTCGCCCTCGCGCTGAGCGTTCCCCTCGCCATCCCGTCGTACGTGTCCGGGTTCGTGTACATCGCCCAGTTCCCCGGACTCGCGGGCTTCGCGGGTGCTGCGCTGGTCCTGACCGCGGCGAGCTTCCCGTACGTGTACCTGCCGGTGTCCGCCGCGCTGGCCTCGGTCGACCCGGGGCTCGAGGAGGTGGCGCGCACCCTCGGCCGGTCCCGGCTGCGCACCACGCTCACCGTCACCCTGCGACAGGTGTGGCCCACCGCGGCGGCCGGCGGCCTGCTGGTGGCGCTGTACACCCTCAGCGACTTCGGTGCCGTCGCGCTGATGCGGTACGAAGCGTTCACCCTCGCCATCTACGGCAGCTACCGGGGGTTGCTCGACCGCACCCCCGCGGCGGTGTTCGGCCTGGTGCTCGTCGTGCTCGCCGTCGCGCTGACCGTCTCCGAACGCCGGGTGCGCCGGGGGGCGACCGCGCGCATCGGCTCCGGCGCCCCACGGCCCGCCGCGCCCGTGCCGCTGGGCCGGCAGCGGTGGACGGCCCTGGCGTTCCTCGCCGTCGTGCTGACGGTCGGCGTCGGCGTGCCGCTCGCCGGACTCGCGCGCTGGCTGTGGTTCTCGCAGCAGGCCGCGATCGACTGGGCGGGGATCTGGACGGCGACGACGTACACCCTGTGGGTGGCGGCCCTCGGTGCGCTGCTGACCACGGCGCTGGCCCTGCCGGTCGGCATCCTGGCGGCGCGTTCGACCTCGCCGGTCTCGCGGTTCACCGAGAGCGCCGCCTACGTCGGATTCGCGCTGCCCGGCATCACCGTGGGCCTGGCCCTGGTCTTCTTCGGGATCCGACTGCTGCCGCAGTGGTACCAGCACACCCCGATGCTCGTGATGGGCTACGCGGTGTTGTTCCTGCCGCTCGCCGTCGGCTCGATCCGCGCGGCGGTCGCCTCGATTCCGCTCGGCCTCGAGGACGCGTCCGCGACCCTCGGCAGCGGACGGATGCGGACCGGCATCCGGGTGATGATCCCGCTGGCCGCGCCCGGAGTCGTCGCGGGGGCGGCACTGGCGTTCCTCACCATCGCGAAGGAACTGCCGGCGACGTTGTTGCTCGTGCCGATCGGGGAGGACACCCTGGCGTCACGGATGTGGAAGTACACCGAGACCCTCGAGTACGGGTCGGCGGCCCCGTACGCGGCGATCCTGGTGCTCGTCGCCGCGCTGCCGTCCCTGGTGCTGGGCCGGTTGCTGCGCGGCCGGGTCGATGCGGAAAGTGGCGGTGAGGAATGAGCGGGCTCTGTCTCGAGGGCGTCTGCGCCCGGTACGGGCGGACGGAGGTCGTCAGCGACGTCTCGCTGACGGTGGAACGAGGCGCGCTGCTGGCCGTGCTCGGGCCCTCGGGCGGGGGCAAGACCACCCTGCTGCGGGTGGTCGCGGGTCTGCACCCGGCGAGCGCGGGACGCGTCGTCGCGGACGGGCGCGACCTCACGGCGCTGCCGCCGGAACGCCGGGGGGTGGGACTGGTCCCGCAGGAGGGCGCTCTCTTCCCGCACCTGAGCGTCGCACGCAACGTCGGCTACGGGCTCGTGCAGCCGACGTGGCGGTCGATGGTGCGGCAGCAGGCCGTGCGGCAGCGCCGCGTGGAGGAACTGCTGGAACTGGTCGGCCTGGCCGGCACCGGTCAGCGCAAGCCTTCCCAGCTGTCCGGCGGTCAGCAGCAGCGGATCGCGCTGGCCCGGGCGCTCGCGCCCAATCCGGCCGTCGTCCTGCTCGACGAGCCGTTCAGCGCTCTCGACGCCGGGCTGCGGTCCAGCCTGCGCACCGAGGTCCGCACCCTGCTGCGGGACCAGGAGGTCGCCTCCGTGCTCGTCACCCACGACCAGGCCGAGGCCCTGGCCATCGCGGACACGGTCGCGGTGATGCTCGGCGGGCGTGTCGCCCAGGTGGGCACGCCGGAGGAGGTCTACCGGTGGCCCGCGACGCTCGAGGTGGGCGCCTTCGTCGGGGATTCGGTCGTGCTCGACGCCGATGCGGCCGGCGACCGCGCGCACACGGTGATCGGTGCGGTTCCCCTCGCGACCCCGGCCCACGGCAAGGGCCACGTGCTCGTACGCCCGGAACAGGTGCAGGTCGCTGCGGCCGACGAACCGTCGAAGTTCACCGTGCTCGACGTCGCCTTCGGGGGCGCACTGACGGAGGTGCGGGTGACCGGGGCCGGGCAGACGATCCGGGCGCAGCGGGCCGCGTCGCACGACGTGCAGGCCGGGGATCCGGTGACGCTGCGGGTCGGCGTCCCGGTGCCGTTCTACCCGGCTCGGCCGGCCGAGGCCGAGAAGACGGCCTAGAAGCTGTCGGGCCGGCCGGGCCCGACGTTGCGGCTGTTGCGGGTGCGCAGATCCCGCACGTAGTCGGCGGGGGCTCCGGCGATCTCGGCGGCGTCGGCCATCACGCCCAGGTAGCGCGCCGACGGCAGGCCGCCCTCGTACGCGTCGAGGACGTACAGCCAGGCGAGCACGGGCCCGTCGTCGGTGTCCACCCGCAACCGGATCTTGCGGTGGATGCCGAGTTCGGAGCCCTCCCAGCGGTCGAGGCTGCGTTCGTCCTCGTCGGGCACGTCGTAGAGCACGACGAACACCTTCGAGTCGGGATCCTCGACGACGGTGGCGAGCGCGCCCTCCCAGCCGATGTCGCCGCCGCTGAAGGTCAGCCGCCAGCCGTGGAGCCAGCCGGTTCCGGCCATCGGCGAATGCGGGCAGCGCTGCAGCATCTGCTCGGGATGCATGTTGGAGCCGTAGGCGGCGTAGATCGGCACGGGGTACAGGCTAATGGCTGACCGTCCGGCGCAGGACACGGGGCGCCGGCCGCTTCGTGGCGGCGTCCGCGTGCGCGGGACGGTGCCCGTGACATAGCGTGTCTGCGGACGTTCGGCAACCCCGGCGCCCGCACACACCGGACCGAGGACCATCTCGGAATCGATACAGAGGAGAACAATGACCCGGATCGTGATCATCGGCGGCGGCCCCGCGGGCTACGAAGCGGCGCTGGTGGCGGCCCAGTACGGCGCGGCCGTGTCACTGATCGATTCGGACGGGATCGGCGGCGCCTGCGTCCTCTTCGACTGCGTACCGTCCAAGACGTTCATCGCGTCCACGGGCATCCGCACCGACATGCGCCGGGCTGCCGACCTCGGCGTGCGGCTCGAGAGCGCCGGGGTGGCGCTGCCCGAGGTCAACACCCGTGTCAAGAGCCTCGCCCGGGCGCAGTCCGCGGACATCCGCACCAAGCTCGAGGCGGCCGGCGTGCAGCTGCTCAGCGGCCGCGGCGAGCTCATCGACACCCAGGTCGGAATGGCGGCGCACCAGGTGCGCGCCGACCTCTTCACGGGCGAGGAGCGGATCCTCGATGCCGACGTCGTGCTCATCGCGACCGGCGCGAGCCCGCGGGTGCTGCCCGGCGCGGAGCCGGACGGTGACCGCATCCTCAACTGGCGTCAGCTCTACGACCTCGACGCGCTGCCCGAACACCTCGTGGTCGTCGGCTCCGGTGTCACCGGCGCCGAGTTCGTCTCCGCCTATACGGAGGTCGGCGTCCAGGTGACGCTCGTCTCGAGCCGCGACCGGGTGCTGCCGCACGAGGACGAGGACGCCGCCCTCGTGCTCGAGGACGCCTTCGCCGAGCGGGGCGTGAACCTGGTCAAGCACGCCCGTGCCGACGCCGTCGAGCGCACCGGGGACGGGATCCGGGTCAAGCTGGCCGACGGCCGCATCGTCGAGGGCAGCCATGCGCTGATGACGGTGGGCTCGGTGCCGAACACCGCCGGCCTCGGCCTGGAGAAGGTCGGCCTGCAACTCGACCGGGGCGGCTACATCCAGGTCGACCGGGTCTCGCGCACGTCCGTCTCGGGGATCTACGCCGCCGGCGACTGCACCGGGCTGCTGCCGCTGGCATCGGTGGCCGCGATGCAGGGTCGCATCGCGATGTACCACGCCCTCGGCGAGGGGGTCAGCCCGATCCGGCTCAAGACCGTCGCCTCCGCGGTGTTCACCCGGCCCGAGATCGCCACGGTCGGCGTGAGCCAGGCCGCGATCGACAAGGGTGAGGTCCCGGCCCGCACCGTGATGTTGCCGCTGCACACCAATCCCCGCGCGAAGATGGCGGGGCTGCGCCGTGGTTTCGTGAAGATCTTCTGCCGTCCCGCCACCGGCGTCGTGATCGGTGGCGTGGTGGTTGCCCCCACCGCCTCGGAGCTGATCCTGCCCATCGCGATCGCGGTGCAGAACAATCTCAGCGTCGACGACCTCGCCCACACCTTCTCGGTCTATCCGTCGCTGACCGGGTCGATCACCGAGGCGGCGCGTCAGCTGATGCGGCACGACGATCATCTGGACTGAGCGGGATGGTCGGCGTCGACGTTCTTGACTCTCTCGCTGGGGGAGGGTCGACGGTGGAGGCATGCGAACGAACAGCATCTTCCCCGTGGTCCCCGCTCACGACGTCGCCCGCAGCCGCGACTTCTATGCCGGGCTGCTCGGTCTGCGTGTGGTTTTCGACAGCGGCTGGTATGTCCAGTTGCAGGCGGCGACCGACGAGACCGTGCAGCTCGGTCTCGTGGCACGCGGCCACGAGACGATTCCCCGAGCCCATCTCTCCGCTCCGGCCGGCGTGCTGATCTCGGTGGAGGTCGACGACGTGGACGCCGTGTATGCGCGCGCCGGCGACCTCGCACTCCCGGTCGCGTCGGACCTGCGCGACGAGGACTTCGGGCAGCGGCACTTCATGACCGTCGATCCCGACGGCCTGCTCGTCGACGTGATCACGGTGATCCCGTACGCGCCGGAGGTTGCCGGAAGCGGGGCGGTGGTGACCGGGTGAGCCCGGCCGACGGCTGGCTGAGCATCGGCGAGTTCGCGCGGATGTCGCGGCTGAGCGTCAGGACGCTGCGCCACTACGACCGCGAACGGCTGCTCGCTCCAGGCCGGGTCGATCCGCGTACCGGATACCGGTACTACTCGCGGGAGCAACTCGCCTCGGCTCTGCGCATCGCGGTGTTGCGCCGAGCCGAGGTGTCCGTCCCCGCGATCCGTCTCCTCCTGCAGGATCCCGGACACACCGAGGCCGTCCTCGCCGCGGAGCGGGAACGGATCGAGCGCGAGGCCGACCGTAAGCGCCGCGCGCTCGCCCTCGTCGCGTCGCTCGCCGAGGCCGAAGCCGGCGGACTCTCCGTGCGCCGGCACCGGGTCGAGGATCGAACGGTCTTGTGGCGCAGTGGGGAATCGACCGCCGAATCTCTCGATTCGGATGTGACGAATCTCGTGACGGCGCTGCTGACCGAGGCGTCGAGCGCCGGGCTGCCCACCGACGCGCCGGTGGTGGGGCAGTACCCGGCCACCCTCGACGGCGTGGTGCAGTTCGGCGTCGGTCTCGAGTTGCGGTCCCCGCCCGGACGTGCGGAAACTGCCACGACGACGCTGCCGGGCGGGGCGTTCGCGGGCGTGGACTTCGTCGGTCCGGTCGCGCTGCTCCCGGTCGCCTACCACGCACTGTTCGGGTGGCTCGACGAGCGCGGTCTCGCGGCCGAGGGGCCGTTCCGGGAGTACTACCTCGCCGACCCGCGCGACGTCGCTCCCGATGCGATGCGTACGCGGGTGCTGCACCCCGTCCCCGGTGACCACGTTCCGGGATGAGGGGTCCCCGAGGCCGGCGCGCCGAGGCTCCCGCGCCGGCCTCGCCCCACCGGATCGACCGACTCAGGCCCAGCCGTAGGTCCGTTCGACCGCCCGGTTCCACTCGGCGTAGAGCCGTTCCCGCTCGGCGGCGTCCATCTTCGGTTCCCAGGTGCGGCCGGCCGCCCAGTTGTGGCGGATGTCGTCCTCACCCTCCCAGAAGCCGACCGCCAGGCCCGCCGCGTACGCCGCGCCGAGCGCGGTGGTCTCGGAGACCACGGGGCGGACCACGGGGGCGCCGAGGATGTCCGACTGGAACTGCATCAGGGTCTCGTTGACGACCATCCCGCCGTCCACCTTCAGCGTGTGCAGTTCGACACCGGAGTCGGCGTGCATCGCCTCGATGACCTCACGGGTCTGGTAGGCGGTCGCCTCGAGTGCGGCCCGCGCCAGGTGCCCCCGGTTGACGAAGCGGGTGAGACCGGCGATCACCCCGCGCGCATCGGGTCGCCATCGCGGTGCGAACAGTCCCGAGAACGCCGGTACGAAGTAGGCACCGCCGTTGTCGGGGACGGTCGCGGCGAGGTCCTCGATCTCCGCGGCCGTGCGGACGAGCCCCAGATTGTCGCGCATCCACTGCACGAGCGAGCCCGTGACGGCGATCGAACCCTCGAGGGCGTACACCGCCGGGGCGTCGCCGACGCGGTAGCAGACGGTGGTCAGCAGCCCGTGCTCGCTGCGCACCGGCGTCGTCCCGGTGTTGAGAAGCAGGAAGTTGCCGGTCCCGTAGGTGTTCTTGGCCTCACCCGGCGACAGGCATGCCTGGCCGAACGTCGCGGCCTGCTGGTCTCCGAGGATGCCGGCCACCGGGACGCCGGCCAGCGGTCCGCGGTCGCGGGCGTATCCGTAGATCTCGGACGAACTCCGGATCTCCGGCAGCATCGACATCGGAATGCCGAAATCCGCACAGATGTCCGGATCCCATTGCAGCGTCTCGAGATTCATGAGCATCGTGCGCGAGGCGTTGGTGACGTCGGTGAGGTGCACCCCCGGCTGCCGGTTGCCCGCGCCGGTGCCGCCGGTGAGATTCCACAGGATCCAGCTGTCCACCGTCCCGAACGCGAGTTCGCCGGCCTCCGCCTGCTCCCGGGCGCCCTCGACGTTGTCGAGGATCCACCGCACCTTCGGGCCCGCGAAGTACGTCGACAGCGGCAGGCCCGTGGCGTCGCGATACCGGTCCACGCCCGCGTCCCCGGCGAGCTGCTCGACGAGGCGATCGGTGCGGGTGTCCTGCCACACGATCGCGTTGTGGACGGGCCGGCCCGTGGAGCGTTCCCACACCACCGTGGTCTCACGCTGGTTGGTGATCCCGATCGCGGCGATGTCGGCGCGCGTGAGATCCGCCTTCGCCAGGGCCAGGGCGGCGACCTCGCGAGTGTTGATCCACAGTGTTTCCGGATCGTGTTCCACCCAGCCGGCGCGGGGAAGGATCTGTTCGTGCTCGGTCTGGGCCCAGGCCACGATGCGACCGTCGTGGTCGAAGATGATGCAGCGACTCGACGTGGTCCCCTGATCGATCGCGGCGATGTATCGGGTCACGGCAACCTCTCCGGGCGTGTGGTTCGGGACGGCAGTCTGCGGACGAACCTACTACCCTGAGTGCGGAAACGTCGGCGACTCACGGGAGCAATGCGGTGACCAACCAACCAGGCGTCCAGGTCCTCGGGCCGCAACAGCGCCGTGACGCATGGCGACGACTCGGCTCGGAGCACTTCGACGTGGTGGTCGTCGGCGGCGGTGTCGTCGGCGCCGGCGCCGCCCTGGACGCCGCCACCCGCGGGCTGCGGGTCGCACTGGTGGAGGCGCGGGACTTCGCCTCGGGCACGTCGAGCCGCTCGTCGAAGATGTTCCACGGCGGGCTGCGCTATCTCGAGCAGCTCGAGTTCGGCCTCGTCCGTGAGGCGCTGCGCGAGCGCGAACTGTCGCTGTCGACGCTGGCCCCGCATCTGGTCAAGCCGCTGAAGTTCCTCTTCCCCCTCACCCACCGCGGGTGGGAGCGCCCGTACGTCGCTGCGGGCATCTTCCTCTACGACCGGATGGGCGGCGCCAAATCCGTGCCCGCGCAGAAGCATCTGACCCGGTCCGGCGCGCTGCGCATGGCACCCGGGCTCAAACGCAACTCGCTCGTGGGCGGGATCCGGTACTACGACACCGTCGTCGACGACGCCCGCCACACCATGACGGTGGCTCGCACCGCCGCCCACTACGGCGCCGTCGTACGCACGTCGACCCAGGTGGTCGGGTTCCTGCGCGAGGCCGACCGGGTCTCCGGTGTACGGGTGCGCGACTCGGAGGACGGCTCGGTCACCGAGGTGAGGGCGCACGTGGTGATCAACGCCACGGGGGTGTGGACCGACGAGATCCAGGCCCTGTCCCGGCAGCGCGGCCGGTTCCGGGTGCGCGCCTCGAAAGGCGTGCACATCGTGGTGCCGCGCGACCGGATCGTCAGCGACTCGGCGATCATCCTGCGCACCGAGAAGTCCGTGCTGTTCGTGATCCCGTGGGGCAGCCACTGGATCATCGGCACCACCGACACCGACTGGAATCTCGACCTCGCCCACCCCGCCGCGACGAAGGCCGACATCGACTACATCCTCGACCACGTGAACCGGGTCCTGGTCGTCCCGCTCACCCACGGCGACATCGACGGCGTGTACGCGGGACTGCGGCCGTTGCTGGCGGGGGAGAGCGACGAGACGTCGAAGCTCTCGCGCGAGCACGCCGTCGCCCGGGTCGCGCCCGGTCTCGTCGCGATCGCCGGCGGCAAGTACACCACCTACCGGGTGATGGCCGAGGATGCCGTCGACCTGGCGGCCGAGGACATCCCCGCCCGCATCGCCCCGTCCATCACCGAACGGGTGCCGCTGGCGGGGGCCGACGGCTACTTCGCGCTCGTGAACCAGACGATGCAGCTCGCCGAGCGGTACGGCCTGCATCCGTACCGGATCAAGCATCTGCTCGACCGGTACGGGTCGCTGATCGACGAGGTGCTCGAGGCGGCGGCCGACCGTCCCGAGTTGCTCGAACCGCTCACCGACGCCCCCCAGTACCTGCAGGTGGAGGTCGTGTACGCGGCGGCCGCGGAGGGCGCGCTGCACCTCGAGGACATCCTCGCGCGCCGCACCCGCATCTCCATCGAGTACCCGCACCGCGGCGTGCACTGCGCCGAGCAGACCGCCCGCCTGGTGGCACCCGTCCTGGGCTGGGACGCCGCGACGGTGGAGCAGGAGATCGCGACCTACCGGGCGAGGGTCGACGCCGAGATCGAATCGCAGAGCCGGCCCGACGACGAGTCCGCCGACGCGCTGCGGGCGGCTGCCCCGGAGGCGCGCGCGGAGATCCTCGAACCGGTGCCCACCGGCGCCTGAGACGCCCTCGGCGCGACGGCGGCCCGGCCGTCGAGGACGCCGACGTCGGTGGGTCGACGTGTCAGTGGGTCAGGACGACCTTGACGAGCACCACGGTCGCGGCCACCGTGGTGAGCGCGACGGCACTGACCAGCGAGGTCCGGCCCGGCCGCTCCCCCTTGAGGCGACCGATGACGAAGACGATCCCCCCGATCCGTGCCAGCACGGCGACCTCGGCGAGCAACTGGGCGGTGCGCGGTTCGAGCCAACCCAGCCAGCCGATTCCCAGGATCACGCACGGCAGCACCGCCGAACTCAGGATCGGCACGGAGTTGCGCAGTTCGGCGAGCTTCTCCGCCCGGGTCAACGGGGTGCCCTGGCGCACGGTGTGCCCGACCGCCTCGGCGAACACGTGGGCGACGAACGTCGACAGTGCCGTGCCGAGCACGATCGCGATGCCGACGTACTTCGGCCCGGTGACGATCGGCACGAGGGCCGCGAGCACCAGCACGTTGCCGTAGATGTAGGCGCTGATGCGACTGGCGGCGTTGCCGCGGTCGAGCGGCATGCGCCGGGAGAACAACGGGCCGTGCAGGAGTGCGTTGGCATCGGAGTCCATGCCGACCAGGGTGACAGACCGGGGAGCGTACCGAGACGGCAACCGCGTGCATCCGTCGCGGCCGGCCCGGCGCGTAGGATCCGACGTCGCAGACGGTCGACGACGGGATCGCGGTGGTGGAGAGGGTGCGACGGCGCTGGGGCGGCACCGACATGGCGGAACGCCGGCGGGCACGCCGCGACGCGCTGCTGTCGGCGGGCATCGATCTGCTCGGCGCGCCCGACGGACCGGCGGTCAACGTACGCGCCGTGTGCCGGGCGGCCGGACTGACCGAACGGTACTTCTACGAGAGCTTCGACGACCGGGACGCGTTCGTGCGCGCCGTGTATGCGGCGGTCGGGGAACACGTGCGCGCAGTGCTGGAGGGCGCGGTCGGCACGGTCCCGCAGCCGCGGGACGTTCCCGGGGCGGCGGTCCGGGCCTTCGTCGAGCTGATCGTGGACCGCCCGGCCGTGGGCCGGGTGCTGCTGCTCGGCCCGCTGCGGGAACCGGCCCTCGGCGGGCAGGGCCTCGATCTCGCTCCCGCATTCGTGACGCTCGTCCGGCAGCAGCTCACCGCGATCGCCGATCGCGACGAGCGGCACCTGGTGGCCGTGGGGTTGGTCGGGGCACTGACGAGCCTGTTCATCGGCTACCTGGACGGCACCGTCACGGTGGCGCCGGAGCGGTTGGTGCGGCACTGTGTGAGCCTGCTGGTCCAGGCCGGAGGTGTACGGCCCCGGCCGGAGGGGTATCCGCACCACGACAGCACGCTCGACGAAAGGAGGGGCATCATGCCCAGGTCGTCGATCAAGGACGAGAAGCTCTATCAGGAACTACGTGACGACGGCGCCTCCAAGGAGAAGGCCGCCCGAATCTCGAACGCGGCCGCGAATCGTGGCCGTTCCTCCGTCGGGCACAAGGGCGGCAAGTCGGGGTCCTACGAGGATTGGACGGTCGACGAGTTGAAGAAGAGGGCGAAGGAACTCGGGATGTCGGGTTACTCGTCCAAGCGCAAGAGCGAGCTCATCGACGCTCTGCGCAACCACTGAGGCGCAACCACTGAGGCGCAACCACTGAGCCGACCGCGCGGTCGCCGCGCCGGCTCGGCCGGCGGAGCGGGGGCGACTCACCCGTCCTCGCTCCGCGGCTGACAGTGCGGGCACCAGTCGATCTTGCGGTCCGGGTCCCCGGCCGACCCCAGCATCCCGGTGCGGATCACCGTGCCGCACCGGCGGCACGGCTTGCCCGCGCGCCCGTACACCCATGTGCCCCGGCCGGGCCGGCGGTCGCCGGTGGTGATCCGGCTGACGCGGTCCCGATTGAACATCAGCAGCCGGTGCGCCAGATCGACCCAGGCGGCCGGATCTCCCGCGTCCGCAACCGGAGTCGCCGGGTGTACGCCCCGCAGGAAGCACAGTTCGCACCGGTACACGTTGCCCACCCCGGCCATCACCCGTTGATCGAGCAGCGCCAGACCGACGGGGCGGCCCGGGTCGCGCGCCAGGTTCGCCGCCGCGACGGCCGGGTCCCAGTCCGGCCCGAGCAGATCCGGGCCCAGGTGTCCCACGGCCTCCGCCTCGCGGTCGCGGTCCAGGACCTCGACGGTGCCGAGATCGAAGCCGACGGCCTCGGCGTCCGCGACCGCCAGCACGATCCTCGCGTGGTATCCCTGACGGCGCCAGCGCGTCCCGGGTGGGTGGACGTCCCACACTCCCTCCATCTTCAGGTGGGTGTGGACGGTGTGTGCACCGGCGCGGATCAGCAGGTGCTTGCCGCGCGCGAGCACCTCCTCGACCACGGTGCCGGTGAGGTCGACCGTCGCGTACCGGGGCACGCGGATATCGCAGCGCGTCAACGGCTTTCCCGCCAGTGCGCCGCGCAGGAGAGTGGCCGCCCGGAAGACGGTGTCGCCCTCGGGCATCAGGCCCTCAACCGGAAGCCGCGCGGGGTGGCCGAGAAGCCGGCCTCGGCGAGGAACTCGGCGAACGAGTGGCCGTGGATGGAACTGCCGTCGACCTTCTCGACGACGAGAGTGTCCAGGCCCCCGCCCTTGACCGTCCCGGCCAGCGACGTGCACGCGCCGCGGAGAGTTCCCGGGTCGTCGCTGAACGTCAGCACCGTGCGGCCGCCGCGTTCGACGAACAGTCCCAGTTCGCCGTCGACGAGTACGACGAGTCCGCCGGCCTTGCGGCCGGGACGGTGCCGCGGCGAGTCCTCGGGGGCGGCCGACTTGGGCCACGGCAGGGCCGCACCGTACGGATTCGCCGGGTCGCAGGCGGCCAGGGTCACCGCCGGGGTGTCGGTGTGGCGGCCCTCGAGCGATTCGCCGTAGGACCGCAACCGGTCCACGACCTCCGGCGTCGAGAACTGGGCACCGCCGAGCGTGTCGACGAAGTAGCCGCGCCGGCACCGACCGGTCTCCTCGAACCGGCTCAGCACCTTGTACATCAACGCGAAGCCGCCCGGCACGCCCTCGGCGACGACCGCGCCGCGGGTGACCACGCCGTAGCGCTCGAGCAGCAGGTCCGCGGTGGCGTGGGTGCGCACCGTCGGGTCGGTTTCCCGTTCGGGCAGCAGCGACCACCGGCCGCCGACCGTCGGGGGCCCGCTTCGGCTCGGCAGTGCCGGACGTCCGCGGTACATCCGGGCGCGCGGGGCCCGCCGGGGCGTGCGATGCGCGGGGGTGGCGCGTGAGGTGTCGCCGACGAGGGCGCGCAACGCGGCCGGCGCGTCGCCCGAGACGAGTCCGGCCCACACGAGATCCCAGAGAGCCGAGGAGGTTTCCGCGTCCGTGGTGCCCAGGGCGTCGGTGAGCTGGCGGAAGAAGTACGCCCCGCCGCCCGCGAGCGTGTCCAGGATGCCGTGATGGACGTCGGTCCTGTCGATCTCGGCTGCCGGTGCGAGGGTCAGCGGAGCAGTGTCGGCCAGGTGCAGCGAGACCCAGCCGTCCTTGCCGGAGATCTGCCCCGAGCCGGCCCACACGACTTCGCCCGTCGTGGTGAGTTCGTCGAGCATCGTCGGGGAGTAGTCCCGCACCCGGGGGGCGAGGATCAGCGGCTCGAGTGCGCTCGCCGGCACCGGCACCCCGGCCAGCTGCTCGACGACCGTGGCCACTCCGTCCACTCCGCGCAGGCCGCCGCCCACGTGCTGCCACGCCGGCAGGAACCGGCCGAGGGTGGCGGTCCCGACGGGTTCGACCTCCTGTCGTGCCGCAGCGAGCGACCGTCGGCGCAGCCGCCGCAGTACCTCGGTGTCGCACCACTCCGCGCCCGTCGCGCCGGGGCGGAACTCTCCTGCGCTGACCCGTTTCTCGGCAGCCAGCCGATGCAGCACGTCCTGCACCACCGCGGTGCCGAGTCCGAATCCGGCCGCCGCCTCCGCCGCGGTGAACGGGCCGTGGGTGCGGGCGTACCGGCCGATCAGGTCGCCCAGCGGATCGGGCACCGGCTCGACGAACGCCGTCGGCACGCCGATCGGCAACGGGACCCCGAGGGCGTCCCGGAGACGTGAGGCGTCCTCGATGGCCGACCACCGCTCCCGGCCGGCGAAGGACACCTTCAGCACCCGGCGCTGTGCGTCGAGTTCGTCGAGCCAGGCGGCCGGATCGGCGGTGGTGCGCTCGGCGATTTCGGCGTCGGTGAGGGGGCCGAGCAACCGGAGCAGGTCCGCGACACCCTCGGCGTCGCGGGCTCTGCGGTCGGGGGCGAGGTGCTGCAGCTCGAGCTCGGCCCGGGCGATGACGTCGGCGTCGAGCAACTCGCGCAGCTCCACCCGGCCGAGCAGTTCGGCGAGCAGGGTCGAGTCCAGGGACAGGGCCGCGGCGCGCCGCTCGGCCAGGGGACTGTCGCCTTCGTACATGAACGCGCCGACGTAGTCGAACAGCAGCGAGGTCGCGAACGGCGACGCGGTGGCCGTCTCGACCTCCACGATCCGGACCTGCCGCCGGGCGACACGGCCGAGCAGGTTCCGCAGCGCAGGCAGGTCGTAGACGTCCTGGAGGCATTCCCGCACCGTCTCGAGCAGGATCGGGAAGGTGGGGTAGCGACGCGCCACGTCGAGCAGCTGGGCCGACCGCTGACGCTGCTGCCACAGCGGCGCCCGCTTGCCGGGATTGCGGCGGGGCAGCAGCAATGCGCGCGCCGCGCACTCCCGGAAGCGGGACGCGAACAGTGCCGAGCCGCCGACCTGCTCGGTGACGAGGTCCTCGATCTCGTCGGTGTCGAAGGCGAAGACCTCCGCCCCGGGCGGGGCGTCCTCGGTGTCCGGGAGCCGGACGATGATGCCGTCGTCCGACGCCGTGGGTGCGGCCTCGACGCCGTACCGGTCGAGCAGTCGCGCGCCCACGGCGAGTGCCCACGGTGCATGCACCCGCATCCCGTACGGGGAGTGCAGCACCAGGCGCCAGTCGCCGAGTTCGTCGCGGAATCGCTCGACCACCAGGGTGCGGTCGGTGGGCAGCTGCCCGGTGGCGGTGCGCTGCTCCTCGAGCAGCCGGGTCAGGTTCGCGGTCGCGTTGTCGTCCAGGCCGCCGCGACGGCACCGGGCGGCGGCGTCCTCCGGATCGGCGTGCCCGAGTTCGCGCACGAACGCCCCCAGGGCGGCGCCGAGTTCGGCCGGGCGGCCGACCCCGTCGCCGTGCCAGAACGGCAACCGGCCGGGCTGTCCGTAGGCGGGGGAGACCAGCACCCGGTCGAAGGTGATCTCCTCGATGCGCCAGCTCGTCGCGCCGAGCGCGAACACGTCGCCCACCCGGGACTCGTACACCATCTCCTCGTCGAGTTCCCCGACGCGCGTGGCCTTCTCGCCGACCATGTACACGGTGAACAGGCCGCGGTCGGGGATCGTGCCGCCCGAGGTGACGGCCAGCCGCTGCGCGCCGGGCCGGCCGGTGAGAGTGCCGGCGGTGCGATCCCACACCACCCGGGGCCGCAGCTCGGCGAACTCGTCCGACGGATAGCGCCCGGCCAGCAGGTCCAGCGTCGACTCGTACGCCGAGCGCGGCAGCGTCGCGAAGGACCCGCTGCGCCGAACCGTGTCGAACCACTCGTCCACGTCGACCGGCTCGAGCGCGACCGCGGCGACGGTCTGCTGTGCGAGCACGTCCAACGGGTTGGCCGGGACCTGCAGAGCCTCGATGTGCCCGCCCACCATCCGTTCGACCGTGACCGCGCAGTGCACCAGGTCGGTGCGGTGCTTGGGGAACAGCACCCCGCGGGAGACCTCGCCGACCTGATGGCCCGCCCGTCCGACGCGCTGCAGGCCGCTCGCCACCGACGGGGGCGCCGAGACCTGGATCACCAGGTCGACCGCGCCCATGTCGATGCCGAGTTCGAGGCTCGAGGTCGCGACGACGCAGCGCAGCCGCCCGGATTTGAGGTCGTCCTCGATCAGGGCCCGCTGGTCCTTGCTCACCGAGCCGTGGTGGGCCCGCGCCAGCAGCGGTTGTGCGCCGAACGCGACCTCGGTGGGCGCCCCGAGCTGCGCCGGGGGCCGCGGCCGGTGGTCCACCGCCTCGCCCTCGCGTTCGGCGTGGATCTCGTTGAGCCGGGCCGTCAACCGCTCGGCGAGGCGGCGGGAGTTGGCGAACACGATGGTGGAACGGTGCGCGACGATGAGGTCGACGATCTGCTCCTCGACGTGCGGCCAGATCGACCCGGCCTGCGGGACCGCGGGCATCCCGTCGTCCGACAGTTCCGGCTGTACGCCCAGTTCGGTCATGTCCTCGACGGGCACCCGCACCGTCAGATCCCACGTCTTGGCCGACGGCGGGGCGACGATGCGGATCGGCGCCGCCCCGGCGAGGAACCGGCCCACCTCCTCGTGCGGGCGCACCGTCGCCGAAAGGCCGATCCGCTGCGCGGGCCGCCCGAGCAGCACGTCGAGCCGTTCGAGCGAAAGCGCAAGGTGGGAGCCGCGTTTCGTGCCGGCGACGGCGTGCACCTCGTCGACGATGACGGTCTCCACCCCGGCGAGCGTCTCGCGCGCCGCGGAGGTGAGCATGAGGAACAGGGACTCGGGGGTGGTGATGAGGATGTCCGGCGGGGTGCGGATCAGGGCGCGCCGGTCGGTCGCCGACGTGTCGCCCGAACGCACGCCGACGGTGATCTCCGGCGGCTCGAGGCCGAGCCGGCGCGCGGTCTGGGTGATGCCGACCAGCGGCGAGCGCAGGTTCCGTTCCACGTCCACCGCGAGGGCCTTGAGCGGGGAGACGTAGAGCACCCGCGTGCCGGGGTGCCCGGCCGGGGTGGCCGCGAGGCGGTCGAGCGACCACAGGAACGCCGAGAGCGTCTTGCCCGACCCGGTCGGGGCCACCACCAGGGTGTGCGCGCCGGTCGAGATCGACTCCCAGGCCCCGAGCTGCGCGGCGGTCGGGGCCTCGAACGCGCCCGCGAACCACTGCCGGGTGGGCTCGGAGAATCGGCTCAGGACATCGGTCACCGTTCCATGGTGCACCGCCGGTACGACACCGCGGGCACCTCGCGGGTTCCGGACCCGGGTACCCGGCGTCAGTCGGCCAGCGCGAACCGCGCCAGCTGGGCGCAGTGGTGCGACGCCCAGCGGCACCTGCCGGTACGCATCACGCGGCCGACGAGTGCGGCAGCGGCCGGCTCCCACGGCATCGCGGCGAACTGCGCACGGCTGGCCGGCTCGCCGGACCAGCCGATCGACACGATGGGTCCGTCGAGCCGGAACCGCAGCTCCGAATGCGTTGCCGCGAGCACTTCCACGCTCGTGCCGGCCGTCGCCTCGAGGTCGTCGACGGCGACGCTGACCCGTCCGCCGAGCCGGCGTGCCTGCGCGGCCGGAGCCTCGACGTACAACCCCGCGGCCTCGATCGCGCCGACGTGCACGCTCACGAGCGGTTCGGTGGAGCCGTCGCGCGGCGGCAGGCACACCACCGACCAGTACTCGCGTTCACTCATCCGCGGGTTGGGTATCGCGGCGCGGACGTAGTCGCGCAGCCACGTCGTCGCCGCGGTGAACTCCGGGTACTGCTCGAACGTCCGGTAGCGGGTGTCGCGCAGCGGCAGACCCGCCGGGGACAAGGGCGTACGGGCGTTCACTGGATCTGGTCCTCGTGCACGCGGTCACCGTACTCGATCTTGTTTCAGAGGATGACGCCCGGATTGAGAATCGAGTCCGGGTCGAGTGCCGCCTTGATCCGCCGGGTCAGGTCCATCACGTCGGGACCCACCTGATCCGGCAACCACGCCTTCTTCAGCCGGCCCACCCCGTGCTCGCCGGTGATGGTGCCGCCCAGCGCGATCGCCAGGTCCATGATCTGCCCGAACGCCAGGTGCGCCCGCGCCGTCTGGTCGGCGTCGGTGGGGTCGTACACGATCAGCGGATGGGTGTTGCCGTCCCCGGCGTGCGCGATCACCGCCACCGTCACCGCATTGCGCTCGGCGATCTCGGCGACGCCCCCGACGAGTGCCGGCAGTGCCGGCAGGGGAACGCCGACATCCTCGAGCAGCAGGCTGCCGGTCCGTTCGACCGCCGGGATGGCCATCCGCCGCGCCGCCGCGAACGCCTCGCCCTCCTCGGGGTCGTCGGTCGAGAACACCTCGTCGGCGCCGGCGTCCTCGCACGCCTTCACCATCGTCGCGATCTCCTGCGCCGACGCCGTACCGGGCGCGTCGGACCGGGCGATGAGCATCGCCTCGGTGGTGCGGTCCAGCCCCATGTGCAGCGCGTCCTCGACCGCGTTGATCGAGGCACGGTCCATGAACTCGAGCATCGCCGGGCGCAACGTCGCCGTGACGGCCAGCACCGCGTCGGCCGCGGCCTGGACCGAGCCGAACGTGGCGACCATCGTCGACGCCGGCGGCTGCGGCGGGAGGAGCCGCAGCGTCACCTCGGTGATGACGCCGAGGGTGCCCTCGCTGCCGACGAACAGCTTGGTCAGCGACAGCCCCGCCACGTCCTTGACGCGCGGTCCGCCGAGCCGCACCGCGGTGCCGTCGGCGAGCACCACCTCGAGTCCGAGCACGTAGTCCGTGGTGACGCCGTACTTCACGCAGCACAGCCCACCGGCGTTGGTCGCCGCGTTGCCCCCGATGGTGCACATCTCGAACGACGACGGGTCGGGCGGATACCACAGCCCGTGCTCGGCCGCGGCCCGCTTGACCTCGGCGTTGAGCAGTCCCGGCTGGACGACCGCCGTGCGGGTGACCGGGTCCACGGCGACCGCCCGCATCCGCTCGGTGCTCAGCACGATCCCGCCCGGGACGCCGCCCGCCCCGCCGGACAGGCTGGTGCCCGCGCCACGCGGCACCACCGGCACCCGGTGCGTGCTCGCCCACCTCAGTGTGGCCTGCACGTCCGCCGTGCGGGTGGCCCGCACGACCGCGCGCGGCACCGCCGCGTCCGGGTCGCGGGCCCAGTCCTGCCGGTACCCGGCGAGCAGGTCCGGATCGGTGATCAGCGCGCCGTCCGGGAGCTGGTCGGCGAGTTCGGCGAGATCGGCGGGCACGGTCAGCCTGCCGGGGTGAGGTAGCGGGCGCGCAGCTTGTGCTTGACGAGTTTGCCGGTGGGCGTGCGCGGCAGGTCGTCGGAGAAGTCGATGCTGCGCGGCGCCTTGAAGTGGGAGACGCGCTCGCGGACGAAGTCGAGGAGCTCGCGCTCGACCTCGGGCCCGGGCTCGACGCCGTCGGCGAGCTGGACCACGGCCTTGACCTCCTCGCCCATCTCCTCGTTGGGGACCCCGATCACGGCGACGTCGTACACCTTGGGATGCAGGGTGAGCACGTTCTCCGACTCCTGGGGGTAGATGTTCACGCCGCCGGAGATGATGGTGAACGCCGCCCTGTCGGTGAGGTACAGGTAGCGCTCCTCGTCGAGGTATCCGATGTCGCCGCTCGTGGTCCACGTCGGATGGTCGGGATGGGTGGCCTGGCGGGTCTTCTCGGGATCGTTGTGGTACCGGAACGGATGCTCGTCCCGTTCCCACCACACGGTGCCGACCGCGCCGGTGGGTAGTTCGCGGCCCTCGTCGTCGCAGATGTGGACGATTCCCATGACCCCGTCGCGCCCGACCGACCCGGGATGCGCGAGCGCCTGCTGCGAGTCGATGAACGTGGCGCCGGCACCCTCGGTGGAGGCGTAGTACTCGTACACGACCGGACCCCACCACTCGATCATCGCGCGCTTGATCTCCGGCGGGCACGGTGCCGCCGCATGGATGGCGACCTTCAGGCTCGACACGTCGTACCTGCCGCGCACCTCCTCGGGAAGCTTGAGCATCCGCACGAACATCGTCGGGACCCACTGGCTGTGCGTGACCCGGTATCGGTCGATCAGGGCGAGTGCCTCCTCGGGCTCGAACCGGTCCATGAGGATCACGGTGCCCCCGACCGACTGGATGGTGCCGCAGAAGCGAAGGGGGGCAGCATGATAGAGGGGAGCGGGGCACAGGTAGACGGTGTCGGCGTCGAATCCGTACATCGGCGCGAACACCGCCGTGTAGGGATCCGGGACGTCCTGCACCTGGCCCTCGGGCAACTTCGGCTCGATGCCCTTGGGCCGTCCGGTCGTTCCGGACGAGTACAGCATGTCCTGGCCACGCGGCTGCGACTCGAGGGGTGAGGTGTCGAACGCCGCGAGTGCCTCGGAGTAGTCGTCGAAGCCGGGCAGCACACCGCCGTACACGAGCCGTCGGTGCACGTTCGGGTAGGCCTCGGTGCCGGTGTCGATCGCGGTGGCCGCACCGGCCGAGGCGACGAGCACCTTCGCACCGCAGTCGTTCACCACGTACGCGGCCTCGGACGGGGTCAGATGCCAGTTCACCACCGTGAGGTACAGGCCGGACCGCAGCGCCGCCCAGTAGACCTCCATGACCCGCAGGTCGTTGTCGGAGATCAGCGCGATGTGATCGCCCGGCTCGAGGCCCGCGGCGCGCAGGTACTTCGCGAGGCGGACGGAGTTCTCGTCGAGCTGCCGGTAGGTGAGCGACTCGCCGGTGGCGGGCCGCACGATAGCGGGCTTGTCGGGCGTCGTGGCGACGAAGTTCCCAGGAAACATGTTCCCTGGTCTACCACAGCTGTGGTCCGGGTCACGTGAGTCGCGCGTCCGCGGTGCCGTCGCTCGACCGGACCGCCCGGCCGGGCGTACCCTCACCCGCACGTGCACGGCACCGCAACACGCGGACGGGAGGACGACGTGGCGCTCGCTCTCGAGAAGGACCGCCTGGTGTTCGAGTTCCCGGAGGTGCATCCCGCCGCCCGCATGGCCGTCTCCTTCCACCGCACCCTGCGGGTGCCGGACGACGGCAACACCTATCCGTTGCCGCCCGGCCTGGGCCGGTTCCCGCTGCGGACCGTCGCCGAACTCGACGAGGCCGCGCTGCCGTCTTCGTGGCGATCCCACGGCGGCCTCGTGATGCCGATGTGGCAGGCGGAGGCGTGCTGGCTCGGGTTCGAGTCCCGGTACCCGTTCCTGGTCAAGGTCGGCGCCGGGGACGTCGACGCGCTCACCGGCGAACCCTGGTCGCCGGAGCCGGACTTCGGACGCGAGGACTATCTCGAGGTGCCGGCGCAACCGTGGCTCGACGGCTACGTCGTGGCGCACGGCCGGGTGCGCCAGTTCGTCGCGATGCCGCTCGGGTCCGGCTACAGCCTCGAGGAGCAACTGCGGTCCGGGCCGGCGCGGGGCGGGATCCGCGTCGCGGCCCGCCCCATGCGGGCGCAGCGATGGGAGGAGCGCGCCGGATTCGACGCCCGGCGCCCGCTGCCCGCCTTCGCGCCGGCCCCGGCGATGGGACTCGGTGCCGGCGGATCCGTCGACCAGGGCGTCGCCACCCCGGTCGAGTCGCACGACGCGTGGGATCTCGACCACCGCTCCGTGGTCGAGGTGCACCTGGTGAACAGCGAGCAGTGGCGCGCGATCACGGACCAGGATCCACCGACCCGGCCCCCGGCCGCGAGCGACTACACGGCGCGCGGCTTCCCGTGGTTCGAACTCTACGACGAGACCGTCGCGCGGCAGGGGGCGGCGCCACTCGCGGACGTCGACACCGTCGCCGACGTCGGGCGCCGGCGGGGAGAGCCGTTGCCCGACAACGAGACCGTCACCGTGCCCGAACCCGTCCGGATCCGGCCGGCCCCGCGCGAGCCTGGCCGTCGCGGATGATCCGACGGTATCGTCTGTCGACATGGGGCGGATCACCCAGCGTGTCGAACCGGAACCGCTTGCCGACTGGCTGATCGGGCACGGTCGCGCGGCGGTCGCCTTCGACGAGGCCGGGTCGGTCACCGCGCTGCCCGCGCGGGTCCGGCGGCGCGACGGCCGGTTGTGGGTCGGTGTGCCGCGGGAATCGGTGCCGCCGTCGGCCGGACTCGATCGGGTCACCGTCCTGCTCGACGACGGCGAATTCTGGTTCGAGCTGCGGGCGGTGAACTGGCGCGGACGCCTGACGCCGGCGGACGCCCCCGACGGTCGGGAGGACCTCGCCTGGTTCGTCTTCACGCCCCGACGCGCCACCGCGTGGGACTACGCGACCCTGCACGAGGAGCGGGACTCGTGAAGGCCGACGACGCCGTCGTGCGCGACTTCCTCGACCGCGCCCGCGTCGCGCGCCTGGCGACCCGCTCACCGAAGGGCGCGGCGGCCCTGGCGCCCCTGTGGTTCGTGCAGGTCGACGGCCGGCTGTACTTCGGCACCGGGCGCGACACCGTGGCGGCGCGCAACGCCGCCGCGAATCCCGACGTCGTCGTGCTGCTCGACGACGGCGAGCGCGGACCGGTCCTGCGGTTGCGCGGCCGGGCCACCGTGCGGCCGGGGGCGCCGCCCGCGGCCGTCACGGCCCGTTTCGGGCGGAAGTACTACCTGGGCGGATGGCGCTCGGAGCTGTCGCACGCGCGGAGCTGGTTCCTGCGTACCCGGTACTACGGGCAGAGCGCGCCGGCCACGATCGTCGTCGAACCGGGAGAGGCCGAGCTGCTGCGGCGGCCCTGAGGGGTGTCCCTCACGACGGCGGTCCGGCGTTCACGGCGGCGACGTGCCGCAGCCAGTCGGCCAGCGCCTGGAACCGCTGCCGATCGGGGTGGTGGAACACCACGGTGTCGGGATCCGTCGGCGCCGGCGCACCGTCCCGCCCGCTGCCCGTCACGATCCGGAGCATGCCGTCGGTCTGCGGCAGCGCCGGACGGAACTGCACGTCGCTCACGTCCCGCAACCGGATCCTTCTGGGCGTCAACGGAACCGGTCCCAGAGCTCGTGCCACGGGACCCTCCCGCAGGATCCACAGCCGGTCGCCCTGCACGACGATCTGCCCGCCCCACCCGTGGTACCGGCGCATCGGCAGCACCGGGTCGGGCGGGTCGGCGACCGGTCCGGGCGCCAGCCGTGGCACCGTCACCGGCGGCCCGTCGAGGACGCGCTCGTCGATCTCGTCGGCCGGGGTCACCGACACCGTCACCTCGGCGGCCAGCCGGGATCCGCTCACCGCGGCCCGTGCGGCGGTGCGCAGCCCCCGCCCGGACAGGTGCGTCACGATCGGCAGCAGACGCGCGCTGGACCGCCGGCCGAGATACCCGCACGGTCGATCGTCCACCCGCACCTCCACCAGCGCGCCGTCCGCCTCGTGCAGGGTGACGAGCAGGGCGTACTTGCCGGGCGGGTCGGCGTAGGGGTGCAGCAGGTCGAAGTGCTGTTCCTCCCCGGTGACCTGCAGGGTGCGACCCGAGGGCAGCAGCGTGTAGGGCACGTCCGGCGGATCGTTGCGGGGCACCAGCCTGGCCGGGGCGCCGAGGCTGACCGTGACGCGCGCGATGATGCGCCCGCTGCGGCCGGGGTCGTCGTTGTAGGTGCCCGCGTCCGCGGCCCAGATGCGGCCCGGCACGGTCGGCAGGTACCCGCCGGCGACGACGCGGCGCAGCACCGGCCCGTAGCGCAGCGCGTCGCCGTCGCCGAGGATCCCGACCGTCAGCCCGTCCGCGCGCACGCTCACGCCGTGCGTCTCCGGCAGCAGGGACACGTCCCTGCGGATCTCGGCGCCGGCCGGGTCGAACGCCGCACCGAGGGTCCGCACGATGTGCTCGGTCCAGGCGAACTCGCCCTCGATCTCGGTGTCGAACCGGTCCGGTCGGCACCCCCACAGCCGATACGGAACCAACTTGTCGCTCAACCGAACTCCACGCCCTGCGCCAGGGGGAGATCGCCGGAGAAGTTGACGGTGTTCGTGGCGCGGCGCATGTACGCCTTCCACGAGTCCGAACCCGACTCGCGTCCGCCGCCGGTCTCCTTCTCGCCGCCGAACGCGCCCCCGATCTCGGCGCCGGAGGTGCCGATGTTGACGTTGGCGATGCCGCAGTCCGAGGCGGCGAGGAAACGCTCGGCTTCACGCTGGTCGGTGGTGAAGATCGACGACGACAGCCCTTGGGGCACCCCGTTGTGCAGGGCGATCGCCTCGTCGAAGTCGTCGTAGGTCAGCACGTAGAGGATCGGAGCGAACGTCTCCTCGCGCACCACGTCCGTCTGCGCCGGCATCCGCACGACCGCGGGCCGGACGTACACCCCGTCGCCGGGGACCTCGACCGGATCGCCGCCCGTGACGAGAATGCCGCCGTCGAGCTCGGCGCGCTCGAGCGCCGCCCGCATCGCGGCGTGGGCACGGCCGTCGATCAGCGGGCCCACGAGCACCCCCTCGCCGAACGGATCACCCACCCGCAGTCCCGAATACGCCTTGGCGATCCGCTCGGTCAGTTCGTCGACGACCGAACGATGGGCGATGAGCCGTCGCAGGGTGGTGCAGCGCTGACCGGTGGTGCCGGCCGCGGCGAACACCACGGCCCGCACGGCGAGGTCGAGGTCGGCGGAAGGGCCGACGATCGCACCGTTGTTGCCGCCGAGTTCGAGCAGGCAGCGCCCGAACCGCGCCGCCACCCGGGGCGCGACGATGCGGCCCATCCGGATCGAGCCCGTTGCGCTGACCAGCGCGACGCGGGGGTCGTCGACCAGCGCCTCACCGACGGCGGCGTCGCCGACGAGGACGTGGTGCAGGCCGCCGGGGGCGCCCACGTCGCGTGCGGCCCGTTCGAGCAGGGCGTGGCAGGCCGACGCGGTGAGCGGCGTCTTCTCCGACGGCTTCCACACCACCGGATCGCCGCACACCAGCGCGATCGCGGTGTTCCAGGACCACACGGCGACGGGGAAGTTGAACGCCGAGATCACCGCGACCACCCCCAGCGGATGCCACGTTTCCATCAGGCGGTGGCCGGGTCGCTCCGACGGCATGGTGTGGCCGTAGAGTTGGCGCGCGAGGCCCACCGCGAATTCGCAGATGTCGATCATCTCCTGCACCTCGCCGAGCGCCTCGGAAGGGATCTTCCCGGCCTCGAGCGTGACGAGTTCGGCGAGATCGGACTTGTGCTCGCCGAGCAGTTCCCCGAGCCTGCGGACCAGCCGTCCTCGCACCGGCGCAGGAACCTGCCGCCAGCGTTCGAAGGCCGTGCTCGCCGCGGTGACCGCGGCATCGACATCCTCCGCGCGTGCCGGGTGCAGGCGCGCGAGCTCCGAACCGTCGATCGGGCTGGTGACCGGGTGCGGGCCGTCGAGCGCGGGCGCGCCCGCCCCGCAGCGGCGCAGCGCGGCCACGGCGCGATCGTGGAGATTGCCAGTCGGATTCATCGTCGATGTCCTTTCCGGGTCGGTTAGCCTGCGCTGATGGCGGAAAACTCGAAGGAGTCCCTGGACGAGATCGACCGGCTGCTCATGCGCGAACTGGTGGTGGACGGCCGGGCGACGCTGGCCACGCTCGCCGAGAAGGCCGGGTTGTCGATCTCCGCGGTGCAGTCCCGGGTCCGCCGCCTCGAAGCCCGGCACGTGATCCGCGGATACACGGCGAAGGTAGATCCCGAGGCGCTCGGGCTGATGCTGTCGGCGTTCGTCGCGATCACTCCTCTCGACCCGTCCCAGCCGGACGACGCGCCGGCGCGGTTGCGGCACATCGACGCCATCGAATCCTGCCACTCCGTGGCCGGGGACGAGAGCTACATCCTGCTCGTGCGCGTCGCCTCACCGCGGGCACTCGAACAACTCCTCCAGGAGATCCGCGCGACGGCGAATGTAGCCACCCGCAGCACGGTCATCCTCCAAACATTTTACGAACGATAGCGTTGCTGTGGATCGATCTTCCGGCATGTAACCGTTATGAGAGAAAATTTGACGTACCCTCGTGGCATGAGCACTGCATTCCGACACCCGGACGGTGCCCGCGAGCTGCCCCCGAGCCGGGTACATGCCGTTCTGCGTGAACATCTGCTGGTGGACGGGTTCGATCTCGTCCTCGACCTCGACCGATCACGGGGGGTGCGGCTCGTCGACCAACGGGACGGCACGGCCTACCTCGACATGTTCGGGTTCTTCGCGTCCTCCGCGCTCGGGATGAACCACCCCGACATCGTCGACGACCCGGCGTTCACCACCGAACTCGCCGCGGCCGCCGCGAACAAGCCGAGCAACTCCGACATCTACACCGTGGCGATGGCCCGGTTCGTCGACACCTTCGCCCGGGTGCTCGGCGACCCGGCCCTGCCGCACCTGTTCTTCGTCGACGGTGGCGGACTCGCGGTGGAGAACGCACTCAAGGCGGCCTTCGACTGGAAGAGCCGGCTCAACGAGGCTCGCGGACTCGGCTCCGACCTCGGGGGCAGCGTTCTCCACCTCTCCGAGGCGTTCCACGGCCGCACCGGTTACACGATGTCCCTCACCAACACGGACCCGGTGAAGACGGCCCGGTACCCCAAGTTCCGCTGGCCGCGCATCGACGCGCCCTACCTGGCCGCCGACCGCGACGTCGAGGCCGCCGAGGCGCACGCACTGCAGCAGGCGCACCGGGCGTTCGCCGAGAACCCGCACGACATCGCGTGTTTCATCGCCGAACCCATCCAGGGCGAGGGCGGCGACCACCACTTCCGGCCCGAGTTCTTCCAGGCCATGGCCGAACTGTGCCGCCGGCACGATGCGCTGCTGATCTTCGACGAGGTGCAGACCGGCGTCGGGCTGACCGGAAGCACATGGGCGTACCAGCAGTTCGACGTCACCCCCGACATCGTCGCCTTCGGGAAGAAGACCCAGGTCTGCGGCATCATGGCCGGCGGCCGGATCGACGAGATCCCCGACAACGTCTTCGCGGTCTCGTCGCGCCTGAACTCCACCTGGGGCGGCAACCTGACCGACATGGTCCGTGCCCGGCGCATTCTCGAGGTGATCGAGCGGGACCGGCTCGTCGACCGAGCGCGGATGACCGGGGCACATCTGCTGTCCGGGCTGAAGCAGCTCGCCGTCCGCCACCGGCTGGTCGGCGAGCCCCGAGGGCGCGGCCTGATGTGTGCGTTCACCCTGCCCACACCGGCGGTGCGCGACGCCGTGCTCACCCACCTGCGGGTCGACGAGCACGTGCTGATGATCGGCACCGGGCAGCGCGGCATCCGGTTCCGGCCGCCGCTGACGGTCACCACCGCCGAACTGGACGAGGCACTCGACGCCCTGGATCGGGTCCTGGGGACGATCGCGCGGACCTGACGGCCCCCTCGGAGTCGCCGCGGGGCGGCGGAGGTGACCCGCGCGGTGTGCGATCGCGAACCGTCCACCGGGTGTTCCGGTCAGGACCCGGCGTCGACGCGGAACGGCAGGGTGACGTCGACGGTCGTGCCGCCGCCCTCGGGGCTGTCGAGGACGAACTCGCCGCCGAGCGCGGCCGTCCGATCGCGCAGCCCGTCGAGCCCCCCGCCGGGCGTCGGCCGCGCGCCACCGCACCCGTTGTCCCCGATCGTCATGCGCAGCATGTCGCCCGTCCGGTGCAGGCCGATCCGGACGACGGTGGCCCCGGAGTGCTTACCGGCGTTGGTGACGGCCTCCGCGCCGATGAGGTACGCGGCGAGTTCGACGGGGGCCGAGGGGCGTTCGCCGAGCGCGTCGTCGATGTCCACGGGCACGGGTGCCCGCTCGGCCAGTGAGCGCAGCGCCGCCGCGAGTCCGCGCTCGGTGAGCACCGCCGGATACACGCCTCTGGCGAGCTCTCGCAGTTCCCGCAGCGCCACGTCGAGTTCGGCGGCACCGTCCGCGAGCAGCCGCCGCAGGGTCGGCTCGTCCCCGGCACGCTGTGCACGGCGCAGCAGCAGCGACGCGGCGACGAGACGCTGCTGCGCACCGTCGTGCAGGTCGCGCTCGAGGCGCCGGCGCTGGACGTCACCGGCCGTGACGATCCGTTCGCGGGAGCGCCGCACCTCGTCGAGCCGGAGCTGCAGGTCCGCGTGCAGCCGCTCGTGCTCGAGGGCCAGGCCGGTGGCGCTGCGGACCGCGGCGAGCAGCTCGGGTTGCGTCTCGAGCGACGGGTCGTACACCAGCGCGCCGACCGGTGTGCCGGCGCGCTCGAGGACGGTCGCCGCCCGGGGATCCGAGCGGCGGGGCAGAGCACGCACCGCACCGTCCGGATCGACGTACGCCGCCCGCTCCGGGACGTACGTCCACAGCACCAGGCTCGGGTCGTGCACGGCGCGTCGGAGCGCGTCGACGAACCCGGCACCGAGCGGCGCGGTGCCGATCTCGACCATCGCGTCGCTGACCGCAGCTCGGGCGAGCCGGTACCGGAGTAGGCCGATCGCGACCGCGAGCGGGAACAACGCCGTGGCCGGGTAGCGCAGGTTGAGCACCCAGGTCGGGGGCGACCAGGGCAGGTTCACCGCGCTGGAGAGCACGGCGAGTGTGATCACCGCCGAGAGGCCGTATGCGACCCCGAGCGGTGCGAATCCCGACCGGTACGCGGGCGACCCCGAACGCCAGCGCACGATCACCACCACCACGAGCGTCACCACGATCAGGAACGCGCAGAACCCGACGACGAGCTGCACGGTCCGCGCGAGGGACGGATCATCGCGCAGGAGAAGTAGATTCGTCGATGTCGACGGGGATGCCGCGGGTGCGGTCCGCGGATCGAAGAACAGCCACTCGGCCACGATGCCGACGGTGGCGAGGATCCAGGCGGCTCCGACGAACAGGCGTTGCCACGGTCGTTCCAGCCGACCGGTCGGGAATCCCACGAGGGCCTGGAGCAGGACGGGTAGGTACAGGTTCGTCGCCACCGCGCCGACGGTGAAGGCCACGGGTTCGCCGGAGCGCCGCAGACCGCCGAGGAACCACAGCAGGCCGGCCATGAGGATGAGAGGACCGGTCAGGTCGTGCGGGCGGGTGTTCCATGCGATCGCCCCGGCCACGACGAACGCCACACCGGCGCCGAGGAACAGCCCCAGTTCGGTCGGCCCGAACACCGGGAGGAACGGGCCCTCGGCGGCGGCGAAGGACTCGCGCGGCCCGAGCAGGAGCGTGCGCGCCGGATCCCGCAGTCCCGTCGGCGACCGGTCCACCGTGGCGGCGATCGCCGCGACCAGCACCGCAGTGACCACGACGAGTAGCTGGATCACTCGTTGCCGCACCCCGGCCTCCTCCCGGACCGTCTCAGTCTCCTCCCGCGTCGGCGTGGGCACCACCGTGCTGGCACGGGACGCCTCCGGTGTCACCACGGTGCCGGAATCCGGTGTCACCACGGATCCGCCGACCGTCTCGGCTGCCGGCGCAGCCGGCATGAGTGCGGCTGCCGGCGCAGCCGGCATGAGTGCGGCTGCCGGCGCAGCCGGTACCCGTGTCGATCGATCGGTCGACGAGGGGGCACACACGGACACCGTCACCGGGCTGCCGGAGTTCCCCGGCCGCGCGACGCCGGTGGCACGGTCACGACAGCGTGAACCCACCCCGTTAGGGTGGGCCCATGTCGGACTCCGCCGCCGGTAGCCCTGCCCGAACGCCAGGGCCCGGGCTCGAACCGAAGTCGATCCCCAACCTGCGCGACCTCGGCGGGTGGACCACCGGGGACGGCGCGTCGGTGCGCCGGGGCGTGGTGTACCGCTCGACCGACCTGAGCCGGGTCACCGACGCGGATGCGCGCGCACTCGAAGGACTGGGGCTGACGACGGTCGTGGATCTGCGAACGGCCGCGGAACGGGAGGCGGCGCCCGACCGGGTGCCGGCCGGCGTCCGGCATGTGCCGCTCGACGTGCTCGCCGATCGTGAGCACGGTTCGATCGCCGCACACATGAAGGAGTTGCTGACCGACGCCGCGTTCGCCCGGGAGGTTCTCGGGGACGGCCGTGGCGCCGAGTACCTGCGGGGCAGCTATCGCGACTTCGTGCTGCTGCCGAGCGCCCGGGCGGCGTACCGGACGCTGCTGCGCTCGCTGCTCGTCGAGGACGGGACCCCGGTTCTCGTGCACTGCACCACCGGCAAGGACCGCACCGGCTGGGCCGCAGCCGTGCTGCTGCTGGCGCTCGGTGTGGATCGCGACTCGGTGTTCGAGGACTACCTGCGGACCAACGAGATGCTGCTGCCGGCGTTCGAACCGATTCTCGCCGCGCTCACCGCGAAGGGAGTCGAGCGTGCGGACCTCGAATCCGTTCTCGGCGTCCGCGCCGAGTACCTCGAGGTGGCGTTCGCGACGGCCGAGGACGAATTCGGGTCGTTCGACCGGTACCTCGACGACGGATTGGGGCTCACGACCGCCGATCGGGACCGACTCGGGCAGGCTCTGCTCGGGTGAGATCCGGACCGACGCTACCGCGCGACCCGGATCATCCGACGCGACCGTCCCACTCGCGCACCAGCCTCGCCGGCGCCGTGACCCGGAACGACATGTCGAGCAACTCGGCGATCTCGTCCCAGTCGACGTCGGCCCGCTCCAGATCGAACCCGATCCACCCCGACGGACCGAGGTACGCCGGGTCGTAGGTGTGGGGCTGCCCGAGCAGGGCCTCGCGCTCGGCGGCGTCCGGTTTGACGATCAGCGATCGCGGGAACTGCACGCCCGTGGCCTTGACGGACCCGCCGTACACGGCGAACGCAGTCCTCGTGTAGAAGAACGGCCTGCCGTGCGAGATCTTCTCGGCGGCACCCGGGAAGGTCAGCGCCAGCCCACGTACCCGTGTCAGCAGCGGATCGGCCTCGTCGAACATGACGGGATGCGGCATGCGCGCAGCGTACCGTCCGGCGGTGACACCACGACCGGCGTCCGTTCTCGCTGTTCGCGACGTCCCGGGCGGCGGGGAAGTCGTCCCGGCGGACGCGGGCGCCTACGTCCGTGCGCGGGAACGACGACGCACCGCGGCGTACAGCGCGATGCCGAGCAGCACCCCGGCCAGGTCCGCGCACCAGTCCCACACCGACCCCGACCGGCGCACCGCGACGGCGGCCTGGAGGACCTCGGTGAGCGCCGCGTACACGGCGAGCCAGGCGACGGTCGCGGCGGGCGGGATCCGGGCGAAGCGGGAGGCGTACGCGAGCACCGCGAACATCAGCGCGTGCGTGATCTTGTCGGCGTGCGGGAAGCCGGACGGGGTCGTATCGCCCGGCAGCATGAGCAGCACGGTGACGACCACGAGCGTGAGCGTCACCGGCGCGAACCGGGCGGTCATGGACGTTCGGTGACCGTCATGCCCCAGGCGCCCTCGGCGAACCGTCGCACGGCCGCCGAACCTGCGGCCAGGGCGGCGGAGCCGCCGGGTTCGGCGGTGCCGATCAGTGTCCCGTCGGGACGCAGTTGGACGGTGGCTTCGACGGCGGCGGTCGTCGCCTCCCGGACCGACCAGTGGTAGCCGGTGTCCGCGGCCCACGCCTCGGGGTCCTCGGCGAGCAGATACCAGTTGCCCGCGTTGATCTCGACGGGCTCCACTCAGCAGCCACCCTTCGTGCCCTTGGTCGCGGAGAACAGGATTCCCGCGACCGGGATCAGCAGGAACCACAGCCAGTTGTCGAAGACGAAGAACAGCACCAGCGCGACGAACGGGACCAGCGCCATGGCGGTGGTGCGCCACTTCTCCCACTGCTCGGCCTTCGCGGTGTCCTGTACCGGCGCAGGCGTGTTCGGGGTCGCGGGGGGCAGGTCGGTGAACAGGGTGTCGAGCTCGGCGCGGGTGGTGGCCGCTGCCGCCTTCGCGCTGCGCTCGTCGAATTCGGTGAGGGTGAGCCGGCCGGCACCGAAGTGCTCACCGAGCAGGTTCAGTGCCTGTTCGCGTTCGACGGTGCCGATACGGACCTCGGGGGAGTCGGCCATGGGTCCACACTAATGTGTCGTCAGCGACCGGTCCCGCCGGTGCCGGTCCGGAATGCTCTGGAGATGATCAGGATCAGCGCGACCGCGGAGATCAGCAGCGCCACCGGATGCCGCAGTACCAGGGCCGGGGCGACGGCGAACATGCTCATCGCCAGCAGCCACACCACGTCGGGAATGTCGCGGGGGGCGGGCGGTTGCGGTTCCCGGGGGGCGGGGGCCGGAGCGACATCGCGCAGGAAGGCCGGCTCGGCCGGACGTGGCCGCCCGCCGCGGGCGCGGACGGCGAGGACGGCGACGGTGGCGGCGGCGCCCGCGCCCGTCATGATCCACACGCCCGGTTCCAGGAGTGCGTGGAGCGCGAACAGTCCGAGCACCACGACCGGGACCAGGAACCACCACCCGCGCCGACGTCCGTCGGTCCGGCCGGTCAGGGGAGGCAGGTCGGTGAACAGGAGTGCGAGGTCGCGGCGGGTGGTGGCGGCGGCGATGCGACCGCTGCGGTCCTCGAATTCGGCGAGGGTGAGCCGGCCGGCACCGAAGTGCTCGCCGAGCAGGACCTGAGCTTGCTCGCGCTCGACCGTGCCGACACGGATTTCCGGTGAATCGGCCATGTCACCACCCTAGACCCGGGACGGCCGACGGCGCGCCCCCGGAATCCGAGGATTCCGGGGGCGCGCCGTCGGACGCGGGACTACTTGAGCTCGGCGAGCACCGTGCCCTGGGTGATGGCGGCGCCCGGCTCGACCGCCAGGCCCGTGACGACACCGGCCTTGTGCGCGTTGACCGGGTTCTCCATCTTCATGGCCTCGAGCACCACGATCAGGTCGCCCTCGGCGACCTCCTGGCCCTCGGAGACCGCGACCTTGACGACGGTGCCCTGCATCGGCGCGGTGACCGCGTCACCGGAGGCCTTGCCGCCGTGGGCGCCGCCGCGCTTGCGCGGCTTCGGCTTCTTGCGCAGCGCCCCGCCGGCCGCAGCGCCACCGGCGCCGAGGGTGAACTGACCGGGCAGCGACACCTCGACGCGACGGCCGCCGACCTCGACGACGACGTTCTGCCGCGGCAGGGCCTCGTCCTCGTCCTCGGTCGCGGCCGCACCGCCGGTGTACGGCTCGACGGTGTTCTCCCACTCGGTTTCGATCCACTTGGTGTAGACGTCGAACTTCTCGCCGTCCCCGACGAACGCGGGGTGCTCGACGATGTGCCGGTGGAACGGGATCACGGTGGCCAGGCCGTCGACCTCGAACTCGGCCAGGGCGCGGCGGGCGCGCTCGAGCGCCTGCTGCCGGGTCTCGCCCGTGACGATCAGCTTGGCGAGCATCGAGTCGAACTGCCCGCCGATGACGTCGCCCTGCACCACGCCGGAGTCGACGCGCACACCCGGGCCCGAGGGCTCGCGGTACACGCTGATCGGGCCGGGGGCCGGCAGGAAGCCGCGGCCGGCGTCCTCGCCGTTGATGCGGAACTCGAACGCGTGCCCGCGCGGGGTCGGGTCCTCGGTGATCTCGAGCTTCTCGCCGTTGGCGATGCGGAACTGCTGGCGCACCAGGTCGATGCCCGCGGTCTCCTCGGTGACCGGGTGCTCGACCTGCAGGCGGGTGTTGACCTCGAGGAAGGAGACGGTGTCGCCCTGGACCAGGTACTCGACCGTGCCGGCGCCGTAGTAGCCGGCCTCGCGGCAGATGGCCTTGGCGGACTCGTGGATGCGGCGGCGCTGCTCGTCGGTCAGGAACGGCGCGGGGGCCTCCTCGACGAGCTTCTGGAAGCGGCGCTGCAGCGAGCAGTCGCGGGTGCCGGCGACGATGACGTTGCCGTGCTGGTCGGCGATGACCTGCGCCTCGACGTGGCGGGCCTTGTCGAGGTACTGCTCGACGAAGCACTCGCCGCGGCCGAAGGCGGCGACGGCCTCGCGGGTCGCGGATTCGAACAGCTCGGGGATCTCCTCGATGGAGTGCGCGACCTTCATGCCGCGGCCGCCACCGCCGAAGGCCGCCTTGATCGCGACCGGCACGCCGTACTCCTTCGCGAACTCCACGACCTCGTCGGCATTGGCGACGGGGTCCTTGGTGCCCGCGGCCATCGGCGCCTGGGCGCGCTCGGCGATGTGCCGTGCGGTGACCTTGTCGCCGAGGTCGCGGATGGCCTGTGGGGAGGGGCCGATCCAGATCAGGCCGGCGTCGATCACGGCCTGGGCGAAGTCGGCGTTCTCGGACAGGAAGCCGTAGCCGGGGTGGATCGCGTCGGCGCCGGACTTGCGGGCGGCGTCGAGGATCTTGTCGAACACCAGGTAGGACTCGGCGGAGGTCTGGCCACCGAGCGCGAATGCCTCGTCGGCGAGCTTCACGAACTGGGCGTCGGCGTCGGGTTCTGCGTAGACGGCCACGCTCCCGTAACCGGCGTCCTTGGCGGCTCGGATGACCCGCACAGCGATCTCGCCGCGGTTGGCGACGAGCACCTTCGTGATGTGCGCGCTGGCATGACTGGGCACGGAGCCTCCTGTTGATCGATCGTTAGGTTATTGCCGTCTCTGGGAGTGTAGGCGCCAATCCGATAGACGATGTAACCGGATAGCCACTACACCCTACGGGTCGCCCGGAACCCGGCAACGTTACCGGTCGGTAGTCGGATCGCCCCGGTTCGCGGGTTCCGGCGTGTCCCACGCGCGACCCTCGCTCACCTCGTGCATCAATTCCCGGACCCGCTCGACGAACGGCGGCACGTTGGCCACGGCGGTCGGCGTGTCGGGAAACCGGCCCGCCAGGTTCACGCCCTTCGGGCTGCGGTTGAACCACAGGAACACGTCGTGCGTGTAACTGCGGCTGCGCAGTGTCCGGGCGTTCCACTGCGGCCACTGCGCGGCCATGGGGACGAAGCGAACGTCCATGTACGACACCAGGAATCGCGGTCGCATGGGTATCCCCAGCAGTTCGCCGACGAGGTCGAACGGGACCCGGGCGCTCGCCCGGGTGCGGCGCAGTTCGGCACCGGCGCGCGCCACGAGCGTCGCGAAGTCCGCGGTCCCGGTCGTGTCGATCTCGACCGGACGCAGCCCCACGAACCAGCCGAGGGCTCCGGCCCACATCGGGCCGCTGCGGGTGTGGGCGGGCGCGATCGTCCGGAACAGTTCGATCCCCGCGAGTTCGACCGCGGCCCGGGCGAGACACGCCAGCGTGCCGGCGAAGAATCCGTGCCCGGCCTCCCGGCAGCGGGCGGCGAACCGGTTGGCCCGTTCGTCGTCGAGCATCCGCACGGACAGCCGACGCTGCGGCGACCCGTCGACGGGCCGGGGGCCGAGGGGCAACGGGAACTCGGGCATGCCGCCGCCGGCGGTCAGGGCGTCTCGCCAGATCCGCACGGCCTCGTGGTCGCCGGCCAGGTCGGCGGCGTCCGCCCGTTCCGCGGCACCGAAGTCGATGTAGCTGCCCACGGGGAACAATCCGGCCGGCCGGCCGGATCGCTCCTGCTCGTACAGGGCGGTGATCTCGTGGGCGACCAGGACGACCGAGTAGGCGTCGGCCACGGCAGGGTCAGCGGCGAAGAACACCGTGAACGACGAGCCGGACGCGTCCGCGTCCTCGGGTTCGAGGGTGGCGAAGACGTACGCCGGCCACGTGTGCGGTTCGGTGCAGTCGGCGAGCAGTTGCTCGAGGTGCTCGCGGATGTCGTCCGGAGCGGAGGGCAGGTGTCGGACGTACCGGACCGACACCGCACCGGCGGGCGCGGTGCGCCGGGTCGCGCCGGCGGGCGCGGTGCGCCGGGTCGCGCCGGCGGCCGCGTCGCGCCGGTGCGCGCCGGCGGCCGCGTCGCCGCCCAGGGCGACGTGGCTGCGCAGCGGTTCGTGGCGGTCGATCCAGCGTTCGAGGGCCCGCCGGAACGGTTCCTGTTCGAGATGCCCGCGGACCTCGAAGGCGGTACCCAGCCACGCATCCGGAACGTCGCCGTATCGGCTGCCCGCGGTGCGGCGCAGATGCGCCTCGTGGACGTACGACACCGGCCGCGGATCGGTCGTCCAGGCATCCTCCGCGGCGCACGGCAGCCATTCGGTCAGCACACCCGCCGGGATCGGGTAGTCCGCCAGCTCGGTGAACTCCATGACATCTCAGGTGCGCAGATGCCGCTTGATGCGCGCCAGCATTGCGCTCATCCCTCGCAGGCGCAGCGGGCTGACAGCTTCGGCCAGGCCGAGGGCCGAGTAGAAGTCGTCGGGGACCTCGAGGATCTGTTCGGCACTGAGGCCGTCGAGCCCCTGATGCAGGATGGACGCGAAGCCGCGGGTGGTCGGGGCCTCGGGGGGCGCGCTGAAGTGCAGCCGCACATGCTCACGGTCGGCCGTGTCGACCGACAGGAACAGCGGTGACTGGCACTCGGGCACCGGCTCCATCGCCGCCTCCTCGAGTTCGGCGGGAATCGGCGGAAGTTCCCGGCTGAACTCGAGCAGCAGCTGCAGCTTGTCCTGGCCGTCGACCGCGGCGAAGTCGTCGACGATCTCGGCGAGAGGTGCGGGCAGGGTCACCGGGCCGGCACCTCTCCGGGCTCCTCGCCCTTGACGATCGGCACCCGTACCGCATTGCCCCACTCGGTCCACGACCCGTCGTAGTTGCGGACGTGCTCGTAGCCGAGGAGATGGGTCAGCACGAACCACGTGTGGCTCGACCGTTCGCCGATGCGGCAGTACGCGACGACGTCGGCGTCCCGCGGGATGTCGGCGTAGATCTCCTCGAGCTCGGTGCGCGACCGGAACCGGCTGTCCGGTGCCGCTGCCCGCGCCCACGGAATGGACACCGCGGTGGGGATGTGCCCGCCGCGCAGCGCACCTTCCTCGGGGTAGTCCGGCATGTGGGTGCGCTCGCCCGTGTACTCCTGCGGGGAGCGCACGTCCACGAGCGGTCCCCTGCCGAGGTGGTCAAGGACGTCGTCCTTGAACGCCCGGATCGCGGCGTCGTTCCGCTCGACCACCGGGTAGCCGCTGGTGGTGCTCACCGGGATGTCGAGGGTGGTGTCGCGGTTCTCGGCGATCCAGGCGTCGCGGCCGCCGTCGAGCAGACGCACGTCCTCGTGACCGAACAGCGTGAACACCCACAGCGCGTAGGCGGCCCACCAGTTCGACTTGTCGCCGTAGATGACGACCGTGTCGGTGCGGCGGATGCCCTTGCGGTCCATCAGGGCGGCGAACTGGGCGCCGTCGATGTAGTCGCGGGTGACCGGGTCGTTGAGGTCGAGATGCCAGTCGATCTTCACGGCGCCGGGGATGTGGCCGACGTCGTACAGCAGCACATCCTCGTCCGATTCGACGACCTTCACCTCGGGTGCGCCCAGGTGGGCGGACAGCCACTCCGTCGACACCAGGCGGGTCGGATCGGCGTAGGCGGCGAAGGACGGGTTGGCGTCGGGCGCGACGGGCACAGGTGGCTCCTGAGGCAGTGGTGACAGTTCGGTGATCGACAATCCGGTGACGACGTGCGCCGTCGATTCTAGGCGGTACCGTCGGGCAACGTGCTGTGCTCCCCGTCCGCCCCGACGGACCTCGCGACCCGCGCCGACATCGATCGGCTGCTGCGCCGGTTCTACGAGCGCGCGCTGGTCGATCCCGTGCTCGAGGCGCCGTTCTCGACCCTCGCCGTGATCGGCCTCGACGACCATCTCCCGACGATCGGGGACTTCTGGGAGCAGGTGCTGCTGCGCACCGGCCGCTACCGCGGCGCCCTGGTGCCGGTGCATGCCGCGCTGCACCGCCAGTACGGGCTCGACGCGGCCCGATTCGACCGCTGGGTGCGGCTGTGGAACGAGGCCGTCGACGAGTTGTTCGCCGGGACGAACGCCGACCGCGCCAAGGCGAAGGCGGCGTCGATCGCGGCGGCGCTCAGCGCGCGGCTGGATCGAGCATCGTCAGCATGAGCCGCGACGGCTCGACTGCTCGTACCGCGTGCGGCAGGCGGGTGGTCATGTGCACCACCCCGCCCGGCTCGAGGTCGACGGTGCGCCCGTCGGCGGTCACCTGCAGGTGGCCGGTGAGGGCCTGCAGCAGGACCGGAAACGCGGCCGTGTGCTCGCGCAGTTCCTGCCCGGCGTCGAAGGCGAAGACCACGACGCGGGCACCCTCGGCGACGAGGACGCGCTGCGGGCGCGGTCGGTCCGGGTAGGGCTCGACGGCGTCGCGGACGTCGGCGAGGTGCGACAGGGCGGGGGCGGCGGGTTCGGGCTGCGGCGCGGCGGGGCTCACGACCGCAGGCTACCGCGGCTTCGTCGCGACGATCGCCCTACCGCGGCTTCGTCGCGACGATCGCCACGGCCGCGATCGACTTGCGGTACGTCGTGAACGTCGCGCGCATGCCCAGCACCCGCTTGCGGGCGTCGCCGTCGCGCAGCACGTTGCGTACGAAGCGCAGGGTGCCGAGGACGCCCTCGTCGGCGACGAACCGCGCGGGCCGCAGCAACGCCATCGGGGCGAGCCGCACGACGTCGACGCGCAGGCCGGCGTCGGTGAGCAGGGACCGCCACTCGGCGACGGTGAGCGGACGGGCGTTGACCTTGATGGAGCGGGCCAGGCCCTGCCGGATCTCGGTCTTCACCGCGTCGTCGAGCTCGTCGGGCACGAGGGCGAGCTCGTGGATCGCGTACCGGCCACCGGGGCGCAACGTGCGCACGGCCTCGGCGACGATGCGGGCCTTGGCGGCGTCGGTCTGCATGGTGAGCATCGCTTCGCCGACGACGACGTCGGCGTCCGCATCGGGAAGGCCGGTGGCCGCGGCGTCCGCGACGACGCAGCGACCGCGGTCGCCGATCGCGTCGCGGGTCAGCTCCGCGGCGGTCTCGTCGTGCTCGACGCCGGTGTACGAGAGCGGCGCCGAAGCCAGGATCTCCCGCGCGGTCCGACCGAGGCCGGGGGCGAGTTCGACGACGTCGCTGCCCTCGATGCCCGCATCGACGAGCAGGCGCGTGGTCATCCCCGCGCCGCCGGGACGCAGCACGCGCTTGCCGAGGCGAGCGAGCAGCCAGTGGCCGGGCAGGTGGGCGGAGTCGCGCTCGGACATGGGCAGGACATGGGGATCGCTCATGCCTCGATGTTAAGGGAAGGCAATCCTAAATAGAAGGGGCCTCGGCGGTGTTCGACGCCCAGAGCCGCGCCACCGACACGCCCACCTCGGCGAGCAGTCGTCGCACCAGCGGCAGGCCGATCCCGATCACCGAGGACGGGTCGCCCTCGACGCGCTCGACGAACCACCCGCCGAGGCTGTCGAGCGTGAACGCCCCCGCCACCTGCAGCGGCTCGCCGCTGGCCAGGTAGGCCTCGAGGTCGGCGTCGGTGGGGCGGCCGAAGTGGACGGTGGTGCTGCTGTGGCCGGCGGCGCGGGCGACGACCTCGCCGCCGCCCAGGCGCAGGACGCTGTGGCCGGTGAGCAGGTCGGCGCTGCGGCCCGCCATCGCCCGCCATCGCTCGCGGGCGACCTCCACCGTGCCCGGCTTGCCCTGGAGCTGCCCGTCGACCAGCAGCATCGAGTCGCAGCCCACGACGAGGGTCTCGTCACCGAGACCGTCGCGCACGAGGGCCGGCACGACGTCCGCCGCCTTCGCCCTCGCGAGCTCGGTGACCACCAGTTCGGGTGCCGCGCCGGGACCGAGCTCGGCGATCAGTGCATCCTCGTCCACCGCCGAGACCCGCACGATCGGGTCGACCCCGGCCGCGCGCAGCACGGACAGCCGGGCCGGGGACGCCGACGCGAGCACCAGCCTGGCCACGATCAGCCCAGGTTCGGGTACGAGTACGGCGAGAACGGCGCCGTCCGGCGGTGCATCCGCGTGGGGTCGCCCCACGTCTCGCGCGGGCGGTCGTCCTCTGCCGGGGCGGCGGATCCGGAGGCCGCGGCGAGCACCGCGACCAGCGCGGCGATCTCGACATCCGAGGGGTTGCCCTTGACGATCCGGATCGCCGCGGACGTCTCGGGGCCGGCGGTCTCGGCCGCCGGCGCCGTCGACTCGGCCGACTCTGCCGACTCGGCCGCTGCGACCTCGGTCACCTCGGTGTCGATGATGGTCTTCTCCTCAGCTACCGCAGTCACAACACACCTCCCGGGAGGTTACCGGAGGCGGCGGGCAGGGCGCGGGAGCGGGCGCGCTGCGCGTTCGAAGTCATGTCGTCCCTCTCGTGGGTCGGGGCCCGGCCGGCTCGGCGGAACCGAACCGGCCGGGATGGTCTCGGCCGAGTGGCCGTCAGAGGGGGATGTTCCCGTGCTTCTTCGGCGGCAGCGTGACCATCTTGCGCTCGAGCAGCCGCAGGGCCGCCACGATCTGCCCGCGCGTGTGCGACGGCGGGATGACCGCGTCGACGTAGCCGCGCTCGGCGGCGACGTACGGATTCACCAGGGTGTCCTCGTACTCGTTCTGCAGCTCGAGGCGCAGCGCGTCGACGTCCTCGCCGTTCTTGGCCGCTTCGAGCAGGCGCTTGCGGTAGACGAAGCCGACGGCACCGGAGGCGCCCATCACGGCGATCTGCGCGGTCGGCCACGCCAGGTTGACGTCCGCACCCATGTGCTTCGAGCCCATCACGTCGTACGCGCCGCCATAGGCCTTGCGCGTGATGACGGTGATCTTGCCGACGGTGGCCTCGCCGTACGCGTACAGCAGCTTCGCGCCGCGGCGGATGATGCCGTTGTACTCCTGCTCGGTGCCCGGCAGGAAGCCCGGCACGTCGACGAGGGTGACGATCGGGACGTTGAACGCGTCGCAGGTGCGCACGAAGCGCGCGGCCTTCTCCGAAGCGTCGATGTCCAGGCAGCCCGCGAACTGGGTGGGCTGGTTGGCGACGATGCCGACGCTGCGGCCGTCGACGCGGCCGAAGCCGACGATGATGTTCTGGGCGCGCTCGGCCTGCACCTCGAGGAACTCGTCGTCGTCGAGCAGGCGACGGATCACCTCGTGCATGTCGTAGGGCTGGTTCGCCGAATCCGGGATCAGGGTGTCGAGCTCGAGATCCTCCTCGGTGAGCGAGTCCTCGATCGAGCCGACGATCGGGTCGGTCGGCGCCGTGCGGGGCGCGGCGGCCTGATTGTTGCTCGGCAGGTACGACAGCAGGTCCTTGACGTAGTCCAGGGCGTCCTGCTCGCCGTCGGCGACGTAGTGCGCGACCCCGGACTTGACCATGTGCGTGTGGGCGCCGCCGAGATCCTCCATGGTGACGTCCTCGCCGGTGACGGTCTTGATGACGTCGGGTCCGGTGACGAACATCTGGCTGGTCTGGTCGACCATCACCACGAAGTCGGTCAGGGCGGGGGAGTAGACGTGTCCGCCGGCGGCCGGGCCCATGATCAGCGAGATCTGCGGGATCACGCCGGAGGCCTGCACGTTGCGGTGGAAGATCTCGCCGTAGAGGCCGAGGGAGACGACGCCTTCCTGGATGCGCGCGCCGGCGCCCTCGTTGATGCCGATCAGAGGACGGCCGGTCCGCAGCGCGAGGTCCATGACCTTGACGATCTTCTCGCCGTAGACCTCGCCGAGACTGCCGCCGAACACGGTCGCGTCCTGCGAGAACACGCACACGTCGCGGCCGTCGACGGTGCCGTAGCCGGTGACGACGCCGTCGCCGACCGGCCGGTTCTCGGCCAGGCCGAAGTTGGTGCTGCGGTGGCGGGCGAGCTGGTCGAGCTCGACGAACGAGCCTTCGTCGAGCAGCGCTTCGATGCGCTCACGGGCCGTGAGCTTGCCCTTCGCGTGCACCTTCTCGACGGCGGCCGCACCGCTCGGGGCCTGCGCCTGAGCCTGGCGATTGCGCAGGTCCGCCAGCTTGCCGGCGGTCGTGTGGATATCGGGCGTGCTCGCCGCCTCGGGCGCGGACGGCTCCTGGACAGTGGTCATGGGCCATGAGCTTAGCGAGCGTCAGTCAGCGAGCGCGCACCGAGCCCCCGCTTGTGTTGAATCATTGAACTGAAGCTACCGGCGAGTACGGTTCGCCGCCCATCCTAGGCTGTGCGGATGCCCACCGAACCCGAACCGCAGCGTCCGCCCGTCGACCCCGCGCCCGCGCGAGGCGAACTCGACGTCGAACGGTTGCGCGCCGCCCTCGTGCGCGGCGCCGATCCCGACGCGTTCTACCGGCGCCTCGACGTGGTCACCGAGACCGCCTCCACCAACGCCGACCTGCTCGCTGTCGCCCGCGACCCCGGCACCGACCGCCGCGTGCTGCTCGCCGAGTTCCAGCACGGCGGCCGGGGGCGGCACTCGCGGGGATGGGCCGGCGTTCCCCGCGCTCAGGTGATCGTCTCGGTGCTGCTGCGCATGCCCGGCATCGACCTCGCCGACCTGGGCTGGCTGCCGCTGCTGGCCGGCACCGCGACCGTCGACGCGATCCGGTCGGTGACCGGGGTCGATGCCGAGCTGAAATGGCCCAACGACGTCCTCGTCGAGGGCCGGAAGGTAGCCGGAATTCTCGCCGAGGTCGCCGGAACCCATCCCGAGCCCGCCGTGGTGGTCGGGATCGGACTCAACGTCTCGCTCACCGAGGACGAGTTGCCGGTACCCACCGCGACGTCGCTCGCGCTCGCCGGGGCGACCGATCTCGATCGCACCGCACTCGCCGAGGGGCTGCTGCGCGAACTCGGCCGCCGCTGGCAGCAGTGGTACGTCGCGGGCTGGGACGTCACCGGACCGGCCGCGGCGTACCGCGAACGGTGCGGCACGCTCGGGCGCCGGGTGCGAGCGGTGCTGCCCGGCGACACAGAACTGCACGGCGTCGCGGTCGACGTCGACGAGCAGGGCCGCATCGTCATCACCCCGGACGACGGCGGCGAGCCGATCGCGGTGTCGGCCGGGGACATCACCCACCTGCGCCCGGTGCCCTGACCCGCCCTCGAGCACCCCGCATCGCGGCTGTGTCATCGTGTCCGGCATGGGATACCCGGAGGACGCCCTCGCCGCCGAGGAACGGCTGCTGCTGCACCGGCACCCGCACTGGAAGATGCTCATCGTCCCGGCGGCGATCTTCCTCCTCGCCACCGCGCTCGCCGGATTTCTGCTCGGCCTGAGCCAGGCCCGGCTCGACGGCTCCACCGCGAGCACCCTGACGATCGTGCTCGCGGTGGCGTGGGCGGCGATCGTCGCCTGGCAGTGCCTGGCGCCGCTCGTCGGCTGGCTGTCGACCCACTTCATCGTCACCGATCGACGGGTCCTCGTCCGGCAGGGCGTTCTCACCCACTCCGGCATCGACATCCCGATGGGACGCATCAGCAACGTGCAGTTCCGGCACGGCCTGCTGGACCGGATCCTGCGCACCGGCACCCTCGTCATCGTCTCCGCGGCCGACGACCCGCTCGAATTCGACGACATCCCCGACGTGCAGCGCGTGCATGCCCTGCTGTATCAGCAGGCCTTCCACGCCGACCCGGTGCGGGGCGGGGAACCGCGGACCGACGGGCCGAGCCGCAAAGCCTGGTAACGCGCCGTGCGCCCGGTGCCGATCCGTACGCTGGATCCGTGACCGCAGTCCTGCTCGCCGAAGACGACGAAGCCATCGCCGCGCCCCTGTCCCGCGCGCTGGGCCGGGAGGGGTACGACGTCACCGTCGAACAGACCGGTCCCGACGCGCTCGAACGGGCGCTGTCCGGTGAGTACGAACTGCTCATTCTCGACCTCGGACTGCCCGGCATCGACGGCCTCGAGGTGTGCCGGCAGATCCGTGCCCACCGCTCCGACCTCGCCGTCCTGATGCTCACCGCCCGCACCGACGAGGTCGACTTCGTCGTCGGTCTCGACGCCGGCGCCGACGACTACGTCGGCAAGCCCTTCCGGCTCGCCGAGCTCATGGCCCGGGTCCGGGCGCTGCTGCGCCGCCGCGGGGGTGGCGAGCCCGAGGACGTCGTCGAGGTCTCCGGGATCCGGCTCGAACGGGCGGCCCGGCGCGTGCTCGTCGACGGCTCCGAAGTCACCCTCGCCAACAAGGAATACGAACTGCTGCGGGTGCTGCTCGAACACGCCGGCCAGGTGGTCTCCCGTGACGCCATCCTGCAGGAGGTCTGGGGCGACGCCGACCTGCGGGGTTCCAAGACCCTCGACATGCACATGTCCTGGCTGCGCCGCAAGATCGGCGACGAGGGCCCGGCCGGGGAACGACGCATCGCTACCGTCCGCGGTGTCGGATTCCGGCTGAACACCGACTGACGGGGCCGGGGTGCGCAGCCGAATCCTGTTCGCGGTCCTCGCGGGCTCCCTGCTCGTGGCCCTGCTGCTCGGAGTCCCGCTCGCCTACACCGCCTGGTTGTTCGTCGAGGACACCGCACGCCGCGACCTGCAGGGCCGGCTCGAGCGCATGTCCGCGGAGGTCATCGCCCAGGAAGGCGCCGACGGCCTGGTGGTCGGGGGACTCGACACCAGTTCCCTGCGGCTCGTCGTCCCCGACGGCGGACGCCTCCTCGTCGTCTACCCGACCCCCGAGGACGCCGCGGCCCGGCTCGACATCGGTGCCGCCACGGTGCCCGACCCACTGGTCGAGTCCCTGTCGATGGGAACGTCGGGATCCCTGCGGCTCGAGGCGCCGTCCGAGGACATGCGTCTGCTGCAGCGGCAGGTTCTCGTCGGGGTGACGCTGCTCGTGCTGCTGTCCGTGGCTGTCGGTGCCGTCGTCGCCGTCGTCACCGCGCGCCGGCTGGCGGACCCCTTGCGCGACGTCGCAGCGCGGGCCCGCCGGCTGGGCGAAGGCGACTTCCGGCCCGATCCGCGCCGGCACGGCATCCCCGAACTCGACCGCGTCTCGGACGTCCTCGACGCCGCCACCGTCGAGATCGCCGGTCGCCTGCAGCGCGAGCACGCCCTCGTCGGCGACGTCTCGCACCAGCTGCGGTCCCGGCTGACCGCGGTGCGGCTGCGCCTCGACGAGCTGTCCACCCACACCGACCCGGCTGTCGTCGAGGAAGCCGAGGAAGCGATGCGCCAGGTGGACCGGCTCACCACCGCCATCGACGAACTGGTCCGCGCGTCCCGCAACAGCGGTTCCGAACTGCGCACCGAGGTGTCCGTCGTCGGGGAGCTGACGGGGGTGATCGCGGACTGGCGAGGCCCCTACAAGGAAGCGGGGCGGGAATTGCACCTGAGCGGGGATCCGTCGCTGCGCAGCCGGGTGACCGGGTCCCGGCTGCGCGAGGCCGTCGCGGTGCTGGTCGACAACGCGCTCATGCACGGCGACGGCACGTGCACCGTGTCCGTGCGGCGGGTCTCGACCCTCGGCGGCGGATCGACGGTGTGCGTGGAGGTCACCGACGAGGGGGACGGTGTCAGCGACGAGCTGGCGCCGCACATCTTCGACCGCGGCTTCTCCGGTACCGGCTCGACCGGTGTGGGCCTGGCCCTCGCCCGGGCTCTGACCGAGGCCGACGGTGGGCGCCTGGAACTGCAGCGCCGCCGCCCCGCCCTGTTCGCACTGTTCCTCGGCTCCACCCGTGACGAGTCCACCCACACGGGGATCCGGGAACCGCGCTGAACCGTGAGTGGGGGCGGGACCGGAGTCAGCCCGGGTTCAGGAGTGTCCCAGGCCTTCCTCGGCGAGTTCCTCGTGCCCGGGAACCTCGTCCCCGTCCGGATTCATCTCCTCCGGGAACACGAAGCGGCGGAAGCACCAGAACCGGAAGACCATCTGCAGCAGATTGCCGATGATGTACGCGCTGACGAAGTCGGCGATGTTCTCGACGGTGAGGCTGACGTCCGGTACCCGCAGGTCGAACACGTAGCTCGAGATCCACAGCGGGATGAAGCTCAGGACCACGCCGATGCCGCTGACGGCGAAGAACAGCAGCGCCTCGTGGTGCCGTTCCCGGCCGCCCCGGTTCTTGAACGACCACTCCCGGTTGAGGACGTACGAGCAGATCACGGCGATCACCCCGGCGATGACCTTGGCGGTCACCGGCTTCTCCTCGAGCACCGTGAGCTTGAGGGTGTAGAAGATGACCGAGTCGACGACGAAGGTGGTGCCGCCGACGATCGCGAACTTGATCAGCTCGTGGTGCCGCAGCAACAGCCCCCGGAGAGGCTCGGGGACTCGGTTCACGGCCGCATCGACGAAAGACACCCGGACGAGTCTACGAAACCGTGGCTCGAAGACACGAACCCGCCGGTGGATTATCAGCTTTACCACAGGAACGCGGGGGTGTCGCGCGGGAGCGCGGCGCCACCCCCGTCGCCCGCTGTGACACCATGGTGAGCCGTGACCGCTACACCCCCGGACTCGGCCGCCGCGACCCCCGCCCCCGCGGCCGGCGACACCCCCTCGCACACTCCCCGCACGCTGCCCGCCGGTATGCCGGTCGTCGCGATGGTCGGCGGCGGTCAGCTCGCCCGCATGACCCACCAGGCCGCGATCGCGCTCGGCCAGACCCTGCGGGTGCTGGCCGCGAGCCCGGACGATCCGGCCGCCCGGGTCAGCCCCGACGTGGTACTCGGCAGCCACACCGACCTCGACGCGCTGCGCAGTGCCGCGACCGGCGTCCACGCCCTCACGTTCGACCACGAACATGTGCCCACCGAGCACCTCGAGGCGCTGCAGCGCGAAGGCGTCAGCGTGCAGCCGCCGCCGCAGGCCCTGATCTATGCGCAGGACAAGCTCGCGATGCGTCGGCGCCTCGCCGAGCTCGGCGCACCGGTGCCGCCGTTCGCCGAGCTCACCTCGGTCGAGGACCTCACCGCTTTCGGCGACGAGCACGGCTGGCCCGTCGTGATCAAGGCCGCCCGCGGCGGCTACGACGGCCGCGGTGTGTGGATCACCGGCGACGCGGACGAGGCGCAGCGGATCGTCGCGGAGCAACTCGCCGCCGGGGTGCCGCTCATCGCCGAAGAGAAGGTCTCGTGGCGGCGGGAGCTGTCCGCGATGGTCGCGCGCTCGCCGTTCGGGCAGGGCGCGAGCTGGCCCGTGGTCGAGACGGTGCAGCTGAACGGGCAATGCGCCGTCGTCATCGCGCCCGCCCCGAACCTGCGGGCCGACGTCGAAGCCGCCGCCGAACAGCTGGCACTGCGCATCGCCGCCGAACTCGGTGTCGTCGGGGTCATGGCCGTCGAGCTGTTCGAGACCGAGACCGGCGAGTTGATCGTCAACGAACTCGCGATGCGGCCGCACAACTCCGGGCACTGGGGCATGGACGGTGCCCGCACCGGCCAGTTCGAGCAGCACCTGCGTGCGGTGCTCGACTACCCGCTCGGCGACACGTCGCCGATCGCGCCGGTGACGGTGATGGCGAACGTGCTCGGCGCCCCCGAGGCGCCCGAGATGAGCATGGACGAGCGGCTGCACCACCTGTTCGCCCGGATGCCCGACGTGCGTGTGCACCTCTACGGCAAGGGTGAGCGCAAGGACCGCAAGATCGGGCACGTCAACGTGCTCGGGGACGCGACCGGGTCGATCGACGACCCGCAGTACGTGGCGGCGGTGCGCGAACGCGCGGAGCGCGCGGCGCACTGGCTCTCGCACGGAGTGTGGACCGACGGATGGGATTCTCACGGTGACTGACGGAGCACAGGTCGGCCTGATCATGGGCAGCGACTCGGACTGGCCGACGATGCAGGCTGCGGCTGAGGCGCTCGTCGAGTTCGGCATCCGCTTCGAGGTGGGGGTCGTCTCGGCCCACCGCACCCCGCAGCGCATGCTCGACTACGCCCGCGACGCCGCCGGACGTGGCATCAAGGTGATCATTGCCGGCGCCGGCGGCGCCGCGCACCTGCCGGGCATGGTCGCCTCCGCGACGCCCCTTCCGGTGATCGGCGTGCCGGTGCCGCTGAAGTACCTCGACGGCATGGACTCGCTGCTGTCGATCGTGCAGATGCCCGCCGGGGTGCCCGTTGCGACCGTCTCCATCGGCGGAGCCCGCAACGCCGGGCTGCTCGCCGCCCGCATCCTCGGCGCGGCCGACCCCTCGCTGCGGGAACGGATGGAGCAGTTCCAGGCCGGCCTCGAGCAGATGGTGCTCGAGAAGGACGATGCGTTGCGGCAGAAGCTGCTCGGCTGACTTCGTGCACGTACGCGCGCTTTTCGGTCGTCCGCGCTCGAAATCGAGCGCGCGGACGACTGCGCGCCGCGCGGATCGTTCTGTGCGCGCGTCGCGCGGTGACCCGCAGGCCCGCGCGGTGACGGCCCTGGCGCTGTTGTGGGCGCGCGTGTGGGGCGGCCGCATCGACTTCGACGACGAGTTCGGTCTCTACCTCTGCACCGGAATGCGCGGCGGCTACGCCCGCTCGGGGACGACGATCGGCGGGGCGTTCCTCACCGGCCGGTCACCGTCGCGCCGGATCCTGCGGCACGAGGCGGTCCACGCCGATCAGTGGGCGCGGCACGGCATCGGCTTCGCGATCCGATATCTCCGGGAAGAGCTGCGCCGTCCCGGTGCCCGCAACCGGTTCGAGATCGAGGCCGGCCTCGCCGACGGCGGCTACACCGGCGGGGTCAGCCGTCCAGACGGGCGGTGATCTTCTCGCTCGCGGCCCGTCGCTCCGTGGCCGCCGGATCCGGGTTGCTCACCTGCACCAGCGACGCGCCGGCGGCGAGGACGGCGAGCAGGCCCTCGATCAGTGCCTGCGGGGTGCTCCAGTCGCGGCTCGACAGCACCCGGTCCGCACCCGTGATGCCTGCGGCCGCGGCGGCGTCCCGGGCCGCGGCCACCACGTCGTCGGCCGTCCGTCCGTCGAGCACCGGCCCGCCGTCCCCGGCGGAGCGGAACTGGTCACCGTGCACCCGCACGTGCGTCGCATAGTCGGTGACCCCGACCGGCAGGTCCGGCACGGGCCGGCCGAACGCGTCGAGCGAGAGGACCGCGACCTCGGCGGCGTCCGCGACCTCGTCGAGACGGTCTGCGGTGACCAGCGCGAGATCCGCGTCGTCGGGTTCGAGCACCACCTCGGCGCCGGCCCACCACGCGCCGAGCAGGACCGCGGCGCTCTGCCAGTGGGCCGGGAGCAGGACGGCCACCCGCCCGCCGGGCAGCAGGCCGAACTCGTCGCGCACCATGTTCGCCGTCTTGGCGGCCCAGTTCGCGAGGGTGACCGCGGACAGCTCGATCCGGGCGCCGGATTCGTCGTCGTACCACGTGATGCGGGGGCCCGCCGGGTCGGCGGCCAGGATCGGATCGAGCAGGGTGTCGGTCAGCGTGGTCACAGTGTCCTCGTTCGTCAGTTCACACAGCGGGGGCCGGTGGAGCCGGCATCGATCGGCGGGCCGGGCGGAACGGACGTCGGGGTGGCCCCGGCGCTCACGAGTTCCGAGCCGGAGGCCACGGAGGTGACGCTCGCGTCCGCGCCCGGACCCGTGTAGTCCTCGGTGAGCACCACCCGCACCGTGTCGGCGTCGAGCGCCGGGTCGGCGGCGGTCGCCAGGCCGCCGAGTGCCGCCGCGACGGCACGCGCCTGGTCGGACCGGGGGTCGGCGGCGAAGACCGTCGACTCGTCCACTGCGCGGCCGGTGTGGTTGCCCACACCACCCTCGACGAAGCCGTCACCGACGAGCGCGGCCGCCACGCGGGAGGCCAGACCGGCGACGCCGCCGGCGTTGGCGACGTCCACCGTGACCGTGCCGGCCTCGACGTCCGGTGCCGGATCCGTCGTGGCCTGCGACCCGCCGTCACCCGGATCGACGAGGTCGGCGACGAAGCTGCGCACCTCCTCCGGATCCACCTGCACCACGGATTCGCCGTAGTCGGTCATCGCGTTGAGGTCCTGGACGGGGATCGTCGAGAACTGCACGGCGCCGCCGGCCAGGTCCTGCATCCGGGTGGCCAGATCGAGGATGTCCCAGTCGGAATCGAGGACCACCGACCGCTGCACGGCCGCGCTGAGCTGGTTCAGCTTGGACGGGTTGCTCAGCGTCTTCGCGCTGAGCACCTTCTGCACGAGCGACGCCATGAACACCTGCTGCCGCACGATCCGGTCCAGGTCCCCGCGCGGCAGGTCGTGGCGCTGCCGGACGAAACTCAGAGCGTCCGCGCCGTCGAGGGTCTGCTCGCCGGCGGGGAAGTTCGCCCCGGACAGCGGCTCGTCGACCGCGTTGTTCAGGCAGACGTCGACGCCGCCGACGGCATCGGTGAGCAGCACGAACCCGAGCAGACCGACCTCGGCATAGTGGTCGACGGTGACGCCGGTCAGGTCGGCGACCGACTCGACCAGCGCCTCCCGGCCTGCCTGCGTGGCCGCCTTCTCGGCGGCCGCGTCGGACTCGCCCGCCTCGACGAGTCGCAGCCGCTCGGTCTCCTTGGTGGCGCCGAACGCGGCATTGATCTTCGACATGCCGATGTCGGGCACCTCGACGTAGGTGTCGCGGGGGATCGAGATGGCGGTCGCCGAGGTGCCGTCGAGCGGCACCCGGATCAGGATGATCGTGTCGGTGTTGTTCGCCACCTCCTCGCCGGCCCGCAGCGCGTCGAGTTCGCGCTGGGACAGCGGATTGCCGTGGGCGTCGGTGCGGCTGTCGGTGCCCACCAGGAGGATGTCGAGGGCGCCGTCCCGGCCGTCGCCCAGGGTGAGCCCACCCACGGTGGCGAGGGAGGAACGCAGCGAATCGATACCGCGCCACGCGACGCCGGTGGCGACCAGGGTGAGCGCCGCGGCGACGGCGACGGCGATCCGCAGCGGCCGCCCGCGCAGGACCCCCGATCCTCCCCCCGCGTCGCGCGCCGGAGCTCGGCGTGTGGGCGGTTCTGGCGGCACCTGGCGGTCCTCTCGTCGGGCGTCGGGGTCGCACCCAGGCTACTGCCGTGACGGCGGCCCTTGTGGCACCCGCCGCGGCGTGCCCGGCTCGTACCGGGTGACAGCCGCCGGGGCATGCCACACTCGTGCCCGTGCAGACCGTTCTCGTCACCGGAGCCCGCGGACAACTGGGCCGTCACCTGCTCGCCCGCGGCGCCGCGGCCGGCCTCCGGATCCGGGGCGCCGGGTCGGAGGAGGCGGACATCACCGATCCCGGCGCGGTCGCCGCGCTCGTCGAGCCCGGCGCCGTCGTGCTCAACTGCGCCGCCTACACCGCGGTCGACGCGGCCGAGACGCATCCCGAGGACGCCGCCGCGGTCAACGAGCACGGCCCGGCCAACCTGGCCGCCGCGTGCGCCGCAGCCGGCGCCCACCTGATCCACGTGTCCACCGACTACGTGTTCGCCGGCGACGGGAACCGCCCGTACCGGGTCGGCGATCCGACCGGGCCGCGCACCGTCTACGGGCGGACCAAGCTCGCCGGGGAGCGGGCGGTGCTCGACCGGCTGCCGAGCGCCCACGTGGTGCGCACCGCGTGGCTCTACACCGGTGACGGCAACGACTTCGTCGCCACCATGCTCCGGCTCGAACGCGAACGCGACACGGTGCGCGTCGTCGACGACCAGGTGGGCTGCCCCACCTACGCCGCCGATCTCGCCGACGGGATCCTCGAACTCGCCGCCCGCGCGGGTGCGGTGCCCGGCGGGGTCCTGCACGCGACGAACTCCGGGGAGGCCAGCTGGTTCGACCTCGCTCGTGCGGTGTTCGCCGAGGCGGGTGCCGACCCGGGCCGGGTGCAGCCGTGCGGCAGCGACGAGTTCGTGCGCCCCGCGCCTCGTCCGGCGTACTCCGTCCTCGACGGCAGCGCATGGGCCGCGGCCGGGCTGACGCCGCTCCGGCCGTGGCGGCCGGCACTGCGGGCCGCGATCGGCGCACTGCGGACCCGGGCGTGATTCGGCGCGGCCGAGGCCGGCGGCTAAGGTGACGGCGTGAGTTCGACGCTGACCGTGGTGACGGTGACCTACTCGCCCGGTGAGCATCTGGAGCACTTCCTGACCTCGCTGACCGGCGCGACGAACCTGCCCACCCGGGTGATCCTGGCGGACAACGGGTCCACCGACGGCTCTCCGGAAGAGGCCGCGGCGCGGCACCCGAACGTGCGGCTGCTGCACACCGGCGGCAACATCGGCTACGGCGGTGCCGTGAACCGGGCCGTCGCGGAGGTCGACCCGGCGGAGGAGTTCGTCGTCGTCGCCAATCCCGACGTGCGCTGGGGACCCGGGTCGCTGGACCGGCTGCTCGAGGGGGCGCGTCGCTGGCCGCGGGCCGCGTCCCTGGGCCCGCTGATCCACGAGCCCGACGGCACCGTCTATCCGTCGGCGCGATCGGTGCCCGGGCTGGTCTCCGGCGCGGGGCACGCGTTGCTCGGCACGGTGTGGCCGAAGAACCCGTGGACGCGGCGGTACCGGCAGGAGAACGAGACCGTGTCGGAACGGGCGGTGGGGTGGTTGTCCGGCTCGTGCCTGCTGGTGCGGCGGGCGGCGTTCGATGCGGTCGACGGCTTCGACTCGCGCTATTTCATGTACATGGAGGATGTCGATCTCGGCGACCGGTTCGGCCGGGCGGGCTGGCTCAACGTGTACGTGCCCTCGGCGGAGGTCACGCACGCGAAAGGGCACGCTGCCGGCCGGCATCCGGAGCTCATGCTGCCGGCCCACCACGAGAGCGCCTACCGGTTCCAGGCGGACCGGCACCCGCATCGGTGGCAGGCGCCGCTGCGATGGACGCTGCGGGTCGGGCTCGCCGCCCGGTCGAGGATGTCGGTGGCCGCGGCGGCGCGCGAACGGGCGCGGACGGCCGAGGCGGGTAACACCACGGAACAGGGGACACGATGACGAACGATGCTGCGCCGCACACCGATGCGGTGATCCTGGTGGGCGGGCAGGGAACCCGGCTGCGGCCGCTGACGCTGTCCGCGCCGAAGCCGATGCTGCCCACCGCCGGCGTGCCGTTCCTGACGCATCTGCTCACCCGTATCCGCGCGGCCGGCATCAAGCACGTGGTGCTCGGTACCTCGTTCAAGGCGGAGGTCTTCGAGGACTACTTCGGTGACGGCTCGGAACTGGGACTCGAGATCGAGTACGTCACCGAGGCCGAGCCGCTGGGCACCGGCGGCGGCATCCGCAACGTCCTGCCCCGGTTGCGGGCCGACAACGTCATGGTCTTCAACGGTGACGTTCTCGGGGGAACGGACCTCGGCGCGGTGCTCGACACACACCTGCGCACCGACGCCGACGTGACCCTGCACCTGGTGCGTGTCGGCGACCCGCGCGCGTTCGGGTGCGTGCCCACCGACGAGGAAGGCCGGGTGACCGCGTTCCTGGAGAAGACGCAGGATCCGCCGACGGACCAGATCAACGCCGGCTGTTACGTCTTCAAGCGCGAGATCATCGAGTCGATCCCCGAGGGTCGTCCGGTGTCCGTCGAACGTGAGGTCTTCCCGTCCCTGCTGGCGGAGGGCAGGCGGGTGTACGGGCACGTCGATGCGGCCTACTGGCGGGACATGGGCACGCCGGAGGACTTCGTCCGCGGCTCGGCCGACCTGGTGCGCGGCATCGCGCCGTCGCCCGCCCTGGGTGGCCAGCGCGGCGAATCGCTCGTCCATCCCGGTGCCTCCGTCGCGCCCGGCGCCCTGCTGATCGGGGGCACGGTCGTCGGCCGCGGCGCCGAGATCGGCGCCGGCGCACGTCTGGACGGTGCGGTGATCTTCGACGGCGCGCGGGTCGAGGCCGGTGCGGTGATCGAGCGGTCCATCATCGGATTCGGCGTCCGCGTCGGCCCCCGCGCCCTGATCCGCGACGGCGTCATCGGCGACGGCGCCGACATCGGGGCGCGCTGCGAGCTGCTGCGCGGCGCCCGGGTCTGGCCCGGGGTGCAGATTCCCGACGGCGGGATCCGTTTCAGCACCGACGTATAGCGCGGGGGATCTGCGATGAAGTTCGAACGATATGTGGCACTGGGGGATTCGTTCACCGAAGGCGTCGGGGACCCGGATCCGGCCCGGCCCAACGGGTTGCGGGGCTGGGCGGATCTCGTCGCCGAGGAACTCGCCCGCGACAATCCGGAATTCGGATACGCCAATCTCGCCGTGCGCGGACGACTGCTGCGCCCGATCCTCGACCAGCAGCTCGACGTGGCAGTGGCGATGCGGCCCGACCTGGTGACGATCTATGCCGGCGGCAACAACCTCATGCGCCCCACGCTCGATCTCGACGCGCTGGCCGCCGAGTACGACGAGGCGATCGGCAAACTCGCCGCGACGGGTGCCCGGGTGCTCGTGTGGACGGCCTACGACGGCAGCTGGGCGCCGGTGTTCCGGATCCTGCGCGGACGCTGGGCCGTCTACAACGAGCTCGTCCGGGAGATCGCCGACCGGCACGGCGCGACGATCGTCGACTTCTGGCGTTTCGCGGAGTACCGCGACCTGCGGATGTGGGATTTCGACCGGCTCCACATGTCGTCGGCCGGCCACCGGAACATGGCGATCCGCGTGCTCGATCTCCTCGGTGCGGCACACACGCTCACTCCGACCGAGTTCGAGGCCGCGCCGGTGGTGTCCGCGGCGAAGCGGGCCGAGGACCGCCGGTGGGCGCGGGAGTTCCTGATTCCCTGGGTCGGGCGGCGTCTGCGCGGCACGTCCTCCGGGGACGGTATCGCGCCGAAACGCCCCACGTTGCAGCCGGTCTAGCCGGCCGCCCGGACGCGTGCGCCGGCGAGGCCGAGCAGGTGCCCGAGGGTGTCGTGCTCGGCCTCGGGCGGTAGCGCATCGACGGGCCACCACCGCAGGTCCGTCGATTCCGTGCTCCGGACGGGTACGGCCCCCGGTGGCGCGACGACGAGGAACCGCAGGTCGAGATGCCGGGTCGGGCGACCGAGCGAGCAGGTGATCGGGTGGGTGTGCGCCGAGAGCAGTTCCGGATCGATGGTCAGATCCTCGATTCCGGACTCCTCGGTCGCCTCCCTCAGCGCCGCGTCGACGACCGTCTCGTCGGATTCCTCGCAGTGCCCGCCGAGCTGGATCCACCGTCCCACCCGGGGATGGAGGGTGAGCAGCACGTGCCGACGGTCGGCATCGAGCACGAGCGACGACGCGGTGACGTGGCCGGGAACGTGCCGGCGCAGACATCCCTCGGGTGCGGCGTCGAGAAACGCCAACATGGTGTGCCGCAGCGACTCCGCGTCCGCCGAATCGGTCCGCCAGGCCCGCAGCCGGTCGACGGCCGAGGCGTGCAGTGTGGACGCGCTCACCTCACAGCTCCAGCAGCAGGTCGCCGGCCGCGGGGGCGACGCGCGGCGTCGCCGGCTCGAGGGGATGTCCGACCGCGATCGCGCCGAGCGGCGACCAGTCCGCGGGCAGGCCGAGTTCACGCCGCACGACGTCCGGGGCGAAGATCGTCGACCCGATCCAGCAGCTGCCGAGCCCGCGGACGGCGAGCGAGACCAGCAGCCCCTGTACGGCGGCGCCGGCGGCGACGGTGAACATCGTGGCCTCGGCGGCGGTACGCCGGGCGTCGGGGTAGCGGTGGGCGCCGTCGGGAACCCAGAACGGGATCACCACCTCGGGCGCGTCGTAGAGGATGGCACCGCGGCCCACCCGTCGGTCGATCGCCGCCGGGGCGAGCCCGTCGCCGGCGAGATCGGCGGCCCAACGCTCGCGCATGCGGTCGAGCAGCCGGCGGCGCACCTGCTCGGTGCGGACCCAGACGAACCGCACCGGGTGGGTGTGGTGCGGCGCCGGAGCGGTGAGGGCCTCGGCGACGGCCTCGCGCAGGTCTTCGGGATCGACCGGTTCCGAGGAGAATTCCCGCACCGACCGGCGCAGCAACAGCGCCTCGCGGCGGCCGGACTCGAGTGCCTCGGCGGTGCCGAGCCAGAACAGGTCGTCCTCGCCGCGGCGGATGAGTTGCTGGGCGGTGGAACCGTTGTCGGGCAGGTCGAGGCCACGGATCACCGCGACCGGAACCCCGCCCAGCTTGCCCTTGACGAGGTCGCCCGCGGCCGCGATCTCGTCGGCGACGGCCACGGAGGTGACGAACAGTTCGTTGCCCTGTCCGTCACGAGATCCCGCGTACTCGTGCAGGACCGGGATGCCGGCCGCCCCGATCGCCGCGTCGGTCTGGCCGACGCGCCAGGCCCGGCCCATCGTGTCGGTGACGACCACCGCGACGCTCACGCCGAGCAGTGTCCGCAGACGCTCGCGCAGTGCCGCGGCGCTCGCATCCGGATCCTCGGGCAGCAGGGCGAGTTCGGAGGCGGCGACGTTCGAGCCGTCGATCCCGGAGGCGGCCTGCACGATCCCGAGCCGGTTCTCGGTGATCAGGGTGCGTCCCTTGCGCGCGAGCACGCGCACCGCCTCCTGGTCGACGAGGCGGCGCCGGAGCGCGTCGCGGGCGTCGGGGTCGGTGGGGGAGTCCACGATGCGGCCCTCGACCTTGGAGAAGATCTTGCTGGTGACGACGAGGACGTCCCCGTCGGCGAGCCAGGGGGCGGCGTCGGCCAGTGCGGCGGCGAGGTCGTCGCCGGGCCGGAACTCGGGCAGGCCCGGCACCGGGCGGATCTCGATCGGCCGCCCGGGGGAGTGGTCGCGCACTCCGGCGGCGGTGCCGACGGCCGTGTCGGAGGGCGTAGTCACAGCGTCACTCCTGCCAGTTCGAGTGCGGCGCGAGCCATTTCGGCTGTCGCGTCGGGATCGGTCATGAGCAGCGGCACGCTGCGCACCTCGACGCCGGGCACGTCGGCGGTGTCGGTGGAGTGGATCAGCCAGCCGTCGAGCAGGCCGGCGCCGCTGCGGGCCCCGTAGTGCCGTCCCACCCCCTGAGCGGTGGTCTCGACTCCGATCACGCCGAGGCAGGCGTCGGCCATGCCGCGCAACGGTTTTCCGTCGATCACCGGCGACAGGCCGACGATCCGCGCGGACGTGGTGCGCAGCGCGCCGCGCAGTCCCGGGATCGCGAGGATCGCGCCGATGCTGACCACCGGGTTGGAGGGAGCGAGGATCACCGCATCCGCCGATTCGATCGCCGCGAGCACGCCCGGGGCGGGGGCGGCCTTCTCGGCGCCGATGTGCGCGAAGCTGTGCGTGGGAACCTGGGCGCGGTGCCGGACCCACCATTCTTCGAAGTGCACGGCGCGCTGCTCGCCGTCGACCGGATCGGTGATGACGACGTGGGTCTCGCTGCGGTCGTCGGAGACCGGGAGGAGGGTGACGCCGGGCTTCCAGCGGTCGCACAGCGCCTCGGTCACGGCCGAGAGCGGGTACCCGGCGCTCAGCAACTGGGTGCGCAGCAGGTGCGTCGCGATGTCGCGATCGCCGAGGCCGAACCAGTCCGGGGTGGCGCCGTACGCCGCCAGCTCCTCCTTCGCGTGCCAGGTCTCGTCGGCCCGGCCCCATCCGCGTTCGGCGTCGATCCCGCCGCCGAGGGTGTACATGCACGTGTCCAGGTCGGGGCAGATCCGCAGCCCGTGCATCCAGACGTCGTCGCCGATGTTGACGATCGCGGTCACCCGGTGCGCGGCGTCGGGGTCGAGGTCGCGGCCGGGTTCGATGCCGAGGAGCCGGCGCACGCCGGTGAGAAAACGCGCACCTCCGACGCCGCCGACCAATACAGTCACGTTCACAGGGCAAGCGTAGGCGGTGTGCCGCGAGAGCTGCCGGGGTGCCTGCGCGCCCGGGCGGCAGGTGCGCAGCGGCGCGGAGGAGAACCCCGGATGGTAAGGCAGCGGCACCGCTCGGCTTGACCGCGACACGCCCCACGTGTCTAATCACATAAGTGTCATTTCCAGTGAACCGGAGCCGAGATCGGTTGGGGTGAACTGTATTCGAACGCATGTTCGATCGGAATGGCGCGGAGTGGGCCGGTTTCGACGAGAGTTGCAGCGCTGCAGGTGAGGAGGCGAACGATGGCCGACGAGCGCGAATGGTTCGAGAGCTCTCGGATCGACACTGCAGGCATCGGCACGGCAGGCGAGGACGTCCGGGACATCGACGGCATCGGGGGGGACGCGTCCGCGCGGCCCGTGCTCAGTCTGATCGATGGTTTCGGCGACCCGTCCGACGGTGTCGACGAACAGTGGCAGGAACGCGCGTTGTGCGCGCAGACGGATCCCGAGGCGTTCTTCCCCGAGAAGGGGGGATCGACCCGGGAGGCGAAGCGGATCTGCTTGGGGTGCGAGGTCCGGGACGAATGTCTCGAATACGCGCTGGCCAACGACGAACGCTTCGGCATCTGGGGCGGTCTGTCGGAGCGCGAGCGGCGACGCCTCAAGCGCGGCATCGTCTGAGGCGTCAGTCCTCGTCGAAGCCACCGAGTTCGGGGTCGACGACCTCGGGCTCGACGCCGAGGTACGTCGCGACCTGGTGTACGAGGACGTCGTGCACCAGGTCGGTGAGATCCTCGGGATCCTTCGCCCGCAGTTCGAGCGGGCGGCGGAAGAGCACGATCCGGGCCCGCGTCGCCGCGCCACGCCGGTCGATCCCCGCCGGGACGAGCCGCGACAACGGCACCGGGCCGTCCGCGACCACCTCCGACGGCCAGGTCACCGAGTCCGGGTCGAGGGCGCGGATCTTGGGCACCTCGTCGACGGCGATGTCGAGTTTGGTCAGCCGGTCGTGCCACTGCGCGTCGATCGGGGCGAAGGCCCCCAGCACGAGTAGATCGAACTTCTCCGCGCGCGAGCGCCACGCCGGCACCTCGTGCGGGAACAGCGGGCCGCGCACACCACGGCCGCGACGCGCGACCGAGCGGGACGTCACGGGTCTGGGACGGCGCGATCGGGGCATGCCTGGACAGTACGACACGCAAATCCGTACCCGGTTCTCCGGTGTGTCCGGATAGTCCCGGAGCGCACGGCGCGCTACTCTCCGACTGTGAGATCACTGCGTCGATGCTGCCGGCCTGGGTGCAAGAACCCTGCTGTTGCGACGCTGACCTACGTGTACTCGGACTCCACCGCAGTCGTCGGGCCCCTGGCGACGGTCGCCGAGCCCCACTCGTGGGATCTGTGCGAATCGCACGGCTCGCGGATCACCGCACCGAAGGGGTGGGAACTGGTCCGGTACGAAGGTGCCTTCACCGCCGGTACCCCGGACGAGGACGACCTGACCGCCCTGGCCGAGGCGGTACGCGAAGCCGGGCTCGGCGAGCGGGGCCGCACCGACTCCGACGACACCGATTCCGGTGTCCCCCCGGCGCTGGCCGCACCCCCTACCGCCCGCACCGGCCGGCGTGGTCATCTGCGCGTGTTGCCCGATCCCACGTCCTGATCGTCGCGCACTAGGCTGACCGTGCCCCGCCGCGGAGGCGGCGGCGCCAGTCGACGATCAGGAGCAGCAACAGTGGCGAGAACTGCCGAGTCCGTGTCCGCCGTGGTCAAGGCGTACGACGTGCGTGGCCTGGTGGGAGAACAGCTCGACGCCGGATTCGTCCGGGACGTCGGAGCCTCCTTCGCCCGCCTGATGCGTGACGGCGGCGCCACCCGCATCGTGATCGGGCACGACATGCGCGCCTCGTCCCCGGAGCTGTCCCAGGCCTTCGCCGCCGGCGTCACCGCCCAGGGGCTCGACGTCGTCCACATCGGCCTGGCCTCCACCGACCAGCTGTACTTCGCGTCCGGGATCCTCGAGGCTCCGGGCGCCATGTTCACCGCGAGCCACAACCCGGCGCGCTACAACGGCATCAAGCTGTGCCGGGCCGGGGCCAAGCCGGTCGGACAGGAGACCGGGCTCGCCACCATCGCGGCCGAACTCGTCGCCGGCGTCCCGGACTTCGACGGAGCCCCCGGCGCCGTCACCGAGCGGGACGTGCTGGCCGACTACGCCGCGTTCGTCCGCTCCCTGGTGGACCTGTCCGCGATGCGCCCGCTGAAGGTCGCCGTCGACGCCGGCAACGGCATGGGCGGGCACACGGTGCCCGCGGTGTTCGGCGCGCTCCCGATCGACCTCGTGCCGCTGTACTTCGAACTCGACGGAACCTTCCCCAACCACGAGGCCAATCCGCTCGATCCCGCCAACCTGGTGGACCTGCAGAAGCTGGTGCGCGACTCGGGGGCCGACCTCGGCCTCGCGTTCGACGGTGACGCCGACCGCTGCTTCGTCGTCGACGAGCGTGGTGAGCCGGTCACGCCGTCGGCGGTCACCGCGCTGGTGGCCTCGCGCGAACTCGCGAAGGAACCCGGATCGACGATCATCCACAATCTCATCACGTCCCGCGCGGTGCCGGAGCTGGTCACCGAGCTCGGGGGCAAGCCCGTCCGCACCCGCGTCGGGCACTCGTTCATCAAGCAGCAGATGGCCGAGACGGGGGCCGTGTTCGGCGGCGAGCACTCGGCGCACTACTACTTCCGCGACTTCTGGGGCGCGGACTCGGGCATGCTCGCGGCCCTGCACGTGCTCGCCGCGCTCGGTGGCCAGGACCGGCCCCTGTCCGAGCTGATGCGCGAATACGACCGGTACGCCGCGTCCGGGGAGATCAACTCCACCGTCGACGACGCCACGGAGCGCACCGCCGCCGTGCTCGAGGCCTTCGGCGACCGTGCCGAAGCCGTCGACCGGCTCGACGGCGTGACCGTCGATCTCACCGACGGTGCCTGGTTCAACCTGCGGGCCTCCAACACCGAGCCCCTGCTGCGGCTCAACGTCGAGGCCCGCACGGCCGAGCAGGTCGACGCGCTGGTGAGGGAAATCCTGGCCATCGTGCGCGCGTGACGGAATTATCCGTGGCGGGGATAATCGAGATCCCGGGGCGCGGTCCCGGGTCGGTGCGAGTCGGAAGGACGGTGGCGCAGCCATGACGGCTCCCTCTTCGATCCTCGACTTGGACGACACCGGTGCCCTGATCGACGCCGACGTCGACGGGATCCTGCGATTCGCCGCGCTCGGCGGGGCACAGATCCGCGCCACCGCCGCGGCCGTCGACGAGCAGATCCTCGATCGCCTGCACGGCCTGCACCCGCGCAGCGTGGTGCTCGTGTGCGGCGACGCGCGCGCGGCCCGCGCGGGCGAGCTGGTCGTCGCGATGCTCGCGGCGCGCTCGGCCGTGCCGCTGGTCACGGCCCCCGTCACCCCGCCCTGGGTCGGCCCGCTCGACGTCGTCGTCGTGGCCGGTGACGACGCCGGCGACCCCCAGCTCGTCGAATCGGTCGCCGCGGCCCTGCGGCGCGGCGCCGAGGTGGTCGTCGACGCCCCGGACGAGGGACCGATCCGGGCGGCGGCGGCGGGCCGGGCGATGCTGCTGCCGCCGCGGATCCGGGTGCCGGTGGCGTACTCGCTCCTACGGCACCTGGCGGTGTTCCTCGCGGTGGTGGCGGCGATGGAGGCCACCCGCACGGCAGGCGCGGTTCCCCCGCTGGCCGATCTCGCCGACTCGGCCGACGGCGAAGCCGGCCGCGACCAGCCTGGCAGTGAGGTGTTCCGGAACCCGGCGAAGGCGCTCGCCGCCCGCATCCAGTCCCGGCGGGTCGCCCTGGCGGGTGACTCGGCGGTGACGGCCGCGCTGGCCCGGCACGCGGGGGAGTCCCTGCTGCAGGTGGCCGGCGTGATCGCCGCGGCGGCGGCGTTGCCGGACGTTCTCGCCGCACGGGACCGGCTCGTCGCGATACCCCCGGCGGGTGGGGAGTCGTACGATCCGTTCTTCCACGACGAACAGCTCGACGGGCCGGTGCCCGCACCCCCGGCGCGGGTGTTCGTGGTGAGTGTGGAGGAAGATCGGCGGCAGGCGGAGCGGCGCGCGGCAGCGCTGCCGGACATGGAGTTGGTATCGGTGGTGGGGGAGTTCGAGGCGAAAGCGGTGCCGTCGGTGCCGGAGCAGGTGGCGGTGCTGGCCGTGCGATTCGAGATGGCCGCTGCCTATCTGCGGTTGGTCGGTGGTCGCTAGTGCTCCGACTCGAAGGTGCGCTGCGTTCGTATGCCTGGGGTTCGCGCACCGCGATCGCGGCACTGTGCGGCCGGACGGTGCCGTCCGCTCATCCGGAGGCGGAACTGTGGCTGGGTGCGCACCCCGCAGACCCGGCGCGGGTGGTGAGCACCAACGGTGACGGCCCGGGTGGGGGCACCTCCCTGCTCGATGTCCTCGAGGCCGACCCGGGTGGGCACCTCGGGCCGGCGACACTGAGCCGGTTCGGGCCGCGGCTGCCGTTCCTGCTCAAGTTGCTCGCCGCCGAGGAACCACTGTCGCTGCAGGCGCATCCGAGTGCCGAACAGGCTGCCGAGGGCTTCGCCCGGGAAGAGGCCGCGGGCCTGCCCCTGGAGTCGCCGGTGCGGAACTACCGTGATGCGAGCCACAAGCCCGAGCTCGTCGTCGCCCTCACCCGGTTCGAGGCGCTCGCCGGTTTCCGGGATCCGCACCGCACCGTCGAGCTGCTCGCCGCCCTCGAGGTACCCGAACTCGATCCGTACGTCGGGCTGCTCGCCGGGCAACCCGACTCCGACGGCCTGCGGGCGCTGTTCACCATCTGGATCACCCTCCCGCAGTCGGTGCTGTCGGCCCTGCTGCCGCGGGTACTCGACGGCTGCGTGACCTACCTGGCGACGCACAACGGCAACGGCGTAGCCCCGTTCGCCGAGGAAGTGCGGACAGTGCTGCAGCTCGCCGAGTTCTATCCCGGCGACGCGGGCGTACTCGCCGCGGTCCTGCTCAACCGGATCACCCTCGAGCCGGGACAGGGCCTGTTCCTCGCAGCGGGGAACCTGCACGCGTACCTGCACGGCATGGCCGTCGAGATCATGGCCAACTCGGACAACGTGCTGCGCGGCGGACTCACGCCGAAACACGTCGACGTGCCGGAGCTGCTGCGAGTGCTCGATTTCCGGCCCGTGGACGTGCCGATCCTCGAGCCCGAGCCGGCCGGCCCGGGGGAGGTGCGCTACCGGACTCCTGCCCCGGAGTTCGCCCTGTCGCGGATCGATCTCGCCCCCGGCTCGGGTGCGGCGCCGGACGGCGTCGCGCTGCCGCCGTGCGGTCCACAGATCCTGCTGTGCACCTCCGGGTCCGCCGGCGTGGAATGCGAGGGGCGGACCCTGCAGCTGGCGGCCGGGCAGGCGGTCTGGCTCTCCGCGTCCGACCCTGCCGTCACGGTGCGCGCCGCCGGCGGGCCGGCGCAGCTGTTCCGCGCCCGGTTGGCGGAGACGGGCATCCCCGTCGACTGACGTGGACCGGCCCGGCGGCGACGGACGCTCGTGTTGACGGGATCGGCCCCGCGTGAAACCGTCGCGGCATGTCGATCGTGCACGAATCCGCCACCGCCGGGGAGCCTCCGCGAGCCGGGGAACCCGAAGACCGGCAGCGCGTACCGTTCCACGAGGCCAGCCGGATGCTGCTGCGCAATTCGGTGCTCGATGCCATGCGGGACCTGCTCACCGCCCGTGACTGGTCCGCGATCACCATGACGGACGTCGCGCGGGGTGCGGGCGTGAGCCGGCAGACCCTGTACAACGAGTTCTCGTCGCGGCAGGGCCTCGCTCAGGCGTACGCACTGCGCCTGGTCGATCAGTTCGTCGACGCCGTCGACGACGCGATCTACACCCACGTGGGACAGGCGCGCCCCGCCCTCGTCGAGGGGTTCACCTCGTTCTTCGTCGAGAGCAGTGCCGACCCGCTGATCCAGTCCCTGCTGCGCGGCGAGGCCAAGCCGGATCTGCTGCGGCTGATCACCACGGATGCGGCGCCGCTCATCGAGCGGGCCTCCGCTCGGCTCTCGGAGACCTTCCAGCGCAGCTGGGTACAGGCGTCCGCGGCGGATGCGGGCATCCTGGGGCGGGCGATCGTGCGCGTCGCGATGAGCTACATCTCCATGCCGCCCGAGTCCGACCGGGACGTCGCCGCGGACCTGGCCGAGCTGCTCGGCCCGTTCATCGATCGCTCCGCCCGGCGCGACTGAACAGCGAGTTGTATAGCCTGTTGGCAGAACCGACTGCCAACAGGAGAGGCATCCTCACGTGTCCGACAACAAGCTCGTGGCCGACCAGCGGAACGGGATCGACTTCAAGGTCGCCGATCTGTCCCTCGCCGAATTCGGCCGCAAGGAGATCCGGCTGGCCGAGCACGAGATGCCCGGTCTGATGGCGTTGCGCCGCGAGTACGCGGAGGTGCTGCCGCTGAAGGGTGCGCGGATCTCCGGCTCGCTGCACATGACGGTGCAGACGGCCGTGCTGATCGAGACGCTCGTCGCCCTCGGCGCCGAGGTGCGCTGGGCCTCGTGCAACATCTTCTCGACCCAGGACCACGCCGCCGCCGCGGTCGTCGTCGGCCCGCACGGAACCCCGGAGGAGCCGAAGGGCGTACCGGTGTTCGCATGGAAGGGTGAGACGCTCGAGGAGTACTGGTGGGCGGCCGAGCAGATGCTCACCTGGCCCGCCGCCGCCGACGGCACCCCGCGCCCGGCCAACATGATCCTCGACGACGGTGGCGACGCCACCATGCTGGTGCTCAAGGGCGCGCAGTTCGAGAAGGCGGGCGTGGTGCCGCCGGTGGACGAGGACCACGACTCCGCCGAGTACCGGGTCTTCCTGGCGCTGCTGCGCGAATCCCTCGCACAGGACGCCAAGAAGTGGACCGCGATCGCCGAGTCGATTCGCGGCGTCACCGAGGAGACCACCACCGGCGTGCTGCGGTTGTACCAGCTCTCGGCCGGCGGCGATCTGGCGTTCCCCGCGATCAACGTCAACGACTCGGTCACCAAGAGCAAGTTCGACAACAAGTACGGCACCCGGCACTCGCTGCTCGACGGGATCAACCGCGGCACCGACGTCCTCATCGGCGGCAAGGCCGCCCTGGTGTGCGGTTACGGCGACGTCGGCAAGGGTTGCGCGGAGGCGCTGCGCGGGCAGGGTGCGCGGGTGTCGGTCACCGAGATCGACCCCATCAACGCACTGCAGGCGCTGATGGACGGCTTCGACGTCGTCACCGTCGAGGGCTTCATCGAGCAGGCCGACATCGTGATCACCGCGACCGGCAACAAGGACATCATCACCTTCGATCACATGCGTCGCATGAAGCACCAGGCCATCCTGGGCAACATCGGCCACTTCGACAACGAGATCGACATGGCCGGCCTCGAGCGGGCGACGGACGTCACCCGCATCAACATCAAGGCGCAGGTCGACGAGTTCCGCTTTGCAGACGGGCATTCCATCATCGTGCTGTCCGAGGGCCGGTTGCTGAACCTCGGCAACGCCACGGGTCACCCGTCGTTCGTGATGAGCAACTCGTTCGCCAACCAGGTGATCGCCCAGATCGAGCTGTGGACCAAGCCGGACGAGTACGACAACGAGGTCTACCGTCTGCCCAAGCACCTGGACGAGAAGGTCGCCCGCATCCACGTCGAGGCCCTCGGTGGTGAGCTGACCAAGCTGTCCAAGGACCAGGCCGAGTACATCGGGGTCGACGTCGAAGGCCCGTACAAGCCCGAGCACTACCGGTACTGAGCGCGGGAATCGCAGGACACCGCCGATGGGCGCGTTGATCGTCGTGGAGGGGCTCGACGGGGCCGGCAAGAGGACACTGTCCGCCGGCCTCGTCGAGTCCTGGCGCGCAGCCGGATTCGTCGTCGCGACGCGTGCGTTCCCGCGTTACGGGACCTCGGTGCACGCCGACCTCGGGGCCGAGGCGTTGCGGGGCCGGCACGGCGACACCGCCTCGAGCATCGAGGCGATGGCGCTGCTGTGGGCCCTCGACCGCCGTGACGCCGCCGACGAGTTGCGGAAACTCCTGGCGGACAACGACATCGTCCTGCTCGATCGGTACGTCGCGTCCAATGCCGCCTATACCGCCGCCCGGCACCACGAGGACGGCTCGGGACCGGCGGTGGAGTGGGTCCGCGAGCTCGAGTTCGAGCGGTTCGCGCTGCCCGTGCCGGATCTGCAGCTGCTGCTGCGGGTGCCGGTCGAGCTGGCGGCTCGCCGGGCCCGTAGCCGCGCCGCGGCCGACACGGCCCGCGACCGGGACGCCTACGAACGGGACTCGGGTCTGCAGGCCCGCACCGGGCAGGTGTACGACGACCTCGCACGCCGACAGTGGATGTCGCCGTGGCGGGTTGCCGGACCCGATGCCGATCCGCGACAACTCGCCGCCGACATCTCAAATCAGCTTCACCACGGTCGAGGAGTGACACGATAGAAGCCATGAAGCCGAGGATTCTGGTTGTCGACGACGACACCGCGCTCGCCGAGATGCTCACGATCGTCCTGCGGGGCGAGGGATTCGAGCCGTTCGTGGTGGGAGACGGTTCGCAGGCGCTGAACGCGGTCCGGGAGATCCGGCCCGACCTCGTCCTGCTCGACCTCATGCTCCCGGGCATGAACGGTATCGACGTCTGCCGGGTGCTGCGCGCCGACTCGGGCGTGCCGATCGTGATGCTCACCGCCAAGTCGGACACCGTCGACGTGGTGCTCGGACTCGAATCCGGCGCCGACGACTACATCGTCAAGCCGTTCAAGCCGAAGGAGCTCGTGGCCCGGGTGCGCGCGCGGCTCCGTCGCACCGAGCAGGAACCGGCCGAGGTGCTCTCCATCGGCGACATCGCCATCGACGTTCCCGCCCACAAGGTCACCCGCGGGGACGAGCTGATCTCCCTCACCCAGCTCGAGTTCGATCTGCTGGTGGCGCTCGCGCGCAAGCCGCGGCAGGTGTTCACTCGTGAGGTGCTGCTCGAGCAGGTGTGGGGTTACCGGCACGCGGCCGACACCCGCCTGGTGAACGTCCACGTGCAGCGCCTGCGGGCGAAGGTCGAGAAGGATCCCGAGAACCCCGAGGTGGTGCTGACGGTGCGGGGCGTCGGCTACAAGGCCGGACCGCCGTGATCGGTGGGTACCGACTGCGGCGGCGGATCACCAGGAGGACTCTGCCGCTGCTGAGGTGGTCACGTGCGGTGAGCAACCGGCTCGCCCACACGTGGCGGCGATCGCTGCAACTGCGGGTCGTGGTCTCGACCCTGTCGCTGTCGCTGATCGTGATGCTCGTCCTCGGTGTCGTCCTCACCAGCCAGATCACCGAACGGCTGCTCGAGGTGAAGATCAACGCCGCCACCGAGGAGGTCGAGCGGTCCCGCGCCCTCGTCGAGGGCCAGCTCGCCGGCGCCGACGACTCCGGCTCGCTGCAGGTCCGGCTCGACGGAGCCGTTGCGGCGCTGACCAATCGCGGCAGCGACGCGGGCGAGGACACCGGCGTCGCGGGCACCTTCGACCCGGCGCTGATCGTGCCGGGCGACGGTCCGCGCGCACCGACGTCGAGCGGGCCCGCCGACCAGATCCCCGAGAACCTGCGTGCCTTCGTGCAGAAGGGCCAGATCGCCTACCAGTTCGCGACGGTGTCGGATCCCGACGGTTATTCGGGCCCGGCGCTGATCGTGGGCACGCCGACGGCGTCGGACATCTCCACCCTCGAGCTGTACCTGGTGTTCCCGCTGGCGGGCGAGGAGAACACGTTGTCCCTGGTGCGCGGCACGCTGCTCGTCGGTGCCGGGGTGCTGCTCGTGCTGCTCGCCGCGATCTCGATGATCGTCGCCCGCCAGGTCGTGCTGCCGATCCGTTCGGCGTCGCGCATCGCGGTCCGGTTCGCCGACGGCCGGCTCAAGGAACGCATGCCGGTGCGTGGCGAGGACGACATGGCGCGCCTGGCCATGTCCTTCAACGAGATGGCCGAGAGCCTGTCGCGGCAGATCACCCAGCTCGAGGAGTTCGGCAACCTGCAGAAGCGGTTCACCTCGGACGTCAGCCACGAGCTGCGTACCCCGCTGACGACGGTGCGGATGGCCGCCGATCTCATCCACGACGGCAGCGACGAACTCGACCCGTCCCTCAAACGCGCCTCGGAGCTGCTCGTCACCGAGCTCGACCGGTTCGAGAGCCTGCTGGGCGACCTGCTCGAGATCAGCCGCCACGACGCCGGCGTCGCCGAACTCGCCGCCGAGCAACTCGACCTGCGCATGTGTGCCCGCGCCGCGGTCTCCACCGTCCGGCACCTCGCCCGCGAGAGCGGCACCGAGCTGATCGTCGACCTGCCGGGTGAACCCGTCGACGCCGAGGTCGATCCGCGCCGCGTCGAGCGCATCCTGCGCAACCTGCTCGCCAACGCCATCGACCACGGAGAGGGCAAGCCCATCCTGCTGCGCCTGCGCGCCGACGACAGCGCCGCCGCGTTCATCGTCCGGGACCAGGGCGTCGGTCTGCGGCCCGGCGAGGAGAAGCTCGTCTTCAACCGCTTCTGGCGGTCGGACCCGTCCCGGGTGCGGCGGTCCGGCGGAACCGGGCTCGGCCTGGCGATCAGTGTCGAGGACGCCAACCTCCACAACGGCAAGCTCGAGGCCTGGGGTGAACCCGGCCTGGGATCCTGCTTCCGGCTCACCCTGCCGCGACAACGGGGACGCAAGGTCGGCCGCAGTCCGCTGCCGCTGGTCCCCAGCACGGTCCGCGCGGTACAGGGCCGTCCGCTGCCGGGTGCGGCGGACGAGGACGCGTCCGTGGACGCCGACGCCGGCGAGGACTCCGCGACGGCTGCGCACCCGGCAGTGGTACCGGTCCCGCCCGAAGGGGCCACCCCATGAGGGGCGCGAGGACGCTGCTCGCGGTGCTGACGGGCCTGGTCCTCGCCGTGTCCGGCTGTGCCAGCCTGCCGGACTCGTCGTCGCCCCAGGCGGTGGGCACCATCGCGCGCGAGCCCACCACCACGTCGGTCCCGGCTCCGGCGCCGGGACGGGAACCGGATCTGCTCCTGCGGGACTTCCTGCGCGCCAGCACGGACCCGGCCAACCGTCACCTCGCCGCCCGGCAGTTCCTCACCGCCGACATGTCGGCCGAGTGGGACGACGCCGCCAGCGCCACGATCGTGGACAAGGTCGACGTGCTGCCGGAGTCGCGCAGCGCCGATCGCGCGACGTACGTCATCCGCGCCAACCGGGTCGGCCACCTGGAGGAAGGCGGGGTCTACCGTCCCGACGAAGGACCGTTCGAGACCAAGATCACCCTCGTGCTCAGCGGCGGCGAATGGCGCATCGACGAGATGGGTCCGGGTGTGGTCATGGACCGCCCGCAGTTCCTCAACGGCTACCAGCGGCGTTCGCTGTACTTCGTCGACCCGTCCGGGCGCACGGTCGTCCCCGACCCGCGCTGGATCGCCGCCACCCAGGACCAGACTGCGGCCCAGCTGATCGACCTGCTCACCGAGGGGCCGAAAGCGGCCCTGGCACCCGCCGTGCGCACGGAACTCGGCTCGGGAGTGTCCGTGCGGGGGCCGATCACCAAGGCCGACGGCCGCACCACCCAGGTCGGTGTCGGTCTCGGTGGTATCCGGATCGACTTCCTGGGGCTGCGACCCCTGAGCAAGGAGAGCCGCGAGTTGCTCGCCGCCCAGGTGATCTGGACCCTCGCCAACGCCGAGATCACCGGCCCGTACGTCCTGCTCGCGGACGGTCAGCCCCTCGACGAGCGATTCCCGAACGGCTGGACCACCGCGGACGTCGCGTCGATGAACCCGCTGGCCACCTCGAGCGCCACCATCGGTCTCCACGCCCTGCGCGGTGGCGGGCTCGTCAGCGTCGCCGAGACCGGGGTCACCCCGGTACCCGGGACCTTCGGCACCGCCACGAACCTGCGCTCCGTGGCGTTGTCGCACGACGGTGAACTGGCGGCGGCCGTCGCCGACACCGGACGTCCGGAAGCCGCCGCCGAGTTGGTGATCGGTCCGTACCGCGACGGCCCGGCGGCGCGCGCCCTCGACGCCGACTCGATCACGCGGCCTACGTGGGCGCTCGACGACAATTCCGTGTGGTCCGTGGTCAACGGCACGAACGTGGTGCGTGCGGTGCGTGAGCCGGGCACCGGCCGGATCACGGTCCTGCCCGTCGACGCCGGAGCCGTGCGGGCGGTGGGCAACACGATCAGCGATCTGCGGCTCTCCCGCGACGGCGTGCGCGCGGCGATGATCGTCGACGGACGCGTGTACGTCGCGGTGGTCGTGCAGAGATCGAACGGGGAATTCTCCCTCACGACACCCCGGGAGATCGCCATCGGTCTCGGCAGCCCCGCCCTGTCCCTGGACTGGAGCACGCCGGACACCGTGGTCGTGGCACGGGCCGCGTCCGACGTCCCGGTCGTGCAGGTCGCGGTCGACGGCTCGCGAATGGACGCCCTGCCGAGCCGCAACCTCACCCCGCCGGTCGTCGCCGTCGAGGCGTCGACGACCTCGGAGTTCGTGGCCGACTCGCGGGCGGTGTTCCAGCTGAACAACGCCGATCCGGCCGGCGACCGGTACTGGCGGGAGGTGCCCGGCCTGACCGGGCTGCAGGCGGTTCCCGTCCTGCCGGGCTGACGGCTCGGGGAGATGTCGGGGTCGGCGGTCACACTGTCGCGGTGCTGACGTCGCTGCTGGATCTGGTGCTGCCCGTCGAGTGCGGCGGTTGCGGCCGCCCCGGCGTCGGCTGGTGCCGGCGCTGCGCCCGGGACCTGGCGGACGCGCCGGCCCGGGTCCGGCCCCGCGTCGATCCCGGCGTTCCGGTGTGGGCGCTGGGGACGTACGGCGGTGCGCGTCGCCGCGCCGTGATCGCGGCCAAGGAACACGGCCGGCGCGACCTGGCCGGTCCGCTCGGCCTCGCGCTGGCCACCGCCGTGTCACGGCTGCGGCGCTGGGGGGAGCTGCCCGCCGGGCCTCTCGTCGTGGTGCCCGCCCCGACGCGAACCCGGGCGGCACGCTCTCGCGGGGGCGACCCGGTGACGCGTGCGGTGCGGGCGGCCGCCGGACACGACCGGCGCCTCGAGGTCTGCGGCCTTCTCGTCACCGGACGTGGTGTCCGCGATTCGGTGGGGTTGTCGGCTGCGCAGCGGCAGCGCAATCTGGCCGGGCGGGTGCGGGTGCGGACGGCGGGCCCGCCTCCCGGAGCGGAGGTGCTGCTCGTCGACGACGTCGTCACGACCGGCGCCACCGCCACGGAATCGGTGCGGGTTCTGCGGGCGGCGGGCCATCGCCCGTGCGGGGTGCTGGTGATCGCCGCCGCATGAGAGCCTGAGGACCCCGAGCCGCAGGCCGAGGGGCCGGGCACGTCGGGGACATCGGTCCCACCGTCAGGTGACGACGGCGTGAAATTGAGCGGAACGGTGGCACTCCCCGCCGTTCCGTACTACCGTCGCCCTCAGACCCGAAAACACAGGTAGCGGGCGCAAAACGCCCTTCAGCCGTCGTGTCGGGCGGAGCGCATTTCGCGCTCGTCGATCATGCCGGCGCGCGAGCTGCGCCGGCCGTACTCGGGAGGTACGAGTGACGATCCCTTCGAAGTCCAAGGTTCCCGCTGCTGAGGCCGAAGCCGGTACTGCGGAGTCCAACGGTCCCCGCGCCGACGTCGTCGTCAAGGGGCGCAACGTCGAGGTCCCGGATCACTTCCGGGTCTACGTGTCCGAGAAGCTCGCTCGGCTCGAACGTTTCGACCCGACGATCTTCCTGTTCGACGTCGAGTTGCAGCACGAGCGCAATCGCCGGCAGCTGAAGAGTTGCCAGCGCGTCGAGATCACCGCTCGGGCCAAGGGGCCGGTGGTGCGCGCAGAGGCATCCGCGGACAGTTTCTACGCTGCCTTCGAGTCCGTGACGGACAAGCTCGAGGCGCGGCTGCGCCGCACGAAGGACCGCCGCAAGGTACACCACGGGGAGAAGACCCCTGTCTCGGTGGCCGAGGCCACTGCCGAGCTCGCCAAGGACGATTCGCTCGGAATCTCACCGGAGATCTCGCTGGAGCAGTACGAGCCCGAGCCCTCGGGGCCGGGCCGGATCGTGCGAACGAAGGAACACACAGCCGAGCCGATGACCGTCGACGACGCGCTGTACGAGATGGAGCTGGTCGGTCACGACTTCTACCTGTTCCACGACAAGGAGACCGACAGTCCGTCCGTCGTCTACCGCCGGCACGCGTTCGACTACGGGTTGATCCGGCTCGTGTGACCACTGCGCCGCACAGCGGCGGCACCGTGCGTGCCACCCCGCCGAGCGGTCGCCCGTGGTCACCTCGTCGATAGACCGCCTACCATGGAATCCGGCCGGGGTCGATACAGGCCTCGGCCGGATTTTCGTTGTCCGTGCTGTACCCGAGATTGAGGACGAACACGCCCGTGCTGTCGCTGTCGAAGCTGCTCCGAGTCGGTGAAGGTCGCATGGTCAAGCGGCTCAAGCACATCGCCGACCACGTCGATTCCCTCTCACCCGAGTTCGAGTCCCTCACCGACGAGCAGTTGCGGGCCAAGACGGACGAGTTCCGTCGTCGCTACCAGGAGGGTGAGTCCCTCGACGAGTTGCTGCCCGAGGCGTTCGCCACGGCCCGCGAGGCGTCGTGGCGCGTGCTGGGTCAGAAGCACTACCCGGTTCAGATCATGGGCGGCGCGGCCCTGCACTTCGGCAACATCGCCGAGATGAAGACCGGTGAGGGCAAGACCCTGACCTGTGTGCTGCCCGCATACCTCAATGCCATCGCCGACGAGGGCGTGCACGTGGTGACGGTCAACGACTATCTCGCCAAGCGCGACTCCGAGTGGATGGGCCGGGTGCACCGGTCACTCGGTCTCGAGACCGCGGTGATCCTGTCCGGTCTGACGCCCGCCGAGCGGCGCACCGCATACGCCGCCGACATCACCTACGGCACCAACAACGAGTTCGGCTTCGACTACCTGCGCGACAACATGACGCACTCGCTCGACGATCTCGTGCAGCGCGGCCACAACTTCGCGATCGTCGACGAGGTCGACTCGATCCTCATCGACGAGGCCCGGACGCCGCTGATCATCTCCGGCCCGGCCGACGCGTCGAGCAAGTGGTACGCCGAGTTCGCGCGGATCGCGCCGCTGCTGAAGAAGGACGTCCACTACGAGGTGGACATCAAGAAGCGCACCATCGGCGTGCACGAAGCGGGGGTCGAGCTCGTCGAGGACCAGCTCGGCATCGACAACCTGTACGAGGCGGCGAACTCGCCGCTGGTGAGCTACCTCAACAACGCGATCAAGGCCAAGGAGCTGTACCAGCGCGACAAGGACTACATCGTCCGGGACGGCGAGGTGATCATCGTCGACGAGTTCACCGGCCGCATCCTCGTCGGACGTCGCTACAACGAGGGCATGCACCAGGCCATCGAGGCCAAGGAACGCGTCGAGATCAAGGCGGAGAACCAGACGCTCGCCACGATCACGCTGCAGAACTACTTCCGCCTCTACGACAAGCTCTCCGGCATGACGGGCACCGCCGAGACCGAGGCCGCGGAGCTGCACCAGATCTACGAGCTCGGGGTGATCCCGATCCCGACCAACAAGCCGATGGTCCGCGTGGACCAGGGCGACCTGATCTACAAGACGGAGACGGCGAAGTTCGCGGCGGTCGTCGACGACGTCGCCGAACGGCATGCCAAGGGGCAGCCGGTCCTGATCGGCACCACCAGCGTCGAACGCTCCGAGTACCTGTCCGCGCAGTTCACCAAGCGCGGCATTCCGCACAACGTGCTCAACGCCAAGTTCCACGAGCAGGAGGCGACCATCATCGCCGAGGCCGGGCGGTCCGGTGCGGTGACCGTCGCGACCAACATGGCCGGCCGCGGTACCGACATCGTGCTCGGCGGCAACCCCGACATCCTCGCCGACGTGGAGCTGCGCAAGCGGGGTCTCGACCCGGTCCACACGCCCGAGGAGTACGAGGCGGCCTGGGACGAGGCGGTCGAGCGGATCAACGCCGAGGTCAAGGCCGACGCCGACAAGGTCAGGGACGCCGGCGGCCTGTACGTCCTCGGCACCGAGCGGCACGAGTCCCGCCGGATCGACAACCAGCTGCGCGGCCGCTCCGGCCGGCAGGGAGACCCGGGCGAGTCGCGCTTCTACCTCTCGCTCGGTGACGAGTTGATGCGCCGGTTCAACGGTGCGGCGCTCGAATCGATCATGACCCGCTTGAACCTGCCCGACGACGTGCCGATCGAGGCGAAGATGGTCTCGAAGGCCATCAAGAGTGCCCAGACACAGGTCGAGCAGCAGAACTTCGAGATCCGCAAGAACGTCCTGAAGTACGACGAGGTGATGAACCAGCAGCGCACCGTCATCTACGACGAGCGTCGCCGCATCCTGCGCGGGGAGGATCTCGAAGGCCAGGTCGAGCACATGATCACGGACGTGGTCACCGCCTACGTCGACGGCGCCACCGCGGACGGTTACGTCGAGGACTGGGACCTCGAGCAGCTGTGGACGGCCCTGCGGACCCTCTACCCGGTGGGCCTCGATCACAAGGAGCTCGCTACCTCCACGGACGGCGAACCCGCGGATCTCAGCCGGGAGGAACTGCGTGAGGCGTTGCTGAAGGACGCGCACGCCGCGTACGCCCGCCGTGAGGCGGAGATCGACGCCATCGCCGGGGAGGGCGGCATGCGCGAGCTCGAGCGTCGGATCCTGCTCTCGGTGCTCGACCGCAAGTGGCGCGAACACCTCTACGAGATGGACTACCTCAAGGAGGGCATCGGCCTGCGGGCGATGGCCCAGCGCGATCCCCTCGTGGAGTACCAGCGCGAGGGCTACGACATGTTCGTCGGGATGCTCGAGGGCCTGAAGGAGGAGTCCGTCGGATTCCTGTTCAACCTGCAGGTCGAGGCCGCGCGGCCGCAGCCGGCCCCGGGGGTCGGTGTCACCGCCGCGTCCGCCGCGGCTACCGCGCAGGCCGCCCCCACCCTGACGAAGCCGGCTCCGACCCCGGCCGCCCCCGCGCCGACTCCGGCACCCACGCCCGCCCCGGCGACGCTGCGCGCGAAGGGACTCGACGAGGACGACGATCGCAATCTCACCTACACCGGGCCGGCCGAGGACGGCAGTGCCCAGGTTCGGCGCAGTTCCGCGACCTCGTCGCCGGCCGCGTCCGCACCCGGGACGACGGGCACTCGTCGGCAACGCCGGGAGGCGGCACGCAAGCAGGCCAAGGCGCAGCGCCGCCGCTGACGGTGCGTCCGGGCCGGGAGGTGGCCGGCCCGGACGCATGGTCAGCCCAGCCACACCGTGGTGAGCAGCCATCCGTGCGGCGTCCGGCGTGACACGGGGTGGCGCGAGATCCGGCCGGCCAGCGCGAACACGCGATGGCCGCGGCCGTAGGAGCCGAACAACTCGGCGGTGTCGGCGTCCACCGCACGCAGCCGGGTCCGCAGGAGCACCGCCGTCCCCGCATCGTTCGTCCTCGCGCCGACAGCTACGGACGCATGCAGCGACGGATGGAGCACGGCGGCGAGCTGGGGCTCCGGGCGGCGGCGGTCGGCTACTTCGAGGATCAACCGGGCCGCGAGGTCGGCGAACCGTCGTGCCGCCGGATCCACCTCCGGCAGTGGTCGCCCGGTCGGCGGCACGGCCTTCACCCGCGTCGAACGGCCGTCGTGCGGGGTGAGGCGCCGCTTCGCGTGCCGGCGGTGCGGTCCGGCCGGGCAGCAACGCTGCACCGGCGGCTCGAACGGAACGATGCGCCGGACGTAGCGGGCGTCGTGCTGAGGGGTCATCGATTCTCCCGGTTCCGAGGGACGACGTCGGCGCGGAACAGCCGACGGCGGGTGCGTAGACCCCGGGAGAGGACGGAGCCGCCGGTCATGGTGCCACATCCGTCTCGCCGTGTCGCCGTGTCGCCGTGTCGCCGTGTCGCCGTGTCGCCGTGTCGTTCGGGTCGTTGCATCGCCTGACCGGTGCGCGCGAACTAGGGTGGGGCGATGCGTGGACTGGTGCTCGATTTCGGTGGGGTGCTCGCGGGCCCCGGCACGGACGCGGCCGCGCTCGGCGGGATCCTCGCCGAGGTGCGCCGGCGCGGCGTGCGCACCGCGATCCTCAGCAACGATCCGGGTGGCCCCGCGGCCGCACCCCTGCGCGATCTGGGGCGGGGCCGGCTGGTGGACGAAGTGGTGCTGTCCGCGGACGTGGGCACCGCGAAACCGGATCCGCGCAGCTACCTGGCGGTGGCCCGGCGTCTCGGGCTCGAACCGTCGGCGTGTGTGTTCGTCGACGACCTGCGGGTGAACGTGGACGGTGCGGTAGCCACGGGAATGGTCGGCGTGCATCACGCCGATGCCGCCGAGGTGGTGGCGGAACTGACGGTGCTGTTCGGTCTCGACGAGCCGTCGCAGGCCGGAGCGGCTCGACGGGACGAGGACGAGAGGGATGCGGGGCGATGACCCACCGGATGTCGGCTCAGGACGCGTCGTTCTACTTTCTGGAGACAAGCAATACGCCCATGCACATCGGGTCGCTCGCCATCCTGGAGCAGCCGAGCGGCGGGCTCGACTACGAGGACGTGCTGCGGCTCGTGGAGCGCCGGCTGGCCGCGGTGCCGCGGTATCGGCAGAAGGCGCGCGAGGTCGCCCTCGGCCTGGCGCGTCCGGTGTGGGTCGACGACCGCGACTTCGACATCACCTATCACGTGCGGCGGTCGGCGCTGCCGCGGCCCGGCTCCGAAACGCAGCTGCACGAGCTGTTGGCCCGGTTGATCTCCCGTCCGCTCGACCGCTCCCGGCCGCTGTGGGAGATGTATCTCGTCGAGGGCCTCGCCGGCGACCGGTGCGCCCTGTTCACCAAGACCCACTCGGCGCTGGTGGACGGCGATCAGGCGCTCGAGATCGGGCAGGTGCTGTTCGAGCCCACCGAGACTCCCCGGGTGGATCCGGAGGAATTGTGGATGCCGGAGCCCGAGCCGAGTGACTCGGCGCTGCTGCTCGGCGCGCTCGCCGAGCTGGTGGCCAGGCCCGGTGAGGCGGTGTCGGGAGTGCGGGCGGCCGTCGGCGATCTGGCCGCGACGGCCGGGGAGGCGCTGGACGTGGTGGGCCGGCTGGCGCGCACCGCCGCCCAGTCCGCGCCCGACAGCCCGTTGAACGCCCCGATCTCCCGTAACCGCCGGTTCGCGGTGGTCAAGGCGGACCTCGAGTTGTACCGGAAGATCCGGGCGCGCTACGGCTGCACCGTCAACGACGTCGTGCTGGCGGTGATCGCGGGGGCGCTGCGGTACTGGCTGCTCTCCCGCGGGGAGCCGCTGACGGAGGCGACGGTGGTCCGGGCGATGGTGCCCATGTCGGTCTACGCGGAGGACCCGGACGTGCCGGAGGCGGGCCGGGAGGAATCCGAGACGGGTCCGCGCGGCGAGGTCTCGACCTTTCTGGTCGACCTCCCGGTGGGGGAACCGAACGCGGTCGTCCGTCTGTCCCACATCTCGCACGCCGGGGAGGCCTACTCTCGGCAGGGCCGCCGGGTCCCGGCGCGGTCGATGATGCGACTGTCCGGGTTCGCGCCCGCGACCATGCATGCCGTCGGGGCTCGTGTCGCGAGCGGATTCTCTCAGCGCATGTTCAACCTGATGATCACCAACGCGCCGGGCCCGCAGCATCCCCTCTACCTCGCCGGGGCCCGGGTCCTCGAGATGTATCCGATCTCGCCCCTGCTGAAGAATCAGGCGCTGAGCGTCGCGTTGACGTCGTACGACGGCAACGTCTACTATGGTCTCAATGCGGACCGCGACGCCATGCCCGATGTGGAGGTGCTGACGTCGCTGCTGCACGAGTCGCTCGAGGAGTTGTTGGATGCCAGTAGGTGAGTTGTGACACGGGTGTACGTACCGGCGACCATCGAGACGTTGAAGCGGTTGGTCGCCGACAGTGAGTTCGAGGCGGTGAGCGGCACCGCGTTCGCGGTCACCCCGGCGCTGCGCGAGGCGTACACCTCCGGCGACGACGAGGAACTCGCCGAGGTCGCGATGGCCGAGGCCGCCCGCGCCTCGCTGCGGCTGCTCGCCGGCCGGGCCGACGACGACCCGCCGCCCGAGTTCGGCCTGCGCCGGGTGGTGGTGGCCGCGGACGTCGACGGCGTCACCCTGCGTCCCGACCTCGACGACGCGGTGGTCCGGCTGCCCGGTCCGGTGCCGCTGTCCGCGGTGGCGTCGGTGCATGTGGACCTCGCCGCTGCGGAACCGGACATCGCCCGGGCCCTGCCGGTCGTCGATGCGGCCGACCTCGGCGACGAGGAGGCGGAGTTCGTACTGGGCGACGCCGAGGACCACGAACTCGCCTGGTACGCCACGCAGGAGCTGCAGTTCCTGCTCGAGCTGCTCTGACCCCGTGAGTGTGATCACCGTCTCGACCCAACCTACGCCTCCGTAGGGAGCTGGTAACCTACGGAGGCGTAGCCCCTGGACGAGGAGAAGTGATCGGATGGGTCTGAAGGACTGGATCGAGCGGCCGGCGGCGCACGTCGCGACGAAGGACCGATCCGTGTCGAACATCCTGCGTGGTGCGGCCGCGCGGCTGACGACACCCCTCCTTCCCGACGACTACCTGCACCTCGCCAACCCGCTGTGGTCGGCGCGCGAGCTGCGTGGACGCATCGTCGAGGTCCGCCGCGAGACCGCGGACTCCGCGACACTCGTCATCAAGCCCGGCTGGGGCTTCGACTTCGGATACGCACCGGGCCAGTACATCGGCATCGGATTGCACGTCGACGGCCGCTGGCACTGGCGTTCGTACTCGCTGACCTCCTCGCCCACGTGGGACCGCAAGCTCATCTCGATCACCGTCAAGGCCATGACCGACGGGTTCCTCTCGACCCACCTCGTCAGCGGCGTGCCCGCCGGCACGATCGTGCGGCTCGCCGAGCCCAAGGGCGAGTTCGTCCTGTCCGACCCCCCGCCGGCGAAGATCCTGTTCCTCACCGCGGGCAGCGGCATCACCCCGATCATCTCGATGCTGCGCACCCTCGACCGCCGGTCCGTGCAGGCCCATGCCGAACTGCCCGATGTGGTGCACGTCCACTCGGCGCCCACCGCCGCCGAGGTGATGTTCGCCGACGAGATCGCCCGATTCGGGGCGGATCACGAGCAGTACCACCCGTACGTGCGCCTGACGCGGGAGCAGGGCAAGTTCGCCCTCGCCGAGCTCGACACCGTGTGCCCCGACTGGCGGGAGCGTCAGGTGTGGGCGTGCGGACCGCAGGCGATGCTCGACGACATCGACCGGTTCTGGGACTCCGCGGGCCTGTCCGAGCGGCTGCACCTGGAACGCTTCGCCGTCTCCCGCGCGGACACCTCCGGCGCCGGCGGGACGGTGACCTTCGCCAAGTCCGGCAAGACCGTCGCCGTCGACGGTGCGACGACCCTGCTCGAGGCCGGTGAAAGCGCCGGCGCGCTGATGCCGTTCGGCTGCCGGATGGGAATCTGTCAGACTTGTGTGGTGCCCTTGGAGAAGGGGCATGTCGTCGACCTCCGGTCCGGCAAGGAACACGCCGAGGGGGAGCGGGTACAGACCTGCATCTCCGCGGCTGCCGGAGACTGCACGCTCGGCGCCTGACGCACTACCCACCCGTTCCAGGGGGAAGGACCCCGGTGGCAATCACCGACATCACCGAGTTCGCTCACCTCACCGACGCGGACATCGAGGAACTCGGCCGCGAGTTCGACGCGATCCGTCGCGACATCGAGGACGCCCGAGGGCTGCGCGACGCCCGCTACATCCGCAACACCATCCGTCTGCAACGCGTCCTCGAGATCGGCGGTCGCGCGGCGCTGTTCGGCAGCCGCCGGCGTCCGCTGTGGCTGCTCGGCACGGGCCTGCTCTCGCTGTCGAAGATCATCGAGAACATGGAGCTCGGGCACAACGTGATGCACGGGCAGTGGGACTGGATGAACGATCCGGAGATCCACTCGACCTCGTGGGAATGGGATCAAACGGGTCCGTCGCAGCACTGGAAGCGCGCCCACAACTACGCGCACCACACCTACACGAACATCGTCGGGATGGACGACGACGTGGGCTTCGGCATCCTGCGGATGACGCGCGACGAGAAGTGGCGGCCGATCAACCTGCTGCAGCCCCTGGCCAACCTGATCCTCGCAGCCACGTTCGAGTGGGGCATCGCACTGCACGACCTCGATGCCGAGAAGAAGGCTGCCGGGGTGCCGGAAGGCCAGTGGAACTCCCAGCCCACCAAGGACTTCGCGCGCAAGATCGCGCGGCAGCTGGGCAAGGACCTGGTGCTGTTCCCGGCCATGACGGGCCGTGCGTGGCGCAGCACGATCACGGCGAACCTCACGGCGAACCTGGTGCGGAACCTGTGGGCGTACGTGGTGATCTTCTGCGGCCACTTTCCCGACGGCGCCGAGAAGTTCACCGTGGCGCAGTACGAGAACGAGACGCAGGGGCAGTGGTACCTGCGGCAGCTGCTCGGTAGCGCCAACATCGATGCCGGCCCGGTGATGGCCTTCATGACCGGCAATCTGAGTTACCAGATCGAGCACCACCTGTTCCCGGACCTGCCCAGCAACCGCTACCCCGAGATCGCGGAGCGGGTCCGCGCGCTGTGTGCGAAGTACGACCTGCCGTACACCAGCGGTCCGCTCGGTAAGCAGTACCTGCTCGCGCTGCGCACGATCCACAAGCTGGCACTGCCGGACGCGTGGCTGCGGGCCACGTCGGACGACGCCCCGGAGACCTCCTCCGAACGCAAGTTCCGGCGTCCCGATCTGCCGCGGGTGCGGTCGGTGGGGGAGCGTCGTGAGGGGCTCGCGACCGCGCTGCGGACCCTGCGGGCCGCCAAGCGCGCAACCCGCCGGAAGTGATCTGCCGCACAAGCTACATCTCCGTAACCTACGGATTCGTAACTTACGGTACGGTAGGCGCATGGCCATTTCGGACATCAAGGAGTACGCGCACCTCACCGAGGCGGACGTCGAGGCCCTCGGCCGGGAGCTCGACGCCATCCGGCGGGACATCGAGGACTCCCGCGGCGAGCGCGACGCCCGCTACATCCGCAACACGATCCGGCTGCAGCGCGGCCTGGAGCTGAGTGGGCGTGCGGTGCTGTTCGGCAGCCGCCGGCGGCCGCTGTGGCTGCTCGGTGCGGGCCTGCTCGGCCTCTCGAAGATCGTCGAGAACATGGAGCTCGGGCACAACGTGATGCACGGGCAGTGGGACTGGATGAACGATCCCGAGGTCCACTCCGTCCACTGGGAGTGGGACAACGCCGACCCGTCCGCGCACTGGAAGCAGACCCACAACTACCTGCACCACAAGTACACCAACATCCTCGGCATGGACGACGACGTGGGATACGGCCTGCTGCGGGTGACGCGCGACCAGCGCTGGTCGCCGTTCAACTACGGCAACATCGTCTACAACGCCCTGCTCGCCCTGCTGTTCCAGTACGGCGTCGCGGTCCAGCACCTCGAACTCGGCAAGGTCGCCAAGGGCCGCGACGACCGCGCCGAGACCAAGCGCAAGCTGCGCGAGGTGGGGGACAAGATCGGTCGCCAGATCGCCAAGGACTACGTGGTCTATCCGGCGCTGACGGGTAAGGCGTGGAGGTCCACGCTCACCGCGAACATGACGGCCAACGTGATCCGCAATCTGTGGACCAACGCGGTCATCTTCTGCGGGCACTTCCCCGACGGCGCCGAGAAGTTCACCAAGGCCGACGTCGACAACGAGACGCAGGCGCAGTGGTACCTGCGCCAGATGCTCGGCAGCGCCAACATCTCCGGCGGCCCGGTCATGGACTTCATGACCGGCAACCTGAGCTACCAGATCGAACACCACCTGTTCCCGGACCTGCCGTCGAACCGGTACGCCGAGATCGCGGTGCGGGTGCGCGAGCTGTGCGACAAGTACGACCTGCCGTACACCACCGGCCCGCTCGCCGTGCAGTACTTCAAGTCCTGGCGCACCATCGCCAAGCTGTCGCTGCCGAACAAGTACCTCGCGGACACCCCGGACGCGGCCCCGGAAACCGCGTCCGAGCGCGGCTTCGGCGGCACCGCCGTCGTGGACCCTGCGACCGGCCGGCGACGCGGCCTGGCCACCGCGATCCGCGAGAACCGCCGGGTCCGCGGCGTGCGCCGTCTCCTCGGCATGCGCTGATCCCGAATCCCCACCGAGCGCCCGGCGTCCCTGTGACACCGGGCGCTCGGCGTCCCTGTGACACCGGGCGCTCGGCGTCCCTGTGACACCCGGCGTCCGGGGACCGGGCTCACCAGGATTCGTTGGCGGCGATCGCGGTCAGCAGTGTGCGTACGGCCATCGCGCGGCGCCCGGACTTGCCCTCGAGGGCGTCGAGTGCGCACTCGGGGTCCGCGGGCGGGCCCAGGTGGGTGCAGCCACGGGGACAGTCCTCCACCGCGTCGGCGAGATCCGAGAACGCGGCGATCACGTCGTCGGCATCGATGTGAGCGAGCCCGAACGACCTGATCCCGGGGGTGTCGATCACCCACCCGCCGCCCGGCAACGGCAGCGCCACCGACTGCGTGGAGGTGTGCCGGCCCTTCCCGACCCCCGAGACCTCGCCGGTGGCGCGGTCGGCATCCGGGACGAGCCGGTTGACCAGAGTGGACTTTCCCACGCCGGAATGGCCGATCAGCGCGGTCGACCTGCCCGCCAGCATCGCCGTCAGCTCCGACAGGTCCTGCTCGCGGCCCGCCAGCACCACGGGAACGTCCAGATCCGCGAACTGCGCCGTGAACTCCCCGGGATCGGCCAGATCGCTCTTCGTCAGGCACAGCACCGGTTCCAGCCCGCCCGCAAACGCGGCGACCATGGACCGTTCGACCAGCCCGGTCCGAGGCGGCGGATCGGCCAGTGCGACGACGATCAGCAGCTGCTCCGCGTTGGCCACGACGATCCGCTCGAACGGGTCGGTGTCGTCGGCGGTGCGGCGCAACACCGTGGTGCGTTCCTGTACCCGCACGATGCGCGCAAGCGTGTCGGGCCGCCCCGACAGGTCCCCGACCACCGCGACCCGATCCCCGACGACGACAGGGGTACGGCCGAGCTCCCGGGCCCGCATCGCGACGACCGGCCGCGCGGGATCACCCTCCAGCACGCAGCCCCACCGGCCACGGTCGACGGAGACGACCATCGCTTCGACGGCGTCCCGATGGGCCGGCCGGTCCTTCGTGCGCGGCCGCGAGCCCTTGCCCGGACGGATCCGGACGTCGGTCTCGTCGTAGGTCCGCCGGCTCAGGAGCGCGCTCCCCTCAGCATCCCGGCCCACAGCTCGGGGAAGCCGGGCAGGGTCTTGGCCGTCGTGCCGATGTCCTCGACCTCGATGCCGTCGACCACGAGTCCCACGATCGCGCCCGCCGTCGCCATCCGGTGATCCGCATACGAATGCCAGCGTCCGCCGTGCAGCGGCGCGGGCACGATGTGCAGGCCGTCCGCAAGCTCGGTGGCGGAACCGCCGAGCTTGCCGAGCTCCGTGACCAGGGCGGCCAGGCGGTCCGTCTCGTGCCCGCGCAGGTGGGCGATGCCCCGCAGCGTGGACGGGGTGGTCGCCAGCGCCGCGAGTGCGGCGACCGTGGGGGCGAGCTCGCCGACGTCGTGCAGGTCGACGTCGAGGCCGCGCAGATGCTTCGGGCCTCGCACGGTGAGCGTTCCGTCGGACAGTGCGACGTCGGCACCCATCTGCTCGAGGATTCCGCGGATCGCGTCGCCGGCCTGGGTGGTGCGCTGCGGCCATCGCGGCACCGACACCGTGCCGGCCGTGACGGCCGCGGCCGCCAGGAACGGGGTCGCGTTGGACAGGTCGGGCTCGACGACCCGGTCCACGGCGCGGACCGGGCCCGGTGCGACCCGCCAGGTGTCGGGCACGGACGTGTCGACCGTCACCGCGGACTCGCGCAGCATCTCGACGGTCATGTCGATGTGCGGCATGGACGGCACGGCCGCCCCGGCGTGCCGCACCGTGACGCCCTCGACGAACGCGGCGGCGGAGAGCAGCAGACCCGAGACGAACTGTGACGACCCCGACGCGTCGATGGTGACGGTGCCGCCGCGCAGGGAGCCGCGCCCGCGCACGGTGAAGGGCAGGGTGTCGCCGTCGACGTCGGCGCCGAGCGAGCGCAGGGCCTCGAGGACGGTGCCCATCGGGCGGGTACGCGCCTGCTCGTCACCGTCGAAGAAGACGTCGCCGTCGGCCAGCGCCGCGAGGGGCGGCACGAATCGCATCACCGTTCCCGCCAGGCCGCAGTCCACCCGGGCGCCGTGCAGCCGGCCGGGGATGACGTGCAGCGTGGTGCCGTCGTCTCGCTCGTCGATCGTCGTGCCCAGTCCGCGCAGGGCCGCGATCATCAGGTCGGTGTCGCGACTGCGCAGCGCACCGGTCACGGTGGACGGGCCGTCCGCGAGCGCAGCGAGGATCAGGGCGCGGTTGGTGATCGACTTGGACCCGGGCAGCGTGACGGAACTGTCGACGGGTGACTCGGCTCGGGGCGCACTCCACGGATTCACCCGTCCATCTTCGCCTATCCGCAGCCGGCAGCCACCTGCCACACCCCGCGGCCGGGTGCGGTCCGCGGCGCGGGTGGTCGGCGCGGCACCTCCCGGGCGCCCCCGCATCAGGCCCCGGCGGTGATCGGCGCCACCACTGCTCCCGTGAGCCGCACCAGGTCCGCCGGGGCGAGTTCGATCTCGAGGCCGCGGCGTCCGGCGCTGCACAGGACCCGGTCCCACTGGTGCGCGGAGGCGTCGACGGCGGTGCGCAGCCGGCTGCGCTGACCCAGCGGTGAGATTCCCCCGAGGACGTAGCCGGTGGCGCGTTCGGCGTCGCTGCGTTCGGCCATGACCGCCTTGCCGCCCCCGAGGGCGGCCGCGGCCGCCTTCAGCGACAGCGTCGCCGGGACCGGGATCACGGCCACCGCGAGCTTGCCGTCGGAGAGCTTGATCACGAGGGTCTTGAAGATCTGGGCGGGGGCCACCCCGAGCCGCTGCCCGAGGAGCTCGACGGCCTCGGAACCGAACGAGCCGGCTCGCGGGTCGTGCGGGTACTCGTGGACGCGGTGGGTGACTTTCTCGCGTGTCAGCAGCGTGGTCGCGGGAGTGGAGGTCGAGGCCATGCGCGTCAATGTAGGGAACAAGCACCCACCCTGTCGTGTTGATTCCGGGTGGCCGCCACGATCGGCGTGGCCGGTGACCGAGAGCGAGGAGTGCCGCGTGCCTGTGCTGTGCCCGTCCCGGCCGGTAGCCTTCACGGATACGGCAAGTGAAGGGATCGGTGTGGTCGAGGAGTCTGGTACGGAACTGGCCGAACGGTTCGAGCGGGATGCATTGCCCCTGCTCGATCAGCTCTACGGCGCGGCGCTGCGGATGACCCGCAACCCCGCGGACGCGGAGGATCTGGTTCAGGAGACGTATATCAAGGCGTTCTCCGCCTTCTCCTCGTTCAAGGAGGGGACCAATCTCAAGGCGTGGCTGTACCGCATCCTGACGAACACCTACATCAACTCCTACCGCAAGAAGCAGCGCCAGCCCGCTCAGTACCCCACCGAGGAGATCACCGACTGGCAGCTGGCGGCGACGGCCGAGCACAGCTCCACCGGTCTGCGGTCGGCCGAGGTCGAGGCGCTCGACGCGCTTCCCGACGACGACATCAAGGCCGCGTTGCAGGAGCTGCCCGAGGAGTTCCGGATGGCGGTGTACTACGCCGACGTCGAGGGTTTCCCGTACAAGGAGATCGCGGAGATCATGGGCACGCCCATCGGCACGGTCATGTCACGGCTGCACCGCGGCCGCAAGCAGCTGCGCGGCCTGCTGGCCGATGTCGCGCGGGAGCGAGGATTCAACCGGAGCGGGGCCGTGGACGCTGCTGTCGGACACGGCGTGGACAACAAGGAGGTCTCGAGGTGAGCGAGTCGGCCGACTTCGATCAGCTCGACTGTTCCGCAGTGATCGCGGACGTCTATCTGCTGCTCGACAGCGAGTGCGACGACCGGTCGCGTGAGCGTCTGCAGCGCCATCTCGACGACTGCGGGTCCTGCCTCGAGGCGTACGGGCTCGAATCCCAGCTCAAGTCCCTGCTCAGCCGCAAGTGCGGCGGCGAGCACGCCCCGGAGGGCCTGCGGGAGCGGCTGCTGGTCGAGATCCGGCGGACCGTCGTCGTGACGCGCACCGACGTCCGGGATTGACCACCCGACACGCGTGAGGGGGCCGGAAGCAGCTGCTTCCGGCCCCCTCACGCGTGTGTGCGCGCCTCAGGCGTTGGGACGCTTGCCGTGGTTGGCGGCGTTACCCTTGCGACTGCGCTTCTTGCGGCCTCGCTTACCCATGGTCCGATCTCCTTTCTGGTTCATTACAGTGTTTCACGTGTGGTCCGGTGGCCCTGAAAGCAGGGCCACCGTCTTCTTCGTGGAATGAGGTGCCCGATGGCCGAAGACGTGCGCGCCGAGATGGTCTCCACCGTGTTCGAGGTGGTGGTGCAGGAAGGGGACGTCGTCGCCGAGGGCGACACGCTGGTGATCCTGGAGTCCATGAAGATGGAGATTCCGGTGCTCGCCGAGACGTCGGGCACCGTGACCTCACTGGACGTGGTCGTCGGCGACGTCGTGCAGCAGGGCGACCTCATCGCGGTCATCTCCTGAGTCCGCACGTGCCGCCCGTGTCCACCCTCAGCGCTCTTCTCGCCGAGCACACCGACCTGCCGGGCGGTGCGGTCGACCACCTGCAGCGAGTCGTCGGCGAATGGCAGTTGCTCGCGGACCTGTCCTTCGCGGACGTCCTGTTGTGGGTGAGCGCCGAGCCGAGTGGGGTGGTGTGCGTGGCGCAGTGCCGCCCCACCACCGCATCGACCGTGCTGCCCGAGGACATGGTGGGTTCGGTGGTGTCCGAGCGGGAGCACCCGCACGTGTTGCGGGCCCTCGAGACCGGAGTGGTCGTCTCTGCGGACGCGCGGCCCAGCCACGTCGCGCCGCTGCGCCGGCAGGCGGTGCCGGTCCGCTGGGACGGGCAGGTCATCGCCGTTCTGAGCCGCGACGCGGCCACCGTGGCCAGGCGCACCAAGAGCGCCCTCGAGACCGCGTACCTCGAGTGCGCCGACGCCCTGTTCACGATGATCTGCGAGGGCACCTTCCCGACCACGGAATCGCGTTCGGACACCAAGTCGAGCCCCCGCGCGGGCGACGGCTTCATCCGCCTCGACCGGTCCGGCCGGGTGGTGTATGCGAGCCCGAATGCCCTGTCCGCCTACCACCGGATGGGGTTGAACTCCGACCTGCTCGGCCAGAACCTGATCGAGACGACACGCGCGCTGGTGACCGATCCGTTCGAGAGCGAGGACGTCGAGAGCTACCTGCGGGGTGCGGTGCGCGGCAAGCTGGGACGGCCCATGGAGATCGAGGCACGCGGGGCCACCGTGCTGCTGCGTGCGCTGGTGCTCGCGCCCGGCGGCCGGCTCGAGGGTGCGGCGGTGGTCATCCGCGACGTCACCGAGGTCAAGCGGCGCGATCGGGCGTTGCTGAGCAAGGATGCCACGATCCGGGAGATCCACCACCGGGTGAAGAACAACCTGCAGACGGTCGCGGCCCTGCTGCGGCTGCAGGCGCGACGCACCGGCAACACCGAGGCCCGGCAGGCGCTGGCCGAGGCGGTGCGCCGGGTGACGTCGATCGCGCTCGTGCACGAGGCGCTGTCGATGTCGGTGGACGAGGAGGTCGATCTCGACGACGTCGTCGACCGGCTGATCCCCATCGTCGTCGACGTCGCGGCCGTGGGCAGTCAGGTCCGGGTGCGCCGGGAGGGCAGCCTGGGGGTATTCCCCGCCGAGCGGGCGACACCGCTGGTGATGGTGCTCACCGAACTCGTGCAGAACTCGGTCGAGCATGCCTTCGATCCGGGTGCGGCCGGCACCGTGACGCTGCGGGCCGAGCGGTCGGCCCGCTGGCTCGACGTGGTGGTCCACGACGAGGGCAAGGGACTGCCGGAGGGATTCGACCTCGAGAGCTCGGACCGGTTGGGCCTGCAGATCGTCCGCACGCTCGTCGCCGCCGAACTCGGCGGCACGTTGCGGCTCGAGCGGGGCGCGACGACGGGAACGGATGCGCGGCTGCGGGTTCCGCTGGGCCGGGTGGCGCTCGGCTGAGCCCCGGTGGGGAGTCCGGCGGGAACCAGGCCCGCGGAGGCAGGAAGGCCCGGCACCGAAGCGGTGCCGGGCCTTCCCGGAGATCTGTGGCGGTGGGCCGTGTCAGACCGCGGAGCGCGCCCGGGTGCGGGCGTTGCGGCGCTTGAGGGCACGACGCTCGTCCTCGCTCATGCCGCCCCACACGCCCGCGTCCTGACCGGACTCGAGGGCCCACGAGAGGCACTCGGCGGTGACGGGGCAGCGGTTGCACACGAGCTTGGCGTCGGCGATCTGCGCGAGGGCCGGGCCGCTGTTACCGACGGGGAAGAACAGCTCGGGATCCTCGTCGCGGCAGATGGCCTTGTGGCGCCAGTCCATGCTTCTACTCTCCTTCGATAGTGCTCGTCGCACCGGCTGATCGTGGTGGCAAGTTCATGCGTGCGTCGGCAAGTGTTTCCGCGCGGTTACTTGTGAATGCTTTCACGAACCAGCGTGAAGTCAATAGGAATCGACACGACCGTGGGGAAGCTCACGCCGGCTGTGGCCCGTTCCGGGACTCGAACTTCCTTTGTACACCGCGGAACACAAAAATGTAACCCGGGTCACTCCACGGACGGGGTGGGTGCCACGACCTCGAGCACGGCCGGAACCGACACGAACTCCACCTCGGTGCGAAGACCGAGGTAGTCCCCGTCCACCTGCAGGCCGATCGGCCGGCTCGATTCCGCTCGCACCCGTGCGACGTCGTCGACCCGCACCAAGCGGCGGGAGTTCGGATTCCCGTGGCGCGCGAGCAACTGGCGGACCACCCGCAAGCTTGCGAACACCGCCGTCGTCGTCATCGCGAAGACACCGAGCCCGGTGTCGAACGAGGTGCCCGGATTGGTGTGCACCGGGCGCTTGTCCAGATAGGTCCACGGGCTCGAATTGGAGACGAACGCGTAGTACACGCCCGGGATCGGCGGCCGTCCGGGCAGCGTCAGCGTCAGCGCGGGCTCGGCACCCTTGGACTTGAAGAACTGCGTGATCGAATGCACGACGTATCGGGCGGTCGTGACCTTCCGCCCGCCCAGCCGGCTCAGGTCGACGGCCTCGCACACCTGTGCGTCGAGTCCGAGCCCCGCATTGAAGACGAACCACCGGCCGTCGCAGTGGCCGAGACCGATCCGGCGGGTCGTGCGCCGGGCCAGCAGATCGAGCAGTTGCGCGGTCGCCTTCACCGGATCGGCGTCCACACCCAGCGAACGGGCGAAGACGTTGGCCGACCCGCCGGGGACGACCGCGAGCAGCGGGAGCGTGGGGTCGGCAACCCGCTCGGACGGGGTACCGAGCAGGCCGTTGACGATCTCGTTGACGGTGCCGTCGCCGCCGTGCGCGACGACGACGTCCATTCCGTCGGCGTGCGCCGAGCGGGCCAGTTCGGCGGCGTGCCCCCGATGGGTGGTGTGGGCGACGGTGAGGGAGACCCGATCGGCGAGCGCGCGGGCCAACCGGTCGCGACCGGCCGGAGTGGTGGTCGTCGCGTTGGGGTTCACGATCAGCAGTGCGCGCACGGAGCATCAGCCTAAGTGGTCTCGCACGGGTCCACTACGCTGGCCGGGTGTCCACCGAGTCGCCACGCAGCACCGTCCCGTCCACCGTTCGAGCGGCGGGTGGTCTCGTCGTCCTCGAAGGCGTGATCGCGATCGGTTTCGCTGTGGTGTCCGTGGTCCGGGCGCTGACGGGCGGGCACGACCAGACGGTCGGAAACGGCTACGGCCTCGCGCTGTGGCTGGGAATCCTGTTCGGTGGCGTGCTCGCGGCCGGGATCGCGCTGTTACGCGGACAGCGCTGGGGACGGGCCGTGGCGATCGTCGCGCAGCTGCTGTTGCTGCCGGTGGCCTGGTCGCTGCTGACCGATTCCCACCAGGTCGTGCTCGGCATCCTGTTGACCCTGATCGTGGTGCCGGCGCTGGTGCTGCTGTTCAGCCCGCCGACGACGCGCTGGCTGGCCCAGGACTACGCGCCGGATGCCGACGACGCGGCCTGACCCCCGCCGAGCGCGGTGAGCGCCTGCCCGCTGAGACGGAAGGTGGTCCACTCGTCCTGCGGGACCGCGCCGAGCGAACGGTAGAACCCGATCGACGGCGTGTTCCAGTCCAGCACCGACCAGCTCAGGCGGCTGTAGCCGCGGTCGACGCACTCGCGGGCCAGCGCCGCGAGCAGGGCGCGGCCGTGTCCCTGCCCCCGGTGCTCGGGCCGGACGTACAGGTCCTCGAGATAGATGCCGTGCACCCCGTCCCAGGTGGAGAAGTTGCGGAACCACAACGCCATGCCCACCACCGTTCCGTGCGCGTCCTCGGCCACGTGGGCGAACGCGGCGGCATCGGCCCCGAACAACGCCGTGTGCAGCTGCTCGGGCACGACGGTGCACTCGTGGCGAGCCTTCTCGTACTCGGCCAGTTCGTAGACGAGGGCGGTGAGAGCGTCGACGTCGGCGGGACGGGCGCGGCGGATCACGATCGGGCCTTTCGTGAGGTTCGGCGACCCGCCGGAGGGCGGATATCGCGGTCGATTCTCGCGTTCGGGCGAGTTTTCAGCGAGGATCGACCCGTGACAACGGTACTTGCGGTGGCAAATCAGAAGGGTGGCGTCGCGAAGACGACCACCGTCGCGTCTCTGGCGGCCGCCCTGGCCGGGCTGGGGCAGCGGGTGCTCGTCGTCGACCTGGACCCGCAGGGCTGCCTGACGTTCTCGCTCGGGCACAACCCCGACCGGCTCGAACGGTCGGTGCACGACGTGCTGGTGGGGGCGGCGGAGGCCAAGGAGGTCCTGCTCGATACCGACGAGGGGTTCACGTTGCTGCCCGCGACGATCGACCTCGCCGGCGCCGAGGCGCTGCTGCTGATGCGGCCGGGGCGCGAGTTCACCCTTCGCCGGGCGCTGGCGCCCCTGCTCGACAGCTTCGACGTCGTCGTGATCGACTGCCCGCCGTCGCTGGGCGTGCTCACGCTCAACGGCCTGACCGCGGCGCAGTCCGTGCTCGTGCCCCTGCAGTGCGAGACCCTCGCGCACCGCGGCGTCGGGCAGCTGCTGCGCACCGTCGCCGAGGTCAAACAGATCACCAACCCCGACCTCGAGCTGCTCGGTGCCCTGCCGACCCTCTACGACGCCCGCACGACGCACAGCCGTGACGTGCTCGCCGACGTCGCCGACCGGTACGACATGCCGGTGCTCGCGCCGCCGATCCCGCGCACCGTCCGCTTCGCGGAGGCGTCGGCGTCCGGAGCCTCGGTGCTGGCCGGCCGGAAGAACAAGGGCGCCGAGGCCTACCGCGTGCTGGCCGAGAACCTGCTCGCCCATTGGCGCGACGGCAAGGAGCTGGTCACCTTCACGTCGTGACCGGTGGCCCGGCCGGGCTCACCGCAGCACCACGACCTGCGGCCCCCGCTGCTCGAGCACCGCACTCCCGGCGACCGCGACGTTCACGACACCGGTCCCGTCGCGCGCGACCGGAATGCGCTGCCGTTCCGTCCCGGTGGCCGGATCGACCACGGCGAGGGCGTCGCGCACCGGAAGCAGCAGCGCTCCGGCCATGGCACTGCCGGTGCCCGTCGTTCCCGGCACCGTCCACTGCGGCACCAGGTCGTCGCCGCCGAGGGCGACGGTCTGCGTGCCCGACCACCACGTGAGGATCGAACCCTGGGCCGTCGCGGGGAACACCGCCTCCGGTGTCGCCGCGGCCGACAGCGGGTGCCGCGCGGTGACCGTGCCCGCGGCGTCGTACACGGCGAGCACGGGCCCGGAGGACGCGGTGGGCGGCAGATACAGCACCGTGCGCTCGCCGGTCACCGCGACGACCCGCGTACCGCCGTCGTCCGGTCCCAGTTCCGGTAGCACCGACGAGGCGATCTCCGCCGGCTGCGAATCGGCCTCGGGGGTCGTCTCGAGCAGCGTCAGGCGGTCGGCTTCCTCACCGGGGCAGCGTTCGACCACCGCAAGCCGGCTGTTGCTCGCCGCGGCCGAGTTCAGCGTGCATCCGCTGCGGGGCTGGGCCCCCGGCACGACGGGCGCGTCCACGCGTCCGTACTCGAGTGTCCGCACGAGATCGGACCGCCACAGTTCGAGACGAGTGTCGCCCCGGGAGATCACGTGGGTGTCGGCAGCGGTGAGGGTCACCGCGTCGTCGGCGTCGCTCGAACGTTGCGCGCCGCGCATTCCCGAGTCGGGAACGAGCTGGGTGACCTGGCTGCATCCCCGCCGGTCGCGGTAGACCGCGACGGCGGTGCGCCAGTCCTCGACCACGCCGCACAGCGGTATGTCGCGGTCGTAGCGCCACAGTTCGGCGCCCGAGTCGAGGGCGCGGCCGGTGACGGTGCCGCCGTCCCCGGTGACCACGACGGCGCCGACCGCGATCGGACGGGACGTCGCGCCGCTGGGGGCGCGCCACGCCTCCGTCAGGGTCGACGGCACGACGGTCGCGGACGGTGGCGGCTCCGGTGCCGCGTCGGTCGTGACGGACACGGTGCCACGCGCATCCGAGCGCAACCAGACGACGCTCGCCGCCGCGACGACCGCGACGGCGAGCACGAGTGCTGCGATCAGATCCGCCCGGGTTCTGCGCTCCGGTGCGATCATCGCGAGCGGCTACTGGGCAGCCGAAGCCGTGACCGTTTCGCTGTTCGCGACGGTGTCGCCGGTCGCGGCGGAACCGCCGCGGCGCCGCCGACGGCGCCGCCGTGCGGGCGCTGTTCCGCTCCCGGACTCCTCGCTCTGCCCCGAGGCGGAACTCGCGCCCGCCGTCTCGGGACCGGTGCCGGAGTGCTCGGCGCCGCCGGTCTCCGGCCGGCCGCCGCGCGTGCGCCGGCGGACCCGGGTGCGCTTGGGTCGTGCCGCATCCTCGGAGCCCTCCTCGCGGGCGGGCCGCTCGGTCGGCGTCTTGCGGACGGTTCCGGTCGTGCCGTCGGGGATGCCCAGCTCCTCGAACAGGTGCGGCGAGCTCGAGTAGGTCTCGACCGGATCGGGCATGCCCAGATCGAGGGCCTTGTCGATGAGCTGCCAGCGCGGAATGTCGTCCCAGTCGACGAGGGTGACGGCGATACCGGTGCGCCCCGCCCGGCCGGTGCGGCCGATGCGGTGGACGTAGGTCTTCTCGTCCTCGGGGCACTGGTAGTTCACGACATGGGTGACGTCGTCGATGTCGATGCCGCGCGCGGCCACGTCCGTGGCGACCAGCACGTCGATCTTGCCCTTGCGGAACTTGTCCAGCGCCTTCTCACGAGCGATCTGCCCCAGGTCACCGTGCACGGCCCCGACGGCGAAGCCGCGCTCGGCGAGCTCGTCGGCGACCTTCTGCGCGGTGCGCTTGGTACGGGTGAAGATCATGGTGGCGCCACGACCCTCGGCCTGCAGCACGCGCGCCACCAGTTCCGCCTTGTCGAGCGCGTGCGCGCGGTAGACGAGCTGGTTGGTGCGCTCGTGCACCGCGGAGGACTCCGGTTCCTCGGCGCGGATGTGTGTCGGGCGGGTGAGGAACGTGCGGGCGAGCGTGATGATCGGCCCGGGCATCGTGGCCGAGAACAGCATCGTCTGGCGACGGTCGGGCACCATGCCGAGGATGCGCTCGATGTCGGGGAGGAAGCCGAGGTCGAGCATCTCGTCCGCTTCGTCCATCACCAGCACGCCGATCTTGCCGAGGATCAGGTGACCCTGGTTGGCGAGGTCGAGCAGCCGGCCCGGGGTGCCGACGACGACGTCGACGCCCTTCTTCAGCACGTCGACCTGCGTTTCGTACGGACGTCCGCCGTAGACGGACAGGATCTTCAGGGCACCGGTGGAGCCGGGGAGGTACTTGGCGGCGTTCTCGAGGTCCTGGGTGACCTGCAGGCACAGCTCGCGCGTCGGCACGATCACCAGCGCGCGGGGCGTGCCGTCGAGGGCGGTGGTGCCGGACTCGGCGGTGGTGAGGCGGTGCAGCAGCGGGACACCGAACCCGAAGGTCTTGCCCATGCCGGTGCGTGCCTGTCCGATCAGGTCGTCGCCGGCGAGGGCGAGGGGGAGCGTCAGCTCCTGGATGGCGAAGGTGCGCTCGATGCCGATCTCGGCGAGAGCGCGGACGATCTCGTCCCGCACGCCCAGTTCGGCGAACGTGGGCGGGGTGTGGGTGGCGTCGAGTTGGGCCGACACCGTGGTTTCGGTGGCGTCGTCTTCGTGGTCGACAGTGATCTTGCTCAGGGGTCTGGCCTTCCTGGTCTCGGCACGCACGCACGAGTGGAGAGGCGACCGGGCCTGCGCCTCAGCGGCCGGTAGGGCTCTGCGAGGCGCGGCAGCGATCTGCGATCGGGTGCGCGCACATCATCGGTGAAGTCCGCGGGGCCGGTGGTCGGCGCCTTGAGGCGCGGCCTTCCGGAACCATTGTACCGGGTGCGAGTGCCGTGAGCCGCGCGGTCGCCGGCCGGGTACTACGCTGTGTCGTCATGGGAGCCGAAACGTCACCGTCACCGTCCCGTCCATCCGCCGCCCCGGTGCGCGTGCCGGCCGACCATCCCGGCGTCGCCGAGCTGTTCGCGGTGCTCGCCTACGGTGAGATCTCGGCCTTCTATCGCCTTGCCGACGATGCGCGGATGTCGCCGAGCCTGCAGGGGCGGGTGGCGTTCGCAAGCATGGCGGCGGCGGAGATGAGCCACTTCGAGACGCTGCACGCCGCCCTGACCGCGCGCGGTGTCGAAATCTACGCGGCGATGGAGCCCTACCGGCGTGCCCTCGACGCCTACCACGCGTCCACGAACCCGTCGAACTGGCACGAGTCGCTGGTCAAGGCATATGTCGGCGACGGCATCGCCGCCGACTTCTACCGCGAGATCGCCGGTACCCTCGCCCCCGAGGTGGCCGAGGTCGTACGAGAGGTGCTCGCCGAGACCGGGCACTCGGAATTCGTGGTGCACGAGGTCCGCGAGGCGGTGCGGCACAGCGCCGCCGACAAGGACCGGCTGATGCTGTGGGGGCGGCGGCTGCTGGGCGAGGCCATCACCCAGGCCCAGTACGTGATGGCCCAGCGGGAGGATCTCACCGATCTGGTGATCGCCGCTACCGGTGATCTCGCCGACATCGCGGCGTTGTTCGACCGGATGCAGCTCGAGCACGCCGACCGGATGGCAGTGCTGGGACTGCACTAATCTGGGCGGGGACAGCTGTAGAGCCCTGAGAGTTCGGAGGTCGACCGTGGAGGTCAAGATCGGTGTTGCGGACAGTCCCCGCGAGCTCACCGTGGTCAGCGAGCAGACGCCCGACGAGGTCGAGTCGCTCGTGACGCAAGCCCTGGCCGGCGACAAGGACGGCGTCCTGACGCTCGTCGACGAGAAGGGCCGCAAGCTCATCGTGCAGGCATCGCGGGTCACCTACGTCGAGATCGGCCCCGCCGACATCCGCAAGGTCGGGTTCGCGGCGAGCTAGAACGACGGCATCACGACGGAAGGGCCGGGGCGACTGCCCCGGCCCTTCCGTCGTTGCGGGCGCGACCTCGGTCGGCGCCGTCGCTCATCGCCGGCGCAGCTCCGGCTGCAGCGGCACGTGCGACAGACCACCCCAGGCGAGCGCGACTGTGGTGTCGACGGCGTCTTCCTTCGGGATCGGCCGGGCGGCCTCGAGCCAGTAGCGGGCCGTGAACTGGCTGGTGCCGACGAGGCCGACCGCCAGGATGCGCGCCCGGTACGGGTCGAGCCCGGAGTCGTGGCTCACCAGGTCGAACACCGCGTCGACGCACGCCTCGGTGGCCTGCTCCACGCGGTTCGCCACCTGCGGCTCGCCCATCAGATCCGACTCGAACACGAGCCGGAAACCCTGCGAGTCGTTGTCGACGAAGTCGAAGAACGCCTGCACCGCAGCGCGGACGCGCTGCCTGTTGTCGGTGGTCGACCGCAGGGCCTGGCGGACACCGGAGATCAGGCTGTCGACATAGCTCTGCAGTACCGCGCAGTACAGTTCGAGCTTGCCGGGGAAGTGCTGGTACAGCACCGGCTTGCTGACCCCGGCGCACTCGGCGATCTCGTCCATGCCGGCCGCGTGGTACCCGCGGGTGACGAAGACTTCGCTGGCTGCAGCGAGGAGCTGGACCCGGCGCTCGTCCCGCGGCATCCGGGCGCCGCGTCGAGTGCCGGTGCCGTTGCCCGAGCTGGTGGCGCGGCCGGACGATGTCCGGGCTGCGAGTTCGGTCATGTCGCTCCCAATCCGAGATATTCGTCGAAGTGATACCTACCACTACGACGTGCAATCGTCTCTGCACGTTACAGGCCGGGGGGCCTCGAGGTGCCGCGCACCCCTACCCACGAGTATCCCAGCCCAGGGCCTACTGTGCGCGGCGCCACAGCGGCGCGGGGGCGGTCGCGTGCCGCGCTTCGCGACCCGGCACGCCCCGCGACGACCGTGTGAGATTCTGGCAGCCGTGACCGAGCGAGCAGGAGCCGACGTGGCGGACACACCGCGCCGCCCGGTGCGCAGTCCGCACCGGACACCCGAGGATCGGCCGTCCGAGTGGCGCCGCACCCGCGCCCCTTCCCACCAGCCCCTGCGAGCCCAGTGGGATCCCGTTTCGGGGGAGAGCACCCGCCCGCGTCCGCCGCGCCCGGATCGCGGGGTGCGCCGGCAGAGCCGGCTCGGGCGCTTCGTCGCGACCTACGGATGGCGGGCCTACGCCGTTCCCGTCCTCGCGATCCTCACGGTGATCGTCGTGGTGGACGCCCTGCGCGCCGGTGGCGATCGACCCGACCCCGCGGCAGCCGGGGACGCGGTAGCCGAATCCGGCGGCGTGGTGGGTGTGCCCGCGCCGGTCGCCGACGGCACGTTCCCCGACGATCTGCCGTCCGGTGCGCTCCCGGAAGGTGGGCCGTTCACGGCGGCCGGAACCGGCACCTGGCGGGTCGTGCCGGGGACCGGCGATCAGGTCGGCACCGGCCGCGTCTACACCTACACAGTGGAGATCGAGGACGGCGTCGACACCACCGGCTACGGCGGCGACGCCGCATTCGCGCGGATGGTCGACGAGACCCTGGCCAACCCGAAGAGCTGGATCCAGGACCCGGCGTTCGCATTCCGGCGCGTCGATCAGGGTGAGCCCGACTTCCGGGTGTCGCTGACCTCCCAGATGACGATCCGGCAGGGCTGCGGGTACGACATCGAACTCGAGGTCTCGTGCTTCAACCCCGGCGTGGGCCGGGTCCTGCTCAACGAGCCCCGCTGGGTGCGGGGCGCCGTCGCGTTCCAGGGGGACATCGGCTCCTACCGCCAGTACCTGATCAACCACGAGATCGGGCACGCCATCGGCTTCGCCGCCCACGAAGGGTGCGGGAGCGACGGAGGCTTGGCGCCGATCATGATGCAGCAGTCGTTCGGCACGGCCAACGACGACATCGCCGGGCTCGACCCCGAGGGCGTCGTCCCCCGCGACGGGCTGACGTGCAGGTTCAATCCGTGGCCGTATCCGCGAGCATGAGGATGGGACAATCGGGGAACCGCCCGATCGAACCGGCCGAGGAGCTGTCGTGACGTCACTGCCATCCCTGGTGGAATCCGGTGCACTGCCACCTCTGGTGGAACCCGCCGCGGACCTGACCCGCGAGGAGGTGGCCCGTTACAGCCGGCACCTGATCATCCCCGGGGTGGGGGTGACGGGGCAGCGACGGCTGAAGAACGCGCGGGTGCTGTGCATCGGTGCCGGCGGCCTCGGTTCCCCGGTGCTGCTCTACCTCGCCGCGGCCGGGGTCGGCACCCTCGGCATCGTCGAGTTCGACGACGTCGAATCGTCCAACCTGCAGCGGCAGGTGATCCACGGGGTCGCCGACGTGGGCCGGCCCAAGGGGGAGAGCGCCCGCGACACGATCCGGGGGATCAACGAGAACGTGGCGGTGCGCCTGCACCCGGTCCGGCTCGACCGCAGCAACGCCGTCGAGCTGTTCGAGCAGTACGACGTGATTCTCGACGGCACCGACAACTTCGCGACCCGCTACCTCGTCAACGATGCGGCGATCCTCGCCGGCAAGCCGTACGTATGGGGGTCGATCTTCCGGTTCGAGGGACAGGTGTCGGTGTTCTGGGAGGCCGCGCCGGGCGGGCGGGGACTGAACTACCGGGACCTGTACCCGGAGGCGCCTCCGCCGGGCATGGTCCCGTCCTGTGCGGAGGGCGGTGTCCTCGGGGTGCTCTGTGCGTCCGTCGGGTCGATCATGGCCACCGAGGCGATCAAGCTGATCACCGGCATCGGCGAGTCGCTGCTCGGACGGCTGATGATCTACGACGCTCTCGCGATGAGTTACCGGACGGTGACGTTGCGCCGTGATCCGGGCCGGGTGCCGGTGACGGAGTTGGTCGACTACGAGTCCTTCTGCGGTGTCGTGCCGGACGACGCCGCCGAGGCCGTGGCCGAGTCGACGATCACCCCGACCGAACTGCACCGGCTGCTCGAGTCGGACCGGGAGATCGAACTGATCGACGTGCGCGAGCCGGTCGAGTGGGACATCGTCCACATCGACGGGGCGCGGCTGATCCCGAAGGACCGCATCCTCTCCGGAGAGGCGCTGGCGGAGCTGTCGCAGCACAAGCCGATCGTGCTGCACTGCAAGACCGGGATCCGCTCGGCCGAAGCGCTCGCCGTGCTGAAGAAGGCCGGTTTCTCGGACGCCACGCACCTGCAGGGCGGCGTGCTCGCGTGGGCTCAGCAGGTGGACCCGTCACTGCCCGTGTACTGAGGGAACACGGTGAGATAACGATGCGGGAATGCTGTCCCCGGGTAACGGAGTGCCTTCCCTGAAGGCGGCGGCGCCGACTGTACGGTGTGCCCCGTGAGTCCCCTCGAACCCCCGCAGCACGTGCGCTCGACCTTCGGCCTACGCGACGTCGAACCGGTCCCGCTCGGGGCGGACTGGGACGGTGGCTGGCGCTGCGGCGACGTCGTGCTCTCGCCGGTCGCCGACCACGCCCGGGCAGCGTGGTCGGCGAAGGTGCGCGAGAACCTCGACGTCGACGGGGTCCGACTGGCGCGGCCGGTTCGCTCCACCGACGGCCGCTACGTCGTCTCCGGCTGGCGCGCCGACACGTACATCGTGGGCACCTCCGAACCACGGCACGACGAGGTGGTGGCGCTGTCGCTCCGGCTGCACGCCGCCACCGCCCAACTCGAGCGACCGCGCTTCCTCATGCAGCCGCCCGTGGCGCCGTGGGAGGACGTCGACGTGTTCGTCGCCGCCGACCGCGCGGCCTGGGAGGCGGTACCGCTGCGCACCGCCCGCGCCGCCGGCGCCCCCGACACCGTCACGCCCGACGGACGCAAGAGCATCGATCTGATCAACCAGCTCGCGACGTTGCGCAAGCCGGTCCACTTGCCCGATCAGCTCGTGCACGGCGACCTGTTCGGCACCGTGCTCTTCGCCGGCAGCGCCGCACCCGGCCTGACCGACATCACCCCCTACTGGCGACCCGCGTCGTGGGCGGCCGGCGTCGCCGTCGTCGATGCGCTGTCGTGGGGCGGCGCCGACGACGAGCTCATCGGCCGCTGGGAGGACCTGCCGGAGTGGCCGCAGATGCTGCTGCGCGCGGTGATGTTCCGGCTCGCCGTGCACGCCCTGCATCCGCGCTCGACGGAGGAGGCGTTCCCGGGGCTGGCACACACCTCGGATCTGGTGCGTCTGCTCCTCTAGGTCTCGCCTCCTCTAGGCGTCACTGCCGCGCAGCTCCCCGAACATCGCGAGGGCGGCGGCCGCGGCGCGACCCGGGTCTCCTGCGACGACGGCGAGCACCAGTTCGCGGTGCTCGTCGTGGAAGCCTGCGCCGGTCTCTTCGACGCGACGGCGGATCGTCTCCTCGATGACGGGTATCAGCGAGTCGTAGAACTCGAGGTACACGGCGTTGTGGCTGGCCGCGACGATCGCGCGGTGCAGGGCGACGTCGGCGGCGAGGGCGGCGGCCGAACGCGGGTCCGCCCACGCGCGCATCCGCGCGTCGAACAGTTCGGTCAGGTGTTCTGCGTCCGCCCGGGTGCGGCGCTGCGCGGCGAGCGCCGCGGCGGTGACGTCGAGCGCCTGCCGCAGTTCGAGCACGTCCTGTTCGTGGGCGTCGGCGAAGTAGGTGCCGAGTGCGCTGCCCACCTCCGAGGTGGCGACCACGTAGGTGCCCGATCCCTGCCGTCGCTCGAGCAGCCCCGAATGCACGAGTGCCTGGACGGCCTCGCGCACGGTGTTGCGGCCCGTGCCGGTCAGCTCGGCCAGGGTGGGTTCGGTCGGGATGCGGGTGCCCACTGCCCAGGCGCCGGTGCGGATGTGGCCGCGTAACTGCTCGGTGACCTGGGCGACGAGACCGGTGCGTCGCACGGTGCGCATGGGGCTCCTTCCTGCATCCGGAAAACGCCTTCGACGATATACATCGGGTCATCCTATGATTCGCTCCGTGGTTGTCACCGATGCCGGATCCACGTCCCTGCTGCGGGGACGTCTCCTCGTCTTCGTCGCGATCGTGATGTCCGCCCTCACGCTGCGCCTCGCCGTGACCTCGTTCAGTCCCCTTGCCGAACAGATCCGCGCCGAACTCGGCTTCGCGCCTGCCGTCGTGGGTGTCTTCGGGATGGTGCCGACCGCGATGTTCGCGGCGTTCGGTCTCCTCACCCCGGTCATCGCACGGCGAGCGGGGCTCGAGACCACGGCCCTGATCGCGATGCTGGCCGCCGGAGTCGGCATGGCGGCCCGCGCGCTGACTCACGAGACGTGGACACTGCTCGCGTTCTCGGCGCTCGCCCTCGCCGGAATGGGCGTCGGCAACGTGGTGATCCCGCCGCTGGTCAAGCGGTACTTCTCCGACCGGCTCGCCGTCGTGAGCACCGTCTACATCGTCGGCGTCCAGATCGGCACCGTGTTGCCCGCCCTGGCCGCGGTCCCCGTCGCGGAAGCCGCGGGGTGGCGCTGGTCGATCGGTCTGTGGGCGGCGTGGGCGTTCGCCGCGGCGATTCCGTGGATCGGCGTACTCCACCGGGCCCGGGGTGCGAAGCCGGGCACCCGCGACGCGCCCCCTTCCGCCCCTGCACCCGGCCGGGTGTGGCGCTCGCCCGTCGCATGGGGCATGGCCGGCATGTTCGGCATGACCTCCCTGATCACCTACTCGATGTTCACCTGGATTCCCGCCGTACTGCTCGACGCCGGGGGCAGCGAGGCACTCGGGGGCGCGATGACCGCGCTGTTCTCCTTCGTCGGCCTGGCGGCCTCGTTCGTCGCCCCCGCCGCGTGCGCCCGCATGCGGGATCCCTTCCCGCTCGTCCTCGTGTGCGTGGCGAGCTACGCCGTGGGGTTCACCGGCCTGCTGCTCGCACCGCTGACGGCCACCGCCCTGTGGGTGCTGGCGATCGGCGTCGGGCCGACCACCTTCCCCATGGCACTGACCCTGATCAACCTGCGCACCCGCACCCATGCGGCGTCGGCGGCGCTGTCCGGGTTCACCCAGGGCCTCGGGTACACCGTCGCCTGCGCCGGACCGGTCCTGGTCGGGGTGCTGCGCGAGATCACCGGTGGCTGGACGGCACCGTTCGTGTTCCTCGGCGGCGCCGCGTTCGTGGTCCTGATCGCCGGCCGGGTGGCCTGCCGGCCGCGGTACGTCGAGGACACCTGGGGCGGCTCCGGCGCCGATCCGCACCCCGCGCACCCCCGCGGCGACGACCTCACGGAGACCTCCTGCCGCAGGTGAGCATCTCTTGACGCGGCAGTCACCGAGGGCAGCACCGCGGCAACACCCGTTTCCTACCTTGGGTCCATCGATACCGACCCGAGGAAGGGGCATGGGGTGGCCGCAACGACCGGAATATCACCGACCGAAGGCCTGCGTGCGAAGTTCGCCCGCAAGCACCGCATCGAACACTGGGACGCCGAGGACACGGCGGCATGGGACGCCGGCGGCAAGGAGATCGCGAAGCGGAACCTGATCTGGTCCGTCCTGGCCGAGCACGTCGGCTTCTCCGTCTGGTCCATCTGGTCCGTGATGGTGCTGTTCATGCCGACCGACGTCTACGGCATCGATGCCGCCGGCAAGTTCTTCCTCGTCGCCGTGCCTACCCTGGTCGGTTCGCTGCTGCGCATCCCCTACACGGTCGCCACAGCCCGGTTCGGCGGTCGCAACTGGACCGTGTTCAGCGCGCTGGTGCTGCTGATCCCCACCGTCGCGACCCTGTACCTCATGCTCAACCCCGGCTTCTCCTACACCACCTTCCTGGTGGTGGCCGCGATCGCCGGCCTCGGCGGCGGCAACTTCGCGTCGTCGATGACCAACATCAACGCCTTCTACCCGCAACGGCTCAAGGGTTGGGCGCTGGGCCTGAACGCGGGCGGCGGCAACATCGGCGTGCCGGTGGTGCAGCTCGTCGGCCTGCTCGTCATCGCCACCGTCGGCAACACCGAACCGTGGATCGTGTGTGCCGTCTACCTGGTGCTGTGTGCCTTCGCCGCGCTCGGCGCGGCCCTGTTCATGGACAACCTCGGTGATCAGCGCGCCGACCTGCGAGCGATGGGGGAATCCCTGCGCTACCGCGACTCGTGGATCCTGAGCTTCCTCTACATCGGCACCTTCGGCTCCTTCATCGGTTTCAGCTTCGCGTTCGGCCAGGTACTGCAGATCAACTTCCTCGCCGGGGGCGCGACCGCCGCCGAGGCGGCCCTGCACGCCGCACAGATCGCGTTCGTCGGTCCGCTGCTCGGATCGATCGCCCGGCCGCTCGGCGGCAAGCTGGCCGACCGCATCGGGGGCGGCCGGATCACGCTGTACACGTTCGCGGCAATGGCCCTCGCGGCCGGACTGCTCGTCACCGCCGGCACCCTCGACGACGCCACCGCCGGCGCCGCCACCGGCGGAATCATGGTGACCTTCGTCCTCGGGTTCATCGCCCTGTTCCTGCTCTCGGGTATCGGCAACGGCTCCGTCTACAAGATGATCCCGTCCGTCTTCGAAGCCAAGGCGCAGAGCCTCGACTCGCTCGACAGGGCCGGGAAGGCCGCCTGGGCGCGCAGCATGTCCGGCGCCCTGATCGGTTTCGCCGGCGCCATCGGCGGTCTCGGCGGCGTCGGGATCAACCTGGTGCTGCGCGCCTCCTACAGCAGCGAAGCCAAGTCGGCGACCATGGCGTTCTGGGTGTTCCTCGCCTTCTACCTGGTCTGCATCGTCGTCACCTGGGCCGTGTTCCTGCGCCGCCCCAGCGCCCCCACCGGGCAGACGCCCGCCGAGCGCGACGTCACCACCGTGGCCGTCCGCGCCTGAGGGCGCCCCGGCCCCACCCGCACACCAAGGAAGAAGGAAACGGTATGAGCCACAAGTCTGTCGTCGTCGTCGGGCACGGCATGGTGGGCCACCGATTCGTCGAGGCGCTGCGCACCCGTGACGAGAACGACCTCTGGTCGGTGACGATCCTGTGCGAAGAGCCGCTGCCCGCCTACGACCGCGTGGGACTGTCCTCGTACGTCGGTTCCTGGGATTCGAGAGAACTCGCCCTCGCCGGCAACGAGTACGAGGGTGACGACCTGGTCGACCTGAGGATCGGCACCCGGGCCGCGGCGATCGACCGGGCCGGGCGCACCGTCACCACCGACGCCGGCGAGGTGATCGGGTACGACGCGCTCGTCCTGGCCACCGGCTCGTACCCCTTCGTCCCGCCGATTCCCGGCAAGGATCTGGCCGGGTGCTTCGTCTACCGCACCCTCGACGACCTCGACGGCATCCGGGCCGGCGCGCAGCAGGCCGCGCCGGGTGCGGTCGGCGTCGTCGTCGGTGGTGGACTCCTCGGGCTGGAGGCGGCCAACGCGCTGCGGATGCTCGGCCTGACACCGCACGTCGTCGAGTTCGCGCCGCGGCTCATGCCACTGCAGGTCGACGAGGGCGGCGGCGCGCTCCTCGCCCGCCTCGTCACCGACCTCGGCCTGACGGTGCACACGGGCGTCGGCACCGCCGGGATCACCGACGGTCCCGACGGGTTGCGGGTGGAACTGTCCGACGGATCGGTGATCGACGCCGCGCTGCTCGTGTTCTCGGCCGGGGTGCGCCCCCGCGACGAGCTGGCCCGCGACGCGGGGCTCGAGCTGGGCCCCCGCGGCGGCGTCCGCACCGACCTCGGCTGCCGCAGCACGACCGACGACGCGATCTACGCCGTCGGCGAATGTGCCGCCGTCGACGGCACCTGCTACGGACTCGTCGCGCCCGGCTACAGCACGGCAGAGGTCGTGGCCGACCGGCTCGTCGGCGGCGGCGCCGAGTTCCCGGGGGCCGACCTGTCGACCAAACTCAAGCTGCTCGGGGTCGACGTCGCGAGCTTCGGCGACGCGCACGCCGCCACCCCGGGCGCCCTCGAGGTCGTGCTGTCGGACGCGGCCAAGGGCACCTACGCCAAGCTGGTCGTCTCGGACGACGCGAAGACACTGCTCGGCGGCATCCTCGTCGGCGACGCCTCCGCGTACGGGTCGCTGCGGCCGCTCGTCGGCCGGGAGCTGCCCGGCGACCCTGCGGCGCTGATCTCGCCGGCGGGGGAGAAGCCGGGCGCCGGGTCGCTGCCCGACGACGCCGAGGTGTGCTCGTGCAACGGGGTCACCAAGGGGGCGATCTGCGGCGCCATCGCCGACGGCGCGTGCGACATCGCCCAGGTCAAGGCGTGCACGGGCGCCGGCACCACGTGCGGCGGGTGCCTGCCCACCGTCAAGCAGCTCCTCGCGGCGTCCGGCGTGGTCATGTCGAAGGCGCTGTGCGAGCACTTCGATCAGTCCCGGGCCGAGCTTTTCCAGATCGTGCAGGCCACCGACACCCGCACGTTCTCGGCACTGATCGCCAAGTACGGCCGGGGGACCGGCTGCGACATCTGCAAACCCGTCGTCGCCTCGATCCTCGCCTCGACCGACTCGGATCACATCCTGGGCCGGCAGCAGGCGGCGCTGCAGGACACCAACGACCACTTCCTGGCCAACATCCAGAAGAACGGCACCTACTCGGTGGTGCCGCGGATGCCCGGCGGGGAGTGCACCCCCGAGCAGCTCATCGTCATCGGCGAGGTCGCCCGCGACTTCGGGCTGTACGTCAAGATGACCGGAGGACAGCGCATCGACCTGTTCGGCGCGCGGGTCGAGCAGCTGCCGCTCATCTGGAAGCGACTCGTCGACGCCGGCATGGAGTCCGGCCAGGCCTACGGCAAGTCGTTGCGCACCGTGAAGAGCTGTGTGGGATCGACCTGGTGCCGGTACGGCGTGCAGGACTCGGTCGGCATGGCCGTCGACCTCGAGCTGCGCTACCGCGGGTTGCGCTCCCCGCACAAGCTCAAGTTCGGTGTCTCCGGCTGCGCACGCGAGTGCGCCGAGGCGCGCGGCAAGGACGTCGGGGTGATCGCGACCGAGAGCGGCTGGAACCTGTACGTGTGCGGTAACGGCGGCCAGTCGCCCAAGCATGCGCAGCTGCTCGCCGGCGGTCTCGACGACGAGACGCTCGTGAAGTACATCGACCGGTTCCTGATGTTCTACGTGCGCACCGCCGACCGGCTGCAGCGCACCGCGCCCTGGCTCGAGGCCCTCGACGGCGGTCTCGAGCACCTGAAGGCGGTCGTGTGCGAGGACAGTCTCGGCATCGCCGGCGAGCTCGAGGCGGCGATGGCCAGGCACGTCGCCGGATACCGGGACGAGTGGGCCGGCGTCCTGGAGGATCCCGAGAAGCTGTCCCGGTTCGTGTCGTTCGTCAACGCCCCCGACGTTGCCGACCCGACCGTGCGGTTCGACGACTCGGGCAAGCGGAAGGTGCCGGTACTGGTCGGAATGCCCTCTTACCGCGAGGGAATCTCGGGTTAACCCCCGAGAAACACCGGCCCCGGAGAATTCCGTCCGTAGTTCCAAGGAGGACATTCATGACCGTCATCGAGACGCACACTGCCGAACGCGCGTCGCGCGCCACCGTGTACGACGGGCGTCTGGAATGGACGTCGGCCTGCCCGCTCAGCCACCTCATCCCCGGTCGCGGCGTCGCCGTGCTGCTGCGCGGCGGGGAGCAGGTCGCACTGTTCCTGCTCGACGACGGCACGTTGCGGGCGGTGGGCAACTTCGACCCGTTCGGCCGGGCCGCGGTGATGTCGCGCGGGATCGTCGGCGACCGCAGCGGGGAGCCGACCGTCGCGTCCCCGCTGCTCAAACAGGTCTTCTCGCTGGACGACGGACGCTGCCTCGACGACCCGTCGGTCCGCCTGCCCGTGTACGACGTGCGGGTGTGGGCCGGAGTCGTCCAGATCCACAGTCTCGTGCCCGTGCACCGCGGTTACGGCGAGCGTTCGTGAGCGAGGACACCGTGCCGCTGCACGGCTTCACGATCGGCATCACCGCCGCGCGCCGCGCCGACGAGTTCGCCACCCTGCTGACCCGGCGCGGCGCGGAGATCGTCCATGCACCCGCCATCCGCATCATCCCGCTCGCGGACGACGCCGAGCTCGAGCGAGTGACGCGCGACATCCTCGACACCCCGCCGGACATCACCGTGGCCACCACGGCGATCGGCTTCCGCGGCTGGATGGGGGCCGCGGACGGCTGGGGCCTCGCCGAGCAACTCGGCGAGGCCCTGGGCGGCAGCCGCATCCTCGCCCGCGGGCCGAAGGTCACCGGCGCGATCCGCGCGGCCGACCTGCGGGAGGAGTGGTCCCCGGCGTCCGAGTCCTCCGCCGAGGTGCTCGAGCACCTCCTGGCGGAGGGCGTGGAGGGGGTGCGGATCGCGGTGCAGCTGCACGGCGCCCGGACCGAGTGGGAGCCCGGTGCGGATCTGTGCGAGGTGCTGCGCGACGCCGGTGCCGACGTGGTGGCGGTCCCGGTGTACCGGTGGACCCCGCCCGACGATCCCACCGCGATGGACCGGCTCATCGAGCAGATCGCCGACCACAGCATCGACGCGGTGAGCTTCACCAGCGCCCCGGCCGTCGCGTCGCTGCTGCTGCGTTCCAAGGCCACCGGCATGCTCGAGGCGATGCTGCGCGCCCTGCGCACCGGCGTCACCGCGGTGTGCGTGGGTCCCGTGACGGCCGCGCCCCTGGTCGAGCTGGAGGTGCCGGTCTCGGCGCCGGGCCGGGCACGGCTCGGATCCCTCGCCCGGCACCTCGCCGAGGAGCTGCCGCGGCGCGCCCACCGCATCGAGGCGGGCGGGCACGTGCTCAGCGTCCGCGGCCGGTGCGTCGTGGTCGACGGGGAGATCCGCTGCCTGGCGCCCGCCGCGATGGCGTTGATGCGGACCCTGGCCGCCCGCCCCGGCCGGGTCGTCTCCCGTGAGGAACTGCTCGCTGCGCTGCCCGGGGGCGGAGGCGACACCCATGCCGTGGAAACCGCGGTGGCGCGGCTGCGGTCCGCGCTCGGCGCCCCCGCGATCGTGCAGACCGTCGTCAAGCGCGGCTACCGGCTCGCGGTGGACCCCACCGGCTGCGCCGACAAGGACTACCCGATCAACTAGGGGCATCGTCCCCGGCCGACCCGTTCCCGACCAGGAGTTGTGACCATGACCGACCCGGCTCTGCTGCTCGTCGCCCACGGCACGCGCAATCCGCGCGGCGTCGAGACGATTGCGGCCCTCGCCGACGCCGTCTCCCACGAGGTGGGCACGACCCGCGTCGCCTTCGTCGACGTCCTCGGGCCTTCGCCGTCGGAGGTGCTGCGCCGCTCCGGGCGACCCACCGTGCTGGTGCCCGCCTTCCTCGCCTCCGGCTACCACGTGCACGCCGACGTACCCCGGGAGGTCACCGACAGTGGGCATCGCGCCGTGGCGGTCACCCGCGCGCTGGGACCCGATCCCGTGCTCGCCCGGGTGCAGCTGCAGCGCCTCGCCGCGGCCGGCTGGCGACCAGGGGACGCGGTGGTGCTCGCCGCGGCGGGCTCCTCCGACCCGCGCGCCGTCGGCGACGTGCGCCGGGCCGCGGGCATGTTGTCGGCCCTCGCGCGCGTCGCCGTGCGAGTCGGGTACGTCGCCACGGGATCTCCACGCGTGCCGGACGTCGTCGCCGAACTGCGCGCCGCGGGTGCGCGCCGGGTGTTCGTCGCGTCGTACCTGCTCGCCGACGGCCTGTTCCACGCGCGTCTCGCCGACGCGGGCGCCGACGGCGTGGCGGCACCGCTCGGAGTGCACGACTCGATCGTGCGCCTGGTGGCCGACCGGTACCGGTCCGCGGCCACGGCGCTGCTCACCGCGGAGCCGCTGCGCAGGTGAGCTTGCCGACACGGCGCGGGCGATGAGAGCTGCGCCCCGTATCGTCGATCCCCGTGTCCGAAGCGATGGTAGAGCCGGGAGCCGGGTCCCGGAGTGACGCGGCGTGCCCGCCGCTCCCGGCACCGGGGCCGGCCCGGACGCTCCTGCTCGGCGTGCCCAGGCGAGGCCGGCGCTGGCCCGGCGCACTGCGCGCCGCCGTCGCGGTGGCGCTGCCCGGCCTCGCCGGTCTTGCGTTCGGTCACGGACCCGTCGCCGCGACCGTCGCCCTCGGGGCGTTCGCCGTCGTGTACGGCGAGGGTCGCGCCTACCGGGCACGGTGGAAGGTGGTGCTGTTCGTCGCGGCGGCACTCGTCGTGCTGGCCGGTGTGGGTGCCGGGGTCGGTGTGCTCGTGCAGTCGGGGGCGTCGTGGACGTGGCTCCTGCTCGTGGCGGTCATGACGGCCGTCGTCGCCGTGGGTGCCTTCCTGGTCGACGCGTTGCGGTTCGGTGCCCCCGGTGCGTTCCTGCCGCTGCTGACCCTGGAGATCGCCGCGGCGCTGCCGAGTGCGGGTGTGCCGGTCGGCGCGGTCGTGTCGTGGACGGCGGTGGGTGCGGGCACGGCGGTTGTCGTGTCGATGTCCGGCGTGGTGGTCCGGCCCCGCACGCCCGAGCGTGTCGCGGTGGCGGCGGCCGTGTCGGCCGTCGCCACCTGCCTGCGCTCCCCGGCGGCGCTCGGCCCGCGACACGAGGCGGTCCGGGCACTGCACGCCGCATGGATGTGCCTGCACGACGGGCGGATCGGCGACGGTGACCATCCACTGACCGGGGCGCTCCGAGCGGCGCACCTGCGGCTCGCGACCCTCGTCGCGGGCACCGACGAGGGCGCCGCCTCCGAGACCGACGACCTGCGACCGCAACCGCCACTGCCGCGCCCGTCGGCGCGATACCGGCTCGCCCGGGCAGCTCGGCCCGGCAGCCGATCCTGGACCATCGTCGTGCGCCTTGCCGTGGCCGGTCCCGTCGCGGGCGCACTGGCACTCGCGGGCGGTGTCGGACGACCGGACTGGGCGGTGATCACGGCGGCGATGGTGCTGCATCAGGGACCCGACCGGGTGCTGGGCAGCTACCGGGGTCTGCACCGGTTCGCCGGTACCGTCGTGGGCCTCGGCGTGCTGGCCGCGGTCGTGTGGGCGGCGCCGACGGCGGTGGGGGTCGTCGTGGTGGTGGCGGTGCTGCTGGCCGGAACCGAGGAATACCTCGTCCGCAACTACGGGGTGGCGATGGTGTTCATCACGCCGCTCGCGCTGCTGCTCGGGGGCGGTGGGGTGCCGCACGACTTCACCGTGGTGGCTCGCGACCGGTTGCTCGAAACGGTGATCGGCGTGCTCGCCGCCGTCGCGGTGCTGTGGTTCGTGTTGCCGTCCGCGCATCGCCGCGTGCTGCGCTTCGCCGACGCGCGGGTCGCCGAGACGGTCGCCACCATCGTGCAGGCGCGCGCGGCGGGGGAGCGGACCGCGCTGCCGGAACTGTGCCGCGACCTGGAGTTCGATCTGCACGCCGCGACGACCGCAGCGATCGTCGCGGCCCACTCCGAACCCGCCTGGACGCGCGACCGGTGGCCGGAGCACCGGCGACTCCACGAGACCGGATACCGGGTCCTCACGCATCCGGGCTGACCGTTGCCGGTCACTGCGGCAGCGGCACCAGCTCCACCGGATCGCCGTTCTCCGCGCCGGGTGGCACGAGCGCGATCGCGCGCCGTCCGATCAGTCCCGCCAGGTGCGCGGTGCGGACCGCGTTGTCGCACACCCACGATCCGTTGCCGGTCTGTCGGGCCGGCAGCAGCCGGGTGACGTCACCGCTCACCTGCGAGGCGTTCGCCAGCGGTGCGGTCCACGGTGCCTGCGGCCGGCGGCCCGTCAGACCGTCGACGACGGCGGGCAGCATCACCAGCAGCGTCGCGACGGCCGCGACCGGATTGCCCGGCAGGCCGAGCACCACTCGGCCGTCCGGCAGCACGGCTGTCACCTGGGACCCGCCCGGCTTGCACCGGACCCGTTCGACGACGATCGACGCGCCGGCCCGCGCCAGCGCAGATCGCAACTGGTCCGCGGCCCCGCCGCCGGTCGCCCCGGCGACGACGATCGCGTCGACGCCGGTGGTCTCGCCGAACAGCCGGTCGAACCCGTCGCCGGTGTCGCGCAGGTGCGCCTCCCCGGCGACGGCGGCCCCGCACCACTGCACGAACCGCGGCAGGACGGGACCGAGCGAATCTCGGGTCTGACCCTCGCGCAGCGGCCCGTCGCGGCGGATCTCGTCGCCGGTGACGACCACGTGGACCCGCACGGGTCCGCGGACCTGCACGGCGGTCACCTCGCCGCTCAGCGCCGCGGAGATCACCGCCGGGCCCAGGGCGACGCCCGCCGCGGCGAGTTCGACGCCGGGCGCCCAGTCCTCCCCGCGACGGCGCGCGTCGTCGCGCACCGGGGCATCGGGTATCCGGGTGACGGTGCCGTCGGTCACCTCGACGTGTTCGTCGCGCACGACCGTCGTCGCGCCGGGCGGCAGGTAGGCGCCGGTGGCGATGCGCGCCGCCTGGCCGTTCTGCAGGGTGAACGGCTCGGTCGCGCCGGCCCGGTGGACCTCGGCGCGCAGCAGCCACGGTCCGTCGCCGGCGACGGCGTATCCGTCCATCGCCGACACCGCGGCTCTCGGCAGCGCCTCGGCGGCGACGAGCGGTGCGGCGAGGGTGGCGCCCTCCGCCTCGTGCGGCGCGCGGGTGCGGACCGGCAACCGCGGCAGCGACTTCCGGAGCGCCGCGCGCGCGGCCTCGGGGTCGGCCGCGATCAGCCCGGAACGGGCGGCCCGGGCCTGCGCGAGCTCCTGCGGTGTGTCGCAGTCCGCGGTCCCCGCCACCGGGACCGTGACGTATCGCTCCGGCAGCAGGGCCTTCATCGGTTGATTGGCCGGATCCGCCCCCAGCGCGGCGAGGTGGCCGGCGAGCGCGGGACCACGCCACGCGGCGAGCAGGAACTGGATCCGCCCCGAGTCGTCGACCGCGAACGCCGCGTCGGATCCCGGGGCTCCGCGCAGGGCCTCGACGAGTGCGGCGACCGTGTCCGCGGTGAGGAACGGCAGGTCCGCGGCGAGGGTCAGCACCACCGGCTCGTGGACGCCCGCGGCGGCGAGCGCGGCAACCGGCCCGGCCCCGGCGGGCTCTTCCTGTACCTGAATCACCGCGGGGTCGAGATCGTCGCGTCGTGGTCCGACGACGGCGATCCGCCGGCACCCGCCCACCGCGGTCAAGGCGATGTCGAGCAGTCGCCGTCCCCCGACGACGAGCGCGGGCTTGTCGACACCGCCCATGCGGGTCGCGCGCCCACCCGCGACGATGACGGCCTCCACGTCGGTCAGCGAACTCATGAGGTCATGCTGCCCGACGCCGGCCGGCGCGGCGTGCCGGGCCGGGTCAGTCCGGCGTGTGACGACTGCGCGGCGGCCCGCCGATCCCACACCGGCCCCCGCGTCGGCGGGGTGCGCGGCGGCCGGTGCACGCGTGCGGGAGGTCCTGCTGCGGTGCCTGCCCGGGCGGCGCGGTTCGCACCGCCCGCGGGGGTGTCGCTGTGCTGCCGGCTGCGGGACGGCCTCGGCTCCACCCGTCTCGTCGCCGCGACGGAACGGCAGGACTCGTCCTGCCGCCGGGCACCCGATTCGGCGCCGGTCGTGCGTTCGACGACCATCAGCGCCGGCCGTTCACCCAAGCGGTCGCGGACCTACTCGCCGCGGTCGACGTGCCGGCCGGGCTCGGCGCGGCCGTCCTGGAGCCGCGTGCAGCGGCACCAGGTGTGAGCCGGTTCAGAACCGGTGTCGCGCCGCCGCGAGATCGACCCGGCCGTCGCGGATCGGCACTCCCTCCCGGCCCAGCCTGGCGAGCTGCCGGTGGGCCAGGTGCGCGGCGGGCCTCCCGGAGGCCGGGACCACCCGGTGCCACGGCAGGTCCGCGCTGTCGGTCCGCATGATCCAGCCCACGGTGCGCGGGCTGGACAGTCCGGCCGCCGCCGCGACGTCGCCGTAGGTGGTCACGCGGCCTTCGGGGACCGCCGCGACCAGTTCCCGGACGCGTTCGACGTCGGCCTCGCTCGTCGCCGGCACCTACAGCAGCTTCCGGACGAGGGCCGCCGTCTCCTGCGGTCGTGCCTGTTCGATCATGTGGTCGCAGTCGAGGTCGAGTGTCGTGAGGTTCGTGCCGAGCCGGTCGGCGAGGGCGGCCCGGAACTCGTCGGTGACGTACGGCGGCTGCACCTTCGCGGCCCGCGCGACGATCGTGGGCAGGTGGGCCGGGGGCAGGACGAACTCGCGTGCCAGCTCGCTCCACGACGCCACGAGCGCGGGAACGCACAGCCGCCAGTTGACCCGGCCGGAATCGAGGGTGACCAGGTGCTCGGCGAGTTCGGCGTCGAGCAGCGCGGGATCGACCTCACCCCAGGAACCGTTCGTCTTGTCGGCACGGGCCTCGGCCGCGTCCGTGTAGTCGGGGTGCTGCACCGTCAGCTCCGCGATCTCGAGCATGCGTTCCGGCGGCAGCCCGATCGCCGGATCCAGCAGCACCAGACCGCGCACCCGCTCGGGCGCAGCCGCGGCCAGATGCACGGCCAGGGCACCGCCGAACGAATGGCCGACCACCAGCACCGGACCCGAGGCGTGGGCGTCGAGGACGGTGAGCAGGTCCCGTACGTGTGTCTCGAAGTTCCACGGCGGCGTCCACGGGGAGCGGCCGTGTCCGCGCAGGTCCGGCGCGAGCACCCGTGCATGGGGGAGGTGCTGCGACGCGAGGTGCTCCCAGCGCCGGCCGTGACCGGTGAGGCCGTGCAGGGCGAGCAGCTGCGGACCGTCGACGGGACCGAACAGGTGGGTGTGCAGTTCGTTCACCCGTCGATTGTGTCAGGGCCGCGGCCGGCTCCAGGGGCAGCCGATGCGCTCGCACGGGACCGGTGCGGCCGTGTCGGCCGATCGGCAGGGACGGGCCGGGCTCCCGGACCGGGGGTGGATTCGGTCTCGCGGGCGGTCAGACCGGCCGTGCCGGCGGGAACGACCACCGCGGCGACGGGGCGGCCGCTCACCCGGTCACGAACCACCACGGGGGGTCCGTCCTCGTCGGCGCAGTAGCGGTCGCCCCACTGGAGAAGTGCGACCAGGACGGGGAAGAGGTCCATGCCCTTGTCGGTGAGCCGGTACTCGTTGCGGGTGCGGTGTCCGGCCTCCCGGTACGGCGCCGGGCGCAGGATTCCCGCCGCCACCAGTTTGCGCAGGCGGTCGGCCAGGATCGGCTCGGACATCCCGATGTGCCGCCGCATGTCGTCGAACCGGCGCACGCCGTTGAACGCCTCCCGCAGGACGAGCAGGGTCCACTTCTCGCCGATCACGTCCAATGTCCGCTGCACGGAACAGTTCGTCGTGTCCGTCTCCAACCAGCGCATGCCCCGAGGCTAGCCCCTTGCTCACTGCAATTTCAGAAGTTAGCGTGGCGCCATGGACACCACCGGTACCGATCTCCCCAGCGACAGCGCCTTCCTGCAGGCCGCGGGCCTCGTGCTCGACGAGGTCTCCGGCACCCGGGTCACCGGGCACATCGATCTGGGGCGGGACCATCACACCCCGTGGGGCGTCGTGCACGGCGGTGTCTACACCACCGCCGTCGAATCCGCGGCCAGCGCCGGAGCCAGCGCCGCTGTCCAGGACCGCGGCCAGTTCGCGGTCGGGGTCCACAACAGCACCGACTTCCTGCGCTCGAGCACGGGTGAGCGCGTCGACGTCGTCGCCGAACCACTTCAGCAGGGCCGCGTCCAGCAGCTGTGGCTCGTCACCGTCACCGGCACCGAGAGCGGCAGGACCCTGGCGCGCGGTCAGGTCCGGCTGCAGAACGTTCCGCTGCCCGGCTGACTCGCCGCTCGCGGTCGGTTTCATGGTCGCCGCTCGCGGTTGTGCCGTCTTCGCCGCTCGCGGCGGTGCCGTCTTCGCCGCTCGCGGCGGTGCCGTCTTCGCCGCTCGCGGCGGTGCCGTCTTCGCCGCTCGCGGCGTGTCGGACCCGTCTGCTGGAATGGCCGCATGACCGACGCCGACCTTCGCCCCGACGCCCGGCCGCAGCAGGTCGAGGTGCGTCTGGTGCCGAGGCCGGACGAGGCACCCCCGCAGCGCCGATGGCCCGAGGACGTGCAGCGGCTGTTCGCGGACTCGCCGCCCCTGCCGCAGTGGCGGCCGTGGCAGGTGCTGGGCGGTCCCGGGACGGGAAAGACGGCGCTGCTCGTGGACCTGGCCGTCGCCCGGATCGTCGCCGGCGCCGACCCGGAATCGGTGCTGGTGCTCACCCATTCGCGACGCGCCGCCACCGAGGTCCGCGAGGCGATCACCGCCGGGTTGCTCCGCGCGGGGGTGGCTGGCGGCGGTCCCCGCGCCACGCGGGAGCCACTGGTGCGCACCGTCCACTCGTACGCGTTCGCGGTGCTGCGGCTGCAGGCGTCCACACACGGCAACCCGCCGCCGCGCCTGATCACCGGAGCCGAGCAGGACGCCGTCCTGCGCGAGTTGTTGCGCGGAGATCTCGACGACGGCGCAGGAATGTGGCCCGAGCGGCTGCGGCCCGCGCTCGGCATGACCGGATTCGCAGTGGAGCTGCGGGACCTGATGTTGCGCGCCAACGAACGCGGTCTCGGCCCGGAGGACCTGATCGAGCTCGGGCAGCAGCGATCGCGACCGGAATGGGTCGCCGTCGGCGAGTTCGCCGCCCGGTACGAGCAGATCATGCTGCTGCGCGGTGCCGTGGGCATGGAGGCCCCCGAGGCCACCGCGCCCGCCCTCGACGCCGCCGAACTCGTCGGTGCCGCCCTCGCCGCATTCGTCACCGATCCGGACCTGCTCGCGCGGGAACGCTCCCGGATCCGGCACCTGCTCGTCGACGACGCGCAACATCTCGATCCGCAGGCCGCGCAGTTGGTGCGCGTCGTCGGCCTCGGCACCCGCACCACCACCATCGCCGGTGACCCGGACCAGGCGGTCTTCACCTTCCGCGGTGCCGACCCGGCCTTTCTCGCCTCGCTCGCCGACGACGACCCGAGCCGCCGCGTGGTGCTCGGAACCAACCATCGCGCCGCCCCGGAGGTGGCAGAACTCGTCGGCCGGATCACCCGGCGGCTCTCCGGTCTCCCGCCGCACCGCGGCGCACCCGCCGTCCCCTCGGACGATCCGGGAACCGTGCGGGTCCGGGTGCTGCCGACGCCGGCGAAGGAGGCCGCGCTCGTCGCAGACACGCTGCGCCGCGCCCACCTCGTCGACGGGGTGCCGTGGTCCCGCATGGCCGTCGTGGTGCGGTCGGTGCCGCGTTCGCTCGCTCCGCTGCGGCGGGCCCTGCTGGCCGCCGGGGTGCCGGTGACCACAGCTGCATCCGAGCTTCCGCTGGCCCGCCAGCACGGGGTCGCCGGGCTGCTGCTCGTGCTGCGGGCGCTGTCCGGGCTGCCGTTCGGTGGTGAGGAGGCGCTCGCCCTGCTGTCCGGTCCCGTCGGCGGAGCCGAACCGGTCGCGCTGCGCCGCCTGCGCCGGGGCCTGCGCCGGGTCGAACTCGCCGCCGGGGGCGACCGTGACTCGGCCGAACTGCTGCGGCTGCTGCTCGTCGACGACGAGAGCGAGGACGCCGAACGGCTCGTGCACGGCCTCACCGACGTCGAGGCGGCGCCGCTGAAGAAGGCGCAGTCCGTGCTGCGCAAGGCACGGGAGGCCGCGCGCCGCGGCGGCGGGATCGAGGACGTGCTGTGGGAGGCGTGGCAGGCCACCGGCCTCGAACGCAAGTGGTCCGCGGCATCCGAACGCGGTGGACCCGTCGGCGCGCAGGCGGATCGCGACCTCGACGGCATCGTGGCGCTGTTCGACGCCGCCGCCGACTACGTCGACCGGCTGCCGCGCGCCCAGCTCGCCGGATTCGTCGACTACCTCACCGAGCAGGAGATCCCGGGTTCCGTCCGCGCCCGCCTCGTCGCGCAGGCAGAGGCGGTGACCGTCGTCAGTGCGCACTCGGCGGCCGGCCGCGAGTGGGACGTCGTGGCGGTCGCAGGCGTGCAGGAGGGCCTTTGGCCGAGCCTGCGGGCCCGCGGCACCCTGCTCGGGATCGAGACGCTGATCGACGCGGTCTCCGGGGCCGACGACGGTGGCGACGGCACGACGCGGCTCTCCCGCACCGCCCCGCTGCTGGCCGACGAGCGCCGCCTGTTCCTCGTCGCGTGCAGTCGCGCGCGGCGCACCCTCCTCGTCACCGCCGTGGAATCGGTCGGCGGCGACACCGACATGGTGCGGTCCCGGTTCGTCGACGAGTTGGTGGGCGCGGCCTCGGACGACGAGGTCGACGAGCCGGGGGAGGACGTCTCGGTACTGCCGGAGGAGATCCGCACCCGCGTGCTCGCGCTGCCCACCCTCGTCGCCGAGCTGCGCAGCGTCGTGTGCGATCCCGTGGTGGCCCGCGACGACCCTCAGCGGCAACGCCGGGCAGCGGCACAGCTCGCGCGGCTCGCCCGGGCCCGGGTGCGCGGCGCACATCCGGACCAGTGGTACGGCACCGCCGAACCCAGCACGCAGCAGGAACTGTGGGACCCCGGGGCCGACGCGGTGCCGCTGTCGCCGTCGACGGTCGAACAGCTCACCACGTGCCCGCTGCGGTGGATGTTCGAGCGGCACGGTGGCTCCGAGGGCGACAACACCCACGCTGTCGCGGGGAGCCTGGTGCACACGCTGGTCCAGGCGCTCGCCGGACGGATCCCGCCGGACCAGGTGGAGCGGGCGCTCGAACGGGCTTGGGACTCGGTCGATCTCGGCTCGCAGTGGTACGCCCGTCGCGAGCTCGAGCGCACCCGCGCCATGCTGGACACGTTCTCGGCGTGGCTGCGCGGTACCCGTGGCGAGCTCACCGAGGTCGGTGTCGAGATCGCCGTCGACGGCATCCTCGAACCCCGGACCGACGACGAGCCGCGGGTGCGGTTGCGTGGCCGGATCGACCGGCTCGAGCGGGACCCCGAGGGGCGGCCGGTGATCATCGACGTCAAGACCGCGCGCCATCCCGTCACCAAGGAAGCGGCGCAGGAGCACGCGCAGCTGGCGGCCTACCAGGTCGCCGCCGCGGCCGGCGCGATCGACGGGCAGCCCGCCGCCGAACCCGGCGGGGCACGGTTGGTGTTCGTCGCCAAACCTCACAACAAGGAGGGCGCCACCCAGCGGGTGCAGCCTCCGCTGGACGCCGAGACGCTCGACCGTTGGCGTGACGTGATCCACGAAGCAGCCGCGGCCACCCGGGGACCGCAGTTCCTGGCCCGGGTCAACGACGGGTGCCGGCACTGCCCGGTCCTGTCGAGCTGCCCGGCGCACGACGAGGGCAGGCAGGTGACGGGACAGTGACACCACCGACGGTGACCGCGGCCGAGTTGGCAGCCGCGCTCGGGCAGTTCCCGCCGACCGACGAGCAGGCCGCGGTGATCGAGGCGCCGCTGCGGCCCACGCTCGTCGTCGCCGGCGCCGGGGCCGGCAAGACCGAGACGATGGCGGCGCGGGTCGTCTGGCTCGTCGCGAACGGTTTCGTCGACCCGGAACAGGTGCTGGGCCTGACATTCACGCGCAAGGCCGCCCAGCAGCTCACCACCCGGATCCGCCGGCGGCTCGCGAAGCTCGCCGGTTCGCCGCTGGTGCGCGACCTCGACCCCACCGGCGGGCTACGGGCCCGCATTCTCGCCGGGGAGCCGGAGGTGGGCACCTATCACTCGTACGCCGGGCGACTGCTCGGTGAGCACGGGCTGCTGTTGCCCATCGAACCGTCGGCGACGCTGCTGTCCGAGACCGAACTGTGGCAACTCGCGTATCGCGTGGTCAGCGCCTGGGACGGCGACCTCGACACCGACCGCAATCCCGCGTCGGTCACCGAGTGCGTGCTGGCGCTGGCGGGACAGCTCGCCGAGCACCTCGTCGAGCCGGACGACCTGCGCGTCGCGCACACCGAGCTGGACAAACTCGTGCACACGCTGCCCGCGGGCCCCAAGCAACGTGGGGGCCCGGCGAAGACCCTGCTGAACATTCTCGACGTGCAGCAGTCGCGGATCGAACTGCTGCCCCTGGTCGAGCGGTTGGCGCAGACGCTGCGCCGCGAGGGCGCGCTGGACTTCGGCAGCCAGATGTCGCTCGCGGCCCGGATGGCGCGCGACCACCCGGAGGTGGGCCGTGCCGAGCGGGCCCGGTTCCGCGTGGTGCTGCTCGACGAGTACCAGGACACCGGCCACGCCCAGCGCGTCCTGCTGTCGTCGCTGTTCGGCGGTTCGCCGTCCGGCAGGACCGAGGACCCCATGCCCGCCGTGACCGCGGTGGGCGACCCGATGCAGTCGATCTACGGATGGCGTGGCGCGTCCGCGGCGAATCTGCCCCGGTTCTCGACGGACTTTCCGCTGGCGGACGGCAGCCCCGCACCGCGGCTCGAGCTGCTCACCAGCTGGCGCAACCCCCCCGAGGCCCTGGAGCTGGCGAACTCGGCGTCGGAGCCGTTGCGGCACAAGGGTGTCCAGGTGAGCATGCTGCGCGCCAAGCCCGAGCCGGTCACCGGTGACGTCCGGCTCGCCCTGCACACCGACGTCGAGGCCGAACGGGAATGGGTGGCGGAGCGGATCGCCGCCGAGTACGCGGCCGCCCGGGAGTCCGAGGCGCCGCCGCCCACCGCGGCGGTGCTGGTGCGCCGCAACGCCGACGCCGCACCGATCGCCGAGGCACTGCGCGCCCGCGGGCTGCCCGTCGAAGTCGTCGGTCTCGGCGGCCTGTTGCACACCCCCGAGGTCGCGGACGTGATCGCCATGCTGCGGCTGGCCGCGGACCCGACGGCTGGCAGCGCGGCCGTGCGGGTGTTGACCGGGGCCCGCTGGCAGCTCGGCGCCGCCGACCTGCAGGCGCTCTGGCGACGGGCCGGTGAACTCGCCATCGGGGGCCGGTTCGGCGTCGGCGGCTCGGTCACCGACTCGGCCGCCCTGGCCGAGGCGCTCGACAGCGCCCTGCCGGGCGAGCAGTCCGAGCAGGCGGGGATCGCCGACGCACTCTCCGATCCCGGTCCACCGCACCGCTATTCGGAGTTCGGGTACGCGCGCATCGTCGCGCTCGGCAAGGAACTGGCGTCCCTGCGGGAGCGGCTGGGCCAGCCGCTGACGGAACTCGTCGCGGAGGTGGAACGGGTCCTGGGCATCGGCATCGAGGCGCAGGCCAGGGCCGGCAGCGACGGCGGAGTCGGCCGGGAGAACCTCGACGCCTTCGCCGACGTGGTCGCCGGGTACGCGAGCCGCGGTTCGGCGACGTTGACCGGCCTGCTCGCCTATCTCTCCGCGGCGGAGGAGATCGAGGGCGGACTCGCCCCGGGCGAGGTGCAGGTCGCCACCGAGCGGGTGCAGGTGCTCACCGTGCACTCGGCCAAGGGCCTCGAATGGGAGGTGGTGGCGGTTCCGCACCTGACGGCGGGGGTGTTCCCCTCGTCGACGGCGGGCAGCACCTGGCTCGGCGCCCTCGGGGAACTGCCGCCGTCGCTACGTGGCGACCGGGCACTGCCGGACGAGAACAGCGAAGGTGTCCCCGTCCTCGATCTCGAGGACGTCTACGACCGCAGGTCGCTCGAGGACCGCATCGACACGCACAAGGACGCCCTCAAGCACCGGAAGATGGACGAGGACCGGCGTCTGTTCTACGTCGCGCTCACCCGCACGGAACGAGCCCTGTTCGTCTCCGGCCATCACTGGGCCGAGTCCGGAACGGAGCCGAAGGGACCGTCCCCGTTCCTGTCCGAACTGCACGAGCTGGTGGCGGAGCGACCCGGACTCGGTCGCGTCGAGATCTGGGCCCCGGCGCCGGAGGCCGGCACCGAGAACCCGATGACCGCGGATCCGCACACGGCCGTGTGGCCCCGCGATCCCCTCGGGCTCCGGCGCCCCTTCGTCGAGCAGGGCGCGGCCCTGGTCCTCGCGGCACTCGAGGAGCCCGAACCCGCGCCTCCGGCGAACCCGGACGACGACCCCGACGACTGGGCCGCGGACGTCGACGCGCTCCTCGCCGAACGGGCCCGTCGTGCCGAGCAGCGTGCCGAGGTGACGTTGCCCGCGCAGATGTCGGTCAGCCAGTTGGTGGATCTGGCTGCGGACCCGGCCGCGCTGGCCGCGCGACTGCGCCGCCCCTTGCCGTTCCGGCCGAACCCGCTCGCGCGGCGCGGCACGGCTTTCCATGCCTGGCTCGAACGCCGGTACGGCGCCACACGGCTGCTCGATCTCGACGAGCTGCCCGGCGCGGACGACGCCGGCGGCGACGAAACCGAACTCGACCGGCTCCAAGAGGCATTCCTGCGGTCGCAGTGGGCCCAGCGCAACCCGGTGGAGGTGGAGGTCCCGTTCGAGACCTCGCTGGCCGGGGTGGTGATCCGCGGCCGGATCGACGCGGTGTTCGAGGATCCGGACGGCGGCTGGACGGTCATCGACTGGAAGACCGGTGCCGAGCCCGACGAGGACCGGCTCGAGGCGGTGGCGATGCAGCTGGCCGCGTACCGCCTGGCCTGGGCGCAGCTGATGGCAGCCCGCACGTTCCGCGCGACCGGCCGGCCGGCCGAGCCGCCGCTCGGCAAGGTCCGGGCCGCCTTCCACTACGTGCGCACGGGACGGACCATCGCACCCGAGGACCTGCCCGGAGCCGAACGGCTGGACCGGCTGGTGCGCAGTGCCGGCGCGGACCGTCCGTCGGCCGGCGAACGAGAGCGACCGGCGTCAGCGGCGCGGGGCGTTGCGCCGGGCCGTGAGCGCCTGGGAGATCAGGGGTAGTTGCAGGGGCAGCCGGGCCACCGCGACCGCCTTCGCGGCCGGGGAGAGCCGCTCACTCCGCAGCCACGTCACGGCCATCTGCACGTTGGCCGGGAACACCGCGATCAGCAGCGCCGCGGCCAACGTCCCGCCGAGCCGGCGGGTCCGCGGAATCGCAAGTGCCGTCCCCACGGTCAGCTCGGCGATCCCGGATGCGTACGTGTACGTGCGCGGCGAGCCCGGCAGCGCCGTCGGCACGATCCGGTCGAAGGGGCGAGGGGAGGCGAAATGCGCCGCGCCCGCGCCGAGGAGGAGCGCGGACAGCCGCAGCGCCGCGCGCTGGGACGGGTGGGTGGACATGCGCGCCACACTAGCGGCCGACGCGTAGGCTGCGAGCCGATGTCAGCAACGAGAACGTCGGTGACCGTGTCGCCGGAGCAGAGAACACCGCGGGAGTGCCGCCATGCCGGGTAGGTTACGCGGCCGCTTCAGCCGTTCCGACGTGCTCACCGAGCGCCCGGACTTCGCGCTGGTGGGCATCCTGCGGGTGCCGCAGTTGCAGACGAGTCCGAGCCGGGCCATCACCCGTCGCGTCGGATATGCGGTGGCGGCATTGATGTTCGCCGTGCTGGTGGTCTACCTGGACCGGGACGGCTATCGCGACGCCCAGGGTGACCCGCTGTCGCTGCTGGACTGCATCTACTATGCAACCGTCTCGCTGTCGACCACCGGGTACGGCGACATCACCCCGTTCACCCCCGAGGCGAGACTGATCAATGTCCTGGTCGTCACGCCGCTCCGGATTTTCTTCCTCATCGTCCTGGTCGGTACGACGCTCTCGGCGCTGACCGAGAGTTCGCGCCAGGCGTTCAAGATTCAGCGTTGGAGGCGCCGCGTGCGTAATCACACCGTCGTCGTCGGATACGGCACCAAGGGCCGCACCGCGGTGGATGCGATGCTGGGCGACGGGGTTCCGCCCTCGGAGATCGTCGTCGTCGACACGGATCCGGTGGTGCTCGAAACCGCCGCGGGACAGGGCCTGGTGACCGTGCAGGGTTCGGCGACGAAATCGGATGTGCTGCGCCTGGCCGGGGTTCAGCACGCAGCAGCGATCATCGTCGCCGCCAACCGGGACGACACCGCGGTGCTCGTCACGCTCAGCGCGCGCGAGATCGCTCCGAGGGCAAAGATCGTCGCGGCCATCCGCGAATCGGAGAACACGCATCTGCTGCGCCAATCCGGCGCGGACTCGGTGGTCATCTCGTCGGAGACCGCGGGCCGGTTGCTCGGCATCGCCACCACGACCCCGAGCGTCGTGGAGATGATCGAGGATCTGCTCACCCCGGAGGCGGGATTCGCGATCGCCGAACGGGACGTCGAGCCGAACGAAGTGGGCGGCTCGCCCCGGCACCTGTCCGACATCGTGCTCGGCGTCGTGCGCGACGGTCGCCTGCTGCGCGTGGGGTCCCCCGAGGTCGACGCCGTGGAGGCGGACGACAAGCTGCTCTACATCCGGCGGGTGTCGGGCTGAGCCCGCGCCGCCGCTAGGGTGCAGGCGTGAGCCGTTTCCAGCTGTCCGACACCCCCCTGCTCTCCCGCGCGGTCGTCGACCGCGCCGAGGAGCTGCGGGGCGACGCCGCGGCCCTGCACGACGGTTGGTCGCAGGCCCTTCTGCTACGGGTCGATCGTCACGGGCAGGTGCCGGTGGACGGCGACGCACTGGTGTTCGCCGCGGCGGTGGAGCTGGGACCCGAGCCGGTTCCGGGCGCGGTGTTCCTCGGTGTGCGCGGCGACCGGCACGTGTGGGCGATCCGGGTGCTCGCGCAGACCGGAACGGTCGCCGATCTGCGCCGGGTGGGGGAGCGGCTCGACGACGCCGACGCGGGTCTGATGGTGACCGCGGTGGCCCTGCTCAATTGGCACGACAGCGCGGGTTTCAGTTCGCTGGACGGAGCGCCGACCGAGCCGACCCTGTCCGGCTGGTCGAGGATCAGTACCAGCACCGGTCACGAGGAGTTCCCGCGGACCGACCCGGCGATCATCTGTCTCGTGCACGACGGCGCGGACCGGGTCCTGCTGGCGCGACAGCCGGTGTGGCCGGAGCGACGGTTCTCCGTGCTCGCCGGGTTCGTCGAGGCGGGGGAGTCGCTCGAGTCCTGCGTCGTGCGGGAGATCCGCGAGGAGGTCGGCGTCGACGTGCGCGAAGTGCGATATCTCGGTAGCCAGCCGTGGCCGTTCCCGCGCTCGGTGATGATCGGGTTCTCGGCCGTCGCCGATCCGGACCGTCCGCTGGCCTTCCTCGACGGCGAGATCGCCGAGGCCCGCTGGTTCACCCGCGACGAGGTGCGGGCCGCGCTGGCGCTCGGAGACTGGGCCTCCCCGGCCGACGCCCCGTTGTTGCTGCCCGGATCGATCTCGATCGCTCGGGGCATGCTGGAGGGCTGGGTCCGGGGGAGCTGAACCGGTCAGGACCGGGGCCACAGCAGACCGGTGAGCACGGTCTCGACGAGGTGATCGGTGTACTCGTAGGTCAGCGGACCGGAGCGCAGCAGCCAGCGCTGGGCGACGGGGGCGAAGAGGGTGTCGACGACGGCGTCGAGATCCACTTCGGGGGACAGCTGACCCTGTCGCTGCGCCGCGCACAGCCGCTCCTTCTTCAACCGCCGCGTCGGCTCGTCGAGGCGACGGGAGTATTCGGCGGCCAGGGACTCGTCCTCGAGGACGGCGACGGTCAGCGCGCGCAACGGCCGTTCGAACCGGGGATCGTTCAGTTCGTCGACGGTGGCGCGCAGCACCGCCTTGATGTCGGCGACGAGATCGCCCGTGTTCGGTAGGCCCTGCGGGTCCTCCGGTTCGCCGCCCACGTTTGCGTCGAGGTAGGCGTCGAGCAGCACCGATCCCTTCGACGGCCACCACCGGTAGATGGTTTGTTTCCCGACGCCGGCTCGGGCAGCGATCGCCTCGATGCTCGACTTGCCGTAGCCCACCTCACCGACCAACTCCACCGCGGCGGTCAGGATCGCTGTCCGGGCGGCGTCGCTGCGGCGGGTGATTCTCGGAGGCATGGAACACAGCATAGGCCAAACCGAGACGAGACGGACCGTCTTGACTGAGAGGGGCGGTGGTCCCATACTGGCACGGCGAGACGATCCGTCTCGTCTAGTATTCGAGGAGGTGCCGACATGGTCGAGCAGCGGATATGGCTGGTCACGGGGGCGAGCCGCGGGCTGGGCCGAGCGTTCACCCGGGAGGCGCTCGCCGCGGGAGACCGGGTGGCCGCCCTCGCCCGCACCGCGACCGCAGCGCCCGAGTACCGGGACGACGAGCGGGTACTCACCGTCGACGTCGACGTGACCGACCGGTCGGCGGTGTTCGCGGCGGTCGAGCGGGTCGTCGACCACTTCGGTCGCCTCGATGTCGTCGTCAACAACGCCGGGACGATGTGGACCGGCTTCGTCGAGGAGTTCACAGAGGAGCAGGCACGCGCCCAGATGGAGACCAACTTCTTCGGAGCGCTGTGGGTCACGCAGGCGGTGTTGCCGGCGCTGCGCCGACGTCCACCGGGCCGGCTGCTGCAGATCTCCAGTGTTGCGGGGATCGCGGCATTTCCCACCACCGGGTTGTACAGCGCGAGCAAGTTCGCACTGGAGGGACTGAGCGAGGCGGTCGCTGCGGAGGCCGCACACTTCGGGGTCGCCGTGACGATCGTCGAACCCGGCGGATACTGGACGGACCTGTACAAGGACATGCCCGCCACTGCGCCGCTCGACGACTATGCGGCGCTGCGCGCCGAGCTGGCGGCGACGTCGGACGCCGACGGCGTCGACAGCGAGCCGGCGCTCGCCGCGGCTGCGGTCCGGGCAGTCGTGGACAGCGACGATCCACCGAGACGGTTGATCCTCGGCAGCGTCGTCTACGACGCCGCGGTCGGACTCGCGCAGGACCGCATCCGGGACTGGGCGGCATGGGAGAAGGTCAGCCGGGCGGCCGAACATGCCGTGCCGGCCCCGCCGGGATACACCACCTGAGGTCCTCGGTGCCCCCGGCGGATGCGGTGCCGTCCGCTAGAGGCCGAGCGCCTGCTTGACCGCGGACAGCGGGGGATTGGTCGCGGTGCTGCCGTCGGCGAACTGCACGGTGGGAACGACGTGGTTTCCGTTGTTGACGCTGCCGACGAACTCGGCGGCCGACGGGTCGGCTTCGATGTCGATCTCGGCGTAGCCGATGCCGTGCTCGTCGAGCTGGCGCTTGAGGCGACGGCAGTAGCCGCACCAGTCGGTGGTGTAGAGCGTCAGGGCGGGAGCGTCGGTCGTAGTCACGGTGCGCACAACAACCACCGTCTGTCCGCTGTTCCGTCCTGCGGTCAAATGTGTTCTCCGCCACAGTCGGTGTGGGCCGGATGCCTGTCACCCCGTCCTGCCATGATGGAGCCCATGCGCGCAGAGACATCGGTGGAGGGACTCGATCCCCAGCAGGCCGCGGCGGTCCTCGCGCCGCGGGGCCCGGTGTGTGTCCTCGCCGGCGCAGGTACCGGAAAGACCCGGACCATCACCCGCCGCATCGCGCACCTGGTGTCCCACGGACACGTCGCGGCGGGCCAGGTCCTCGCTGTCACGTTCACCGCGCGCGCCGCCGGAGAGATGCGCGGCCGCCTGCGCGAACTCGGCGTGGGCGGTACGGGTCCGCAGGTGCAGGCGCGCACCTTCCATGCCGCCGCGCTGCGGCAGCTGCGTTACTTCTGGCCGCAGGTGGTCGGCGACACGCCGTGGCAGCTGCTCGACCGCAAGTTCGCGGTCGTCTCCCAGGCCGCGCACCGGGCCGGGTTCGCCACCGACACGGACACCGTGCGCGACCTGCTCTCGGAGATCGAGTGGGCGAAAGGATCGCTCGTCGCGCCGGAGGACTATCCGGCCGTGGTGGCCCGCGCCCGGCGTGAGCCCCCCGCCGACGCCGCGCGGGTCGCTGCCGTCTACGCCGGCTACGAGTCGCTCAAGGTGCGCGACGACGGCATCTACCTCGACTTCGACGACCTGCTGCTGCACACGGCCGCCGCGCTCGAGGAGCACAGCGCCGTCGCCGAGGAGTTCCGCGACCGCTACCGCTGTTTCGTCGTCGACGAGTACCAGGACGTCACGCCCCTGCAGCAGCGGGTGCTCGACGCGTGGCTCGGCGACCGCGACGACCTCACCGTCGTCGGCGACGCGAACCAGACGATCTACTCGTTCACCGGTGCCACCCCGCAGTACCTGCTCGACTTCTCCCGCCGGTTCCCGGACGCGACGGTGGTCCGGCTCGAACGTGACTACCGGTCCACCCCGCAGGTCGTGGCCCTCGCCAACCAGGTCATCGGCGCGGCGCGCGGCCGCATCGCCGGGACCCGGCTCCAGCTCGTCGGCCAGCGCCCGCCCGGACCGGAGCCGGCGTTCGCCGAATACGACGACGAGCCCGCCGAGGCGCAGGCCGTCGCCAAGGCGATCGCCAAGCTGCTGGGTTCGGGGGTACCGGCCGCCGAGATCGCCGTGCTCTACCGCATCAACGCGCAGTCGGAGGCCTACGAACACGCGTTCACCGAAGCCGGTATCCCGTACCAGGTCCGCGGCGGCGAGGGCTTCTTCACCCGGGCGGAGGTGCGGCAAGCGGTCGGGGCGCTGCGGCAGGCGCAGGCCCGAGACGACCTGCCCGAGGGCGCCGATCGCGGCGCCGCCCTGGTCACGCTGGTGCGAGCGGTGCTCGCCCCGCTCGGGCTGAGCGAGACCGAACCTGCCGGTGCGCAGGCCCGCGAACGCTGGGAATCGCTGCGGGCGCTCGTGCAGCTCACCGAGGAACTCCTCGGGCACGAGCCCGACCTCGATCTCGACGGACTGTTGCGCGACCTCGCGGCGCGGGCGGAGGCACGGCACCCTCCGACGGTGCAGGGCGTGACACTCGCGTCGCTGCACGCGGCCAAGGGCCTGGAATGGGACGCGGTCTTCCTCGTCGGTCTCACCGACGGGACCCTGCCCATCGTGCACGTCGTCGGTGACAGTTCGACACCGCCCGACGAGGCAGGCATCGAGGAGGAGCGCCGGCTGCTGTATGTCGGCGTCACCCGCGCGCGCGTGCACCTGCACCTGTCGTGGGCGCTTTCGCGCACCGAGGGCGGTCGCCGGTCGCGGCGGCGATCACGGTTCCTGCACGGTCTGATCCCCGACGATTCGCCGGCGTCACGGATTGCGGCTCCCCCGTCGCCGAAGCGTAAGCGGCCGCAGTGCCGCGTGTGCGGCAAGCCCCTCATGGGATCGTCCGCGACCATGCTCGGACGCTGCGAGGGTTGCCCGTCGAACCTGGACGAATCGCTGCTGGTGGCATTGAAGGACTGGCGCCGGGAACGGTCCAAGGAGATGAAGGTCCCCGCCTACGTGGTGTTCAGCGACAACACGCTCATCGCCATCGCCGAGCAGCAGCCGGGCGACGACCGCGCCCTCGTCGCCATCCCCGGTATCGGGGCGAAGAAGCTCGAGCAGTTCGGAGCGGACGTGCTCGCTGTCGTGCGTGGTGAACGCGCCTCCGACACCCTCGATCTCTAGCGGCTCCGCGGATGCGGCAAAACCGCAGGTAGAAAATGGGTTGTGCGATCGACGGCCGAGTTTCTAGGCTGGAGGTCGATGTCACGGGAAAGGCCCGTGCGCGGACGACGTCAGGAGGTGGCCCCGATGCTCGGCTTCGATGCAGCTGCAGTGGTGGTCGCCGTCCCCGTCGCCGGCGCCCCCGTCGCCGCCGGTGCGTGCACTCCGCGCGTCGCCCGCGTGCGAGCAGCCGCCCTTTCGTCCGTGTCCCGAAGCCACCGAGGTCAGCCCCGGTAATCTTCGATTCGCCTTCCGGCCACGGACACCGCCCAGCGGACCGTGGCCTTCTTCGTCTTCTGCCCGGTTCGCTCATCGCATCCGAAACCAGACAGAGGAGACATCCATCGTGCAAACCGCAACGCTCGACGTCGACCGAACGACGCGCGTGCGCGAGTTGCCCTGCCGCGGCGACGATCCGGATCTGTGGTTCGCCGAATCACCGACCGAGTTGGAGCGGGCCAAGGCGCTGTGCGGCCGGTGCCCGATTCGAGCCCACTGCCTCGCCGCGGCACTCGACCGGGCCGAGCCGTGGGGTGTGTGGGGCGGCGAGATCTTCGAACGGGGCGCCGTCGTCGCCCGCAAGCGCCCGCGGGGGCGTCCCCGCAAGGAACTGGTGTGCGCCTGACCGGGCTGCCGGGACGTCAGTCCACCGGGTCGGTGAAGCCCGGCAGCCACTCCGACAGGATTCGCATGTACGGCGCGTGCGCGTCCAGCTGAGCGCAGATGCCGACCGAGCCGAGGAGTACGCGGACGATGTTCGCGTACTCCGGCGGCAGGTTCAGAGCCCGCGCGGTCCGGAAGTTGGATCCGGAGAAGTCGGTGGCGGTGCCCGCCGCCTTCTGCAGCCACGCCCGGGTGAAGTGGAAGGACTCCGTGTGGATCGGGTCGGTGAACGGGCGCAGGTAGTCCGCGATCTCCTGCTCGGTGACCTCCCTGCCCGGCAGGACGAACCGGTTCTCGTAGAGCAGTGTGGTCAGCTCGTCGAAACGTTCCTCGAGGGCCAGCCGCACCATCCGGCCCAGCACCGGGGGCAACCCGTTCGGCATCGCGGCCGTGGCCCCGAAGTCGATGACGCCGAGCCGGCCGTCGTCGAGCAACATGAAATTGCCCGGATGGGGGTCGCAGTGCAGCAGGCCCACCTGTGCCGGGGAGGCGAAGTGGAACTCGGCGAGCAGCGCCCCCGCCCGGTTGCGCTGCTCGCGGGTACCCTCCGCGATGATCGTGGACAGCGGTGTCGCCGTGAGCCATTCGGTGACGAAGACCTTCGGGGAACTGGCGACCACCCGCGGCACGACGAACCGGGGATCGTCGCCGAACACTTTGGCGAAGGCCCGCTGATTGTCGGCCTCGATCCGGTAGTCGAGCTCCTCCTCGGTGCGCGCGGTCAGCTCGTCGAGCACCGCGCGCACGTCGGTGCCCGGCATCACCGTCGCGAACAGACCCGCGAACCGGGACAGGGTCCGCAGATCGGCGCGCAGCGCCTCGTCGGCGCCCGGGTACTGGACCTTCACCGCGACCTCGCGGCCGTCCGCCCACGTCGCCCGGTGGACCTGGCCGATGCTCGCCGACGCGGTGGGAACGTCGTCGAACGAGGCGAACCGTTCCCGCCAGCCGGCACCGAGCTGCTGATCGAGGACACGGTGGACCGTCTTGGCCGGCAGCGGCGGAGCAGCCGACTGCAGCTTCGTCAGCGCCTCCCGGTACGGTTCGGCGAACTCCTCCGGCACCGCGGCTTCCATCACGCTCAGCGCCTGGCCGACCTTCATGGCTCCGCCCTTGAGCTCACCGAGCACCGTGAACAGCTGTTCGGCAGCCTTCGCCGCGAGCTCGGCGTCGATCTCCTCGCGGTCCCCGCCGGCCAGACGCCGGCCGAACCCCACCGCGGCACGACCTGCGATCCCGAGGGGGATGCTGGCGAGCTTGGCGGTGCGGGAACTGCTTCTCCGGGGGATTTCGGCCACGCCCACCATCATGCCTGACGCCGTCCCCCCGGCGCGGGGCGCCGTGGGTCGACCCCGCGTCACGCCGGCGGGCCGGCGCACCCGCAATCCGGGTGTCGGTACCAGCGCCGCGACGCGAGCCGGTGACTGCGCAGGTCCACCTCGAGGGTCCGGTCCAGTGTCGCGGGCGCCACGGTCGTGAGAATCGCGTCGAGCTCGGCGAGGGCGAGAGCCGCGGTCGCCAGCACCACGGGGGGCTCCGCACAGCCGACGCGGTCGCACAGTTGAGCCGCGAGCTGCGGCCAGTGCGGGTCGAGGTCGGTGCGGGTGAGATCCGCGCAGCGCAGACAGCTCGTGCGCCCCGGGACGACGAACGGCCCGACGATGCCACGGCCGTCGCGCAGCAGCACGGTCAGGTGCGGCACGCGGTGCCGCATCAGCTCCCGGACGAGCCGGGGATCGGGGACCAGTGCGTCGGCGAGCAGCACGCACTGCACGTCCCATCGAGCGACGTCACTGTCGCCGGTGTAGGCGGCGGACCGGCTCAGCCGGGTGCCCGAGACCGTCAGTTGGGTGACCAGCGTATCCGCGAGGGGCCCGCGCCCGTGCACCCGCACCCGGGGAGCCACCGGTACGGTCCCGCCCGGGTCCCGGACCGCGCCGACGGTGGTCAACTCGTCGAGCAGGACGGTGACGGCATCGTCCGCCAGCCCGGCCTGCGCCGTGCGGGCCAGAATCTCCGCGCGCGACGAACGCCCGTCGAGCAGGCTCAGCACCGTCGACAGGGCGAATGCGTCGAGCCCTGCGCCGGGGGAGAGGACGGCGGCGGTATCGGGACCCCACCCGAGTTGGACCGAGCCGTCCGGGCGACGGAGCACTTCGAGGGCAGGATCGAGCGCAGGTCCGGGCTGGTGCATGGCCGTGGTCATGCCCGCCAGTCTGCGGCACCCCGGGCCGCGCCCGGGTGCCCGAGGCCGGTTGTCCACAGGGGGAAACCGCGATCTACCAGCGTCGAAGCGCGCTCAGGCGGATTCGTCGGGATCGGTGGACTCGCCGGAGTCGCCCTTCTCCCGCTCGGCACGCTCGCGTGCCTCGGTCTCGCGCAGCTGTGCGATCGGATCGTCGAACGTGGTCGTTTCGCCGCCGAGGATCCGATCGAGGAAAGCGGCCGGGTTGTCCAGGTCCGACGAGTCCGGCAGCAGGTCCGGATGGGCCCACACCTTGTCCCGTGCCTCCGTCCCGGCATCGGCGGTGAGGCGGCGCCACAGGACGGCGGCCTCGCGCAGTTTCCGCGGCCGCAGCTCGAGACCGACGAGTGTGGCGAAGGTCTGCTCCGCGGGCCCACCGCTCGCACGGCGACGGCGCAGCGTCTCGCTCAACGCGGCCACCCCCGGCAACCGGTCGCCGAGGGCATCGGCGACCACGGTCTCCACCCAGCCCTCGACCAGGGCGAGCAACGTCTCGAGGCGCTCGAGGGCCTGCTTCTGCTCGGGAGTGGTCTGCGGCTCGAACGCCGCGCCCTTGAGCAGTTCCTCGATCTTCGACGGGTCCGTCAGCGCCGCGGGGTCGATGCCCTGCGCGAGGTCCTCGATCGCGGAGAAGTCCATCCGGATGCCGCGCGCGTAGTCCTCGACGGTGGACAGCAGGCGTGATCGCAGCCACGGCACGTGGCTGTAGAGCCGCTGGTGTGCCGCCTCACGCGCGGCCAGGAAGACGAGAACCTCCTGCGCCGGCTGCTCGAGCCCCTCACCGAAGGCATCGATCGCGGCGGGCATCAGCGCGGCGGTGCCCTCGGGCCCGAGGGGAAGACCGATGTCGGTCGAGGCCAGGACCTCCTTGGCCAGCTGTCCGAGGGCCTGGCCGAGCTGGGAGCCGAACGCCAGGCCACCCATCTGGGAGAACATCCCGAGCATCGGCCCGGCCATCGCCCGGGCCTCCTCCGGCAGGCCCTGGACCCACATGCCGTTGACCTGCTCGGCCACGGGATCGCACAGGCGCTTCCACGTTCCGAGCGTGTTGTCGAGCCAGTCCACGGGCGTCCACGCGACGGTGCGGGTCGCGCCGGCGGGCAACGTCGTCGCGCCGTCGAGCCACAGCTCTGCCAAGTGCGCGGCGTCGCGGACGGCGTCCGCAGACCCGGACGAGACGGGGGTCACGGAGCCGATCTGCTGGCGGGCGAGCTTGGCGGCCACCTCGTAGTTGACGGGTCCCGAACCACCGGACCCCATCGCGCTGCCCATGCCGCTGAGCATCTGCCCGAACTGCGTCAGCATCTGCCCGAGCGCCGCCGGGTCGAAGCCCTGCGCTCCGAACGGGTTGTCGCCACCGGCCCCGAACGGGGCACCGCCTGCGCCGGGCGCACCGAAACCGAAGGGAAAACCGCCGGGAGTGCCGCCCTGGGACCCGCCCCCTGCCGAGCCGGCACCCTCGGCACCGGATCCCTCGGCGCCGGAACCGGAATCCTTCCTGCGGTCCGGGTCGTCGTCGGGATTCGAGAATCCGAAAGGCGTGTCGCTCATGTCGTCAACGGTACAAGGCCCACCGCGCAGCGGTGGCCCCCGCGATCACGCTGACCGCGAACACCGCCGCTCCGGATACCCTGGCCGGGTGAATCGACGGCTCGTGACGATCCTGGCGGTGCTGTTCCCCGCGCTGCTGCTGGTGACGGTGGCGCTGAATGTGAAGGTGCCCTACGTGGCGCTCGGCCCCGGCCCGACGTTCGACACCCTCGGCGAGGTCGACGGCAAGGCGGTCGTCGCCATCGAGGGCACCGACACCGACCCGACCACCGGCGAGCTCGTGATGACCACGGTCGGTGTCAGTGACCGCCTGACCGTGGCGCAGGCCCTCGCGGCGTGGCTCGGCAGCCGGTACGGGATCGCCCCGCGCGAACAGATCTACCCACCCACCGCGACCCGGGAGCAGGTCAAGGAGGCGGACGCCGCCCAGTTCGAGCAGTCCGAACGCAGCGCAGAACTCGCCGCCCTGCATCATCTCGATCTGCCCGTCGTCCTGCGCGTCGCCCGAGTCGGCGAGTCCGGGCCGTCCGCCGGGGTGCTGCGCGAGGGCGACCGGCTCGTCAGCGTCGCGGGGGAGCCGGTGACCACCGCCGGCAGCGTGCAGCGCGCCGTCGCCGCCGTCGCCCCCGATACGCCGGTCGACATCGGGATCGTGCGGGACGGTGTCGAGCAGACCGTCGCGGTGACCGTGGGCGCCCGCCCCGACGATCCGGAGAAGGGTTTCCTCGGCATCAGCCCCGAGGAGGTGCCGGACGTGCCGTTCGACGTGACGTTCAACCTCGCCGACGTCGGCGGGCCGTCGGCAGGGCTGATCTTCAGCCTTGCGGTGGTCGACAAGCTCAGCCCCGGCGAGCTCAGCGGCGGCGCGGTCGTCGCGGGGACCGGGACCATCGATTCCGACGGGGCCGTCGGCCCGATCGGCGGCATCACCCACAAGCTCGTCGCGGCGTCGGAGGACGGCGCGACGGTGTTCCTCGTGCCCGCCGACAACTGCGCCGAGGCACGCAGCGCTGCTCCCGACGGCATGCGGCTGGTCGAGGTCGAGACCCTCGAGGGCGCGATCGGTGCGCTCGGCTCGCTCGCCGGCGGGGGCGACGCGCCGAGCTGCGGGTAGACGCGGGACCGGCGCTAGTCGTCGCCCGGTTCGAGGGTCGCGTACAGCGCCGCCACCACGTTGGGGGCGAGGTTGTCGTAGGTTCGCAGCTCGATCCCGGCGAACGGGTCGTCTTCGTCGGTGGGCCGCAACTGCAGCAGCGACAGCGATGGGCCGTCCCGCAGCACCGCCGCGATCAGTCGCGCATCCCGCCGCTCCGGATGGCCGTGCGCCGCGACGCGGGCGGCCTCGTCGGCGGCGTGGGGATCCGCCAGCAGCGGGACCAGCGCGTCGTCCAGATCCGACTCCGCGCTCGGCGGCAGCACCACGATCTCCTGCACCAGGGCGCAGCCGGCGACCGATTCGGGCCAGCTGGTGGTGGCGAGGAACTCGTCGAGGGCGGGGCTGCCGCCCTCGACGTCGTCCGGGAAGGCGTCCTGCTCCACCGGGGTGTACTCGTGGCCCGCGTCGAGCTGGTCGAGCAGCGTCGGTTCCGACGCCGCCAGCAGGGCCGTCGGCACCAGCGCGAACATCTGGGGTGGCTGCCCCCAGCCACCGGCGTCGACGAAGTCGACGATCTCACCGACGCACCGGCGCAGGGCGTCTTCGGACGGGACGGGATAACTGTCGCTCACGGACATATCCTTGCACCGTCGCCAGGTCTCGTCGCCGCCGCGGCGTGGTGGCCGCCTCATTCCGTAGAGTGGGGCGAAACGGTCACCGCGAGTGCCGTGGGTGACAGTCGAGGTGAACAGCTGCGGCGCATCCGCGTCGCCGGAGAATTGGGAGTGTGGCACGTGGGCATGAGGCCCCCCACCGGAGTACCTTCGCTGTCGAAACGCAGCAAGATTCTGCTGAGCCTGGCCGTGGTGGCCGCGGTGCTGCTGCTGGTCGGTCCCCGACTGGTGGACGCCTACACCAACTGGCTGTGGTTCGGTGAGGTCGACTTCCGTGACGTGTATGTGAAGGTGCTGCTGACCCGGATCGTCCTGTTCGTCGTCGTGGGCCTGTTCGTGGGCGCCGTGGTGTGGCTCGCCATGCTCCTGGCGTACCGATCGCGCCCCGTGTTCGTGCCCGCATCCGGGCCCAACGACCCCATCTCGCGGTACCGCACCACGGTGATGTCCCGGCTGCGCACCTTCGGCCTCGGCATCCCGATCGTGCTCGGGCTGCTGTCCGGCCTGATCGCGCAGGCGAGCTGGGTGACCGTGCAGATGTTCTTCAACGGCGGCTCGTTCGGCACCACGGACCCGCAGTTCGGGCTGGACGTCGGCTTCTACGCCTTCGACCTGCCCTTCTACCGCTTCCTGCTGAACTGGATGTTCGTGGCCGTCATCCTGGCGCTCTTCGCCAGTCTGGTCACCCACTACATCTTCGGCGGCATCCGGCTCGCCGGCCGCGGTGGCAGCCTCACCCGCGCCGCCCGCATCCAGCTGGCCGTACTGGCCGGCATCTTCGTCGCGTTCAAGGCGGTCGCGTACTGGCTCGACCGGTACGCACTGCTGTGGAGCGGGCGCAAGGAGCCCACGTTCACCGGCGCGGGATTCACCGACATCAACGCCGTGCTGCCCGCCAAGCTGATCCTGATGGCGATCGCCGTCATCTGCGCGGTGGCGTTCTTCGCGGCGATCGTGCTGCGCGACCTGCGTATCCCGGCGATGGCGACCGCGCTGCTGGTGCTCTCGTCGATCCTCGTCGGGGCCGTGTGGCCGCTGGTGGTCGAGCAGTTCTCCGTCCGGCCGAACGCCGCCGTCAAGGAGGCCGAGTACATCGAGCGCAACATCGCGGCGACCCGTCAGGCCTACGGCATCACGGACGAGACCGTGGAGTACCAGGACTACCCCGGCGTGGGCAGCACGTCGCCGCGCAACGTGCCGGCGGACGTGACGACGATCGCCAACACCCGTCTGCTCGACCCCAACGTGCTGCCGCGCACCTTCACCCAGCAGCAGCAGCTGAAGAACTTCTACGGGTTCCCGCCGTCGCTGGACATCGACCGGTACGAGATCGACGGGCAGCGCGAGGACTACATCGTCGCCGCCCGCGAACTGTCGCCGTCGAGCCTGACGGGCAACCAGACCGACTGGATCAACAGGCACACGGTGTACACCCACGGCAACGGCCTGGTCGCCGCCCCCGCCAACCGGGTGAACGCCGCCGCGAGCGAGTCCGCGGAGGAGGCCGCCAACAGCAACAGCGGCTACCCGGTGTACATGGTCAGCGACATCGCGTCGCTCGAGTCCGGCAACCAGGTGATCCCGGTCGAGCAGCCGCGGATCTACTTCGGTGAGGTCATCGCGCAGGAGGAGCCCGACTACGCGATCGTCGGTGCCGCCGAGGGCGAGGCCCCGCGGGAGTACGACACCGACACCGCGCAGTACACCTACACCGGCTCGGGTGGCGTGTCGATCGGCAACTGGTTCAACCGCCTCGCGTTCGCCTCGAAGTACGCCGAACGCAACATCCTCTTCTCGAGTGCGATCGGCAGCGAGTCGAAGCTGCTGTTCAACCGCGATCCGCGGGACCGGGTGACGAAGGTCGCGCCGTGGCTCACCGCCGACGGCGACGCATATCCCGCGGCGGTCGACGGCCGCATCGTGTGGGTCGTCGACGCCTACACCACGCTCGACAACTACCCGTACGCGCAGCGCAGTTCCCTCGAAGGTCTCGTCGAGGACAGCGTCGACCAGAACACCGGCCGGCTGCTGCCCCGCAAGGAGGTCTCCTACATCCGGAACTCGGTGAAGGCGACAGTCGATGCGTACGACGGCACCGTGACCCTCTACCAGGTCGACGACCAGGACCCGGTCCTGAAGGCGTGGATGGGTGTCTTCCCCGATGCGGTGACCCCGCAGGACCAGATCTCCGACGAGCTCCGCTCGCACTTCCGGTACCCGGAGGACCTGTTCAAGGTGCAGCGCGAGATGCTCGCGAAGTACCACGTCGACGACCCGCGCGAGTTCTTCACCAACAACGCGTTCTGGTCGGTGCCGAGCGACCCGACGGTCGAGACGACGGCCAATCAGCCGCCCTACTACGTGCTGATCGGTGACGAGGAGACGGCCCGCCCGTCGTTCCGGCTCACCTCTGCGATGGTGGGCTTCAACCGGCAGTTCCTGTCCGCGTACATCTCGGTGAACTCGGACCCCGACAACTACGGCAAGTTCACGATCCTCCGATTGCCGACCGACACCCAGACCTTCGGTCCCGCACAGACGCAGAACGCGATGATCTCCGACACGCGCGTCGCGTCGGAGCGCACTCTGCTCGAGCGGTCCAACCGGATCCAGTACGGCAATCTGCTGACGCTGCCGATCGCCGAGGGCGGCATCCTGTACGTCCAGCCGATGTACACGGAACGCAACTCGGCGAGCGGAAACACCTCCACCTTCCCGCAGCTGTCCCGGGTGATCGTCAGCTATCGCGAGCCCGGGCCCGCCGGTGGTGTGCGGATCGGCTATGCCCCCACCCTCGCCGCGGCACTGGACCAGGTCTTCGGTGGCGGCGTCGGCAGTGCGGCCACCGCACCGGGTGGCGAGTCGACACCCCCGGCACCGGTTGAGGGGGCAGAGGGGACACCGCAGGACGGCCAGGCGGCGGCACCGGCGCCCGCTCCGGCGCCGAACCCCGCGCCCGCTCCGGCGCCGGCGGATCGGACGGCGGCAGTCGCCGAACTCGACGCGGCGCTCGCCGAGCTCAGCGCGGCGCAGAGCACCGGCGACTTCGCAGCGTACGGTCGGGCGCTCGAACGAGTGCAGGCGGCCGTGGAGGCGTACCAGTCCACCGGCGGCTGATCTCCTGCCGCGACCGAAGCGGGGCCCCGCGCACATCGTGCGCGGGGCCCCGTCGTTCGGGGGACGAATCAGCGTCCGGGCAGTGCGACGCCGACCACCTGGTCGAACTGCGCAGCGAAGCCGTGCTGCGCGGCGAACTCGCCGGCGACACCGAGCGCCTGCTCCACGGCCTGGTCGACCGGCGCGGCCTCGGGTGCCGGTGCTGCGGGTGCCGGTGCTGCGGGTGCCGGGGTCGCGGGTGCCGGAGTTGCGGGTGCCGGGGTTGCGGGTGCTTCGGGCGCGGGCGCGGCCTCGCTCCCGGTGGTCAGGTACTGACCGCAGACCGGCCACGCGCCCGGGCCCTGGGTCTGCAGCGTGTTCTCCGCGACGCGGATCTGCTCGGCCTTCGAAGCGGTGTGCGGGCTGCCGGTGCCGCCGTTGGCCGCCCAGGTGCTCTGCGAGAACTGCAGACCGCCGTAGTAGCCGTTGCCGGTGTCGATCGACCAGTTGCCGCCGCTCTCGCACGCCGCCACCGCGTCCCAGTTGTGCGGGGCAGCGGAGGCGGTGCCGGTGGCGAGGCCGAACGGCACCGCCACGAGGGCGCCGGTGACAACGGCCGTGCCGAGGCCACGCTTGCTGAAGAAAGTGGTCATGCGGGATGAATCCTCTCCGCGCTCGCCGACGCCGGACCCCGGGCACCGCTCGGTCGTGGCGGTGCGGACAGTCGGCCGGGTCGCGTCGCTGCCCCCCGAAGGTTTCGTCGTACCGGATCCCGCGGGCAGCTCGGCGGCGGCGGGACGGCGTCGGCTCGGTGGTTTCGAGCCGCGACCGACCGTACCGATGCGTCGCGACCCGGGCTACCGGCCGCAACCGTGCCCCGGGTGTCCATCAGATGGGACGAGCGACCCGCTTCTGCGCAGGTCACCGCGGCATGTCGACCTTCCCGTCACGCGATCGTTATACCTCCGTTATGTGAGGAGGAACATGTGCCGAGTGTGGTCCAGGACACGCGACGACGCCCGAAAAAGGCCTTCGCCCAGGCGATTTGCATTCCGTTCACCGAGCCGTGTAACTTCGTTTCTGCAACGCGGGGTGGAGCAGCTCGGTAGCTCGCTGGGCTCATAACCCAGAGGTCGCAGGTTCAAATCCTGTCCCCGCTACCACGCCGAAGGGCCCGGCACCGGTTCATCCGGTGCCGGGCCCTTCCGCATGAGATCAGGGCTTCATGTCGACGAGTACGCGTCGCAGCAGCTTCCCCGTCGCATTGCGCGGCAGTTCGTCGAGGAAGACGACGTCACGCGGGACCTTGTAACGCGCCAGGTTCGCCTTGACGTACTCTTTGATCTCCTCGGCGTCGCGCGCGGAGCCCTCGGCCGGCACCACGAAGGCGCGCAGCCGGTGACCGAAGTCCGGATCCTCCACCCCGACCACCGCGGCGTCGAACACGTCGTCCCTTTCGACGAGAAGGTTCTCCACCTCCAGCGGGTACACGTTCTCGCCACCGGAGACGATCATGTCGTCGTCCCGGCCGTCGACGAACAGCAGTCCCTCCTCGTCGAAGTGCCCGACGTCGCCCGTCGAGAGCAGTCCGTTGATGCGCTCCTTGTCCCGGCCGTCCGTGTAACCGTCGAAGCTCAGCCCGCTCGCGACGAAGATCCGGCCCACCTTGCCGGGCTCGGTGATGCGGTTGCCTTCCTCGTCGTACAGCTCCACCCGGCACGTCACCGGGGGCCGTCCGGCCGTGCCCGGTGCCCGGCGGATGTCCTCGGGCGTGGCGACGGTGGCCACCGCGCATTCGGTCGACCCGTACAGGTTGTGCAGGACGTCGCCGAAGTACTCGCGGGTGCGCCGGCACACGTCCGGCGACAGCGCCGAGCCGGCGGAGAAGATGATCTGCAGGCTCGACGTGTCGAACCGGCCGATCGCCTCGCCCCCGAGGTCCAGGATCCGCTGCAGCATCGTCGGCACGACGACGAGCACGTTCGCCCGGTGCCGTTCGATCAGGCGAACCGTCTCGAGCGGGTCGAACCGCCGCTCCATCACCACGGTCTGACCCAGCGCCAGCGCGAGTCCGAACTGTGAGATGCCGGTCCCGTGGAACGCCGGCGCCGCCATCAGCATCGTCTGTCCCGGCCGTAGCGGTACCCGGTCCAGGAACTGCGCCGAGGCGAGCGGCGACGTGCGCTCGCGCGGGGCACCCTTGGGCGTGCCGGTCGTGCCGCTGGTGAGCAGCACGAAACCACCGAGTGTGCTCGGCGCGGGAACGGCGGACCGATCGAACTGTGCGAGCACGGACTCGATGCCGGGTGGTCCCGGCTCCTCACCCTCGGGCCACGAGCTGTACGTCCGCACATCCGGCGGCAGGGCTGCGGCCACCGCCGCGAACTCGGCGTCGTAGACGAACGTGCCGACACCTTCACGTTCCGCGACGTCCGCGAGCTGGCGCGGAGCGAACCCGGTATTCATCATGACCAGCTTCGCGCCGAGTTTGGCGGCCGCGAGCATGGTGAGAACGAGTCCACGGTGATTGCGGGCCATCAGGCCCATCACGTCCCCCGCCGCGACCCCGTCGGCCTGCAGCGCCCGTACGAGCGCATTCGACTGTCCCTCGAGCTCCTCGTAGCTCAACCGGCCACGCTCGTCGACGAGGGCGACGGCGTCGTAGCCGCGCGCGGCGTGGGCATGCACCGGTCCGGCGAACGGGCCGTAGCGGCTCACGGCGACGAGGGTGCCGATTCCGTGGTCGACCCGGGGGAAGTGCAGCAGGCCGGAGCGCGCGAGTACCCGCACGGCACCCAGTGTGTCGGTCACCTCCCCGACGGCCCCGGTGATCCTGTCCTTGATGTCCTGCCCGGGCATGCTGTCCCCTTCGAGCTCGTGCCGGATTCGTCACCGCAACCCTAGTGGTGATGCACTTCACAGAAGTGGACATTCGTCCGATCTACCGGGGGTGTCAGGGCCGGGGGATTCCCGCCCGAGCAGTGCCGGTCGCAGCCGTCGGACGGCTGATCGCGGCCACCCCGGTGATCGCGGTCATCGCCCTGCTCGGTGTCGTGGCGGCCACGCCGGCGTCCTGGCTGGTCGAGCGGGTGGGGGAGCAGGACGAGGCGAGCCAGGCGGCGACTCGGGCACAGGTGGCCGCGCCGACGGCCTAGGTGGTCGCGCTCCGCGACGAGCTCCGTCGCGCGCGAGGGTGATCCCGCCCGGCCGCGCGGGTAGCGGTCCGGTCCGGAGCGTGAGAGGGCCCCCGCCGTCGGTGAGTACGGCGGGGGCCCGACCCCTCGGAGAAGTGGTCTGTGACCGGCTACTTCAGTTCGGCGCTCGACAGGCCCAGCAGCCGTCGCGCGATGATGAGCTGCTGGATCTGCTGCGTGCCCTCGAAGATGTCGAGGATCTTCGAGTCGCGCGCCCACTTCTCGAGCAGTGGACGTTCGGAGTAGCCGTAGGTACCCGCCAGCTCGACTGCCTTGAGGGTGACCGCGGTGCCGGTGCGGCCGGCCTTGGCCTTGGAGATCGACGCCTCCAGCGAGTTGGGTTGCTTGTTGTCGGCCATCCACGCGGCCCGCAGCGCCTGCAGGTAGGCCGCCTCCCAGTCGGCCTCGAGCGCGAGGAATTCGGCGGCCGCAGCGTGCTGGTTGCAGGCCGGGACGTCGTAGGACACCTCGACACCGGCCTCGGCGAGGACGCCGCGCAGTTCCTCGAGCGCCGCGCGGGCGACGCCGATGGCCATGCCGGCGACGATCGGACGGGTGTTGTCGAAGGTCTGCATGACCCCCGCGAACCCCTTCTCGACGTTCACCTCGGGGCTGCCGAGCAGGTTGTCCTTCGGAATCCGGCAGTTGTCGAGCACGAGGACGGCCGTGTCGGAGGCCTTGATGCCGAGCTTGTGCTCGAGGCGGGCCACGCTGAGGCCGGGGGCGTCCCGCGGGACGACGAACGACTTGATCGCCGCGCGCCCCTTCGACCGGTCGACGCTCGCCCACACGACCACGTGGGTGGAGCGTTCGCCGGCGGTGACGAAGATCTTCTCGCCGTTGAGGACCCACTCGTCGCCGTCGAGGACGGCGGTGGTGGTCACGGCGGCGGAGTCGGAGCCGAAGCTGGGCTCGGTGATGGCCATCGACGCCCACACCTTGCCGAAGCGCTCGAGCTGTTCGTCGGTGGCGACGGCGGCGATCGCCGAGTTGCCGAGGCCCTGATAGGGGATCGAGAGAGTCAGACCGACGTCGCCCCAGCAGGTTTCGATCACGTTGAGCAGCGACGCCATGTTGCCGCCGTTGACGTTGCCGGCCTGCTTCTTGGGCTCGTCGCCGCGGCCGAGCGCCGCGCCCGAGGCGCCCTGGCCGGAGTCGTTGAGGCCCTCGACCATCGCCGCCATCGTGTCCAGTTCGACGGGGTACACGTGCTCGGCGAGGTCGTACTTGCGTGAGACGGGACGGAAGATCTGCGCGGCGACCTGGTGGGCCTGGTTCGCCGACGCCTTGAGCCTCTTGGGAAGTTCGAGATTGATCATCGCGGGTTCCTAGGTGTGAGGGGACGCTGCCGGATCGGGCGGCTCAGACGAGGACGACGCCCTCGGCGACGCCCACGGCGCGCAGGTCGCGGTACCAGCGCTCGACGGGGTGTTCCTTGGTGAAGCCGTGGCCGCCGAGCAGTTGGACACCGTCGAGGCCGATCTGCATACCCTTGTCGGTGGCGAGCTTGCGGGCCAGCGCCGCCTCGCGGGCGAAGGACAGGCCCTGATCGGCCCGGGCGGCGCCGCGCAGCGTGACCAGCCGGATCCCGTCGAGCTCGATCTTGATGTTGGCGACCATGAAGGCGACGGCCTGCCGATGGCTGATCGGTTCGCCGAAGGCTTCCCGTTCGTTGACGTAGGGGACGACGTAGTCGAGCACGGCCTGTCCGGTCCCCGCGGCGAGGGCGGACCAGCCGAGCCGGGCGAGGCGGACGGCGTCCGCGTACTGCTCGGCGCGCACGTCGGCGTCGGCGTCGCCGAGGAGGGCGGACTGCGGCACGGCGACGTCGGTCAGGTGCAGCCGGCCGAGCCCGGCGGCGCGCAGACCCATCGACGGGTCGGCCTCGATCACCAGGCCCTTGCTGTCGGATTCGACCAGGAACAGCGACGGCTTTCCGTCGAGTTCGGCGGCGACGACGAACAGTTCGGCGCTGCCGGCGGCCGGCACCAGGGACTTGACGCCGGTGAGCCGGTAGCCGCTGGGGGAGCGCACCGCCTTGGTCTGCAGCGCGAAGGGGTCGAACAGGGCGCGCGGCTCGGTGATCACGACGCAGGCCTGGGGGACGTCGTCGCCGGCGAACGCCGGCAGGTACGTCCGCTGCTGCTCCTCGGTGCCCCACTGGGTGAGGGCGACCGCGACGCCGCTCGGCGCGAGGATCGGCAGCGCCAGCCCCATGTCGCCGTGGGCGAGTGCCTCGGCGACGAGGGTGTTGGTGACGGCGCCCCGCTCGGTGGCGGCTCCCTCGAATGCCTCGGGCACGTTGACGAGGGTGATGCCGAGTTCGGCGGCCCGGGCGAGGAGGTCGGCGGGGGCGGCGGCTGCCTCGTCGGCATCGTGTGCAGCGGGCCGCAGGATCTCGGCGGCGAACTCGCGGACGGTCTCGGCGATCATCTGCTGATCGTCGGTGGGGGTCAGGTCGAACAGGTCGGTGCGGACGGCGGTGTCGAGGCGCTGCGGTGTGCCGGATCCGCCGGTGACCTTCTTGAAGGTGCGGGTGGCGGCGCCGAGCGTCTTGAAGCCGGTCTTGGTGGACTGGTAGGTCACCCGGTCGATGGCCTGCCGGAGGTTGTACCGGTCCGCGAGTTCCGAACCGGTGATCCGGGTGAGCACACGCATCGCCGCGCCCATGGCGTCCCGCCGGAGGGGGTTCAGGCCCACGGCGGACGTATCGCGGGGGGTGTTCCGGGCCACACTGTCTTGCTTGCTCATGATCACCAGAGGTTTCTCGATGTGGGGACGGACGCCCACAATCTTACTGCGGAGTAAGATTGCTGTCTACTATCGAGTAAGTTGGTGGTGCGTGCCCTATCCGGCGTGCTGCAGACGGGTGAGCACACCGTCGTGCAGCGCTCCGTTGGTGGCGACCGCGCTGCCACCGTGCGGGCCGGCCGCACCGTCGAGATTCGTGAACCGGCCCCCGGCCTCCCGGACCAGCACGTCCAGCGCAGCCAGGTCCCACAGGGACACCTCGGGCTCCAGTGCGACGTCCACCGCGCCCTCGGCGAGCAGGCAGTACGAGTAGAAGTCGCCGTAGGCCCGCACCCGCCACACCTCGTCGGTGAGCGCGACGAACTCGTCGCGCCGGCCGCGGTCGCGCCAGCCGGACAGGCTCGAGAAGCTCAGCGACGCGGCGGACAGCTCGGCGACCTGCGAGACCGAGATGCGGCGCGGCTGCCCGCCGTCGTACGCCAGCCACGATCCCGCGCCGGCCGCGGCCCACCAACGGCGGTTCAACGCCGGGGCGCTCACCACCCCCACCACCGGCACGCCGTCGTCGAGCAGGGCGATCAGGCTGGCCCACACCGGCACACCGCGCACGAAGTTCTTGGTCCCGTCGATCGGATCGACCACCCACTGGCGGCCGGTGAACACCGCGTCGCCCCCGAACTCCTCGCCGAGGATCGCGTCCCCCGGGCGCTCGGCGCCGAGCGTGCCGCGCACGGCGCGTTCGACGCCGAGATCGGCATCCGACACCGGGGTCAGGTCCGGCTTGTCGGTGACGGTCAGGTCCAGGGCGCCGAACCGGGTGCGGGTGATGGCGTCCGCCTCGTCGGCGAGGCGCAGGGCGAGATCCAGATCGGCCGAGAAGTCCGTGCTCATGCCCCAGACGCTAGTCGAGGCCCACCCGGCCCCCAGCGGTGGCGAGGTCACGCCGCACACCCGGTAGCCTTGAGAATCGTGCATCCCGATGTTTCCGCAGACCTGGCCGAACTGGCGACCACCCTCGAGACCGTCGAGGCGGTCCTCGACGTGGACGAGCTGCGCCGGCGCATCGACGAACTCGAGCACCAGGCCGCCGACCCGGAGTTGTGGAACGACCAGGAGCATGCGCAGCAGGTCACCAGCCAGCTCTCGCACGCCCAGGGTGAACTGCGGCGCGTCGAGGAGCTGCGCTCACGGCTCGACGACCTGCCGGTGCTCTACGAACTCGCCGAGGGCGAGGAGGGGGAGGACCGCACCGTCGCGCTGGCCGACGCCGACGCCGAGCGTGCCGCCCTGCGCACCGACATCGAGGCGATGGAGGTGCGGACCCTGCTCTCCGGCGAGTACGACCAGCGCGACGCGCTGGTCAACATCCGCGCCGGCGCCGGCGGCGTCGACGCCGCCGACTGGGCCGAGATGCTCATGCGGATGTACATCCGGTGGGCCGACAAGCACGGCTATCCGGTGGAGGTCTATGACACCTCGTATGCGGAGGAGGCGGGCATCAAGTCCGCGACCTTCGCGATCAAGGCGCCCTACACGTACGGCACCCTCTCGGTCGAGATGGGCACCCACCGGCTCGTGCGTATCAGCCCCTTCGACAACCAGGGCCGGCGCCAGACGTCGTTCGCCGAGGTCGAGGTGCTGCCCGTCGTCGAGACGACCGACCACATCGACGTCGACGAGAACGACATCCGCGTCGACGTGTACCGCTCGTCCGGCCCGGGCGGGCAGTCCGTCAACACCACCGACTCCGCGGTGCGACTGACCCACATCCCCACGGGCATCGTCGTCACCTGCCAGAACGAGAAGTCGCAGCTGCAGAACAAGGTCTCGGCCATGCGCGTGCTGCAGGCCAAGCTGCTCGAACGCAAGCGGCAGGAGGAGCGCGCCGAGATGGACGCCCTCAAGGGCGACGGCGGGAGCTCCTGGGGCAACCAGATGCGCTCCTACGTCCTGCACCCCTACCAGATGGTCAAGGACCTGCGCACCGAGCACGAGGTGAACAATCCGTCGGCCGTCCTCGACGGCGACATCGACGGGTTCCTCGAGGAGGGCATCCGGTGGCGCATGCGCGAGAACCAGAAGCAGAACCAGTAGTCCGGAACCAGCGACACGGAGGATCGAACCCTGTTTCCCGGTAGCAGGATTCTCGACTGGCTGTCGAGCAGCGGTCTGCAGATCGCGCTCACGGTGCTCGGCGCCGCGCTCGTCGCGCGATTCGTGAGCTGGGTCGGTGGCCGGATCACGCGGCGCATCGACGAGACCTACCAGCAGTCCGACGCCCTGGTGCGCTCGGAGGTCACCAAGCACCGCCACTCGGTGGCGCAGGTGATCACCTGGGTGGTCATCACGTTCGTCTACATCGTCGCGACCCTGAAGGTCTTCGACTACCTGGCGCTCCCCATCGGCAGCCTCGTGGCGCCGGCCACGGTGCTCGGTGCCGCGCTCGGTTTCGGTGCCCAGCGCATCGTCCAGGACATCCTCGCCGGATTCTTCATCATCACCGAGCGGCAGTACGGGTTCGGTGACACCGTCCAGATCTCGGTCACCGGTGCCTCCGCCGATGCCGTCGGCACGGTCGAGGACGTCACCCTGCGGGTGACGAAACTGCGCAACGCCGCCGGCGAGGTCATCACCGTGCCCAACGGGCAGATCAACAAGGCTGTCAACCTGTCGAAGGACTGGGCCCGTGCCGTCGTCGACGTGCCGATCCCGGTCACCGCGGACATCGCAGAGGTCAACGACATCCTGCACGAGGTCGGTGTCGCGGCGTTCGAGGACGAGAAGCTCAGGGAACTGCTGCTCGACGAGCCGACCGTGATGGGAGTCGAGAGTCTCGAGGTCGATCAGGTCAGCGTCCGTATGGTGGCCCGGACCCTGCCCGGCAAGCAGTTCCAGGTGGGCCGCGAACTCCGGGTGCGCGTCGCGCTGGCGCTGCGCCGCAGGGGGATGAGCGTCAACCCCCAGCTGGACACCTCCACCCCGATCCACGGTATCGAGGCGGTGCAGTGAGCGAGCGACGCCGATTCCACATCCCGGACCACGTCCTCGGCGGCCGGGTGCGCACCACCACGTTGAGCCTGTGCGTGCTCTGGGTCGGCCTGTGGTTGCTGTACGTGTACCTGAATCCGGAGGACGAGCAGAACGCGGCGGCGCCGCCGGGCGCGGTCGTCGTCAGCGACGTGCCGTACGTGCCGTACGTGCCGGAGGCCCCGGTCGAGCCCACTCCGACCACCACCGTCCCCACCACCACCGAACCGGCTCCGACGACGGCCGACCCCACGCCGACGGGCACCGGATCGACTCCCGGCGGACGCGGCTCGGAGGCGGTGCCCGGTGCCCCGGCCCCGACGACCACGACGACCCAGCCCGGCCTGCGGTTGCCCGAGATCCCGATTCCCGGCCTCGGCGATTCGTCCCCCACCGAACCTACCGGCGAGTCGGTTCCTTAGGTCACCGTCCGATAACGGCTAGCATGGCGGCGTGATCCGCCTGGAGAATGTGTCCAAGTCGTACAAGACGTCGACCCGGCCGGCTCTCGACAAGGTGAGCGTCGAGATCGACAAGGGCGAGTTCGTCTTCCTGATCGGCCCGTCCGGTTCCGGGAAGTCGACCTTCCTGCGGCTGCTCCTGCGTGACGACACGCCCACCTCGGGTGACATCCACGTGGCGGACTTCCACGTCAACCGCCTGTCGGCGCGCCGGGTGCCCAGGTTGCGGCAGAACCTGGGCTGCGTGTTCCAGGACTTCCGGTTGCTGCAGCGCAAGACGGTGGCCGAGAACGTCGCGTTCGCGCTCGAGGTGATCGGCAAGCCCCGCTCGGTCATCGCGCGCACCGTGCCCGAGGTGCTCGACCTCGTCGGCCTGTCCGGCAAGGCCGACCGCCTGCCCACCGAGCTGTCCGGTGGCGAACAGCAGCGCGTCGCGATCGCGCGGGCGTTCGTGAACCGCCCGCTCGTGCTCATGGCCGACGAGCCGACCGGCAACCTCGACCCGGACACCAGCCAGGACATCATGATGCTGCTCGAACGCATCAACCGAACGGGAACCACCGTGCTGATGGCCACTCACGACCATCACATCGTCGACTCGATGCGGCGCCGGGTGGTCGAGCTCGACCTCGGGCGGGTCGTGCGCGACGAGGCGCGCGGCGTCTACGGCGTCGGCCGCTGACCGCGTTCTCCCGCTCCACCGCACTCGCCCCCTCCGGCAACCGAAGGACTTCGACACTCCATGCGTGCCAGCTTCATCCTGAGCGAGGTCGCCACCGGCCTGCGCCGCAACCTGACCATGACCGTCGCGATGATCCTGACCACCGCGATCTCCCTCGGCCTGTTCGGCGCGGGCCTGCTCGTCGTGCAGATGGCGGACAAGACGCAGCAGATCTTCCTCGACCGGGTCGAGGTGCAGGTGTTCCTCACCGAGGACATCTCGACCCTCGATCCGGACTGCGAGCAGGACATCTGCCGGACCCTGCGCTCGGACCTCGAGAACACCCCGGCAGTGGTGTCGGTGCAGTACCTCAACCGCGAGGACGCCGTCGCCGACGCGACCGAGCGGGTTTTCAAGGACCAGCCGGAACTCGCCGAACTCGTCAGCCCCGAGAGCTTCCCGGCCTCGTTCAAGATCAAGCTTTCCGACCCCGACCGGTTCGGGGTGATCGAGGACCAGTTCGCCGTCCGCCCCGGGGTCGACAGTGTCCTCAACCAGAAGGACCTCGTCGAGAGGCTGTTCAGCGTGCTGGGCGGCGTCCGCAACGCCGCGTTCGCGATCGCCACGGTCCAGGCGGTCGCTGCGATCCTGCTCATCGCGAACATGGTGCAGATCGCCGCGTTCACCCGCCGCACCGAGGTGGGCATCATGCGGCTGGTGGGCGCGACCCGCTGGTACACCCAGTTGCCGTTCCTGCTCGAGGCCGTCGTGGCGGCCGTGATCGGCGCGGCGCTGGCCATCGCCGGGTTGTTCGCCGCGAAGGGCGCCTTCGTCGACGAGGTGCTCTCGGAGGTCTACGAGGCCAACATCGTCGCCCGCATCTCCAACAGCGACGTACTGCTGGTCTCGCCGATCCTGGTGCTGGTGGGCGTCGGCATGGCGGCGTTGACCGCCTACGTCACCCTGCGCCTGTACGTGCGCGAATAGCTCCGCGCCGGTGCGCGGGAATATCCGGTTGTCTCCGCTACCTATGCTGTACACAGATCTGTCGGACGCATCGAGGACCGGAGGGGCCCGAAAGTGAAGGAAAAGGGCCGCAAGGTCATTGCGACCAACCGCAAGGCGCGGCACAACTACACCATTCTGGACACGTACGAGGCCGGAGTCGCACTCCTGGGCACAGAGGTCAAGAGCCTGCGCGAGGGCAAGGCCTCGCTCGTCGACGCGTTCGCCACCGTCGACGACGGTGAGGTGTGGCTGCGCGGGTTGCACATCCCCGAGTACGGACACGGTACGTGGACCAACCACGCGCCGCGGCGCACCCGCAAGTTGCTGCTGCACCGCCGGGAGATCGACAACCTCGTGGGCAAGACCCGCGAGGGCAACCAGACCCTGGTGCCGCTGTCGATGTACTTCTCCGACGGCAAGGTGAAGGTCGAGCTGGCTCTGGCCCGGGGTAAGCAGGACTACGACAAGCGCCAGGATCTGGCCCGTCGCACCGCCGAGCGCGAGGTGACCCGCGAACTCGGCCGGCGGGTGAAGGGCATGCGCTGACGGCGATCGTGCTCGCCCTGGTGGCCGCGGTCGGCTACGGGGTGAGCGACTTCCTCGGCGGAGTCGCGTCCCGGCAGGTGGCGGCGCTGCGGTTCGTGCTCGTGTCGTACCCGCTGTCGCTGCTGCTGGTGCTCGCCGTCGCGCCGCTCGTCGGCGGTGACGTCACGGCCGGGTCGCTCGGCTGGGGTGCGGCGGCCGGTGTGGCCGGCGGCGTCGCGATCTGGTGGTTCTATCTCGCGCTCGCCGCCGGTCCGATGTCGGTGGTGTCCCCACTCACCGCCGTGCTCGTGGCCGGGATCCCGGTGCTCGTCGGCGTCACGGCGGGGGAGCGGCCCGGGCCGGTCGCCTACGCCGGAATCGCGATCGCCCTCGTCGCCGTCGTGCTGGTCAGCAGGGAATCGAGGGAGAGCGTCGCCGGGGACGAGCAGCCACGCTTCACCGCGAACGTGGCGTGGCTGACCGTCGGCTCCGGGGTCGCGTTCGCGCTGATGTTCGTCGCGCTGCACCGAGTCCCCGAGGGCACCGGCCTGTGGCCTCTCGGCATGTCGCGGCTCACCGCGACGCTCGTGGTGTGGGCCGTGGCTCTGGGGGTGCGGCAGCTGATCCGGCCGCCGGGGCGGGTGTACCCGCACATCGTCGCGGTCGCGGTCCTGGACGTGATCGCCAACGGTGCGCTGATGTTCGCCTTCCAGGGCGGCATGCTGTCGCTGGTCAGCGTCATCGGCGCGCTGTACCCGGCGGCGACCGTGCTGCTGGCGATGATCGTGCTGGGCGAGCGTATCGGGCGTGGTCAGACGGCCGGCATGCTGCTCGCCCTCACCGCCGTAGGCATGATCACCGCGGCCGCGTGACGGCTGTGATCCACGTCATCCGCGGCGCGGCGGAAATGGGAATGACGAAGGGGGGTCCGCGCGTTAGAGTGGGTAGTCCTGCGAAGGTCGCAGGTACGTACGGGGCTGAACGGTTTCGACTGCGTACGTTGAGCTAGGGGAAGCGTGTCGGTGCAGGCAAGAGACCACCGTAAGCGTCGCTGCAAACCAATAAGCGCCGAGTCTACTCAGCGCGAGTACGCCCTCGCTGCCTAAGCGAGTGCGTCTCTGTCAGACCGGGTGTGCTCCCGCCCCGGATCCTGGCATCGACTAGGGAGCTTCACCGTACGGCTCGGTCGCGGAGCCGTACGGGACAGCAAACAGCGACTGGGATCGTCATCTCGGCTTGTTCGCGGGACCGGGAGATCCAAGTAGAGACATAGCGAACTGCACACGGAGAAGCCCTGGCGAGGCGGCGGAGGACCCGGGTTCGATTCCCGGCAGCTCCACCGGAACGCGAAGGACCCCGGCCACCCGGCCGGGGTCCTTCGCATCTGCCGGACCTCTACGGTTACCGGCATGGAGTACAAACCGACGGCCGTGGTCGCCGCGGGCGGAGCGGTGGGCGCCGTGGCCCGGTACGCCCTGGCCGTGCAGTTCCCCGGCATCTGGACGATCGCGGCGATCAACGTCGCCGGCTCGCTGCTGCTCGGCCTCGTCGCCGCGCTGCTCGGTCCCGATCGCCTGTGGCGCCTGTTCCTGGGTGTCGGCGTACTCGGCGGCTACACCACCTTTTCCACGTTCGCCGTCGACACCGTCCGCCACCCCGCGACGGCCGTCCTGTACGTGACTGTGACCCTCGTCGGGGCACTCACGGCGGCACGCGTCGGGATGGCCACCGGTGAGGCGTGGCGGCACCGGTCGGCGACCCGATGACCGTCCTGCTCGTCGCCGTCGGCGGCGGTGCCGGTGCGGTCCTGCGCTACCTCGCGGGCCGGCACGTCCGCTCCTATCGCAGCGTCCCGGTGGCGACGATGACGGTCAACGTTCTGGGCTGCCTGCTGCTGGGCCTGCTGTCCGGCGCCGCGCTGGCACCGGCGACGTTCGCGCTGCTCGGCACCGGATTCTGCGGAGGCCTGACCACCTATTCGACGTTCGCCGTCGAAGCGGTCGGTCTCGTACGCGTGCGCCGCCCGGCCACCGCGACGGCATATGCGGTGGTGAGCGTGCTGGCCGGGACGGCCGCGGCCTGGGCCGGGTTCGCCCTCACGTCCTGACCGCCGGCGATCGACGCGCGCGGTGCACGCAGGCCGGGCAAGATGAGCAGGGCAAGGTCGGGTGGACGAGGAGGTCACATGGCGCACGAACGAGCGGGACAACCGGCGGCAGCCGCGGATCTGGAGGATCTCGCGCACCTGGTCACCGCGTACTACACGGTGACGCCGGACCCGCAGGATCCGTTGCAGCAGGTTGCCTTCGGCACCTCGGGTCACCGCGGATCGAGCCTCGACGGCGCCTTCAACGAGCAGCACATCCTCGCCACGACCCAAGCGATCGTCGAATACCGGGCGGCGCAGCAGGTCACCGGGCCGCTGTTCCTCGGCCGCGACACCCACGCGCTGTCGGAACCGGCATGGACGAGCGCACTCGAGGTGCTCGCCGCCAACGGCGTCGATGTGGTCGTCGACGCCCGCGACCGCTACACACCCACCCCGGCCGTGAGCCACGCGATCCTGCGGCACAACGCCGCCGCCGGATCCGGGGCCCGCGCCGACGGGATCGTCGTCACCCCGTCGCACAACCCGCCCCGCGACGGCGGATTCAAGTACAACCCCCCGCACGGTGGGCCGGCCGACACGGACGCGACGTCGGCGATCGCGGCGCGCGCCAACGAGCTGCTCGCCGCGGGACTCGACGGGGTGCGCCGGGTCCCTGCCGCCCGGGCGCTCGCCGCAGCCGGCCGGCACGACTTCCTCGCCGCCTACATCGACGACCTGCCGAACGTCGTGGACCTCGACGCCGTCCGTGAGGCCGGGCTGCGCGTCGGCGCCGACCCCCTCGGCGGTGCGAGCGTCGACTACTGGGGCGAGATCGCCGAGCGGCACCGGCTGGACCTGACCGTCGTCAACCCGCTCGTCGACGCCACGTGGCGGTTCATGACCCTCGACACCGACGGCAAGATCCGGATGGACTGCTCGTCGCCCAACGCGATGGCGTCGCTGATCGGCACCCGCGACCGCTACGACCTGGCCACCGGCAACGACGCCGACGCCGACCGGCACGGCATCGTCACCCCCGACGGGGGGCTGATGAACCCGAACCACTACCTCGCGGTCGCCATCGACTACCTGTACCGGCACCGTTCCGGGTGGTCCGCCGAGGCGAAGGTCGGCAAGACCCTCGTGAGCTCGTCGATGATCGACCGGGTGGCCGCGGGCCTGGGCCGCGGGCTGCTCGAAGTTCCGGTGGGCTTCAAGTGGTTCGTTCCCGGCCTGCTCGACGGCACCCTCGGATTCGGCGGGGAGGAGAGCGCCGGCGCGTCGTTCCTGCGGCGCGACGGCTCGGTGTGGACCACCGACAAGGACGGCATCCTGCTGGCCCTGCTCGCGTCCGAGATCACCGCCGTGACCGGCACGACCCCGTCCCGGCGCTACGCCGAGCTCGCCGAGCGCTACGGCGACCCGTCGTACGCCCGGGTGGACGCACCCGCCACGCGGGAGCAGAAGGCGGTGCTGGGGAAGCTCTCGCCCGAACAGGTCGACGCCACCGAACTGGCCGGCGAGCCGATCACCGCGACCCTCACCGCCGCGCCGGGCAACGGTGCCGCGATCGGCGGACTGAAGGTCACCACGGAGAACGCGTGGTTCGCGGCCCGGCCGTCGGGCACCGAGGACGTGTACAAAATCTACGCCGAATCGTTCCTCGGCCCCGACCATCTCGCGCAGGTCCAGGACGCGGCCCGCGACCTGGTGTCCCACGTTCTCGGCTGAGTCCGTACCGGCGGGACGCGCCTGCCGGACCGGTCGTGCGCGTCGCTAACATCAGGCCCATCATGCGAACACGCGACGCCGCCTTGCCGCGGGAGATCTGGGTCCTGGTCAGCGCGGCCTTCGTCATCGCTCTCGGCTTCGGTCTCGTCGCGCCCGCGCTGCCGCAGTTCGCGCGCAGTTTCGGCGTCGGGGTCACCGCGGCGTCCGTCGTGATCTCCGCGTTCGCGGCCATGCGGCTGCTGTTCGCTCCCGCCAGCGGAAAACTCGTGCAGCGGCTGGGGGAGCGGCCGGTGTACACCGCCGGTGTGCTCATCGTGGCGCTGTCGACCGGCGCCTGCGCCTTCGCGACGGACTACTGGCAGCTGCTGCTGTTCCGGGCGCTCGGCGGGATCGGCTCGACCATGTTCACCGTCTCGGCGTTCGGGTTGCTGATCCGCATCTCCCCACCGAACGCGCGGGGCCGGGTGTCGGGGCTCTACGCGACGAGCTTCCTGCTCGGCAACATCGGCGGTCCGCTCGTCGGCGGCGCGCTGGTAGGACTGGGGTTGCGGGCACCGTTCCTGATCTATGCGGTGGCCCTCCTCGTCGCAGCGGCCGTCGTGTTCGTGAGCCTGCGCCACTCCGCGCTCGCCGCGCCGGACTCGGGCGCCGGCATGCCCGCGATGCGGCTGCGGGAGGCCCTGCGGTCGCCGGTGTACCGGGCCGCACTCGGATCGAACTTCGCCAACGGCTGGGTCGTCTTCGGCGTGCGGGTGGCGATGGTGCCGCTGTTCGTCGTAGAGGTGCTCGGACGCGACGCCGGGCTCGCCGGGGTGGCGCTGACGGTGTTCGCCGTGGGCAACGCCCTGGTCCTGATGGTCTCCGGGCGGTTGTCCGACCGGTTCGGCCGCCGCCCGTTCGTCCTGCTGGGGCTCGTGGTGTGCGGGACCAGCACCATCGCGATGGGCCTGACCACGAACCTCGCGCTGTTCTTCGCGACCTCACTGCTGGCCGGCGTCGGGTCGGGCCTGATGAACCCGGCCCAGCAGGCGTCCGTCGCCGACGTCGTCGGCAGCAAGGCGCGCGGCGGCCCGGTGCTGGCGACGTTCCAGATGACCGCCGACGTGGGCGCGGTGATCGGACCGGTCGCCGCCGGAGTCCTGGCGCAGCACCTGTCGTACGGGGCCGCCTTCGCCGTGACCGGTGCCGTCATGCTGCTGGTGGCCGTGCCCTGGGCGCTGGCGCCGCGGCTCACCCGGGAACCCGCGGTGACCGAAGCCACGGAGCGCTGAGCGTCGACCTCGGTACTGTCGATGACGTGTGGATTCCCCTGCTCAGTCTGATCGCCCGGCTCGGTCTCGCCGCCGTGTGGCTGATCTCCGGCTGGATCAAGTTCGTCGATCCGTCGCAGACCGTGGTGGCCGTCCGCGCGTACCAGCTGCTGCCCGAGGTCCTCGTGCGGCCCGTCGCGGCCGGGCTGCCGATCCTCGAGCTCGTGCTCGGACTGCTGCTGCTGATCGGGCTCGCGGTGCGCGCGGCAGCGGTCGTGGGGGCGGCCGCGCTGCTGACGTTGATCGGCGTGATCGCGTCGGTGTGGGCGCGCGGGCTGTCGATCGACTGCGGGTGTTTCGGTGGCGGTGGGGCCGCCGACGTGGACGGCTGGGACTACGCCGGAGAAATCGCACGAGACCTCGGCTTCCTCGCCCTGGCCGCATGGCTGACCGTGTTCCCCCGCAGTCCGCTCGCGCTCGGTCCCGGCTCCCGGGCGAGGCTCTCAGCACGCACTCAGCCCGCGATGGCAGAGTGATCCCGCATCGATACCCGGACAGCGAAGGGCAGATTTCGTGAGCGCCAAGAAGGTCAAACCGGTCAAGTACACGCCGGAGCCGACGTCGAGCAAGTCCACCTTCATCCTCGGCGGGATCGCGGTCGTGGTGATCGCGGTGCTGGTCATCGGGGGGGTGCTGTGGCAGGCGAACCGGAGCAAGGCGCGCAACGAGGGCTACGGGACGGTGCAGAACGCGGCGGTGCAGGTGGAGTTGCAGGACGACGGGGTCGTCCTCCTCGGCCTCCCCGACGCCGCGACGACGATCGACCTGTTCGAGGACCCGCTGTGCCCGTACTGCGCCGAGCTCGAGCACAAGCACGGTCAGGAACTCGCGCAGGCGATCGACGCCGGCGACGTCGCTGTGCGATACCACATGCTCGCGTTCCTCGATCAGCTCTCGGCGAGCGGCGACTACTCGACCCGCGCGGTCGCGGCCGGTCAGTGCGTCGCGCAGGCCGGGGACGCGACGGCGTTCTCCGCGTTCCACGGTGCGCTGCTCTCGCCGGAGAACCAGCCCGCCGAGCGGGGCGACAGCGACCTCACCAATGCCGAGCTGGCACAGATGGCACGGGACGCCGGGGCGTCCGACGAGGCGGCGCAGTGTGTCGCCGACGGCGCGCGCGTCGAGCAGGCTGCGGTCGACGCGGAGGCGGGACGGCAGGCGCTCGCGGCGGCGGGCGCGTCCGGCACCCCCGCGGTGGTGCACAACGGCACCGTGATCGACGCACTCGGTAACGACAACTGGGTGGCCGAGCTCGGCTGAGGTGGCGGCGACGGTGGTCGGACGGACGACCGCCGTCGCCTCCCGGTCCGCACTGACCAGGCGATTTGTTGTCGTCGACGGCGATGGTGTAATTTTCTCTTCGCACCGGGGAGTAAATCCCGGGCGACGGTACGGGGCTATGGCGCAGCTGGTAGCGCACCACACTGGCAGTGTGGGGGTCAGGGGTTCGAGTCCCCTTAGCTCCACCATCGCGACACGAGGCGAGAGTGAATGCTCTCGCCTCTTGTCGTGAGAGGCCACCTCGGGTGGTCCGGTTGTTCAGGGGCTATGGCGCAGCTGGTAGCGCACCACACTGGCAGTGTGGGGGTCAGGGGTTCGAGTCCCCTTAGCTCCACTCCCGCACCCTCTCCACCCCCTCCGGGACGCCCCGATCGTTGTGCGGCCGGACCGGTATCCCGGGCAATGCCGACATTTTCCCCCTCGGAACCTGCTTCATGCTCTCTCGTAGCGGCGCACACTGTGATGGATCGCTTCGAAAACGGGAGAGGTGAGCTGTCGTGTCCGAAGGTTCGAACATTACCCCGGGTTCTTCTGCCGGTGCCGGTGCCGGTGCCGCACCGGGTGCGGGTGCTACTGCCGGTTCGGGTGCTACTGCCGGTTCGGGTGCTACTGCCGGTATGGGTGCCACTGCGGCAGCGGGTGCGTCTGCGCGCCATGCGGGTGGTGCCCACGAGGGTGGCGGCCCCGCCGCCGCTGTCCGCCACGGATCGGGGCCGGCGACCGGCTCGGGATTGAAGCAGGGTTTCGCCGCCGGCACGTCGATCGCGGCCGGCATCCTGCTGGCCACGGTCGGTGTCCTGCAGTTCCTGCAGGGCATCGCCGCGATCGCCAAGGACGACATCATCGTCGTGGGGCAGGAATACACCTTCTCCTGGGACGTCACGGCGTGGGGCTGGGTGCATCTGATCCTGGGCATCCTGGTGGCCGTGGTCGGTCTCGCGCTCGTCACGGGGGCGACGTGGGCGCGCGTCGCCGCGATCGTCATCGCGGCGCTGTCGATCATCGTGAACTTCCTGTGGCTGCCCTACTACCCGGGCTGGTCGCTCGCGATCATCGCGATCGACGTGGTGGTGATCTGGGCGGTGTCGACCTGGGACGCCGATCGCACCTGGGACGCCGGTCGTACCGAGCCGGGCTACCGTCCCTGATCAATCCTCGTACAAACGCTGCACGACGTCGGCGCAGCGCACGAGCACCCGCTCCGGCAGCGGGTGCCCGTGCGCGTCGACGTCCGTCGGCGGAAGCGGTGCGGGCAGCACGATGAACCGGCGAATGCGTTCCCAGCGGCCGAGGTCCGCGTTGAGCCGGTCGACGGCGGCCGCGGCCTCCGCCGGTGGGATCGGCCGGTCCGACATGGGGACGACCAGTCCCACGCAGTAGGGCCGGAGTTCACCTGCCACGACGAGGTCCGCGTCGGGCAGCAGTGCCCGGAACCGGCGTGCGACGGCAGCAGGCGCGACGTACTTGCCGGTGGAGGTCTTGAACACCTCCTTCTTACGGCCACGCAAGGTGACGAATCCGTCGTCGTCGACGGCGCCGCGGTCGCCGGTATGGAACCAGCCGTCGCGGTCGATGGCGGCCGCGGTGCGTTCGACATCGTCGTGGTACCCGGCCATGACCGCAGGGCTGCGGACGAGCAGTTCCCCGTCGGGGGCGATACGAACCTGCGTGCCGGGCAGGGGCCGGCCTACGGAGCCGAGACGCCGGCTGTCCGGGCGGTTGACGCAGGACGGTCCCGCCGTCTCGGTGATGCCGTAGCCCTCGAGGGCCGGCACACCGGCCCCGTCGAACCACTCGGCCAGCGGGCGGGCGAGCCGGGCCGACCCGGACAGCACGAATCGCAATCGACCCAGATCCGCGGCGCCGGACTCGACGCCGGTGCGGATCTTGCCCAGTACATGGGGAACGGATCCGAGGAAGGTGGGCCGGACGTCGCCGAGGTGCCGCACCACCCGGTCGGCGCGGCCGTCGACGAACGTCGGCAACCCCAGGTGCACGCCCACGAACAGCAAGGCGCGCCCGAAGACGTGGGAGAGCGGCAACCAGAGCAGTTGCAGGTCCGAGGAGGTGAGCATCCCCAGGCGGGCCATCGCCCGGGCTTCGTAGGCGACGGCAGCGTGCGACAGACAGGCACCCTTGGCGGTGCCGTCGGAACTGGAGGTGTAGATCAAGGTGGCCAGGTGGTCGGGGGTTACGCCCGCGATGCGGGCCGCCACCGCTTCAGGATCGGCGGCCAGGAGGCGCCGGCCCTCGTCCTCGAGCTCCCCGAGCCGATTCAGGTACAGCAGTGGCGTGGTGGGCAGCGGCCGGTCCGTGAACGTCAGCACGCTGCCCGAGTGCCGGAGCAGTGCCGCCACGTCCGCCGGCGGGGTAGCGGGGTAGATCGGCACGGTGACCGCCCCCGCACACACGATCGCCAGGTCGGCGAGGATCCACTCGTAGCTGGTGACGGCGCAGACGGCGACGTGCGCGCCCGGGGCGATGCCCCGTCCGATCAGCCCGGCGGCCAGCGCAGTGACCCGGCTGCCGACCTCGCCCCACGACACGCTCGACCAGTCGTCACCCGCGGGATGCCGGAACGCCTCCGCATGGGGCGTGCGGGCGACCCGGTCGAACAGCAACCGCGGCACGGTGCGGGCGGGTTCAGCCATCGCTGCTCGTCAATCCGCCGGGTCGCAGGGCGCGGCCGATCGCACGCGCCGCGGTGCGCACGAGCTGGGTCAATGCGGTGACCTGCGCGGTGTCGGCGGCCGCGACGATCGACAGTGCCGCGACGGCGATCCCGGGCCGCTCGAAGATCGGTGCGGCCACCGAGACTGCCTCCATCGTCACCTGGCGGTCGCTCACCGCGATCTCGGAACGGCGCACCTCGGCCAGGACCCGGCGCAGCTCGGCCGGTGAGGTGAGGGTGCGTTCGGTGAACCGTTCCAACGGCCGCGACAGCACCTCCTCCTGAACGGAGCGCGGGGCGAACGCGAGCAGCACGAGTCCCAGGCCGGACGCGTGGAGGGGAAAGGGACTGCCGACCCGGGCGAGGGTCTTCACCGCCCGCTGACCCCCCAGCCGTTCGACGAACACCACTTCTGTGCCCTCGCGCACGCCGAGCTGCACGTTCTCCTGGGTGATCTGCGACAGGTCTTCCAACACGGGCAGTGCCAGCTCGCGCAGCAGCGCACCGCGGGGCGCGAGGGCCCCGACCTGCCACAACCGGAGCCCGACGCTGAAGCGGCCGGACGAGTCGCGCTCCAGCGCGCCCCATTCGGTGAGATCCCCGGCCAGCCGGTGCACTGTGGTGAGCGGCAGACCCGTGCGCCGGGAGATCTCGCTCAGGGTCAGGCTGGGCTGCTCACGCGTGAACGCCTCGAGAAGGGTGAGCGCCCGTACCGTGACGGAACCGGTGGCCGGGCGGGCGGCGCCGGTAGGGGTCACGGTGTGTTCACCCCTTCCTCGGGAACTGCTCCGGCCGGGCCGGTACGACTCTGAGCGGAATGCTAGTCCAGCACTCGAGCGCGTTGTTCGGTTGCAGCATCGGATCCCGGTCGCGTCGATCCGGCGCGGTGAGCAGCACCGCCGCCCCGGGACGTGCACCCGGCCCGCCGACCTGCGCGCCCGGGGGAGCGCCCACCGAGCGGGGAGCCGGTTCCCCGGGCGTCCGCGCTATCGTGGCCGGAGTGAGCACCGCGATCCCGGCCCCCGACACGCTGATCACGCACCTACGGGACGTGCTGGTCGGGCCGCTCACCGAGATCGGCCAGCGCTTCTCGGCGCTGCTCACCGACCTGGTCCCGCACACCGCCCTGGTGATCTTCACGCGGGAATGCACCGGGCGGCCGCGCAAGGTGGCCGGCGACCCCGGTGTCGTCGACCGGGTGACCATCGCCGAACTCGACCGCATCCGGAGCGAACTCGCCACCGGGCAGATCCGTCGCGGCCCGGCCCGGATCGCGGGCCGGGACCGCGACGTGTGGGTGATCCTCGACGCCACCGATACGCTGCTCGTGCTCGTCCCGGACGGTGCCCGCACCGCCGCGATTCCCCTCGAGCTGGTCCGGGCACTGTTCGCCGTCGTGGCCACCGGCATCCAGCTCCAGGTCCGCAACGCCAGCCCGGCGTATCTCGCCGAATCGCGTGCCGCCTCGTCCGAACGCGCACGGACCGTCGCCGAGCTCACCGAGGCCCATGCGATGACACTCGAGTCGATCCTCGCGACGTTGCGGTCGAAGGACCTCGACGACACCCGGGCGCGCATCACCGCGCGTGAGACCGCCACCAATGCCCTCATCGGGCTCCGCTCGGCCGTCGACCGTCACCGCGAGCTCGCCGAGGAGGCAGTGACCACGGCCTTCGCTCGGCTGCACGGCGAGCTGCGTGGTCTGCTCCGGCACCGCGAGGTGGTTCTCGAGATGGTCGCCCCACCCGTGGACGGGCGGGCGCTGCCCGGAGAGGTCGCGCATGCCGCCCGGGCTCTCGCTCGCGGCGCGGTGCTCGCGATGTCCGCGCAGGCGGACCTCGGCCGCGTCCGGGTCGCCTGGCACTGTCACGGCGGCGACCTGCTGATCGACATCCGGGACGACGGGGACGGCGAGGCCGACGCCGCCGACCTCGCGCGGCAGTTGCGGGACCGGGCCGAGACCCTCGGCGGCACCGTGGAGGCCGAGTCCACACCGGGATGGGGTTGCCGCGTCGCGGCGCGGCTACCGCTCGACATGCCCGCTCCGGTGGCCGGTAGCTCCGCACTCGAGGCGCTGGCGGTGCTCGCGCCCCGTGAGGTGGAGGTGCTCGAGCACCTCGTCGCCGGCCGGCGGAACCGGGTGATCGCCGAGCGGCTCGGCGTCAGCGAATCGACGGTCAAGTTCCACGTGGCGTCGGTGCTCCGCAAGCTCGGCGTGAGCACCCGCGGAGAGGCGGCCGCGCTCGGCGCGGAGGCGGGGATCAAGGCCGCGGGCTGACGTCCGTCCCGGGCGTCCACTCGGCCGCGCGCCTGACGATTTCGGCGGCGATCTCGGCGGGCTCGGCGTCGATGCCGACGACGATCGCCGCCTCGTCGGGTTCGAGCGGCTCGAACGCGGCGAACTGCGAGTCCAGCAGGCCGGCCGGCATGTAGTGCCCGCGCCGTGCGCGCAGTCGTTCCCGGATCTGTTCGCGCGTGCCCGCCAGGTACACGAAGACCACGTTCTCACCGGCCAGGTCGTCGCGGTAGCTGCGGCGCAGTGCGGAACACGTCACCGCCCCCGGTCGGTTTCGCGCGGTGTGGTGCCGGATCCACTCGCCGATCGCCGCGAGCCACGGCGCTCGGTCCGCGTCGCCGAGTGGCCGGCCGGCGGCCATCTTCTCGACGTTGGCACGCGGATGCAGGTCGTCGCCCTCGAGCAGGTCCCATCCGAGGGTGTCGGCGACGAGTGCCGCGACGGTCGACTTACCGGAGCCGGACACTCCCATGATCACGAGAACCGGTGCGCCGGAGCGGCCGGGTGAGTCCATCTGTGCCTCCGTCGGTCGACGCCGGGGCGCTCGTCAGCGCCCCAGCATGCCCCACCGGGTGGACCGATTCACGGCGGCCCGGCGCGAGCGACGCTCGGACTCCGACATTCCACCCCAGACACCGTACGGCTCCCCGACTTCCAGGGCGTGGGTGCGGCAGCGCTCGAGAACCGGGCATCGGGCGCAGACGAGCTTGGCGCGGTACTCGCGCAGCTCGCGCGCGTGCCCACGTTCGCCGTCGGGATGGAAGAAGGCCGACGACTCGTGGCCGCGGCACGCAGCGTGCAGCTGCCAATCCCAGCTCTCGCTGCGGGGGTGGGGGAGGGTCACCGTGTTGGCGATCGACATTGCACTCCTCGGGCCTGCGAGGGGTCGCCTCGCCTGGACGCTGCGCCCTGTGAGGGCGGTCATACCTAAGCCTAACCCGACTTTCGTACTCGATCAACGACACTTCTGCATTCTTCAGGCAAAAGTGGCGGGGCTGGTCTTTCGGGCAGGTGAAGCCCGTCCTTCGATCAGGTACCGAGGCGTCTCGCCGCCGATAGCGTGTGCGCATATCGCGATACGTCGCCGACGTTGCGCGAGCACCGCACGAGAAGAAGGAGACACCGTCATGCCACAGCAGGTCCGGGGCGTCGTCGCCCGCGCGAAGGGCGCTCCCGTCGAGGTCGTGCCGATCGTCATCCCCGACCCGGGGCCGGGCGAGGTCGTCGTCGCGATCGCCGCGTGCGGAGTGTGCCACACCGACCTGCACTACCGGGAGGGCGGCATCAACGACGAGTTCCCGTTCCTGCTCGGCCACGAGGCCGCCGGGGTCGTCGAGTCCGTTGGAGAGGGCGTCGACTCGGTCGCGGTCGGCGACTTCGTCGTCCTCAACTGGCGGGCCGTGTGCGGGCAGTGCCGCGCCTGCAAGCGGGGCCGTCCGCAGTACTGCTTCGACACCCACAACGCGACGCAGAAGATGACCCTCGAGGACGGCACCGAGCTGACCCCGGCCCTGGGCATCGGCGCGTTCGCCGACAAGACCCTCGTGCACGCCGGGCAGTGCACCAAGGTCGACCCCAGCGCCGACCCGGCCGTCGTCGGCCTGCTCGGGTGCGGGGTGATGGCCGGACTCGGTGCCGCGGTCAACACCGGCGGGGTCACCCGCGGCGACTCGGTGGCGGTCATCGGCTGCGGCGGTGTCGGCGATGCCGCGATCATGGGTGCCCGCCTCGCCGGCGCCGACAAGATCATCGCGGTGGACCGGGACGCGAAGAAGCTCGAGTGGGCCACCGACCTCGGCGCGACCCACACCGTCAACGGCGCCGAGACCGACCCGGTCGAGGCGATAGCGGAGCTGACCGGCGGCTTCGGCGCCGACGTCGTCATCGACGCCGTCGGCCGCCCGGAGACGTGGAAGCAGGCCTTCTACGCGCGTGACCTGGCCGGCACCGTCGTCCTCGTCGGCGTGCCCACCCCGGACATGACCCTCGAGATGCCGCTGATCGACTTCTTCTCCCGAGGCGGGTCGCTCAAGTCGTCGTGGTACGGCGACTGCCTGCCCGAGCGGGACTTCCCCATGCTGGTCGATCTCTACCAGCAGGGCCGGCTGCCGCTCGAGAAGTTCGTGACCGAGCGCATCGCCCTCGATCAGGTGGAGAAGGCGTTCGAGACCATGCACCGCGGCGAGGTGCTGCGCTCGGTGGTGGTCCTGTGACCGGGGCGAGCGGAGCGACGGGGGATGTGACCGGGGCGAGCGGAGCGACGGGGGATCGGCACCGTCTGCGTATCGACCGGGTCGTCACCCACGGCACCTTCGCCCTCGACGGCGGCGAGTGGGAGGTCGACAACAACATCTGGCTCGTCGGTGACGACGACGAGGTGGTCGTGATCGACGCCGCGCACACCGCACAGCCGATCGTCGACGCCGTCGGGGGCCGGAAGGTGGTGGCGATCGTGTGCACGCACGGGCACAACGACCACGTCACCGTCGCCCCGGAACTGGCCGCGACGCTCGACGCGCCGATCCTGCTCAACCCGGCCGACGACGTGCTCTGGGAGATGACCCACCCCGGGGTGCGGCACCGGCCGCTCGAGGATGGTGATCGGATCACGGTGGCGGGCACCGACATCCAGGCCATCCACACTCCCGGGCATTCGCCCGGCTCGACGTGCCTGTATCTGCCGGAGGCGGGTGAGCTGTTCACCGGCGACACCCTGTTCTCCGGCGGGCCGGGGGCGACGGGGCGCTCCTACTCGGACTTCCCGACCATCATCGGCTCGATCCGGGACAAGCTGTTCGCGCTGCCCGCCGAGACGAAGGTGCACACCGGTCACGGCGACGGCACGACGATCGGCACCGAGTCCCCGCACCTCGAGGAGTGGATCCGCCGGGGCAGCTGACCCCGCCGCGGTGCGTCCCGTCGCCGGACCGCCGGACGGGACGCACCGCTACGCTCGCCTCATGGCGAACGAGCGGATCCCCGTGGTGATCGTCGCAGGCTTCCTGGGCTCCGGGAAGACGACCCTGCTCAACCACCTGCTGCGCAACAACCGTGGTGCGCGAATCGGAGTGATCGTCAACGACTTCGGCGCGGTCAACATCGACTCGATGATGGTCGCGGGACAGGTCGACTCGATGGTCTCGCTGAGCAACGGCTGTCTGTGCTGCGCCGTCGACGTCGCCGACATGGACGCGATGCTCGACCGGCTCGCACACCGCACCTCGGACATCGACGTCATCGTCGTCGAGGCCAGCGGACTCGCCGAGCCGCGCAACATGATCCGGCTCGTCGTTGGCTCGGGCAACGAGTACGTAGGCTACGGCGGACTCGTCCTCGTCGTGGACGCGGCCGAATTCGGCGGCACCCGTGAGCGGCACCCCGAACTCGACCAGCACGTCGCACTGGCAGATCTCGTGCTGCTCAACAAGACCGACCGCATCGACGGTGACGCCCACGACGAACTACTCGAATTGCTGTGCCGCCTCAACGACCGCGCCGCGATCGTGTCCACCGTGCACGGGCGCATCGATCCGGCGCTGTTGTTCGACATCCCCGAACGTCCCGAGCCGCAACCCGGCGAACAGCTCAGCCTCGACCGGTTGCTGTACGAGGAGCACGACGGCGAGCACACCCATCTGCACGACGGTTACGACGCCGTGGACTTCGATTCGCCGGTACCGCTGCATCCCCGCGCCCTCGTCGGCTTCCTCGAGGACCAGCCGGCCGGGGTGTTCCGAATCAAGGGGTACGTCCACGTCGTCGCCGGTGGTCGAACGCGCACCTATCTGCTGCACACCGTGGGCGACCACATCCGCTTCGACCCGGTGCGGCGTACGGGCGACATCCCTGCCACCACCCGGCTCGTCGTGATCGGTGCCGACCTGGACCCCGATGCGGTACGCGCTCGGCTCGCCGCGTGCGTACCTACCGAACCGGTGCCGGCCGATGCAATGCTGGCCGTGCACCGGTTCACGCCGCGCTGAGCGAAGGTGCGTGGACCCTCTACCGGGGTTTGTCTACCCCCGCGCGACGGTCGCCGACGTGCGGTTCGGGCGACGACGGCGGCTGCCCGGCTGTGCGCCGCGTTCCTGCCGAGCCGCCGGCTGCTCCTGCCGCGACGAGCTCTGCTGCCGGGCGGCACCGCCGCCGTGCTGTCGGGCGGCACCGCCGCCGTGCTGTCGGGCACCGCGCTGAGCGGTCGCCCCGCTGCCGCCGCGTCGGGCCGGCCGTCGCGATGCGCCACCCGAGGGAGCCGCGGCCTGCTTGGCCGACGGTGCCACGTGCGGGGCGATCTCGCCGACCAGGTCCAGCACGTGCTCCGACTTCGCCGTCACCCGTACCGGGGTGACCTTGATCGCAGCCTTGCGCATGATGACGGCGAGATCCTTGCGCTGTTCCGGCAGGACCACGGTCACGACGTCGCCGGTGCTCCCGGCGCGGGCCGTACGACCCGAGCGGTGCAGGTACGCCTTGTGTTCGGCCGGCGGGTCCACGTGCACCACCAGTTCCACGTCGTCGACGTGCACGCCGCGGGCCGCGACGTCGGTGGCCACGAGCACCCGCGCCTCCCCGGAGGAGAACGCCGCGAGGTTGCGGTCGCGTGCGTTCTGCGACAGGTTGCCGTGCAGATCGACGGCGGGAATGCCGGACTCGGTGAGCTGACGGGCAAGCTTGCGGGCCTGATGCTTCGTGCGCATGAACAGGATTCGCCGGCCCGTGCCGGAGGCCAGGGTCCGCACGAGGTCCTTCTTCGTGTCGGCGTTGTCGACGTCGAACACGTGGTGCGTCATCGCCGCGACCGGGGAGTGCGCCTCGTCGACCGAGTGCAGCACCTCGTTGCGCAGGAACCGCGTGACGAGCTTGTCGACCCCGTTGTCCAGCGTGGCCGAGAACAGCAGGCGCTGACCGTCCTTCGGCGTCGCGTTCATGATCCGCGTCACGCCGGGAAGGAAGCCGAGATCGGCCATGTGGTCGGCCTCGTCGAGCACGGTGATCTCCACCGCGTCGAGTGTGACGAACTTCTGCCGCATCAGGTCCTCGAGCCGGCCCGGGCAGGCGATCACGATGTCCACGCCGCGGCGCAGCGCGTCGACCTGACGGTTCTGCGAGACCCCGCCGAAGATGGTGGTCACCCGCAGCCCGGCGACCCGCGCAAGGGGTTCGACGACCGCGGCGATCTGCGTGGCCAGCTCGCGGGTAGGGGCCAGCACCAGTCCACGCGGGCGGCCCGCGGCGCGGGTGGCGCCGCCGGCCAGGCGCGCGGTGAGCGGGATGGAGAACGCCAGCGTCTTGCCGCTGCCCGTGCGGCCGCGGCCGAGCACGTCACGGCCGGCCAGCGTGTCGGGCAGCGTGTCGACCTGGATCGGGAACGGGCTGGTGATGCCGTTGTCGTTCAGGGACGCCACCAGGGTCCGGGGAACGCCGAGGTCGGAGAAGGAAACGGTCATAGGTACAGAACTGCCTTTCGATGCAGCGTGCACGCACTCCGAGACGATCTCGGAGGGCGCAGTGGATCGCCGCAAGGAAAGCCGATGCCGGTGTTGCATGCGGAGCCGGGCACGATCCCGGCCCGCCGGTATCCCACGACGGTGGGCATCGTCGTGATGCCCGAACTACCGCAGCCTACCCCACGCCGGGATGCTCGTCGGCGCACGCGTCGAGACCCACCCACTCGGACAGACCGTCGTCGAATCGCTGCCGCTTCCAGATGGGGACCTCGCGTTTGATGCGTTCGACCAGTTCGGCGCACACGGCGAAGGCTTCGGCCCGGTGCGGTGCCGCCGCCGCCGCTACCAGCGCGAGATCGCCGATGGTGAGATCGCCCACTCTGTGGACCGCGGCGACCGGCAGTCCCGAATCGGCAGCCACCTGTTCGCAGCAGCGGCGCAGGAAGTGCTCCGCCTCGGGATGGGCCTGGTACTCCAGCGCCTCGACCGAGCGCCCCCCGTCGTGGTTGCGCACCACGCCGCTGAACACCACGACCGCGCCGTGCTCCGGGCCGGCCACGGCGGCGTCCACGGTTCCCGGATCGAGCGGTTCGCTCGAGATCCGCGCCAGCAGTTCACTCATGCGCTCCTCCTCCGGCGACCTGAGCCAGCAGGTGGCCGAGAATCGGCTCGAGCACCGCCAGCCCGTCCTTCACGCCGCCCGGCGAGCCGGGCAGATTGACCACGACCGTGCGGCCCACGAGTCCGGCCACACCGCGCGACAGCGACGCGTGCGGGGTGACCTGCAGGCCGCGCAGGCGGATGGCCTCGGCGACCCCCGGCAGCTCGCGGTCCAGCAGTGCCAGCGTCGCTTCCGGCGTCGCATCCGTCGGGGAAGCACCGGTCCCACCGGTGGAGATCACGAGTGCGGGATCGCCGGCGAGCGCATCCTCGAGTCCCCACGCGATGTCCGCGTCGGCGTACACCAGCGGACCGCGCACCGTGAAGCCGCGCGTCTCGAGGAATTCCGCGATCAGCGGGCCCGTCCTGTCCTCCCGCGTACCGGCGGCCACACCCGTGGACGCGACGAGCACCGTCGCCGGTGCGCCCGTCTGCTCGACGAACTCGGCGTCCTCCGGCGCGACGGTCCCGGCCTCCCCGGCAGTGGTGGTCTCCTCCTCGCGACGACGCCAGTGCCCGCGTTTGCCGCCGTCCTTCGAGAGCAGCCGCACCCCGTTCAGCGCCGCGGCGGGGTCGACGGCCTTGACCATGTCGTGCAGCGTCAGCCCGGCCACCGCGACGGCGGTGAGGGCTTCCATCTCGACGCCCGTGGGGCCCTTCGTCTTTGCCGTGGCTTCGATCGTGATCGCGTTGCCGGTGAACCCGAAGGTGACCTGCACCGACGACAACGCGAGCTGGTGACACAGCGGAATCAGCTCCCACGTGCGCTTCGCCGCAGCGATCCCGGCGATCCGCGCGGTGGCGAGCACGTCCGCCTTGGGCATGTCGTCGGCCCGCACCAGCGACACCACCTCCGCGGTGGTGACGAGCTCGCCGGCGGCGACCGCGACGCGGGCGGTGTCGGACTTGCCGGACACGTCGACCATCCGGGCGCGGCCACGGTCGTCGAGGTGGCTCAGCGGCCCGCTGTCGGGCGTGGTGACGTCGTGCGGTTCGGTCATAGAGGCAGCACCCTTACGAGTTCTCCGGGTTCGAGGCCCGTGGTGTCGGCGGGGATGTCGAGCAGCACATCCGCGGTGGCCATCGCGGCGATCAGGTGGGACCCGGCACCGGGGATCGCCACCACGGCGTCGCCGTCGCGCCGTCCGCGCAGGAACTGACGCTTGCCGGGAACGGAGGCGAGACTCGTTGCCAGAGGGCGCTTCTCGGGGTCGATCGCGGGCAGGCCCGCGGCGGAGCGCAGCACCGGCCTCGCGAACACCTCGAACGAGACCAGTGCGCTGACCGGATTGCCGGGAAAGGTCAGCACTGGTACCGCATCCACGAGCGCCGTGCCCTGCGGTCCGCCCGGTTGCATCGCCACGGAGACGAACTCGGCACCGCGCGGGCCGAGCACGTCCTTGACGACTTCGAAGTCGCCTTTCGACACCCCACCCGAGGTGAACACCACCTCGGCCACGGAGGCAGCGTGCGCGAGTTTCGCTGCGAACACCTCCGCGTCGTCGCCGCTGCGATCCACCGAGACCACCAGCGCGCCGTTGGCGGCCGCGCCGGCGGCCAGGGCCGGCCCGTTCGAGTCGTGGATCCTGCCCGTCGCGAGAACGCTGCCGCCGGGCACCAGTTCGCTGCCGGTCGAGATCACCGCCACGCGCGGCCGGGTGCGGACGGGCACGTGGGTGAGACCGACGGCGGCGAGGGCCGCGACGTGCCGGGCGGCGACGACGGTCCCCGCCGGCAGCAGGGGGCGGCCGCGACCGATGTCGCTGCCGCGTTCGCGCACGAACGCGCCCGGGGCGGGCGCTGTGCGCACGGTGACGTGACCTCCGCCGTCGGTCACGGTGTCTTCGACCGGGACGACGGCATCGGCGCCGACGGGCAGCGGCGCCCCGGTCATGATCTTCGTCGCAGTTCCCGGCACGTGCGTCGACTCGCCGTCACCGGCTGCCAGGACGGCACGAACGGGCAGGGTCACCGGTGCGGTGGTGACCGACGCCGTGTCGACCGCGTAGCCGTCCATCTGGGAGTTCCGGAAGGTGGGCAGGTCGATCGGAGCGACGAGGTCCTCGGCCAGTACCCGGCCGAGCGCCTCGAGCAGCGGGACCGGCTCGGTGCCGCGGATCAGCAACGGGGAGAGCAACGTCGCCACGTGTCGCGCATGCTCCTCCACCGACCGCCTGCCGCCCGCCATGGACCAATCCTAGGCACATCGGTCACGGCGCCGTGCGGCCTCGTCCGGGTCGTGTCCGTGCTCCTCCCACGCGACGGGGCGCGCGACGGCATACTGAGGGTCATGAGGACGGAGGCCCGATGACGGCGGTGCACGTGGGGATCCCGGCGGTGCGCCCTGCCGCGGCCGACGACGTCTCCGACCGGCCCGACACCCCCGTACTGCTGGACCGGTTCGGGCGCGTCGCCCGCGACCTGCGGGTGTCGATCACCGAGAAGTGCTCGCTGCGGTGCACGTACTGCATGCCCGAGGAGGGTTTGCCGGCGATCCCGCGGGAGCGGCTGCTCAGCGCCGAGGAGATCGTCCGTCTCGTGGCCGTCGCGGTGCACCGGCTCGGTATCCGGGAGGTCCGCTTCACCGGCGGCGAACCGCTCATGCGGCGGGACCTCGAGCAGATCGTCGCCGGGTGTGCCCGTGCCGTCCCCGGCATCCCGCTGGCGGTGACGACCAACGCGGTCGGTCTCGCCCATCGTGCCCAGGCGCTGGCGGAGGCGGGCCTGACCCGGGTCAACATCTCCCTCGATTCGGTCGACCGCGCGCGGTTCGCGCAGCTGACCCGGCGTGACCGGCTCGATTCGGTGCTGGACGGGATCCGCGCCGCCAAGGCGGCGGGGTTCGCGCCGGTGAAGGTCAATGCCGTGCTGATGCCGCAGACCCTGGACGGGGCTACGGACCTGCTGGCCTGGTGCCTCGACGAGGGCGTGCAGCTGCGGTTCATCGAGCAGATGCCGCTCGACGCCGACCACGAGTGGGCCCGCGCGAACATGGTCCCCGCGCAGCGGCTGCTCGACGTGCTGGCCGCCCGTTTCTCCCTCACCGAGGTGGGGCGCGAGGATCCGTCCGCGCCGGCCGAACGCTGGGCGGTCGACGGCGGGCCCGCGACGGTCGGCATCATCGCGTCGGTGACCCGGTCGTTCTGCTCCGACTGCGACCGCACCCGCCTGACCTCGGAGGGCACCGTGCGCTCGTGCCTGTTCAGCGACCGGGAGACCGATCTGCGGGCGGCGCTGCGCGGCGGGGCGGGCGACGACGAACTCGCCGCGCTGTGGCGCGGCGCGATGTGGAACAAGTGGGCCGGGCACGGCATCGACGCGGCGGACTTCACGCCGCCGCAGCGCAGCATGGGAGCAATCGGTGGCTGAGACGACGACGGGTATCGAGGTGCGGTATTTCGCCGCGGCGGCGGATGCGGCCGGGGTGGAGAAGGAGACGGTGGCGTTGCCGCCGACGGCGGACCTGGGCGCGCTGAAGGCGGCGCTGGTCGACCGGCACGGCGCCGAGATGGCGCGCGTGCTGTCGGTGGCGGCGTTCCTGGTCGACTCCGAACTCACCCGTGACCTCGGACGCGCCGCCGGCCCGGCGGTCGACGTGCTGCCCCCGTTCGCCGGCGGCTGACGGGATCGCCCGCCCGGTGCCGGGTGCCCGTCAGCGCCACCAGGTGTCGAGCGGCGACACCGGCACGGTCCGCTTGTGGCGGGTGTTCAGGTACGTCCGTTCGAGCTTCTCGGCGAGCGCCGGGGTGACGTCCTTGCCCTCGAGGTAGTCGTCGATCTCCGCATAGGTCATACCCAGGGCCACCTCGTCCGGAAGGGCGGGCCGATCCTCCTCGAGATCCGCGGTCGGGACCTTCTGCCACGTGCTGTCGGGAGCCCCGAGTTCGCGGAGCAGGGCCGCGCCCTGCCGCTTCGTCAGGCCGGTGAGCGGGGTCAGGTCCACCCCGCCGTCGCCGTGCTTGGTGAAGAACCCGGTCACCGCCTCGGCTGCATGATCGGTCCCGACGACCAGAAGCCCGAGCTGACCGGCGATCGCGTACTGCAGGATCATCCGCTCACGGGCCTTGATGTTGCCCCGCACGAAGTCGCTCAGCTGCGACCCGTTGCCGTAGATCTCGTGCATGGCCTGCCCGGCCTCGGCGGCGGAGGCATCGGCACCGGGCTTGACGTTGATCCGCAACGAGCGGTCGGGGCCGATGAATTCCATCGCGACCTGCGCGTCGTGCTCGTCGGACTGTTCGCCGTAGGGCAGTCGCACGGCGACGAACTCGGCCTCGTGGCCCTCCGCGCGCAGTTCCTCCGCGGCGAGCTGGGCGAGGCGGCCGGCGAGTGTGCTGTCCTGGCCGCCGCTGATGCCGAGAACGAATCCCTTGGCGGAACTCGACACGACGTAGTCCTTCAGGAACTGCACGCGGGACCGGATCTCCGCCTGGGGGTCGATCGTCGGCCGGACGCCGAGTTCCTCGATGATCTGCGCGCGAAGGTTCGTCATCGTTCGAACCCTAGCGGGACGTCCGGCGGTGTGCTCGGGTGACATGCGCGGCGCGCGGCGGGCACACTCGTGACGATGAGCAGCGACCGCTTCCGCAAGCACCGGGCCGGGGCCCACCCCGACTTCTTCCGGGCAGAGGCCGCAGGGCTGGCCTGGCTCGCGGCCGCGGGCATGTCCGTCGTCGCCGTCCGCGAGGTCGCGGCGGACCACATCGATCTCGAGCGGTTGACCGAGGTGGCCCCCAGCGTCGCCGCGGCCCGGGGGTTCGGTGCGCGCCTCGCCCGCATGCACGCTGCGGGCGCCGGCGGGTTCGGTTGCCCACCGGACGGATTCGACGGCCGGCTGTTCATCGGCAAGCGCCCGATGAGCAGCACCGTCCACGCGAGCTGGGGCGAGTTCTACGTGGCGGAACGGGTCGCGCCGTTCCTGCGGATCGCGGTCGACGCCGGCAGCGTCACCGCGGCGCAGCTGCCGGACATCGAGCAGGCCTGCGCGCGCGTCGCCGCCGGCGAGTTCGACGACGACGAGTCGCCCGCCCGCCTGCAGGGTGACCTGTGGAACGGCAATGTGCTGTGGACCGCCGCGGGTGTGGTGCTGATCGACCCGGCGGCGCACGGCGGTCACCGGGAGACGGATCTGGCGATGCTGGAGTTGTTCGGCTGCCCCCACTTCGACGAGATCGTCGCGGCCTACGACGCCACGTGCCCGCTGCGCGAGGGGTGGCGCGAGCGCGTGCCGATGCATCAGCTGCATCCGCTGGCGGTGCACGCGGCGGGCTACGGTGCAGGGTACGGGCGGGCGCTGCACCGGGCGGCGCTCGCGACCCTCGCGCTGGGAGAGAAGAGTTGACCGAGATCCTCGTCGTCGCCGCCACGAAGTCCGAGGCAGCGCACGTCCCGGCGCGCTACGAGACGGTGATCACCGGCATCGGCAAGGTGCACGCAGCCGTCGCGGTGACCGAGGCGCTGGCCCGGCACCGGCTCGGGACCCCGCCGACGGTGGTCAACATCGGGACCGCCGGCGCGCTGCACGTGCACCACGGCGGGCTCTACCTGCCGTCGGCGGTGATCAACCACGACATCAGCAGCGAGGTGCTGCGCAGCCTCGGCTATCCGGTCGAGGACGTACTCGAGCTCGACGACGGCGACGGGACGGTGCTCGCCACGGGCGATTCCTTCGTCTCGGACGCGCAGGTGCGTGACGCGCTCGCCGCCCGCGCCGACCTCGTCGACATGGAGGGTTTCGCGATCGCTCTCGCCGCGTCCCGCATGGGCGCGCCGTGCCGGCTGGTCAAGCACGTCAGCGACCACGCGGACGAGAGCGCGCTGGACTGGCCGGCCAGGGTCGACGCCAGCGCCCGCGAACTCGCGCAGTGGCTGGTGGAGCGGTACTGAACCGGCTCGTCAGCGCGCGGTGTACCCGAGACCGGTGACGCCGTCCGCGGCGGTCAGTCGCATCTGCGCGCCCTCGACCGTGTAGCGCACCTCGCCCGACAGCACGGCCAGGACGGCCGACTCGATGTCTGCGAGCTCCGGGTCGGGGCACGCCGCGCGGGTGGTGGCCAGCGGCCCGAACGTCAACGCGGTGTCTCCGACGGCGGCGTTGCCCGTGAACCGGTTGCAGCCGGTGCTGCCCGAGACCGTGCCGTCGGCGGCGACGGTCAGCGTGGGCGCGGCCTTCTCGAGGACCCGGGAGGTCGAGACCGCGGTGGCCGTGACGAGCTCGGTGAGCACCCACTGCGTGCCCACGACGGGACGGTCCGGGTCGGCGACCGTGCGGTCGAGCAGTGAGACGGACACGTCGCCGCCGTCGAGGGTCAGCACGTCGCCGTCGAGGTGCCAGCGCGGCTGCGCGGCGAACAGGTCGGACAGCCAGGTGTCGGCGCCGTCGATCGGCGGCGGGCACGACATGAGGGTGCTGGCGAGCCGATCGGCGCGCAGCACCCCGTCGGCGAGATCGACCGCGCCCACCGACCGGTTGCAGCCGGCGGTCGCGGCGATCCGGCCCGACTCGGGGAACTCCACGACGAGGGGTCCGCCGCCGGGAATCGGTGGGCCCGACACCGCGGTGGAGACGAAGGCGCGTCCCGTGAGCACGGCGGGGTCCTGGGGCGCGGTGGCGGCGCCGTCGCCCGCGCAGGCGGCCGTCGTCGCCGCCAGGGTGAGGAGCACCGAGAGCCCGAGCGTCCGCAGCATGCCGGTCACCGTACCGTCCGCCCGGCGGCGGCCGGTGCCGTGACGACGCGGCGCGCGAGGTCCGCCCACCCGTCGGCGAGCCGGTCGAGCGAATACCCGAGATCGCGCCACTGATGCAGGACCAGGGTGGCCTCGAGGGGGGCGAACAGGGACTGGGCCAGCAGCGGCAGGTCGCCGTCGACCCCCGCGGTGCGCAGCAGGAACTCGATGTGGGTCAGGCTCACCGCGCGCGCCGGGGCGTTGAACCGGGCTTCGGCGGAGCTCTCGGCGGCCCGCAGCACCTCGCCCTGCACCTCCACGAGGCGGATGCGGGCCCGGCCGAACGCGACGAGCCGGTCGACGGGATCGGCGCCGGGGCCCAGGGGCGGGGGACCGGTGAGGAACTGCTGCTGCAGTGCCTGTTCGGAGTGGTCGAGCAGGGCACGCATGAGTCCCGCGCGGGAGCCGAAGCGCCGGAAGACGGTGCCCTTGCCGACCCCGGCGCGGGCGGCGACGGCATCCATCGTGACCGCGTCGACGCCGCGTTCGGCGACGAGGAGCGAGGCCGCCTCGAGGAGCCGGCGCCGGTTGCGGGCGGCGTCGCATCGTTCGACGCTCTCGTCCCCGGCGAGCGGCAGCAGCGGAATGTCCACCACGTCACAGTACCGCCCGGGAACATAAGTGGACCGCAGTCCGTTTATAGTGGCGTCAGACCCGGACACCCGAATCGAAGGAACACTCCCATGTCCCAGACCCGCGTTCTCGCTCTCGTCGGCAGCCTGCGCTCCGCCTCCGTCAATCGCCGCCTCGCCGAGACCGCGGCCGCCGTCGCGCCGCAGGGTGTCGAGGTCGCCGTGTACGAAGGCCTCGGCGAGGTGCCCTTCTACAACGAGGACCTCGACGGCGAGCCGGGCGCGCCCACCGCCGCCGAAGCGCTGCGCGTCGCGGCGAACGAGGCCGACGCCCTCCTGCTCGTCACCCCCGAGTACAACGGCACCATCCCCGCCGTCCTCAAGAACGCCATCGACTGGCTCTCCCGCCCGTACGGCGCCGGTGCCCTGGCCGGCAAGCCCGTCGCCGTGATCAGCGCCTCGCCCAGCGGCAACGGCGCCAAGTGGGCGCTCGAGGAGACCGTCAAGGCGCTCGGCATCGCCGGCGGCCGGACCGGCCTGCAGCTGTCCATCGCCGGCACCCTCGACAAGTTCGGCGACGCCCACCCGAAGGAGAACGCCGAGGTCGCCGGGCAGATCTCCGCGCTGCTCTCCGAGCTTGCCGCCGCGCGTCGCGAGCTCGTCGACGCCTGACCCGATCACGCCTCGGACGGCCCCGGACCGCGCGCGGTCCGGGGCCGTCGGTGTCTGTGCCCGATTCCCGTCCGCGGCCGTGATTGCCGGGGCATGCTGCGGGGAATACCTCGCCAGTCCCCATCGCGACGGAGGAGCCCATGGCGCACGAGAGCGACAGTCCCGGCGAACACGAGCACACGATCACCCTGCGCGTCGACGGCCGTGAGCGCCGCTGCACCGTCGACGTGCGCACCACGATCCTCGACGCCCTGCGCGACCGGCTCGGGATCTACTCTCCGAAGAAGGGCTGCGACCACGGTCAGTGCGGCGCGTGCACGGTCCTGCTCGACTCCCGGCGCATCGTGAGCTGCCTGTCGCTCGCAGTCGCCCACGACGGCGCCGACGTCGTCACCGCCGCCGGGATCTCGGACGACGGGCCGTCGCACCTGCCCCAGGCGTTCGTCGAATGCGACGCGTTCCAGTGCGGCTACTGCACGCCGGGCCAGATCTGCTCCGCTGTCGGCATGTTCGACGAGATGGCCAAGGGTGCCCCGAGCCACGTCACCGCGGACCTCACCCAGGATCCCGAGCCGACCGACGACGAGATCCGCGAACGCATGAGCGGAAACCTGTGCCGCTGCGCGGCCTACCCGAACATCGTCGAAGCGCTCCGGCACGTCGCGCGCGGGGAAGGACACTGCTCGTGAAGACGTTCCGCTACGAGACGCCCGCCGATCCCGCCGCCGCGGTTGCCGCGGTCGCCGGCCACCCGGGCGCCGCCTACCTCGCCGGCGGCACGAACCTGGTGGACCACCTCAAACTCGGGGTCACCGCGCCCGACGTGCTCGTCGACGTCTCCCGTCTGCCGCTCGACGTCGTCGCGGAGACCGCAGAGGGCGGGCTGCGGGTGGGCGCCAACGTGCGCAACAGCGACCTGGCCGCCCACCCGATCGTCCGCCGTCGGTACCCGGTCCTGGCCCGGGCCCTGCTGGCCGGGGCGTCCCCGCAGCTGCGCAACATGGCCACCACCGCCGGCAATCTGCTCCAGCGCACCCGCTGCGTGTACTTCCGGGACCCGTCGACCCCGTGCAACAAGCGCGCCCCGGGCAGCGGCTGCACCGCACTCGGCGGCTACACCCGCTACCACGCCGTCCTCGGCGCCTCCGAACACTGCGTCGCCACCCATCCGTCGGACATGGCGGTCGCGCTGCTCGCGCTCGACGCCGAGGTGACGGTGCTCGGCGCGCAGGGGGAACGGTGCGTTCCCGTCGAGCAGCTCTACCGGCTTCCCGGCGACAGCCCCGAGCGCGACACGGTGCTCGAGCGCGAGGAGCTGATCCTGCACGTCGAGATCCCCGCCCCCGAGGGCGCCGTCTCGACGTACCGCAAGGTGCGCGACCGGGCGTCGTACGCGTTCGCACTCGTCTCGGTGGCGGCGGATCTGACGATCGTCGACGGGCTGATCACGGGATGCCGCGTCGCTCTCGGCGGCGTCGCGCACCGGCCGTGGCGCGCCCACCGCGCCGAGCACGTCCTGCTGGGCAGCGCCCCCGGCGACGCTGTCTTCGCCGCGGCCGCCGACGCGGAACTCGCCGATGCCCGGCCCCTCGACGGCAACGAGTTCAAGGTGCCGCTGCTGCGCCGCACCCTCGTCTCGGTGCTGCGCGAACTCACCTCGGAGGCAGTCGCATGACCCCCTCGGCCCAGCGCCCGATCGGCACGTCGACGGCGCGGGTGGACGGCCCGCTCAAGGTGGCCGGCGCCGCGCCCTACGCGTACGAGCATCCGTTCGACGACCCCGCCTACCTCGTCCCGGTCACGGCGACCGTCGCGCGGGGAACGGTGACCCGCGTCGAGACCGCCCAGGCGCTGGCCCTGCCCGGCGTACTCGCCGTTCTCACCCCGTGGGATGCGCCCCGGCTGGCGGACACATCGGAGGCCGAGTACGCGGTCCTGCAGGACCCGGCCGTCGCCTTCCGGGGGGAGATCGTCGCCGCCGTGGTGGCCGAGACACCCGAGATCGCCCGACACGCCAGCGAACTGGTGCAGGTCGAGTACGAGTCCGCACCACACGACGTCGCGTTCCGGCCCGATCATCCGCGCAGTTATGCCCCCGAACAGGCCAACGGCGGCTATCCCACCGACTCGGAGCAGGGCGACGCCGCGGCGGCCGAGGTCGCGGAGCGCGACGGCGTCGTGGTCGACGGCTGGTACTCCACACCCGAGGAGCACAACAACCCGCTCGAACCGCACACCGTCGTCGCGGTGTGGTCCGGGGAGTCGTTGACGCTGTACGACTCCACGCAGAGCACCCACGGCGTCGTCTCCACCCTGGCGCCCGTGCTGGGTCTGCGCCCCGAGCAGATGCGGGTGATCAGTCCCTACGTGGGGGGCGGTTTCGGCTCGAAGGGGGCGCCGCACGCCCACGACGTCGTGGCGGCGATGGCGGCGCGCCTGCTGCCCGGCCGGGCGGTCAAGTTCGCGGTGTCCCGGCAGGACATGTTCGGCTACGTCGGGTACCGCCCGCCCACCGTCTCGCACGTCCGGTTGGTCGCGAGCCGGGAGGGGCGGCTCGAGGCGGTGGTACACGAGGCCTTCTCGCAGTCCTCGCACGTGCGTGAGTACGCGGAGCAGACGGCGGTGTCGTCGCGGGGGATGTACGCCGCGCCGTATCGGCGTACCTCGCACCGCATCGTCGCCCTCGACGTGCCTGCTCCCTACTGGATGCGGGCACCGGGGGAGGCGCCGGGGATGTTCGCGGGGGAGGTCGCGATGGACGAGCTCGCGGTGGCGTGCGGGCTGGACCCGATCGAACTGCGAGTGCGCAACGACCCGCCCGTCGACCCCGAGTCCGGACGTCCGTGGTCGTCGCGACGGCTGGTGGAGTGCCTGCGTGAAGGTGCGCGGGTGTTCGGCTGGGATCCGGCCGACCGCACCCCCGGCACCCGCCGCGACGGCCGGTGGCTCGTCGGCACCGGAGTCGCGGCAGCGAGCTATCCGCACCTGCTCAACCCCGGCACCGAGGTCACGGTCCGCCACGACGGTGACGGTCGCTACACCGTGCGCACGGGCGCCGCGGACATCGGGACCGGTGCGTGGACCGCGCTCACGCTCATCGCGGCCGATGCGCTCGGATGCGGACCCGAGGACATCCACCTCGAGATCGGTGACTCGGCCCTGCCGAACGCCACGGTCGCCGGCGGGTCCTCCGGCACCTCGTCGTGGGGCACCGCGATCGTCGCCGCGGCCCACGCCTTCCGCAAGCGGCACGGTGACCGGCCGGATCCGGGCGCCGAGGCCTCGGCGACGGCCGAGGAGAACCCCGCCCTCGAGCACTACCGAATCCAGTCGTTCGGCGCGCATTTCGCCGAGGTGCGGGTGGACGTCGACACCGGCGAGATCCGGGTGCCGAGGATGCACGGTGTGTTCTCGGTGGGGCGGGTGGTCAACCCCCGCACCGCACGTTCGCAGCTGATCGGCGGGATGTGCTTCGGCATCTCCATGGCGCTGCACGAGGAGAGCATCCGCGATGCCCGCACCGGGCACGTGGTCAACCACGATCTGGCGGAGTACCACATCCCCACCCATGCCGACATCGGTGACGTGGACGCGACCTGGCTCGACGAGGACGACCTGCACGCGACACCGATGGGGTCGCGCGGGGTCGGGGAGATCGGGATCGTCGGTAGCGCGGCGGCGGTCGTCAACGCCCTGTGGCACGCCACCGGGGCGCGGGTACGACGGCTGCCGGCGCGCCTCGAGGACGTGCTCCCGCACCTGCCCGACAGCGCTGCGGGCGAGTGACGACCTGGGAATATCAAGGCTGTAACTCACAACATCTCGCGTTCTATGATTCTGTCCGCCACTAGGTGTAGTGTCTAGAGCGCTGGAAGGCTTGATCGTTTCCGGTCCCTCGGGGAAGCGGGATCGCAGTGGTACGACGGGCCTCGAGGCACTGCTGTGCAGTCAGTCGTCAGGTTGCCGAAAAGGGGAAGCCATGAACATCACCGTCTACACCAAGCCTGCCTGCGTTCAGTGCAATGCCACCTACCGGGCCCTCGACAAGGCCGGTATCGAGTACTCCGTCGTCGACATCTCGGAGAACCCCGAAGCGCGGGACTACGTGATGGCCCTCGGTTACCTGCAGGCCCCCGTGGTGGTCGCCGGCGACGAGCACTGGTCGGGCTTCCGCCCGGACCGGATCAAGGCCCTCGCCGTCGCTGCCTGACCCCGTCGCGAGCCGACCCACCGCCCCTGCGGCCGGTCGCCGGACCCGAGCGAAGTGATGTGAGACATCCATGACCTCGTTGGTGTACTTCTCGAGCGCATCGGAGAACACGCACCGATTCGTCCGGCGACTGGGGTTGCCGGCCACCCGGATCCCGTTGCACGACCGGGACGGCGCCTTCGAGGTGCACGAACCGTACGTGCTGATCCTGCCGACCTACGGCGGTGGCACCACCGCAACCGGCCGGGACACGAATTTCGTGCCCAAGCAGGTGATCCGGTTCCTCAACAATCCGCACAACCGTGCGCTGATTCGCGGGGTCATCGCCGCCGGCAACACCAACTTCGGCGAATCCTATTGTTACGCCGGGGATGTGGTTTCCCAGAAGTGCAAGGTTCCGTACCTCTACCGGTTCGAACTCATGGGTACCGCCGAGGACGTCGAGCGCGTCCGGGAGGGCCTGACGCAGTTCTGGGCGCAGTCGTTGCAGTCGGCCTGACCGCGACCCCACCCGTCCACTCCATCAACGCTGCGCCGCCGTCGGGCTACGGGCGCGGCGAACCCGTCTACTCACAGTGGGAGCAAGCACCGTGACCGTCACCGATGCCGCGCCGGCAGCGAGCGCCAAGATCGACGAGTCCCTCAAGGGCCTCGACTACCACGCGCTCAACGCGATGTTGAACCTGTACGGACCCGACGGCGAGATCCAGTTCGACAAGGATGTCGCCGCCGCCCGCCAGTACTTCCTGCAGCACGTCAACCAGAACACGGTGTTCTTCCACAACCTCGACGAGAAGCTCGACTATCTCGTGGAGGAGAACTACTACGAACCCGAGGTGCTCGAGCAGTACTCCCGGCCGTTCGTCAAGCAGCTCTTCGAACACGCCTACTCGAAGAAGTTCCGCTTCCCGACGTTCCTGGGCGCGTTCAAGTACTACACCTCGTACACGCTCAAGACGTTCGACGGCAAGCGCTACCTCGAGCGGTTCGAGGACCGCGTCTGCATGGTCGCGCTGACCCTGGCCGCCGGCGACGAGCAGCTCGCGACCCACCTGGTCGACGAGATCATCTCGGGCCGGTTCCAGCCCGCGACCCCGACGTTCCTCAACTCCGGCAAGAAGCAGCGCGGCGAGCCCGTCTCCTGCTTCCTGCTGCGGATCGAGGACAACATGGAGTCGATCGGCCGCTCGATCAACTCGGCGCTGCAGCTGTCCAAGCGCGGCGGCGGAGTCGCATTGCTGCTCAGCAACATCCGCGAGCACGGCGCGCCGATCAAGCAGATCGAGAACCAGTCCTCCGGCGTCATCCCCATCATGAAACTGCTCGAGGACTCCTTCTCCTACGCCAACCAGCTCGGGGCCCGCCAGGGCGCCGGCGCGGTGTACCTGCACGCGCACCACCCCGACATCTACCGATTCCTCGACACCAAGCGCGAGAACGCGGACGAGAAGATCCGCATCAAGACCCTCTCGCTGGGCATCGTCGTCCCCGACATCACGTTCGAGCTCGCGAAGCGCAACGAGGACATGTACCTGTTCTCGCCGTACGACGTCGAGCGCATCTACGGAGTGCCGTTCGCCGACATCGACGTCACCGAGAAGTACTACGAGATGGTCGACGACAAGCGCATCCGCAAGTCGAAGATCAAGGCGCGCGAGTTCTTCCAGACCGTCGCGGAACTGCAGTTCGAGTCCGGCTACCCGTACATCATGTTCGAGGACACCGTCAATCGGGCCAATCCCGTCAAGGGCAAGATCACCCACTCGAACCTGTGCTCGGAGATCCTGCAGGTCTCCACACCCTCCACCTTCAACGAGGACCTGTCCTACAGCCATGTGGGCAAGGACATCTCGTGCAACCTGGGATCGCTCAACATCGCCAAGGCGATGGACTCGCCGGACTTCGCGCACACCATCGAGGTGGCGATCCGGGCGCTGACCGCCGTGTCGGACCAGACCCACATCTACTCGGTGCCGTCGATCGAGCAGGGCAACAACGACTCCCACGCGATCGGGCTCGGGCAGATGAACCTGCACGGCTACCTCGCCCGCGAGCGCATCTTCTACGGCTCCGAAGAGGGCGTCGACTTCACGAACATCTACTTCTACACCGTGCTCTACCACGCGCTGCGCGCGTCGAACCGGCTCGCCATCGAGCGGGGTACGTACTTCAAGGGCTTCCCCGAGTCGAAGTACGCCTCGGGCGAGTTCTTCGACAAGTACACCGACCAGGTATGGGAGCCGGCCACCGCCCGCGTGCGGCAGCTCTTCGCCGACGCCGGCGTGGCGATTCCCACGCAGGACGACTGGCGCGCGCTGAAGGCGTCGGTCCAGGAGCACGGCATCTACAACCAGAACCTGCAGGCCGTGCCGCCCACCGGGTCGATCTCGTACATCAACAACTCCACCAGCAGCATCCACCCGGTGGCGTCGAAGATCGAAATCCGCAAGGAAGGCAAGATCGGTCGCGTCTACTACCCGGCTCCCTACCTGACCAACGACAACCTGGAGTACTTCCAGGACGCGTACGAGATCGGGTACGAGAAGATCATCGACACCTACGCGGCGGCCACCCAGCACGTCGACCAGGGCCTGTCGCTGACGTTGTTCTTCAAGGACACCGTCACCACCCGCGACGTGAACAAGGCGCAGATCTACGCCTGGCGCAAGGGAATCAAGACGCTGTACTACATCCGGCTGCGGCAGATGGCGCTCGAGGGCACCGAGGTGGAGAACTGCGTGTCCTGCATGCTGTGACGAATCTTGCCGGTACACATCGAAACTCAGGTAGGGAAAGACAGATGACCTCCGCACCCCGCGCGCATTCGCCGTCCCACGGCGCCCACGTCAAACTCGTCGACCGTGTCTCGGCGATCAACTGGAACCGCGTTCCGGACGAGAAGGACTCGGAGGTGTGGGACCGTCTCACCGGCAACTTCTGGTTGCCCGAGAAGGTTCCGGTGTCCAACGACATCCCGTCATGGGGCACGCTCACCGAGTACGAGCAGGAACTGACCATGCGGGTGTTCACCGGTCTGACCCTGCTCGACACGATCCAGGGCACCGTCGGCGCCGTGTCGCTGATCCCGGACGCGGTGACCCCGCACGAGGAGGCGGTGCTCACCAACATCGCGTTCATGGAGTCGGTGCACGCCAAGTCGTACTCGAGCATCTTCTCGACGCTGTGCTCCACCCGCCAGATCGACGACGCGTTCCGCTGGTCGGAGGAGAACGAGAACCTGCAGCGCAAGGCTCAGATCGTCCTCGACTACTACCAGGGCGACAGTCCGCTCAAGCGCAAGGCCGCCTCGACCCTGCTCGAGTCGTTCCTGTTCTACTCGGGCTTCTACCTGCCGATGTACTGGTCGTCGCGGGCGAAACTGACCAACACGGCGGACATGATCCGGCTGATCATCCGCGACGAGGCGGTGCACGGCTACTACATCGGCTACAAGTACCAACGCGGACTCGAGCAGATCACCCAGGCCGAGCGCGACGAGCTCAAGGACTGGGTCTTCGAGCTGCTCTTCGAGTTGTACGACAACGAAACCCAGTACACCGCAGACCTCTACGACGAGGCCGGCCTCACCGAGGACGTCAAGAAGTTCCTGCGGTACAACGCCAACAAGGCCCTGATGAACCTCGGCTACGAGGCGCTGTTCCCCAAGGACGAGACCGACGTCAACCCGGCGATCCTGTCCGCGCTGTCGCCGAACGCCGACGAGAACCACGACTTCTTCTCCGGGTCGGGCAGCTCGTACGTGATCGGTAAGGCAGTCGTCACCGAGGACGAGGACTGGGACTTCTGATCCCCCACCCGCTGTGACCGAATGTCACATGGGTTCGATGTGATCGAACCCATGTGACATTCGGTCGTCGGGCTCAGTTCGAGTAGCCGTTGAGGGTGTTGCGTACGTCCGTCAGAACGGCTTTCGCGGCCACCGGGCCGGGCGTGGACCACACGAGGTCGTCCACTGCGAACAGCCGGCTGTCGGTGACCGCCCCGAGGTCGAGCCAGGCCTCGGAGTCCATCACCTCACTGCCGTGTGCGACGCCGTCCTCGCCGGCGAATCGGACGTAGATCAGGTCGCCCTCCGCGGCGGCCGGGTCGTCCTCGTCGAGCGGGGCGGCGGCACTCCCGTCCTGCACACCGAACCGCTGTGCGGGCGGGCGCGCGACGCCGGTGTCGGCGAGGACCTGGCCGGCGAACGACGCGGTGCCCTCGACGACCGCGCCGTCACCGGTGAACCGCACGATCGACGCCTGGGTCTGTGACGCGGTCGTCGCCGTGCCCACGTCCGTTGCGGTGGCGCGGTAGTCGTCGAGCACTCGGCCGGCCGCCTGTGAGCGCCCGAGTGTCTCTGCGGCGCGGAGGAACTGCTGCCGCCAGAACACCGGATCGGAGCCGACGAGCACCGTCGGAGCGACGTCGCCGAGGCGGCGGTAGAGCTCCGGGTCGGCCGAGGAGCCGAGGATCAGATCGGGCTCCGCACCGTCGATGAGCGCGACGTCGGGCGCCGACGTCGCGCCCACCGAGGGCAGTTCGGCGATGCCGGTGCCGAGGTACTCGGCACGGGCGACGTCGGTGGTCGTGCCGACCACGCGCTCCCACAGGCCCAGTGCGCACACCGCGTCCATCGCGGCAGCGTCGAGGACGACGATCCGCTGCGGGTCGACGGGCACCTCGGAGATGCCGCCGGTGTGGATCACCGATCGGGTGCCGCCGGCGGGCTGGCCCGGATCGAGGGGACTGGGTAGCGCGCACGCGGTCGTGGTGTCGCGTTCGATGCCGACGACGGCAGCCCCGGCGATGCGGGTGGTCGTGCGCACGATGCTGCTCGCCGGATCGTCGGTCGTCTCCGCGCATCCCGCCAGGCCGAGTGCCGCCACGGCAGTGAGGGCGACGGTGCACGTGACGGCGCGGGACCGGGACGCTGCGGGCATACGACCACTCCTGTCTAGGGGACGGTCCAGGTTAACTGGTGTGCGGATCGACCCCGAAAGCCTCGGCGAGGTCGTCGAGGATCTTGTGCGCGCCCTGGACGGACACCGGCGTCATCCAGAGGCTGTCGTCCACGTCGACCTTCCGGCCGCGCAGGTTCTGCCACAGCGGATTGGACAGGAACGGCTGCGCCGCCGCCTCGGACTTGCCCTCCCCGTCGCGGTACATGCTGACGAAGATCACATCCGCATCCGCCTCGCCGATGAGTTCGGGGCTGATCGCATTCATGATGCTGCTCGGATCGGCCGGATCGGGTCCCTGGCTCGCGGGCCGGGCCAGGCCGGCATCCTCGAGGACGATGCCGCTGAACGACGTGGTGCGGTAGAGGCGGGCGGTGGGCTCGCCGGCGAAGCGGACCACCGAGACGGTGGGGTTGCCGGCCGTGGCGTTGATCTCGTCGCCGATGGCTTTCGCCCGGGCCTCGTAGTCGGCGATCTTCTGCTCGGCGAGGTCCTCCTTGCCGAGGGCTCGCGCGGCGAGCCGGATGTTGTCCTTCCAGGTCGGTCCGGTGCTCTGGGAGAACACCGTCGGTGCGATGGCGGACAGCTTGTCGTAGTTCTCGCCGTCGCGCACGTCCGCGGACAGGATCAGATCGGGCTGCAGAGCGGCGACCTTCTCGAGACTCGCATCGGACACCGCGCCGACCGACGTCGCGTCCGCGGCGAACTGCTCGCGCGTGTCACCGAGGTAGTCGGGCAGGCCCTCGGTGCGGTAGTCGACGTAACCGACGAGTTCGGATTCGAGGAGCAGCGTCGCATCCGCATAGCTGGTGTCGAGCGCGACGACCCGAAGCGGCGGGGAGTCGAGAGTGGTCGTTCCGCGGAAGTGCTCGACGGTACGGGGGAAGCCCGCGGTGGCCGGGGCCTGCTCGGCCGTCTCGCCGGAGGAGCAGCCGGCGAGCAGCACGGCCGTGAGGGTCGTCGCGAGCGCGGCGATGCCGCGGCGCAGGGGGAGGGGGTGCACGGTGAACCTCGTCTCTCGGGACCTTCATACTTAGGAGACGCTTACCTTATGTCCTGGAGGAAACGGGAGGTGCGGGGGGTGGTGGACGGCCCCCGGGTTGCGTGGGTCACAGACCCCCGTGGGTATGCTCGAGGGCCGAGTACGACACTGAGTAGGACCCGGTGAGCGTGCGGTGGTCGCACCGTCTACGATTCGATCAGCGCAAGCCAGAGAACGTTCGCCTCGCACTGCGAGTCGAGCGCGCAATCAGGAGGATTAGTGACTGCCGTAGCGCCCCAGCCAGTCCCGGAGATAGCTGCAGCGAGGCCGTACCCGCCGCGGCAGGGACCCAAGGGCTCGTTCTTCTACAAGATGATCACGACCACGGATCCCAAGATGCTCGGGATCATGTACATGGTCACCTCGTTCGCGTTCTTCCTCATCGGCGGCGTGATGGCTCTGCTCATCCGCACCGAACTCGCGGTTCCGGGTCTGCAGTTCCTGTCGAACGAGCAGTACAACCAGCTGTTCACCATGCACGGCACGATCATGCTGCTGATGTACGCGACCCCGGTCGTGTTCGCCTTCGCGAACTACATCCTGCCGCTGCAGATCGGCGCCCCCGACGTCGCGTTCCCGCGCCTGAACTCCTTCAGCTACTGGCTGTACCTGTTCGGCGCCACGATCGTGACCGCCGGCTTCATCACCCCCGGTGGTGCGGCCGACTTCGGCTGGACCGCGTACAGCCCGCTCACCAGCGAGCTGCACTCGCCCGGCGTCGGCGGTGACTTCTGGGTCCTCGGCCTCGGTGTGATGGGTCTGGGCACCATCCTCGGTGCGGTCAACTTCATCACCACCGTGGTGTGCCTGCGCGCCCCCGGCATGACCATGTTCCGGATGCCGATCTTCACCTGGAACATCCTCATCACCAGCGTGCTGATCCTCCTGGCGTTCCCGCTGCTGACCGCTGCGTTCTTCGGCCTCTTCGTCGACCGCCACCTCGGTGGGCACATCTTCGACCCCGCCAACGGCGGTGTCATGCTGTGGCAGCACCTGTTCTGGTTCTTCGGTCACCCCGAGGTGTACATCATCGCGCTGCCGTTCTTCGGCATCGTCTCGGAGATCTTCCCGGTCTTCTCCCGCAAGCCGATCTTCGGCTACACCGGCCTGGTCTACGCGACCCTGGCGATCGCGGCGCTCTCCATCGCGGTGTGGGCGCACCACATGTACGCCACCGGCGCCGTGCTGCTGCCGTACTTCTCGTTCATGACGTTCCTGATCGCGGTGCCCACCGGCGTGAAGTTCTTCAACTGGATCGGCACCATGTGGAAGGGCCACCTGACGTTCGAGTCGCCGATGCTGTTCTCGGTCGGCTTCATCGTCACCTTCCTGTTCGGCGGCCTGTCCGGCGTCATCCTCGCCAGCCCGCCGCTCGACTTCCACGTGACGGACTCCTACTTCGTCA
>NZ_BCXE01000034.1 GCF_001894945.1 Rhodococcus ruber NBRC 15591
AGGAGATTCCCGACTCAGACCGCAACCGCACCACCACCGGGAGGGAGGTGATCCGCTTGACTCACGTCGTCGACACCGGTGTGGCCACGCTCCGCCACAGCCAGAATCACTCTGGCAGCGTTCCGGTCCCGGCACGCGGTATGCCCGCACGCCCAGCACCGGAAGATACGTTCCCCGAGTCCGAGGGGTTGCTTGGCTCTCGCGAAACACCTCGAACACGTCATGGTCGTGTACGCGGGCCGCACCAGCACCACCTTCCGGCCGGCCCGCCTGCCCTGCTCGAGCAACTCCCGTTTCACCGTCGCGATCGCGGCATCGGCGGCCGTGCGCGCCATCGTCGACCTCGACAGGAACCGGGGTCGGAAATCCTCCACCGCGACCAGATGATGCGCCTCGACCACGGCCCGGGCCCAGATCCGGCCGTCGTGCCGGCTGCGTCGGGCCGCTTTCTTCTGCACCTTCGCGGCCCGGGTGCGGGCCCGGCGATAGCCCCTCGAGGGTGGGTGCCCCGTGCCTCGGCGGCGCCGCGCCATCGTCCGCTGCGCTCTCGCCACCTGCGCCGCACACCGTTTCCGGTGCCCGTGCTGCGGCAGGTCGAACCCCTCCTCGGTGGCCGTCGCGGTGCGGGCCACGCCCCAGTCGATCCCGACCGCGCTGCCCGGGTCGGCGGCCGGGATCGGCTCCACCTCGCGGGTCACCACGAACGAGGCGTACCAGTGCCCCAACGAATCGCGGGTGATGCGCACACTCGACGGCTCCGACGGCAGTGCCCGCGACCACACCACCGGCACACTCACGCCTTTGGGCAGCACCAACCGGCCGTGGCGGATCCGGAACCCGCGGCGGGTGTACTCGAGCGACGGCAGGGTCTTCCTCCGCGCCTTGAACCGCGGCCGGCCCCGGCCCTCGACCGTGAACGACGCGTCCAACGCCTGCGCGTAGGTACGCAGCATCTGCTGCTGGGCGACCTGGGAGCCGTCCCGCAACCACGACGAGCGGGCTCGGGCTTCGGTCAACTGTTTGCCGAGTGTCCCGAAACTCGGTGGGCGGCCCGTGGCGAACTGGTGGACGGCTTCGTTCCACAGGAACCGGCAGCGATGCCACTCGGCGATCAGGGCAGCCGCGGCGGTGGTGCCCGGCCGCAACCGGTAGTTGTAGCGCACCACCTCGACCCCCATGCCGGCACGCTAACCGACCCCACCGACAGGTTCGCCCGACACCACCACTCCCCCGAAAGGAGGACGGCGCTTCCTCTCCCTCGTGAATGAGGCAGTATCGCGCCGCACATCAGATGACCGAAGACATGACCGAACACAAGGTAGCCCTCGTCACCGGCGCGAGCCGCAGCGTCGGCAAGGGCATCGCGTGCGCACTCGGCTCCGACGGCTGGACGGTCTACGTCACCGCCCGCGGCCCGGTCGGCACCGACGGCCCACTGGACCGCACCGCCGCCGAGGTCACCGCCCGCGGCGGGACCGGCATCGCCGTGCAGTGCGACCACACCGACGACGAGCAGATCCAGGCGCTGTTCCGGCGCATCGCCGACGAGCAGGGCGGCCGGCTGGACCTGCTGGTGAACAACGTGTGGGCCGGGCCGCCCGGTTTCGCGGGTTTCTCCGAGCCGTTCTGGCAGCGCCCACTCTCGGACTGGGACTCGCTCGCCGGCCTCGGGCTGCGTGCGCACTACGTCGCGTCCGTCGAGGCGGCGAAGCTCATGGTGCCGCGCGGCAGCGGAACGATCGTCAACATCTCCTCGTTCGGCACGCGCGGCTACCTGCACTCGGTGCTGTACGGCATCTCGAAGGCGGGGCTGGACAAGATGGCCGCCGACATGGCCGTGGACCTGCGCGGGACCGGTGTGACCGCCCTGTCGGTGTGGCCGGGGCTGGTCAAGAACGAGGCCATGCTCGCCCGCGGCATCGACAACTTCGAGGGCTTCTCCCTCGCCAACGCCGAGACCCCCGAATTCGTCGGACGGGTGATCGTCGCGCTGGCGAACGACCCGAAGGTGAACGAGCGCAGCGGGCACACCCTGATCACCGCAGAGACCGCCCTCGACTACGGGGTCCTCGACGTGGAAGGTAATCAACCGGATTCGCATCGGGCGGCGTTCGGCGGCGGCCCGCTGTACTGATCCGCGGAGGGCCCGAAATCCTCTGTGGTCCTTCCCGGGGACGAGATAGCCTCCGGGAAAGGGCGAGAGGGCGGGCACCATGCACAGTGAGAACATCCCCGTCGCCGGCTCCGGCGGCACGGAATCGACGGCGGTGCTGGATCTGCCGGGAGACCCGCCGCGCGCGTTCGCGTTGTTCGCCCACCGCTCCGGCACGGCAGCGTCGCGGATCTCGGAGACCCTCACCGAGCACGGCCTCGCCGTCCTGCGCGTCGCCTGCGGGACCGGCGAGGGCACCGCCTCGAGTTCCGAGGTCACCGCCCTCGTGCACGCCGCGGATCACCTGCGCGACCACTACGCCGCTCCCAGCATCCTGATCGGCCACTCCCTCGGTGGCTCGGCCGTCCTCGCGGCGAGCAAGCACGTGCCCGAGACGCGAGCCGTGGTCACGATCGGCGCCCCTGCGGCAACCGAACAGATCCGCACGCTCGGTGCCGCACTGCTGGTGATGCACTCCCCCGACGACGACACCGTCGACATCGACAACGCCCGGCAGATCTTCGAGGCGGCCCGTCACCCCAAGTCCTTCCTGTCCGTCGACGGCGCCGACCACCTGCTCACCCGGCAGTCCGACGCCCGGTTCGTCGCCTCGACGCTGGCGGTCTGGGTGGGCAGATACCTCGACGAGCACACCGCGCCGCAGCCGTCCCCGGCCGAGGGCGTCGTCGACGTCTCGTGGAACGGAGCCACCCGGTTCGGGCAGCGCATCACCATGGGCCGGCACCTGGTGACCGCCGACGAACCCCCTCCCGCAGGCGACGACACCGGGCCGTCACCGTACGACCTGCTGCTCGCCTCCCTCGGCGCCTGCACGTCGATGACGCTGCGCATGTACGCCGACCGCAAGCAGTGGCCGCTCGAGAACGTGTCGGTTTCCTTGCATCACAGCCGCATCCACGCCGCCGACTGCGAGGACTGCGAGACCCGGACGGGGCGGCTCGACAGGGTCGAACGCGTGATCCGGCTCGCCGGTGATCTCGACGAGCAACAGCGGCAGCGCCTGCTCGAGATCGCCGACCGCTGTCCGGTGCACCGGACCCTGCACTCGGAGATCGTGGTGGACACCGCCCTGGCAGCCGGTGATCGGACCGACGACGTGCCGCCGCCCTGAGCGCCGTCCGTCAGCGGGTGTCACGCCAGGTGGCAGGCCACCTGCCCGCCCCCGGGCACCTCGGTGATCTCGGGGCGGCGTTCCCGGCACACCGGCAGCACCTTCGGGCAGCGGGTACTGAATGCGCACCCGGCGGGCGGGTTCGCCGGGTCGGGCAGCTCGCCCGTGAGCCGGATCCGTTCGCGGCGGCGTTGACGGGCCGGGTCCGGCACGGGCACCGCCGACAGCAGAGCCTGCGTGTACGGGTGCGCCGGCTCGGTGAACAGCCGCTCCGACGGCCCCCACTCGACGATCCGTCCCAGGTACATCACCGCCGTGGTGTGGGCGATGTGCCGGACCACCGCGAGGTCGTGCGCGATGAACAGGTACGCGATGCCCAGTTCGGCGGAGAGCTTCTCGAGGAGCGCGATCACCTGGTTCTGGGTGGAGACGTCGAGCGCGCTCACCGCCTCGTCGGCGACGACGAGTTTCGGCTCCACGGCGATGGCCCGGGCGATGGCGATGCGCTGGCGCTGCCCGCCGGAGAACTCGTACGGGTAGCGCTCGGCGTGTTCGGGTCGCAGCCCCACCTGTTCGAGCAGCTGCCCGACCTTCCGGCGGCGGGCAGTGGCGTCGAGGTCGGTGTGCACCTCGAGCGGTTCGGCGACGGCGTCGCCGACCGTACGCGACGGATCCAGCGACGAGTACGGATCCTGGAACACCATCTGCATCTCGCGGCGCGCGGCACGCAGCTCCGACTTTCCCAGAGCGGTGACGTCGACACCGTCGAGCACCACCGACCCGGCGGCGACGTCCACCAGCCGCAGGATGCCGCGCGCGGTGGTGGACTTCCCCGAGCCGGATTCCCCGACCAGGGCGAAGGTTTCGCCGGCCCGGATGTCGAACCCCACCTCGTCCACCGCGCGGATCGTGCGCTTCTTCGCGAACGGGCGCCCCCGCACCGGGAACTCGACCCGCAGGCCCCGCACGCTCAGCAGCGGCGCGTTCGTGTCCTTCTCGACGACGGTCATGCGGTTCCCTCCAGCATCAGGTCGGTCACCCGGGCGCAGCGCGCCGTCCGGTCGTCGCCCACGGCGAGCAGCGGCACGTCGCCGGCGCACTCGTCGGCGCGGTGGGGGCAGCGCGGCGCGAACCGGCAGCCGACGGGGATCGAGCCGGGCGGCGGCGGTGAGCCGGCGATGGTGTGCATTTCGCTGCGCCCGCCCACGTCGGGCACCGAACGCAGCAGGCCTGCGGTGTACGGGTGGCGGGGCGTCGCGTACAGCGGCTCGGTCCGTGCTCGTTCGACGACCTGCCCCGCGTACATCACGACGACCTCGGTGCACAGGTCGGCGACCACCCCGAGGTCGTGGGTCACGAACAGCACGCCCATCCCGAACCGGCCGGCCATCTCGCGGATCAGGTCGAGCACCTGCGCCTGGATGGTGACGTCGAGCGCGGTGGTGGGTTCGTCGGCGATGAGCAGCTTCGGTTCGCACGCCAGCGCCATCGCGATCATCACCCGCTGCCGCATGCCGCCGGAGAACTCGTGCGGGTACTGCCGGATCCGGCGGGCGGCGTCGGGGATGCCGACGAGGTCGAGCACCTCGACCGCGCGGGCCGTCGCCGCCTTCCGGTTGACGCGGCGGTGCCGCCGTACCACTTCGGCGATCTGGTCGCCGACCGTGAACACCGGGTTCAGGCTCGTCATCGGCTCCTGGAAGATCATGGCGATGTCGTTGCCGCGCACCGCTTCCAGTTCGCGCGACGGCATGTTCAGCAGGTCGCGGCCCTGGAAGCGGATGCGACCGGCGACGGTGCGGGACTGCCGGGGCGGCAGCAGCCGCAGCACCGACGAGCAGGTGACGGACTTGCCGGAGCCGGATTCGCCGACGAGGCCGACGAGTTGCCCGGCCGCGACGTCGAAGGAGACGTCCTGCAGCACCGGCGTCCAGCCGGACGCGGTGGCGAACTCGACGCCGAGACCGTCGACGCTCAACAGGGGTTCGGTCACTTCTCGCTCCGATTCTCGCGGCCCACCGAATCGCGGATCCCGTCGCCGAGGGTGTTGCAGGCGAGCACGGCGAGGATGATCGCGACGGCGGGGATCAGCACGGGCCAGGCGGTGTAGTTCCACGCCTCGCGGCCCTCGGCCAGCATCCGCCCCCAGCTCGGGTCCGGTGGTTGCACGCCGAGTCCGAGGAAGCTGAGCGAGGATTCGGCGAGCATCGCGAAGCCGCACGCGAGGCTGATCTGCACGATGAGCGGGGAGAGGGTGTGCGGGAGGATGTGCTGGCGCACGATCCGTGCGGTGGGGGTGCCGATGCTGCGGGACGCCTCGATGAAGGTGTTCTCCCGCACCGCGATCACCGCGCCGCGCACGACGCGGAAGAACCTCGGGCCGAACACGATTCCGATCGCGAACATGGCGTTGGTGAGGTCGGGTCCCATGACGCCGACGATCGCCATCGCCAGCAGCAACGGCGGGAAGCTGAGGAACGCGTCGGCGATGCGGGAGAGCAGCGCGTCCCAGCGGCCGCCGAGGAACCCGGCCACGAGGGCGGGGATCACGCCGATGAGCAGGCCGACCGTCACCGAGATCGCCGCGGCGGTGACCGCGACGCGGGCGCCGTACAGCAACCGCGACAGGGTGTCCCGGCCGAGGTTGTCGGTGCCGAGCAGGTAGCCGTCGGACAGCGGCGGCAGCCGGCGGGCCGTGAGTTCCTGCACCAGCGGGTCGTGCGGGGCGATCAACGGGGCGGCGAGCCCGAGCACGGTGATCAGGGCCAGGAACACCGCCGCGGCGACGGCGGCCCGCCGGCCCCGGAACCGGCGCAGGAACCGGCGGCGCGGCGATTCGACGGCGGCCGGCGCCGCCTCCACGACGGGCTGCGAGGGGGTGAGGGTGTCGCTCATGCCGCGCTCCTGGTCCGAGGGTTGAGGTACCCGTACGAGATGTCGACGAGCAGGCTCATCACGACGGTGGCGAAGACACCGAAGATGACGACGCCCTGGATGGCGGGCAGGTCGCCGGACAGCACCGCCTGCACGGCGAAGTCGCCGAGTCCCTTGAGCCCGAACACCGACTCGATGACGGCCGTGCCGCCGAGCAGGAACGCGATCTGCATGCCGAGCACGGTCGCGGTGGGGATGAACGCGTTCTTCAGGGCGTGCTTCCACAGGACCGAGCGCCGCCCGAGTCCCTTGGCGGTGGCGGTGCGCACGAAGTCCTGCTGCATCACCTCGATCATGGAACTGCGCAACTGGCGGGCGATCTCGGCGGCGGCGGCGAGGCCCAGCGCGATCGCCGGCAGCAACAGGTGACTGAGCCACGGCCACACGCCCTTGGCGAGCGGGGTGTAGCCGGTGGCGGGCAGCACCCTCAGTTGCAGCGCGAAGACGAGGACCAGGATGAGGCCGAGGACGAAGTTCGGGGTCGCGACGCCCAGGGTGGAGCCGACGCTGGTGGCGCGGTCCTGCCAGCTGCCCGGCCGGCTGCCGCCGACGATGCCGGCCGGGATGCCGACGGCCAGCGCGACGAGCACCGCCACCAGGGTCAGGGACACGGTGACCGGCAGCCGGTCGACGATCATCTCGAGCACGGGCGCCTTGTAGGTGAAGCTGGTGCCCAGATCACCCCGCACCAGTCCGCCGAGGAAGTCGGCGTACTGCACGACGACGGGCTGGTCGAGCCCGAGTTCGGTGCGCACCAGTTCGATCTGTTCGGGTGTCGCGGTCTCACCGGCGATCCGGTGTGCGGGATCGCCGGGGATCAGGAAGATCAGGCCGAAGGTGATGGCGGTGGCGATCAGCAGCAGCGGTAGCACCGCGAGCAGCCGTTGCCCGATCAATCGAAGCATCCTGCCGGTCCTTTACATCTGTCGAGGTGTCGCTCGGGGCGGTGCCGCCGCGGTCATTCGGCGGCGGTGAGGCCGATCCCTCCCCATTCGTCCAGTGCGCGGTACGGCTGGTAGCCGACGACCCGGTCGGTGAGGGTGGCGCCGAGGTCGGAGAAGGCCAGGGGGATCATCAGTGCCTGGTCCACGACCGTGGCGGAGACCTCGCCGAGGAGCTGTCCGCGGGCCTGCTGGTCCGGTTCGGCGTTCGCGGCGGCCAGGGCCTCGGCGAAACCGGGGGTGACGTCGTGCGACGGGTTCTGCGGCGAGTCCGGGGCGAAGTACGTGGTCAGCAGCAGCGACGGATCGGCCCGTCCGGAGAAGGTGGTCAGCACGGCGTCGAGCTCACCGCGGTTGAAGACCGGCGACATCTCGGCGGGGCTGAGCAGCCGGATCTGCATGGTGACGCCGATCGCGTCGAGTTGCTGCTGGACGATCTGCGCGATCCGCTCGTTCTCGGGCAGGTTCATCACCCCGGCGGTGAAGGTGAACCCGTCCGGCAGTCCGGCCGCCGCGAGTGTCTCGCGGGCGGCCCGCTCGTCGTAGGCGTAGCGGTCGGCCAGCTCCGGGTTGTAGGCGAAGTAGCCCTGCGGGAAGTTCTGGCTGGCCGCCTCGCCGTGACCTTCGAGGGCGGAGCCGACGAGGGCCTGCCGGTCGATCGCGGTGCTCAGCGCCCGGCGCACGTCCACCTTGCCGAATTCGCTGCGGGTGCGGTTGAAGTGCAGGACGTAGTGGTTCAGGCTCGTCTGCACCTGCGAGTTCAGCCCCTGGGCGGCAGCGGGGTCGATCGAGAGCGGGGTGGCCATCGCGATGTCGAGTTCGCCCGACGCCAGCGCGTTGATGCGGGTCTGCGGGTCGGTGACGACTTCCCATTCGAAACGCTCGGCGGTCACCGATGCCGGATCCCAGTAACCGTCCCAGGCCGCGAAGTCGTACGACGCGCCGGGCTGCGCGTCGGCCACGGTGTACCGGCCCGCACCGACCGGCCGCAGCACCAGGGCGGCGTCCTTGTCCGGCGTGCCGAAGGCATTCGGGCTGACCATCATTCCCGGCAGATCGGACAGCGTCAGGACGAGTTGCGTGCCGGGCCCGTTCAACCGCAGCACCACCGTGGTGGGATCGGGGGTCTCGATCGCCTCGACCGGAGCGAGCATCGTCGTGGTGATCGAGTCCGGCTCCTGGGCGCGTTCGAGATTGGCCCGGACCGCCTGTGCGTCCAGCGGGGTGCCGTCCTGGAACTGCAGGCCCTCCCGCAGACGGAAGGTGAGGGTGCGCCCGTCGTCGGAGAACTCCCACGACTCGGCCAGTCCCGGAATCGGATTCGCGTCCCGGTCGCGGTGCACCAACCGGTCGTACACCTGGGTCAGCATGATGTTGTCCTGCGCGACCCGGGTCTTGTGCGGGTCGAACGACGACGCCCCGTAGGTGGTCGCGTACCGCAGCGTCGCCTGCGGATCGACGACGTCGGACGGCGCGGTGCCGGCGGAACCGCACCCGGCGAGGAGCGCGACGGCCAGCGCGGCGCCCAGGGCGAGTCTCGTGCGACGAGCCATGATGTTCTCCGTTTCTCGGCGGGGGATGGAGACGGGCGTTACGGCGCGGCCACTCCCACTCCGCGCCACTCGTCGAGCACCCGGCTCGGCTCGTAGCCGACGACGGTGCCGGAGGTGATCGCGCCGAGTTCGGCGAACGCGACGGGCAGCATCGCGGCGTGGTCCATCACCACGGCGTTGACCTCCCCGAGCAGGGCGGCACGTTCGTCGGGGTCGGTGGCCCGGTTGGCCGCCTCCATCGCCGCCCGGAAGCCGGGGATGTCGTCGTGCGACGGGTTCTGCGGCGAGTCCTGCCCGTAGTACGAGGTCAGCAGCAGCGACGGTTCGGCGCGCCCGGTCAGGGTGGTGAGGATGGCGTCGAGTTCGCCGCGGTTGAACGCGGGATTGAGGTCGGTCGGCGTCATCGACCGGATCTCCATCGTGATGCCCACCCGCGCGAGCTGTTCCTGCATGATCTGCGCGATGAGCTGGTTCTCCGGCAGGTTCGACGCACCGGCGACGAACGAGAACCCGTTCGGCACGCCGGCCTGCGCGAGCAGGGCCTTCGCGCGTTCGGGGTCGAAGGCGTACTGGCCGTCGAGGGCGGCGTTGTGCGCGAAGTACCCCGTGGGGAAGTTCTGGCTGGCCGCCTCGCCGTGCCCCTCGAGGGCGGTTTCGACCACGGCCTCCCGGTCGACGGCGTGGGCGAGGGCCTGCCGCACCTCGAGGCGGCCGAATTCGCTGCGGGTCCGGTTGAGGTTGAGCACGTAGTTGTTGAGGGTGGTCTGCACGTCCGCTTCGAGGCCCTGCTGCTCGGCCGGGTCGACGGACAGCGGCGTGGCGATCGCGGCGTCGAGCTGGCCGGAGGCCACCGCGCTCACCCGGGTCTGCGGATCGGTCATGACGATCCACTCGAAGGCGCGGGACTGCACCGCCTCCGGATCCCAGTAGCCGTCCCGGGCGACGAATTCGTACTGCGCACCGGGCTGTGCCTGCGCGACGGTGTAGCGACCGGTGCCGGCCGGGGTCAGTACGAGGGCGGCGTCCTTGTCGGAGGTGCCGAACGCGTTGGGGTTGACCATCATTCCGGGCAGGTCGGAGAGGGTGAGCACGAGCTGCCCGCCCGGGCCGTCGAGCCGCAGCACCACGGTCTGCGGGTCGGGGGCCTCGACCGCGGCGACACCGGCGAGCATGGCGGCGGTGATCGAGTCGGGCTGCATCGCGCGTTCGAGGTTGGCCACCACCGCGGCCGCGTCGAACGGGGTGCCGTCGGAGAACGTCACGCCCTGCCGCAGGCGCAGCGTCAGGGTGGAGCCGTCGTCGGCGAACTCCCACGACTCGGCCAGGCCGGGAATCGGGTTCGCGTCCCGGTCACGGTGCACCAGCCGGTCGTAGACCAAATTGAGCATGATCGAGTCGCTGGTGATTCTCGTCTTGTGCGGGTCGAACGACGACGCGCCGTAGGTGGTGGCGTAGCGCAACGTCGCGTTCGGGTCGGCGGTCTGCGCGGCGTCCGTCGCCGCGGAGCTGCCGCACCCGGCCACCGCGACGGCGACGGCGAGCACGGACAGGGCGGCCTTCATCGATCTGCGAAACATGACAGTCCTCGGGGTGATTCGGGTCGTCGACGGGTTCACGGGGCGGCGACGCCGACGCCGCGCCACTCGTCGACGAGCAGGGTGGGTTCGTAGCCCACGACCTGATCGGTCAGGGTGGAGCCGAGCTCGAAGAACACCAGCGGGATCGCGAGCGCGTTGTCGCTCACCAGTTTCGACACGTCGCCGAGCTTGTCGGCACGCGCCTGCAGTTCGGACTCGCGGTTGGCCGCATCCAGAGCCTCCTGGAATCCGGGGGCCGTGCTGCGGGAAGGGTTCTGCGGCGACTGCGCCCCGTACAGCGAGGAGAACAGCAGGGCGGGATCGGACCGGCCGGTGAAGGTGGTGACGAGGGCGTCGGCGTCCCCGCGGTTGAACGTCGGGGAGGCTTCGGACGGCGGCATCGGCTTCAGCTGCATGTCGATGCCGACCTCGGCGAGCTGTTGCTGCACGATCTGCGCGACCTGCACGTTCTCGGGCAGGTTGAGCAGGATGGCGGTGAAGGAGAACCCGTTCGGCAGTCCTGCCTGCGCCAGGAGCTGTCGTGCCCTGTCCGGGTCGTACGGGTAGGCGCCGGCCAGGTCGGGCTCGTAGGCGAAGTAGTCCTTCGGGAAGTTCTGCGTCGCGGCCTCGGCGTGACCTTCCATCGCCGTGTCGGCGATGGCCTGCCGGTCGATCGCGTGCGCCAGCGCCTGCCGCACCTCGAGCTTGCCGAACTCCCCGCGCGACCGGTTGAGGTTGACGGCCATGTGGTCGAGCCGCAGCGCCGTCTCGACGCGCAGGCCCTGCTGCTCGGCGGCATCGATGGTCAGCGGGGTCGTGATGGCGGCGTGGAGGTCTCCGGAGGTGACGCCGGCGAGGCGGGCCTGTGGGTCGGTCATCACCGTCCACACCACGCTGTCGGTGCGGACCGCGTCGGGATCCCAGTAGCCGGGCCGCGCGGTGAACTCGTACTCGGCGCCCGGCTGCGCGCGGGTGACCGTGTAACGGCCGGCACCGGCCGGGGCGAGGGCCAGCGCGGCGTCCTTCTCCGGTGTCCCGAATGCGTCGGGGTCGACGATCATTCCCGGCAGGTCGGACAGCGCGAGGACGAGTTGCGCGCCGGGCCGGTCCAGGGCGAGCACGACGGTGCGCTCGTCGGGAGTCGTGATGCCGGTGACCCCGGCGAGCATCGGTGCCGTCACCGAGTCCGGTTCGAGCGCGCGGTTCAGGTTGGCCTGGACGGCGGCCGCGTCCACGGGGGAACCGTCGGCGAAGCTCACCCCCTCGCGCAGGTGCAGGGTGAGGGACTCGTCCGTCAGCTCCCACGATTCGGCCAGGCCGGGGACGGGTTGCGCGTCGACGTCGCGGTGCACGAGCCGGTCGTAGACCAGGTTGAGCATCGTGGCGTCACTGGTGATCTTCGTCTTGTGCGGGTCGAAGGAGGACGCGCCGAAGACCGTCGCGTAGCGCAGCGGGATCGCGGGGTCGGCGACGCCCGAATTCTCGGACACCTCGGAGCCGCACGCGGTCACGAGCACCGCGCACGTTCCGAGGGCGGCCGTCCACCGCCGGATGGAAAACCTGCCCGTTGCGACCGGCATCTCGCCCCTTCCTCGAAGCGCTCGCGCGCACAATCGATTTCAGGACGGACGCCGATGCGCACGGCCCTGTTGCCGACCGAACGTAGGGGCTTGTGACGTGCCGCACATCGCCGTTCCCACTGAACGAGACCGTGCGGCAGCCGGTGGTCAGCCGAGCGCGCCGAGAACGGCGGCGTTCACCTCCGCGGCCGGGACCATGGGCATCGTGTGGTGCGTCGCGCCCTCGACGAGCACCGGGCGCAGCCGCGGACTCGCGGCCTCGACCGTGGCCGCCACCGTCGCACTGTCGTGGACCTTGCTGCCGGCCGCGAGGACGACCGTCGTGTCCACGGCGAGTCCGGCGAGGGCGCGGCGGGCGGGACGTTTCGGGACGACGAGCTTGCCCGCCGGGAAGTGCTCGGCACCGAGGGCGACGAGCTCGAGCCAGTCCTCGTCGAGTGACCGGCCGCCGGTCTCCCAGCGCAGGAATCGTCGCTGGCGGTCTCCGCTGGGCCGCAGCAGCAGCGGGACCGCGCGAGCCAGGTATCCGGCGCGCATCCGGACGAAGCACGAATTCGGATCGAGCAACACCATGTTGCGGATCCGCTCGGGGCGTTCGAGTGCGTAGGCGAGCGCGACCATGGCCCCGTACGAGTGGCCGGCCAGGTGGAACGAGGACAGGCCGAGCGCCGCGGCGACGCCGTCGAGCCACGACCGCAGGTCGTCCACGTCGCGCACGGGCCTTCCGTGCGCGACGCTCCGACCCACGTCACCGATCGGATCCACGGCCAGCACCCGGTACCGGCCGGCGAGCGCGGCGGCGTTGGCGAACCACACCGTCGACGTCGCTCCCCCGCCGGGCAGCAGGACGACCGGCGGCGCGTCGTCGCTGCCGCAGACAGTGACATGCGTTGTGCCGAAGTCCGATTCGACCGTCACCGGACGGACGTCTGCCGGCCATTTCGCCAGCACGGCATCGTAGGCGCGGAGGAACCGTTCCCCCTCGGTGGTGGTTGCGAACCCTGTCGTCGACGCGCGCGGCATCGTCTCCCCCTTTCGTCCGGATCAGCCGGTCGGTCCGGCCATCCCGTAGAACCGTTCCACCCGCATCCGCAGCACGAGCCGGCGGTCGGCGACCATCGCGTCCCGGAACTCGTCCCAGTCCGGATGTTCGCCCTGCACCTTCCGGTACAGGGCGACGAGGTCCTCGACGGTGTCGTCGTGCGGGTCCGCCGCGACGGGCGACAGCTCGGCCGTGCCCTCGGCGACCGCGTACGCCCAGCCGCCGGCGGCGCTGACGTACAGGCTCACCCGGGGGTCGCGGCGCGCGTTCGCGGTCTTGGCGCGGCCGTCGGTGACGGAGACCGCGAAGGTCCGTGTGCCCGGGTCGTAGTGGTAGACGATGTTGGACAGCTGCGGCCGCCCGTCCCTCTTCAGGGTGACGAGGGCACCGATCGTCGAAGTGGCGAACAGCGTTTCGAGACTGTCGGCAGTCACGACCTCACCATCGCTTTCCGTGGGATCGGTAGCGTTTGACGTACTCCACCCAGTTCCAGGTGGACAGGAAGCCCTGCGCCGCCTCGTACCCCTTGGCGAACTGCGCCTCGATCTCGGACTTGTCGATGTCGAAGTCCAGGACGCCGACCTCGGTGGAGTCGACGCGGATCGTGCGGGCGCTCACCCACGGCTGATTGAGATGCGCCTGGTCGCGGCCGACGAGGACGGTGGTGACGATGCCCTCGATCAGCTCCGGGGAGTCACCGAGCGCCGAGAACGGGCGCAGCAGCCGCAGCGGGGGCAGGACCTTGTCGTTGCCGGCGGGCAGGTTCGGCAACACGGTGACACCGAACGTGGGCCAGCGGGGCTGCTCGGTGTCGATCCGGTCGAGCGAGTCGATGGGGAAGTTCGACAGCAGCCCGCCGTCGACCAGCGTCGACCGCAATCCGGACGTGGCCGTGAGCGTCGCGGGCCGGAAGTAGAACGGGATCGACATGGACGCGCGCACCGCGTCGGCCACCGACTGCTCGTCCGGATCGAGGCCGTAGACCGAGCGGTAGTCCCACGGCAGCCGGACCAGCAGCCCTCGCGTGATGTCCGTGACCGTGACCACCAGCCGGTACCGTCGCTCCTCGGGGAGGTCCTTGTCGTCCGTCCGCAGATCCCCGAAGGTGCTGACGCCCAGGTCCTTCAGCGTGTCCCGGATCCAGGCGTGCGCGTAGTCGCCGCGATAGAGGCCCGATCCGCGCAGCACCCCGAACGCGGGACCGAACAGGGGAATCCGCTCGACCGGTCCCGGGTCGAGGAACTTGTCGTACTCGATTCCGAAGACGGCGTCGCGCATCTGCTCCCCCGTCCACCCGGCCTTCGATCCGGCCGCGACGACGGCGCCGACCACCGCGCCCGCCGAGGTGCCCGAGACCCGTTTGAGCCGGTAGCCGGCGTCGGCGAGCGCCACGACGGCGCCGGCGAGCCCGATGCCCTTCACCCCGCCGCCGGCGAGGACGAGGTCGGCGGGGCCCGGGTCGGCGGTCATCGCCCGCCCCCGAGGCCGCGTCCGCCGCTCGGAGCGATCCGTTCACACCCGTCCATGGCCGCCCCCTCCTGCAGCTTTCCGGGAAAGGAGTCTTGGCTCCCCGTGCTCCCACCCTATGCCGCGCACCGCGGAGCGTCGGCGGTAATCGCAGCGTGTCCCCGTTCAACCCACGATGCTGTCGAGGGCGGCGATGATGCGGGACGGCGCGTGCCGGCTCTCCGTGCGCCGGATCATCCGGATCCAGGTGGCGAGCGGTTCCTCGGGTCGCGGAATCGGGCACAGGGACGGTCGTTGCGATTGAATCGCAACCGGACGGGTACGCCTCCGGCAGCGAAGACCACGACCGGAGGAGACAAGCCCGTGAACACTCACGTCACCGCGGACACGCTGCGCACGCTGCTCGAGTCGTCGCTCGACGGTGCGACGCTGATCCTGCAGGGCGGCCGGCCGCAGGTCGTCGCCGCGGACGACCTGACCGACGAGAACCGCGCGCTGGTGATCGTCACCCGCGACGAGCTGCGCGGGCAGTTGCCGAAGGACCGGGACTACAACGACACCGATCTCGAACTCCACGCCACGACGCTCGAGGCGACCGTCGCGAATCTCGGCGGCTGACCGGGACGAGCCGGCGCCGCGGGCGCCCGGTCAGCTCGGCCGGGCGTCGGGATGTTCGCGCACGAAGTTGAGATACGCCTTCGACGGCGTCGGCCCGCGCTGGCCCTGGTACTTGGAGCCGACGGCGGCGCTGCCGTAGGGGTGCTCGGCGGGGCTGGTCAACCGGAACAGGCACAGCTGCCCGATCTTCATCCCCGGCCACAGCGTGATCGGCAGGTTGGCCACGTTGGAGAGCTCGAGGGTGATATGCCCGCTGAAACCCGGGTCGATGAATCCGGCCGTGGAATGGGTGAGCAGCCCGAGCCGGCCGAGCGACGACTTGCCCTCGAGGCGACCGGCGAGATCGTCGGGCAGGCTGCACGTCTCCATCGTCGACCCGAGCACGAACTCGCCCGGGTGCAGGACGAACGGCTCGCCCGGCGGGGCCTGCACGAGCGAGGTGAGTTCGTCCTGCCGCAGCGCGGGGTCGATGTGCGTGTAGCGGGTGTTGTTGAAGACCCGGAACAGGCTGTCGAGCCGCACGTCCACGCTCGACGGCTGCACCATCGCGACGTCGAAGGGGTCGATGCCGAGACGCCCGGAGGCGACCTCGGCGCGGATGTCGCGATCGGAGAGCAGCACGGGGTAGAGACTAACAACCCGCCCCGGGCCGCCCCGCGGCTCGCGCGCCGGGCGGGCGCCGGCGGCCGGGCGCGGCGACTAAGCTCGGCCCCACATGGTGCACGATCGGTCCCTCGCGCCGTGCCCGGTGACAGACTGGAGCAACGAGCGCCGCAAAGCGTGCCTGCGCTCCACGCGGCTCGGGCACCGCTGGCGGCGGTTCGGGCGCGTGCGCCGCGGTCTCGCGTGGCTGGCGCTGCTGACGGTCCCGGTCTCGATCCTGGGCGGGCAGTACTGGATCCACGACGTCGCCCCCGAACGCGACCGGCTGGCCCACACCCGGCCGCACCTGCATCCGATCTTCGACGCGGCGGATCCGGCCGATCGCGCCACCGCGGTGGTGAGCATGGTCGGACTCGGCAATCTCGATGCCACCGACACCGCCCGTGCTCTACCGGCGCTGGCCGCGCTCGGGCAGGTGTGGGCGGTGCAGTACGACAACACCGGCCTCGACACCGCGGTCATCAGCCGGATGATCGTCGACCACGCGGAGCAGGCCGGGGTGGAACGCGTCGTGCTGACCGGGCACAGCATGGGCGGCATCATCGCCCTCGAGGTGGCCGGCCACGTCGTCGCCGACCCGGACCTGGATCTGCTGGCGGTGATCCTGGACTGCACTCCCGTCGATCTGCACGCGGTGCGGGCCGACAAGCGCGACACCGGGGAGGATCTGCTGCGCTGGGTGGGGTGGGTGCCCGGGGCCCGTGAGAGCCGCACCCTGCGGCTGGTGGTCGAGACCGCCGCCCGCAAGGACCGCTACGTCGTTCCGCATCCGCACGGCCTCCCCACCGTCGATCCCGGCGGGCTGGTCGACGCGGTCACCGAGGTGCTCGAGGACAAGATCTTCGACCGCGACGTGGCCAGCACCGGGCTGATCGAGTCCCAGTTCGAGGCCATCGTCGCCTCGGGTGCGCTCGATGATCTGCGGGCGCTGGCGTCGCGGCGCGGGGACAGTCGCGGGCCGGCGGTGGTGTTCGTGCGTCCCGGGCGCGGCACCGACGACGACGTCGTCGACGTGGACTACAGCCAGCGGGTGCTGTTCGAGCGGGTCGGCGGTTCGAGGGGTTCGCTGCTGGTGGTCCGGTTGGCCGGCACCGGGCACGCCAACCCGATCCAGCAGCCGCAGGCCTACGACGCCGCCGTCGCCACGAAGATCGTGCCGTTCGTCGATCGGCTCGCCGAACGGGACACGCGGCCGGTGCGGGCGAGCGAGCGGTGACCGACGCCGCGGTCGACCTCCGCGCGGCGCCGACGGAGGGTCAGGCGCCGGTGGCGTGCTCGCCCAGGATGGTGGTCAGTTCCTCCGCGTACGCGAGCTGGGTGCGCAGACGGGCGCAGCTGTCCTCGGCGCGCCGGTGGAACTCCGCGAGCACGCCGCGGGCGCCGGCGGCCGCCTGTCCGGAGGGCGCGGCGTCGGCGATCCGATCGAGAGCGGCGAGCAACTCGCGCATCTCCTCGAGGGTGAAGCCGAGCGGCTTCATCCGCCGGATCACCAGCAGGCGCCGTACGTCGTCGTCGGTGTAGAGACGGAACCCGCCGGTGCTGCGGGCGGACGGGGTGACCAGGCCCACCTCGTCGTAGTGACGGATGGTCTTGATCGACAGTTCGGTGCGCGCGGCCACCTGCCCGATCTGCATATGCCCCGAATCGATGGTCACAGCCGCACCCTTTCCTCCCGGTCGTCTCCACCGTAGCGAGCGGCCCGACCCTCGATTCGAACTCTACCCTCACCGGAGGGTAGAGTTCGGCGGGTTCCGCGGACGCGACGATGCCGTCCCGCCCGCGCACGGGGGTGCCTCGCCCCCGGTTCCCCATCCCGGCGCCGGAAAGAAGACCCGACTGTGACCACTCCTGCCGGCAGCGCGCCGGCCGTTCCCGAGGCGGACGCCGACCCCGCCTTCTCGGTGCGCGGCGCCCTGCGCTCCCCGAAACGCCTGAAGACCGAGGTCCTTGCCGGACTGGTCGTCGCGCTGGCGCTGATCCCGGAGGCGATCTCGTTCTCCATCATCGCCGGGGTGGACCCGCGGGTGGGGCTGTTCGCCTCGTTCACCATGGCCGTGACCATCTCCATCGTCGGCGGCCGCCCGGCGATGATCTCCGCCGCCACCGCCGCGATCGCGCTGGTCATCGCGCCGGTGACCCGCGAGTACGGCCTCGACTACCTCGTCGCCACCGTCATCCTGGGCGGAATCTTCCAGGTGGTGCTCTCGGTGCTGGGGGTGGCCAAGCTGATGCGGTTCATCCCGCGCAGTGTCATGGTCGGCTTCGTCAACGCCCTGGCCATCTTGATCTTCACCGCGCAGTTGCCGCACCTGATCGACGTCCCGTGGCTGGTCTATCCCCTCGTCGCGGTGGGGCTGGCGGTGATGTTCCTGCTGCCGAAGCTCACCTCCGTGGTGCCGGCGCCGCTGGTGGCCATCGTGGCGCTCACCGCCGCCGTGCTCGTCTTCGGCTGGGACGTGCCGAACGTCGGCGACGAGGGTGAGCTGCCCGAGTCGCTGCCGGCGCTGTTCGTCCCCGACGTGCCGCTGACCACCGAGACCCTGTCGATCATCGCGCCCTACGCGCTGGCGATGGCGCTGGTCGGCCTGCTCGAATCGCTCATGACCGCCAAGCTCGTCGACGACATCACCGACACCCACTCGAACAAGACCCGCGAGGGCTGGGGCCAGGGGGTGGCGAACCTGGTCACCGGGTTCTTCGGCGGCATGGGCGGCTGCGCGATGATCGGCCAGACCATGATCAACGTGAAGGTCTCCGGGGCGCGCACCCGCATCTCCACCTTCCTGGCCGGGGTGTTCCTGCTGATCCTCGTCGTGGCCCTCGGCGACATCGTCGCACTGATCCCGATGGCGGCCCTGGTCGCGGTGATGATCATGGTCTCGGTCGCCACCCTCGACTGGCACAGCATTCACCCCCGCACCCTGAAACTGCTGCCGCGCAGCGAAACCCTGGTGATGCTGGTGACCGTCGTCGCGACCGTCGCGACCCACAACCTCGCGATCGGGGTGATCCTCGGGGTGGTCACCGCGATGGTGCTCTTCGCCCGCCGCGTCGCCCACATGATCAGCATCGAGAAGGTCTCCGAGGCCGACACCGACCACGACGGCACGGTCGACACCCGTGTCTACAAGGTGCACGGCGAGCTGTTCTTCGCCTCGAGCAACGACCTGATCTACCAGTTCGACTACGTCGGGGATCCGCGCAACGTCGTCATCGACCTCACCGGCGCCGACATATGGGACGCGTCCACCGTGGCCACCCTCGATGCGATCCGGCACAAGTACGCCGCGAAGGGCAAGCACGTGGAGATCGTCGGCCTCGACGGCGCCAGCCTCGACCGCCTCGACCGGCTCTCCGGCCGACTCGGCGACGGCCACTGACCGCCGCCGGGCGGACGGCGGCTGCGTCAGCGCGCCTGCGACGACATGGTGAGCAGGAAGTCGGTGCACGCGTCGATGACCTCGTCCTGGCCGAGCGGGCTGTCGCCCTCGAGCCACGCCGTGAGGACCTGGGCGAGGCCGCCGACGACGAAGTGGGCGGCGAGGTCGAGCCGGGGCGTGGAGCTCACCTCGAAGAAGTCCACCGCCTGCGCCGTCACCAGGCCCGCGAACATGCGTGACGACTCCAGTCGCCGGCTCACCAGGTGCGGATTCGCCTGGCTGACGGAGAAGACGAGTCGGCCCAGGCGCGGGTCCTCGGCGACCTCACGGACGATGTTCTCCACGCCGGCGCGGACCACCGCCCGCTCGTCGCGCGGCGCCTCCGTCACCGCGCGCAGGGTGCTCTCGGCGATGCGCTGGATGACGTGGTCGTACACGGCGACGGTGAGTTCGTCGCGGTCGGCGAAGTTCTCGTAGAAGTAGCGGGAGGCCAGGCCGGTGCGCTTGCACACGCCGCGGACGGAGAGCGTGTGGTCGCCGTCGGGTCCGCCGAGGATGTCGAGCCCGGCCTCGATGAGCTGCGCCCGTCGTTCCGCCTGCCGCTGTTCTCCCCCGCGTCCTCCGTAGAGCCGTCCTGTCACCATCGGTCCATCTTCGCAGGCGACCCCTTTACCCCGGTCATATATGTGACTACAGTCGTGTTCACATATAGGACGGACGAAGGGATCGAACTCGTGACCACCCTCGAGAAGCCTGCGGAGTTCGACGACGTCATGGACGGGCTCGGCCTCATGGCCGGCGCGGCGAACGTCATCATGCAGCTGTCCCACCCCGGCGTCGGCTACGGCGTCGTCGAAAGCCGCGTCGCCTCCGGACGGCTGTTCGACCACCCGATCAAGCGCACCCGCACGACCCTCACCTACCTGGCCGTCGCGGCCACCGGCACCGACGAGGAGAAGAAGCTCTACCGCAAGGCCGTCAACACCGCCCACCGGCACGTCCGCTCCACCGAGACCAGCCCGGTCGAGTACAACGCGTTCGACCCCGACCTGCAGCTGTGGGTGGCCGCGTGCATCTACCGCGGATTCGAGGACGTGCACAACGCGCTCTACGGGCCGATCCCCGCCGAGGCCGTCGACTGGTACTACCGCAAGGGCGCCGCGTTCGGCACCACCCTGCAGGTGAAGCCTGATATGTGGCCCGCGGACCGCGAGGCGTTCGAGAAGTACTGGAACGACGCGCTCGCCCAGGTCGACATCGACGACGTCGTGCGCGAGCACCTCTACGCCATTGCCACCATGCGCTTCCTGCCCCGCCCGGTGTCGCTGCTGTTCGGCCGGCTCAACCTGTTCCTCACCACGGGCTTCCTGCCCCCGATGCTCCGCGACCGGATGCGGCTGCCGTGGAGCCCGCGCGACCAGCGCCGCTTCGACCGGCTCACGCGCACCCTCGGGGCGGTCAACTCGCGGATTCCGGTGGCGCTGCGGGAAGCGCCCTACCGGCTGCTCATGGCCGATCTGCGCCGGCGGATCCGGACGGGTCGTCCCCTGGTCTAGGCGCTCCGGGACCGGTGCGCAGCCACCTCAGCAACTGCCGGTAGACCTCGTCGTCGTTGAGCAGCGTCAGATGGTGCGCCGGCGCCCGGTGCATCCCGTCCTCCGTGCGGAAGCCGATGCGCCGGGTCCGGCCGTTCCCCGACGCGCTCGGCACGAGGACGAGTCCGTCCCCGAGCAACCGGCCCAGCGGATGCGTGGGACTGCGAGTCAGGGTCGCCGACACGAAGCAGTGCATCGCCCCGTCGAGCAGCGGCACCTCCCGGCACACGGCGCGCCGCAGGTCGTCCGCGTCGCGACCGGACCAGTCCTCGTCCACCACCGCGCCCCGGTTCAGGTCGCGGATGCCGGCGCTGCGCCGTCGCAGCAGCGTCCCGAACGGCTTCGACTCCGGGATCGCGACGAGCGCCGCGCTCGCATAGTGCACCGCCTGCTCGAGCGGCGCCCCCAGATGCGGGGACCCGAGCGAAACCACATGGCGCACACGGCGAGACCACGCCTTCTCGGTGCCGTAGAAGCAGGCGCTGCGCGCGACGAGTCCTCCCATCGAATGACCGACGAGGGCGATCTGCTCGACCTCGCGCGGCCACGCCCGCACGAGCGCGTCGAGCAGCTCCGACAGCTCGCGCCCATTGACGGAGATGTGCCGGCCGGTGTTGTAGCGCACGAACACCGACGTGCAGCCGAGATCGTCGACGAGCCGTTCGCCGTAGGTTCGGCGGCCGCCGAACCGCCACGTCGCCTCGGTCTCCATCAGCCCGTGCACGAACACCACCACGCGGTTCGTCGCGTGCGGGAGCGCGCGAGCGAGGGCGTCGGCCGTGAGCGGCACGGCCCGGCCGTCCACCCGCACCGACACGGGCAGCGCCAGCGGTGATCCCTCCGACTCGAGGACGTCCCCGATGAGGCCGTCGACCGCGGCGATCGCCATCGCGCCGCGAACGGTCTCCGACGGCGCCCGGTCCCCGGCGGACTCCGCGAGCCCGAACTCGGCCAGTGCCGCCGTCGCCGACGCGGCCTCCCGGATCACGGAATAGACCCCGTCGGTGATCGCGTCGTGCGCGGCCTTGACCGCCAGCGCCGGCGTCCCGACCCCCAGCGCGACCGCCCCGAACACCCGGTCCGCGATGCGGCGGTGCACCGCCTGCACGCCGCCGGTCGCCGCGCCCACCTCGTCGAGCAGCAGCCGAGCCAGCTCGGACGCCTCGGACCGCCCCGCCGTGGCCTTCATGCCTTCAGTGTGCGGGAACGGCGCGTCGCTGTCGTCTTGTCCGAGCATCTTGTCCGAGCGGGAGGATCTCGCGACGAACGGGCGGTTCCGGACGTCGCCACTCGGCGTTTGCCGCAGCCACGCCCCGTTCGACGCAGGAACGTCCCGGTCGGTGTGACAACGGCCGCGCGGAGTCTGCTACAGTGTGCGACGAGCTTGGGACGACGCCGAGAAATCGGCAAAAGCCCAGCGTGCCGATGTAGTTCAATGGTAGAACATCAGCTTCCCAAGCTGAATACGCGGGTTCGATTCCCGTCATCGGCTCTCCCGAAGGGCCCCGGCCGGCGCACCGCGCAGCCGGGGCCCTTCGCCGTCGGTCCGACTCGGCGCGCCGACTCGGGCCCGCGGGACGATGCACGGCTCAGCCGACCAGCAGAACTCCGGTGAGCGCGATCGTGACGACGATGACCGTGGAGGCGGCGGCGAGAGCGAAAGGTCGCCATCCGATACCACGCAACACGGACAGCCGGACCCCGGTACCGAGGGCGAACATCGCGGCGGTGAGCAGCGCGGTCTGGGTCACTCGCGCGGCGTCGAGCCACGCCGGTCCGAGAACGCCGGTGGCCCGCAACGCCACGCAGGCGAGGAATCCGATCAGGAACAGCGGCACCAGGGGCGGCCGCCTCGTCTGTGTGAGAGTGGCGGCGCGGCGTCGTGACGCCACCCCGATCCATGCGACCACCGGCGCCAGCAGCGCCACCCGGGCCAGCTTGACCGTCACCGCAACGGCCAGGGCGCCGCCGCCCACCGCCGCGGCCGACGACCCCGCGTCGAGCGCGCCGCCGGCAGCGACCACCTGCGCCACCTCGTGGATCGCGGCGCCGGCCCACATCCCTGCCTGGGCCGAGTCCAGGCCCAGGGCGGCCGCAGCCGCGGGCAGAGCCGGAATCATCACGGTGCCGAAGACGACGACCAGCGCGACCGTGGTCACCAGTTCCCGTTTGCGTGCGTTCACCACGCCGTCGACCGCAGCCGCGGCGGCGGCACCGCAGATCGAGAAACTGCACGCGATCAGCAGCCGTTGCGTCCAGCCGATCCCGAGCATCCTCCCGAGCACCATCGACCCGGCGATGCCGAGGCCGACCACGGCAGCGACCACCGCGAGCGTCCCCCATCCCAGCGCCAGCACGTTCGGCAGCAGCAATTGCAGACCGAGCAGCGCGACTCCGATGCGGAGCAGTCGCCGCGACGCGACGGTCACACCCGGTTCGAAGACCGCCGGCAGGGTCCTCACATTCGCGACCACTGCGCCGAGCAGGATCGCGATCAGCAGCGGACTGATCCCGCCGAACACGCGTGCCGCGACAACGGCCACTGCCGCCGCCGCGGCAGACAACACCAATCCGGGTAGCGATGCACGCACGCGCTCGAGCGAGACGTGCCGCGTGACTCCCGTACCACGGCCGCCGTTGCGTCCCCGGTCCCCCGGCTGGGCAACCTCGTCCGCGACCGGTCGCGTGTCCGGCCCGGCCGACCTGTCGTGTTCGGGATCTGTGCGGTCGGTCTCCGCGGCTGCGGTAGCACCCTGCACGCTGCACACTCTCTTTCTTCCACGTGTCGGCACGAGGACCCGGCCCGGCCGAGATATTCGGGCCTGTGGCCGGTTCGGACGTCGCCGTGATCGAGCGGGCCACGGTCGAGCGGCCCCGCCGAGGGATCCCCCTACGGGACCCCGAATGCGACGTACCTCACAGTATCCGGATCCGGCACGGCATACTTTTCCCAGCGGGACACGGTGTATTCGATACGGGACGCACCGAAGCGCAATTCTCGAACCCCCGACTACCGAGCCACGTCGATCGACGACGTGACACACCGCCCGGGGAGTCGGTGTGATGCCGGGAGGCGACCCGGATCAGCGTGGGGACTCGTCGCCGGGACGGGCGAAAACACGCCGGGGCCGACTCACGATTCGGGCCGGGTCGCCATGGCGCCGTTGCCGGACCGAAATGCCTTGGCAAGACACGCACAACCGTCGGTCCGGAAGCTCCCGCTCATACCGGCACGTCCCCGGCTCCGACGCCGGCATCGGTCCGGTGCTCGGCACGCCACTGTCGCGGACTGCAACCGAATTCGTTGCTGAACCAGCGGGAGAAGTTGCTCGGGGAGGAGAAGCCGAGCAGGTCGGCAACTTCGGTGAGCGAGTAGCGCCGACCGGCAACGAGGTGTTCGGCCAGGTCCACGCGGGTGGCATTGAGCACCGCGGTGTAGTTCTGCCCGGCCTCGGCGAGGTGACGGTGCACGGTGCGCCGGTCCACCCCGAGGCTGCGGGCGACCTGCTCGACCGAGCATCGCCCGGTGGGCAGCAGCAGTTCGATCAGCTCGCGCACCCGAGTGACGAGCATCGCGTCGGGCCGGGTGTCGAGGCTGTCGAGGTACTGGCGGGCATACGGACCGATCGAGGGACCCGACATGGCATTGGGAGCGTCGAGATCGCTTGTGTAGAGGACGATTCCGGTGAACTCCTGGTCGAACTTGACCATGGGCCCGAACACGTCGAGGTGGGTGCTGATGTCCTCGGGGGCGAGGTGGGTGAAGCAGACCGCCAATGGCCGCCAGCGGCCACCGCGGAAATCGCGCAACAGCCCGTGCAGGACCCCCATCACCAGTTCCATGGCCTGCCGGGTGTCGGCAGGTTCACCCAACTCGAGCGTCACCCGGATGGTCGCCACGTCCTCGGCCTCGACCAACCGCATCCGCAGGGCCTCGTTGTACATGTGCTGATAGCGCATCAGGAACTTCAGCGCGCTGCGGACGTCGGGTTCCTCCCGGAGGACCAGACTCACCGGGCCGAGGCTGGCGAAGCGCCGTCGCTCGACGAGCCGCAGCCCGAAGTCGGGGCAGCGGGCGGCGGCCGCCGAACGTTCCAGCAGGCGCGCGATCGCGACGGCAGGGATCCACCGGTCCGGCAGACCCAAACCCGTGGGATCGAGCCCGACGCTGCGCAGCAACGGCGTGGGGTCCATTCCGAGCGAGGCGCACAGGTCGGCATACCCGGTGATGGCGGCGTAGCGGGCCAACGGCTTCATGTCCGACCCCACATCCCGTCCCAGAGGGAACAACCCAGGTCACCTCAAGATACGCTCGCCCCGGCACGGGCGGGCGGGGGCATGCCTCGGTGATCGTCACGGCCGTCGTCCGGCTTCGTGGAGAAAGGCCTCGATCACCGGGGCGAGCCCGTCCGCGTCGGTGATCAGTTCGATGTGCCCGCCGTCGTGCCGGTGCAGGGTGGCGTGCGGCAGCAGTCGGTGCAGGATGTGGGCGTTGGCGATCGGGACGATGGGATCGTCGGTGCCGGCGACGATCAGGGTGGGCTGGCGGATGGCGGGAAGCAGCGGCAGGCTGGTCCACACGGCACCGGCCAGCAGCTGATGCAGGTAGCCGATCGCCGATCCGGCGTGGGTCTGGGCGCCGAAGAGGGCGGCGATGTCGTGGCTGCGGTCTGCCGCGGTACCGCCGTAGATCCGGCCGGCGATCGCCGCCGCACGCCCGGGGTCGGTGAACCGGCGACCGGTGACCATCTTGGCGAGCACCCGGGGGTGCCCGGGCACCATGAGCGCCCCGGTGGCAGTGGCGACGAGCACGAGTCGCCGACACCGGCGCGGGTTCTGGAACGCGAACTGCTGGGCCAGCGCCCCGCCCCAGGACAAGCCGAGCACGTCCACCGTGCCGATACCGAGCCGGTCGAGCACCCGCCCCAGGAGCCGTGCAAGGTAGCCGAACCCGTAGGGCGCGAGCGCGGGCGGCGACCCCCCGGCGCCGGGGACGTCGAACCGGACGATCGTGGTGGCCGGATCGAGGGCGGCGACGAAGGGGTCGAGCACCTCGAACCCGGCGCCGATCCCGTTGCACAGCACCAGCGGCACTCCGAACCCGTGCCGGACCTGGACCCGGATGCGTTGCCGGCCCACGAGGATCTCGTGCCGCGTGGTACGAGCGCCGCCGGTCATCGGTAGACGATGACGACCTCGGCCACGCACACCGGCCGCACCCCGCCCCGGATCTCGTAGGTGAGCGTGAACACCGCCTCGATGCCGGCTGGCTTCTCCACCGCGGCGGTGAGGGTGACCGTGGCGCGCAGTTCCGATGCGACCGGCACCGGCGCAGGAAACCGGACCTTGTTCGTCCCGTAGTTCACTGCCATACCGAGGTCGTCGAAGACCAGTACCTCGGCGAGCACGATCGGCGTCAGCGACAGGGTGAGGTAGCCGTGAGCAATGGTGGTGCCGAACGGTCCGGCCGCGGCCAACTCGGGCTCGGTGTGGATCCACTGGTGATCACCGGTGGCGTCGGCGAACCGGCCCACCTGTTCCTGGGTGATCTCGCGCCAGTCGGTGCGGCCGAGTTCGCGCCCGACCAGATCGAGCAGCGCGCGCGGGTTGTCGAGTGTGGTGGTCATGATGTCGTCTCCTGGGGTCAGCTGTGGTGAACGTAGGTGCCCGGTGCGGCGTCGAGCGGGGAGTGGGCGGCACCGCCGACGGTGGTGGGGGCAGGAACGGTGGGGCCGCTGCGCGCAGCGAGCCAGGCGGTGTAGTCGGGCCACCACGAGTCTCGGGTGACCTCCGCGCGGTCGAGCCACTGCTCCGGGGTGTCCGCGTCGACGGTCCCGACCCGGAAGGACGCCTTGGGGTTTCCAGGGGGGTTGACCAGCGCGGCGACGTGCCCGCTGGTGGAGAGCACGAACCGGGTGTCGGCACCGCCCAGCAGGGCGGCGCTGCGGTAGCAGCCTTGCCACGGCGAGATGTGGTCGGCGATCCCGCCGATCACGTACGCGTCGGCGGTGACCGCGCCGAGATCGATCGGGGTACCCGACAGCTCCATCGTGCCGGGGGCGGCCAGCGCGTTGGTGACGCCGATGCGGACCAGGTCGCGGTGCAGGCCGGCGGCCATGCGGGTGGTGTCGGCGTTCCAGTGCAGCACGTCGAACGGCGCGGGCGGGCGGCCCTGCAGGTAATTGTTGACCCAGTAGCGCCACACCAGGTCGGTCGGGCGCAGCCAGGCGAACACCTCGGCCAGCTCGTCCCCGTCCAGGTAGCCCCTCGACTGCGAGCGTTCGATCGCAGTCGCGGCGGTGCGTTCGTCGAGGGCGGCGGCGGCGAACCCGGCCCGCGCCTGGTCGAGCACGGTCACCGCCAGGGTCAGCCCGGCAACCCGGTCGCCGTGTCCGGTAGCGGCCAGGTACGCGGCGGTCGTCGCGGCCAGGATCCCGCCCGAACAGCTGCCTTGCAGGTGCGTGCGGCCGGTCCCGGTGATCGCCTGGACGGCGTCCATCGCATCGACGATCGCCGTGACGTACGTGTCGAGGCCCCAGTCCCGGTGTTCGGCATGGGGGTTGCGCCAGGAGATGGTGAACACCTGCTGGCCCTGGGCGACGAAGTACTCGATCATGCTGCGGCCTGGGGCGATGTCGGTGATGTAGTACTTGTTGATCACCGGGGGCACCATCAACAGCGGCACCTCGTGCACGGTGTCGGTGTGCGGCGCATACTGGATCAGCTCGAGTACCGGGGTTCGCAGCACCACCGCCCCGGGTGTCACCGCGACGGTCTCGCCGAGGGTGTAGGCACCGGGTTCGACCATGGCGGGCACCCGCGGCTTGGTGGCCATGTCGCAGGCGAATGCACGCGCCCCGCGCAGCGCGGACAGTCCGCCGGTGTCGATGAGCGCCTTCCATCCGAGCGGGTTGAGTACCGGATTGTTGCTCGGCGCGAGACCCTCGACGAGGTTGTCGAGCACGAACCGCATCCGTTCGGTGTCGCGCCAGTCCAGGCCGGCGTCGGCGAGCAGGGCATAGGCGGTGTCGGCGGTGGCGAGGTAGGCCTGCATGCTGCGACGCAACCACGGGTTGTGCTGCCATGCCGGGTCGGCGAATCGCTTGTCGCCCTTGGCGGGTGCGCGGTCGGCGCGGCCGGCGGCGACGGCGGCGAGTTCCCTGGCCAGGGTTCCGCCGCGGTGCGCGAGCGTGCCGGGGCGCGCGGCCAGTCCGCCCGCGAGCCGGGCCCAGCCTCGATCGGGCAGCATCCGGCGGGCCAGGCCGCGGGCCGAGCCGGCCAGCAGCAGGTCCACCGGCGCGGCGGGTTCGTCGGAACGGTGCACGGGCTCGGTGGTGGTGACGGTGGTGGTCATGCTCGGTTGCTGCTGCTTTCGAATGTGGGGATGGTGATGTCGCGACGCAGGATCTTGCCGGTGGGGCCCTGGGGCAGGGAGTCGAGGATCCAGACGTGGCGCGGATACTTGTAGGCGGCGACGCGCTGTCTGACGAATTTCACGATCTCGACGGGGTCGGCGCTCATGCCGACTCTGAGCGTGACCGCGGCGCCGATCTCCTCGCCGAGGGTGTCGTGCGGGATGCCGACCACCGCGGCCGCCGCCACGGCAGGATGCTCGTAGACAACCTCCTCGATCTCGCGGGGGTAGACGTTGAACCCACCGCGGATGATCAGGTCCTTCTTTCGGTCCACGATGTAGAAGTAGCCGTCGGTGTCCATGCGGCCGATGTCGCCGGTGGCGAACCAACCGGCCGCGTCGATCGCGGCCGCGGTCGCCTCGGGCAGGTTCCAGTAGCCCTTCATCACGTTCGGTCCCGCGATCTGGATCTCGCCGGGTCGGTCGGCCGGTACCTCGACACCGGAGCCGTCCACCACGCGCATCCGCACCCCCTCGATCGGGGTGCCGATCGAGCCCGTCTTGCGGACGCGGTCCGGGTGATTGAACGAGGCGACCGGCGAGGTTTCCGACAACCCGTACCCTTCCAGGATCACCGCGTCGAAGGTCCGCTCGAAGTCCTCGAGAACCGCCACCGGCAACGATGCACCGCCGGACACGCACACTCGCAGGCTCGCCGTCGCCGCCGCGTCGAATTCCTCTGCGACACCCAGCATCGCGGCGTACATCGTCGGCACGCCCTCGAACACGGTGACCCGGTCGCGGGCGATCACCTCGAGCGCGGTCCGTGGGTCGAAGCGCGGCACCAGGGTGAGCATGGCGCCCACGAGGACCGAGGCGTTGAGCCCGCACGTGAGTCCGAAGACGTGGAACAGCGGCAGTGCGCCCATCACCACGTCGTCGGCTCCGACCTGGATCAGGGTGCGGGCGGTCACCTCGGCATTGCCGGCCAGTCCGGCGTGGGTGAGTTCGGCGCCCTTGGGCTTGCCGGTGGTACCCGAGGTGTGCAGGATCACCGCGGTGTCCTCACCCGCCCGCGGCACCGGGGCGGCCTGCGCCGGCAGGTCGGCGATCAGCCGGGCGAGGGCGTCGTCGTCCACCAGCCACAACCGGGCGTCGGCCACATCGGCCGCAGCGCGGGCCTCCTCGGCGAACACCGGGGTCGCGAACAGCGCCGCCGCGGCGGTGTTCGTCAGGAAGAACTCGATCTCGCGGGCCTTCAGCAGCGGGTTCATCGGCACCGCGACCGCCCCGCGGCGCAGAATGCCGTAGAACACGATCGCGAACGCCGCGGTGTTGGGCAGCATCACCGCGACCCGGTCACCGGGTGCGATCCCCGCCCGTGCGAGCAGGGTTGCCACCCGCGCCGCGGCCGCGTCGAACTCCGCGAACGACAGCGTGTCCTCGCCGCACCGCAGGGCGGTCTTGTCGGGGTAGTTGCGCGCCGACACAACGAGATTGGTACTGAGGTTGGTCATGTAGTGGGTCTCCGGTGTGGTTCGAGAAAGGGGTCGTGGTCAATGGTCGTATCCGAGCCGGCGCGGGGCCGAGGGGGCACGCACAGCGCCGGAGCCCAGCGGATGGAGCCGAGCACCCAGGCCAGCCACGCGATGCGTGCGCCGGCGTCGAGCCGGGTGGGCCTCGGACGAGCGAGCCATTCGGTGGATTCGGCCGGGTGAGTGGTCGGCGCGGTGATGCTCACAGTCCGAGGTCCCGTCCGATGATCTCCTTCATGATCTCGTTGGACCCGGCCCAGATCTTGGTCACCCGCGCGTCCTTCCATGCCCGCGCAACCCGGTATTCGTTCATGAACCCGTAGCCGCCGTGCAGTTGCACGCAACTGTCGAGTATCTGGTTCTGCACCTGCGAGCTCCACCACTTGGCCTTCGCGGCGTCCACCGCGCTCAGCCGGCCTTCGGTATGCGCCTGCACGCACCGATCGACGAATGCCTGCGCCACCTCGAGCGTGGTGACCAGTTCGGCGAAGAGGAACTTGTTGTACTGGAACGAACCGATCGCCTGGCCGAACGCCCTGCGCTCCCGGGCATAGTCCAGAGTCTCGCCCAGGATCGCCTCGGCGTGCGCGAGATTCGACACCGCCGCGCAGATCCGCTCCTGCGGCAGCATTCGCATCATGTGCGCGAACCCGCTGTCGACCTCGCCGATCACGTTCGCCGCGGGGACCCGGACGTCGGTGAAGAACAGCTCGGCGGTGTCGGACTCCGGTTGACCGACCTTGTCCAGCTTGCGGCCCCGTTCGAAGCCCGCCATGCCGGTCTCGACTGCGAACAGGGTGATGCCCTTGGCCTTCTTCTCCGGGCTCGTCTTTGCTGCCACGATCACCAGGTCGGCGTGGTAACCGTTGGTGATGAACGTCTTGGAACCGTTGAGGATCCAGTCGTCCCCATCGCGTCGGGCCGTGGTCTTCAGCCCGGCCAGGTCCGATCCCGCGGCCGGTTCGGTCATCGCGATCGCCGTGACCAGCTCCCCGGTGCAGAATCCTGGCAGCCACCGCTGCTTCTGTTCCTCGGTGGTCAGCTCCACCAGATACGGCGCCACGATGTCGTAGTGGATTCCGAAACTCGACGCGATCGCCGCACTCACCCGCGAGAGTTCCTCCCCTACCACCGCGTTGAACCGGTAGTCCCCCGCCGCGCTGCCTCCGTACTGTTCGGGTACCTCCAAACCGAGTAGGCCGAGCTTGCCTGCCTCGATCCAGATCTCGCGGTCGATGAACCGCTGCTCGATGATCCGCTCGTGCTCCGGAATCAGGTGGCGTTGCGTGAAATCACGGACCGTGTCACGAAAGGCGAGGTGGTCGGCGGCGTAGATGGTCCTGGTCATCGGTCTTCCTGGTGGGGTGGCGATGGTGGCGTCCGAGTACTCCGGGCAGGTGGCTGCGCCTGCCGGCTGCAGCGACGATCTCGGAGCTGGTGATGTGGCCCGTCGAGTGCGGGATTCGATCGAGAACCCATGCGGGTCTTCGGGTTGCGACTCCACAGTAGTGGAACCGCACTTCCCGCACTTATCCCTTCGGGTCGGCAAACTGTTCAAATCGGGACAGGAGCGTACCTGCGCCGATGGCATTGCCTGCCGCACGAATCCGACGAGCACCCCGCCGGCACGGGCGCCCGGTCGACGCGATCGTCCGACACCGTTCCGCCCCGCGCCGTCCACACCGCCCCGGAGGCGACGTCGCCATCTCAAGCCCGTCGATCGGACCGGATCCGGCTACAGCGTCTCGAAGTGAATAGTTGATGTCCCACCAGGAAAAGTAATACCGAGAACGGGCACGTAGTGTTAGGTCCATCACAAGAGGAGCAGGTCGGTGACCGACCCCACATCCCGAACCGACACAACCGAACGAACGTGAAAACTGTTGTACACCCAGTTATTTCGAGTTGACGTCAGGACGCGTGGGGCCCGGGACCGACGAGGGAGATCCGCGGGCGAACATCGTTCGTTTCCGCGAGCCACCCGACACCGTACTCCACCCCAATTCATCTAGGAGACAACGAAATGTCTGTCACGAGCGAGACGCCCCGGCGGGCACGAACGGTGATCCCTTTCCGGGTCGAGCCGTTGACCGCCACGATCGGCGCGGAGCTGTTCGACGTGAACCTGGGCGAGGTGTCCCGCGACGACGCGCTGTTCGCCGAGCTGCGGGCACTGCTGCTCGAGCACAAGGTGCTGTTCCTGCGCGGGCAGGACATCACCCGCGCCGAGCACGTCGCCCTGGCCGAGCGGTTCGGTCCGCTCGAGGATCACCCGGTGGCCGGCAGCGACCCCGACCATCCCGGCCTGGTGCGGATCTACAAGGACCTCGGCAGCCCGCCCGAGCACTACGAGAACGCCTACCACTGCGACGCCACGTGGCGGGCGAACCCTCCGATGGGTTCGGTGCTGCGCGCGGTGGAGATCCCGCCGGTCGGCGGCGACACCATCTGGGTGAACATGGCGCAGGCCTACACGCGGCTGCCGCAGTCGGTGAAGGAGCGGATCGAGGGACTGCGCGCCCGGCACAGCATCGAGGCCAGCTTCGGTGCGAACATGCCCGTCGAGGCACGCCACGCCCTCCACCGGCGGTTCCCCGACGCCGAGCACCCGGTGGTGCGCACGCACCCGGAAACCGGCGAGAAGATCCTGTTCGTCAACGCCTTCACGACGCACATCGTCAACTACCACACCCCCGACAATGTGCGCTTCGGGATCGACTACGCCCCCGGCGCCGGGGATCTGCTGCGCTACCTGATCAGCCAGGCCACGATCCCGGAATACCAGGTGCGGTGGCGCTGGACGAAGAACAGCGTCGCCATCTGGGACAACCGATCCACGCAACACTATGCGGTGCAGGACTATTGGCCCGCCGTCCGCAGGATGGAACGCGCCGGCATCGTCGGCGACCCCACCTTCTGAACCGCCCTCTCACCCTCCCCACTCTCACGACAACTCCGATCGGAGCATCACCATGCACTTCCACGACGACGCCCTGTTCCCCGAGAACCAGGAGAAGCTGGTCATCACCGTCGCCCCCTACGGCCCCGAGTGGGACATCGACGACTTCGCCGAGGATCTGCCACTGACCATGGACGAGCACGTGCAGAAGGCGGTGGACTGCTACGACGCCGGAGCCACCGTGCTGCACATCCACGTCCGTGAACTGGACGGCAAGGGCTCCAAGCGGCTCTCGAAGTTCAACGAACTGCTGGCACGGCTGCGCGAGGCGGTGCCCGAGATGATCCTGCAGGTCGGCGGCTCGATCTCGTTCGCCCCCGAAGGCGAGGGCGCGGACGCGAAGTGGCTCTCCGACGACGCCCGCCACATGCTCGCCGAACTCGACCCCAAGCCCGACCAGGTCACCATCGCGATCAACACAAACCAGATGAACATCGTCGAGCTGATGACCGCCGACGACATCGCCGGCACCTCCTTCGAGCGCCCCGAGGTGTACGAGGCCTACCGCGAGATGACCGTCCCGGCCGGGCCGGGCTGGGTCGAGGAGCACCTGCGCCGGCTGCAGGCCAACGGCATCCAGCCGCACTTCCAGCTCGCCGACATCGCCCAGCTCGAAACCGTCGAGCGGTTGATCCGCCGCGGCGTCTACACCGGCCCGCTGATGGTGACCTGGGTCGGTATCGGCGGCGGTTTCGACGGCCCCAATCCGTACAACATGATGGAGTTCGTCCGCCGCACCCCCGACGGCGCGGTGCTCACCCTGGAAACCCTGATGCGCAGCGTGCTGCCGGTCAACACCATGGCCATCGCAATGGGTCTGCACGCCCGCTGCGGCACCGAGGACACCCTGTGGGGCCGCAAGGGCGAGAAGATGACTTCCGTCGCCCAGGTCGAACAGCTCGTCCGCATCGCGAACGAACTCGGTCGTGAGGTCGCCACCGGCAAGGAGGCCCGCGAGATCTACCGCCTCGACGAGCACTACACCGACGCCGACGAGACCCTCGCCAGGATCGGCTTTGCGCCCAACCGCCGCCCCGGTCAGCGCGGCTTCACCCAGCACGCCTGACGCGGTATCCGCGTGACCGGTGGGCGCGACACCACAACCCGGTGCCGCGCCCCCGGATACGCGAAACCCCCTCCCAGCCAACGTCATCGGTTCCACCTCGGCCGTCGAGCTCGTCCCCTCACCCAGATTCAGGAAGATCATGTCGTCTGTCACCACCACCGCGCCGGAGCGGCCCGCGGCCGTTTCGGCGCCGTCGCGCCGCAGCGGGCGATCCCGGTTCTACCCGTGGCTCGTGTTCGCGCTCACCTTCGGACTGCTGCTGTCGGACTACATGTCCCGGCAGGTCCTCAGCGCGGTGTTCCCGTTCCTGAAAGCCGAATGGGCGCTCTCGGATTCGCATCTCGCATCGCTGAACAGCGTGGTCGCGTTGATGGTGGGGTTGCTCACCCTGCCGCTGTCGATGCTCGCCGACCGGTGGGGCCGGGTGCGCAGCCTCGTCGTGATGGCCGCGTTGTGGAGCGTGGCGACCCTGCTGTGCGCGGTGGCGGGCTCCTACGAGCAGATGCTCGGCGCCCGGTTCCTGGTCGGGGTCGGTGAGGCCGCCTACGGCAGCGTCGGTATCGCAGTCGTGCTCAGCGTGTTCGCCCCGCGGCTGCGAGCCTCGCTCTCGGGTGCATTCATGGCCGGCGGTTCGTTCGGGTCGGTGATCGGCGTCGCATTCGGCGGGGTCATCGCCGTACAGCTGTCCTGGCGCTGGTCCTTCGCGTCGATGGCGGTCTTCGGGCTGGTCCTGGTCGCACTGTTCTGGGCGCTGGTCAGTGAACGCAAGCTCGCCCGCCACGCCGTCGACGACGACGACGCGAACACCACCCACATCGCTGCGCCCGGCACGGCTGCACGTGCCCCGATCTCGAGCCTGTTCACCAACCCCGCGGTGCTGTGCGCCTACATCGGCGGCGGGCTGCAGATGTTCACCGCCGCCGCGCTGATGGCGTGGCTGCCCAGCTTCTTCGGCCGCTCCTACGGGCTGGCCGCGGACAAGGCCGCCGCGATGGCCGCGGTCTTCGTGCTGCTCATCGGCGCCGGCATGATCGTGTGCGGCATCGTCGCCGACCGGGCCGCCCGCATCGACCCGGCCCGCAAGTGGACGGTCGCGATCGCGATCAGCCTCGCCGCCGGAGTACTGCTCATCGTCGGGTTCCAGCTGCCGGTCGGCACCGCGCAGCTGGTGCTGGTCGGACTGGGCGCGTTCTTCTCCGCCGGCTCCACCGGCGCGGTCACCGCGATGGTCGCCAACCTGACCCACCCCACCGTGCGGGCCTCGGCGTTCGGCACCACCACCCTGGCCAACAGCCTGCTCGGGCTGGCTGCGGGCCCGTTCGTGGTCGGCGTCCTCGCGGACAAGATCAGCCTCGCCAATGCGCTGCAGCTCGCGCCGCTCGTCTACCTGGGGGCCGTCGTGGCGCTGCTGGTCGGCAAGCGCGTCTACCCCGCCGGCGTCCGCAAGCTCGCCACCGTGTCCGCCGCCTCCACGCAACGGACCGGAACCGAGCAGTGAACTCTCCCGAACCCGAGGCAGGCTACGGCCACCGGCCCGCCGCGGAGGATGCCGTCCGCGAGCTCGCCGAGGCTCCGCAGCTCCCACCGGTCCCCGTCGCGGGCTGACCCCGGACCGTGGCGGCGAACCCCCTGGGGTTCGCCGCCACGGTCGCCGTTCGACGTCGATCCCTGGTGAAGTCCTCGGCGCGGCCGGATACCGTGGACCCGACACGGACAGGTCCGGGGAGCGCCGGATGATCACGCGAACGAGGTTCTTCTCCGTTCATCTCTCGAGGTCGGCGCGATCGGGGCCTCCCCCGGACCCGCCGCCTCCGCCGGCGCCGTCGAGCTGGTGAATTCCTGACTCAACGGCCTACGACGACAGCGCCCCCGTCGAAGAGAGGCGGGAAGCGCCGCAGGCCGAACCGATGCGTCGCATCGAGCACCTCTTCGTACCACTCGCCGATCCCGGCGACCCGAGTGAGGACCTCGGCGCGGCCGGATACCGTGGACCCGACACGGACAGGTCAGGGGAGCGCCGGATGATCACGCGAACGAGATTCTTCTCCGTTCATCTCTCGAGGTCGGCGCGATCGGGGCCGCCCCCGGACCCGCCGCCTCCGCCGGCGCCGTCGTCGGGCCTGTGGTGGCAACTGGTGGCCGTCGCCGTCCTGCTCGGTGGTCTGGTGGTCGCCCTGGCGCTGCAGACCCCGACGTCGAGCACCCTGTCCTACAGCGACTTCGTGGACCGGGTCGACGCGGGCACCGTCCAGCAGGTGACGATCGACGACCGCGGATCGGCCTACGGAACCCTCTCGGACGACACGGAATTCGTCACCCAGCTGCCGACCGCACTGAACCTCGCCGGGCTCGACGCGAAGCTGCGGGCGAAGCAGGTCCAGGTCAGCGCGGAACAGACCGACGACAGCCCGTGGGCCGCGATTCTGCTCAGCATGCTGCCCTTCGTCGTGTTCGCGGGGCTGTTGCTGTGGGTCGGCCGCCGGGCACAGCGCGCCTTCAGCGGCGGCGGCATCGGGGGCATGGGCGCGTTCGGCCGCTCGAAGGCCCGCGTGATCGAGGCGAACCGGCCGACCACGCGCTTCGCGGACGTCGCCGGGTACGACGGCGTCGAGCAGGAGGTCAGCGAGGTCGTCGACTTCCTGCGGGATCCGGAGAAGTACGCGGCCGCCGGCGCGAAGGGCCCCCGCGGGGTGCTGATGATCGGCCCGCCGGGCACCGGCAAGACACTGCTGGCCCGCGCGGTGGCCGGCGAGGCGGAGGTGCGCTTCCTGTCCGTCACGGGCTCGGAGTTCGTGGAGATGTTCGTCGGGGTCGGTGCCTCCCGGGTGCGGGACCTGTTCGAGCAGGCCCGCAAGAGCCCGCCGTCGATCATCTTCATCGACGAGATCGACGCCATCGGCAGCAAGCGCGGCGTCGGGACCTACGCCGGGAACGACGAGCGGGAACAGACGCTCAATCAGTTGCTGGCCGAGATGGACGGCTTCGACCAGAGCGTCGGCATCGTGGTGCTGGCGGCGACGAACCGCCCGGAGGCGCTCGATCCGGCCCTGCTGCGGCCGGGCCGGTTCGACCGCACGGTGGTGATCCCCCTGCCCACCCAGTCGGAACGGGCCGCGATCCTGGCGGTGCACCTGCAGGGCAAACACTTCGGACCCGACGTCGATCTGAGCGTGCTCGCCCGGGCCACCCCGGGCTTCTCGGGTGCGGATCTGGCGAACCTGGTCAACGAGGCCGCCATCAATGCCGTCCGGGACGACCGCACCGTCATCTGCGCCGACGACTTGTCGTCCGCGCGTGACCGCCTGCTGCTCGGACGCCGCGAGAGCGCCAATGCCCTGCTCCCCGACGAACGGACCTCGGTGGCGGTCCACGAATCGGGCCACGCGTTGCTCGCGGCCCTGTGCCCGCACGCCGACCCGGTGGCGAAGGTGACGATCCTGCCCGCGGGCATGGCCCTGGGATCGACCCAGCAGCTACCCGAGGTCGAACGCCACCTCTACAGCGAGGGATATCTCAACGACCTGCTCACCGTCCGGATCGGGGGGCGGGCCGCGGAGCTCGTCGTGTTCGGGGAGGGGTCGACCGGTGCCGCCGACGACCTGAGCGGCGCGACCCGCATCGCCGTGCGCATGGTGCGGGAATTCGGGCTGTCCGAAGCGTTCGGCCCGGTGGGGTACGGGTCGGGCGACCCCAACTACCTGCATGCCGACACCAGTGAGCGCAGCCTCGTGCGGCCCTACTCGGAACACACCCAGCAGCTCGTGGACCGCGAGGTCGCCCGGCTGCTGCGGGCCGCCGAGGAACGGGCCGTCGCGCTCCTGACGCAGCACCGGGCGGCGCTGGACCGGCTGGCCGCGATCCTCGTCGAGGAGGAGACCGTCGACGGCGAGGTCGTACTCGACGTGCTGCGGGCGGAGGCGGACGGCGCCCGGCCGCAGCGCCTCGGCACCACCTGAGCGGCGCGCGGGCCGGATCGCACTGTGCCGACATGATTTGCCGCGCCGACATGATTTGCCGCGCGGTGGGGAAACCGGTCTGCATGGCACCTCTCCCCGACCCCGCGACGATCCGGCGCTACCGCATCCATGCGACCCCCGACGGTCACCGGTGGGTGATCGGCACCCACGATCCGTCGCTCGGCATCGATTTCGGGCCGGGCCCGGAGGCGGAGGCCTGGGCGCGGGAGGCCTGCGCCGACCTGGAATCTCCGCCGCCGCAGAACCTGTACAACTGGCGGCCGGTGCCCCCGGGGCTCACGGGCTCGCGGTTCGGGCCCGACCGGGGCATGCCCGGGCCGAGGAGATGACCGCCGGCATGCGCCTACCGTAAACGAGGTGGACGCCCGTGCTCTCGTCACCACGGCCCGCGTCGCCCGGCTGGCCACGACCGGACCGGACGGGCGGCCGCACCTCGTGCCGATCGTGTTCGCGCTCGTCGGCGACGCGCTCTACACCTGCGTCGACGACAAGCCGAAGACGACGAGACGGTTGCGGCGCCTGCGCAACATCGAGAACGACCCGCGGGTGGCGGTGCTCGTCGACCACTACGACGACGACTGGTCCCGGCTGTGGTGGGTCCGTCTCGACGGCACGGCCACCGTCCACGATCCGCGCTCGGAGCTCGGCTCGGCCGGTCTCGCGGCGCTGGCCGTCAAGTACGCGCAGTACCGCGCGGCGCGCCCGTCGGGACCGGTGCTCCGGATCGACGGGCTGCGCTGGCGGTCGTGGTCCGCGGGCGGCGGCTCAGCCGATCGGGCGACGCCACGGCCCGGTGATCGCGAGGGTCAGGCCGGGTGACTGGATGTTGACGAACAGGGTCCTGCCGTCGGCGCTGAAGGCGGGCCCGCAGAACTCGCTGTCGTTGAGTTCGTTGCGTGCGATCGTGAACGGCTTCCCCTCGGCGGTGACGCCGATGAGGTGGCTGATGCCGTCGCCGTCCTCGGCGAGTATCACCCCGCCGTACGGCGAGACGGTGATGTTGTCGGGACCGTCGTAGTTGCCGGTGTCGACGGACGGGTCGGGGTTGACCCCGAACAGCGTCTTCAGCGTGACCGTCTGCGAGGCCGGATCGAAGAACCACACCTGGCCGTCGTGTTCGGCGATGCTGCCGTCGCTCGTGCGGGCGTAGCTGGCGACGAAGTAGGCGCCGCCGTCGCCCCACCACTGGCCCTCGAGCTTGCGGCTGCGGGTCACCTGGTCGGCGGCGAACTGCTCGCGCACCGGTGTGGTGGCGGCGTCGCGGTCGGGGACGTCGACCCACCGCACGGTGTAGCGCACCCCCGGCTCGGTGGCCTGCGACAGGTCGGGCACGTGCGCGCCGCCGTCGAAGCAGGCCATCGCCTGCAGGCTGCCCGCGGTGTCGCCGCCGGGCGACTGGGCGAGTTCACGCAGGGCACCCGGCCCGCCCCGGAAACCCTGCGGGGGCGTCCACCGGTAGAACAGGCCGTTGGGCTCGTCGGCGTCCTCGGTGAGGTAGATCGCGCCGGTGGCCGGGTCCACGGCGACCGCCTCGTGCGCGTACCGGCCGAGGAACTTCAGCGGCACCGGGCTCTTGCCGCGGTTGGCGTCCTGGCTCGCGGGGTCGACCTCGAACACGTAGCCGTGATCGAGCGTGAATCCCTTCGAGCCGGCCCGGTCCTCGGTCTCCTCGCACGTCAGCCACGTGCCCCACGGGGTGATGCCGCCGGCGCAGTTGTTCACGGTGCCGGCGAGGCTGACGTACTGGCCGGTGCGCTGCCCGTTCGGGCTCACGGTGACGGTGGTGGTGCCGCCGCGCGCGCCGGGGTCGTAGGTCAGGCCGTCGACGACGGGCACGCCGAACGGCTCGTCCTTGCCGATCTCGTGGTTGGTCACGATCGTGGAACCGTTGCCGTGCGCGAACACACCGTTGGCGTCGGGATCGCTGGGGACGGGCGTGCCGTCGTCGAGGGTCGTCTCCCCGGAGCGCGACACCACGGTGTACGAGAACCCTACGGGCAGAGCGAGAATGCGCTGGGGATCCGGGACGAGCGGGCCGTAGCCGATCGCCCCGCCGGGGACTGCGGACGCGAGTCCGGGACGGACGAGCGCCTCGACGCTGCCGGCGAGGGCCACGCCGAGGCCGGCCAGTGCGGTGCGCCCGAGGAATCCCCGGCGGTTCAGTGGTGCCGTCGTCACTGTTCTCGATACCTCCATCGATGCGGTCGGGTCCTCCGGACCGTAGGTGCCGGAAAGCCCGGTTCCGTGGCCGGCGAGTGACCGCGAATCGAACCGGAGGCGAACGTCGCGGGGGCGGTCAGGCGACGTCGGAGTCGACGGGCAGCCCGGCGAGTCGCCACTCGAGCACACCGTCGGCGGCGCGCCGGGCCGGCACACCGTGGGTGCGCAGCAGCCGGACGGCGTCGTGGGCGAGCACGCAGTACCGGCCGCGGCAGTAGGCGACGATCTCCCGGTCCGCCGGCAGGTCGGCGAGCCGCTCGGTCAGCTCGTCCAGCGGCACGTGCAGTGCGCCGGGCAGGTGCCCTGCGGCGTACTCGGCGGCGGGGCGCACGTCGAGCAGGACCACCTCGCCTGTCTCGAGGCGGTGCAGAAGTTCCTCGGTGTCGACGGCGGCGGTGTCGTCCGGGCCGAGGTAGGCGCGCCGGGCGAGCTCGGTGTGCGGGCGGTGCCGCTGGGCCACGCGACGCAGGGTGTCCCACAGTTCGGCGACGTCGTCCCCGGCGAGCGAGTAGAAGATCCGTTTGCCGTCGCGGCGGGACCGCACCAGCCCGGCCGCGCGCAGGGTCTGCAGGTGCGCCGAACAGGTGCTCACGCCGAGCCCGGCGGCGGCGGCGAGCTCGTCGACGCTGCGCGGTCCCTGCGCGAGCAGGTCGAGCAGTTCCAGACGTGCGGGATTGCCGAGCACCTTGCCGACGGCGGCGAACTCGGTGTACAGCGCGTCCTTGGCGGCTCGGTCAGCCACGGGTGGGTCCTTCCTGTGGGGCGCGGGTGGGCCGGGGATGCGTTTCGTACATGCGCACCGCGACGACCAGTCCGGACAGGGCGGTCAGCGCGGCCACGACCCACACGGCGGCGTGGATGCCGAACGCGTCGGCGACGACACCGGCCAGCAGGGCGCCGGCCGCGAAGCCGCCGTCGCGCCAGAGCCGGTACACGCCCACGGCCCGGGCCCGCCAGGCGGGATGGGCGACGTCGCCGATCGAGGCGAGCAGGGTCGGGTAGACCAGCGCGGTGCCCGCGCCGAGCGCGGCCGCGGCGATCGCCCACGGCAGGAAGGAGTCCGAGACGGCGATCACGGCCAGGGCGAGCGCCTGCAGCCACATGCCGGCGACGATCATCCACTTGCGGCCCCACCGGTCCGACAGTGCACCGGTGGCCAGCTGGCCGACTCCCCACACGGCCGGGTACAGCGCCGCGAGGATGCCGATCCGGCCGACGGACAGGCCGGCCGCGGCGAACAGGATCGGGAACAGCCCCCAGGCGAGGCCGTCGTTGAGGTTGTTGACCAGCCCGGCCTGGCTGGCCGAGGACAGGGCCGGTTCCTTGAAGCTGGTCTGGACGAGCACCTGCCGGTCGGTGAGCTTGTCGTGCAGGTGGTCGTGGCGTCCGTCGGCGCGGGCGACGTGGCCGACGGCCTCGAGACGCGCGTATTCGCGGGTCTCCTTCACGGCGAGGGTGGACAGTCCCAGACCGAGAGCCGCGAAGGCGATGCCGAGCAGGAAGGGCGCGGGCCGCAGCCCGTAGGCCTCGGCCAGATATCCGGTGGCCAGCGCGGTCGCGGCGACGGCGGCATACCCGGCGGCCTCGTTCAGTCCCATCGCGAATCCCCGCCGGGCCGGGCCGACGAGGTCGATCTTCATCACCACGGTGGTGGACCAGGTCAGTCCCTGGCTGATGCCGAGCAGCACGTTGGCGAAGATCACCCAGCCCCACGAGGGTGCCCAGATGAGCAGCAGCGGCACCGGGAGGGCGACCAGCCACCCGGCGACGAGCACCGGTTTGCGCCCGTACCGGTCGGAGAAGGTGCCGGCGAAGTAGTTGGTGATCGCCTTCGACAGGCCGAAGACGAGGATGAACGACAGCCCGGCGGTGTAGGCGCGGATGCCGAATTCCTCCTCGGCGAGCAGCGGCAGCACGGTGCGTTCCTGACCGAGCATGCCGCCGACGAGCGCGTTGACGACCACCAGCAGGGTGAACTGGGCGAGGTTGCGGCGCAGGCCCAGTCCGATCTGCTTGTCGGGCGGGGCGGTGGGTGGCGTGGGGGTGTTCATGAGCGCCTTCCGGGACCTGTCGTATGACCGTACGATACGACATTCTACGGAATTATGGAATGTCCCGGAGTGTCCGCCGCGGTCCGCTCACGACCGCGGAGCCCCGGCGTGCCCACAGCGTCACCGCGGCCGCAACCCAGATCGCGGCGAACCCCGCCGCGAGCCACCACCCCGCGTGCGCGAGGTCCACGCCCGCGGCCCAGGACGCGACGGGCTGATACCCCGGCAGCAGTTCGTCGACCGCGGACAGCGTGATGATCGCGCCGAGCACACCGGCGGCGACCACGGACACGGCGGTGACGACGACGTTGAACATCTGCCGATCGCGGCTGGGGATCTGCGCCGATCCGTACATCCGCACCATGGCGATCCCGTTGACCCCGTCGACGGCGGTCATCCCGGCCGCGAAGCACAGCGGCAGGCACAGCACCAGCCAGGTGGCGGCGCCCGAGAGGCTCGCCGTCACCACGAGCGCGATCAGACCCACCGACGAGGCGGTGTCGAAACCGAGACCGAACAGGAAGCCCAGGACGTAGACGTGGCGGGGATGACGCACCCGTCGCAGCGGCGCCGACAGGACCCGCGCCGCCGCGGACGAGTGCACCTCGTCGGTACCGCAACGCCGGGCGGCGAGCGTGCCGCGCAACGCAACCGCGTTGACCCCGGCGACGAGCAGCAGGAAGCCGCCCGCCACGGCGGCACCGAACGTCCCCAGGGCGGTGGCGGTCGCACCCTCGCCCGCCAGCAGACCGGTGGTCGACCCGATCCCGGCGACGACCGCCGACGTCGCCAGCAGCACGACGCTGCTGTGGCCGAGACTGAACGCCAGCCCCACCCCTACGGGGCGGCGCCCCTCGGCGACGAACTTGCGGATCGCGTTGTCGATGCCCGCGATGTGGTCCGCGTCGAGTGCGTGTCGGGCGCCCAGACCGTAGGCCGACAGGGCCACCCCGAGGGTGAGCGCGTCGCCGGCCGTGAGACGGGCCAGACCGAGCAGCCCGAAACCGAGCGCGTGGACCAGGACGACCGCGGCCACCGTGGCGGCGACACGCACCCGGGCGGGGGCGTGGGTGCGGACGTCCGAGCGCACGTAGTGCCACGGCGGCGAACCCGGTTGCGGCATCCCGGTCTCCCTTCTCCGGTCGTCTGTCGTAACTCACCGCGATGCCGGCGTGGGCCGACCGCGAGTGCACGGGCACACCCGCCGCGGGCGATCGAGGTGGGTCAGCGCAGGCTTTCCGCGTGCCGGACCGTCGTCTCCAGGTGCCGATCGACGCTGCGCAGGTCGAGTCGCGCGTCGGCGAGGAGGTCGAGGATCTCGAGGAGCGCGGCTTCGGCGGAGTCGCCGTGGGAATGCCGGTCGATGCGTCCGAACTCCTCGCTGAGCTCCTGGATCCGCCGGTCGAACCCGTGCAGATCCGCACGCAACTGCGAGGCCTGCCGGGCCAGCTCGGGAGTACTCATGGGCGGGACCGTCCTTCGAGTCGACGCGCGGGGTGTGCCCCCATCGTGGTGGACCGGGAGAGCCGGCGCCACGGATTCGGCCCGCGCCGGTTCGACCGGATCGACCCGCGGAATCACCTGTGCGATCCTTGCCCGAGTGGGATAATCACCGCCGAGCTACCGGTAATGCACCGCGGGGAGGCGTGGGGAGATGGATCCGGGACGGCAGAGCTTCGGTGTGCACAGGTGGTCGGACGAGCACCTGGATCGGCTGGTGGGAGAGAACCCCACGGACGGCGTGCTCGAGCGGAGCGGCCAGGTCCACGCCGCCCGGATCGAAGCGGCCCGCAGACGCGACGGCGGAACGTTCGACTGGACCGGCCTCGTCGAGGACCCCACCGATCCGGATCGCCGCCTCGATCCCCTGGTGCTGTCCCTGCCGACCGGCGTGACCGAAGAGCAGGTGCACGCGGCCCTGCTGGGCCGGGCGCGCGTCCTGTACGGGCCGCACGTGCTGATCGGGCACATCTGCGCCCGCGACTGACCGCCGGGCTCACGGGCCGTCGAAGGCCGTGAATCCCACCTCGGACAGCGACGTGCGGAAGCGGTCCCCGGCCGGTCCGAGCCGGGTGATCCACACCAGCACCTCCGACATCGGTGCCGCCGTCGCCGCCACCGGGATGCGCGTGATGCCCTCGTCGAGCGTGGCGGTGCCCACCACCTGGGACAGGTGGAGGGGACCGCCCCCGGCCGGGGCCGTCCGGATCTCGACGCGCGAACCGGCGCTGAGACTGTCGATCCACACCTCACCGAGCCGCACCGGTTGCGCGAACGCGACCGTCAGACCCAGTCCGGCCCGTCCCGCGGGGAGCTGACGCGGATACAGTTCGGTGCTCCACGCCGTGTTCGGGTTCCCGTCGACCGCCAGGTCGGCCGTCACGGCGTTGTCCGCCGCGCCCTCCTGCGCATGGGCACGCACCGCGCGGGGGACGACGGGGCCGGCGGTCCCGCCCTCCGTCGGGGGCGACGCGGCGGCGACCACCGGAAGCGTCGCCGGCGATGCCGACTCGGCACGCGGTCCGCTCAGCGCGGTGCCGGCCACCCAGCCGACCGCCGCGAGACACGCCACGCCCACCAGCGCCACCACGGCCGGCACCGCCGCACTGCGACGGGCGGTGGCCGGGGGCGGCTCCGGCTCCCGTGCGGGTGCCGCGGTCTCGGCCACCGGTTCCGGACGGTGCGGCGGCGCCCCCGGCAGCAGCCGTCCCAGCCGCTCGGCGAACACTGCTGCAGTGCACACACTTCCGTCGACCGCCTCGTCGGCCAGTGCCCGCATCGCCGGTGCACCACCCCGGTCTCCGAGCATGCACCTCAGGGCCGCGCCGAGACCGGCGACGTCGGTCGTCTCGTCCGCGCCGGGCAGCGTCGCGGGGAAGGCCAGGACCGCGGCGCCGGACTCGTCGACCCGGATGCGCACCGGATCGTCGAGGCCCAGGATCGTCGACTGCCGGTGCGCGGCACGCACCGTCTCGGCCAGACGAAGCATGATGCGCGCCGCGGCGGCCGGATCGGGACGGTCCCCGGCGACGTCGGGCAGCGACCGGCCTGGCGTCCATTCGGACACGACCACGCAGCAAGCGGAGTGGTCGGCGACATCGAAGACACGGGCCGCCGCTCCCACCCGTCCGAACGCGGCCGAGGCCGTGCGCGCACACAGCGCGTGGAAGAAGGCACCGTCGTCGCCCGCCGGTCGCGGGGCGACGGTCAGCGCGACGGTGCGGTTCATGACGGTGTCGTGTCCGCGCCAGCACTGCAGGCCGTCGACCGTTCCGTGCCGATCGACCAGAACATAGCGTCCGTCCGCGACGCGCGACCCGGCCGCCGGCTGCCGACTCGGCGGCCCACCCGGAGCCGCACCGTCGTTCTCGGTCATCGACGATCCCCTCCCCGGATCCGGGTCCCTGGCCGTCATTGTCCATCGCGGCGCTGCCGGAAGTACACGATTTCGGCACCGGCGCGCCGGTCGGCAGTTGCCGCGTCCGTCTCAGCGATCCTCGGCCGCGCGGCGTTCCGGCAACGCGCGGAGACGATCGAGAAGGCGCGCGAAACCGTCGTCGCCCGACGGTGCCGCCGGCGGGTCGATCGCCAGGCCGTCGCACAGCCCGCCGTACCAGGAGCCGAGGACCTCCGGCAGCTGCGCGTAGGTGCCGCACGGCACGAGGGCGTGCAGGACGTCGTCGGTCATCAGCGGGGCCATCTCCGCCCAGCGCCGGTCCCGGGCGAGCGCACCGAGCCGCTCGCCGAGACCGGCGAGACCGTGCATCTCCAGGGTGCGCCGGTAGGCGGGGGTCGAGTACAGGAACGCGAACTCCGAGCGTGCGGCGTCGGTGGCGGCGGCGACGGCGGCGTCGTCGCGTCCGGTGATCGGTTTGGGGACCACCACGACGCGGGGACCGCCGTCGCCCCGGCCGGCGCGGGCGGCGCCCTCCCGCAGTGCCGGCAGGACCCGCTCGCGCAGGAACAGCGGATGCGAATTCGTGGGGTGGGTGACGAAGCCGTCGGAGCGCTCCCCGGCGAGCACGCACATGCGGCGGTTGACCCCACCGGTCCACAACTGCGGGGCCGCGACGTCGAGCGGGCCGGGCCGGAAGTACGGCTGCAACCGGTCGAACGTGTAGTGGGTTCCGCTGTGCGACAACGGATTGTCGGTGGAAAACGCGTCGAAGATCGCCCGCAGGGAGTCGAGGTAGTCGCGCAGCTGCGCGGCGGGATCGCTCCACGGCATCGAGAAGCGGCCCACGATGTTGCCGCGGACCTGCGTCGCGATCCCGAGCTGGAAGCGGCTTCCGGAGAAGCGGGCCAGCTCCCAGGCGGAGTACGCGGTGACCATCGGGCTGCGGGCGAACGCCACGACCATGCTGGTCCGCACCGTCAGCCGCGAGGTGTGCTCGAGCGCCAGGGCGCACACCGCGAACGGATCGCGCACCGTCTCCGACACGTGCACGGTGTCGTATCCGAGGGCCTCGATCCGGCGCACCCGCTCGGCCACCCGGCTCAGCGGCGTGTCCGCCGGCAGTGATGCCACCACTTCCATCTCGGGACCTCCGTGTCGATCAGAAGACGACGATCCCGCGCAGGTTCCGTCCCTCGTGCATGTCGGTGAAGCCCTGCGCGATGTCGTCGAGCTTGTAGGTGGCGGTGACCAGTTCGTCGAGCTTCAGCTTGCCCGAGGTGTACAGCTCGATCATCCACGGGATGTCGGCGGTCGGGGCCGAGGCGCCGAACAGCGAACCCTGCAGCCGCTTCTGGTACAGCACCAGCTCCATCGGGCTGACGGGGATTCCCACGTCGCTCATCGCGCCGAGACCGGTGACCACGCACGTGCCGGCCTTGCGGATCGCGGCGAACGCCTGCGCGATGTGCTCGCCGGTCGTCACGCCCACGGTGACGATCGCGGCGTCGGCGCCCTGACCGTCGGTGCAGGAGCGGGCGATCTCCGTCGCCTCGGCCATGTCGGCGACGGCGTGCGTCGCACCGAACCGCAGCGCGCTCTCCCGCTTGAACGGCACCGGGTCGACGGCGATGATCCGGGCCGCGCCGGCGTGGGCGGCGCCCTGGACGGCGTTGATGCCGATGCCGCCGACGCCCTGCACGATCACGGTCTGCCCCGGATACACCTCGGCGGAGTTGACCGCCGCGCCCCAGCCGGTGCCCACCCCGCAGCCGAGCAGGCACAGCTTGTCCAGCGGCAGGTCCTTGTCGACCTTGATCGCCGAATCGACGCTCACCGTGGTGTATTCGCTGAAGGTGGACAGGCCGCAGGTCTGTGCGACCGGCGCCCCGTCGAGACTGAGCCGGAAACTCGCCGGGTCGTCGGGCCGGCTGCCGGTCATGATCGCCGCACCCCGGTCGCACAGGTTCTGCAGTCCCTTGGCGCACCACCGGCACCGGCCGCACGCGGCGAGGAACGAGAACACGACGTGGTCGCCTTCGCTCCAGCCGGACGTCTCGGGCCCGACCTGCACGACGACGCCGGCGCCTTCGTGGCCGCCGCAGATCGGGTAACTGCCGACCGCGTGGTCGCCGGTGGCGATGTGGTCGTCGGAGTGGCACAGGCCCGCCGCCACCATCTGCACCGTCAGTTCGCCGCGCCGCGGCTCGTCCAGTTCGAGGTCGGCGATCTCGTACGTGCCGGGTGCCTGGCGGATGATCGCGCCACGGGTTCTCATCGGGTTCCTTCGGATGGGTGGGACGGTGGCCGGGTTCGGTGCACCGTCAGGGGGTGACCTGGGCGTCCATCGCGGCGCGGTAGCCGTCGCCGTACGGCGGCAGCATCCCCCACTCGCGGCGCGGATCCTGGTCGGGGGCGACGAACACCGTTCGGGCGTGGCTGAATTCGAGGAAGCCCTCGCGGCCGTTGTAATGCCCCGTGCCGGAGGCACCGATCCCGCCGAACGGCGCGTCGAGCATGCCCGGATGCATCATCACGTCGTTGATCGTCACGCCCCCGGAGGTGGTGGATTCGACGACGGTGCGCTGCTCGTCGTCGTCCTTCCCGAAGTAGTACAGGGCCAGCGGTTTCGGCCCGGCGTTGAGCTGCGCGATCACGTCCGCGAGGTCGTCGTAGGTGCGCACGACCATGGCCGGTCCGAAGATCTCCTCCTGCGAGATCGCCGCGTCCGCCGGCGGGTCGACGACCAGCCGCAGGGGGCGGCGCCGGTCGGTCGCGTCGATCGGTTCCGCCGGCACGGTCTCGATGCGTGCCCCCCGCTGTTCGGCGTCGCGGATGTAGCCGTCGATGCGTGCCGCGTGCCGCTCGGTGACGACGGCCGTGGCGTCGGCGTTGCCGGCGGCGGTGGGCAGCAGTTCGAGATACGACGCGCGGACCGCGGCGACAAACGGCTCGAGGCTCTCCGACGGGACGTACACGGTGTCCGGGTTGACGCACAGCTGACCGGCGTTGGTGGCCTTGCCGACCGCGATCCGGTAGGCGGCGGCGGCGAGGTCGGCCGAACGCCCGACGATCGTCGGGGACTTGCCGCCGAGCTCGAGCGTGACGGGCACCAGGTTGCGGGCGGCGTTCTCCAGCACCGAGCGGCCCGCGGCCTGGCCGCCGGTGAACACGATGTGGTCGAACGGCAGTGCCGTCAGGGCCTGCGCCACGTCGGGACCGCCGGTGACGACCGCGACGTCGGCGGGGTCGAGGAACTCGGCGGCCGCCTCGGCCAGCACCTGTGCGGTGCGGGGGACGAGTTCGGACGGCTTGAGCACAGCCCGGTTCCCGGCGGCCAGCACCCCGGCGAGCGGGCTCAGGAGGGTGAACACCGGCGCGTTCCAGGTTCCGATGATCGCCACCGACCCCTTCGGCTGGTACTGCACCGAGGCGGTGGCGCCCAGCTGGTCGTACGGGGCGAAGACCGACCGGTGCTCGGGCCGCATCCACTCCTCGAGGTGGTCACGCGAGTACTTCAGCGCGGTCAGCGAGCCGAGCACGTCGTTGACGGTGGAGTACCCCGGGTGGCGGCCACCGAAGTCGGCGTCGATCGCCTCGACGATCCGCCCGCGGCGGGCGACGAGCATGTCGATCACCCGCTGGATCCGGGCGCGGCGCTGCGCCGCGGAGCTGGTCCGTCGTGCGCGAAACTCCCTCTGCTGGTTCTCGAGCAGCGCGTGCACGTCGGTGCCGATGGTTGCGGTCATGGCGCGGATGCTATGGGCGGTGCCGGCCGGTCCCCGGCGCAGTCCCGTTGAGCGAGACCGCTACCCGCTCAGTCGGTGGCGACGTACGCGCACCCCTCCCCCGTGCCGGGGGCACGTCGGTCCCGCCGGGTCCACAGCACCCCGTCACCCGGGGTCGGCCCCTGCCGGACCAGTTCGCGTTTGAGGATCTTGTTGGTGGCGGTCACCGGCAGGTCGGGGGCGATGCGCACGTGGCGGGGCCAGGCCTTCGGCGACAGATCGGGTTGCGCGGCGAGGAACTCCTCGAACCGGTCGGGGGTCAGCTCGGCGCCGTCCCGCAGGACGAGCGCGGCCATCACCTGATCGCCCACGTGCGCGTCGGGCACGGCGTAGACGGCGACGCGGCTCAGCGCCGGGAGCCGCTGCAGGATCCGCTCGATCGGGGCGGCGGTCAGGTTCTCGCCGTCGACCCGCATCCAGTCGGCGGTGCGGCCGGCCAGATAGATCCAGCCGTCGGCGTCCTTGTAGGCGAGATCGCCGGACCAGAACATGCCGTGCCGCAGCCGCTCGTCGGTGGCCTGCGGGTCGTTGTAGTACCCGGAGAAGAACCCGGCGCCGTGGGTGTTGACGAGTTCGCCGATCGCCTCGTCGGCGTTGAGCAGGGCGCCGGTGTCGTCGAACTCCGCGGCGGGGCATTCGGTGACGGTGGCGGAGTCGTACACGGCGACGCCCTCGAGACCCCGGCCGATCGAGCCGCGCGGGGTGCCCGGTTCGCGGGTGACGATGACGGCGTTCTCGGTGGATCCGAAGCCGTCCCACACGGTGCAGTCGAACCGACGCGCGAACTCCTCGATGTCGCGGTCCGTGGCCTCGTTGCCGAACGCCACCCGCAGCGGGTTGTCCCGGTCCTCGGGCCGCTCCGGGGTGGCGAGCACGTAGGCGAGAGGTTTGCCCACGTAGTTCATGTACGTCGCGCCGTAGCGGCGGACGTCGCCGAGGAACCGGGACGCCGAGAACGTGGCCGGGGCCATCGCCGCGCCGCTGCCGACGCCGACGCTCCACCCGGCGAGCACGGCGTTGGAGTGGAACAGCGGCATCGACAGGTAGCACACATCCCGGTCGGTGATGCCGAACCGCCCGATGAGGTTCTGGCCGGCGAACAGCACCATCAGGTGCGCGACGCGGACCGGTTTCGGGTCGCCGCTCGTGCCGGAGGTGAAGATCATCATGAACGTGTCCATCGCCTCGGCCTCGCGGTGCGGGCGCAGCTCGCCGGCGCCGGCGAGCAGATCCGCCCACTCGGGCGTCGACGTGTCGAGGATCCGCACCCCGGGTAGGTCGAGGCCGTCGAGCAGCGGCCGGTGCTGCCGATCGGTGACGACGATCTGGCAGTCGGCGCGCGAGATGTCGCGGGCCAGACCGTCGCCGCGACGGGTGGTGTTGATGCCGCACAGGACGTATCCGCCGAGTCCGGCCGCGGCGACGGCCTCGAGCATGTCGGGGGTGTTGCCGAGCACGGTTCCCACGTGCATCGGGCGGTTCGGGTCCGCGAGGGTGAGCAGCGCGGCGGCCTGGGCGGACGCACGACCGAGGTGCTCCTGCCACGTCCAGGCGCGGTCGCCGTACACCACGGCGGTGCCGGTCTGGCCGAGTCGCGCGCGCAGTGCCTGCTGGACGGTGTCTGCCACGGTCTCACCTCGTCGTCGTGGGGTCGGTGGTCAGGTGCCGGGACAGGAACGAGATCTGGTGCGCGACAGCAGCGTCGAACCATTCGTGCCCCGGCCAGACGCCGAAGTGGTCGCACGGGTAGTGGCGGACCTCGGCGCGGCCCCGCTCGGCGGCGAGCGCGGCGGCGCGCGGCGGCGCACTGCGGTCGAAGTCGGCGATCTGGACGAGCAGCGGGCAGCGCAGCCCGGCGGCGTCCTTGCCGGGACGGTAGGTGCCGAGTTCGAGTGCGATGCGGGCGTCGATCTCGTTGCGCCACGTCGGTCCGGCCAGGACGGTGTAGTCCTCGAAGTAGCCGTCGAGGGTGAGTGCCGCGGTCTCCCCGGGCCGGCCGACGACCGGGATGGTGACGGGTCCGCGGCCGGTCCGCGTCGAGACCCGGCTGCGAGCGCCGGTGGCCGCGGACCGCATCATCGTCCGTGCGGAGTGGTGCCGGCCGGCCAGCCGTCCCGCGGCCGGTCCGTCGACCAGCGGGGTGACGGCGACGACGGCGGCGACGTCGGAGCGGTGGGCGCCGACGGTGAGCACATGCCCACCGGAGAGCGATACTCCCCAGAGCACCAGTCGATTCCGGTCGACACCGTCGAGCGCCGCGGCCGCGTCGAGGGCTGCCCGGTAGTCGTCGGCCTGGCCGCGCAGGTCGACCCGTTGCCGCGGCGTGCCGCCGGAGGCGCCGAACCCGCGGTAGTCGAAGGCGACGACGTCGAGGCCGGCGTCGGCCAGGCGATCGGCGAACTCGCGGAGTCCGGAATCCTTGGTGCCGCCGAGGCCGTGCGCCATCACGACCGCCGGCCGTCCGTCGTCGCCGGTGAACGCGTCGCCGCGGCCGGGGAAGTGCCAGGCGTCGCAGTCGGCGTCGCCGGAGCGGAAGGTCAGGTTCCGGGGCGTCATCGGCGTGCCCCTTCCGGGACGTTGCCCACCGGGCGTGGGGAGTTCTGGGCCGCAGCACGTTTCAGTCCGTCGGGCAGCTCGTGCACCCGCAGGTCGTGCTCGTAGAGGAAGTAGTCGACCTGCTGGGTGTGCCGGGGCCGGTCGAGCATGTGCCCGGTGTACTTGCGCTGATCGGCGTCGATCACTCGTTCCATCTCGTCGGGCGGCGGCGGCCGGTACCGGCCGATCACGTGGGCCGCGACGAGCCGCGCCTGGCACTCGACGAAGGGGAACAGGGTCGGGGTGGCCTGCGCGAAGCCGACGAACGCGAGGTTGTCGATGCCGGGCGCGAAAATCCGCTTGTAGAGCCGGATGTGGTTGCCGGGTGCGGCGATGAAGTCTTCGTCGAAGAACGGGAAGGTGATGTTGTACCCGGTGGCGTAGACGACGACGTCGAAGTCCGAGGAGGTGCCGTCGGCGAAGTGCACCGTCGCGCCGTCGAGCAACCGGATGTCGGGTTTGGCGACGACGTCGCCGGAGCCGAGACGCAGCGGCAGTTCCACCGACTGGGTGGGGTGCGCTTCGAAGAACTTGTGGTTGGGCGTGGGCAGTCCGTACCGCTCGGGCCGGCCGGCGAGGAGTGGCTGGCCGAGCTGGGCGAGCTTGCGCTGCCACGACAGCGGCAGGTGCGGACTGGTCCGGTAGTACTTGTCGGCGGGCCGTCCGGCGATGTACTTCGGCACGATCCACGCGCTCGAACGGGTGGAGAGGGTGACCTCGTTGCCGAGCGCCTTCGACGACAGCTCCACCGCGATGTCGGCGGCGCTGTTGCCGATCCCGACGACGAGGATGCGCTTGTCGGAGAAGTCGATCGGCGTGCGCGGATCGATGTAGTGGTGGGAGTGCAGCGACGTGCCGGTGAACTCTCCCGGGAAGTCCGGGATCCGCGGGTCCCAGTGGTGCCCGTTCGCCACGACGAGGTAGTCGAAGTACCGGGTGCGCCCGTCCTCGGTGTCGAGTTCCCACCGGCCGTCGTCGCCCCGGCGGGCGTGCACGACGCCGTTGCGGAACTCGATCCGGGACTCGAGGTCGAACGCCGCGGCGTATCCGTCGAGGTACTGCTTGATCTGGGTGTGGTGCGGGAAGTCGGGGAAGGACTCCGGCATCGGGAAGTCCTTGAACGACAGCTGGTGCTTCGATGTGTCGATGTGCAGGGAGCGGTAGGCGCTGCTGTGACCGTTGGGGTTGCCGAACGCCCAGTTGCCGCCGATCCGGTCCGACGACTCGAAGCACGTGTAGGGCACGCCGTAGTCGCCGAGCATCTTTCCTGCGGTCAGACCGCTGATTCCCGCGCCGATGACGGCGGTGGTCGGTGCCGGCATGTCGCAGCTCCTCGTGTGCAGGTTCCGGCCCCCGGTGAGCCGGTCCGATCTCCGGCGCGAACGCGTCCGGTGACGACGACCCCAATGTAGAACATGTTCACCGCGGGTGTAGACACTTTTGGGAAAGTGTCTACTGCGCGTAGGGTCGGCTCGCGGGCCGCGCGGTCCGCGAGCCGAGAGGAACAGCGCGTGCCCACCGAGACGACACCCGGAAGCGTCCGCGAGCGGCTGCTCGCCGCGACCGAAGAAGTCCTGCGCGCCAAGGGAATCCGGGCGACGACGATGGCGGAGGTGGCCGAGGTGGCCGGGGTGTCCCGGGCCTGGCTGTACCGGCACTTCCCGGACAAGGTGAGCCTGGTCGGCAGCGTGATCGTCCGGCTCGACGACGCGTACTGGACCGCCGCCAGGACGGCCCTCGCCGGCTACGGCACCTTCGTCGAGCAGCTCGCGGCCGGCGTCCGGATCGGCCGGGCCACCTACGACGATCCGGGGGCGCTGCCGCTCCGGCTGCGCGCCGCCGAGCCCGAGGAGTTCGCGGCGTGCGCCGGCGCGGGGGTCCGCGAACTCGTTCCCGACCTCGCGGCGTTCTGGCTCGAGTTCGTGGTCGCGGCGATCGAACGCGGGGAGGTCCGCGACGACGCCGAGCCCGTCGAGGCCGCGGAGTGGGTGGCGCGCTCGCTCATCAGCCTCGCGACGGTGCCCGGCAACACCCTCGACCCCGACGACGACGCCGCCGTGCTGCGCTACGTGCGGCGCTACGTGCTCGCCGGCCTGTCGCCCGCCGCGCCGCGCTGATCGGCGCCCGTCAGCCCTCGCGTTCGAAGGTGACGAGCAATCCCTCGACCCCGCCCGGGCCGACGCGGCCCTTGATCTCGGCGGACGTGATGGCCTTCAGGCGCCACCCCTGCCGGGCATGCTCGTTGAGCAGATCCTCGAGCTTGTCACCGGACATCTTCCCGCCGAGCATCTTCTCGCGGACCTCGACGACCTTGTACGAGTACATCGCATCCCTCATGTCGTGGCGATCGGGAATCGGCAGGGGCGCCGACCTTTCGCATCCTACCCGCGCCCACCCCGGCGCGAGCCGCGCTCGACGACCGAAGGACGAATCCGCCCGAACCCGGCTGCCAGCAGGTTCCCAGCGTCCGTCCACGGTTTCCCCAGCATCGCTTCGTAGCGTGAACCTCACCGAACCGAGCCGAGAGGACACCGCAATGAGTTCACGCCGGGCGCGTCGCGTTCCCACCGATCCCGACCTCCACGAGCACGACCTGGGCCTGGCCCACGACATGAGGACGATGCTGTCCCGCCGGCGGATGCTGGCCGTCTTCGGCGCGGCCGGCACCGCCGCCCTCGCCGCGTGCTCGACGGGTGGGTCGACGTCCACCTCGGCGGCCGCCTCCGCCACCACGGCGTCGAGCACGACCGCGTCGGCCACGGGCGAGTGCGTGGCGGCCGCACCGCAGGAGACCGCCGGACCGTATCCCGGCGACGGGTCGAACGGGCCCAATGTCCTCATCGAGTCGGGAATCGTGCGGCGCGACCTCACCACCAGCTTCGGCAGCTACACCGGCACCGCCGAGGGCGTGCCGACGACCGTCACGCTGCACCTGCAGGATCTGGCGGCCGACTGCGCCGCCGGTGCGGGCATGGCGGTCTACCTGTGGCACTGCGACCGCGACGGCAACTACTCGCTCTACAGCGAGGGTGTCACCGAGCAGAACTACCTGCGCGGCGTGCAGGTGGCCGGGGCCGACGGCACCGTCTCGTTCACCTCGATCTTCCCGGCCTGCTATTCGGGACGCTGGCCGCACATCCACTTCGAGGTCTACGACTCCCTCGAGGTCGCCGTCGCCGGTGACAACGCCCGGCTGACGTCGCAGATCGCCCTCCCCCAGGACGTGTGCGAGACGGTGTACGCGCAGGCCGAAGGTTATTCGCAGAGCACCCGCAACCTCGTGCAGGTCGGTCTCGACTCCGACAACGTCTTCGGGGACGGCTGGGACGCCGAACTCGCCGCCGTCAGCGGCAGCATCGACACCGGCTACGCCGTCGACATCACGATCGGTGTCGCCGAGAAATCGGCGAACGTCCAGTCCGACATGCCGCCGCAGGGCGGGATGGGTGGTGGCCCGGCAGGGGGCCGCCCGGCAGGTCCGCCGGCCGGGCAGTGACGGGACCGCCCGCGCCGATTCGGCGTGCCCTTACGCTTCGTCCGCTCCATTTCGGCCCTGCCCTGTGGGGGTGCGACGGCGGCAGACTCGCCCCATCGCCGCCGCCCCGGAAAGGACCCCCCGTGAGCGCCCCCTCCCTGTCCCAGCACACGACGACCCTGCGTTTCCTCGATCCTGCCGACGGCACTCCGCTCGGCTGTGTCGCGACCTGGCCGGACCACCGGTTCACCCTCACCGACGTCGTCGACGTCCTGCGGCGCTTCGGCCTCCACGTCAGCGATCACCGGCCGCTGGACGAGCCGGGGACGCACCACTTCACGATCGCACCGGCCGCAACCGTCGCTCCGGATCCCGGGGTGCTCGAGCTGATCGCGGACGCGTTCGTCGCGGGCACCGAGGGCCGCACCGAGATCGACGACTTCTCTATTCTCGTTCTGCAGGAGGGAATCTCGTGGAGGTGGGTCGATCTCGTGCGGGCGGCCGTCCGGTTCCTGGCCCAGGCCGGGATCGGCCTGTCGCCGGCGTACATGCTCGGCTGCCTGACCGCCACCCCCGGCTTCGCGGCGGACCTCGCCGCGCTGTTCGACGCCCGGTTCCGGCCCGGGCTGCCCGACCGGGACGGCGCCGTGGCCGCCGCGGGCGCGGCGGTGGCCGGCCACATCGATCGCGCCGCGACGTTCGATCTGGACCGGACCCTGCGGGGGCTGCGCTCGTTCGTCGACGCGACGCTGCGCACCAACTGGTTCCAGCGTGGGGGCAGCAGATCGTACGCGTCGTTCAAGCTCGATCCGTCCGCGCTGAGCGTCGGCGCAGCGATCGTGCCGGTGCGGGAGATCTACGTCCACTCCCGTGACGTAGAGGGCGTGCATGTGCGGGCCGAGCTCGTCGCGCGCGGCGGACTGCGATTCTCCGAACGCCCGGAGGACTACCGCACCGAGGTCCTCGGGCTGATGGCGACCCAGGCCGTCAAGAACGCGCCCATCGTCCCCGGCGGCGCGAAGGGCGCGTTCGTGATCCGGCCCGGCTCCGGCGCGGACCTCACCACCGCCTACACCACGTTCGTGCGCGGCCTGCTCGACGTCGTCGACAACATCGTCGACGGCTCGCCCGTCACCCCGCCCGACACCGTCGCCTACGACGGCGCGGACGCCTACCTGGTGGTCGCCGCCGACAAGGGCACCGCCCGCATGTCCGACACCGCCAATGCCGTGGCCGCCGAATACGGTTACTGGCTCGGCGACGCCTTCGCCTCGGGCGGGTCGGCCGGCTACGACCACAAGGCGATGGGCATCACCGCCCGCGGCGCGTGGGTGGCCGTGCGGCACCGCTTCGCCGAGCTCGGACACGACGTCGACACGCAGACCTTCACCGTCGCGGGCATCGGCGACATGTCGGGTGACGTCTTCGGCAACGGCATGCTGCTCAGCGACCGCATCCGCCTCGTCGCCGCGTTCGACCACCGGCACATCTTCCTCGACCCCGACCCGGACCCCGCCGCCGCCCACCGCGAGCGTGCGCGGCTGTTCGCGCTGCCGCGCTCGTCCTGGGCCGACTACGACCCCGCGGTGATCTCCGCGGGCGGCGGCGTGTGGCCGCGCACCGCCAAGTCCGTGCCGCTGTCCGCCCCTGCCCGCGCGGCCCTCGGGATCGACGCCGAGACGCTGACACCCGACGAGCTGATCAAGGCCGTCCTGCGCGCGCCTGTGGACCTGCTGTGGAACGGCGGTGTCGGCACGTACGTGAAGGCCTCCGGCGAAACACACGGCGACGCCGCCGATCCCGCCAACGACCGGGTCCGGGTCGACGCCCGCGAGGTACGGGCCCGCGTCGTCGGGGAGGGCGGCAACCTGGGCTTCACCCGCGCCGCCCGCATCGAGTACGCGCGCTGCGGCGGCCGCTGCGACGGCGATTTCGTCGACAACGCCGCCGGCGTCGCCACCTCGGACCGGGAGGTCAACATCAAGATCGCGGTCGACCGCGCGGTGGCGGCCGGGACGCTGGCGCCCGGGCGGCGGGAGACGCTGCTCGCCGCGGTGACCGACGACGTGGCCGCGGCGGTGCTCACGGCCTCCCGCGATCAGGTGCTCGCCCTGGGAGCCGGCGAGCACGACGCCCCAGCGCTGCTCACCCAGCACGAACGCCTGATCGAGGACCTGGTGCGGGCCGGCCGGATCCCCCGCAGCGACGACAGCCTGCCCACCACGGACGAGATCCGGGAGCGGCGGCGAGCGGGCACGGGCCTGCTGCGCCCGGAGCTGGCGGTGCTCCTGGCGCAGTCGAAGAACGTCGTCGCGAGCGAGCTGGCCGCGTCGTCGCTGCCGGACTCCCCGGCCTGCGCCCCGTGGGCCGAGAGCTACTTCCCCGCCGAGATCCGGGCCCGCGCCGCGAGCGGCGTGGCCGAGCATCCCCTGCGCCGGGAGATCGTCGTCGCGTCGCTCGCGGACGAACTCGTCAACCGGCTCGGCCCCGGCGCCCTGTACCGGTTCGAGGAACGGTTCGGCGCCGCCACCGAGGACTCGGCGCTCGCCTACGTGGTGGTCAGCCGGGTACTGCACACCGAGGACATCCGGGCCCGGATCCTCGCGGCAGGCGCCGACGCGCGCACCACGGTGGCGGAACTGAGCGCGCTCGCGCGCGTCGTCGAGGCCGAGATGGCGTGGTTGCTGCGCCACACCGCCCGCCGGACGCTCCGCGACGTGCTCGCGGGTGCGTGCACCGACGCGGACACACCGGAGGCTCTCGTCGCGGTCTTCGCCGCGCCCGTCGCCGCCGCCCTGGGCGACCGGCCCTCGGCCGAGGACTGCCGCGGCGCCTTCGCGAACGCCGCGGTGGCGCTGCGCCTGGGCATCGACCCCGCCCGTGTCGCCGCGGCCCGCGACGAACTGGCCGACCTCCTCCACATTCGCCGGCTCCTGGACGGTTTCGTGACCCGGGTGCGCGGCCCGTACTGGGAGGCCATGGGTGCGGCGGCTCTGCGCGACGAGATCGCCGACCGGCTCGACGCGCTCGTCGTCACCGCGCTCGACGGCCGTGCCGCGGACCTGCCCGATCGCGCGCACCGGCTCGTGCGGCTCCTCGACCGGCTCCGCGGTGAGGACGCGGTGGACACCGCCCGGCTGGCCGTGATCGCCGGGGAGCTGCGCCTGCTCGACCGCTGAGCGGGTGTCTCTTATGGATCGGCTCTTGCGTGCGGCATGACGCATGTCGTGGATGATGCGTTGCGTTCCCGGGACCCGGCCCCGGCACCGGGATGTGCCGCGCGGTCGGTGTCCCGGGGCCCGATACGCCACCGCAAGCCGCGCCGCGGTTCGTCGCATCGCCTCGCCTCATCCCCTACGGACAGAATCCGCGACCCCACTCAGGTGGGGCAGGGAGGAGAGGGCCATTCGGAGCGTACAGCGGGTCGAGAACACCCGCGCGGCGGGCAGGCCGTACACGCAGGAGGATGAAACTCCTTCTGCCACAGCCTCTCCTGGATGGTCCCCACTACGAGCAGGTGGGGCAGTGGGCGACCAGGTCGGCGCGCATGCCCAGACTCACCGCAGCATCGACCACGCGCGGCCACATCCGCGGCTCCGCCAGCGCGAAGTCCTGTACCGCGCCGCGCGAGTCGGCCGGTACCTCGAGCCGGTCCTCGGTGTTCCACAACGCCAACGCAGGACCGTTGGAATGCGCGGCGTCATAGTAGACACCGTGGATACGCCGTCGAGCCACGGGCTGATCCTCGTAGATCGCCCGCGCCCACTGCTGGATGCGCGGGCGCGGATAGTCGCCGGTGGCCAGCGACGGCAGCGCACCGATGCGCATCGCCGCGCCCTGCCCGCGCAGGTCGAGCACGGCGACCGGGGCGGTCGGTCGCAGCAGCGCCACCCGGTAGCGCGGGCACACCGCCGCCGCAGGGAAATCCCCGAAGACCTCACCGAGCGCTGTGGCCAAGTTGCCGGCGACGTACAGCACCGACCGCCCGTCCGGACACGTCCGCGGCGCACCGTCGGGGGCCGGCAGATGCGGGTCCAGTCGGTGCAACGGCCCGAAGTGCCGGTGGGTGGTTCCGTTCGGGGTGTACGGGGACGGGTGGTAGATGCGGCACCAGCGCCACGGGTGGCCGGGGCTCGGTTCGCGCCACCGCCAGACCCATGCTCGTCCGCCATGCAGCGGTCGCGTCGGTGCGGGAAGTGGGGCTACCACGCGGCTGCGGTGCCGGCCTCGGCCGCCCGCACGACGTCGTCGATGCGCCCGGCGGCGAGCGCTTCGGCCGGGGTCGCGCCGTCGAGGTCGGGGTTCACGTTCAGGGCCCATTCGGTCAAAGACACCGCACCCCCGGGAAACACCCGACTCACCCGGGCCAGGCCGGGCACGAAGCCCTGCTCGGTGTCGGCGTCGAACTGCCACGACGGCAGCCGCCACTCCCGGCCCTTCTTCACCCCGATCAAATCCCCCGCCTTGAGACGATCGAGGACCGCCTGCTCGGACACCTCGAGCAGCTCCGCGGCCTCCGGTCGGGTCAGGGACTCCGCCACCACCGCGCGACGGGCCCGATACTGCCGGCGCAGGTTCTCCAATGCGGCGTGTCTACGCTCGGCCGGGGACGGACCCCGCCCCCACAACCCTGCGTCCAGCCCCTCACCCTCGTCCCCGACCACGCCGAGCACGAAACTCTCCCGCTCCGCCTCCGGCACACTGCCGAGCACGTCCTTCAACACCGCGGAAAAGCCCGCTGCACCCGGCGCCGAAGTCGTGGTACCTGCAGCGTCGGACGCGGGCGGCGTCGTCCGCGGGGTCGACGTGCGGGACTTCGTCCCGGCCGCCCGACCCGTGTCCTTCGTGCGCGCGGTCGAGGCCGACCCGATGTTCGTACGACCGGTCCGCTTCGTGCTCATATCCCCAGGCTACGCCTCTGAACAAGATAAACAAGAAAAGAAAGCAAAGGAGGGGACTGCCTCGGCTCGACGATGTGGATGCGCATCGACTTCCCTGGAGTTTCCCTGGGGTCGGATTCGGGATCGGCGGACCACCCGAACTTGTCGAGGCACCATGACACTCCTCGCCGCGCTGCGCCGGCACTTTCAGGTACACGCACGAACTGCCTGGTCACGGCTCTTCCTTTCACGATGAGGCCGGTGATCTAAGGCGCCGGTTCCCCGATCAGCAAGGCGAGCAGCAGCTCTGCCCGGACGCGGGCATCACCGAGGTCCACGCCGAGCACCTGCTCCGCCTTGGCGATCCGGCTGCGCAGGGTGTGCCGGTGCACCTCCAGGGCCGCGGCCGCCGCCTCCCATTGCCCGTTCGCCTCGAGGAAGGCCCGCAGCGACGCGACGAGCCTGGTCCCGCGGCCGCGGTCGTAGTCGGCGAGAGCGGACACCGTCGACGCGGCCACGGATTCGAGAACGGCCCGCACCGCCGGGGACGCGAGCAGGGCGGTGCCGTGGGTGGCGTCGAATTCCACGAGGCGGTGGGCCGCGTCCGCGGCGGCGACGGCATGCTCGGCCTGTTCGACGGCGCGGCGGGTGTCGGTGAGCCGGTGCGCGGCGCTGAGGCCGCCGCGGAGGGTGCGGGCCTGCGGCGGGGACAGGTCCGCCAGCAGCGCCGCCACGTCGGACAGCGTGTCCTCGCCGCGCAGCAGCACGGTGAGCGCCTCGTCGTCGCTGCGCGCGTACAGCGGCCGCTGCCGGGCACCGAGACCGGCGTCGAGCACGCGCCGCACGTCGGCCGGGATCGGGGTGTGCAGCTGCAGGATCCGGATTCGGTTGCGGGTGCCGACCGCGTCGGCGAGATACTCCGAGGCGTCGCCGGAGTCGAGGGCACCGGCGACGAGAAGACCGAACACCTTCGCGCCCAGCGCGTTCCGTTCCGCCCGCAGCCGCCGCGGCTTGTCCAGCTCGAGGGTGACGAGGGAGACGGCGTGGCCGATCAGGACGAGTTCGACGTTCTCGAGCGGCCGGTCGGCCTGCACGGCCAGGTATCCGCTGACGACGCCGGCGTGCGTGACCGGCTGCACCGTCAGCGTCCGGCCGGGCCGGCTCGTGGTGACCGAGCCGGCGCCGTCCCGGCGCAAGTCCGGGATCTGCTCCGCCAGCTCCGCCGCGGCCTCGGGGTGGGCGGCCACCTCCCCGGTGCGCTCGTCCAGGTAGGCGACGGCGGTGTGAGTGGCGACGGCCAGTTCCCGCACGACGGCCGGCACACCGCCACGCAGCACGGCACGGGTGATGCGCACCTGGGTGTCGGCGGCGCGCCGCACGAGCTCGTACTGCTGCTCGGCGAGCCGGGCGGTGACGGCACGGCTCACGGCGGCGAACGGCGTCGTGTACGGCACCTCGAGCAGAGCCAGCCCCACCGCGTCGGCCGCCTCGAGGACCGACTGCGGAATCCGCTCGTGCGACAGCCCGGTGCCGAAGCCGAGGGCGGCGACGCCCGCCTCCGCGAGGCGGCGCACGTAGTCGCCGCCCGCCGCCGGCTCCAATCCCAGGCCGATAGTGAGGACGAGTTCCCCGCCGGAGAGCCACGGCCGCGGGTCCAGCAGTTCGGTGGGCTGGACGAAGCCGATCTTCCGGTCCATCCCGGCCCGGCCACCGCGCAGGGTCAATCCCAGTCCCGGTTGCCGCAGTAGCCAGGCGATGCCGACGCTCATGGGGCCATCGTAGGACGCCTCGACGAAATGGCGCGGTGCGAATCGCCGAGTTGTACGGATCGGCCCTGTCTCGGGTCCGCCGCCGCTCCCATACTCGAATCGTCTCTACGCCGCCGAGCCCGAGGAAGTCCCCATGACGAGCATCGAATACCGCCTTCCACAGCAGCGTCGCCTGGTCACCGCGCTGCCCGGCCCGCGCTCGGCGGCCCTGACCGAGCGTCGCCGCACGGCGGTCGGGGCGGGTGTGGCGTCCTCCGTGCCGGTCTACGCCGCCGACGTCGACGGCGGGATCGTCGTCGACGTCGACGGCAACGCCCTGATCGACCTGGGTTCCGGTATCGCGGTCACCAGCGTCGGCGCCTCGGACCCGGCGGTCGTGGCGGCGGTGCAGGAGCAGGTCGCGCACTTCACGCACACCTGCTTCATGGTCACCCCCTACGAGGGCTACATCGCCGTCGCCGAGAAGCTCGCGGCGCTGACCCCCGGCGACCACGCCAAGCGCACGGTGCTGTTCAACAGCGGCGCCGAGGCCGTCGAGAACGCGGTGAAGATCGCCCGCGTCGCCACCGGTCGCAGCGCCGTGGTGGTCTTCGACCACGCCTACCACGGCCGCACCAACCTGACGATGGCGCTCACCGCGAAGAACCAGCCCTACAAGGAGGGCTTCGGCCCGTTCGCCCCGGACATCCACCGCGTGCCGGCGTCCTACCCGTTCCGGGAGGGCCGCAACTACGACGGCACCGAGGTCACCGGCGAGCAGGCCGCCCACCGCGCGATCTCGCAGATCGACAAGCAGATCGGCGCGCACAACGTCGCCGCGATCGTGCTCGAGCCCATCCAGGGCGAGGGCGGATTCATCGTGCCGGCCAAGGGTTTCCTGCCGACCCTCGTCGACTGGGCGAAGGCCAACGGCATCGTCTTCGTCGCCGACGAGGTGCAGACCGGCTTCGCGCGCACCGGTGACTGGTTCGCCGGCAACGACGAGAACATCGTCCCGGACCTGATGACCCTCGCCAAGGGCATCGCCGGCGGCATGCCGCTCGCCGCGGTGACCGGCCGCGCCGAACTGATCGATGCCGTCCACGGCGGCGGTCTCGGCGGCACCTACGGCGGCAACCCCGTCGCGTGCGCCGCGGCGCTCGCCACCCTGGACCGGATCGAGCAGCTGGACCTGTGCGGCCGCGCCCGGCGCATCGAGCAGATCGCCACCGAGCGGTTGCGGGCGCTCGCCGCGGACGTCGACATCGTCGGCGAGGTCCGCGGCCGCGGCGCGATGCTCGCCGTCGAGTTCGTCCGGCCCGGCACCCGCGAGCCGAACCCGGAGGCCACCAAGGCGATCGCCGCGAAGGCGCTCGAGCAGGGCGTCATCGTGCTCACCTGCGGCACCTACGGCAACGTCGTCCGCCTGCTGCCGCCGCTGGTGATCTCCGACGAACTGCTCACCGACGGCCTCGACGTTCTCGCTGCCGCAATCCGCGACGTCGCGGGCGTGCGCCCGACCCTGGCAGGAGCCACCCGATGACCCACACCCTTCCCGCGGGTGTCCCGACCCGCCTCTGGCTGGGCGGCAAGCTCACCGACTCGTCCACCGGCGCGACGTTCCCCGTCGAGGACCCGGCCACCGGCGCGGTGCTCGCCGACGTCGCCGACGCCTCCGCCGACGACGGGCTGCGCGCCCTCGACCTCGCCGTCGCCGCGCAGGCCGAGTGGGCGGCGACCCCGCCCCGCGTGCGGGGCGAGATCCTGCGCACCGCCTTCGAACTCGTCCACGCCCGCGCCGACGACTTCGCCCGCGTCATCACCCTCGAGATGGGCAAGACCGTCGCCGAGGCCCGCGGCGAGGTGAACTACGGCGCGGAGTTCCTGCGCTGGTTCGCCGAGGAGGCCGTGCGCATCGGCGGCCGCACCGCCACCGCCCCCGCCGGGAACGGGCGCATCCTCGTCACCAAGGAACCGGTCGGGCCCGTCCTGGCGATCACCCCGTGGAACTTCCCGCTGGCGATGGCCACCCGCAAGATCGGCCCGGCCCTGGCCGCGGGCTGCCCGATCCTGGTCAAGCCGGCCGCCGAGACCCCGCTGACGATGCTGCTGCTCGGGCAGGTCTTCGCCGACGCCGGCCTGCCGGCCGGGGTGCTGTCGATCCTGCCCGCCACCGACGCCGCGGCGCTGACCGGGCCGCTGCTCGCCGACGCGCGGCTGCGCAAGATCACCTTCACCGGCTCCACCGGCGTCGGCAAGCTGCTGGTCCGCCAGTCCGCCGACCGGCTGCTGCGCACCTCGATGGAACTCGGCGGCAACGCCCCGTTCCTGGTGTTCGCCGACGCCGATCTCGACGCCGCCGTCGACGGCGCGATGGCCGCGAAGATGCGCAACGGCGGCGAGGCCTGCACCGCCGCCAACCGCTTCCACGTCGCCCGCGGTGTCGCGGTCGAGTTCACCGACAAGCTCACCGCCCGCATCGCGGCGCTGCGCACCGGTCACGGCCTCGACGACGGCACCGACCTCGGCCCGCTCATCACCGCCCGGCAGCGCGCCACGGTCGACGCGCTGGTGCGCGACGCCGTCGAGCGCGGCGCCCGGGTCCGCACCGGCGGACAGATCCCCGACGGGCCCGGCACGTTCTACCCGCCGACCGTGCTCGACGAGGTGCCGGCCGACGCGCGGCTGCTGCGCGAGGAGATCTTCGGCCCGGTCGCGGCGATCACCGTCTTCGACACCGAGGACGAGGCCGTCGCCGCCGCCAACGACACCGAGTACGGCCTGGCCGCCTACTTCTACACCCGCGACCTGAACCGTGCGATGCGCGTGGCGGGCGCGCTGAAGACCGGCATGGTCGGGGTCAACCGCGGGGTCATCTCCGACGTCGCCGCCCCCTTCGGCGGCGTCAAGGAGTCCGGTTTCGGCCGCGAGGGCGCGGCCGAGGGCATCGAGGAGTACCTCGACACCAAGTACATCGCCCTGTAGCGGGACCATCAGGAATCCGAATACCGGCTCGGTCCGGGAGCGCGGCACGTCGCGCTCCCGGGCCGAGCCGTATCCTATTGGGACTCAGTCATTCCGGAGCCGATCCAGGCGCGCCTCGAGTCCGGCGATCATCGCGTCGAGGCCGGCGTCGAAACCGGCGTCCGGGGTGTAGTCGCCGCCCGAGCCGGCGAACGCGTCGATCGCCGCGGTGAACACCGGGCTGACGCCGGCGAGGTCGGCGGTGTCGAAGATGTCGGCCGGGGCGTTGGCGTCGAGCGCGGAGCCGAAGATGAACGACTCCAGCGCGACGACGACCGGCACGATGGTCCCGATCGGCCACCCGGCCTCGGCGAAGCCCGCGGCCACCGCCTCGTAGACCGCGAGGGTGCGGGGCGCGCCCGCGACGGGCATCACGGCGATCACCGGGACCAGCGGCGCGTGCCGGGCGAACACGTCCCGGTAGGACAGGGCCCAGCGCCGTGTCGCCACGGCCCACGGCTCGGTGCCGAACCCGCTGACGTCGACCTTGGTCATGAGATCTTCCTGCACCCACAGCAGGACGTCCTGCTTCGAGCGCACGTGGTTGTACAGGGCGGACGGGGCCACCCCGAGGGCGCGGGCGAGCTTGGCGACGGTGAAGGCGTCGTAGCCGCCGTGTTCGATCACGTCGAGTGCGGCGTCGGTGATCGCTTGCCGAGACAGCACTTTCGTCGACGGCCGGCCGGCGCGCCGGTGCGTCCCCTCTCCCACGCCGCTCCCCCTCCGTCTCACGATTTCCGGCCACGAATTGCCGCGAGGGTCTTCTCCTCGCGCCTCGATGAGGTTACAGTGTGATGCGACACATATGAATGTCGTTCATTTTCTCGAAGGGGAATCCCATGCAATCCATCGAGCGTGACGTCGTCGTCGTCGGGGCGGGACCGTCCGGCCTGACCGCCGCCTACCGCCTGCGACAGGCGGGCCTGCGGGTCGCCGTCCTCGAAGCCCGCGACCGCGTCGGCGGCCGCACCTGGACCGACACGATCGACGGAGCGATGCTCGAGATCGGCGGTCAGTGGGTGTCCCCCGACCAGACCGCCCTGATCGCCCTCCTCGACGAACTGGGTCTGCGCACCTTCGCCCGCTACCGCGACGGCGAGAACATCTACCTCGACGCCGAGGGCCGGCCCGTCCGGTACCGCGGCGACACGTTCCCGACCTCCGAGCACACCCGCGTCGAGATGGACAAGCTGATCGCGCTGCTCGACGCGCTCGCCGCCGAGATCGGCCCCCACGAGCCGTGGGCGCATCCGCGGGCGCGGGAACTCGACACCGTCTCCTTCCACCACTGGCTCCGGGCCAACTCGGACGACGAGGAAGCGTGCGCCAACATCGGGTTGTTCATCGCCGGGGGCATGCTCACCAAGCCGGCCCACGCGTTCTCCGCGCTGCAGGCGATCCTCATGGCGGCATCCGCGGGTTCGTTCAGCAACCTCGTGGACGAGGACTTCATCCTCGACAAGCGCGTCGTCGGCGGTATGCAGCAGGTGTCGGAGCGGCTGGCCGAAAGGCTCGGCGACGACGTGTTTCTCGGAAATCCGGTGCGGACCCTGCACTGGTCCGAGGGCGCGGAGGCCGGGGCGCCGGGGCGCGTGCGCGCGGTGGCCGACGGGGTCGCCGTCGACGCCCGGTTCGCCGTGCTGGCCGTGCCGCCGAACCTGTACTCCCGCATCTCCTACGTCCCGCCGCTGCCGCGCCGCCAGCACCAGATGCACCAGCACCAGTCCCTCGGGCTCGTCATCAAGGTGCACGCCGTGTACGACACGCCGTTCTGGCGCGAGGAGGGCCTGTCCGGCACGTGCTTCGGCGCCGGAGCGCTCGTCCAGGAGATCTACGACAACACCAATTTCGAGGATCCGCGGGGCACCCTGGTGGCGTTCGTGGCGGACGAGAAGGCCGACGCCGTCTTCGAACTCTCCGCCGCGGAACGCAAGGCCGCGATCCTCTCGTCCATGGCCGGTTATCTCGGCGAGAAGGCCCAGAACCCGGTGGTCTACTACGAATCCGACTGGGGCTCCGAGGAGTGGACCCGCGGGGCCTACGCGGCGAGCTACGATCTCGGCGGCCTGCACCGCTACGGCAAGGACCAGCTCACACCCGTCGGACCGATCCTCTTCTCGTCGTCCGACCTGGCCGCCGAGGGCTACCAGCACGTCGACGGCGCCGTGCGCATGGGCGAGGACACGGCCCGGCGCATTCTCGACGCCCTCGGCTCCCGCGCGACCGCGGCGGCCGGCGCCCCGGCGCACTGACCGCCCCGCCCTTCCCCCGGCAGATCCGAAGATCCGGTTTCACAACAGTTTTCACGCTCGCTCGGCGCCCGTCTCGGCGTCCGACCCGCTCACGACGAGGTGAGCATTCCGGTCCCGGCGGCGCCGCCCTCCGGCAGCGCCGCCGCCCTCCGAACCTTTCGCACCCGATCCGGCCGCCGGATCCCTGGCCCGGCACCGTCGGTGCGGCCCACACTGATCACCAGAGTCCCTGCCCCGGCCGGGCAGGCCTCCGAGAGGAACCCAGCCATGACCGCTCTCCGCGAGAACTACATCGACGGCGCATTCGTGCCCTCGACGGCCACCGAATCCCTGCCGCTGATCGACCCGGTCGACGAATCCCTCGTGGGCTCGATCCCGGTGTCGACCGCCGCCGACGTCGACGCCGCGGTGGCGGCCGCGCAGCGCGCGTTCCGCACCTGGGGCAGGACCACCCCCAAGGAACGCCAGACGGCGCTGCTGAAGCTCGCCGACGCCCTCGAGGAGCACTGCGACGAACTCGTCGAGGCGGAGTGCCGCAACACCGGCCAGCCGAAGTCCATGATCGCCGACGAGGAGGTCAAGGTCGGCGCGGACCAGCTGCGCTTCTTCGCCGGCGCGGCCCGCATGCTCGAGGGCAAGGCGGCCGGCGAGTACATGGAGGGCCACACCTCCTACGTGCGGCGCGAGCCGATCGGCGTGGTCGGTCAGGTCACGCCCTGGAACTACCCGCTGATGATGGCGCTGTGGAAGATCGGACCCGCGCTCGCGGCCGGCAACACCATCGTCCTCAAGCCCAGCGACACCACCCCCGACAGCACGCTGGTGCTCGCCCGCCTGACCCGGGGCATCCTGCCCGACGGCGTCTTCAACGTCGTGCTCGGCAACGCCGCCACCGGGGCCGCCCTCGTCGAGCATCCCGCGCTCGGCCTGGTGTCGATCACCGCTTCGGTCCGCGCAGGCACCGAGGTGGCGGTCTCCGCGGCCCGGCAGCTCAAGCGCGCGCACCTCGAACTCGGCGGCAAGGCCCCCGTCCTGGTCTTCGACGACGCCGACGTGCCGAAGACCGCCGAAGCCGTCGCGGCGGCCGCCTTCTTCAACGGCGGCCAGGACTGCACGGCCGCCACCCGGGTACTGGTCCACGAGTCGATCCACGACGACCTCGTCGACGCGCTGGCGCGGCAGGCCGAGCTGCTGCGCCCGGGCCGCCCCGACGACTCGGACGCCTTCTACGGCCCGCTCAACAACGCCGCGCACTTCCAGCGCGTCACCGACAAGATCGCCGCCCTGCCCGCCTCGGCGACGATCGTCACCGGCGGCCGGCGCGCCGGCGAGAAGGGCTTCTTCTTCGAACCGACGATCGTCACCGGCGTGGGCCAGCACGACCCCATCGTGCAGGACGAGACGTTCGGCCCGGTCCTGACGGTGCAGTCCTTCGCCACCGAGGACGAGGCCGTCGCGCTGGCCAACGACGTCCGCTACGGGCTCGCCGCGAGCGTGTGGACCCGCGACCACGGGCGCACCCAGCGGCTGTCCGCCACGCTCGACTTCGGCGCGGTGTGGATCAACTGCCACATCCCGCTCGTCGCGGAGATGCCGCACGGCGGGTTCAAGCAGTCCGGCTACGGCAAGGACCTCTCCACCTACAGCGTCGAGGACTACACCCGCATCAAGCACGTGATGAGCACCCACGACTGACCTGCCGCGGCCCGACCGCGCCGTTGCCGGAAGCCGGCGGCACCCTCCCGCCGGCTTCCCCTACCGGATCGGAATCCCATGAGACTGGTTGTCGGATACCTCGCCACCCCCAGCGGCGCGGACGGGCTGGCGCTCGGCGTCCAGCTCGCCCGCAGCCTGGGCGCCGAACTCGACATCTGTATGGTCCTGCCCCCGGACCGCCCGGTGCCCTCCCGGGTGCCCGCCGAACCCGGGTACGAGGACGTCCTCGCCGGCACGGGCGAAGCATGGCTCGCCCAGGCGGCGGCCACGGTGCCCGACGACGTGCGGGCGCACACGCACCTGAGCTTCCACGAATCCTTCGCGCAGGGCCTGCTCGACGAGGTCGCCCGGCTCGGTGCGCGCGCCGTCGTTCTCGGGGCCGCGGGCGACGGGCTCCTCGGCCGGCACTCCATCGGCACGGTGTCGTCCGAGCTGCTGCATTCCGCGCCCGTGCCGCTGGCCCTGGCACCGCGCGGATTCCGACACTCGGCCGCGCCCCGCGTCCACGAGGTCACGTGCGCACTCGGCACCCGCACCGGAGCGGACGTCCTGCTCAGGACCGCGGTACGCGCCTGCGAGCGGATGCGCACGCCGCTGCGGCTCGCCTCGCTCGTCGCCCTCGATCCGCACGGTCTCGGCCGCGACGTGCGCAAGTCGCACGAACTCGCCCTCGAGTCGGCGCGGGCCCACGCGCGCACCCTTCTGGACACCGCCCGCGCCGAGCTTCCCGGCGACTACCCGGTCCGGTCGCTCGTCGCGGACGGGGACACCGTCGAATCGGCGGTGGCGAAGCTCGAATGGCACGACGGCGACGTCGTGATGGTCGGCTCCAGCCGGCTCGCCCAACCGCACCGGCTCTTCCTGGGTTCGACGGCAGCGAAGATGCTGCGGGTCGTTCCGGTGCCCATGATCGTCGTTCCCAAGCACGAGTTCGAGAACAGTGAGTAGACCCGTCATGACGAATTCGCTTCCCACCACCGAGATCCGGGAGGTCCCCCCGATGGCCGCACCCACCGACGGTGTCGTCTCGAAGGGCCTGGCCGCCGGCCGGATCGGCACCTTCGGCGGTGCCGTCCTGGGCATCTCGTCCGTCGCGCCGGGTTACACGCTGACCGCGAGCATCGGCCTGATCGTCGCGGCCGTGGGACTGAAGATGCCGGCGATCTTCATCGCCGGGTTCGTCCCGATGTTCCTCACCGCGTACGCCTACCGCGAACTCAACTCCGAATCACCGGACTGCGGAGCGTCGTTCACGTGGTCGACGAAAGCCTTCGGCCCGTACGTGGGGTGGATGTGCGGCTGGGGCATGGTGATCGCGACGATCATCGTGCTGTCCAACCTGGCCGCGATCGCCGTCCAGTTCTTCTACCTGTTCCTGGCGCGGATCACCGGAGACGCCGCGCTCGCGGATCTGCCCGGGAACAAGCTCGTCAACGTCGGCACGACCCTGGTGTTCATCGCGATCGCGACGTGGATCGCGAGCCGCGGCATCACCACCAGCGAGCGCGTCCAGTACGCGCTCGTCGGCTTCCAGATGGTGCTTCTGCTCGCGTTCGCGGTCGCCGCGCTCGTGCACGTCGGCGCGGGCGACGCGCCCGCCGGGCTCTCGCTCGACGCCTCCTGGTTCGACCCGTTCCACGGACTCGCACTCGGCGCCTTCGTGATCGGCGTGACCGGCTCGATCTTCGCGTTCTGGGGATGGGACACGTGCCTGACCCTCGGGGAGGAGTCCCGCGACCCGAAGAAGACCCCGGGCCGGGCCGGGTTGCTGTGCGTGGCCACGATCCTGCTGACCTACCTGCTGGTGTCGGTCGCGGCGATGATGTACGCCGGCGTCGGTACGACGGGTCTCGGGCTGGGCAATCCCGACAACTCCGAGAACATCTTCGGCGCCCTCGCCGATCCCGTCCTGGGTCAGTGGGGCGGCCTGCTGCTCTTCCTCGCGATCTTCGTCTCGTCGGTGGCGAGCCTGCAGACCACCTTCCTGCCCGCGGCGCGGACGATGCTCGCCATGGGCGCCTACGGCGCGTTCCCGCGCCGGCTGGCGGCGGTGCACCCCCGCTTCCTGGTGCCCTCGTACGCGACGGTCGTCGCGGGGGTCGTCACCGCGGTGTTCTACGCCGGCGTGACGTTCCTGTCGGAACGGACCCTGCTCGACACCATTGCGGCGCTGGGGATCATGATCTGCTGGTACTACGGGATCACCGCGTTCGCGTGCGTCTGGTACTTCCGGGGACGGCTGTTCACCAGCGCCCGCAACGCCGTGTTCCGCTTCGCCTTCCCCCTCTCGGGCGGGATCATGCTCGCCGCCGTCTTCGCGATCTCCGTGGGCGAGAGCATGAATCCCGACAACGGCAGCGGCGCCGAGATCGGCGGCATCGGACTGGTGTTCTTCCTCGGCTTCGGGATCCTGCTGCTCGGTGCGGTCCTGATGCTGGTGATGCGGGCCCGCAACCCGCAGTTCTTCCGCGGGGAGACCCTCACGCGCAGCACCGCCGCGCTCACCGGTGAGACGGACGTGCTCTCCACCGACCGCGGTTGACCTCGGACCGCACCGATCACCGCCGGCCGGGCCGCTCAGCGCCCGGCCGGCGTCTGTGCGACCAGGCCGGCCACCAGTGCGCGCAGGCCGAATTCGAAGGCGGCATCGGCCCGTTGCGGATTGGGGCCCGCGGTCTGCAGCGCGGCGCGCATCGCGTCCCCGGTCTCGGGGACGTTCGCCCACACCACCTCGGGCGCGGCGAGGTCGAGCGCCGAGCCGAGAACGAAGCTGTCCACCGTCGTGACGGCATGCAGCACCTGCGCCGGGGTGAACCCGGCATCGGTGAATGCCTGTGCCAGAGCGTTGTACAGCCCGAACGCGACCGGCGACTGCACGGTCTGCGCGGTGAACAGCGGGATCAGCCGCGGATGCGCGGCGTAGGCGCGACGGTACTCGCGGGCGAGGGCGGCGACGGTCTCGGACCAGTCGCCGGCCGGGGCGCCCACGGCGATGGTGGACATGATGCGGGCCCGCATGGCCTCGACGATCTCGGCGCGCCCGGACACGTGGTTGTACAGCGACGACGGCCGCACCTTCAGCCGTTCGGCCAGTCCGGGCATGGTGAAGTCGCCCGCGGTGTCCACCATCCGGATGGCGGCGTCCGTGATGATCTCGGGCGAGAGCAGCCGCGTGGGCGGTCGTGGCATACGGACACTCCTCGAAATCGTCGTGGGCTCTTGCCCGGAACGCGCTCGTCCACCATACTTAACGAATCACATTCGTTTTATCCCCCGGACCGATTCCCGAGGACCCCATGCTCACCATCACCGCCACCACGCCGCCCGACTCGCTGTGCCGAGTGGACACCCCCGATCGGCCGCCGCTGCGCGTCGGACTGGTCCAGCACCGCTGGCACGACGACGAACGGGCGTTGCGCGCCGAACTCACCGAGGGCATCGCCACCGCCGCCGGCCTGGGCGCACGCGTCGTGTTCCTGCCCGAACTCACCCTCAGCCGCTACCCGGCCGACACACCCGGCGGCACCGACGCCGCCCGGACCGCCGAAGACCTGCGGACCGGCCCGACCGTCGCCTTCGCCGCGGCCGCCGCCTCCGCCCACGGCGTGTTCGTGCACGCTTCCCTCTACGAACGCGCCGACGGCTCCGACGGACTCGGCTACAACACCGCCGTCCTCGTCTCCCCGGCCGGCGAGCCGGTGGCCCGCACCCGGAAGCTGCACATCCCCGTGACCGCCGGATATCACGAGGACACCTACTTCCGGGGCGGACCGGCCACCGACCCGTATCCCGTCCACACCCCCGACGGCCTCGACGGCGCCCGCATCGGCATGCCGACCTGCTGGGACGAGTGGTTCCCGGAGGTGGCGCGCGCGTACTCGCTCGCCGGGGCCGAGATCCTCGTCTACCCGACGGCGATCGGTTCCGAACCCGACCATCCCGAGTTCGACACCCGTCCGCTGTGGCAGCAGGTGATCGTCGGAAACGGCATCGCCAACGGCACGTTCATGATCGTGCCGAACCGGTACGGCTGCGAGGGAGCCGTGACCTTCTACGGCTCCTCGTTCGTCTCCGATCCGTACGGCCGCATCCTGGTGCAGGCACCGCGCGACGAATCCGCCGTGCTGGTAGCCGATCTCGACCTCGCGCAGCGCCGGGACTGGTTGTCGCTGTTCCCGTTCCTGACCACGCGCCGCCCGGACACCTACGGCTCGCTGACCGCGCCGGTGGATGCGCACGCCCCCTTCGGGGCCACGCGATGAGCTGGCGCATGCCCGCGGAGGGCGAACCGCACGAGCGCACGTGGATGGCCTTCCCCACCGAGGGATACTCGCTGGGCGACACCGCGGAGGAGCACCACGAGGCCCGCGCCACGTGGGCCGCGGTCGCGCATGCCGTCGCCGAGTTCGAACCCGTCACGGTGGTGGCCGATCCCGGCCAGGTCGACGCGGCGCGCCGATACCTGTCCCGCGACGTCGAACTGATCGAGGCCCCGCTGAACGACGCCTGGATGCGCGACATCGGGCCGACCTTCGTCCTCGACGACGACGGCCGCCGCGGCGGGGTCGACTGGGTGTTCAACGGGTGGGGCGCCCAGGACTGGGCCCGCTGGGACCACGACGCCCGGATCGCGTCGTTCGTGCTCGAGCGCGCCGGCGTCGAGCGCGTCGCCTCGATGCTGGTCAACGAGGGCGGCGGCATCCAGGTCGACGGTCTCGGCACCGTCCTGCTCACCGAGACCGTCCAGCTCGACCCCGGGCGCAACCCGCACCTGGACAAGGCCGCGGTCGAAGCGGAACTGCGGCGCACCCTCGGCGCGACCTGCGCGATCTGGCTGCCGCGCGGGCTGACGCGGGACCAGGAACGCTACGGCACCCGCGGGCACGTCGACATCGTCGCCGCGATCGCGTCCCCGGGTGTGGTCCTCGTCCACGACCAGCGCGACCGGGACCACCCGGACTTCCACGTCACCGCCCAGATCGTCGACCGGCTGCAGCACACGACCGACGTCCGCGGCGAGCCGTGGTGCATCGTCCGGGTGCCGGCCCCGGCCACGGTGCGCGACGACGAGGGCTGGGTGGACTACAGCTACATCAACCACTACGTCGTCAACGGCGGGGTGATCGCCTGCCGCTTCGGCGACCCCGCCGACGACGAGGCCGCGGAGATCCTGGCGGCCGCGTATCCGGGCCGGCGCGTCGTGGGAGTGGACGCCCGGCCGCTCTTCCGCCGCGGGGGCGGCATCCACTGCATCACCCAGCACCAACCGCGGTGACGGGTCCGGCGGTGCCGCCGCGCCGGCACCGCCGGCCCGTCCGTTGAACAGCGCCCGGAGCAGATTCCCGGGCCGGGTCGGTGGTTCGCTACCGTGCGGCCGTACGGGACGCGGTGAAGGGCGTCGGACCCGTGATCGCCACGTTCCCCGGGCGCTCATCGGGGACGAGCACACAGTGGGTACGGCCGTAGACGGTGTACATGCACTTGTTGTTGTGGTTGCACCGTCCGGTCACCGTGTGGTCCGCGCGGATGCGCTCGATCAGATCCGGCTCCCGCAGCAGCGCGCGCCCCATGGCGACGAAGTCGAACCCCTCCCGCATTCCGGTGGTGATGTGGTCGTAGTTGTTGATCCCGCCCAGGAGGATCAGCGCGGTGTGCTCCATGACGGGAACGAACTGGCGAGCGGACTCGAGCATGTACAGATCCTCGTAGGGATACGAACCCAGCGCCCGTTTGCCGAACAGGCGCACACCCGTCCTGAAGGGTTCCTTCACGACCGACGCGAACTCGTCGACAGGCACGTCGCCGCGGAACAGGTACATCTGCTTGAAGAAGGACGAGCCCTGCGTCAGCTCGAGCGCATCGAGGTTGCGGTCCTGGTCGAGCAATTGCGCTGTGCGAAGGGACTCGGTGAGCCAGATGCTGCCGCGGATCCCGTCGTCCATGCTCATCTTCGCGGTGACAGCCACTCGCGTGCCGACCACCTCCCGCACCCGTCGGGCGATCTCACGGACGAAGCGGGAGCGATTGTCGATGCTGCCCCCGTACTCGTCCTTCCTGCGGTTCAGAAGCGGACTGAGAAACGAGCTCGGCAGATACAGATGGCCGAAGTGCAGTTCGATCGCATCGAACCCGGCCTCGGCCGCGACGGCGGACGCCTCACCGAATTGATCGACGACCTTCTCGATCTCGGCTCGATCGATTTCGCGGCAGTACTCGAAAGACGAAGGGTTGATCACCCGGCTCGGTGCCATCGCGGTGACGCCTGTGATCTTCTTCGAGGCCACCACACCGGCGTGGCCGAGTTGAGCGGAGATTGCGCCACCGGCCTCGTGGACGGCATCCGTCAGCTTCCGCAGGCCGGGAAGCGCCTGCCGGTTCATCAGTATCTGACCGGGCGCGCTGGCGCCCTCGGGAGCCACACAGCAGTACGCGACCGTCGTCATGCCCACCCCACCGCGGACGAAGCCGAGGTGGAAGTCGATCAGATCGTCGGTGACCAGACCTTCGGGTGAACGCCCCTCCGATGTCGCGGCCTTGACGATGCGGTTGCGGAGCCGGACAGGGCCCAACGTCGCGGGGGCGAACGGATCCCGGGGCGCTTTGGCCGACCCGGTCGAGGTTTCCGAAACGGTCATGGCGAGCAGCCCTCCCGACTGAGTGAATGTGACCCCACTTACATTCCGCAGGCAGCCGTGGCCGTGTCAACGAGCGTCCCTCTCAGCGGACACCGCGCGGGCTCGGCGCTCGTCCGGACGGCGGACCCCGGCGACGGTGCGCGACGAAGAGGGCCGCCCTTCCACCGCGGGGCGACATCCACTGCGTCTCCGAGCACCGACCGCGACGGTCGTCGCCGGCGCTGTCCGGTGTCGGCGAAGACGGCCCCCGTGACCCGTCCCCCCTCTACTGTGTCCTCGGGACGGCCCACGGCGCGTGCGGGAGGTTTCCTGTGACGGAGGAACGGCTCGATACCGGGGCGGCGGATCGGATCGTCGGTTCGATCGTCGACTCGACCGGGATCTCGCGCGCCAAAGCTTTTCCCGCGCACATGCTTTCGTGGTTCGTCGAGGTCGGTGCGGGGGCGTCGCCGAGCTGGGCGGTGTTCTGCGTCGACGACCACCTGGCGTTCACACCGTCGCTGTCGGTGACGGGTGATCTGCGGCTGCGGATCGACCGCGACCGGCTCCGGCGTATCGGCGACGGGATCCGATGGGCTCCTGCCGGCCTGTACGACCAGGACGGGACACGGTCGTCGCTGTGCACCCGCGGGGTGCTCGAGCGCGTCGTCGACGCCCTCGCCGGGATCGGGGTGCAGGCCCGGATCGGGCACGAGGTGGAGTTCACGCTCGTCGGCGGGCACGACGAGTGGGCCGCGTACGGACTCGGCGCCGTCCTCGGGCAGGACGAGTTCGTCGCCGACCTGCTGCGTGCCGCCGCAGGCGCCGGACTGGGGATCGAGCAGATCCACGCCGAGGCGGGCGCGCAGCAGTTCGAACTGTCCCTGTCCCCCACCGACCCGGTCGGCTCGGCCGACGACCTCGTTCTCGCGCGCATCCTGATCGGTCGCACCGCGCGCGCCCACGGGATGCGCGCGTCGTTCTCGCCCGTGCCCGTCGCCGGCGGGTCGGGCAACGGCGCCCACGTCCACGTGTCCTTCACCCGGGACGGGCGGCCGCTGCTGTCCGGTGGCGCCGGCCCGCACGGGATGACGGACGCGGGCGGCAGCGTCGTCGCCGGCATCCTGCGCGCCCTCCCCGGCCTCGGCGCCGTCCTCACCGGGTCCGTGCTTTCGCACCTGCGGCTGCGGCCGGGCATGTGGGCGGGCGCCTGGTGCTGCTGGGGACTCGAGAACCGCGAGGCCGCGGTGCGGCTGTGCGCCCTCACGCCTGGGAATCCGCACGGCGCGCATCTCGAGGTCAAGCCGGTGGATCCGTCGGCGAACCCGTACCTCGCCTGCGCGGCGATCCTCGGGGCCGCGCACGCCGGCCTCGTCGGTGCACTGCCGCTGCCGGCGGAGGTCCCGGTCGATCCCGTCCGGCTGACCGACGCCGAACGCGCCGCGCTCGGGGTCGACCTCCTTCCCACGAGCCCCGACGACCTGCTCGCGGCCCTCGCCTCGTCGCGGCTCGCCGGTGACCTGTTCGGGCCGTCGCTGCGCGAGGCGCTGCTCGCGGTGAAGAGCTACGAGTACGGCGAGTACCGCGCGCGGCCACCCGCCGAACTCGCGGAGCGGTTCCGTTTCGCATGGACCACCTGAGGGCGTGGCGAATTTCACCGTAACGGGCGTGCCGGGTTTGTCGATCTACGGCCGTCGGCAACTGCGGACAGTCGACACCTGTGGAGAACGGACGACCATGCACAATCCCGAGTCGGTGGACCCTCTCGCGTCCACCCAGCCCATCGCCAAGGTGCTCGTCCCGGGCGAGCCGGCCGCGGCGCCGGCGTCGCACTCCGCGGCGCGGGTCCCGGCCTCCGGCGCCGAGGTCCGACGCGTCAAACGGCTCACCTACGGCGACGAGCCCCGCGGGCGCGCGTGGCGGCCGGATCTGTGGACGGTCGTCGGCGTGCTGGCCGTGCTGCTGGCGGTCGCGTTCGTCGTCGTCGCGGTACTCGTCTCGGGGAACCGGTCGCAACCGTCGTACCGGCCCGGTTACGCACCGTCGGGCATGGGCGCTGCGTCCGTGCCCGTCGCGGCCGTCGCGTGAGGACCCCCGACCTGCCCTCCTCCCGCTGAGCGGGATCGCCGGAGTGTCGCCGCCCTCCCGGGGCAGCAGCATCGACCTGCTGACCGAGTAGGAGGAGTGAATCGATGAGTGAATTCGAAGGCCGGGTCGCGCTGATCACGGGCGGGGCACGCGGGCAGGGACGCAGCCACGCGGTGGCGCTGGCCGAGCGCGGCGCCGACATCGTGCTGTGCGACCGGTGTGCCGACAGCCCGGTGGTGCCGTACCCGCTGGCCACCGAGGCCGACCTGGAGGAGACCGCGGAGGCGGTGCGCGCGACCGGGCGCCGGTGCCTCACCGCGAAGCTGGACACCGCGGACCGCCCGGCGATGGACGAACTCGTCGCGCGGGCGCACGCGGAGTTCGGCCGGATCGACATCGCGGTGGCGAACGCCGGAGTGTCGGTCGCCGCCCCGATCCAGTCGATGACCGAGGCACAGTGGGCCGAGGCGATCGGATCGAACCTGACCGGGGTGTTCAACACGGTCGGGTCGGTGGCACCCGGCATGGTGGAGCGCGGGTACGGCCGGATCGTGACGATCTCGTCGATGCTCGGGCGCGCGGGCAACACCAACATGGCGGCGTACAGCGCGTCGAAGTGGGGCGTGATCGGCCTGACCAAGAGCGCCGCGCTGGATCTGGCTCCGCACGGGATCACGGTGAACGCGATCGCCCCCGGGAACATCTCGACGCCGATGATCCACAACGACTTCCTCTACGGCCTGATGCGCCCGGACCTCGAGCACCCCGGCGCCGACGACGTGGCGCCGGTCTTCCAGAGCCTGCACGCACAGCCGGTGCCGTGGCTCGATCCCGAGGAGATCACCCGCGTGGTGCTGTTCTTCGCCGCCGAGGCGAGCACCCACATCAGCGGCACCGTGCTGCCGGTCGACGCCGGCAACGCGGGCCGGGTAACCGGATAGGCGCCTCCGGCGCGGGTGCGTCCTTTGGGCGGCCAGGGCAGCCCAAAGGACGCACCGGGGGCGTCAGCCCCAGCGGGACTGACCGCCGTCGAGGGGGATGGTCGCGCCGGTGAGGTAGCCGGCGTCCTCGCCGACGAGGAAGACGACGGCCCGGCCGATGTCGGTCTCGGGGTCGCCGATGCGACGCAGGGGGATTCCGGCGCGGAACTCCTCGGCCTCCTCGGGGTTGCGTTCCATCCACCGCTCGAGTCCCGGCGACAGGGCGTGGGGGGCGATGGCGTTGACGCGGATGCCGTCGACGCCCCACTCGCACGCCGCGGCACGGGTCAGCGACCGCATGCCCTCCTTGATCGATCCGTAGACGCCGTAGTTGCTCGCGTCCCACCGGACCGCCGCCGAGGTGACGAGGTTGACGATCGATCCACCCCCGCGTTCCTTCATCACCGGGTAGCAGGCCCGCATGAGCCGCAGCGTCGCGAGCGGTCCGGTGGCGAAGGACCGCTCGAACTCGTCGTCGGTGAACGACAGCAGCGGTCCGGGCCGGCAGTCGTTGGCGTTGTTGACCAGGATGTCCACGCCGCCGAAGTGCTCGACGGTGCGCTGGACCGCCGCGTCGACGTCGTCGGGGTTGCTGACGTCGCAGCGCACGGCGAGTGCCTTGCCGCCGAGCTCCTCGATCGCCTCGGCCGTCGAGATCACCTTGGATTCGGTGCGGCCCGCCGCCGCGATCCGCACGCCCTCCTTGGCGAGGGCGAGGGCGATGCCCCGGCCGATCCCCTGCCCCGCGCCCGTGATGAGCGCGACCTTGCCGTCCAGCTTGCTCATGTGTCCTGCTCCGGTTCTCTCGCCACTTCGGAAGTCCTGGTGCGTCCCAGGCTCCCCGTCCACTATCCTTGACCAAGCACTTGCTTGTCTATGTCGGTTTCCACCGTCGCCCGCGAAAAGCGTCGGACGGCAAGCAGTCTCGAACCGCTCCGAACTCGCAGAAAGGTAGCCACGTGCACCTTCCCAATCCTGCCGACCACACCGGGCGCGCCGTGATCGTCACCGGCGGCACCAAGGGCATCGGCTTCGTCGTCGCCGAGCACTTCCTCGCCGCCGGCGCCGACGTCCTGGTCTGCGCCCGCAACGAACCCGAGACGCTGCCCGCGGTCGACGGCCGCAGCGCCGCGTTCCGGGCCGTCGACGTGCGCAACCCGGCCGACGTGGCCGGCCTCGTCGACGACACCGTCGCCCGGTTCGGCCGGCTCGACGTGCTCGTCAACAACGCCGGCGGGTCGCCGGACGCCGACGCCGCCACCGTCTCCCCGCGCTTCGTGGAGAAGATCGTCGCACTGAACCTGCTCGCCCCGTTCTACGCCGCGCAGGCCGCCAACCGGGTGATGCAGGAACAGCCCGAGGGCGGCGCGATCGTCAACATCGGCAGCGTCTCGGCGCACGACCCGCAGCCCGGCACCGCCGCCTACACCGCCGCCAAGGCCGGCCTGCTGGGCCTGACGAAGGCTCTCGCCCTCGAATGGGCCCCGAAGGTGCGCGTCAACCACATCACCACCGGCCTGATCCGCACCGAGGCCGCCGCGTCGGTGTACGGCGACGACGGCGGCGCCGCCGTGACCCGGACCCTGCCGATGGAGCGGATGGCGGTCCCGTCGGACATCGCCCGGGCCTGCCTGTTCCTCGGCAGCGACCTGGCGGCCTACGTCAACGGCGCCGACCTCGCCGTCCACGGCGGCGGCGAGTTCCCGGCCCGGTACATGGCCCTGCACGGGAAGTGACCGCGCGGATCGGTGCCCGGATGCCGGGCACCGATCCCACGTCACGCGAACGACGCCCGCGCCCCCGAGATCACGGCCCGTCCGTCCCCGACCACCTCGAACGCCACGTCGTCGCGTCCACCCCAGGCCCGCAACTCGGCGACGTCGCCGGGGAACACCGGCGCCGCGAAGCGGCCCTGCAGCGCGGTGAGATCCGCCGGATGCGCACCGACGAGCCGCGCCAGCGGCAACGTCGCCGCCGCGAGCGTGCACAGCCCGTGCATGATCGGACGCGGTTGCCCGATCCGCGCGGCCGCCTCCGGGTCGATGTGGATGTGGTGCCGGTCGCCGGTGAGCCGGTAGAGCGCGGCCTGGTTGGCGGCGGTGACCAGAGGCGCGGTCAGCTCCGGCTCGCCCTGCGGGGCCGCCGGCTTCGACGGGCCGCGCTCGCCGCCGAACCCACCCGCGCCGGGCGCGAAGATCGACCAGGTCGCGACGAAGTACTCGCACTCGACCCGGACCTCGAACACGGCCGCGGCGCCCTTGTCCCACACCTCACCCACCGACGCCCGCAGCTCCACCTCGCCGCGGCGCGGCAGCGGAGCCAGCACGGTCAGCTCCTGCGAGCCGTGCAGCGCGGTGCCGGTGTCGAACGCGCCCCGCGAGCCCAGCTCGTCCGGCGCCCACTGGGCGAGGGTCAGCGCGAACGTCGGCAGCACCCGCAGCCGGTCCTCGAGCACCAGGTCCAGGTCGGTGGCCGGCTGGGCGCCGACGGCGAGCGCGTACAGGATCGCGTCGCGCTCGTCGTAACTCACCGTGCGGGTGCCCAGGTCGGCGCCGCGCCACGCACCGGCCTTCTGCTCCACTGCCGTCATGTCGTGTCCTTCCGGGTTCAGGCCGCGCCGAGGATCAGGCCGGAGGTGGGAACCGCGGTTCCCGCCGTCACCAGCACGTTCTCGACGCCGTCGGGTTGGTTGGTGGAGGTACCGCGCAGCAGGCGCACCGCCTCGGCGATGCCGTTGACGCCGTGCAGATACGCCTCGCCGACCTGCCCGCCGTGGGTGTTGGACGGCAACCGGCCGCCGAGCTCGAGATTGCCCTCGCGGATGAAGTCCTTCGCCTCGCCGGGGCGGCAGAAGCCGAGTTCCTCTAGCTGCGGCAGCACCAGCGGGGTGAAGTGGTCGTAGAGGATCGCGGCGTCGATCTCGTCCGGGCTCAGGCCGCTCTGCGCGTAGAGCTGGCGGCCGACCAGACCCATCTCCGGGATGCCGGAGATGTCCGGACGGTAGTAGCTGGTCATCATGTGCTGGTCCTTGCCGGAGCCCTGCGCGGCGCCCTTGACCAGGACCGGTGTGTGCCGCAGGTCCCGGGCCCGCTCGGCGGAGACGACGACGAGCGCCTGCCCGCCGTCGGTTTCCTGGCAGCAGTCGAGCAGGTGCAGCGGCTCGGCGATCCACCGCGAGTTCTGGTGGTCCTCGAGCGTGATGGGCTTGCCGTAGAACCACGCCGCGGGGTTGTTCGCGGCGTGCTTGCGGGCGACGACGGCGACCCGGCCGAAATCCTCGCTCGTGGCACCGTACTGGTGCATGTACCGGCGGGCGAACATCGCGACCCACTGGGCGGGAGTCGCCAGTCCCTGCGGGGTCAGCCACGCGTAGGCCGCGCGGTCGGCGGTCGAATCCATCGGCCGGTCGTGCTGGCCGAGACCGAACCGGACCCCGGAACGTTCGTTGAACGCACGGTAGACCACGACGACCTCGGCGACGCCCGTCGCGACGGCCATCGCGGCCTGCTGCACGGTCGCGCAGGCCGCCCCGCCGCCGTACCCGATGCGGGAGAAGAACTTCAGTTCCCCGAGTCCGCAGTTGCGGGCGACGAGGATCTCGCCGTTGGTCTCCATCGTGTAGGTGGCCAGGCCGTCGACCTCGGACGGGTCGATGCCGGCGTCGGCCAGCGCCGCGACGATCGCCTCGCACGCGAGCTGCAGCTCGGAGCGGCCGGACCTCTTGGAGAACTCGGTGGCGCCGATGCCGACGATCGCGGCGGCACCGGAGAGCGGGGTGGTCATCGGGTTCCTCCCGGCCGGTCGGTGAAGGCGATCGTGACGGTGCCGGTGGCATGGTCGCCGAGGCTGTTGGCGCCGCGGACGCGGACCTCGACGAGCCCGTCGGACTTGCCGACCACCTCACCGGTCATCGTCATGGTGTCGCCGGGGTAGTTCGGTGCGCCCAGGCGGATCTTCACCCGCCGCACCACGGCGCACGGACCGGCCCAGTCCGTGACGAACCGGCCCACCAGGCCGTTGCTGGTGAGGATGTTCATGAACACGTCCTTCGATCCGCGCTCGCGGGCGAGTTCGGGATCGTGGTGGACGTCCTGGAAGTCGCGGGTCGCGAGGGCGGTCGCGACGATCAGGGTGCGGGTGAGCGGGATCGCGAGTTCGGGCAGCACCTCGTCGATCTCGATGTCGTCGTAGCTGCGGTCCGTGGACACGGTGGCGGTCATGCCACCACCTCGACCCCGGCGGCGAGCTGGGCACCGAGCCGCGCCAGATCCGACGCGGAGCCACCGAGCGTGGCACCGATCTGCTTGCCCCACAACAGGTGCCGATGCACCGGATAGTCGGTGTCGACGCCCATTCCGCCGTGCACGTGCGTCGTGCGGTGCACGACGCGCTGACCGCCGTCGGTGGCCCACCACTTGGCGACGAGCACCGACGTGCCCGGGTCCGCGCCCTCGGTGAGCAGCCAGGCCGCCTGCCACAGCGTCACCCGCATGGCCTCGAGGTCGATGTAGCAGTCGGCGAGCTGATGGCCCACCGCCTGGAACGTCGCAAGCGGACGCCCGAACTGCATGCGTCCGTTGAGGTAGGTGACGGCCTGCTCGACCGCCCCGGCACCGACACCGAGCTGCAGGGCGGCGAGCGCGAGCTCGACGCGGTCGAGCAACCACTGCACCGCGGTGCCGTCGGCGGGGCCGAGCAGCTCGGCGGGCGCCGCGTCGAACGTGACGTTGCCGCAGATCTCCCACGTGGTGGACTGCGTCTGCTCCACGGTGACACCGTCACCGGCGAGGTCGACGACGAACAGCGCGGCACCGGCCGGCGTCGTCGCCGACACGATCGCGCGCTCCGCGACGTGGGTGACCGGGACGGCGGCCTTGGCGCCGGTCAGGTGCCACCCGCCGCCGGTCTCGGTCGCGGTGGTCGCCGGAGCGCCGTCGACGTACGGGCCGAACTCCTCGAGCCCGATCGTCAGGAACCGGCTGCCGTCGGCGACGCCGGGAACCAGCGCGGTGCGCTGCGCGTCGGTGCCGAACTCGACCACCGCCAGGGCGGCGAGCACGGACTGCCAGATCGGGACGGGCGCCACGTGCCGGCCCTGCTGCTCGAGCAGCACGTACAGCTCCGACAATCCGAGACCGCCGCCGCCGAGCTCCTCGGGCAGGGCGACGCCGAGCAGACCGGTGGTGGCGAGTTCGCGCCACAGCTCCCGGTCGACGCGCTCGTCGCCGAGCTCGACCTGCTTGACCCGGTCGATGCCGGCCTTGCCGGTGAAGACCTCGTGGGCGAGGCCGCGAATCGCTTCCTGCTCTTCGCTGAAGTTGAAATCCATCTACGAGTCCTCCCGTGCGGCCGGCCGGAACGCGGGCAGCGTCAAATCCGGGTCGGCGTCGATCCAGTCCAGTTCCACCGGCATGCCGATCTCCACCGCGTCCGGCGCGACACCGGTCATGTTCGCGATCAGGCGGGTGCCCTCCTCGAGTTCGATCGTCGCCACGACGAGCGGGTACTCGAAGCCGGGAATCTGCGGGTGGTGGTTGACCACGAAGCTGTAGACGGTGCCGCGGCCCGACGCGTCGACGGTGTCCCAGTCGAGCGAGCGGCACTGCCCGCACATCGGTCCCGTCGGGTGCCGCAGGGTGCCGCACGACGTGCAGCGCTGGATCACCAGCCGGTGCTCCTTCGCCGCCTCGAACCAGAAGGCGTTGTCGGCGTTGAGCGCCGGGCGCGGACGCAGCCCCTTCGGCTTCGCCTGCGCCGTATCCTTCGGCCGGAAACGGAGGGTGCGCCACCGCTGGGTGGCGACGACCTCGCCGGCGCCGTTGCGGTACGTCTTGAGCGTGGTCACGAAGTGCCCGGCACCGAGCCCGGTCCTCTTCTCCTCCGAGATCGACTCGATCACCTCGGTGAGCGAGACCCGGTCGCCGGGGCGCAGCTCGGTGAAGAACTCGAAGTCCGAGTCGGTGGCGACGACGGAGGTGAACCCGGCGGCGTCCAGGGTGGCGATCAGGTCGGTCCACACCTGCGACGGGTCGTTGTTCGCCATCTTGTCGGTGAAGGTGCGCATCGTCCACACCTGCGTCATGAGCGCGGGGGCGACGGCACCGTCACGGCCGGTGGCGCGGGCGGCCTCGTCGTCGAGGTAGATCGGGCTGGTGTCGCCCATCGTCTCGACCCAGTGCCGGATCATCGGGGTGTTGACCTCGTCCGGCCCCCACGTGGTGGGGGTCAGGGTCTGCCCCTCGAACGCCCGCAGCGTGGTCAGCAGTTCGCTCACTTGACCCTCTTCTCCCGCACGAGGCCCAGGCCCATGGTGCCGACCATGTCGCGCAGGACCTCGTTGACGCCGCCGCCGAACGTGTTGACCATGCCCTGCCGGGAGATCTGCTCGATCTGACCGGCCAGCACCGCGCCCGGCGATTCGGGACGGATGCGACCGGCCGCGCCGAGGATGCCCAGCAGCGTCCGGTACACGTCGACGTGGGTCTCGGTGCCGTACACCTTGGTGGCACCGGCGTCCGCGCCCGAGAGGGTGTCGGCCGCGACGGCGGCGGTCATCTTCCAGTTCAGCAGCCGCATCGCCTCGAGCTTCGCGTGCGTGCGGGCAAATTCCTGCTGCACCCAGGGAATTTCGATGGCGCCGTTCTCCTTCGCCCAGTCCAGCACCTGATGCCACAGCCCGTAGGTGCGGCCGCCGATCGCGGCCAGGCCGATGCGCTCGTGGTTGAGCTGGGCGGTGATCAGCGGCCAGCCGCCGTTGATCTCCCCGACCACGTCCCGGACGGGGACGCGGATGCCGCTGTAGTAGGTGGCGGTGACCGACAGGCCGCCGACGGTGTGGATCGGCGACCACGAGAACCCGGGCGCGTCGGTCGGCACCATGAGGATCGAGATCCCGCGGTGCTTGGGGGCGTCGGCGTCGGTGCGGCACGCCAGCCACACGTAGTCGGCCGTGTTGGCGCCCGAGGTGAAGATCTTGTTGCCGTCGACCACCCACTCGTCGCCGTCGCGCACCGCGCGGGTCTTCAGCGACGCCAGGTCGGTGCCGGCCTCCGACTCGGTGTAGCCGATGGCGAAGACGATGTCGCCGGAGAGGATGCCGGGCAGGAAGCGGTCCTTCTGCTCCTGCGTGCCGTACTTCATCAGGGTCGGGCCGACCGTGTTGACGGTGACGAACGGGAACGGCAGGCCCGCGCGCTGCACCTCGTCGAAGAAGACGAACTGCTCCTCGATGGACCGGCCCTGCCCGCCGTACTCCGTGGGCCAGCCGATCCCCAGCCAGCCGTCCTTGCCGAGCAGCGTGACGACCTCGCGGAAGTGCTCGCCCCCCACTCCCTGCTCACCGGCGCGGCGACGCTTGTCCTCCGGCAGCAGCGACGCGAAGTAGGCGCGCAGCTCCCTCCTGAGCGCGACCTGCTCCGGGGATTCCTTCAGATCCATCGCGAATTCTCCTAGCGACCGAATGTCGTTGTGACCTCGGACGCTAGTCAGCGTGGCCGCCGAGCGGGCGAACCGTCTCGACCAGCGGGAACCGCCCGGTCAGACCCGGCCGAGGCGTTCGGCACAGGCGGCCATCTCGTCGACGACCCGGTTCAGCGTCCCGGCCTTCGGCGACGCCGACAGCACCATCCGCGTCGCCCCGAGGGCGCGGGCCCGGTCGATGCGGGCCTCGTCGAGCCGCGGCAGCGTCGCCCCGAGCACCAGTTCCACGGCGCCGGGATCGCGGCCGGCCGCCTCGGCGGCGCGGCGCATCTGCCCGATCGCCCGATCGAGATCCTCCCCGGCCAGGCCGAGCGGCTGGAATCCGTCGCCGAGCCGGCCGGCCCGCCGCGCGGCGGCCGCGCTGTGCCCGCCGATGTACAGCGGCACGCCGCTCTCGCGGTGCGGCTTCGGCCAGCTGTGGGCGCCGCGGAAGGAGTAGAACTCGCCGTCGAAGTCCGCTCCCGCCGGGTCGGTGCCGGCCCACAGGGCGCGCATCACCGCGATCGCCTCGTCGGCGATCTTCCCGCGCCGGTCGAAGTCGCCGCCGCACGCCTCGATCTCCTCCCGCATCCAGCCCAGCCCCAGGCAGATCCGGACGCGGCCGCGGGAGAGCCGGTCGAGGGTGGCCAGGCGCTTGGCCAGCACCACCGGATGGTGGTTGGGCAGCACCAGCACGCCCGTGGCGAGACCGAGGTCGGTGGTGGCACCGGCGACGAACGACAGCAGCTCGAGCGGGTCGGGCAGGTCGCAGTCGTCGGGCAGGTGGGACTTGCCGGTCGGCGAGTACGGATACGCGCTGCCGGTGTTCGCGATCACCACGGAGTGCTCGACGGCGGAGATCTCGTCGAACCCCAGTTTCTCCGCGGCACGCGCGAATTCGAGGATCCACTCGGGGTCCCCGCTGTGTCCCAGCTCGATCGGCACCACCACACCCAGCTTCACGTACGTCCGTCCTCTCGTGCCGCCGCTCCCCGAGCGGTCGTCTCCTCGATCAGTTTCGGCGCCCACACCACCTTGCCGAGCAGCCGGTCCGCCTCGGGCGCGGTCGCCAGCCACACCGCGGCGGCGGCGGGCACCGTCGCCGGCACGGCCTCGAATCCGGCGTCCTCGACGGCGCGCGTGCCGCCCCGGGCCCGGCCGGCCTCGGTGACGACGAACCCGGGGCTGAGGTTGAACGCCCGGATCCCGCGGCCCCGGTACTCGGCGTTGATCATCCCGGCGATCCGGGCGAACGCGGCCTTCGACGCGGCGTACGACAGGCCCCAACCGCCCTCCCCGGGTGGGGCGGGCGGGTCGATCGCCGCCGACCCGGACACCAGATCGATCACCACACCGCTGCCGCGGTCGAGCATCGCCGGCAGCACCGTCTGCATCAACGCCACCTGGTGCAGGTAGTTGCCGTCGATCATGGCGGCGGCGTCGGCGAGGTCGATGTCGAGCAGCCGGTCCATGTTCCCCGCGGTCTGCGCGTACGCGTTGGCGACCAGCACGTCGACCCGGCCCCACGCGTCCAGGACGCGCCGGCCCGCGCCGCGCACCGATTCGACGTCGAGCAGGTCCATCGGGACGGGCAGCGCCCGCACTCCCAGTGCCTCGATCTCCGCGGTGGTGGTCTCGAGGCTGCCGGGCACGGCGATGGGTTCGTCGCCGTCGCGGCGGCTGCGGGGCGGCACGGCGCCCTGGCCCTCGCGGACCGTGCGGGCGGTGACGGCGACGTCGAAGCCCGCCCGGGCGAACGCGAGGGCGGTCTCGCGTCCGATGCCGCGGCTGGCGCCCGTGACGAGGGCGACGCGGGTGCCGGGCATCGACTACACGCTCAGCAGCCGCTGCCGGCCGTGTGCGGCGAATTCCTCGTCCAGGGCGGCCTTGTCGGCCTCGCTCATCGCGGTGTACTCCGGCGCGCCGCGTCCCACCCACCGGTACACGGGCTCGGTGGTGTGCCAGCGCTGCGCCTGCAGCTCGCGCTTGAGGACCTTGTTCGAGCCGGTCACCGGCAGGTTCGTCGACACCCGCACGAACCGGGGAATCGCCTTCGACCCGAGATCGGCTTGGCCGGTGAGGAATTCGGCGAGCTCGGCCGGGTCGAAGTCGGTGAGCGAGGCGACCTCGATCGCCGCCATCACCTGATCGCCCGACCGCGGGTCCGGCACCGCGTAGACACCGGTGGTCACGACCTTCGGGTGCCGGCGCAGGACCCGCTCGATCATCAGCGCCGAGGTGTTCTCGCCGTCGACCCGGATCCAGTCGCCCTTGCGGCCCGCGAAGTAGATGAAGCCGGCCTCGTCGACGTAGCCGAGGTCGCCGGTCCAGTACCACCCGTTGCGGATCCGCTCGGCGTCGGCGACGTCGTTCTTGTAGTAGCCCTCGAAGGCGCGGGCGCCCTCCTTGTTGATCATCTCGCCGATCGCCTCGTCCGGGTTGAGCACCCGGCCGTGCTCGTCGAGCACCGCGCGGGCACACTCGGCGAACGTGTCGGGATGCACCACCGCGATCCCGGCGTGCGCGGGCCGGCCGAGCGCGCCCTCCGGCGCCGCCGGATCGAGCCGGACCGAACCGGCGCCCTCGCTCGAGCCGTACCCCTCGAACAGCACCGCGCCGAACCGGCGCACGAACTCGGCCTTGTCCTCCGGCGAGGCCTCGGTGCCGAAGCCCCGCTCGAGCCGGTTGTCGGCGTCGTCGGGCTGTTCGGGGGTGGCCATCAGGTAGGCCAGGGCCTTGCCGACGTAGGTGAAGAACGTCGCGCCGAAGAACTTCACGTCGGGCAGGAACCCGGACGCGGAGAACTTGCGGGTCAGGCACACCGTCGCACCGTTGGCCAGGGCCGGCGCCCACAGCGCCATCAGCGCGTTGCCGTGGAACAGCGGCATGCAGCAGTAGTCCACGTCGTCGCGGTGGTGCCCGTACTTGGCGGTGTTGGCGTACGCGAGCCGCGACAACCGGCCCTGGGAGCACTTGACGGCCTTGGACCGGCCGGTGGTGCCGGAGGTGAACAGCAGCAGGAACAGGCTGTCCTCGTCGACGCCGTCGGCGATCGCCGGTTCCACCCGCTCGAGGCGGGCCGCGTAGCCGGGATCGTCGATCAGCAGGAAGCGGTCCTCGCCGAGGCCCAGGTCGAGGCCGCGCAGCTTCGCCATCCCGGCGGTGTCGGTGACGATGAGCTGGCAGTCCACGTACCTGATCTCGGCCTCGAGTTCCGCCGCGCCGCGCGTGGGATTGATGCCGACGACCGTCGCGCCCACCAGCGCGGCCCCGCCGAGCCAGAACAGGAAGTCCGGGACGTTGTCGAGGAGGATCCCGATGTGGAACGGGCCGTCGCCGCGCAGCGACCGCGCGAGAGCGCCACGCGCGGCGCTCTCGCGCACCACGGCGTCCCACGTCCAGTCCTGCTCCCGGGTCCGCAGGCCGAGCCGGTCGTCGCCGACGCGGTCGAGCAGCATCTCGGCGATGGTGGCGCGCTGCACGCCCGCTTCCGTCGCGGCGGTGCCGGGGTTCACGGTGCTCGTCATCGTCGCGGCTCCCTTCACGCCGTCCGGAGCACGCAGTGGGTGCCCCCGTAGATGGCGGTCATGCACTTGTTGCAGTGGTTGCACAGCGACGCGGTGGCCGCGTCCTCCTGCATGCGGTTGACGAGGTCCGGGTCGCGCAGCAGCGCCCGCGCGGCGGCGACGAACTGGAAGCCCTCGGCCATCGCCTCGTCGATGATCGCCCGGTTGGTGATGCCGCCGAGCAGCACCAGCGGCATCTTCAGCTGCGACCGGAACTGCTTGGCGTCCTCGAGCAGGTAGCCGTCGCGGTAGGGGTATTCACGCAGGAAGTGCTTGCCCACCAACTGGATTCCCAGCTTCGTCGGCTGCGGCATCACGGCGGCGAAGTCGCGCAGCGGCGCGTCGCCCTTGAACAGGTACATCGGGTTGAGCAGCGAGCTGCCGGCGGTCAGCTCGAGGGCGTCGAGCGAGCCGTCGGCCTCGAGCCACTTGGCGACCTGGATCGACTCGTCGAGCCAGAAGCCGCCGGGCACGCCGTCGTCCATGTTGAGCTTGGCGAGGATCGCGATCTTGTCGCCGACGGCGTCGCGGACGGCGCGGGCGGCCTCCCGCGCGAAGCGGGCGCGGTTCTCCAGCGACCCGCCGTACTCGTCCTTGCGCTTGTTGATCTTCGGGCTCAGGAACGAGCTGATGAGGTAGTTGTGCCCGAAGTGGATCTCGACGGCGTCGAAGCCGGCCTCGACGGCGCGGCGCGCGGCCTCGGCGTGGCCCTCGGTGATGCGGGCGATGTCCGCCTTGGTGGCGGGCTTGCTGAAGTTCTGGGTCGTCATGCGGAAGGCGCGGCTCGGCCCGAGGGCCGGGGTGCCGAGGTACTTCGCAGCGGCGACCGGACCGGCGTGGCCGATCTGCGCGGAGACCGCGGCGCCCTCGTTGTGGATCGCGTCGGTGAGCTTGCGCATGCCGGGCCGGGTCTCGTCGGTCCACTGCAGCTGACCGGGGGCGGTGCGGCCGTCGGGTGCGACGGCGCAGTAGGCGACCGTCGTCATGCCGACGCCGCCGGCGGCGGGCCGGCGGTGGAACTCGATGAGCTCGTCGGTGACGAGCCCCTTCGGGGTCAGGCCCTCGAACGTGGCCGCCTTGATCACCCGGTTGCGCAGGGTCAGCGGGCCGAGCTTCGCGGGGGCGAAGGGATCGATCCTTGTCGTCGGGGTATCGAGAAATGTGGACATGCGGTTGCTCCTCCGGCAGCGATTCTGCGCCGAACGTAGCCCCGGCTGTCGGGTGGATCACGGTGAGTCCCGCTCAGTGGTAACCACTACCGCACCCACGGCCCGACGTGAGAAATTGCAGTGGCACGCCTCACACGCGGCCGCGGCCAGGGTGAGGTCACAGGTCTATCGCCGCAGGTGACACGGTATTCACGTGACACGAAGGAAAGGTCCCCGCATGACTGCGTCCGCAGATCCCCGGCTGTACCTCGACGAGGTCGTCTCCCGCCTGACCGGCCCGGGTGGCCGGTTCGAGATCGTCGAGGAAGAGGTGCTCGGCGCCTCGATGCCGGTGATGAAGAACCGCGGCAAGGCCGTGGGCGAGCTGCTCGCCGACTCCCTGCGCTGGGGGGACCGCGACTACCTCGTCACCGCCGACCGCCGGCTCTCCTTCGCCGAGCACGCCGCCGCCGCCTACTCCCTCGCCCGGGCGCTGCGCAGCGACTACGGCGTCGAGAAGGGCGATCGCGTCGCGATCCTGGCCGCGAACACCCCGGAGTGGGTGATCGCGTTCTGGGCGAGCCAGACGCTCGGCGCGATCACCGTCGGGCTCAACGGCTGGTGGGTGCCGCGGGAGATCGAGTACGGCCTCGAGCACAGCCGGCCGAAGGTCCTCGTCGTCGACGCCAAGCGCGCCGAGGCCCTCGCGGACGTCGACACCACCGGGATCACGGTCCTGACGATGGAGGAGGACCTGCCCCGGCTGATCGCGCAGTACCCCGGCGCCGAGCCGCCGCGCGTCGACATCGACGAGGACGACCCGTCGGTCATCCTCTACACCAGCGGCACCAGCGGCCGGCCCAAGGGCGCGCTGCACTCGCACCGCAACCTGCTGGCGGTCGTCGACTACCACCGGTTCAGCGATGCCCTGCTCGCGGCGTTCACCGGCCGGACCTACAGCGACGACGTCCCCAGCGACCTGCGGTACCTGCTCACCTCGCCGCTGTTCCACATCGCGAGCCTGCACAACCTGGTGATCCCGCGGCTGGCGACGGGCAGCGCGGTGATCATGCACCAGGGTTCGTTCGACGTGGACAAGGTGCTGAGCCTGATCGAACGCGAACGCGTCACCAACTGGGGCGCGGTGCCGACGATGGCGTCGCGGCTGCTCGAGCACGACAACCTCGACAAGTACGACCTGTCGTCGCTGACGGCGTTCGCACTCGCGTCGGCACCGTCGTCGATCGCATTCAAGGACCGGCTGCGCGAGAAGGTGCCCTTCGCGCGCGACGCCCTCGTCGACAGCTACGGGCTCACCGAGTGCAGCACCGCCATCGCGGTCGCCAACTCGCAGGACATCGAGGCGTTCCCCGGCACCCTGGGCCGGCCGATCATCACGGTGAGCCTCGAGATCCGCGATCCGTTCGGCGAATGGCTGCCGGACGGGGTCGAAGGCGAGGTGTGCGTGCGCAGCCCGTTCGTCATGCTCGGCTACTGGGAGGACGAGGAGGCCACGGCCGCGGTGATCACCCCGGACCGGTGGCTGCGCACCGGTGACTACGGCGTCATCGAGAACGGCCGGCTGCGCCTGACGGGCCGTCGCTCCGACCTGATCCTGCGCGGCGGCGAGAACGTCTACCCCACCGAGATCGAGCAGACCCTCGACGAGCACCCGGCCGTGCGCGAGTGCGCCGTGATCGGCGTCCCGCACCCCGACCTCGGTCAGGAGGTGGCGGCGGTCGTCGTCCTCGCCGAGGGGGCGAGCGTGACGGAGGAGGAGCTGCGCGAGTACGCGGCCGAGCGTCTGTCGTACTTCAAGGTTCCCACCCGCTGGCGGATCACCTCCGACCTGCTGCCCCGCAACGCGACGGGCAAGACGGTGCGTCGCGAGGTCAGCATCTAGTTGCGCGGGGCGGTGCTTCTTGCGCGCGTTCTCACGCGCGCGAGAAGCACCGCCGGTCGCGGATGCGGCTACTGCGACCGGGACACGAACCCGGGGTCCTCGACCGCCAGACGCTGACGCACCGGCTCGGGCATCGTCGAGCACGAATCCGCGCTGGGCCGGTCGTCGGCGTGGTCGGCGGCCGAATCCTCGATGCCCACCGACGCGACGATGTTCTCCCAGCCGCCCCACCCGGCGAAGCGGGCGGGCAGATCGACGTTGGCGGCACCGTTGATGTGGAACGCAGCGCTCGGATACGGCGCGTCCGGTGGCGTGGCGACGCCCCCGCCGGGCAGGCGCACGACGTCCTCCGGATTGGGCAGCATGCCCGCGAGCTGCATCGCGTGGTACTGGTACATCTCCCAGGGCGCGGTGTCGAAGTAGTACCAGCTGGCCGCGCACACCCCGTACAGGTCGGGACCGAACTGCGCGTAGTTCAGGTACAGCTCCATGATGCGGGCGTCGGGCAGGGTGCTGCTCAACAGGATCGACGGCACCGTCTCGACGGCCTTGCGGATCGCGCTCTGGTCGGGGGTGAAGAACATGTTCTTCGCGAGCTGCTGCGGGATCGTCGAGTACGTCTGCTGCGGCTCACCCGTCAGGTGGGCGCGGGCGCGGTCGGCGTAGTCGCCCCAGTGGAACGCCTGCGCACGAAGACCCATCTGGTCGTCCTCGTGGGCGATCACCGAGGCGACGATGTAGCGGCTGACGTGGTCGAGCGAGACGTACTGGTAGGTGACCGGGCCGTCGTCGATGCGCATGAACCGCGACGACGCCGGCGTCCACACCCGCAGCGACGCGGTGGCCGTCAGCGCGATCAGCACGAGCGCCGCGACCGCTGCGCCGGCCCGCTTCGCCCGCGTCGGCCACGGATTGCGGGGCGGCTGCGCCGGCAGCGGGGGCGGCCCGGGCCGGGCGACGGGCGGCCACGGCGGCTCGGGGCGACGCACTCCCGCGTACTCGGGTTCGCGACGAGGCTGCGGCTCGGACCGGCGGGGCCACTGCACCGCGGGGCGACGCAGGCGGGACCCCTGCCCCGCGGGACGACGCAGCCGGCGCAGCTTCGGGCCGCGGTCCTGCGGTTCCCGGCGCACCGGCACCTCGGGGGCCGCCGCCCAGGCGCGGAGGCGGGCGGCGACACACCGGGTGCACCGGCCGTCGACCCGCCGCTCGAACGGACCCACGATCCGCCCGCACGCTGCGCACCTGCCCGGCCTCATCGTTGTACACGCCTCCCGCTGGTCACCGACACGACCTCTTCATCTTCGTCGCCGACGGTCACGGGCCGGTCTCGGGGGTCGGGACCGGATGCTCAGTCCACCCGCGGCGCCCACTGGACGCCGTTGATGTGCGCGCCGCCGTCGACGAACAAGGTGTTGCCGGTGAGGTAGCGCGCACCGTCGCTCGCGAGGAACACCGCGACGGGTCCGATGTCGTCGAGCGAGTCACCGATGCGGCCCATCGGGTTGGCCTGCGCCGACGCCGCCGCCATCTGCGGGTCAGTCTCGGCCACCCGCCGGAACGCCTCGCTCTGCGCGCCGGGGCAGATCACGTTGCAGCAGATCTGCTTCGGCGCCCATTCCCGCGCCGCGGTGCGGGTGAGGGTGCGCAGCGCCTCCTTGGCGGCGTTGTACTGCACGGAGTACATGTGCGCGTTGACGCCGTTGAGCGAACACAGGTTGATCACCCGGCCGGTGCCGTGGCGCTCGAGTTCCGGGAGGGCCCGCTGCATCGCCCAGAACGCCGCCATCACGGCCGTGTCGAACCCGGCACGCAGCTGCTCGTCGGTCATGTTCTCGAACCGGGCGTACCCGGAGCCGCGCCAGGCGTTGTTGACGAGGACGTCGAGACGGCCGAACCGTTCGACCGCGGCGTCGACCGCCGCGTGGACCTGGGCCTTGTCGGTGACGTCGGTGCGCACGAAGTGGGCGCGCGCACCCCACTCGTCGCGCAGCCACCGGGCGGTGGCATCGCCGGCCTGCTCGTCGATCTCGGCGACGACGACGTCCGCGCCCTCCCGCGCGTACGCCGCGGCGATGCCGCGCCCGATGCCCATGCCGGCGCCGGTGATCAGCGCGACACGACCGTCGAGTGCTCCCATGCGGATTCTCCTATCGGGGACGCGGAACCGTCTTGTCGATGAACAGTCCCTCCACCGAGACGCACAGCTGTCCGTCGGCCGTCGTGATGCTGCCGACGGTGCGGATCTTGCGGCCGTCGACGGAGACGAGCCGGCCGGTGACGACGAGCGGCTCGAACAGCGGCGTGGGCCGGTGGTAGTTCGTCTCGAGCTTCGCCGTCATCCCGGACTTGCCGCCCCAGGCGTTGGCGACGCCGAGCACATGGTCGAGGATGAGCGCGGACACCCCGCCGTGGACGCACCCGGGCGGACCCTGGTACGGCATCGTCAGCGTGACCGTGCCCTGCACCGAGCCGTCCTCGAGGCCCTCGAGGACCAGGGGCGGGGCGATGGCGTTCTCGGGGCCGGTGACCGGGTCGTGCCGGGTGACGCCCTCACCGTTCCACATGTCGATCAGTCGTTCGGCGACCTCCGGGGCGTGTTCCTCGAGGTGGTCGGCGATGCTGTTCAGTTCCTCCGCGACCCGGTCGAGGTTGGCGTTGCCGCGGTCGGTGCGCAGCATGGCGTCGACGACGCGGCGCGCGGCGGCGGTCGCCCGGTCCACCGGCGCGTCCTGCGGCGCCGAGGTCAGCACCGTGCCGTGGGCGTGGGTGGCGGCGGTGGGATGGGTTCCGACCTTCACGGACGCACCTCCATGACGGCGTGGGTGAGGACGGGGGCGCCGTCGCGCTCCGGGCAGGTCGCCAGCAACGTCAGCCGGTCGCCGTCGTGCCAGACGGCGGTCTCGATGGTCTCGCCCGGGAACAGCGAGCCGGCGAACCGCACCGAGTAGCTCTGCACCCGTGCCGGATCGCCGTCGAGCAGGCCGTCGACGACGGCCTTGCACACGATCCCGTAGGAGGCCAGACCGTGCAGGATGGGCCGGTCGAAACCGGCGGCCTGCGCGAACGCGGGCTCGGCGTGCAGCGGGTTCATGTCGCCGCTGAGCCGGTACAGCAGGGCCTGCCGCGTGCCGGTGGGCGAGACGAGGACGGTGTCGGCGTCGCGGTCGGGCACCGTGTGCGGCGTCTCCGGGCCGGGTTCGCCGCCGAAGCCGCCCTCGCCGCGGGCCCAGATCTGCATGCCGGTGGTCCACAGCGGCGCACCTTCCGGGGTGGTCGCCGCCTGTTCGAGCACGATGACGGCGGCCTTGCCCTTGTCCCACACGTGCGCCACGCGCGACGAGATGTGCGCCGTCCCGGAGGCGGGGATGGGGGCGTGCAGCTGCAGCGACTGCCCGCCGTGCAGGATGCGGCGCAGGTCGATGTCGATGCCGGGCAGGTTCATGCCGGCCGGTTTCAGCGCGCCGGCCGAGATGCCCTGGCCGGCCACCATCGCGAACGTCGGCAGCACCCGCAGGTCCTTCTCGTACACCCAGCGCAGCTCGGCCGGGTCGAGTCCGTCGCCGCCGGCGCCGAGCCCGAGGTGGTACAGCATGACGTCGCGGTCGGTCCAGACCGCTTCGCGCACAGTGGGTTCGGCGGACAGTGCGGTCTTCGGGTCGATGGGCACGGTCAGTTCTCCTTCTCGTCCGCGGTTCCGGTGAGGGTTCCGGCCCGGTACAGCGTCACCACGCACGCGCCGCCGAGCCCCAGATTGTGTTGCAGGCCCACGCGGGCGCCGTCGACCTGACGGCCGCCGGCTTCGCCGCGCAGCTGCCAGGTGAGTTCGGCGCACTGGGCCAGGCCGGTGGCGCCGAGGGGATGGCCCTTGGAGAGCAGGCCGCCCGACGGGTTGACCACCCACCGGCCGCCGTGGGTGGTGGCACCCGACTCGACGAGCTTGCCGCCCTCGCCGGGGCTGCACAGCCCGAGCCCCTCGTAGGTGATGATCTCGTTGATGGCGAAGCAGTCGTGCAGTTCGATCACGTCGACGTCGTCGACGGTGAGCCCGGACTCGGCGAACACCCGGGCGGCGGCCGCTCCCGTCATCGGGGCGCCGACGACGTCGATCATCGAGCGGCTGTCGAACGATTCGCCGGTGTCGGTGGTCAACGCCTGCGCGACGATCTCGACGGCCCGGTCCTCGAGGCCGTGCTCGCGCACGAAGGCCTCGCTCACCAGGACCGCCGCGCCGGCGCCGTCGGAGGTGGGCGAGCACTGCGAGCGGGTGAGCGGCGCGTGGATCATCTTGTCGCCCAGCACCTGTTCGAGGGTGTACTCGTCGCGGAACTGCGCGTAGGGGTTGTGCACCGAGTGCCGGTGGTTCTTCACCGCCACGGCGGCGATCTGCTCGGCGGTGGTGCCGTAGCGCTCCATGTGCTCGACCGCGGCGTTGCCGAACAGCTGGGCGGTCATCGGGCCGGTGCCCCACTCGTGCAGGTCGGTCATGACGTTCAGGTGGTGGTCGAGCGTGGTGACCTTCGGCAGTTCGCCGGTGCCGGTCAGGGAGGTGCGGGTCATCTTCTCGAACCCGACGGCCAGCGCGACGTCGGCCTGCCCGCCCTGCACCCAGTCCCGCGCCGTCATCAGCGCCGTGGAGCCGGTGGCGCAGTTGTTGTCGACGTTGACGATCGGGATGCCGGTCAGTCCCACCTCGTACAGGGCGCGCTGACCGGCGGTGGACGGCTGGAACACGTAACCGACGGCGGCCCGCTGCACCCGCCCGTAGCCGATGCCGGCGTCGCCGAGGGCCATGTCGACGGCCTCGCGGACCATCTCGGGGTATTCCCGGCCGCTGGTCTCGATCTTCTCGAACTTCGTCATCCCCACGCCGACGACGAACACGCGGCGTCCCTGCCGCGCCGACGTCACGGCGGTGCTCACTTCCCGGGCTCGGGGTCGCGGGGCAGGCCGAGCAGGCGCTCCCCGATGATGTTGAGCTGAACGTTGGTGGTGCCGCCGGCGATCGACATGCACTGGGAGTTGAGGAACATCTGCGTCGCCGACCGGCGGTCCTGCGCGCCGAGCAGGGCACGCGGTCCGGCCCAGTCCATCGCGACCTCCCACACCTGCTGGATGTGCTCGACGCCGAGCAGCTTCGCGACCGAGGACTCGGCACCGGGCTGGGCACCGGCCAGGGAGCGCAGCGTGGTGCGCAACGCCATCAGCCCGCCGGTCTGCGCGTCGCACAGCACCTTCCCGAGGACGGTGGCCTGTTCGTCGTCGAGTCCGCCGGGCAGTTCGGCGGCCAGATCGAGCAGGGCCTCGCCGCCGGAGCCGAGGGACGAGTCGTGCGAGAGGGAGACGCGTTCGTTGGCGAGGGTGGTGCGGGCGAGCTTCCAGCCGTCGCCGGGCTCGCCGACGAGGCACTCGTCCGGGACGAAGACGTTGTCGATGAAGATCTCGTTGAACAGCGCCTCGCCGGTGATCTCGCGCAGCGGGCGGATGTCGAGACCCTCGCTGCCGCGCATGTCGACGAGGAAGTACGACAAGCCCTTGTGCTTGGGAGCGGAGGCGTCGGTGCGGGCCAGGCAGATGCCCCAGTGGGCGTCGCGGGCCATCGAGGTCCACACCTTCTGCCCCTGCAGGATCCACCCGCCGTCGATCTTGGTGGCCTTCGTGGTCAGCGACGCCAGGTCCGAGCCCGCGCCGGGCTCGGAGAACAGCTGGCACCAGACGATGTCGCCGCGCAGCGACGGCGGCACGAACCGCTCGAGCTGCTCCGGGCTGCCGTGCTCGATCAGGGTCGGCACCACCCAGTTGCCGATGATCATGTCGTGCGGCCTCAGGCTCGCCGCGCGCAGTTCCTCGGCGATCACCAGCTGGGTGACCGCGTCGGCGCCCTTGCCCCACGGCGCGGGCAGATGCGGTGCGGTGTAGCCCTTCTCGGCGAGGTACGTGGTGCGTTCGGCGCCGTCGAGCGTGGCGGCGGGCGCGAGTTCGCCGCGCACCTCGTCCCGGATCCGCTCCGCCTCCGGCGGCAGGTCGATGCCGAGGACGCGGCGGGTGCCGCCGCGGGTGAGGTCGGTGACCCGCCGGCGCCACGACGCGGTGGAACCGAGCAGGATCCGCAGCGACTGGGCGCGGCGCAGGTACAGGTGCGCGTCGTGTTCCCACGTGTAGCCGATGCCGCCGAGAATCTGGATGCAGTCCTTGGCCACGGCGAACGCGGCCTCGGGGGCTGTGGCGCCGGCGACGGCGGCCGCGAGGGACGCCTCGTCGGCGTCGACACCGCCGGGGGTCAGGGCGCGGGCGGCGTCCCACGCGCACACGCGGGCCTGCTCGGCGAGTGCGAGCATGCGTGCGGCGCGGTGCTTGACGCCCTGGAACTGGCCGATCGGGCGGCCGAACTGGCGGCGCACCGCGGCGTACTCGGCGGCGGTGCGCACGCACCAGTCCGCGATGCCCGACGCCTCGGCCGCGAACAGGGCGGCCGCGAGATCGGTGACGCGCTGCGGGTCGATCCGCAGCACGTCGTCGGCGCCGAGCGCCAGACGGTCCACCTCGAACTGCGAATTGCCGCGCACCACGTCGTGACTGGGCAGATCCTCGACGTCGACCCGGTCGCGGTGCAGCAGCACCCAGGCGCGGTTGCCGGCGTCCTCGGCCGCGACGAGCAGCACGTCGGCGGTGTGGCCGCCGAGGACGAATCCGGACCGTCCGGACAGGGTGGTGCCGGCCGAGCCGCGCCCCACCCGCAACGTGCCCGGGTCGAGGGCGACGCCGGCGAGCGTGGCGCCGTCCGCGAGACCGGCGAGTTCGGCGGTGCGGCCGGCCTCGCGCAGCACCGCGGCGGTCAGCACGGTCGGCAGGAACGGGCCGGGCACCATCGACCGGCCCAGTTCCTCGATGACCACCGCGAGTTCGACCAGACCGAAGCCGGCGCCGCCGACCTCCTCGGGCAGGTGCAGCCCGAGCACACCGAGTTCGGCGAGCGAGCCCCAGAACGCGGGACGGGTGTCGGTCTTGGCTTCGACGGCCTGGCGCACCACGTCGGCGGTGACGTGGCGGGCGGCCCAGCCGCGCACCGCGTCGCGCAGGTCGCGGTCCTCGTCTGTCAGTCCAATGGTCATGTCGGCCTCGCGAATTCGATGGTGGTGGTCAGATGCGTTCGATGACGGTGGCGGTGGACAGTGCGCCGCCCGCGCACATGGTGACCAGTGCCGTCGACCGGTCGGACCGCTCGAGCTCGTGCAGGGCGGTGGCGAGGAGCCGGGCACCGGTCGACCCGACGGCGTGGCCGAGGGCGATGGCGCCACCGTTGACGTTGACCTTGGACATGTCGGCGTCGAGCACCTGCGCCCACGACAGGACGACCGCCGCGAACGCCTCGTTGATCTCGACGAGATCGATGTCGTCCAGCGTCATCCCGGCCTTGCCGAGCACGTGGCGGGTGGCGTCGATCGGGCCGTCGAGGTGGTAGTACGGGTCGGACCCGACCATGCCCGAGGCGACGATCCGGGCACGGGGCCGCAGGCCCAGTTCCTGGGCGCGCTCGGCGCTGGTGAGCAGGACCGCGGCGGCGCCGTCGCTGATCTGCGACGCGGAGCCCGCGGTGTGGATGCCGCCCTCGACGACCGGCTTCAGCGCGGCCAGGCCTTCGGCGGTGGTCTCACGCAGGCCGCCGTCGCGGGTGACGACGGTGGTTTCACCGGTGGGCACGCCGTCGGCGAGCACGGGCGCCTCGGTGGGGACGATCTCGCGGTCGAACCGGCCCTCGGCCCAGGCGGCGGCGGCGCGGCGCTGCGACTCGAGACCGAAGGCGTCGGTGTCGCCGCGCTTGATGCCGCGCTTGGCGGCGATGCGCTCGGCGGAGGTGAACTGGTCGCCCATGTCGATGGTCCAGTCGTCCGGGTAGGGGCTGCCGGTCTCGGAGGTGAGGGCCTGGCCGAGGAAGACCCGGCTCATGGATTCGACGCCGCAGCCGATGCCGGCGGTGATCTGGCCGGAGGCGATGAGGCCGGCGACGATGTGGACGGCCTGCTGGGAGGAGCCGCACGCGCAGTCGATCGACGTGGCGGCCGTCGTGTAGGGCAGGCCGGCGTGCAGCCACGCCTGCCGGGTGACGTTGTTGGACTGTTCGCCGGCCTGGGTGACGCAGCCGCCGACGACCTGGCCCACCTGGTCGGGGGCGAGGCCGGTGCGCTCGAGGACGGCGCGCTGGGCGGTGCCGAGCAGGGTGGCCGGGTGCAGACCGGACAGGGCGCCGCGGCGGCGGCCGACGGGGGTACGGGCCGCGTCGACGATGACTACGTCGGTCATGAGCTGGCTCCTCGGAACATGAGTGCTGGGCAGGTGTCGATGGGACGCGCCGGCGCACAGAACCGGAACGCGTTCACTTTTGGAATGTATTCCATTTCTTACGCCACGGCAATGGCCTATTTCGGACCTTATGCAGCTCTACGCCCCACGGATGGAATAAGAATTCATTTCAGTTACGCAGGCACGCCGAGGTTCGAGACACGGGTGCGCGACCGGGGAGGTCAGACGGAGGGTGCCGGGCTCGCGTTCGCCGGGCTCGCGTTCGACAGGCCCGCGAGCAGCAGCTCACACGCCACCCGCAGGTCGGACTCCGCGTCGGGAACCGAGATCCGGCCGTTGAGACTGGACTGGATGATCCCGAACCACGCCTGCTCGAGGACCCGCACCAGCGTCGCGTCCCGTTCGGTGACGTACTCGAGTCCGGCCGCCCGATAGAGCACCTCGCGGAAGCGGTGGTCGATCTTCGCGACGTCGGGAATGGAGGTGGCCTTGGCGGTGCTCGTGGACTGGATCATCGCCGTCGCCAGCAACGGCCGTCGCCGCAGCGCCCGCGTCGCCCGCACGAGCGCCTCGTAGACGGCCTCCTGCGGGGTGGCGTCCGGATTGGTGCGCTGGGCCATCCGCTCGCTCATCTGATCGATCTGATCGACCATGACCGCCACGAACAGGTGCGTCTTGGACGGGAAGTACCGGTACAGGGTGCCGATGGCGACGCCGGCCATCTTCGCGACCTCGTGCATCTGCACCCGTTCGAGTTCCTTCTCGGTCGCCAGGCTCGCAGCGGCGTCGAGGATGCGCCCGAACCGCGCGCGCTGCTCGGCGGACGTCGGCTCCGCGGCGTCCCGCGCTTCGGCAACTCTGGGCACGGGGGTCCTCCTCCGTCGTCTCGTCTCTGCGGCGATGCCGCGCCGCCCAGCATCCCGCGTTCCGCGCCGAGCCGCCGGAGATCTTCCGCTCAGTGGGACGCGCGCGTGCTCGGCGCACGAGAGGGAGGATACAGCGATCCCGGGCGCCCCTCGTTCCAGCAGGTGGCGGCTCAGATCAGGTTGTCCTCCACCGGCAGGCCGAATGCGCCCCGTCCGTACATCGCGAGGGCGCGTTCGGGATCGTTGGCGACGTGCACGCTGCCCGCGTGTGCGTCACGCCACGCCCGCTCGACGGGGGTCCCCCGGCCGAGCGAGTTGCCGCCCGAGGTCTTGAACAGCAGATCGATCGCCTCGACGGCACGCTCGGTGCCCCGCACCTGGTCGCGGCGCAGCCGCAGCCGCAGCCGCGTCGGCAGCGGCTGCCCCGCCACCGCCAGCTCGTACAACTCCCGGATGTTGCGGTCCGTCTGGAGGATCGCCGCGTCGATCTCCGAGGCGGCCCGGGCGACGGCGACCTGCGCGAACTGGTCCTCGGCGAACCGGCCCCCGCCCAGGCTCAACCGCACCCGGTTCCGCATCGCCCCCAGATACTGCTCGTAGCACCCGGCGACCGTTCCGATCACCGGCGCGGCGACGGCGGTGGTGAAGATCGCGGCGAACGGCAGCCGGAACAACGGTCCCGGGTTCACCGCGTGGCCGGGGGCACGCAGCTGCGCCAGGTCGTAGTTGCGCACCGTGCGGTGGTGCGGCACGAACGCCTTGTCGACGGAGATCTCGTTGCTGGCGGTTCCGCGCATGCCCACGACGTCCCACACGTCCAGGATCCGGTAGTCGCTGCGCGGCACCAGGACGGTCATGAAGTCCACCGGCCGGCCCTCGGCACCGACGACGAGTGCCCCGAGCAACGCCCAGGTCGCATGCTCGCACCCGGACGAGAACCGCCAGTTGCCCGACAGCCGGAAACCGCCGTCGACCGGGACGAGTTCGCCGACCGGCGCGTACGACGAGGACAGCAGCGTCGAATCGTCCTGCCCCCACACGTCGTCCTGGGCCTGCGGGTCGAACAGGCCCAGGTGCCAGGAGTGGACCCCGAGGATCGACGTCACCCAGCCCGTCGACCCGCAGGCCCCCGAGATCTCCCGCACCACCTCGTAGAAGCGCACGGGGTCGCATTCGAGACCGCCGTACCGGGCGGGCTGCAGCATCCGGAACACCCCCGCCGCGGCCAGGTCCTGCACGGTCTGGTCCGGCACCCGGCGCGAGTCGTCGACCGTCTGCGCGCGCTCCGCGATGGACGGCAGCAGTTCGCGCACCTTCGTCAGCACGTCGTCGGGCATCGGCGTCACTCCTTCGTGACCGGGGCGGGTACGGGCTCCCCCATCGTGCGGCGCCGTCGCCGCGGCCCGCCGGAACGTGTCCCGGACAGTGGGATCGCCGCACCCCCGGTGACCGGCCTCACCTAGCGTCGATCCCACAGGTCGCAGGCGGCTGCCGTCCCCCGGCCCACCCGCGCACAGCACCGAGGTGCTCCATCCGATACGACATTTCCTCCGAAAGGACGGACGACAGTGAGCTCCAGCAAGTCCGACGACGTCGAAGTTCGCGAGATCGTGGCCGGTGCCGCGCCCACCCGGTTCGCCCGGGGCTGGCACTGCCTGGGCCTGTCCGAGTCCTTCAAGGACGGCAAGCCGCATTCGGTCCACGCCTTCGGCACCAAGCTCGTGGTGTTCGCCGACAGCAGCGGCAACCTGAAGATCCTCGACGCGTACTGCCGGCACATGGGCGGCGACCTCAGCCAGGGCACGATCAAGGGCGACTCGGTGGCCTGCCCCTTCCACGACTGGCGCTGGGGCGGCAACGGCCGGTGCACGTCGATCCCCTACGCGCGGCGCGTTCCGCCGATCGCGAAGACCCGCGCGTGGCACACCCTCGACCAGGACGGAATGCTGTTCGTCTGGCACGATCCCGAGGGCAACCCGCCGCCCGCCGACGTCACCATCCCCCGCATCGAGGGCGCGACGAGCGACGAGTGGACCGACTGGGTCTGGTACACCACCGAGGTCGACACCAACTGCCGCGAGATCATCGACAACATCGTCGACATGGCGCACTTCTTCTACGTGCACTACTCGTTCCCCACGTACTTCAAGAACATCTTCGAGGGCCACGTCGCGACGCAGATCATGCACGGTCAGGCGCGCGAGGACATGCGGCCGCACGCCGACGGCCAGCCGAAGCTCGTCGGCAGCCGCTCCGAGGCGGCGTACTTCGGTCCGTCGTTCATGATCGACGACCTGCAGTACAAGTACGAGGGCTACGACATCGACTCGGTGCTGCTCAACTGCCACTACCCCGTCACCGAGAACAAGTTCGTCCTGATGTACGGGATCATCGTGAAAAAGTCGGACGCCCTCGGCGACTCGGCCGACGAGACGGCCCGCAAGTTCGGTGACTTCATCGCCCGAGGCTTCGAGCAGGACGTCGAGATCTGGAAGAACAAGACGCGCATCGAGAATCCGCTGCTGTGCGACGAGGACGGCCCGGTCTACCAGCTGCGCCGCTGGTACGAGCAGTTCTACGTGGACGCCGCCGACGTCAAGCCGGAGATGACCGAGCGGTTCGAGTTCGAGATGGACACCACCCGCCCCGTGGCGGCGTGGATGAAGGAGGTCGAGGAGAACCTCGCCCGCAAGACGGCAGCCGAGGAGGCGGCGACCACCGATGCAACCCCTGCAGTGCACTGAGTGCGGCGCCCGGGTTCTCGTCGCCAAGAACAGCTGGGAGCACACCTCCGTCCAGTGGAACGAGGAGGCGCGGTCTCGGTGCCCGGAGATGCGTGAGCAGGGTGGGCAGGACTCCCGGCCCGGGGCGCCGCGCCGTGGTTGCGCGAAGCTCGCCGAGACGATCACGTGGGCCGCGACCGAAGGCCGCCTCACCGTCCTCGACGACACCCCGGTCCCGGGGCCGATCATCCAGTAAGTCAGCCGGAAAGGAACTTTCGTGATCGACGTCAAGCAGTACGGCTCGTGGGCCGTCATCGCCGGCGGCTCCGAGGGCGTCGGTGCCGCGTTCGCCGACGAGCTCAGCAAGGCGGGGCTGAACCTGGTGCTCGTCGCCCGCAAGCCCGGCCCGCTCGAGGAGACCGCCGAGAAGGTCCGCGGCAACGGGGTCGAGGTGCGCACCCTCGCGCTCGATCTGCTCGCCGACGACGCGGTCGAGCAGCTCCGGCGGGCGACCGCCGACGTCGAGGTGGGTCTGCTCATCTTCAACGCCGGCGCCAACAGTTACGGTCACGAGTTCGTCTCCGGCGACCTCGACGGCTTCCGTGGCGTGATCACCCTCAACATCGATCGGCAGCTGGAACTTTCGCACCTGTTCGGGTCGAAGATGAAGGAGCGCGGGCGCGGCGGCATCATGCTGCTCGGCTCGCTCGCCGGCTACATGGGGTCCGAGCACCAGAGCATCTACGCGGCGTCCAAGGCGTTCAGTCGCGTGTTCGCCGAGAGCCTGTGGCTCGAACTCGCCCCGCACGGGGTGCACGTCGTCGAACTCGTCCTCGGTGTGACCCGCACCCCGGCGATGATCCGCGCCGGGCTGAACTTCGACATCCCCGGCATGCTCGTCGCCGAGCCGGAGGAGGTGGCCCGGGAGGGCCTCCAACACCTCACCGACGGGCCGGTGTGGGTGGCCGGCGGCAACTACGACGCCGCGGTCAAGCGCAGCGGGTTCCCCCGCGACAAGCTCGTCCGGGGCGCGGCCGAGGCGATGCGCAAGCTGCTGAACAGGAGCTGACCGAACGGATTTCCGGGGCGTCGGTGTGAAAGCACCGACGCGGGGGTACCTTACACACGATCGGGTCGGCCGGACTGCGCACATTCCATGACAGTCGGTCCACCGTCGACTTGCTGCGCAGGACGGCCGGCCCGATCGGTTCTCGTATCCGCACTGCCCACCCGCCGAGCACGGCGTGTGGGCAGTTCGTTTCTGTGCGGGTCGGAGCACCGGCCGGGTCGACTGCCGCGCCGGCGGGACCTGCGAGCTCGGTGCGTCGTCGGTAGGCGCGGACCGGCACTGCGTTCCGCGCAGAGCACCGACGATCCTGTCCTGCAGGCGCACCGGGGTCATGGCGCAGCCGTAGCCGACGATCACGACGAGCCATGACAGATCGCGGCGCGGGCGCACCGTCGCAGCCGCACCGACAAATTCGTCGCGAGCAGCGTCGCGACGACGCCGAGCAGCACGGCAGGAACCATGCCGTGCGAGGTGCGGCCCAGCACCAGGGCTCGACGACGAAGGCCCGGCCGGGGTGATCCCCGGCCGGGCCTTTGTTCGTGTTTCCTCTGCGAGCTAGGACTTCGGGCTGAACGCCGCCAGCGGCTCGGACCCGGACCAGTCGTGGCCCCAGTAGCTGTCGGCGGTGATCTCCTCGGCCGTGTAGTACGCCTCGTCGACGAGCATTCCCTCGGTGCCGAACTCGAGGTCCCAGCCGCCCGGCGCGCGCACGTAGAACGAGACCATCTTGTCGTTCGTGTGCCGGCCCAGCGTCGAGGAGATGGAGAACCCGAGCTTACGTACGCGGTCGAGTGCCTGACCGACGGCGTCGAGGGTGTCGACCTCGGTCATCAGGTGCACGAGGCCGGGCTCCTCGGTCGGCGGCGCCGGGCACAGGGCCAGGCTGTGGTGACGCTGGTTCACGCCGAGGAAGCGCACGCGCCGCGCCGGGCCGGGAGCCTGGAGCCGGATCGCGCCGCGCGGCAGGAAGCCGAGCACCTCGGTGTAGAAGGCATGCGCCGCGTCGAAATCGGTGGCGGGCAGCACGACGTGGCCGAGGCCCTGCTCGCCGGTGACCCACCGGCCGCCGTGCGGGGTGACGACGGGGCTGTGATCGAGCACCGGGCCGAAGAACACCTCGACGCGGGTGCCGATCGGGTCGTCGAACGCGATGACCTGCTCGGCGTCGCGGTAGTCGCATTCCTCCTGGGAGAGGACGTCGACGGTGACGCCCGCCTTCTCGACGGTCTCGCGGACCCGCTGGAGGGCGAACTGATCGCGCACCTCCCAGCCCACCGCGAGTGCCTTGTCGGATTCGCCGGGCAGCACGATCAGGCGTGCCCGCCGCTCGTCGACCCGCAGGTAGAGGCCGTCCGGTTCGGGGCCGGAACCGACGGCCATGCCGAGGCCGTCGACGACGAGTTCACGCCAGCGCGCGACGTCGGTGGTCTGGATCCGGAGGTATCCGAGTCCTCGAATATCCGTCATATGTGTTCCTTCCGGGACGTTCGCGGGAGAGCTAGATCATCGAGCGGTGGACACCCTGCGGCTCGCCGCCGAGCTGGGTCAGCGCAGACGCGTGGAAGATCGAGCCGGGGACGTGGATCGCGTGCGACAGACCGACGTGCGCATCGCGCCAGAAACGCTGCATCGGGAACTTCAGGTGCATCGCGCCACCACCGGCGCGGGCGAAGATCTCGTCGACGGCGCGGACGGCCCGCCACGCGGCAGCGGTCTGGGTGCGGCGCCCGATGGCACGCTCGTCGAAGGTGACCTCCTGGCCTTTGTCCGTCTTGTCCCAGAAGCGGTCGACGGTCTCGAGGATCGCGGCGCGCGACGCGGCGATCTCGGCGGCCGCCTCACCGAGGGCATAGAGGACGTACGGGTCCTCCTTGATCGGGATACCGGTGACCGCGACGCGCTCCTTCTGGGCCGCGATGTAGCACGCGAGCGCGCCCTCGGCCATGCCGATCAGCGACGAGGTGATGCCCAGCGGGAAGATGCACGAGAACGGGAACTTGTAGAGGGTCTCGTCGCGCCCGGCGTGCCGCCAGCCGTTGCCGCTGAGGACGACGTCGGCGTCGAGGGTGCGGTAGGTGGGGATGAAGGCGTCCTCGATGATCAGATCCTTCGAGCCGGTGCCGCGCAGGCCCACGACGTTCCAGCTGTCCTGGTCGATCTCGTAGTCCGAGCGCGGCAGCAGCACGTGCAGGACCTGCGGCGGGTTCAGCCGGTTGCCGTCCTTGTCGCCCACCGCGGCGCCGATCATGATCCAGCCGCAGTGGTCGGTGCCCGAGGAGAACGACCAGCGGCCGTTGAGGATGTAGCCACCGTCGACCGGAACCGCGACACCCATCGGCGCGTACGGGGAGGCCATCCACATGTCGGGGTCCTCGCCCCAGATCTCGTTCTGCGCCTTCGGATCGAAGAACGTGAGCTCCCACGGGTGCACGCCGACGATGCCGGCGACCCATCCGGTGGCGCCGTCCATTGCGCCGATCGCCATCGCGGTCTCGGCGAACTCGCGCGGGTGGACCTCGAGGCCGCCGTGCTCCTTGGGCTGCAGCATGCGGATGACACCGGCGTCACGCAGCCGCTTGGCGTTGTTGTCGGTCAGGCGCATGAGCTTGTCGCCCTCGGCGCCCTCGGCGCGGATCTCGTCCGCGTACTGGATGATGTTGTCCAAAACCTGGCCCATGACTGTCAGCTCTCTGCTCGGGACCCGAGGGTCTACTTCTGGGCGGCGAGACCGACGGCGATCTCGATGAGTTGGTCTTCCTGGCCCCCGACGAGGTTGCGGCGGCCGGCCTCGATGAGGATCTCCGCGCCGGAGACCCCGTACCGATCGGCGTGGGTGGCGGCGTGCTTGAGGAAGCTCGAGTACACGCCGGCGTACCCCATCGTCAGCGACATCCGGTCGAGGAGGCACTCGCCGTCCATGATCGGCCGCACCACGTCCTCGGCGGCGTCGATGATCTTCAGGGTGTCGATACCCGTTCGGATACCGAGCTTCTCGGCGACGGCGACGAACGCTTCGACGGGGGTGTTGCCCGCGCCGGCACCGAACCGGCGGGTGGAGCCGTCGATCTGCAGTGCGCCGGCACGCACCGCGAGCACCGAGTTCGCCACGCCGAGCCCCATGTTCTCGTGCCCGTGGAAACCGACCTGCGCGTCGTCGCCGAGCTCGGCGACGAGAGCCGCGACCCGGTCGGAGACTCCCTCGAGGACGAGGGCGCCGGCCGAGTCGACGACGTACACGCACTGGCAGCCGGCGTCGGCCATGATGCGCGCCTGCTTCGCGAGCACCTCGGGCGGCTGGCTGTGCGACATCATCAGGAATCCGACGGTCTCGAGACCGAGCTCGCGGGCCAGCCCGAAGTGCTGGGCGGAGATGTCGGCCTCGGTGCAGTGCGTGGCGATCCGGCAGATCGACGCGCCGTTGTCGGCGGCCTCGCGGATGTCCGAGCGGACCCCGAGCCCCGGCAGCATCAGGAACGCGATCTTCGCCTGCGTCGCGGTCTCGACGGCCGCCTTGATGAGCTCCTGCTCGGGGGTGCGGCTGAAGCCGTAGTTGAACGACGAGCCGCCGAGGCCGTCGCCGTGGGTGACCTCGATGACGGGCACACCGGCGGCGTCGAGTGCACCGACGATCGAGCGCACGTCCTCGACGGTGAACTGGTGACGCTTGGCATGGGAGCCGTCACGCAACGACGAGTCCGTGATCCGGATGTCGAGATCTGCGCTGTAGGGCATCGACTGTGTTCCTTCGAAAGTACGGTCTGCGGTGGGGTTCTACACGCGGGCGGTGAGCAGCTTGGCCGCGAAGCTCTCGCCCACCTTCGTGGCGGCCGCGGTCATGATGTCGAGGTTGCCCGAGTACGGCGGCAGGAAGTCGCCGGCGCCCTCGACCTCGAGGAAGATCGCCACGCGGGCGCGTCCGCCGCTCATCGGGGTGGGGTCGTCGAACTGCGGCTCGGCGCGCAGGCGGTAGCCGGGGACGTAGCCCTGCACCGTGGCGACCACCTCGTGGATCGACGCGGCGATCGCGTCGCGGTCGGCGTCCTCGGGGATCGAGCAGAACACGGTGTCGCGCATGAGCATCGGCGGCTCGGCCGGGTTGAGGATGATGATGGCCTTGCCCTTGCGGGCGCCGCCGATCGTCTCGATGCCGCGGCTGGTGGTGATGGTGAACTCGTCGATGTTGGCGCGGGTTCCGGGGCCGGCCGACGGGGAGGCGACGCTCGCGACGATCTCGGCGTACTCGACCTCGGTGACGCGGGAGACGGCGTGCACCATCGGGATCGTGGCCTGGCCGCCGCAGGTGATGAGGTTGACGTTCGGTGCGTCCTCGTGTTCGCCCATGTTCACGGCGGGCACGACGGCCGGCCCGAGGGCGGCCGGGGTGAGGTCGACGACCTGGATGCCGAGTTCGGCGTAGCGGGGTGCGTTCGCGCGGTGCACGTAGGCCGAGGTGGCCTCGAAGATCACGTCGGGCCGCTCGTCCTGGGCCAGCAGCCAGTCCACCCCCTCGTGGCTCGCGACCAGGCCCTCGGTCGCCGCGCGGGCGAGACCCTCGCTGCCGGGGTCGACACCGATCATCCACCGCGGCTCGATGACGTCCGAGCGCAGCAGTTTGTACATCAGGTCGGTGCCGATGTTGCCCGGCCCGACGATCGCGGCGGTAGCCTTCGTCACTGGTGCACTTCCTTACTTGAATTCTACTGAGACAGAGCCGATGTCGCTGAAATCAGCGCGGAAGACGTCGCCCGGGCGGGCATCGACGGCGCGGGTGCACGAGCCGGGCAGGATCACGTGCCCGGCCTCGAGCCGCACCCCGAAGCTCGCCACCTTGCGGGCCAGCCACGCGACGGCACGGGTCGGGTCGCCCAGTACCGCCGCCGCCTCGCCGCGCGCGATCTCCTCGTCGCCCTGGTACAGCACCGCCGAGATCGCTCCGATGTCGACCCGGTCCGGTTCGATGCGGCCCGCCCCGAGGATCACTCCCGCGGACGAGGCGTTGTCGGCGATCGTGTCCGCCAACCCGATCCGCCAGTCCACGATGCGCGAGTCGATGAGTTCGATGCTCGGGACGATGTACTCGGTCGCCCGGAGCACGTCCGCCTCGGTGCAGTCCTCGCCGGGGAGGGTCTCGCCGAGGACGTAGCCGATCTCGACCTCGATGCGCGGGTAGCAGAACTGCGCCGTGTCGATGGGCTCGTCCTCGGCGTACACCATCGTCGAGAGCAGGTGTCCGTAGTCGGGCTCGTCCACGCCCATCATCTTCTGCATGACCTCGGACGACAGGCCGACCTTGTGGCCGTAGACGGTGGCGCCCGCCTCGAGCCGGCGGCGGATGTTGATCAGCTGGATCTCGTACGAATCCACCACGTCGATGTCGGGGAAGGTCTCCGTCAGCGGGGCGATCGCGGCGCGGTCGCGCTCGGCGGCCCACAGAAGATCGGCGGCGGCGAGTCGCCGGGAACCGTCGAGCATCGTGCACTCCTGGAACTGGTCGATGATCCGCGCGTCGTCGCGCCGATCGGTTGTCTCGAAGGTGGCATATGCGCAGGTGGGAGGACGGAAGTCTTCCCGCTCAGCGGGATCGTGGGCTAGCTGCGATCGTCGTCGCGCAGCAGGAACGCGAGGACCGCCGACAGCCACGCGTCGCGGGCTTCGATCATCGTCCAGTGCCCGCACTTCGGGAACGTGTGCAGCTCGCAGTTCGGGATGTCGCGCATGGGCAGCATCGCCATGTCCACGGGGCTGACCCGGTCGTCGCGGCCCCACGTCAGCAGGGTGGGCGCGGTGATCTTGTGCAGCTGCGCCCAGTACGGGGTGACGTTCGAGGCGGCCGCCGCGGCGGCGCCGGCGGCGAACGCCTTCGAGCTGTACATCCGGCGGGCGATCTCGAGGGTCTTCGGTTCGGTGGCGAGCGCCCAGCGTTCCTCGACGAGCTGGTCGGTGACCACGGCGGGGTCGTAGACCATGGACTGCAGCCAGCGGACGAGGCCCTCGCGGGTGGGGTTGTCGGTGAACTCCATGAGCAGCTTGATGCCCTCGCCCGGTCCGGGCGCGAAGACGTTCTTGCCCATCCCGCCGATCGTGACGAGCCTGCGCACGCGGTGCGGCTCGTCGATGGCGACCTTGGCGGCGACGATCCCGCCCATCGAGTTGCCGACCATGTCCACCGCACCGAGACCGAGGCCGTCGAGGAAGGTGCCCACGGCCCCCTGCGCCATCGCCATCGGATGGCCGTCGCCGGGGTCGCTGACGCCGAAACCGGGAAACTCGAGCACCAGGCAGCGGAAGTGCCGCGCGAAGTCGGCGAGGACGCCGCGGTAGTTGCGCCACCCCGTCACCCCCGGGCCGGAGCCGTGCAGCAGCAGCAGCGGCGGTCCGTCGCCGGCCTCGTGGTAGCGCAGCACACCCTGATCGGTGGGAAGTTCCTTCAGGGTCCCCTCGTAGCTCACTTCGGTCATCGTCGTCCCTGTTCGTCGCCGTGGTGCCGGGCACACCGCCCATTCGAACCGCAGGCTGCCAGCCCTGATCGACGACGGCCATACACCATCCCGTTCAGCGAGATCACCGCTCGGTCGACGGCGGCGCCGCCGACCCCGTCCGCTCAGCGGGACGCTCGCTCGGACCGCCCCGGCCCTGACCTAGCGTCGCCCATCGACCAGTGATCACGCCGATCCGTCCCCACGACCCGGAGGTGGACTCATGCCCCTCGAGACGACGACCCTCGCACCATCGACAGCCGACGCGCCCAGCCCGGAGGACATGCGCCGGGTGATGGGACAGTTCGCCACCGGGGTCACGGTGGTGACGGGACTGGACGACGAGGGCCCGGTGGGGTTCGCGTGCCAGTCGTTCGCCTCGGCGTCGCTCGAGCCGCCGCTCATCCTGTTCTGCGCCGACCACCGCGGCCGCGCGTGGCCCCGGATCCGGGCGACGGGGCGGTTCAGCGTCAACGTGCTCCGCGAGGACCAGTCCGACCTGTGCGCCCGGTTCGGCTCGAGCCGGGGGCGCAAGTACGAGGATCTTGCCTGGGAGGTGTCCCGCTGGGGAACGCCGGCGCTGCCGGACGTGCTGATGCGCGTGCACGCGCAGGTGCACGACGTCCACGTCGCCGGCGACCACGACGTGATCATCGGCCGGGTGCTGGAGCTGGACACCGTGTGCGAGGAGCGTCCCATGGTGTTCTTCCGGGGCCGGTTCGGGATCGAGAGCCCGGCGCCGGTGGTCTGACCGGGCCCGTCGCCGGGCACAGACCCACCGTCGCCGATACCGTGCATGCCGGCACCACCGCCCGCCACACGGAGACACGCATGCCGGTACCGCACACCAAGGACGAGTTGCTGCACGCCCTCGCCGACACGTACGGCGCGCTCACGCGCGAGCTGCAGCGTGTGCCTGCCGAACGGGCCCGGGAGGCGTCGCTGCCCGGGCACCGCGCCGGAACCCGGATGAGCCCGGCCGATCTGGTGGCGTACCTGATCGGATGGAGCGAACTGGTCGTTTCGTGGCACGACGACCGCGCTCGCGGCATCGACCCGCACCTCCCGGCACCGGGATTCACCTGGAACCGACTCGGCCCGCTGGCGCAGAAGTTCTACCGCGATCATGCCGACGTACCGTGGCCGCAGCTGCTGCAGCGGCTCGATGCCGCCCACGACCGCATCGTTGCCCTGGTGCGCGGGCTCGACAACGACGAACTCTACGGCGCGCCCTGGTATCGCACGTACACCGCGGGACGGATGATCCAGCTCAACACCTCCTCCCCGTACACCAACGCCCGGCGCCGCCTCCGCACCTGGCTACGCGCCGAGGGCCTGTGAGCCGCCCGCCGTCGCCGGCCGGGTGATCACTCCTCGCCGAGCTCCTCGGTGACGTCGCGGACGGCCCGGTCGCTCGCGTGCCATTTCCCCGGTTCGGTAGCACCCGGGACAACACCGGATGCGTGCCCACGACCGGCGAGGTCCGGTCCATGCAGGACAACAGCGACCTTTCGATACCACGGGTCGACCGCGGCTCTGCGGCAAGAACATGTCGAGATCCCGGACCCGTCTCCGTCCCAGCATCGGCACGACGACACTCGGAGGATGGGTCCCATGGCACACGTGAAACGTTTCGACCACATCGGCATCACCGTCGCGGACCTCGAGTCGGTGACGGCGTTCTTCGTCGGACTGGGTCTCGAGGTGGAGGGCACCGGATCCGTGGAGGGCGAGTTCGTGGAGACCGTCTGCGGCATCCCCGGCGCGCACTGTGAGATCGCCGTGCTCCGGCCGCCCGACGGAGGGACCCGGCTGGAGCTCGCGACCTTCGTCACGCCCGACCACGGGCCCGGATCACCCACGGCGATGCCCAACGAGCTCGGGCTGCGCAACGTGTCCTTCGAGGTCGACGACCTCCAGGCGGCCGTCGACGCGGTGGCTGCGGACGGTTACGGGCTCGTCGGCGGCATCGGCGAGTACGAGAACAGCGTGCGGATGGCCTACGTGCGTGGACCCGAAGGGATCATCGTGTCGCTCTTCGAGCAGATCGGCTGACGCGCGGGCGCCGTTGCCCGCGTGCCGATCCGTTGCCCGGGTCGCGGCGGTAGTTCCGAGAATGCCCTTCTGCAGCAGTCCCGTACGACGATCGACGACGGTCCCGCTCGGCCGATGACGTAAACGTCGGTCTTCGTCCACGCCCGAACGCCTGGGCGGGGACACTTGCTTGCGCCCAGAGCCTTCCCGTGCCATCCTCGATAACCATGACTACAGGAAAGGCGGCCACCGCCACCATCCGGTGAGCGCCGTGCCGATCTCATCAGCGGTTCCGCACCGCACCCTGTCCACCGGAATCACCGATCCGCACGCCCTTGCCGCCGCCGCGTCCGCCCGGCGCGACCATTGGCTCGCGCAAGGACTGTGTACGAGGCCTTCCGACCAGCCCGCCGCGGAATCCGCCGTCGCAGAGCTCTACCGACGAGCGGGATTCGACGAACCGGAGTTCGTCTGGGTCCCCTCTCCCCCAGCGGCACTGCAGTCGATTGCCGACGAAGGCCTCTCGGTCCCCCCGCTGCGCTTCGGAAAGCCGGCACACCCTTCGGCGGGGATCGCCGCACTCTGGTCCGCGTCCCGTGACCGGATGGACGCCCGCACACCTCGGCGGCAGGACCCGCTCCTTCGTGCGGCCGTGTGGGATTCGTTGCGGACGTCTCTGTACGTCGGTGTCGCGACGGCGATACGCACACTGTGGCCGCGCCCGACTCCCGGTGTCACCTGGTACGGGCAACAGGAGGCACATCGGGTCGCGTACTACGACACGGTCCGACGCTTCGGCCTCGCGAGCTTCGAGTCGCGCGACGACGACCTCCTCGATCTTCAGGCCGCACTGGTCCGCGCCACCGGGTGGTGGTGGGCGTTCGGCGGAGTCTGCGTCATGGCCGAACGGCCTACCGCACTACACACCGAACCCACACCCGAGGGCGTCCACAACGAACGCCGCTTACACCACCCCGATCGTCCGGCACTCGAATTCTCGGACGGCAGCCATGTTTTCGTGCATCACGGCACCATCGTTCCCGATTGGGTCGTCCTCGATCCCACCGTCGAGCGGATCAACGACGAGCGCAATATCGAGGTCCGCCGATGCGCCATCGAGCGAATCGGCTGGGACAGGTACATCGACATGGCTGCGCTCGCACTCGTGGACCGTGCCGACGATCCGGGAAACCCGGGATGCACGCTCGGACTGTATGCATCCCCGACCGGTTGGGGTCGGCACGGCCGGATCCTGCTCGTCGTCAACGGTTCCGCCGAACGCGACGGGCAACGGCGCCGGTACGGCCTGCACGTCCCCGATTGGGTTCCCTCCGCACTGGACGCCGCGGGCTGGACCTACGGCATCAGCGGTACCGACTATGCCCAACTCGTTCGCCGAACCTGAACTCCACCAAGGTGATCCCATGCATTCCGAACTCGCACTGTCCGAACTCACACTGTCCGATCTCACGACTCTCAGCGGGTTGGACGTCCTCGACCACCTGGACCGGGAGGTCACCGTCCCGGTGACCGGTGGTCTCCAGGCTCAAGGCGATCTGATCGTCATCCCCTACCCGGTGGTCGGTGCCGCCGTCGAACGCACACCGTGGGCGCGCTCCCTCCGGGTGCCACGGTCGGGAGTGGAGTTGCTGCGGAGCGCCGCCGGCGGCAACCCGCACTCCCTCGTCGCCGACGAGGGCACCTGCACGTGGACGACCCCCGTCCGGGACACCATGGGTCTCGCTCTGGGCATCGTCGAGACCACCGGGACGGCGTATCTTCTTCACCCCGAGCACGGGGCGACGGGGATCGCTCCGGGTTGCTACGTGATCCGTCGACAACGCGAGCACGGCGCAGGACGGTACGGGTCGGCGCGACTGGTCGCCGATTGACCTGTACACGTCGCTCGATCGACGTCGCCGACCTGACGCGTCGCCGGTCCGCGCGGTCCGGAGGTGTGGCGAGCTCGCGGCGGTAGTCTCGGTGATCGTGATGGTGACCGGGAGCGTGGTCGCAGACGCCGGATGGGGCGAGTGCGTCCGCACCGGCACGCAGTGTCTGCCAGGGTTCGACCTGCTGGTGGCCGCATGGGCGGCGGCGGGAGTGTTCGTGCTGGTGTGGCTGGCCGCGGCATCGGCGGCCACCGTCGACGTCGCCGGCCTGCCGACTGGTGCAGGTCGCAACCGGAGGATTCCGACCGGATCATGAGAATCCCACACTGTGTCGACAAGGCTGTGTCGACATGACACAGGGCAGCTCTCGATTCAGAAGTGCCAGCCCAGTGTTGCGGGGCGGGCGACGTCGAATGCGCGGTCCAGGCCGGCGATGTCACCGGCGCTGTGCGCCTCCACCCGGCCGGCGGCGGCAAACGTGCGGGCCTTGTGCGCGCCGAGGTACAACGCGGACAGCGCGTCCAGGTCCAGCGTGATCACCGGCGCCGCGTCGGTGCGGACGCACCGGGCCCGGCCGTTGCGGACCGTCAGCGCGAAAGTGGCCCCGGCGCTGCGGAACGGGTCACGGACCGCCAGCACGGTGTCCAGGTCGGCGGCATAGTCGCGGGCGGTCAACGCGGCCGGCACGTCCATGATCCGCAGCCACAATTCGTCCACCCGGGCGGTCGTGCGCGGCAGGCGGTAGTCGGTCAGCAGCAGGCGCAGCGGATCGTCGGGATGCTGGACGGCTTCGATGCGGTGGGTCAGGTCCAGTCCGCACAGGGTGCGCCACAGCGCGGCGTGGGCGTCGTCGGTGATCGCGACCAGCTCCTCGACCACCGCGACCGGCTCGGCGTCGGATCCCTTGCGGCGGAAGGTGGCGTACCCGTCGGGGTGAACGAGGAAGAACAGCGCCGAGGCGCCGTCGCGGCGCTCCTCGGGATCGGCAAAAGTGTAGTCCCACTCGGCTTTCGGACGGGCCTGCGCTCCCGGCGTGCACAGCCGCCACCGGTCGTACAGTTCCGGCAACCGGACCGCCGCCGTCGCAGCGTCGGCAAGGACCACCCCGCCGGGATCGGGGGCGTCCTCGCGGAAGCGGGCGAAGCGCCGATCGACGGTGACCTCGGTGGCGACGGTGGCCGGACCGTATCCGAAACGCCCGTAGATGCCGGCGTCGCTGGCGGTCAAGGCGGCCAGCGGTGCCCCGGTCGCCTCCATCCGGCGGTGCAGCTCGGTGAACATCGACCGCAGCACGCCGCGGCGACGGTGCGTGGGAGCGACCGAAACCCAGCTGACACCACATGCCGGGACCTGGTGCCCGCCGGGCACAGTGATCTCCATGTCCAGATACAGCGCCTGACCGATCGGCGCGCCCCGCTCGGTCGCCACCACGATGTTCTCCGTGCGGAACATCGGACGAAGCAGTGTCCGATCGGCATCGATGGGGTGATACCCGAACGCCACCGAGTCGAGCAACTCCAGGGCCGGCCAGTCGTCGTCGGTGGCGGTACGGATGGTGAGGGCGTCGTGCACGGTCATGTCCGAGAGACTGACACAACCGGCCCCTCGAACGCGAGTGATTTGTCCGGTTCGGGCTCGGTGCGGAGACAGCCGCGTTTCCTCGGCGACGGACGCGGCGAGGCGCGCTCACGGCGGTTCCCCGTTCGTGGCCGGGAGGGTCATGTCGACGACCCGGTCGGAGATCGCATCCACCACGGCGCCGTCGTGGCTGATCATCAGCAGGGATATGCGTTGTGTTCGTACGAGATCGGACAAGATGTCGAGCACCCGCTGTCGGGATGCGGGATCGAGTCCCGTGGTGACTTCGTCGCAGATGAGCAGCGACGGCTCGACCGCCAGGCCACGGGCGAGGGCGGCGCGCTGGGCCTCGCCGCCGGAAAGGGCGGACGGATGCTGCCGGGTGATCCGTTCGGCCAGACCCACCTGGTCGAGCGCGCGACGGGCCGCCGCGGCCGATTCCGGGCCGGTGGCACCGCGCAGGCGTGCCGGACCGCGCAGGATCTGCTCCCACACGCTGCGATACGGGTCGAAGGCCGCCTTGGCGTCCTGGAAGACGTACCCGATCGCCGCCGTCTGGTGCCGGGTCCGTCGCCGTACCGATGCGGCCAACGGGTGACCGTCGAGAAGAACCCGTCCGGCCGTGGGTGGGTGCAAGCCCGCGACGACCCGGGCCGCGGTGGTCTTGCCGCAGCCCGAGGGGCCGTGAAGTGCCAGACATTCGCCGGGCTGGAGCGAGAGCGAAAAGCGTTGCAGAACCCGGTTGTTGCGGTACCCCGCCGAGACGGCGTCCAGGATCAACCGGGCGTCGGCCCGGGTCGGGCGGCGATCCGCAGTGTCGGCGCGTGTCTGCGGGATCCGCGGGGCGGCGACCGGCAGGATCCCGGCGTCACCGGTCTCGAGCACCCGGCCGCCGCCCATGACGATCACACGCTGGGCGACCGCGCGGACCGCGTCCAGGTCGTGGGTGACGAGCACGATCGTCAGGCCCTGCCGGGCAAGTCGGGTGATCTCGTCGAGGACCGCCGTCCGACGAGCCGGGTCCTGCCCGGTAGTGGGTTCGTCGAGGATCAGGCATGTCGGGTCGGTCAGCAGAGCCTGGGCGATGACCAGTCGTTGTTGCTGTCCGCCCGACAGTTGATGCGGGTAACGGCGCAGCATGCCCGGATCGTCGGCGAATCCCGCACGTTCGAGTGCGTCGGCCACGGTCACCGGATGCCCGTGCCGTCGGCCGGCACGAGCGATGTCGTCGAGCACGGTACCGATCCGCAGGGCCGGGTTCAGCGCCGAGGAGGGGTGCTGGGGCACGTACCCGAACCGTGCCCCGCCCGTGTCCAGAACGGTCGTGGTCACGTCGACCCCCGGGCGGCGCTCGCCCATCAATGCCAGCGCGGTGGTGGTCTTGCCGCTCCCGGAAGCCCCGACGAGCGCGGTGACCACCCCGGCGGGAATGTCCAGGTCGACGCCGTCGACCAGGAGCCGATCCCGTGTCCGTGCGGTCAGACCGCGCACTCGGATGGTGCTGCTGGGCACAGCGGCGGCCGGGGCCGCGGGGATTACCTCGGTCATCGCCACTTCCTCGTCGACACCTCGCGTGTTGCCGCGCGAGCACCGGAGTCGAACAGCAGATTCACCCCCATCGCCAAGGCGATGATCAGGGCCGCGGGCAGGACGACACCCCACGGGACGAGGGCGAGGCCCGCGCGGTTGCGGTCGATCATCACGGCCCAGTCGGTGCCGGCGGAGTCCGCGCTCACCCCCAGGAAGCTGGCCGAGGCGACCAGGTAGATCGCCCCGACGAACCGTAGCCCTGCGTCTGCCGCGAGGACCGGGAGCAGCGATCGTCCCAGATAGCCGAGGTGCCGGCGCCACCAGGTTTCGCGTTGCAGGAGCAGCGCCTCCATGGCCGGGGTGTGCGGTGTGCAGCGCCGACGCCCGCACCAGACGCGCCGCATCAGGGAACAGCAGCACCGCCACGGTGACTGTCAGAACGACCAGGTCGGCGTCGGTGAGCGCCACGGCCAGCAGCAGCACCATGATCGACGGCAGCGACAGCAGCAGATCCAGGGGGCGCATCAGCATCTCGTCGACGATCGGTACCCGAGCGGTCGCGGCAGCTATCCCCCACGGCACGGCGAGGAGGTACGTCAGGGCCACGGCCGCCGCGGCCACCAGCACCAGCGAACGCCCCCCGAGCAGGACCTGCGTGAGCAGGTCGCGCCCCTCGGAATCGGTTCCCAGAAGCCACTGGTCCCCGTAGGTGAACGCCGGGCCACGGGCACCGGGTTCGGTGAACAAGGGCCCCAGCAGCGCGACCGCGAGCGGGACCGCCGTCAGGGCAGCCCCGACGCGCACCCGGGACCGCCCACCCGCACGCTCGAGAAACGTGGAGCCGGTCACGATGCCGATCCGGCCGTGGGGTTGAGCTGGAACGCCGCGATGTCCGCGACCGTGTTCACCGCCACCGTGATCACCGCGAACACCGTCACCAATCCCATCAACAGCGGAATGTCGCGGCTGCTGACCGCGCTGACCAGCAGCTGCCCGAGACCGCCGAGCGCGAACACCGCCTCGACGACCACGACCCCGCCGAGCAGCCAATCGGCGACCCGCGCGAGATGCTGTGTCGCCGGGGTGAGCGAGCCCGGCAGGGCATGCCGCCAGATCACCCGCCGCACGGGCACACCGAGGCGACGGGTGTGCCGGATGTATTCGGAGTCCAGGGTGGTGATCAGCGACGAGCGCACCAACCGCGACAGCGAGCACACCGGGCGGATCACCAGCACCAGTACGGGCAGCACCCACAGCTCCGGTTGCATCAGCAACGGACCACCGGCGCCGACCGCGGTGGGCGCGAACCATCCCAGCCCGACCGCGAACACTGCCACCAGCACGATCGCCAACGCGAATTCCGGTGCCGCGTAGAACGCTACGGTCAGGGCGGTGACGGCCCGGTCGATCCGGTGGCCGCGGCGCACCGCGGCGACCACCCCGAGGAGCAGTGCCAGCGGGACCAGCACCACGAACGCCAGGGCGGCGAGGGTCAGCGTCGGCGCCAGCGCCGAGCCCAGCATCGCGGTGACGGGGCGGCCGGATACCACGGAGGTGCCCAGGTCGCCGCCGAGCAGATCGGTCAGCCAGTCCCCGAACTGCACGGACAGCGGCCGGTCCAGCCCGAGGAGTTCGCGTAACTGCGCAATCCGCCGCGGATCTGCGTCATCGCCCGCGATCACCACCGCAGCGTCCCCCGGCAGCAGGGCGGCGATCGCGAAGACGACGACGAGTACGCCCAGCACCTGGGTCAGTCCCACCGTGAGGCGGGTACCGGCGTAGCGGGCGAGCATCACGAAAGCCAGGCCTTGTCGAAACGGGCGTACCCGAGGGTGTTGCTGGGCGCATTCTCGGCCATCCCCGCCAGATGCGGCGCCATCCCGTGCAGGCCGTCGGAGAAGCCCCACACCAGCAGACCGCCCTCGCTGTGGAGCTGCGACTGCATCTGCTGATATGCGCGGGCCCGGACGTTCTCGTCGGTGGTTTCGCTGGCGGTGGCGAACAAGGCGTCGAACTCGGGGCGGCGCCACTGGGTGTAGTTCTTCGCCGAGGTCGACAGCATCCGCTGCGCGAGGTGCGTTTCGATGGGCATGGCCCCGGAGCGGAAACTCGACAACACACCCTCGTCGAGGGTGCGCGTCCAATAGGTCGATCCCTCACCGACTTTCACATCGATCTTCAGTCCGGCGCGTCCGGCCTGCTCGGCCAGGATGTTGGCGGCCTCGACGAAGCCGTTGGTGGCGCCGGTGGTCTGCAGTTCGATGGTCGCGTTCCGGGCGCCGGCCTTGCGGATCAGGGCCTCGGCCTCGTCCAGATCCAGGGTGCGCTGCGGCAGGTCGGCCGCGTAGTACTTGGCGTCCTTGCCGAACAGGTCGTTGCCGACCACACCGGTGCTGCCCAGCACGGTGGTGACCAGCTCGTCGCGATCGACGAGGGCGAACATCGCCCGCCGCAGATCCACGTTGTCGAAGGGGGGCCGGTCCACCTTCATCGCGAACGCCGACATCGCGCTGCGCGGCGACCGCAGGATCTGCATCCGGGCATCGGTTTCGTAGGTGCGCGCCGAGGTGACACCGAGGTCGTCGGCGTAGTCGACCTGCCCACCGAGCAGGGCGTTGATCCGTGCGGTCTCGTCCGGAGCGGTGAGGATCTCGAGTTCGTCCACATGGGGGGCACCGTCCCAGTAGTCGGGGAATCGCGCGGTGACGAGCGAGCGCCCCGGTTCGAACGAGACGAACGTGAACGGCCCGGAGCCGATCGGACGGCTGAAGTCGGTGGTGCCCTCCGGGATGATGTAGGCGCCGAACGCGGCCAGCACGTTCGCCAGTTCCCCGCACGGGCGGGCGCAGACGAACTCGATCGTGTGGTCGTCGAGGGCGCGGGAGCGGGCGATGTCGATCACCTCGAGAGAGGCCCGCGGGCGCAGTGCGTTCACCGGGTCCAGGATCCGCCGGTAGGAGTACAGCACGTCGGCGGCGCGCACCGGCCGGCCGTCGTGGAAGACCGCCGGGCGCAGCTCCACCGTCCAGGTGGTCGCGTCGGCGTTCGGATGCCAGGCGGTGGCGAGCCGCGGTACCGGGCCGAGGTCGTCGCCGTATTCGACGAGCTTGTCGTAGAGCGCGTTCGCGCGGGCGACGTCGGCGTACAGGTTGGTCTTGTGCGGGTCCAACACCTCCTGTGCGCCACCGCCCGCGAACACCGCTCGCAGTCGGCCGCCGTCCCGGGGCCCGGCGGTGGCCGCGGGGGCGGTCTCGCCGCTCGTGCTGCATGCCCCGAGCAGTACGGCGCCGGCGGCGGCGCCGAGGCCGAGGAACGAGCGACGGCTCAGGTGCGGATGCGGAGGCAGGGCAATCGGATTCATCGGGGTATCTCCTCGGGCAGTGGATCGAGCGGGTCGGGGTGAAGAGTGGGGGTGAGTCAGACGGCCTCGGCGATCACGTGCAGCCGGTCGCCGCAGAGCGCAGTACCGCCGAGATCGGTTCCTTGCCCCGGCCAGCCGGTCTCGGTGCGGGGTCCGGGTGTGTCGAACAGTGCCCGCACCACGAATCCGGCGCGCTGCAGGTGGCCGGTCAGCTCCAGCGGAAACAGCAGCCGCCACGCCGAGGTCTGGACGAGGGGCTCGGCGGACTCGGGGATCTGCCACCGCCGGCGGCGGCGTAGCAGCTGCGCCGCGTGGTCGATCCACAGGGTGGTCTCCGCCCGCCAGGTGTGGCCGTGCCAGGAGAAGGACGAGCGGGTGGGCCCGTCGAGGAGTTCGGTGTTGCCGAGGAAGAAGGCGCCGTTGCGCATTTCCGCGATCAGCAGCCCACCGGGCCGTAGGTGCCTGCGGCAGCAGCGCAGGCACGATTCCAGCTCGACGTCGGTGTGGCAGTACAGCAGGGCACTGTCGAGGCAGACGATGGCGTCGACGCTCGCGTCGACCTCGAAGGTGCGCAGGTCGCCGACCGCGGCTCTCACGCCCGGATACTGTTGTTGCGCGTACCGCACCATCGCCGGGGACTGGTCGATGCCCAGGCAGCGGTATCCCCGCCGGGCCAGGTATCCCAGGTCGCGGCCGGTGCCACAGCCCAGGTCCAGCACTGTCGCGGGGTGTGTCCGCGGCGCCGGATCGTCGGAGGTCAGGTAGGTCGCGAGAATGTCGTCGACGAACCGGGCGGCGCTGTGGTCCGGGTCGGGGAATCGTGCCTCGTACAGAGCGGGGTTGTCCGTCAACAGGTTCCGAGCCCCTGCAGCCGCGGTCATGTCCGCGCTCCGGCCGGGTCGGCGAGCAGGCCGCGGCGGTGCAACAGCCAGATCCCGGTGGCCGAACCCCATGCGAGGGCGACGCACACCAGCGCTCCGGGCCACCCGTTGCCCAGGTCGAGGCCGTATCCGATCAGCGCATTGCCGCCGGCGGCGGCCACCCCGGAGACCAGGTAGAACATCCCGAACAGAGTTCCGGACATGTTCGACGGCCCGTATGCCGGGATCAGTTCCATCACGAACGGCTGCGCGATCAGGATGCCCGCTTCGAGGATCAGGGCGGAGAGCAACAGCGGTGCCAGCGTCAGGGCGATCCGTCCCGCGCCGTGGGAGGGTTCGCCCCACAGGACCGGCAGTGCCACCACGAACGCGGCGCCCATCAGCATCAGCCCCGCCGTGATCGCGGTGCCCCGGCTGGTGTGGCGATCGAACCATCGGGTCAGCCGCACCTGAGCGAGCAGACCGAAGACGGTGGTGGACAGGAACAGCACCGCCACTGCCCCACTCCAGTCGGTGATCCGCCCGGCCAGCACCGGATACACCAGATACATCTGCGTCTGCAGGGCGAACATCCCGAGCATGGTCACGGTGAACAGCACGAACCGGCGGTCGGCCAGCACCGCACCCCAGCCGCGGAGCACCGTCGTCTCGGCGCGGTCCACCGGGTGGGCGGGCAGAAACCGCAGCTGCGCCAGGGTGAGGGCGGCGAAGACGGCCGCCGCGGCGACGGCGACGGTACGGAAGTCCACCGTCAGCAGCGCGCTGCCGATCAGCGGCCCGGACAGTGCCCCCGCCTGTGCGAAGGCATTGAAGACCGCGAACGCCTCCGCCCGGCGCCGGGGTTCGGCGACGGCGATGTAGGAGCGCACGGCCGGATTGAACAGAGCCCCAGCCAATCCCGACAGAACAGAGGCGAGCAGCAGCAGCGGCACGCTGGTGCCCACAGCGAACACCGCGAAGCCCACCGACCGTAGTGCGCAGCCGGCGATGATGACCCGATGGGGTCCGAGCCGGTCGGCAGCGGTGCCCCCGATCAGGAACAACCCCTGCTGGCTGAGGGTGCGCGCCCCGAGGACCAGGCCGGTGATCGCCAGGGACAGACCCAGGTTCCCGGTCAGATGCATCGACAGGTACGGCACCAGCATGTAGAAGCCGGTGTTGACGCCGTACTGGTTGAGCACCAGCAGTTGTACCGAGCGGGGGAAGCTGCGCAGCAGAGCGAAGGTCCCTGCCGGGGAGTCGGTGGCGGTCATCGCGTTTCCTCGTTGTCGGGTCGGTACACGCCGAGTCCGGGCAGGCCGCTCGGGCGCAGCTTTCCGTCTCCGCCCCCGAGGCCGGCCCACGGGTCTCGGGCGAGCAGCAGGTGCCCGTCCAGGTCGCACCATCGGGCCAGGGACGCCAGCTGAACCGCGGGGGCGATACCCAGCGAGCTGCACACCAGGCAGCCGAGCATCACCTCCATTCCGCGCGCGCCGGCCGCCTCGGCCAGTGCGTGGGCGCGGTAGATGCCGCCGCACTTGGCGAGTTTGATGTTCACCACGTCCGCGAGGCCGGTCAGCTCGTCCAGGTCCGTCAGGTCGTGGACGGCCTCGTCCGCGACGAGCGGAAGATCGGTGCGGCTGCGCAGCTCCCGCATTCCGTCGCGGTCGTGCACCGGCAGCGGTTGTTCGAGCGCGACGATCGGCAGACCACCGCTGTCGGCGAGTACCGACAGCGCGGTGGCGGCGGTCCACGCTTCGTTCGGGTCGACGATCAGGTCCACGCCTGGAGCGGCAGCGGCGATGGCGGCCAGCCGCCGTACCGATTCGGTCGGGTCGGCGTCGGTCTTGACCTTCAGCAGAGCGAACCCGCACCCGGACAACTCGGCGGCCTCGGCGGCCATGTCCTCGGGCGCACCGATTCCGAGGGTGCGGGAGATCGGGATCTCGGCGGGCAGCGGCAGCCCGAGGTGCGCAGCGACCGTCTGCCTGTTCACGCGTGCCCGGTAGTCGGCGACGGCGGACCACACGGCGCCGGCGACCGCCGGGTGCACGTGTGCCGGAATCGTTTCGGGGATCCCTCGGGCACCGCAGCACGCCGCGACCGCCCGCAGTTGGGCCTCGACGAGGTGCACGTCCAGGCCCGCGAACACGGAGGTGACGACCTCGCCGCGGCCGCACGATCCCGTGTCGGGATCGGTCACGGTGACCGTGATCGCCTGGCGGGACGACATCACCGCCCGGCTGATCCGGAACGGCCGGGCCAGGGCGAGGGTGCTCACCGACCAGGTCAGGCTCATCGCGCCGTCTCCATCCGGTCCCTCGCCCCCGGGTGCGGGGCCCGCACGGATTCGCACCGCGTCCAGCACTCCGCCGGGTCACCGCACTCGGCGATCTCGTGCGGATGTGTTCGCGGCGGAGCGAGCAGGCTGTGCCGAGCACACCAGTCGTCGTCGAAGATGGTGCGCAGGTAGCGGTCGGGGCCGTCCGGAAAGACGGTGACCACCGAGCCCGGCCAGCGGGTGGCCGCCCACCCGGCCACCGTGGCCACCGCACCCGTCGACCAGCCGCCGGTGTGGAACCCGTCCCGCGCCAGGCTGCGGCAGGCGTGCACGGCCTCGCGCGGGCCGACCCAGTGCACCTCGTCGAACATCTCGTATCGCACATTGCGCGGATGCACGCTGCTGCCCAGTCCCCGCATGACCCGGCAGGCGGCGGGCTGTCCGAAGATCGTCGACCCCACCGCATCGACCCCGATGATCCGCAGGTCCGGCCACGCCTGGCGCAACCGCAGACCCACTCCGCTGCTGTGGCCGCCGGTGCCCACACTGCACACAAGCACCTCGGCCCGCTCGATACCCTGTGCGGCCAGGCCCGCGACGATCTCGTCGGCGAGCCCGTGGTAGCCCACGGCGTTGTCGGGATTGTCGTACTGGTTGGGCCAGTACGCATCCGGGTCGGCGGCAAGAATCCGGTGCAGGACGTCGAGCCTGGCCTGCTGCCACCCGCCTTCCGGGTGCGGACGGTCCACGATCTCCACGGTGGCACCCAGCGCGCACAGCAAATTGCGCATGGCGGGTTCGAGCTCGCAGTCCACCACCAGGGTCACGGGGTGGCCGAGTGGCTGTGCCACGTATGCCAACCCGACTCCCAAAGTGCCGCTGGTCGATTCGACGATCCGCGCGCCGTCCCGCAGTTCCCCGCGTCGCCGGGCGCCGACCAGCATCGACAGGGCCGACCGCGCCTTGAGCCCACCGAGGCCGAGCGCCTCGATCTTCGCGAAGTAGCCCGGATGCCGGGTCGGCACCGGCGTGAGGATGCGGACGAGTGGGCTGTTCCCCACCCGCGCCGGTAGATCGATCACAGTCATCGTGCCCTCGACCCGTGGTACAGGTAGATCGGGCCGGCGTCCCCGGTCAGCCAGAAGAACGGGTACGGCTCGGCCGAGAGTGCGTCGATGCCGTGTCCGAGCAACTCCCGGGCGACCGCGGCGCCACTCTGGGCGAACATCGTGATCGGAATCCGCCGGCCGGACGCCGCCACCCGCGCGAACAAGGTGTCGACGGTGCCGTTGCCCAGCATCATTCCGCTGGCCAGCACCGCATCACACTCGTCGAGATGCTCGGTGAAGTCGGTAACGATCGGCTCACCCCACTCGGTGGTGCCGCCCTTCAGATCACACGGCACGTACCGCAGCCCGCGCTCGCGCAAGCTGACGAGCAGCGAGTTGACCACTCCGATCACCAGCACCCGCCCGCCGGGTGGTGCGTCGACCAGCCCGGTCACGTGATGCGCCCGGGCCAGCGAGCGCTGCAGCGAATCCCCGGAATCCAGCTGCACCGTCACTGCGCGGGGCTCATCCGAGTGCGGGCGCTGGTGCGTCAGGTAGGCGTCGAGTGCGGCGATCTGCACGGCGATCTCGGCATGGTGCAGCAGATCGGCCACTGCCACCCCTGCGCAGGCGTGCACGATCTCCGGATCCACCGAGCCCGGCTCGACCGCGCACGAGCCCGTCGCAGCCCCCACCCGCAGCGAGATCACCTGGTTGCGGTAGCCGCCACTGCGCCCGCCGTGCCGTACCCCCTGTGACGTGGTGAACGCAACCGACACCACCACGTCGCGCGCGGGACGCCGGGCAGGGTCGGTGCGGTAACACTCGAGAAGCGCAGCCAGGCGCCCGTTCGTCGCGGTATCGATCGCCGAGGTGGCGGTCACGACGCCGGCTCCTCGCCGTATGTGGCGGAGATCGACGACAACAGGCGCTCCGCCAGCGGGCGGGCCCCGGACCGCTCCGGCGAGATGACGACGACGCTGCCCAGGTAGCTGTTGTTGTCCATTCCCGGCGTGGTTCGGTGACCGGGCCCCTTGAACGCCGCCGAGACCACCGACGGATCGGCTGCGACGGTGTCCACTCCCTCGATTCCGGTGACGACACCCGCCCTCGTCGGCACCAGCATGCTCACGGCTGCGCTCGAGGGCCGTCCACCGTCACGGTGCTCGTCCGGGACCGCCGGGACGATCGGCTCGCGTCCCAGTGCGAGTTCGACCGCCACCCGCGGCAGGTCGACTCCGCTCACATGCCGGATCAGCTCGGTGATCTGATTGCCGGCCGGCCGTGGATTGATCTCGATGATCCGCGGCCCGGCGGCGGTCAGGCGCAGTTCGGTGTGCACCACACCGTGATCGAGGCCCACCGCGTCGATCGCCTCCTCCGCGGCGGCCACCACCTTCGCGCGGTCCCCCTCAGCCAGGTCGGCCGGAAACATGTGCCCGGTCTCCACGAAACCCGACGTCCCACCCAGGCTCTTGTCGGTCACGCCGACCGTGTGGACCTTTCCGCGTGAAATCCAGCTCTCCACACTGAATTCCGGTCCGGCGAGGAACTCCTCGAGCAACACCACCGGACTCCGCCGCTGCCCGCGCGCATTGATCTCGAACCCGCGCAGCGCGTGCACCGCCGACTCGACATCCAGCCAACTGTCCGCGCGTCGCACGAACATTCCCGCACACAGGTCGGTGGGCTTGACCACCAAGGGGAATCCCACCAACTCGGCCGCGGTACGGAGCCGGATCGGGTCGTCGACCGAGGCGGTGGTGTGCCGCGGCCCCGGGACACCGACGCAATCCAACACCGCCCGGGTGCGCGCCTTGTCGCAGGCGGTCTCGATCGCCTCGGGTGTCGGACCGGGAAGTCCGAGCGCGGCGGCAATTCGCGCGGCCGTCGGCAGGTAGTAGTCGCAACTGGTGAGGACGCCGTCGATCCTTGCCTCGGCATCGATCCGCCGCGCCGCCTCGAGTGCGGCAGCCGGATCGTTGGTCTCGGCAGTCGCCACCGCGCGACCGAGACGCAGCGGATGCGGGGAGCCGTCCGGCAGGATGTCCGGGTAGTGCCCCGGTCGTCGGGTCAGGAATGTGAACTCGACTCCCAGGTCGGCAATCGCTCTCGGCAGCAACGTTCCCATTGCCCCGACCCAGCTCTCGACCAGCAGTAGGTGTGCCACACGTGGCCTTCCGCTCGCATCCTCCGTAGTACCCAGCGCCACAGAAGCTACTGATAATCGTTATCGTTAGCAAGACTGGTTGTGCCGGACGATTGCGAGGCCGATGAGAACGGTGGCCCACGAAGGTCCGGCAGCTCGTGCCGATCCGCCGATCGAGCCGGGGCTCGATCCCAGGCCGGTCGGCGACCCCGGCGACGCCGGGAAAGCCCGGAACAGCGGTGCGAACGGGATCGCGACGAACGATTGGCGGGCTGCTCACTCGGCCGGGTCACGGACCCCTTCCTCGTCCGAGGAAGTCGCACGGGAGATCTCGGTACGGACCGCCCGGACGGCGTCCCGATGCGCCGCATCGGTGGCGTCGTTGCAGCCGAGCGCAAGGCCCTCGAGGAGAAGACCTCGATGGGCCGCGAGGATGCGCGAGGCGACGGACCGGGCCGCGCCCGGTGACGCGCCCGCGGCCTCGATCGCCGTGGCCATGGGGTCGAGCCATTCGGTCACCACCGGGACGAGGAATGTCTGCTGCAGCTCGGGATCCCGCGTCGCCGCGGTATAGATCTCGAAGAACATGGCGGTTCGCCGGCGCCCATCCGGGGTGTGCGCTTCCGCCCAGGCCAGCTCGAGCCCACCGCACCGGCGGGACGTCGCTGTTCACGGCGCGTAAGGCCGGCGCCGGCGGCAAGGCCGGAAACAGCATCGGAACCTACATGTGCAGCAACTTCGCATGCTCACTGTATGTGCGGGAGCTGGCGCCTCTGCCCGGCAATCAGCCCGATCGAGCACTGCCCACCGAGACTCGGATCCGCCGGCTCGGGACTCGACTCGGTGGCTTCGTCGGGCGCGTGCTCGACGAGCAGGAACCCTGACCGCGCTGTGCACTACCCGAGCGGCGCCGTCACCCGAGTGCCTTCACGCGAAGGACCACAGTCCCAGACTGTCGCGCAAGGTGGCCCCGGGGTATGCGGTGCGAAACAGGCCGCGGCGTTGCAGTTCCGGGACGACGAGGTCGACGAAGTCGTCCAGCGAATCCGGATACGCCGGACACATCAGGTTGAATCCGTCGCAGGCGCCGGCGACGAACCACTCCTCGATCCGATCCGCGATCGCTTCGGGCGTGCCGATCATCGTCGCATGTCCTCCTCCGGCCGCGAGGTAGCCGAGCAGTTCACGCAGTGTGGGCCGGTGCGTTTCGATGATCCGTTGTACCGTCGCGTAGCGGCCCTGCGGGCCGGAGAACTGATCGAGGGGCGGCAGGTCGTCCACCGGCGCGTCGAGATCGTGGCCCGTGTAGTCCTGACCGGTGAAGACACCGAGCTGGGCGAGCGCGGCGTCGATGTCGAGCAACGCGTCCAGGGTCGCCTTCTTCGCCCGGGCCTCGTCCTCGGTGCGACCGACGTAGGGGACGAGGCCCGGCAGTATCGCAATCGACGCGGGATCTCGTCCGGCGGCGGCAGCGCGGCCACGCAGATCGGTTGCGAAGTCGAGCGCCGCGGCCGAATCCCACGACACCGAGTACACCGCTTCGGCGTGCCGCGCTGCGAGGTTGCGTCCGGTCTCCGACGCGCCCGCTTGGAACAGCACCGGACGCCCCTGCGGACAACGCGGCACGGTGAGCGGCCCGTCGACGCGGAAGTGCTGACCGCGGTGGTCGATCCGACGGATGGCATCGGCGTCGAGGTATCGACCGGCCGCGCGATCGACGAGGATGCCGGCTTCGTCCCACGAGTCCCACAGCGCAGTCAGCACCTCGATGAACTCCTCGGCGCGGCCGTAACGCTCGGCATGGTCCGGCAGCGCGTCGAACCCGTGGTTGCGCGCCTCCGCGTCGAACATCGAGGTCACAATGTTCACCCCGGCCCGTCCACCGCTGATGTGGTCCAGCGAGGCGAGCATCCGCGCCGCATGGAACGGTGTATGGAAGCTCGCGGACACCGTGGTGACCAGCCCGATGCGATTCGTCCTGCGCGCCATGGCGGACAGCGCGGTCAGGGGTTCGAGAAACCACGTGGTCCCGGCCGTGTAGCCCGGGTTCACGCAGTGTCCGTCGGCGAAGAACACCGCATCGAGGCAGCCGCGTTCGGCGGTCCGCGCGAGTTCCTCGTAGTAGGCGATGTCGCCGATTCGCTCCGCCGCGGACGATGGATGCCGCCAGGCCGCCGAATGGTGGCCGACACCGTGGAGAAAGGCGTTCAGATGGAGGGTGCGGGGCTCCGGCATCAGTTCATCACCAGTCCACCGTCGACCACCAGGTTCTGGCCGGTCACTGCTCGCGACCAGTCGGAAGCGAAGAACAGGACGGCGGCGGCGACGTCCGCCGGGGTGGTGACCTTCCGCAGGGGCGTGGAGGCGGCGATCAGGTCGAATACTTCCTCGGGGGTCGCTGCCGATGCGTCGGTGGTGCGCAGCAGCCCGCCGGAGACCATGTTCACGCGGATGCCTTCGGGCCCGAGGTCTGCCGCGAACGTGCGGGTCAGCGACAGCAGTGCCGCCTTGGCGGCGGTGTAGTCGTGATACGGCACCACCGGGTTCTGGAACAGGTTGGTGCCGATGTTGATGACGGTGCCGCCGCCGGCCTCGCGCATGCCGGGCAGGGCCGCCTGGATCGTGTTGACAGCGCCGCCGACGATGCCGTCGAGTTGAGCGGCGAAGTCGCCGTAGCCGATCTCGTCGGCTCTGCGGCGCGCGTCGCCGTTGAAGGAGAAGTCGGGCAGCGCGTTGTTGACCACGGTGGTGACCGGCCGGCCGAACTGTTTCCGGGCCTGCGTGAACAGGACGTCTACCTGCGCGGCGTCGGTCACGTCGGCGGGCAGGGCGATCGCACGGTCCGGGCCGATCTTCTCGGCGAGGGCGTGGGCGGCGTCGCTGCTGTTGCGGTAGTTGACCACGACGGCGGCGCCCTCGTCGGCGAACGCCTGCGCGAGGTGGCGACCGAGACCGCGCCCGGCGCCGGTGACGAGGACAGTCTGGTTCTGCAGGAGCATTGTCTGTTCTTTCCCTTCGGTGGGAAGGGGTTCACCGCAGCGACGGACCACACGGCCGCGCCGGCTCGGCATCCCTTCGCTCGCATGATCGAGATCAGGTTCGACGGGTCTGTCTCTCAGCCGTTTCCGGCACCCCGTGTCGAGTCCGTCGCAAGACTACCCCGGCTGTGCCTGCACGTCGAACTTCGATGTCACATCGGACAACTCGGCAGGCTGCGAAGGATCCCCGCCCGGCACGAGGACGATCCGGCGGCAGTGGGTCGCCTGAACATGGTCCAGAAGAAGCGCTGCCTGTCCTCCGGAATCCGAACCGGCAACGGACAACACTCGCGGCGGTGGACAAGCAGACATCGTCGTTCGGACATCCCTTCGCTAGTACGAACTAGAGCAGGTTCGACGAGTGTGATCTCAGCCCTCCTCCAGGGCACCCCGTGTCGAGAGGATCATAAGGCGTCGACGTCGTTCGGCGGCTCGGTGGGGCCGCGGGAGATGGACGGGTTCGGTGGCGAGCCGGCCGGGGCCACGCCGTACACGGTGCGGTCCGCTTCCCGCGGGTGTGTCGACCTGTGGTGGCGTGCGTGGGGCCCGAAAGCGTTCGTGCGGAACGATCTTGCTCAGGCAGTGTGCCGGTCGACCCACTTCTCGGCGAGTGTGCGAGATTGTCGACGAATTCCGCATTCGTGACGGCCGCAGACGGCAGGGGCCATGGTGTGGCTCACACTCCTGACGGTAGGCTGGACGGCGTGAGTAAGGCCAGTTCGGCACGCCAACGGTTGCTCGCTTCCGGTTCCGGTGAAGACTTGTCGCGCCGCGCCCGATTGCTGAGCGACGTCCACGACGCGGTGATGTCCGGTCGGACGCCGCCGGTACCGCCGCGCGACGTCGTCGCCCGGTCGTGGTCGCGTCTTCGGGCAGACGGTGTCAGTCCCGCCCGGTGTGAGGACGTCGTACTCGCGGACACTTCCGAACTCGAGGCGCGCCGTGCACGAAGTGCCCTGAGATCGGTTCTGCCCGAGCTACGCGGCACCCTGACCGAGGTGGCGAGCGACGCGAACTTCATCGTGGTCGTCGCAGACTCGGACGGGGTGGTGTTGTGGCGAGAGGGTGCACGCGACGTGCAGAGGGAAGCCGACGTCCTCGGATTCGTGGAGGGCGCCCGGTGGTCGGAGAAGTCGGTGGGCACCAATTCGGTCGGCACGTCGCTGGTCGAGGACGCTCCGGTGCAGCTCTTCTCGGCCGAACACTACGCGCGGTCCCACTACGGCTGGTCGTGTACGGGGTCACCGGTCCACGATCCACGCTCCGGCGAGGTACTCGGGGTACTGGACATCAGCGGGTCCGCGATGTCGGTGCATCCGGCCACCGTGGCCCTCGTGCAGACGGCTGTGCGATTGGCCGAGTCGATGCTCTGGCGCGAGCATGCCGCCCACCTCGACAGGCTCCGTGCCGATGCGGCACCGGTGCTCGCAGCGACGTGTGGGCCTGCCGTCGTCGTGGACGGTCACGGCTGGGTCGTGGCAGCCAGCGGAATCGGCGTTCCCGAACGACTGGCACCGCCGGGCGGCGACCGGCCGCTGCTCGTGCCCGGTCTCGGACTCTGCGTGCCCGAACCGCTCGGTGACGCATGGCTGGTGCGGCGCCGAGCGGAACGGGCGGCCGTCGAACTCGAACTCGACCTGGGAGCGGCTCCGCGGGCGACGGTGCGGGGGGAGACGGAATGGACGCGCGCCCTGTCACCGCGGCACGCGCAGATTCTGCGGGTATTGGCACGTACCCGGTCGGCCGGTATCGATGCCGCGTCGTTGAGCGAGGCCCTGTTCGGCGACCGGGACCACATCGTTGCCGTCCGTGCCGAGGTCTCCCGCCTGCGTAAGAGCCTCGGTCCCGTGCTGACGCCCCAGCCGTACCGGTTCGCTGACGGTGTCGAAGTTCGTGTGGTCAGGTGAGATCCGCCTGTGCAGATCTCGCTCGGAGCTCCCGCCGTCTCCGCGTCGACGAATCCGGGTAGGAGCGGCACGCGCGCCCTGCTCCCCGGGACTCACAGCGGGGCGGACCGGGCTTCTCTCGGAACATCGTCCCTCCGGGTCGGCGCTGATTCGGCGGCGCGCGGGACAACGGTGCGCGCAGCGACGAAGTTGCGCAGGTCCGCGCGCAGTCGGGGGTGCAGCCGTATGGCGGCGGGGCTGTCGAGGATCTCACCCAGCCGGGTCAGATAACCCGCGGGGGTCATACCGAATTCGACGAGAAGGTCTCCGGGACTTCCGCCCCCGTAGGGCAGCCAGCGGCGGGCGAACTCGACGATGCGGTCGTCTTCGACGGCGGAACTCATGTGGTCACTCTCCTGGCGGGTGCGCTGCGGCGAGACGGCTGAGAGCAGCCGCGAGTGGACGGCGGTGGTGGGCCATGGCGTCGGCGTAGAGGCGGCCGGCGCGATACGAGGAACGCACGAGCGGCCCCGCCAGGACGCCGGCGAAACCGATCTCCTCGGCGGCCTTCGAGTGCTCGACGAATTCTTCCGGCGCGACCCACCGCTCGACCGGGTGGTGCCGCGGCGAGGGACGCAGATACTGGGTGATGGTGAGGATGTCGCAGCCGGCATCGTGCAGGTCGGTCATCGCCTGATGCACTTCCTGTGGGGTCTCTCCCATGCCGAGGATCAGATTCGATTTGGTGATCAGGCCGAAGTCGCGGGCGGCGGCGAGCACGCCGAGCGAGCGTTCGTAGCGAAACGCGGGGCGGATCCGCTTGAAGAGCCGCGGCACGGTCTCGAGGTTGTGGGCGAGCACCTCGGGCCGGGAGTCGAACACCTCGGCCAGTAGGTCGGGCTTTCCACTGAAGTCGGGGACGAGGTTCTCGACGCCGGTGCCGGGGTTGAGGGCATGGATCTGCCGGACGGTTTCGGCGTAGAGCCAGGCCCCGCCGTCGGGCAGGTCGTCGCGGGCGACCCCGGTGATGGTGGAGTACCGAAGTCCCATCGCGTGCACGGACTCGGCGACGCGGCGGGGCTCGTCCCGGTCGAGGTCGGCGGGTCTGCCGGTGTCGATCTGGCAGAAGTCGCAGCGGCGCGTGCACTGCCGACCGCCGATCAGGAACGTGGCTTCGCGGTCTTCCCAGCATTCGAAGATGTTGGGGCAGCCGGCTTCCGCACACACCGTGTGCAGTCCTTCGCGTTCGACCAGGCTCTCGAGTTCGGCGTACGCAGGACTCGTCTTGACGCGGGCCTTGATCCAGTTCGGCTTGCGTTCGATGGGGGTCTGCGCGTTGCGGACCTCCAGTCGAAGCAATGTGCGGCCCGACCGGGCCGGCGCCTCGGGTGATGTTCCAGGGGTGGGATTCACGTTTCGTTCGATTCCTGGGCGTGGGGTTCCCGCCGAACCACGGTCCCACGCGGGTCCGCGGTTCGGCGGGGCTTGCTACATGTTGATCGGGCGGCCGAGTGCGGCCAGAACCGATTCGTGCATCGCCTCCGACAATGTCGGGTGCGCGAAGACGACCTCGGCGAGATCGTCGGCGGTCGCCTCCACGGATCGAGCGATACCGAATCCCTGGATCTGCTCGGTGACATCCGGACCGACCATGTGGGCACCGAGGAGTTCACCGCTGTCGGCGTCGAAGATCGTCTTCACGAAGCCGTCGGCTTCGCCGATCGCGAGCGCCTTCCCGGACGCCTGCAGGTCGAACTGCCCGATCTGGAGGCGGCGGCCGGTCGCACGCGCTCGTTCTTCGGTGAGACCGAGGCTGGCGACCTGCGGCCTCGCATAGGTACAGCCCGGAACGTAGTCGCGGTCCAACGGCCGGACGTGATCCGCACCGGCGAGCCTGTCCACACACAGCACGGCCTCGTGGCTTGCCTTGTGGGCGAGGCAGGGTGCGCCCGCCACGTCACCGATCGCGTACACGCCGAATGCGGTGGTGCGACACCACTGGTCGGTGGTGACGAATCCGCGATCGACCTCGACGCCGAGTTCCTCGAGGCCGAGGTCCTCGACGTTGCCCTGGATTCCGGCCGCAACGAGAACCCTGTCCACGGTCGACTCGTCGATCGTTCCGTCGGCCGACCGGACGGCCACGGTGACGGCGTTCGTGCCGACCGTCAGTTCGGACACCGAGGCGCCGGTGTGAATCCTGATGCCTCGCTTCTCGAACTGCCGCCGTACGTGGCCCGCGACGGCGGCATCCTCGACCGGCATGATCTGCGGAGCCACCTCGACGAGGGTGACGTCGGTGCCGAGATCGTTGTACAGACTCGCGAATTCGACGCCGATGGCGCCGGAGCCGATGACCAGCAAGGACTTCGGAAGCTCCGACGGGACCAGAGCCTCGAAGTATGTCCAGACCCGGTCGCCGTCGGGCACGACACCGGGAACCGAACGGGGCCGGGCCCCGGTGGCCAGGATGACATGGTCGGCCCGGTACTCGGACACCGACTCGTCCGCGGCCGTCACGGCGACGACTCCCTTGTCGAGCAGCCGCGCCGACCCCCGGACGACGTCGATGCCGTTCTTCTTCATCAGGTAGCCGATGCCGTCGGACAGTCGCCCCGACACCGACCGGCTGAACTCGACGAGGCGTGCCATGTCGAATTCCACACCGCTGGCACTGAACCCGAGCGGCCGAAGGTTCGCCAGCGTGTGGGCGACATCGGCACCGTGCAGCAACGCCTTGGTAGGGATGCACCCCCAGTTCAGGCAGATCCCCCCGAGCCGGTCCCGCTCGACGACGGCGGTGCGCAGACCGTGCTGCGCGGCACGGATGGCGGCGACATAGCCACCCGGCCCGCTCCCGACGACGATGACGTCGTACTTCTCTGTCATGGTGTACCTCTCAGACGAGCATCAGCGCGGGTGACTCGACGAAACGCCGGAGTTCTCGCAGGAAGGTGGCGCCGAGCGCGCCGTCGATCACCCGGTGGTCGCACGAGAGCGTGACGGTGAGCATCGTGCGCGCAACGACCTGACCGTCGACGACGACGGGACGCTCCTGTCCGGCACCGACTGCGAGGATGGCGCCCTGCGGTGGGTTGATGATCGCGTCGAATTCCCGCACACCGAACATGCCGAGATTGGACACCGTGAAAGTGCCGCCCTGAAACTCGTCGGCCGTCAGTTTCCCGGTCTTGGCCTTGGTCACCAGCGACTGCACCTCCCCGGAGATCTCGGCGAGAGTCTTGCCATCGGCGCCGCGCACGATCGGGGTGATCAGACCCGACGGCAGTGCGACAGCCACCGAGATGTCGGCACTTGCATAGCGCAGCACCGACTGTGTCGCCTCGTCGAACTGAACGTTGACATCGGGCACCTTCCGCAGCGCCGCGGCACACGCCTTGACGACGAAGTCGTTGACCGACAGTTTGACGGCGGGCACGGTCGCATTGATCTTCGTCCGCAAGGCGAGAAGGTCGTCGATCTGCAGGTCCGCGGTGAGCCGGAAGTGCGGGGCGCTGCGCTTCGACTCCTGCAACCGCTGCCCGATCGCCTTGCGCATCGCCGTGAACGGAATCGTCTCGAACTCCGCCTCCGCGACGGGTTCGGGCGCTGGGACGACTTCCGGTTGCAGCCGGAACCGGCGCTCGGCCTCGCGAACGTCGGCCTCACACACCCGGCCGCGTGAACCGGTGGCGCGGCAGTCGTGCAGATTGATCCCGAGGGATGCGGCCAGACGTCGGGCCACGGGGGTGGCCGGGACGGCGGTGTCGTCCTCGAAGGAACGTCCCGGAATACCTGACGGCGTCGGCGACGGCTGTGGTGCGACGGTTCCACCGCCCGCCCGGATCGTGTCGTGGATGTCGGCAACGGAGATCCGGCCGCCCCGGCCGGTCCCTGTCACACGGGCCAGGTCGATCGACAACTCGTCTGCCAGGCGGTGGGCGTGCGGGGTCGCAAACACGTCACCGTTCGTCCGTCCGCGCAGGGCATCGGGAACGATCGTCGCACCGGGACGCTGACGGGACCCGGTGGCCGCCCCGGTCACCGGTACCGATTCGTGGGCCGCCGGCGCCGGTGGGCTGCTCTCGAGATCCGACGGCGCGACGGTGGGCTGCCCGCCCGGTGACCGCCCCGACTCGGCCGGTGCCGGCACCTGATCTGCCCCGATGCCGGCGAGGAATTCCTCGATTTCGGCGTCCGAGACCGCGGCCTCGGCCGACACCGCCAGCACCGCACCGACCGGCAACGTCTCCCCCGCCTTGGCGACGACCCGTCGGAGCACCCCGTCGAACGGCGCCTCCAACTGGTTGGCGATCTTGCTGGTCTCGATCTCGCAGATCAGGTCGCCCTTCGAGAAGGACGCTCCCTCCTCGACCAGCCACTCCGCCACGGTGCCTTCCTCCATGGACAGGCCCCACTTGGGAACTTCGATCAGTTTGATCTCACTCATGTCAGGCACTCACAACCTTGCGGACGGCGGCCTCGATCCGAGCGGCGTTCGGCAGCCACGCCTGCTCGAGGACCGGGGAGAACGGCACCGGAGTGTGCGGCGGGGTGACCAGTTCGATCGGCGCCTTCAGTGACCCGAACGCACGCGTCGCGATCAGCGCGGCGACGTCGTGACCGAACCCGCAGCGCGCCGCGGACTCGTCGGCGATCACAACCCGGCCGGTGGAGGCGACGGATTCGAGGATGCCCTCCTCGTCGAGCGGCGACACCGTGCGGGGGTCGACGACCTCGACGGAGATCCCCTCGGCTGCCAGCTTGTCCGCGGCGGTGTTGGCGGCGTTCACCATCGCCGACAGCGCGATGATCGTGACGTCCGTGCCCTCACGGGTGTAGTTGGCGACACCGAACGGGATCGTGTACGGCTCGTCCGGAACCTCGCCCTTGACGTCGTAGAGTGTCTTGTGTTCACAGAACACGACGGGATCATCGTCGCGAATCGACTGGATCAGCAGGCCTTTGGCGTCGTACGCATTCGACGGGGCGACGACCTTGAGGCCGGGAACGGCGGCGAACACGTTGTACGGTGACTGCGAGTGCTGGGCGGCGGCGGAGAATCCGGCGCCGATCATGCCCCGCACCACCAGCGGGGTACGGGCCTTGCCGCCGAACATGTACCGGAACTTCGCGGCCTGGTTGTAGAGCGCGTCGTAGCAGACTCCGAAGAAGTCCATGAACATCAACTCGGCCACCGGTCGCAGCCCGGTCAGAGCAGCGCCGGCTGCCATGCCGATGATCGCGGACTCGGTGATCGGGGTGTCGATGACACGGTCGGAACCGAACTCGGTCCACAGACCCTTCGTCACCCCCAGCACACCGCCGAACGCCTCCACCTTCCCGGACTCGAGTTCCGGATTGGTGCCGGCGTGACCGCCGCGCAGGTCCTCACCGATCTGCACGACCGTCGCGTCCCGCTGCATCTCCTGTGCGAGTGCGGCTTTGATCGCTTCGCGATATGTCGTCTTCGACGTGGTCATTTTCGTTCTCTCTCTCAGTACGACACGTAGACGTCGGTCAGCAGGTTCGTCAGCGGCGGGTATTCGGCAGCGCGCGCCTTCGTGACGGCGACCTCGACCCGTTCACGAGCCTCGGCGTCGATCGCATCGAGTTCCTTCGCGGTGACCTTCTTGCCGTCGACCTTCGCGCGGAACTTCACCAGCGGATCGTGGGTTCTTCGGAGTTCGGCGACCTGGTCCGCGGTGCGGTACAGCTGGGCGTCGCCCTCGAAGTGGCCGTGCCAGCGGTGTGCCACCGCCTCGATGGTGGAAGGACCGCCTCCCCTGCGGGCGCGCTCGACCGCCTCGCGCGCCGCCTCGTGGACCTCGAAGAAGTCGGTACCGTCGACGGTGGTGGCGGGCATCCCGAACGACGCGGCGCGCGCAGCGATACTCGGTGTGCCGACCGCATAGTCGCGGCCGGTGGCCTCACCGAATCCGTTGTTCTCGATGACGAAGACGATCGGCAACTCGAGCACGACCGCCATGTTCATGGCCTCGAACACGGTGCCCTGATTGGATCCGCCGTCGCCGGTGAACGAGGCCGCGACACCGCCGTTCCCCAGGGTCTTGGCGCTCAGCGCAGCGCCGATCGCCAGCGACGGGGCACCGCCGACGATCGCGTTCGCGCCGAGCATGCCCACCGACAGGTCGGCGATGTGCATCGATCCGCCCTTGCCGTGGCACAATCCGTCGTTCTTGCCGAAGATCTCGGCCATCATCCCGTCGAGGTCACACCCCTTGGCAATGCAGTGGCCGTGCCCGCGGTGGGTGGAGCCGATGTAGTCGGTGTCGTGCAGGTTCTCGCACACACCGACGGCGATCGCTTCCTGCCCCGAGTACAGATGGATGAACCCCGGGATGTCGCCGGTCGCGTTCTCCTCGTGCAACCGGTCCTCGAACTCGCGGATCTCCGACATCTTCCGATACGCGCTCAGTAATGCACTCTTGTTCAGCGCCATTGCTCTCCTCTACTTTCTGCCTGAGGGCCTGCCGCACAGGGCCGAGCCCCGAGCGTGACGAGACTTCGGGACGGTCCTCGTCTCACGCCGTGTAACCCGGGTCACGAATGTAGGGAGAGGGAGCGAGCCCGCTCAACGTTGCGGCGGATTGCAGCCCGGGCTCGGCACGAACACTCGCGGTCGCAGCCGGGTCGGTTGCCGCACGGAACGCGCGCGGGCTGGATACCGCGCATGGAAAAGCGGGAGAGCACTCGGGAAGGGGGCGGATCGATCCGCAGCCGTGACAGGGTCCCCGTGAAGATGACATCGCCGACGACACTTCGATGTGCCCGGTTTGCCGGATTTTTTGTGTCCCTGGTGAATACCGTGGTTCTCCTGACGAACTCGACGTTCGATGGCCACCCGGCGCGTAGCGACGGCCACAGCAGCGAGAATCTGGTGTTTCCGCCGATGCGGTGACCACCGCTGCTACCCGACCGGCCCACGGTCACCCGAGTCTGCTCCCGGACCAGCCCGGGACCGCACAAGCGCCGGGCCCCGGCGCGGGCACGGGATCTACGTTTCCCGCCGCGGCAGCGGATCCGGCAGAGCCGTCCAGCCTGCAGGCCCGGCAAGAAACTCGTCGTCATCGAGGATGCACGCATCCAGCACGTCCTGCAGCCGGGCAGGATCGAGGTCGACGCCGAAGAATGCGATGTCCTGGCCGAAGGCGAGCGATTCCTCCGCGCAGGCGTCGGTGTCGGTGTGCATGGCCGTGAACTGCAACGCGGTGGCACATTGATCCCACAGCACCACCGTGTGGGGGCGCGATGCAAGCTGGCAGAAGCCCACCGCCCGTACCACATTCGCCCCGACAGGCGAGTCCGGACCTGCATCGAACAACGCAGCCAGACGGCCGGGATGAAGCGGGGAAGATTCTGATACCGGAAGGTGGACACCCGTGCGTGGACACTGCGCGGGGCGAAGGTGTCGCTGAGCACGTGCATCCAGCCCGCGCGGTTGAGGCTCGCCTCGGCGACGTCGAATCCGTGCCGATCGAGCACCAAGGGGGCGTCGGCTCCGAGCAGCACCACCGTCGCCGCCGGGTTCAGGTGCCCGACCAGCGCCACGAGCAGATGGAGATCGTCCACTGCCAGCGATGTCCATGCGGTGAACACCACGACGGTGGCGTGCTCGATCTGCGTCGCGGTCGCCACGAGCGACGCCCCCGGGTTTCGCCTCCGCTACAGGGCAGGGGCAACCAACATATCCCACAATGTCAGGGCGTCGACGGTTGTGACGACCGAGGCGAGGGCGAGGCCCCGGGGATGTTCGTCGCGGGCAGAGACGAATTCGGAGATCACGTGCGGCGCGCCGGCGTCCCCGCGGCACTGCAACAGCGCGTCGGTAGCGGTGACGTCCGCGGCCGAGCGCAGGTGCGGCACGAAGGCGTCGAACTCGACGAGCCGGTCCGCAGCCGACGGGCCCAGAGCGCGGCGCAACGCGACGGCTGCCGCCGGTTGCGTGAAGAAGAGGTGCACGCGCAGATAGCGACATCGGCGATCTCGATCACCATCCGTGCGACCGGGCCGCCGGCGACGGCCAGGGCCGGGGCCGGGGCCGGGGCCGGGGCCGGGGCCGGGGGCATCGTCGGTCCCGTCCCGACCATCGCCACCACGCACCCCGTTGGAGTCGGTGTGCGACGTCGAGCGTGGCCTCGGACCTCGCCCTGCGATTCGTCGACCCCGAGTTCGGCGGCGGCCGCTGTCGCCCTCCCCGGAGTGGGCCGGTGCCGTGGTTCCCAGACCATGAATGGAACTCACAGCGAGTCGAGCAGATCCAGCGCCGTCGGAACGGCGGCCGGTGTCAGCACTCCGAGGCCGAACGAGGCCACCGATGCTCCGATCGGCCGGTGGAGCAAAGAGAACACCGCGATACCCAGCAGGATCAGCCAGGCGCCGACCACCGCGACACGGATCGGCGTGACCCCCAGCAGTGCCCCGATGCTGCAGATCCCGCCCGGCAGCACCCATCTCCAGTGCAGATTGCGCTCACAGAACTCCCGGATGCGCGGGTCGGTTGCGCCCCGGGGCGAGTCCTGCCGGTCAGTGGTCGTCGTAGTGCCCCTCGTGCGCGGCGTGCCGGTGCCCCTCGTGGATGTAGTCCATGTGGTCGCCGTGCGGAACGGCCACATGCCCGCAACCCTCGCCATGGGTGTGGTCGTGGCCTGCATGCTCGCGGTGGTCGGTCTCGGTCATCGCAGAACTCCTCCGTCGGGAACCGTCACCCCTCGTCCAGTATCCCACCGCGACCGGGGGCGGACACCCGACTCAAGCACTCACCTCGGGCACTGTTCGCGGGCCGGGACGGAGCGAGGGGTCCGTAGGGCACCGACGCGGCACGCGTCGAAGCGGGACCCTCAGGACGAGACCGGCACGAAGCCCACCACCGCAGCCAACTCGCGGCATGAGGCCTCGAACAAGTCCCTCAGAGCCACTGACCGCTCTGGACCGACAGCAACCGGTCCATCGCGTCCGGGGACCACGTGCTCTCGGGCGGTTCGGGCGCCCGGCGGCCCCGGCGCGGGGCGCCGAGTTCGGGGTAGAGGCTGCGGGAGACCTCTCGGGCGGCGTCCACCACGAGGGGTGCGACCCGCTCGAGCTGCGCGGTGCGGGCGTCGCCGCACAGCGAGATCGCGGCGACCGGACCGTCGTGCCCGCGCACAGCGACGGCGACGCACGCGACGCCGCGCACGGACTCGCTGCGCTCGAACGACAGGCCGCGCCGCTGCCGGATCCGGCTGAGTTCCTGGTGCAGGGTCGCGAGGTCACCGATGGTGTGCTCGGTGCGGCGGGCCAGGCGCCGCTCGTACAGGTCGTCGACGCGCTCGGGTTCGAGCCAGGCCAGCATCGCCTTGCCACCGGCGGTGGTGTACGCCGGGGCCCGGCCGCCGACCCGCGAGGGCAGCGCCGCGGCGAAGCGGCCGCCGACCTTGTCGAGGTAGACGCTCTCGGCGCCGTCGAGGACGGCGAGGTGGACCACCATGCCGGTCTGCATGTGCAGCTCGTGCAGGAGCGGCGCCGCCGACGCCCGGATCTCCCCGTGGCCACCGTCCCCGCCGCCGAGACCGAGCGCCCGCCGGCCGAGGCAGTAGCCGAAGGATGCGTGGTCGACCCAGTTCAGCTTCACGAGCTGATCGAGGATGCGGTGCACGGTCGAGCGGGGCAGCCGGGTACGGCAGGCCACCTCCTCCAGCGTCAGGCGCGAGGACCTGCCCTCGAACGCGTCGAGGATGAGCGTCATCCGTTCGACCATCGACGGCGGCACGTCGCGCCGCGGGGCGGTGGTAGCTGTCGGTTCCGTTGCTTCGACGACTGCCATCTGCGGCCTCCCGATACTTCTGCCCCGGATGGGAGCGGGAAAACTGAAATGAATTCTGAAAGTGTATCAGCTCACTCTCGCCGCCAGTAGTGATCGGCGGCGCGAATCTCCCCCTGCGACCCTGACGCGCCTCGCGTCCGCGGTCGACGCGGATCCCGCTGATCGGAACGTCGGCCGCGACGAAACGATGCCGTCCGGTACAACGGACCGACACCCTCCCAGTCCCGGCAGCGGAGAGGCTCGCATGCGCATCGGAATCGTCAGCCCCGTCGTGGTCCAGCACCCCGGCGTGCACTCAGCGTGGGAACGCACCGCCGGCATCGACGACCTCGCCCGGGTGGCCCGGGCCGCCGATCGGCTCGGCTTCCACCATCTGACCTGCAGCGAACACGTCGCCGTCCCGGTGGACGTGGCGGCCACCCGCGGCGGCACCTACTGGGATCCCCTCGCCACGCTCAGCTATCTCGCTGCCCGGACGCAACGCATCCGGCTCGCCACTCAGGTGCTCGTCCTGGGTTACCACCACCCGCTCGAGATCGCCAAGCGCTACGGCACCCTCGACGTCCTCAGCGGCGGCCGTCTGACGCTCGGCCTCGGGGTGGGCAGCCTGCGCGAGGAGTTCGACCTCCTCGGCGCACCGTTCGAGGACCGGGGCGCCCGCGCCGACGACGCCCTGGCCGCGTTGCGCGCCGCACTGTCCCGACGCCTGCCGGAGTACCACGGGTCCTATTACGAATTCCAGAACCTGCTCGTCGAGCCGCACGCCGTCCAACCCCGCGTCCCGCTGTGGATCGGGGGCCGCACGCTGCGCTCGCTGCGCCGCGCCGTCGCCCACGGCGACGGCTGGGTGCCGTTCGGCCTGCCCCTGCCCGACCTGACCGCGATGCTCGGCCGGGTGGACCTCCCGGAGGGCTTCGACGTCGTCCTCGACACCGGTGCACCCCTCGACCCGCTGGGCGCGCCCGAGCGCACCGCCCGGTCGCTGGAACGCCGTCGCGAGGCCGGCGCCACCGCGGTCGGAGCGACCGTCGCCGCGACCGGCGTCGAACACTACTGCGAACAACTCGAGTGCCTGCGGGCACTCGGCACCGACCTGGGGCTGGACTTCGCCCCGGCCGAACCATCCGAACAGGAGACCCCATGACCGACACCGCAGAGACCGACACCGCAGAGCTCGTCCGGTCCCTCCTCGCCCGCGTCCAGCTCCTCGAGGACAAGATCGCCGTCCAGGAGATCGTCACCGCCTACGGCCCGGCCGTCGATGCCGGCGACGCCGACGCGGTGGGCGAACTGTGGACCGAGGACGCCGTCTACGACGTCGACATGCGCACCATGAACGGCCGCAAGGAGATCATGGAGATGGTGCGCACGCGGCCGCACCAGGACTACATCCACGAAGGATGCGGGCACCTCCTCGATCCCGTGCACATCCGGGTCGAGGGTGACACGGCCGTGGCCACCTGCCATTCGCAGTTGCTGCGCCACGACGAGAACGGCTTCCGGGTCTGGCGCGTGACGGCCAACCGCTTCGAACTCGTCAAGAACGACGGCCGGTGGCGGATCCGCAGACGCACCGCCCGGGTGCTCGACGGCCGCGACGAGTCGCGCGAGCTGCTCGCCCGCGCCGGTCGCTGACCCGCCCCGGACACCGGGAACGGCCGGCCCCGAATGCGGGGCCGGCCGTTCCTCGTCCGACGACGTCAGGCGTCGACGGTCGCGTTCTCGAGCGTCGCCCTCGCCCACCGGTAGTCCGCCTTCCCGGCGGGCGAACGCAGCACCTCGGGAACCGGCACGATCGTCTTCGGGATCTTGTACCCGGCGATCAGGGTCCGGCAGTGGTCGGCCAGTTCCGTGGCCGTGGGCGCGTCCACACCGGGACGGAACTGGACGGCCACCGAGACCCGCTCGCCCAGAAGCGGATCCGGGATCCCCGCCACCACCGCGTCGAGGACGGCCGGATGGCTCTTGACGGCTTCCTCCACCTCCTCCGCGTAGACCTTCTCGCCGCCGGTGTTGATGCAGGCCGACCCGCGGCCGAGCACGACGATCGCACCGTCCGGCTCCACGGTGGCCAGGTCCCCGAGCAGGCACATGCGCACACCGTCACACTCGGGGAACGTCGCCGCGGACTTGTCCGGGTCGTTGTAGTAACCGAGCGGGACGTGGCCGATGCGGGCGAGGTAACCGATGGTCTCCGAGCCGGGCTCGACCTCGGCCAGATCCGTGTCGACCACCCGCAGCGTCGGCGACGGGGAGATCCGCGCACGGCCGTCGGAGCCGGCGTCGAGGGTGCCGGTCGCGCCCGCCTCCGACGAGCCGAAGGAGTTGCGCAGGTAGACGTTCGGCAGCAGCTCCGCCAGGTGTGCGCGCACACTCGCCGACCACAGCGCCCCGCCGGAGCCGATGACCAGCAGAGAGCTCAGATCGAACTCCGTGCCGCGGGCGGCGACCGCGTCGGCCAGCGGCCGGCTGATGGCGTCGCCGACCACCATCACGATCGCGATCCGGTGCCGGTCGATCAGGCGCAGCGCCTCGATCGGATCGAACGACCGCATCAGCACCTGCTTCGCACCCGTGAACAGCCCCATCAGCACCGAGTACATCGCGGCCCCGTGCATGAGCGGCGCCGTGACGAGATAGGACATCGGGTGCTCGTTGGCCGCGGCGGCCGCGGCGAGATCGGCAGGGCTGCGGTGCGGTTCGCCGTAGGGGTTGCCGCCGGCCAGCGCCGCGAAGTAGAAGTCCTCGTGCCGCCACATCACGCCCTTGGGCATGCCCGTCGTGCCGCCGGTGTAGAGGATGTACCGGTCGTCGCCGTTCCGCGCACCGAAATCCCTCTCCCCCGAGGCGCTCTCCACCGCCTCCGCGTACCGCGCCACGGTCGCGTCCACAGCTGCCGCGGCCTGCTCGAGCGCCGCCGTCTCGGCGCTTCCGACGACGGTGATGTGCCGCAGCCGTGAGGTGTGCGGCACGGCCTGCGCCGCGACGTCGGCGAACTCGTCGTCGACCACGAGTGCCACGAGGTCCGCATCGGTGTAGAGGTGCACGAGCTCGGCACCCACGTAGCGGAAGTTGATGTTCACGGGCACCGCGCGAATCTTCAAGCAGCCCAACATGACCTCCAGGAACTCGAGGCTGTTGCGCATGTGCAGGCCCACATGATCACCTGCCGTCACTCCGACGGCCGCGAGGTGGTGCGCGGCCCGATTGGCGCGCGCGTCGAACTCGGCGTACGTCCGGGACTCGTCCCCGCAGATCAGGGCCGTCCGGTCGGGTATCGCATCGACGACGGCCTCGGTGAGATCGGCCAGGTTCAGAGACATCGCGGGTCCTTCCGGGGTTCGTGGGTGGGGCAGGACGCGCACGACCACGCGATCGTCGCGGGTATGCCGCGGATCACAGCAAATTCAGTAGAACATATTCCTGTTCCGGGATCAACGGCCGGATGATGACGCGAAGGCCAGGCCCCACGGTTGCCTGCGGACTTACGGGAACACCCTCGGCTCGCGAGAGTGCGGCCGGAGAACACCCTTGTGCAGGTACTAGAATGAATACTAGTTTTCAGTCACCGTTCTGCACTCCCGCACGGACCCAAGGAGCCCATCATGACCCAGAACCTGACCCTCGACGGCCGCGCCGCCGTCGTCACCGGAGCAGGCGCCGGCCTCGGCCGTGCCGAAGCCCTCGCCCTCGCCGACGCCGGGGCCGCCGTCGTCGTCAACGACATGGGCGCCGCCGCCCACGACGTCGTCGACGAGATCCGCGCCGCCGGAGGCCGCGCCGTCGCCGTCACCGGCGACGTCTCGGACTGGGCGCTCGGCGAGGAACTCGTCCGCACCGCGGTCACCGAGTTCGGATCGATGGACATCCTGGTCAACAACGCCGGCATCCTGCGCGACAAGATGATCTTCAACCTGTCCGAGTCGGACTGGGACGACGTGATCCGGGTGCACCTCAAGGGCCACGCTGCGACGTCGCGCGCCGCGGCCGTGCACTGGCGGCAGGCGTCGAAGGACGCGAACGGCCCCGTCTACGGCCGCGTGATCAACACCTCCTCCGAGGCGTTCCTGTTCGGCTCGGCCGGGCAGCCCAACTACTCGGCCGCCAAGGCCGGCATCACCGCCCTGACCCTGTCGACCGCCCAGGGCCTGTCGCGGTACGGGGTGCGGGCCAACGCCATCTGCCCGCGCGCCCGCACGGCCATGACTGCGGACGCATTCGGCGAGAACAACACCGGCGCGTCGGGTCTGGACCCGCTCGCGCCCGAGCGAGTGGCCACCCTGGTCCGGTACCTCGCCTCCCCCGCCTCCGACGAGGTCAACGGTCAGGTCTTCGTCGTGTACGGCAAGATGGTCGCGCTCATGGAGGCCCCCAAGGTCGAGCACCGCTTCGACGCCGCGGGCTCCGCGTTCACCGTCGACGAACTCGGTGACCAGCTCTCGTCCTACTTCTCCGGTCGCGGCCCGTACGAGACCTACGCCGCCTACAGTGTGGCCGAACTGGAGAAGGTCGCGCTCGCCACGGGCGACCCCGTCGGCGCATGAGTGGAAGGGACGTGGCCGTGAAACTGCGCGGGAAGACCGCCGTCGTCACCGGCGGTGCGGGCGGGATCGGCCGCGCGGTGACCCGCGTGTTCGTCCGCGAGGGCGCCCGCGTGCTGTTCGTCGACGTCGACGACGATCGGGGGCGCGCGCTCGAGTCCGAGCTGACCGGGGCCGGCGGTGAGGCGAAGTTCCTGCAGGCCGACATCTCCCGGCGCGAGAGCGCGGACCAGATCCGCGACGCCGCCGTCGCGGCGTTCGGCGGCATCGACATCCTGGTCAACAACGCGCACGCGTCGCGCCAGGCACTGCTGGTCGAGCACACCCCGGAGATGTTCGAGCTGTCGTTCGGCACGGGGTTCTACCCCACCGTGCACCTCATGCAGGCCTGCTACCCGCAGCTCAAGCAGGCCCGGGGTTCCGTCGTCAACTTCGGCTCCGGGTCCGCCCTCGACGGCATGCCGACGCAGACGTCGTACGCGGCGGCGAAGGAGGCGATCCGGGCGGTCAGCCGGGTGGCCGCGAACGAATGGGCCGCCGACGGCATCCGCGTCAACGTCGTGTGCCCGTTCGCCGCGACCGAAGGCGTGCAGGCCTGGCAGCAGGCGTTCCCCGACCGGGCGGCCGCCGCGGCGGCGAAGGTGCCGTTGCAGCGCATCGGCGACCCGGAGACGGACATCGCGCCGGTGGTGGTGTTCCTCGCCTCCGACGACTCGAAGTACATGACGGGGCAGACGCTGATGGCCGACGGGGGCAGCATCAAGCTGCGGTGAGCGGGGTTCCCTCGCGCCGGGTTCCATCGCACTGAGTGGGACACCCGATCGACAGGGGCGGTGCCGCGTGGAAATCTGCGTCCTACAGGCCCGCCGGCCGGTGTCGTACCCGGCCGGCGGGCCGCTTCCATACCCGGTCTGCCGCACGGCAGCCACGTCCGTACCGTCCGAGAGAGGGTTTCGACCGCATGGCTTCCTCCTCCCCGCTCTTCCGCCCGCTCCGTGTGCGTTCGCTCGAGTTGGCGAACCGCATCGTGATGTCACCGATGACGCGGTCGTACTCGATCGACGGTGTGCCGGGTGAGGACGTCGCCGCCTACTACCGGCGGCGGGCCGCGGGTGGGACGGGCCTGATCGTCACCGAGGGTGTCGCCATCGATCACCCGACGGCCGTGGACAATCCGCGTGTTCCGCGCATGCACGGCACCGAGGCACTCGCGGGGTGGCGCCGGGTCGTCGACGAAGTACACGACGCCGGGGGCCGGATCGTCCCGCAGTTGTGGCACGTCGGACCGTTGTGGGGCGCGATGAGCGCGGTCGATCCCGCACTGAAGCCGATGCGTCCGTCGGGCAGCTGGGGCACCCTGGGCATCACCTCGTACCCGGAGGACTACGTCGCGTGGGCCACCCGGCCGACGGAGGCGATGACCGAGCAGGACATCGCCGACGTGATCGCGGCCTACGCTCGCGCCGCCGCCGCAGCCGCCGAGGCCGGATTCGACGGCATCGCGCTGCACGGCGGGCACGGCTACCTGCTGGACTCGTTCCTGTGGGAGGGCACCAACACCCGGACCGACGCGTGGGGCGGTGACCTCGAGCGGCGCACCCGATTCCCCGCGGCCGTCGTGGCGGCCATCCGCGCCGAGATCGGCGACGATCTGCCCATCGTGTTCCGCTTCTCGCAGCACAAGCAGCAGAACTACACCGCGCGCATCGCCGAGACGCCCGACGAGCTGAAGGTGATCCTCGGCGCTCTCGTCGAGGCCGGCGTCGACATCCTCGACGCGAGCATCCGCCGTTTCGACACCCCCGCCTTCGAGGGCAGCGACCTCTCGCTCGCCGGCTGGGCAAAGCAGCTGACGGGCGTGACCACCATGGCCGTCGGCAGCGTCGGCATCGGCAAGTCGCTGCGGGAGAGCCGGATCAGCGGCTCGGCACCGATCGACGACAACGTCCACGAGGTGGAACGACGGATCGACAGCGGCGAATTCGACCTGATCGCCGTCGGCCGCCTGCACCTGGCCGACCCGGCCCTCGCGACCACCCTGCAAGCCGGGGGGCCGCTGCCCGAATTCGACCGCGCGATCCACGAAGCGTCGCTGACCTGACCCGAACGGGGCGGGTGCGCGGCGGTGACGACAGGAGGCCTCCATGGGATCCTCGTTCCCCGAGCAACTTTCCGCTGTGCTCGATCGGCAGCGCCGGACGCCGTCCACGGCGTCGGCCACCGATCCGGGCCACCGGGTCCGGCCCGTCCGCGCCATGATCGATCTGCTCGTGCAGCACCACAAGCCGCTCACCGAGGCGGTCCACGCCGACTTCGACGGACAACTGCCGACCCACGTGGTCATGGACGACATCCTCACGTCCCTGACGGCACTGCACCGGGTGCGGGAGTCGTTGGAAGGCTGGGGTAGCGCCGGTCGGCCCACCTACCGGATATCCGGACCGTCGGGGGCGCTGTGGCACTGCGGCCCGCACCACGACGCCGGGACGGTGGCCATCGTGGGAAGCCGCACCGCACCCCTGTTCTCGCTGCTGGGACCGTGGGTCAGCGCGATCGGCACCGGCCACCGCGCCGTGCTGATGCCGGCCCACGGGCTGCCGCGCACGGTGCGGGTGCTGGCGGACGCCGCCGAGTCCCTCCTCGACCCCGCCCACATCGCGGTGCTCGTCGGGATCGAGAACCACGACGATCAGATCACCGCCGACCGCTTCGACCACGTCGTGGTCACCGGCGAGCACCACGCGTCGCCGCCCGGCGGGACCGCGACGACGTCCGTGCTGCGCCCCGGCGCTGCGGGACCGGTGAGTCCGCACCGACGCACGTTCGCCGACGCGCTTGCGACGACGTACGCCGCGCTGCTGCCCGCCGTCACCGACCACCCCGGTCTCGTCGTGACCGTCGCCGACCACCCGGGCAGCTGCCCGGTCCTGCGCTTCACCCGCCCCGGAGCGGCCTCGTCGCCGACCGATCAGTGGGACGACGAGCGCGCGCCGGACGTCGAGCGATGGAGAATGCCGGCATGAGCAGCCCACTCGAGGATCGCCTCGCGCTCACGGACGTCGTCGCACGGTACGCCCGTGCCGTCGACCGCCGCGAGCCGGCCGTGCTGCGTTCGCTCTTCACCGACGACGCCGAGTTCGTGCAGCCGCCCGGGCTGGTCCGTCGCGGACACGACCCGGTGCTCACCGGTGCCGGACCGATCGCCGACGGGGTGCTCGCCGCGGTCGCGCACCTGCACTCCACACGCCACGTCCTCGGCCAGCACGTGATCGACCTCGACGGCGACCGCGCCCGGGGCGAGCTGTACTGCGAGGCGCACCACGTGTACCCGAGCGGCGACGGCTACCGGGACTACACGGTGTCCGTCCGCTATCGGGACGAGTACCGGCGCGAGCCGGACGGCTGGCGCATCTCGCGCCGGGAACTGGTCGTCGATCTCACCGCCGACCGTGAAGTGACGTTGCTCCGATCCGAGTGAGGGGGAAACCTTCGTGACACAGACCGACGCGGGCCTGACACCGAGCGCCGCGGAACAACTGCTGGCCGTCGAGGAGATCAAGCGGCTCTTCGCCGCACGGCTGCGGGTGATGGACACCAAGCAGTGGGATCTGTACCCCACCCTGCACACCGAGGACGTGGTGAGCGAGACCTGGGGCGGTCTGCCCGAGGACACCCAGCCGCGCACCGGTGGACGGTCCAATCGGGTCGTGGGCCGCGAACCGTTGCGGCGCGCCATCGAGAACCTGCTCGACGGAGGCACTCCGGTCACCAGTGCGCACCACGGTCACACTCCCGAGATCACCCTCACCGGCGACACCACCGCGACCGGCATCTGGGCGATGGAGGACGAACTGTGGTGGACGAACGGGACCGTCGAGGAACACCTGCACGGCTGGGGCCACTACCACGAGGAGTACCGGAAGGTCGACGGCGTGTGGTTGATCAGCTACCGCAAGCTCACCCGGCTGCGGCAGGTGCACACACCCGGGTTCTTCGACTTTCTGAAGCCGCTCCGGTAGGACTTCGCCGGTTGCCGTCTCGGGGATCGAGATGGTGACGGAGCGCCTTTCGCGGTAACGCGTCTCGTCGGTTCACCGGCTCTCGGTCCTCGTCGACACGCCACGGATGGCTCAGCAATTCTCTTGCGGAGCCGAGGGCAGCGCACGTGGAACGGCTTCGTGACGTCTCTGGCGGAAATCGTCCCAGAGCAACGGAATTGCTGCCACCGAGCACATTGCGCTCGCCCCTACCTCCCCAGTCTCCGCTGCGGCGGAACAGGCTTCGGCTCTTCGACCACTCGAAGAAGTGCGTGGTACCCCTGACTTCGGAACTGTTCGGGAACCTGCAACCAGGACGGATGCGACTCTGCGGCCAATGCGTCGGCCAAGACCCGGACCCGTCCACGATCACTGCCTTCCATGCGTAGGCTGTCGCCCAACGGATCGTTCATCGCACACGCCGACACCACCGCGTCGTCGAGGTGCCGCGCTCGGTCCCGTGCGTCCTCCTTGTAGGCAGCACCTTTCAGCACCAGCGCACCGAGGACGTCAGGAACGCTCAGCCGGATCGATCCGTCGTCGTACTCGACGATGCAGTCGACGGTCTTGCGGAGAGCCGAAGTTCCTGCAGGCACGGCGAATACCTCACGGCCGGCCACCTTCGGTCGATGACGGGGCGCGAGATCGTCCGGGACAGTTCCGCTACCTGGGGCCACGGCGGCGTCCACCCGCCGACAGGAGCCGGCACTTCCCATCTCGGCCGGTCACCGGACGTCATCGAGCAAATTCTGTAGCACCCGCGTGCCGGCGCTACGCTCGCGAGTGTCGAGAGAGTCCATCAGATCCACTGCGACAGCTGCCAGCGGCACCTCTCCCCCACGAAAGGCATCCGCGATCGTCACCGCCCGCACAGTGATGTCACCATCCCCGTCGACGGTCAAACCGAAGTGATCGACAAGACCGTCGTACTCCTCCGCCAGTACATATCCGTCGATCCCTCTCCGGCTCGCAGCCAAACCGAACTTGCTCGCGACGGGGCGTCGTACCAGCGCGCTTGCGCCGGTCAGCACCAGATACTCGGAGAGGTTCGCCGCGCTGCCGGCCCATCCACGCATGCGATGAACCGCCGCACGGCGACGCGCGAGAAATGCGACTTCCTGCGCGCTGGATCGCCGGAGCCGGTGCTTGAGCCGGGCCATCTGCGCCGCCGGTATCCAGTCCACGTCCTCCCCGGACAGCAGCGTCAACGCCGCCCAGGCGACGTCTTCGTTCCAGGGCCGCCCGCGGACCGGGCGCAACTGTGCACGACGGTGCACCGAGCCGGCATCCAGGAGCAGCATGTCACCGATCTCACGCGCTACCACCACTTCGCCGGCGCGAGCCAAGCGGGCGACCTGTCGCCTGCTGACTCCCAGTTCGACAGCTGCGGCCGCTACGGACATCTCCTTCACTCATATATAGTCTCGACTGCGACCATATAACGCAATATTTCCACTTCAATCCCGTTTCTATTCCACCTCTGCAGCGCAGGCGGATCCCCACTCGCACCGGGCCGTCGAACATGGCACGACATGGGGGATGCCACGCGGGAGCGCCTCGATCGCGGCACCGGTCGGGACGAACCGGGGGTCACGCCAGATGCTGCCGGGGAGCGAGCTTCCGGTCGGCTCGGTCCACGGCGGCCCACACCGCGCCGATCTCCTCGTCGTCGGGATCGATGCGCCCCTCGCACGCGAGCAGGTTCAGCTCAAGGAAGCCGTCCGACCGGTTCGCCGGGCCGGCCGCGAACACCATCGGGAGCAGACCGCGGACGCGGTCGGCGCCTTCGTGGAGTGCACGTCGAAAATGTCGCACCGGCAGGATCAGGGCACCGAGCCCTCGTAGCACCCTTCGGACAGATCGGCGTGGCATGCGCGTCAGGTGTATGAGGCAGGAGTCGGCCCTGTAGGCGTGCCGGCGCGGGCCTGCCGCCGCAGCGTCTCCAGGTTCTGTCGCATCTGTGGCCGCATGTCCTGGTGCTGCGGATGCAGGCGGGAGTAGAGCGCGAGCAGGGGGCGGTACGGCAGTACGTCGATCCGGTACGAGTGCGTCACCCGGGTCCCGTCACCGTCGGTCCGGAACACGTAGGACCAGGTGGTCGAGTCGTGGTAGAGCGGGTTGCGCCGGTCCGAGACGGTGTGGAATTCGAACCTCTCGCCAGGATCGGCGGCGGTCACCTCGCAGACCCGGGACCAGCGTATGTGATGGGCGCGGTTGCGTCCGCGGAAGCGGGCCCCCACCGTCCCCGGCGATCGTCCCGGCGGCCACTCGCAGCTGCGGCACTCGGGGCTGCGCTCCCCGATGCGCGTGACGTCGGCGACCGCGTCGTACAGCTGCCGGGCCGGGGTGTCGATCCGCAGTTCCACCGACCCCTCGGTGCGGGGCGGCCGGTGCAGCCGCGGGCCGACATCGACGTCGGCGCCCCACCGAGCGGCGCATGCCCGCCGATACGGTCGTGCGAACGCATGCCGCAGCAGGAACCGAGTAGCGGGGCCGACCTTGCCGACGGCGACGTCGTAGTCTTCCCGATCGACCCCGTCGACCACCCAGTGAGCTTCGATCCCCAACTCCCGCTTCGTCTTCGAGGCAATGAACACCTTCTGCTCCACCTCGTCCCACTGACGACGGGTCAGGGTCCGGGCGACGACCGGCATCATCTCGTCCTCTTCGCGCTGCAGATGCGGCAGCAGTACCTGTTCGAGTGCGGTGAGGGCATGCACCAGATCTTCTCGGGCCGCGGGATCGGCACGGTAGTCGGTGGCCGCAGCGGTCACCCGTTCGATCTCGGGGCCGATCCGCGCATGGTCGGCGTCCATCTCGTCGAGCAGGGCCTCGGCGGCCGGGTTCACGGCGCGCACCAGGGGCCACAGTCCCTGATCCTCGCCGCTGTGGTGCAGGTGCAGGAACTGCATCATCCACACCAGATGATCGGCCAGGGCGACCCGCTGGGTCCGTTCGGGCGCAGGCGCGGTACGCAGTACCTGGGCGGCGCGCGTCAGATCGCGGCGCAGCGCGCTGTGCACGACACGCATGATCCGCGTGTCGGCGGGGGGCAGAGTGTCGGTTGTCATGTTCGTCTCCAGCCATGGGCACCCGAGTCTCACCCCGGGCGATCGAGAATTTCTTCGATGCGGTCGATGAGCCACGCCTCGTAGCGGACCCGACTCCAGCCGCATCCTTCGATGAAAAGGGCGTAGACCTGGTCCCCGGCCTGAACCCACAATTCGTCGACCTGACCGGGATCCGGGTGGCGGCCCAGAATCACGCCGACGACGTCGGCGATCGAGAGCCTGCGTTGCCGCTCCAGATCGGCAACCACCGCGGCGAGCGCGGGATCGACCGTCGCCCCCTGGCGCAGTGCCGCGGCCAGGCGATGGAGGCGCGCGTTGATCAGGGCAATCATGCGCGCGGTGATCTCGATGCGCTCGCCGGTCGTGCGCCCGGCACCGATCGCCGTGTAGGCGGGCCGGGCGGCCAGTGGCACCGGCGCGTCGTCGCCGACGACGGCGACGTCCAGCGCCGACTTCAACAGATCCGCCTTGGATCCGAACGTTGCGTAGACGGTTTCGACGGACACCCCGGCGGTCCGCGCGACCTCGCGCATCCCGGTGCCGACCCAGCCGCGCTCGGCGAACAAGCGGGTGGCGGCCTCGAGCACGACCCTCCGCGTCTGGGCTGCCTGCATCCGGCGCAGCGAAGAGCGGTACCGGCGAGTTCCGGAGCCGCCGGCCGTCGAGTCGTACTCGACCGTGGCCATACCCCGATTCTAGAACGTACGCGTTTTCGATACAATACTGTTCCAGTGATTTCCGGGCCCGTCCGAATCCGAATACATCCCCAGCACCACCCCTTTCGTCACCCTGGGCGGCACACTGGTCCGGGACGGCCGAACGGACCATCGACTGTTCGACGGCCGTCCGACTGCAATCCCGTTCGCACACAGTGACATACACTGCACCACGCCGGTGCAGCAACAGATCCGTGGTGATCGCCGGCTCCCCGATCGGGGTGCCGAACTCGAACTCACGCCCCGCGGCCGAAGGGTGGTCGCTGTCGCCGCGGCCGGTGCCCTCGAGCGTCGGACCCCACGGTGAGCGCCAGACAGTTCCGGACGTCCGTAGACGGAGCGATGCACGTCTGCGCCGTCATGTTCGGGACGAACGGTAGTCTCGAACCGTGCAGGAGGCTGCGAGGTTTCACGTGCGGGAACCGGAGCCCGCCGATGCCGAGGCGATCGCTCGAGTGCAGGTCGCCACCTGGCAGGCAACCTACGGCAGCCTCCTCCCCAGCTCGTACTTCGACGCCACCGCGCTCGAGCAGCGCACAGCCATGTGGCGCTCCGTACTGAACGGGCTGCACCGTCCGCCACGACTCCGCGTCGCCGAAACACACGGAGACATCGTCGGGTTCGCTGCTGCCGGCCCACCGATCGAGGACGACGACCCCGTCCGAGACCTCCAGCTCTACACCCTCTATCTCCTCCCCGAACACCACGGAAGCGGTGCCGGGCAACTACTTCTCGATGCCGTTCTCGTCGGAGAACCCGCTCAACTGTGGGTTGCCGAGGACAATCCCCGCGCCCACAGCTTCTATCGCCGTAACGGGTTCATGCCCGACGGTACGGAGAAGATCTTCCCGCACGCCCCTCTGGTCGCGGTCCGACTCGTCCGATAGCTGCCCCTCATACCGAGCAAGTGATGCGCACACGCCGCCCGATGCGGGCATCACTTGCCACCGCACATGCAACAACGACTCCGCCCCGAGTGGCGGTGGCGCCCCGCCGACCGGCTCGTAACACGTGGACGTGATTGCGAACTGGACGCTTGTCACGATCACCGGACGGGGGCCCGGCACGGCCGGTACCGGCCCGAGTGGCCCGGTTCCGACGACTGCACCTGTCGCCTACGCAATACCCGGCCGCTGGGACACCGATCCGGTGCGACAATCCAGGTGTCGAAGGGAGGCGCGAGATGACCCAGACACGATCGGTGATCGGGGACAGCGTCGAGGAGTCGATCGGCGGCGGCGAGGACGTCGCGCCGCCGCGGCTCGGGGCGGCCGTCGGTGCCCTGGCCGACGTGTTCGGTCACGGCCGGACCGTGGCCCGGCACGGCGCGGCGTTCGGCAAGGAACTGGCGAAGATCGCCGCCGGTCGATCCACGGTGGCCCCCGCCGAGGGGGACCGCCGGTTCGCCGATCCGGCGTGGAGCACGCACCCGGCCTACCGCCGGCTCGAGCAGACCTACCTGGCCGCCACCGACGCCGTCGACGGCGTCGTCGCCGACGTCGGCCGCGGCATCGACCCACGCCGGGCCGCCGAGGCCAAATTCGCCGCCGACATCCTCACCGCCGCCCTGGCGCCGACGAACTACCTGTGGACCAACCCCGCCGCGCTGAAGGAGGCGTTCGACACCGCCGGCCTCAGCCTGGTGCGCGGCACGAAGCACTTCGTCTCCGATGTGGTCGAGAACCGGGGCATGCCGTCGATGGTCCGACGCGGCGCCTTCACCGTCGGCACCGACCTGGCGGTGACCCCGGGGGCGGTGATCTCCCGCGACGAGGTCGCCGAGGTGCTGCAGTACACCCCGACCACGGCGACGGTCCGCCGCCGGCCGGTGCTCGTGGTGCCCCCGCCCATCGGCCGGTACTACTTCCTGGACCTGCGCCCGGGACGCAGCTTCGTCGAGTACAGCGTCGGCCGGGGCCAGCAGACCTTCCTGCTGTCGTGGCGCAATCCCACCGCCGAGCAGGGTGACTGGGACTTCGACACCTACGCCGGGCGGGTGCTGCGCGCGATCGACGAGGTACGGGAGATCACCGGCAGCGACGAGGTGAATCTGATCGGCTTCTGCGCCGGCGGGATCCTCGCCACCACGGTGCTCAACCATCTGGCCGCCCGGGGCGACGACCGGGTGCACAGCATGGCGTATGCGGTGACGATGCTCGACTTCGGCGATCCGGCACTGCTCGGCGCGTTCGCCCGGCCTGCCCTGATCCGGTTCGCCAAGGGCCGGTCCCGCCGCAAGGGCCTCATCAGCGCCCGGGACATGGGCTCGGCGTTCACCTGGATGCGCCCGAACGATCTGGTGTTCAACTACGTGGTCAACAACTACCTCATGGGGCGCACCCCGCCGGCCTTCGACATCCTCGCCTGGAACGCCGACGGCACCAACCTGCCCGGCGCCCTGCACGGGCAGTTCCTCGACCTCTTCCGGGACAACCTGCTCGTCGAACCCGGCGCGTTCACCGTGCTGGGCACGCCCCTCGACCTGACGTCGATCACCGTACCCACCTTCGTCTCGGGCGCGATCGCCGATCACCTGACCGCGTGGCGCAACTGCTACCGCACCACCGAGTTGCTCGGCGGCGACACCGAGTTCGTGCTCAGCTTCTCCGGGCACATCGCCAGCCTGGTCAACCCGCCCGGCAACCCGAAGGCGCACTACTGGACCGGTGGCACACCGGGCCCGGACCCCGATGCCTGGCTGAAGGGCGCCGAGCGGCAGCAGGGCAGCTGGTGGCAGGCCTGGGCCGACTGGGTGCTCGCCCACAGCGGGGAGGAGATGCCCGCGCCGAGCGCGCCCGGCAGTGCCCGGCATCCCCCACTCGAGGCCGCCCCCGGCCGATACGTACGCGACCTACCCCCCGACTGAACGTGTCTCTCACGGATCACATCTCGGTGACGACACGATGCATGTCGGGGCCGAGGGGCCGTCGGTGATGTCGCGGTAGCGCCGGCGTCACGGCCGCGACGAGCCGTGCTCACCGTGGAGGTGGGCACGCTCGCCGTCGTGGTCGAAGATCGTGAGAATTTCCACCGGACCGTCGTGGGCACCGATGACGTGCGGGACCATCGTCGAGAACGCGGCGGCCTCGCCGGTCCGCACCAGCACCGTCCGCTCGCCCAATTGCAGCCGGGCCGTGCCGGCGAGCACGGTGAACCACTCCCGGCCCGGATGCACCGCCGCCGCACCGGTTCCGGTGGGCCGGTCGGGGGTGATGCGCATCTTCGCCACCGTCACGCCGTGCAGGGCCCGCTCCCGGGACAGCAGCCACGTCGTCACCCCGGGCATGTGCTCGGGCTGCGGCCGGATCACCACGTCCTCGTCCTCGGCGGATTCGACGAGCTGATCGAGCGTGGTGCCCAGGGCCCGGGCGATCGGCACCAGTTGATCGAGAGCGATCCGGCGGTTGCCGGTCTCGATGCGGCTCAGCGTCGACGGGCTGAGCCGGCAGCGGGCCGCCAGCGAATCGAGCGACCAGCCGCGGGCCAGGCGCAGGCTGCGGATGCGGCGGCGGATCACGGCGTCCAGATCTTGCGTCATACGCAAGATGGTATGCGTTATAGGCACCACGGCCGCTACCGTGAGCGACATGACGCACCACACCCACTCTCCGGGCCACCCGCACACGCATCACGAGGCCGGGCTGGCGGACCTCCTCGACCTCGACGCCGAGGTGCTCGGCGCGTATCTGGACGAGGTGACGGCGTGGGCCGAACCGTACGCCCCGGCCCGTCCCCGGGTGATCGCCGACGTGGGGGCGGGAACCGGAACCGGCAGCGTGGCTCTCGCCCGCCGATTCCCCGACGCGGAGATCGTCGCGGTCGACCGGTCGGCATCGATGCTCGACCGCGTCCGCGCCACCGCCCGCGAACACAGCCTCGCCGAACGCATCCGGACCGTCCTCGCCGACCTGGACACCACCCGGCTTCCGGTCGACGAGGTCGACCTCGCGTGGGCGGCCTCGTCGCTGCACGAGGTCGCCGACCCGGATCGGGTGCTGCGCGACCTCCACGCCGGCCTGACGCCCGGCGGGTTGCTCGTCGTCGTCGAGATGGACGAGCTGCCGCGCTTCCTGCCCGACGACACCGGACAGGACCGGCCCGGCCTCGAGGAGCGCTGCCTTCGGGCGCTCACGGAGGCAGGGTGGAACGCCCACCCCGATTGGCACGCCCACCTCGAGCGCGCCGGGTTCGAGGTCGCCGACCGGCAACGATTCTCGACGGAAGCCACTGCGGCACAATCGAACACGGTGCGGTACGCATCGACCTACCTGGCCCGCATCCGCGACGCGCTCGACGATCGGCTGGACAGGGACGACCTCGACCGGCTCGATCGCCTGCTGTCGCCCGGCAGCCCCGAACACCTGGCGCGGCGACCGGATCTGACGGTCCGCAGCGTCCGCACGGCGTGGGCCGCCCGGCGGCCCTGACCCGACACCGTCCGGTTCGGACGGCGAACAGTGCGCGACTACTTGCGTGGCCTGTCCCCGAAGGGCAGCACACCGTCGACGTCCGCGATCTCGAAACCGAACCGCACGTCGTCGCCTCGTCGGGCGGCGTACACCTTGCGAATCCCGGCCGGCAACGGCGGCAACGGAACCCGCCGAGCCGCGACGACCGGTACGAGCAGGCCGTAGCAGCGCAGGCGCAGCAACTCCACGTAGGCGACGTCGTCGACGACCGCCCCGTCCACGACGGCGCTGACGTTCAGCCGACGGTGATCGGCGCGGATGTCGTCCCCGTGACTCAGCCGCCACGGCGTGTCGAGGGAGTTGAACCAGTCCAGCACGACGGTGATCGGTGCGACGCCCTGCACGTCGAGACGCGCCGCGCTGATCCGGGTGGACAAGCCCGGCACGATCCGCAGCCCGTGTGCGGTCACCGTCAGGCTGTCGATGCGCCGGTCGTCCCAGTCGAGTCGGCTCAGCCGCACGCGGGCGCGCAGATGCGCGCGGTCACGACGGATTCGGACGCCGTCGACGACGGCACGTAGCGGCGCTCCCTGCACGGTCGTCTCGACCGGACGGCCGGCGTACCGGAGGGCGAGACCGCGGCCGAGCAGGTCGACGAGGGTGTCGGGAACCAGCGCGGTGACAGTGCCCGCGCCGAGTTCGGCGAGCGGCTGCATCCATGCACGTTCCACCCCGGCATGATGCCACCGCACCGCAGGTCGTGGTGGGACCGTCGCTCTAGGCTGCCGCCTCCCGCAGCACCGTGACGAGCGTCCCGAGCCGGTCCGCGGCCCGGTCCGGATCGGGATGCACCATGGTCAGCGGGACCATCACATCGGTGACGCCGACGGCAAGGAGCTCTTTCACCGCCCGAGCGGTCTCCGGCACGGCGATCTCGCCGCTCGCCTCGTGCACCACCTGCAGCCGCCCGCGGATCTGCAGGTGGTCGGGGTCGCGTTCCTCCCGCTCGAGCGCGGCACGGAGCAGGTCGCGGCCCCGCTGCAGCTCGTCCGGTCCGGCACCCATGATGGGAATCCACCCGTCGCCCCAGCGGGTGAGCCGGCGGATCACCGGTTTCGACAACGATCCCGAGACCCAGACCGGGATCCGCCGGTCCCCGGGGCGCGGCGAGCAGTACACCTCGGTGAAGGCCACGCTGGGCCGCTGCACCGAGGCCGGGGCGTGCTCCCACAGGGCCCGGCAGGCGGCGAGCGTGTCGTCGAGCAGCGGCCCGCGCTCGCGGAAGCTCAACCCGGCCGCCTCGTATTCCTTCTCCTGCCAGCCGGTTCCGACGCCCAGGTCGAGCCGCCCGCCCGACAGGTGGTCCAGGGTGGCCGCGGTCTTGGCGAGCACGGCCGCGCCCCGCAACGCCGCGATGATCACGCCGGTGCCGAGGCGGATCGTGCGGGTCCGGCCGGCGATCACCGCCAGCACGGTCATGGGTTCGAGCCACATCGCATCGGGTTCGGTGGCGAACGGTCCCCACGCGTAACCGGAGGTGTCGGACCCCATCACGACGTGGTCGGTGACGTCGACCCGGTCCACCCCGCTCTCCTCCGCCCGGACCGCGACGTCCACGAGGTGGGCGTAGTTGTCGCGGGCCAGCACGTCGCCGAAGTTGGGGAGATTGACGCTCAGGGTGGGAGGATTCACGCGAAAGGTCCTTCGGTGGTAGGGATCAGGGCGCGAGGGGACGATTGGTCCACGACCCGTCGGCGCGGGCGAACCAGCCGCCGGCCGCGTAGCTGCCACCGTCGACGTGCACCGTGGACCCCGTCACGTAGCGGGAGAGGTCGGAGGCGAGGAACAGAGCCGGCCCGGCGACGTCCTCGGGCCGGCCCGGACCGCCGAGCGGCGCCCAGCCCGGCCAGCGGTGCCGGTCCGCCTCGGGCACGAGCCGCTCGTACGGCACCTGCGGCGTCTCGATCAAGTCGGGTGCGATCGCGTTCACCCGGATGCCGTGCCGGCCGACCTCGAGGGCGAGACTGCGGGTGAAGTGCCGCAGCCCGGCCTTGTACGTGCCGTACACGACGTGCCCGGGAATGCCCCGGTGCGCCTCGACCGTGGTGACGTTGACGACGGAACCGCCCCTCCCCCGGTCGATCATGCCGGGAAGGACGGCGCGGGTCATCCGCAGGGCGTGGTCGAGGTTGACGCGGGCGAGGGCTTCCCACTCGGATTCGTCGGCCTCCGCGAAGGGCGTCGCGGCGCGGAGGAAGTCGCCGACGTTGTTGACGAGCACGTCCGGGTCATGGGCGGCGGCCTCCGTCGCGACCGCCGGGTCCGCTGCGTCACCGACGATCGGAACCGCGGCGGGCACTTCGGCGGCGAGCTGCTCGGCCGCCCGGCGATCGGTGTCGACGAGGACGACGCGGGCACCGTGCTCGGCGAACAACCGCACGACGGCCGCGCCGATGCCGTTCGCTCCTCCGGTGACGACCGCGGTCCGTCCGGACAGCAGTGGATGCGACGGAGTGTTCGAGCTCGGCACGGTGGTCACCGTCGCGACGGTAGCCGTCCCGCCCCGGCGGCATCCGGCGGTTTCCCGGTGGCCGGGAACGGCGCCGTGCCCACCCCTTACGGAGCGAAGGCCGGGGGTGGCACGCGCAGCCCGGTCTCCCGCCAGATGCGCGTCGCGTCGTAGTAGTGGTCGTGGCCGGCGAGATCGATGTGCCGCTCCGTCAGTCCCCGCTCCGCCGCGAGGGCCACGGCCTCGTCGTACCCGAGACTGGTGCTGGGCAGGTCGAATCCGGCGTCGCGCGCGACGGCCGAGGCGAGTGCGCGCACACTCACCGGCTCGGGGTGGGCGGCATGCAGGACAGCGCCGCCGGCCCCGGGACGGGTGCCGCGAACCGCGAGTGCCGCGATCAGGCGGCCGAGATCACCGACCGAGATCACCGACAGCAACGGGCGTCCGTCCTCGACCCACGCACCGAGACGAGTGAGGATCTGCGCGATTCCGGGCACGAACCAGCGGTCTCCGGGTCCGTGGACGAAGGCGGCGCGCACCACCGTGCCCCCGTAGTCCCGCACGGCCAGCTCGGCCGCGAGCCGGCTCGCACTGAGCACCGAGACCGGGTTCGGCACGACGGCGTCCTCGGCGACGCCGCGGTGCGGGCCCGGTCCGTAGACTCCGATCGTGCTGACGTAGATCACGTGGGGCCGGTGCTGCCGGTTCGCTGCCGCCAGCAGGTTCTCGGTCCCGGCACGGTTCACCTCGTCGCACGTCTGCGGGTCCGATCCGGTGTACGAGGCCGCATGCACGATCACGTCGGCGGCGGCGATCACGGTGCCCAGGGACGGCGGTTCGGTCAGGTCCGCCGCGATCCGTCGCGTCGCCGCGGCGGGCACGTCGTCGGGTCGTCGCGCGACGGCCATGCAGGGCACACCCGCCTCCGTGAGCCCGGCCAGCACGGCGCCGCCGACGAAGCCGGTCGCGCCGATCACCGCGATTCGCGGGTGCTGCGCCGAAGGTTCGTCGCGGCGGCATTCCGGGGCGGCGGGTACGATTCGGCCGGGTGGGGGAAACCCGATGGGGTTCGTCACGATGCACCTCGTCGGAACACAGGGTGGGAACGGAGTGAGGACGGATGGCTCAGCAAGCGCGGGCGGTGGCTACCAGGCAGCAGATCGTCCTGGGCGCGGCAGAGAACTTCGAACGATCGGGCTACGAGGGCGCGAGCCTCGGGGCGATCGTCGAGAGCTCGGGTATCACCAAGGGTGCTCTCTACTTCCACTTCCGGTCGAAGGACGAGCTCGCGCAGGTCGTGATCGAGGAGCAGCATCGCATCTCGATCGCCGCGGTCGAGGCCATCGCGAACCTCGACATTCCCGCGCTGGAACAGATCGTGATGCTCTCGCACGAGATGGCGCGCCAGATGATCGACGAGCCGATCGTGCGGGCCGGAATCCGTCTGACCCTCGAACTCAGTGCCACCGACGGGCCCACCGGTCCGTACCTGGACTGGATTGCCGCCTGCGAGAAGCTCACCGAGCAGGCGATCGCCCAGGGCGACATCCTCGACACGATCGACGCGGCCATGCTGGCCCGGTTCGTGATCTCCGCCTACAACGGTGTCCAGCTCGTGTCCAACGTGCTCACCCACCGGCAGGATCTCGAGCAGCGCCTCGACGAGATGTGGATCCTGCTGCTGCCCGCCGTGATGCCCGCCGACCGCCACGGTGAGATGCCGCGGATCCGCGCGGCCCGCTGGACGCCGCCGTCCGGCGACTGAACGACGGTCGCCGGCGGTCAGCATCGCGACCGGTCCGGCGCGAGCCGCACGACGCCGCTCGCCAGGACCTCGCCCCACTGCTCGACGGTGGTGCGCACGATCCACGGATCGTGCGCATCGATTCGCGCCACCACGTTCGCGGGCTCGTCCAGTTCCACGAACCGGTGATAGGTGGCCTCGATGAGCGCGATATCCGCGTCCGGACACCCGCACGCGGCGCGGGCGCTCTGCCGGAACGCTTCGAGGAGGAGCATTCCGGGCACGTGGTCGCTGGGATGGTCGAACAGGACGGGGTGCCGATCGTCGACCCGCAGACGCCAGCGGTTCTCGGCGTACTGCGGTCCGAGGACGACGTCCACGGGCCGGGACTGGCCGACGACGACGGGGGAAATCGACGGGGGGCAGACGGGATCCCCGATCCGGCGGGGGCCGGCGCCGTTCCAGCGCAGCCGCTGGTAGGCGTCCGGGGTGAGGACGTTGGCCACCCCCTCTCCCGTGCCCACCCGCTGTCCGTCGATCGCGAACACCACCGTGAGGTCGAACTGGGAGAGCAACCCGCCGCGATAGACCGGGTCGTCGAGGGAGGCGTCGAGCACGACCTCTGCGGCTCCGGCCCCGATGGCCAGCGCGTCCACCGCCGCGTCCACCCGCAGGGTCTGCATGACGAACGGATGGCCGAGCGGCACACGATACTGCGTATGCCCCAAGTAGATCGCCGTCTGGCGCAGAGTCTCGGCGATCAGCATGGCGTCGTAGCGGCCGGTTTCGGTCCGGTAGAAACCGTGCAGCCGTGGCCATTGGGCACCCAGAAGGAATCGGTGGGCGACGCCGACGGACGTGCAGTCCGTCAGGAACACCTCCGACACCGATTGCCGATGGACGTACCGCCTGGGCACCGTCGACTCGAAACCGAGGACGGGACTGTTCCGGGGCACTGCGTCCGCATCCACGGTCATTGTCGCTTCTTTCATTGCAAACCGGCCGGACTGCTTTTATCGAGGGACTATAGACGACCGGGACGAATCGGGAGACGCTCGCGTCCGGTAGCCGGCACCCTCGTGGGGAACGGTTTCCGTCCCCCGTCGATCGCTCGGATGAATTCTTCGAACTCCACAAACCGATCGACCGGTTTATGCTAACGTGTAGTGCAGTCGGGAAACAAAAAGGGTCGGCCGTGGAGCACGCGGAGGGGTGTTTCCGATCGACCCGAGATCACGGATCACGGCACCTCCGCGTCGCCGGGACTATACGAGGGGTAGTCCCAGCGGCGCGGAGGCGTGTCTGCCCCCCCGCATCGAGCCTGTACCCGCCCGGCCGGAACCCGGTGCTCCAGTTGCCCCGGGTGCTCTAATTACTCGGAATCCGGCTCCGCGCTTCGGCGAGCTGATCCTCGAGGCAGACGATGCGGCACGCCGCGTCCACCGCCGTGCCGCTGTCGACCAGTTCCCGCACCCGCGCGACGATGCGGAGCTGGTTGCGGGAGTAGCGGCGGTGGCCTCCCTCGGAACGGTGCGGAACCACGAGGCCGGGGGCATCGAGACTACGGAGGAAGGCGGGGGTGACGCCGAGTGCCGCAGCGGCGCGGCCCATGCTGAAGGCAGGGTAGTCATCGTTGTCGAGTTCGTTGGTGACCGCGGGAGTGCGGTCGTCGGTCGGATCCACGTGCCCTTCGTTGCTACGAGAGGGAACCCCGGCACGTGCAGCGCCGGGGTTCGTGACGGTTATGACAATGCCGGCCTCGACCGGCACGAGGAAATGACATACACGAGTTCGCAATCCCGATGGATACGCATCACCAGCCTCTCGCTCTGTTCTCCGGTGGCGACGTGGTCGGCCTCCCAGAGTCCGCCCCGTCGCGCCGTCGGGGTGGAGCCGCAGAACCGAGTGCGGCTCCACCCCTCTGCAACTTCAACTTCGCCGGCAACCCGTCGGTTGCCCCTCTTCCGGATCCTTCGCGTTGACGCCCTCGATATTATCGGCCGCGCTATCGAAAGTCTACTGTTGCGACTGCAGTTTCTTTCGGCTGCCGCAAGGCCGCCCTTCGATCCTGTCGGACCGGTGCGGCACCATGAGCGCACCGCCGCCGGAAGGAACGCTCATGCCCGAGATCCTCGACCTGGCACCGGCCGCCCACGAGATGGCACGGCTCGTCGGCGCGCTCACAGACGAGCAACTGGCCCGTCCCACCCCGTGCGCGGGCACGACCGTCGGGGACCTCGTGGATCACGTGGGCGGGCTGTCCCTGGCGTTCACCGCCGCCGCGGGTAGAGCTGTCGGCGATCACAGACCGTCGGCGGATGCCTCCCGGCTCGGTGACGACTGGCGCGTCAGGATCCCCGGCCAGGTCCTCGCCCTCGCCGAGGCGTGGCACGACCCCGGCGCATGGACCGGAACCACCCGGGCCGGCGGCGTCGACCTGCCCGGGTACGTCGCGGGAGTCGTGGCGCTCGACGAACTCGTGATCCACGGCTGGGACATCGCGACCGCCTGCGGCCGGAAGTTCTCCTGCGATCCCGCCGCGCTGGCCGCGTGCCTGACGTTCGTCGCCGCGACCACCGACGAGGAACGCGCAGCCGGCGGGCTCTTCGGGCCGGCCGTCGCGGTTCCCGACGACGCCCCGGATCTCGACCGCCTGATCGGGCTCAGCGGACGCGACCCGTCGTGGCGTCCGCCCCACGACCGCCGGGAGCCGACCCCGCGCGACGGTCCGGACTAGGCTCGGCGGGCGCCCCGACCACAGTCCGCCCGCCCAGAAAGGCACGCATTCCTTGCCCGACCACCCCACTCCCCGCCCGGAACTACTGGCCGACTGCGCCGACTGCTTCGGATTGTGTTGCGTGGCTCTGCCGTTCGCCGCGTCGTCGGACTTCGCGATCGACAAGGACGCGGGCCGGCCCTGCCCGAACCTGCAGGACGACTTCCGCTGCGGCATCCATCGGGACCTGCGGAGCCGGGGCTTCACCGGGTGCACCGTCTACGACTGCTTCGGTGCGGGCCAGAAGGTTTCACAGCTCACCTTCGGCGGGGAGGACTGGCGGCGCTCGCCGCAGCTCGCCCGGCAGATGTTCGACGTCTTCCCCGTCGTGCGCCAACTGCACGAGCTGCTGTGGTATCTCGACGAGGCGGCCGCCCTGCCCACCTCCGGGCCGATCCGCACGGACCTGCGCGCTGCGCGGGCCGCGACCGACCGGCTGAGCAACGGCGACGCCGGCGCGCTCGCCCGCCTCGACGTCGCGGCACACCGGCAGCAGATCAACACCCTGTTGTTGCATGCGAGCGAACTCGCCCGGGCCACCGTGCCCGGTCGCAGGAAGGACCGTCGCGGTGCGGACCTGGTCGGCGCGAAACTCCGCCGGGCGAACCTGCGGGGCGCCAGCCTGCGGGGCGCCCTCCTCGTCGCCGCGGATCTGCGCGAGGCCGACCTGCGCCGCGCCGACCTCATCGGCGCCGACCTGCGCGATGCGGATCTGCGCGGCGCCGATCTCACCGGCAGCCTGTTCCTCGTCCAGTCCCAGCTCGACTCCGCGCGGGGCGACGGCCGCACCCGGCTGCCCGCCACAGTGACCACGCCGAAGCACTGGTAGCGCAACGGGCGAATCGGGCCCGTTGCCCGCGAAAGCCCTCGATCCGGCCGCGATCGGGTGTGCAATAGGTCCCATGAACATCCCCGACCTCCTTCCCACAGACCGCCGCCGGATGGCTCGTGCTGCCGTGGATTCGCTGGGTACCCAGCGCAGTGACCACGCCCTCGTCCGCGTGAAGTGCCCCGCCAGCCACAACGTCGCCACCGTCTACCGCACGCCGGAGGGGCCGGTGCTCGTCGCCGGCGGTGGGCCGACGGCACACGGCAATCGCGACCGCTCCGAGACCGCACATCACGGCGGCTCCCTCGGCTCCGAGTTCGTCGACACTCTCGAGACGACGCAGTTCGAGGACGACGACGTGCCCGCGCGCTGCGCGTGCGGCCCGCACACCCTGTCGCGCCAGGACCTGCAGGACGCGGTCCGCTCGCACACCCGCACGGTCACCCTGGCCTGAGCCGAACCCGATGAGCACCGCCGACAGCGCGCGAGACGTCGAGCTCGAGCTCCGCGACGTGGCCCTGGCCGGCACCCTGACCGTCCCCGCCGGTTCGGACGGCCTGGTGATCTTCGTGCACGGCAGCGGCAGCAGCCGGTTCAGCCCGCGCAACCGGTACGTCGCCGGGGAACTGAACGCCGCCGGTCTGGGCACGCTGCTGTTCGGCCTGCTGACGGCCGGGGAGGAGGGCGACCGCACTCTCGTCTTCGACATCGAGCTGCTCGCGGGCCGGCTCGGCGAGGTGACCGACCTCGTCCGCACGGAGGCCGCGTGGATCGGTTACTTCGGGGCCAGCACGGGCGCTGCCGCGGCGCTGTGGGCCGCTGCGGACCCGGACCGGGAGATCGCCGCCGTCGTCTCCCGCGGCGGACGGCCGGATCTCGCGATGCCTCGGCTCGGCCGGGTCCGTGCCCCCACGCTCATGCTCGTCGGCGGCCTGGACCGCACGGTGATCGAACTGAACCGGCAGGCTGCCGCGGCCCTGCGGTGCGAACACGACCTGCGGATCGTGCGCGGGGCGACGCACCTGTTCGAGGAACCCGGCACGCTCGAGGTCGTGGCGCAGCAGGCGCGGGACTGGTTCCTCGACCACCACCCTCCGGCCTGACCGGCGCGCAACATACATGGTGTCGGAAACCTGTGCAGCTGCGACGAATTCGGACATCGAGGACGGAACACCCGCGGACGCGGCGTCGCCCCACCGGGCTGTGCTGGGTAAACACGGGTACGGTGGACACGACGGCACAGTCCTCGTACTGTGACGGAGGACACAAGACCGGGTAGCTGCCGAACCGGCGGGGTACCCGCACTACAACGAGTTGACACACGCCCAGTGGCGACACCTCAGAGGCGGACAATTGACGATCGAAGCACACCGTGACATCCCCGCGGTACGACGCCTGACGGCACTCGACACCGCGCAGACCCTTCTCCGCTCCGCACGGGGCCGCTCCTACAGCGAAGACCAGGCGTTCGACGAACTGCTCGACGCCTCGATGCGCTTCCACGTCGACATCGTCGACCTGTGCGAAGCCCTCACCGACCTGACCACCACCTCCGACACCGTCCCGGCACAACGGCGCGCCCACACCGTCGCGACCGACCTGTGGGGTGCGCTGATCGACCGGAGTGCCACCACCGTCGAGAACTGATCACCGGACGCGGAAGCTGAGCGTGCGACGGACGAGGTCACCGACCTCGTCCGCCCACGCGAGAATGCCGAGCGTCGAGTCGATGTTCCCCGGTGGCGTCCGCACGAGGGTGTCCCTGCGGATCAACCGCTCGAAGTCCACCGTCACCGGATCGGGGCGCACGCCACCGTTGGCATGGTGGAACCGCACCCCCGCGCGACGCATCACGTTGACCAGTTCCTGCGCGAGGATCCCGTTCGCCACCGACGTCGGGTGCACACCGTCGAGGGAGAACAGCCCGCCCGCGGCCCGGCCGCCCCGGCCGTCGGCCGTCAGGAACCGCGAATCGGGCACGGGGTCGAGCGCGGCGAGCGCGGGCGGGAGCGGGTAGGGGGTCCACCACGCCGGACGGGCACCGACATCCGTGACGAAGCGCCGGGACGCGAGGCGCTCGAGCAGACCGGCCACGTCCAGCAGATACCAGTCCCGTGCCGGGCCGTGCGCACCGGCGCGGGCGTCGGCGACCGCCTGCTCGATGTGCTCGTTGTAGAGATCGATCGCGACGTCCACCGCGTACGCGCCGGCACCCGTGATGTGCTCGTCCTGGGCCGGGTCGAACCGGGACTCCTCGATCCACGGCCGGGTGTAGTAGGGGAAGTAGGGCGAACCCGGTTCCATCTTGTGGCCGAGCCCCTTGGCGATCGGGGCGATGGTGACGTGGGGAATCGTGCACCACACGACGTGCCGCGCCCGGATCGCCGCCACCCGATCGACCACCTCCGCGAACTCGGCCGCGAAATGCTCGGGCCGCCAGATGGTGTAGGCGTCCTTCGCGGTGAGGTCGCGGAAGTCCGGGCCGCTCCAGGAGATACGCAGGTCCGTGACCGTTCCGAGCGCGTTGTTGGAGCCGAGGAACACGACCAGCGTCTCGATCCCGGCTTCCGTCGTGTCGTCGTGGTCGTCGCCCAGGGCCGCGGCCGCGTCGAACACCGTCATCGACTTCGCCTCGTCGCTCCAGCGCGGATACACCCGCAACGCGGCCCGCTCGCCGTTGTTCTGCACGATCTGGTCGAGCAGGTCGTCCTTCGGCGTGGCGATCGCCGCCTCGCACGTCGCGGCGGTCTTGCTCAGGGCGTCGCGCAGGTCCCAGCCGAAGCAGGACAGGTTGTGCCGATACGTCGCGGGCAGCGGCGCGTCCCGACCGGGCCCGCGCTCCCAGTAGTCCTCCACCTCGTCCATCAGCGCACGCACGGCGAACAGCGCGAGGGGCGTCTCCCACACGTTCACCGAGGACCCGAAGCGTCGCTCCAGGTCGCGCAGAAGCAGTTCGATGTTGAGCGGCAACCCGCCCGGACCGGCGTAGCGGGGGTAGCGGAACCGGCGCAGCCAGCCGAGTTCGTAGGCGACGATCGCGGGCACCGAGACGTCGGTGTGGAAGACGGCGCCGCTCTGGAACCCCTGCAGCACCGAATCCCCGATCGCGACGAGCCGGTGCGGTGGGACACCACGGGCGTCGACCTGCACGTCCCGTCCGAGCGCGGGATCCGACACCGGCACCCGGGGGGCGGACGCCGCGCGCACCCGCACGTCCTCGGGCGTGCCGTCCGGGAGATCCATCGGAGTCACCGGCATGTCGTCCTCCCCGGGCCGCAGCTGCGCCTGCTCCGAGCGTGAGCCGCGCGGGGTGGGTTGTCAACGGCACGGCCGGCGGCCAATCCTGTAGGGCATGGCCACCGACGAGGACTTCGCGCACACCGACGAGGCGGCCCGCAACCGTCGGGAGAAGGCGATCGTCCTCGCCCGGTTCGCCTGGGATCGCGGGATCACCGCGGAGGAGTTGCTGGCCCTGAGCGAGGACGTGCGCCGGAAGCTGGCACGGGCGGCGGGGGCGCATCCGCCGCGCACGATGGAGACGTGGACGCTGGTCGCGCGGCTGCTCGACGAGAAGTCGGCATGGGCCGCGCAGCATCCCGACCATCCCGCGGCCTCCCCCACCGCCACGGATGAGAAGATCATGTGGGTGAAGAAGCCACCCCGCCGGTGGCTGTGATCGGCACGCGGGATCCGCACCCGCCGTGCGCACCCGCTCGCGGTGGCGACCGAATGTGACACGCGTTCGATGTGATCGAACGGGTGTGACATTCGGTCGCCACGGCAGCAGCTCAGCGGTCGGCGTCGTCCCAGATCCGCAGGACGGTCGAGAGGATGTCCTCGGACACGCCGAGACCGCCGAGGTGGCTCTCTCCCGGCAGGTGGTGGAACTGGGCGTCGGGGAGCCGGCCCACCACGTGGAGGCCGTGTTCCATGGGGACGATGTGGTCGGTGTCGCCGTGCCACCACCGGACCGGCACCTTGACGTCCTCGAGGCGGAAGCCCCAGTCCCGGGTGAACACCACGACGTCGGCGAAGGGGGCGGCCATCTGCTTGCGGCTGCCGTTGAGCAGATCGTCGAGGAACATCGCCTTGAACTCGGGGCGGGCCAGCAACTGCCGGTCGGCCTCGGGCGAGAGCCGGCCGTACAGGTCGATGATCGGCGACGCGAACGGGCGCACGACCCGGATGATCGAGGTCACGCCCATGCCGATGGGGACGCCCGCGACGGCGAGCAGCGGCGCGACCATTGTGCCGAGCCGCATCAGGCCGCTGCTGATCGCGTCGGGGCCGACGACGGGTGCGACACCCCCGAGTACCCCGGCGGCCATGACCCGCTCGGGCATCGCGTGCGCCGCGGCGAGGGTGTAGGGCCCGCCGCCGGAGAGCCCGACGACCGCCATCCGGTCCACCCCCAGGGTGTCCGCGACGATCCGCAGGTCGTCCGCGAAGGCGAGGACGTTCTCGTAGCGGTGCGGGCTCGATGAGCCGATGCCGGGGCGGTCGAGGCCGATGAGCCGGACGTGCTCACGCTCGGCGTAGCGGCGTGCCTCGACGGGGATCTGCCGGCGCGCCCCGGGGGTGCCGTGCAGCCAGAACACGGCTCGGCCCTGGGCCGATCCGAACTCGGCGAACCCGATCCGGCGGCTGCCCCCGACCGCGACGGTGCCTTCCAGCTTGGGACGTTCGACGTCGATCATGAGCGCCAGCATGCCACGTGACGGCGGCCACACGAGGCAGGTGTCCGTGACGGCGCGTGCCGGACATCTTCCCGGCCGCTCAGCGCAGCGCGTCGATCAGTTCGCCGACGGTGTGCGCGGATTCGAGCGGATGCCGCAGCCGCCCCTCCGGATTCAGCGAGTAGGTGTTGCGGCGGCCCACCCGGGTGCGGGTGAGGTACCCGCCGTCGACCAGATCCGCGAGGATCGTCTGCACGGAGCGCTCGGTGATCCCGATCCGTTGCGCGAGTTCGCGGACGGTGGGTTGTCCGCCCCGCGCGACACACAGCAGCACGTGCGCGTGGTTGGTCAGGAACGTCCAGCCCCGGGCACGGTCCTCGCCGACGGCGGGTGACGAGCGGGCGGAGGAGGTCACCTGCACACCATAGGGCACCACGGTTTCCGGTATTGCTCTTCACTTCCGTGTCCTGCCCCCTTGACAATTAACCGGAAATACTCTTCACTAATCTAAGTTCGCGAAAGGGAGTATCCCTCCGCGCTTCGTCGTCAACTCGGGAGCCGTCCGCCGGCTCTCCGGCGGAGCGGGCTCACCGGAGCCGGGAAAGACTTTCGGCCGTTCGAGGCTGAAAGGTGGTCCTGATGACCGTTCCGTTGTGGTTGTGGGCGGCGGTGCTCGCCGCGATCGTGGCGATGCTGGCCGTGGATCTGTTCGCGCACCGGCGTGCTCACGTGATCGGTGTGCGCGAGGCCGCAGGCTGGTCGGTGTTCTGGGTCGGTACCGGCGTCGGATTCGGCGCGCTGATCTGGTGGCAGTACGGCTCGGAGTTCGGCCAGCAGTACTTCTCCGGCTACCTGATCGAGAAGTCGCTCGCCGTCGACAACGTCTTCGTCTGGGCGATCATCCTGACGTACTTCGCCGTGCCGCGCGAGTACCAGCACCGGGTCCTGTTCCTCGGCGTGCTCGGCGCCCTGGTGTTCCGGGGTCTGTTCATCGCGGCGGGATCGGTGCTGATCGCGAGCTTCGGCTGGATCCTCTACCTGTTCGCGGCGTTCCTGCTCTACACCGGCTACCGGATGATCCGGCAGCGCGACGAGCACCTCGATCCCGAGAAGTCCCGGGCGCTACGGCTGTTCCGCCGCCACGTGCCGATGACCGACGCCTACCACGGACAGAAGTTGCTCGTCCGTCGCGGGGGTGCGCTGCTGGCCACCCCACTGCTTGCGGTACTCGTCCTCATCGAGATCACCGACATCGTCTTCGCGGTCGACTCGATCCCCGCGATCTTCGCCGTCACGGACGAACCGTTCCTCGTCTTCACCGCCAACGCATTCGCGGTGCTCGGACTGCGGGCGATGTACTTCCTGCTCGCAGACCTGATCCACCGCTTCGTGTACCTGAAGATCGGGCTGGCTCTGGTGCTGGTGTGGGTGGGCATCAAGATGCTGCTCAAGATCGACGTGTTCTACATTCCGACGCCGATCTCGCTGGCCGTCGTCGCCACGATCCTGACCGTATCGATCGTCGCCAGCCTGCGCGCCACCCGCGGCCAGGGCCGTCGCGGCCTCGAAGCGCCCACGACGCCGCCGTTCCGGGTGGCCACGGCCGAGGAGACCGCGGCGCTCGAGCCCGTGTGGCGGCTGCCGGGTGCCCGGCGGCGCGCGGAGCGGACCGAGCGCGACGACAGCCTCAGCGGTGAGCGGTGAACACGTACTGGCGGGTCGCGGACTCGACGATCTGATCGGGGGTCACGTCGATCTCCCCGCCGAGCCAGGCGGTCGTGAGCTCGGCGAGACCCCCGACGAACAGGAGCGCGGCGATCTGATCGTGGGGCGGCTGCAGGGCGCGGTCGCCCCACAGTTCGCGGGATTCCACGGCGACGAGGCCGGCGAACTGGCGCAGCAGTTCCCGGCGGCGGACGCGCACGGGCTCGGACCCGGTGGACTCGACGACGGCGACCCGGCCCTTGCGGGGATCGTCGGTCAGGACCGCGACGAACGCGGCGATGGCGGCGCGGGCCCGCTCCTCCGGTCCGCGCTCGGATTCGGCGAGTGCGGCCAGCGCGCGCTCCCGGATCTCGTCGGCGATCCGCTCGACGACGCACACGAGCAGCTCGTCCCGGCCGGAGAAACTCTCGTAGAAGTACCGTTCGGTGAGCCCGGCCTCCTGGCAGATCGCGGTCATGGTGGCACGGTCGCCACCGTCGCGGCCGAACACCGTCAGACCGGCCTCGAGCAACTGCTCGCGGCGGTCGGCGGTGCGCTGCTCGGCGCTCTTTCCGCGGTACTGACGACTGGGCCGGTCCATAGTCGAATCTTGACAGATCACGGCCTGTGATCCACGCTACAGTCAATTGACAGAGCTTCATGTCAGATACGGTCCGACGAATCGGAGACCCCATGACGAAAGTGCTCGCACCCTCCCCGCCCGGTCTGACCGCCGTTCCCGGGGACGCCGGCCTGCCGTACGTCGGGTACGCCCTCGACTACATGCGCAACCCGCTGAGGGCCTACGACCGGCGCTACCGCGAACACGGGCCGGTGTCCTGGTTCCGGTTCGCGGGCCGGCCCTGGGTGGTGCTGCTCGGCCCCGACGCCTGCGGCGCCGCGCTGCAGAACCGCGACCGGGCACTCGCGAACGGTCCGGGCTGGCGCACCCTCATCGGCCCGTTCTTCGATCGCGGCCTGATGCTGCTCGACGGCGACGAGCACCGCACGCACCGCCGGATCATGCAACAGGCCTTCACCCGGGACCGCCTCGCCCGGTACACGGACTCGATGCAGCCCGCGATCGCCCGGGCCCTCGACTCGTGGACGCCGAGCGAGGACTTCCGCGCCTACCCGGCGCTCAAGGAACTCACGCTCGGGCTCGCCACCTCGATCTTCATGGGCGGCGCCGAGGGCTCGTCGGCCACGGAGATGGCCGAGGTGAACAAGGCCTTCATCGGGTGCGTGCAGGCGGCCACCGCGATCGTGCGCTACCCCCTGCCCGGAACCCGCTGGCGCCGTGGCGTGGTGGGCCGTCGCCGGCTCGAGGAGTTCTTCCGGCGCTACCTGCCGGCGCGTCGCGCCGGCGACGGCGACGACCTGTTCACCGCACTGTGTCACGTGGAATCGGAGGACGGCGAACGGTTCTCGGACGAGGACGTCGTCAACCACATGATCTTCCTGATGATGGCCGCGCACGACACCTCGACCATCACGCTGTCCACCGTGCTGCAATACCTCGGTCAGTTCCCCCAGTGGCAGCAACTGTGCCGGGAGGAGTCGCAGGCGCTCGGCACGACGACCCCGACCCTGACGGACCTCGAATCGCTCACCAGCCTGGACCTGGTGATCAAGGAATGCCAGCGGCTCGTGACGCCGGTGCCCGGCATCGTCCGGTACACCACCGCCGACACCGACATCCTCGGCCACTTCGTGCCGCGCGGCACCCTGATCAACGTCGGGCTGCACTACAGCCACCACATGGCCGAGTTATGGCCGGAGCCGGAGAAGTTCGATCCCGGCCGCTTCTCCCCGGAACGCCGCGAGGACCGAGTACACAAGTTCGCGTGGACGCCGTTCGGCGCCGGAGAGCACCGTTGCCTGGGCATGTACTTCTCCGGCGCCGAGATCAAGACGGTGCTGCACCACCTGCTGCTCGGGTACAGCTGGCATGTGCCGTCCGATTACGTTGCCCCACTGAACTTCACGTCGCTGCCGTACCCGTCCGACGGGCAGCCGATCACGCTGCGCCGCCTGCGGTGACGCAGACTGCGGGGGTCAGACGCGGCCCTTGACCATTCCGTGCCAGTACATCGCCGGCAGGCCGTAGCGCTTGAGCAGCCACATGTCGCGGCGATCCTTGGTGGTGTCGATGACCGGAATGCTCGGGGACGGCTCGAGCTCGTAGTCGAACTCCGCGAGCATCATCTTGTCCCGGGCGGTGACGAACGGGCAGGACGAGTACCCGTCGTAGCTCTTGCGCTTGCCGACCCCGCGCATCTCGGCGACCAGGTTGGCGACGAGGACGGGCGCCTGCTTGCGGACGGCGGCGCCGGTCTTCGACGTCGGCAGGTCCGCGACGTCGCCGAGCGCGAACACGTTGGGGTACCGGCGGTGCTGAAGCGTGTGCTTGTCGACCTCGACGTACCCGAAGGGGCTCGCCGGGTTGGCGAGCGGGCTCGCCGCGACCCAGCCGGGCGCGCGCTGCGGAGGCACGGCGTGGAGCATGTCGAACCCGACGATCTCCTCGTCTCCGGTGGCGTTGTTCACGATCGTCGCCTTGCGCGACGCCCCGTCGAGCGCGGTCATCTCCGAGCTCAGGCGCACCTCGATGCCGTACCGCGCGGCGACCCCCTCGAGGGTCCGCCGCCAGGACGGGATGCCGAACATCGAGTCACCGGGCAGGACGAGGATGACGCGGATCCCGTCCAGCAGGCCCTGCCGCCGCCAGTAGTCGGAGGCGATGTAGGCGATCTTCTGCGGCGCGCCGGCGCACTTGATCGGTCCCGCCGGCTGCGTGAAGATCGCCGTGCCGGAGCGCATGTTGCGGATCAGCTCCCACGTGTAGGGGGCGTACCGCGGGGAGTAGTTGCTCGAGACGGCACCGTGCCCGACGGCGTCGGCGAGGCCCGGCACACCGTCCCAGTCGAGGTGCAGTCCGGTGGCGAGCACCAGATAGTCGTAGCCGACGACGGTCCCGCGGTCGGTCGTGACGGTCTGCGCGTCGGGGTCGACGGCGGTCGCGGCGGCCCGGATCCACCGGACGCCCTTGGGGATCAGCTTCTCCTCGGCTCGGCGGGTCTCGTCCAGCGACGCCTGGCCTCCGCCGACGAGGGTCCACAGGGGCTGGTACCAGTGCTCGTCGGAGGGCTCGATCACCGCGATGTCGGTGACGCCGGCCCGGCGCAGGCGCGCAGCGGTCGCGATTCCGGCCGTGCCACCTCCGACGACGAGTACTCGATGTCGCGCGGCACCGTTGCCTGAATGGAGCGACATGTGAACAGTCCTTTCCGTCCGTGACGCAGGCGCGGACGCGGGCTGGGCCTCCACGCCCCTAGATACCCGGTGGGGTATTCACCGACGACTGTAGGCGCGCGGCGTCGGCTCTTCAAGTACCCCGGCGGGTATTTCCGCCCGCTGAAGGTCCCTGCTTTCCGGGACCTTCGTCCCGGCCGGGCGGACCACGGCCCACCGACCGGGGCCCACCGACCGGGGCCCACCGACCGGGGCCCACCGATTGGGCGCCGCTACTCGGCGGCCGCGCTGACGACGTCGTCCTCGGACAGCAGCACCTCGGCCGCCGCCGGGCCGAGCGGCACGAAACTGTCCCGGCTGGTGACCCGCGAGATCCGGCCCCGGTAGCCCGCGTCCACCAGCGCGGTGACCACCGCCTCCGACACCCCGCCGCTGCGCCGCGTCTCGTCCACCACCAGCACGCGCGGGAAGGACTGTGCGCACGCGAGGAGTTCCGCCAGCGGCAGCGGGGCCAGCCACTGCAGGTCCAGCACCGCGGCCTGCACACCGCGCGCCGACAGCCGACGAGCCGCACGCAGGCTCATCCGGACGCCGTTGCCGAACGTCACGAGCAGCACGTCCTCGCCCGTGCCGTACACCCGCACCGAACCGGGCTGTACCGCAACGGAATCGGGCGGCTCACGCCACAGCCCGTCGCCCTCGTCGTACAGGTCGCGTTCGTGGTACAGCGCGATCGGCTCGAGAAACACGCACACCCGGCCCTCGCTGCGCGCGAGGTGCACGCAACTGCGCAGCAGTGCCCCGGCGACCGACGGGCGGCTCGGCACCGCGAGCACCAGACCGGGGATGTCGCGCAGCACCGCGACGGAGTTGTCGTTGTGGAAGTGCCCACCGAACCCCCGTTGGTAGGCGAGGCCGGCGATGCGCACCACCATCGGGTTGCGGAAGCGGCCGTCGGAGAAGAACATCAGGCTCGCCGCCTCGCCGCGCAACTGGTCCTCGGCGTTGTGCAGGTAGGCCAGGTACTGGATCTCCGGAATCGGCAGCAGGCCCGTCACCGCGAATCCCAGTGCCGTGCCGAGGATCGTCTGCTCGTCGAGGACGGTATCGAAGACGCGCCGCGGCCCGAATCGGCGGAGCAGGCCACGCGTGAGGCCGTACACCCCGCCCTTCTCGGCCACGTCCTCCCCGAACACGAACGATTCCGGGATCTCGTCGAGAATTCCGGCGAGCGCGCCGTTCACGGCCTGGGCGAGCGTGCAGGGCTCCGTCGTCGCGGGCTCCGGCCCGTCCGGAACCCGGTGCCGGCCGTGCATGTGCAGCGGCCGCATCACCTCGGCGGCCGACCCCAGCCGGGGGGCATCCGCGACGGCGTCCACCTCCGCGGCGACGACGGCGCGCACCGCCTCGTATCGTTCGAGCACCTGTGCGGGGGTGAGCGTTCCGTGGTCGACGAGGACACGTGCGGTGGCCAGCAACGGATCCTGGGCGTAGTCGGCGGCGATCTCCTCGCGGCTGCGGTACGCGGTCTCGGCGTCGGAGCCGGCGTGGCCGAGGAACCGTACCGCCCTCAGATGCAGCACGGCCGGTGCGCGTGCGGTCCGGACGGCGACGAGCAGGTCCGCGACGGCCGCGAGCACCCCGACCGGGTCCGCGCCGTCGGCCGCGCGGTAGCTCACCCCCGGGTACGACGAGAGGGCCCGTTCCGTCCAGCCCTCCGGCGTGCGGACACTGATGCCGAGCCCGTTGTCCTCGCACACGAACAGCAGCGGCAGCGGCAGGCCCCGGTACGCGCAGTAGGCAGCCGCATTGAGCGCACCGACCGCGGTGGAATGGTTGGCGGAGGCGTCCCCGAAGCTGCACAGCACCACCGAATCCGCGGGCCACGGGCACTGCAGGCCCAACCGGGACGCGCGGGCGAGGGCGAACGCCGCCCCCACCGCGCGCGGCAGATGGGACGCGATCGTCGAGGTCTGCGGGAGGATGTTCAACTCGGCGTTGCCGAACACCTTGTGCCGGCCGCCGGAGATCGGATCGAGCGTCGAGGCGGCGCACCCGGCGAGCACGTCCCGCACCGGCGTCGTGCCCGGCACCTGGGCCGCCCGCGCGGCGTAGAAGGCACCCGACCGGTAATGCAGCAGCGCCGGATCGGTGACCCGCGACAGCAGCCCCAGCGCGGCGTTCGCCTCGTGGCCGGACGAACCGATGGTGTAGAACCCGGCACCGCGTCGCTGCATCTCGCGGGCCGCGAAGTCGAGGTGACGGGACTGCAGTTGCGCGTCGAAGTACCGCAGCACCGGTTCGTTCGACGCCTGCCCGGCCCCGGCGCTCCAGCCGCGGACGGTGGCGGTGAAGTACTCGTCGAGCGGCTCGGCCGTCATCGCGCTGCCCCACACCCTCGCAGGTCCTGCCCAATACTGTGTACCGGCACAGTACCGCCCGGCCCCGGGCGGCGCGGGTCGTCGCGCCGGCCGCTCGCGGGCCGGCACCGAACGAAAGGAACACCGGGATGTCCACCCGCCTCACCGACGGGGAACTCGTCGAGCGGTACCTGCACGCCGTCCTCGTCCACCTGCCCCGGTCCCGGCGCGCCGAGGTGGCCGCCGACCTGCGCCGTCGCCTCGAGGACGCCGGTGCCGAGCACGAGACGCGTGCGGTGCTCGCCGACCTGGGGTCCCCGGAGGATCTCGCCCGCACCTACCGGGGCGCGCCGCGGCACCTGATCGGCCCGAGGTTCTACGACACCTATCTGCGGGTGCTGTGGCCCGTCGTCGGCGTGGTGGCGGCGGTGCTCGGCGGTCTGACCCTGCTCGCCGCCCTGACCGAGGCCACCGACCCCGCGGCCGCGCCCCTCGACGGCGCCGACGTCGTGTGGGACGCGATCGATGCGGCCCTGACCGGCGGTGTGTACGCCGCCTTCTGGGTGACCGTCGTGTTCGCGGTGATCGAACGCACCGCGCCCGCCGGCACGGATCTCGGGCGGTGGGATCCGGACGATCTGCCCGCGGTGCCGCACGGCCGGGAGATCCCGGTCGGGGAGGCGGTCGCGGAACTGGTGTTCGCGGTGGTCGTGCTGATCGGGGTGGCCGGTCTGTCCCCGTCGCTGGCGCCGTCGTTCTTCGGTGCCGGGTACGAGGCGCTCGACCCCAGTTTCACCGACCGGCTGGTGCCCGCGATGGTGGCCGTCGCGGTGCTGTGGGTGGTCTCGGCGAGCGTCGCGCTGGCCGTGCGCAGCTGGACGACGGTCGTCACCGCACTGTCGGTGGTCTCCGACCTGCTCGCTGTCGCGGTGGCCACGGCCGTGCTCGTGCACCGGCCGTACTTCTCCCCGCAGTTCCTGTCCGACCTGCGCGAGCGCGCGGGCTCGGACCTGACGGCTCAGCTGAACCTCGCCGTCGGCATCGTGTGCATCGTGGTGATCGTCGCCTCGGCGGTCGGGGTGGTGACGGCGGTCCGCAAGCACGTCGCGCACCGCCGCGCCTGAGACCGGTCAGCAGGTGGCCAGGACGCCGGCCATCGCATCCTTCTCGTCCGGCGTGATCCACAGTCCGTACTCGGCCTTCACCTCGATCTGCCGGGAGACGTAGGTGCAGCGGTACTCGGGGTTGGGGGGCAGCCACTGCGCCGCGTCCTTGTCGCCCTTGCCCTGGTTCGTCGGTCCGTCGACGGCAAGGAGGTTCCGGGGATCGTTCGCGAGATTCTTGCGGGCCTGTGCGTCGAGCAGGCGCGCACCCTTCTCCCACGCGTCCGACAGGGCGACGACGTGATCGATCTGCACCGCCGACGACGTGTCCACCCCGCGCCGGAAGTAGATCTCCCGGCCCGTGTACGGGTCGTACAGGGTTCCCGCCTCGACGGTGCACTCCTTCGTCACCGGTGCCAGCTTGATGTTCACCAGATCCCGCTTCAGGACGTCGTTGCGGGTGTCGCAGCCGTTGCGCCCGCCCGCGACGGTCACGTCGTCGGTCCACGCCGGCCCGAACAGCGCACGGTCGTACCCGCCGGAGGGGTCCGGTTCCCGCACGGCGAGGCTCTTCAGCAGTTCGACCGCCTCGGCGGCGGCGGCCGACGACGGGGCCGGGACGGGCGCCGACGTGGACCCGCCGGGACCCGCCTCGTCGCCGCCGTACGTCTGCTGGAGGACGACGAAGGCGACGAAGGCGAGCACGTAGGCGAGCAACCACAACCAGCGACGACGACCGGTCGAGTTCGCCGCGGCCACTACTGCGCGAGCTGCGGCATCTTCACGACCTGCCCCGCGTAGGACAGTCCGGCGCCGAAGGCGAGCAGCAGGGCGAGCCCGCCGGGCCGGACCTGGCCGGTGCGCAGCATCTTCTCCATCGCGAGGGGGATGGACGCGGCGGAGGTGTTGCCCGTTTCGATGATGTCGTCGGCGACGGCCACCGTCTCCGGCAGGTCGAGCTGCCGGACGATGACGTCGTTGATGCGCAGGTTGGCCTGGTGCGGCACGAACGCGTCGAGGGCGGCGAGTTCGACACCGGCCTTGTCGGCGACCTGGCGGGCGATCTTCCCCATCTCGAAGGCAGCCCAGCGGAACACCGCGGTGCCCTCCATGATGATCCAGGGCCGCTTCTGATCGGGGTTGTCCGCGAAGCTCACCCAGTCCGGTTCCTGGCGGATGGCGTCGGCCTGGGAGCCGTCCGACCCCCACACGGTGGGACCGATACCCACCTCGTCGGACGGGCCGACGACCACGGCACCGGCGCCGTCGCCGAAGATGAACCGCACCGAGCGGTCGGTGGGTTCGGTGGTGTCGCTCATGCGCTCGACGCCGACGACGACCACGTAGTCCTCGGTCCCGGTGCGCACCATGTCGGACGCCACGCCGAGCGCGTAGCAGAACCCGGCGCACCCGGCCGAGATGTCGAGAGCGGCCGCGCCCCCGGTGCCCAGGGCGTGCGCGACCAGCGCCGCGGACTGCGGCGTCTGATTCGGGTAGGTCGAGGTGGCCACGATGACGGCACCGACACGATCACCGGTGATGTCGGCGGCCTCGAGCGCCTTGCGGGCCGACGCGATCGCCATGTCCACCACCGACTCCTCGGGGTGCGGCTTCGCGAAGCGCCGTTCCTTGATGCCGGACCGCGACTGGATCCACTCGTCGCTCGAGTCGATCTGCTGGCAGATCTCGTCGTTGGTCACGACCCGCTCGGGGCGGTGCACGCCCAGCCCGAGCAGTGCGGTGTTCCGCAGCGGGGCGGGACCGGCGATCTGTGCACCCATCAGGCGAATCTCCTCTGCTTCGTGCACTGCTCGTCAGTGCATCGCGTCCCTGACACGGTAACGCGCGCGCGAATCGTAGCGGAGCCCACCCGTCGGCCCGGGCCTCGTGCGAGTACCGCCAGGACACGCCGACGGACACCGAAGGACGTGTGACGGTTGTCACTCGCTGTTACCGTCTGTGGCCGTGCACACACGTAATGGGGGTTACCGACGTGCCTCGTTCCGAGTCGGGGTCACCGCACTGACCTGTGCGGTCGTCGCCCTGGTCCCGTTCGCGGGCACCTCCGCGGCGAACCCGAACGCGATCAATCCCATCCCGGGCCTCAACGGGGTCAACGGCCTGCCGGAGTTGCGCGGCCGCACCCAGGTGGTGGCACAGCAGACCGGGATGCTCAGCACCAACCGCACCCAGGATCTGAACGTCCTGGGCACCGACCTGGGCGTGATGTGGGACAACGGGCGCGGCCAGGTGCTGACCGCGTTCGGTGACACCGCGGGCCTCGGCGTGCCCAATCTGCTGTCGGGCAGTATCTGGGCCTGGCGCAGCAGTTCCCTGTTCCGCAGCTCGGACCGCCACCTCGCCGACGGGATGACGTTCGACAGCGCGGCCCGCGACTTCTTCGGCCAGGCCAAGGAACTCGTCCCGAGCCCGAAGATCCCGTTCGTGGAGATCAGCCGGATCCCCACCGCGGGGATCGCCGTCGGCGACACCCAGTTCCTGAGCCTGATGTCGGTGAAGAACTGGGGGCCGGCCGGTTCGTGGGAGACCAACTTCTCCGGCCTGGCCTTCTCCCACGACAACGGGGAGAACTGGACGGTGGCGCCGCAGACCGAGCGGCCGAACGCCGACGGGAACCGGAACTTCCAGATGGGCGCCTTCGTCCGGCACGGCGGCTTCGTCTATCAGTACGGAACCCCGCCCGGTCGTGGCGGGCCGGTGCACCTGGCACGGGTACCGGAACAGCAGATCCTCGACCTCGCGGCGTACGAGTACTGGGACGGCGGCGCGTGGGTCCGCGACGTGAACGCGGCGCGCCCGGTGATGACGGGTGGTGCGGCGGAACTGTCGGTGCAGTGGAACGACCACCTCGGGCAGTTCGTCCTGCTGACCACCGACGCGCACAACTCCGTCGTGCTGCGCCGGGCACCGTCGCCGACAGGGCCGTGGAGCGCGCCGGAGGTCGTCCTCGACACCCGCGAACTGCCGACGGCGTACGGCGCGTACATCCACCCGTGGTCGTCGGGCCCGGACCTGTACTTCCTCACGACCGTGCACCAGAACTACAACGTGCTCCTGCTGCGCACCACGCTCCACCCCTGACCCGCGCGGCGTCCGGGCTACCGTGCGTCCATGGACGCACGGGAGTGGGATGCGCGGTACGCGAAGAGCGAGACGGTGTGGGGGGTACCGCCGAACCCGGTGCTCGTCGAGTTCGCGACGTCGCTGCCGCACGGCCGGGCTCTGGATCTGGGCTGCGGCGAGGGCCGGCACTCGCTCTGGCTGGCCACGCGCGGCTGGGAGGTGACCGGACTCGACTTCTCCCGCGTGGCGGTGGACAAGGCCCGGGCGATCGCGGCGCAGGCGCCACGGCGGGTGCGCGAACGCCTGACGTACGAGTGCGCCGACGTGACCGGGGCCACTTTCGAGGCTCGATATGATCTCGTCCTCTCGGCCTATCTCCATTTCCCTCCACCACAGCGACGGGCATTGATCGACAATGCGATCTCGGCCCTGAAACCTGATGGAATCCTCATATTTCTGGGCCACGATTCGCTCAATCCCACCGAGGGTGCCGGCGGTCCCCGGGATCCCGAAATCCTCTACACCCCAGCAGATGTCGTCGCGGAGATCGATGGCCGACTGCAAATCCGGACCGCCGAACGAAGAATGCGGGAAACGGACGCCGGAATGGCGATCGACGCGTTGGTGGTGGCCCGCAAACCAACTCTTGGCAGTTAGTTGCCCGACGGGTAACATAGGCGGATGTTACCGACGAGTAATAACTTGGGCGGTACTCGAACACAGCTTGACCGCACCATCTCACTGGGAGTAGCGCAGACATGGGCCATTACAAGAGCAACCTCCGGGATCTGGAGTTCAACCTCTTCGAGGTGCTGAGGATTCAGACGCTCCTCGAGGCCGGGAAGTTCGGCGACCTCGACGAGGAGACCTCTCGTGGCATCCTGGCCGAGGTGAAGACCCTCACCGAGGGCCCGGCGGCGGAGTCCTTCGCCGAGACCGACCGCACCCCTCCGGTCTTCGACCCCGAGACCCACTCGGTCTCGCTGCCCGAGGGCTTCAAGAAGGCGTTCAACTCCTGGTACGAGGCCGGCTACTGGTCCATGGGCCTCGAGGAGGAGATCGGCGGAACGCCCGCACCGCGCGCCCTGAGCTGGGCCGTCAACGAGATGATGCTCGGCGCCCAGCCGGCCGCCTTCATGTACGCCGCCGGCCCCTCCTTCGCCGGTGTGCTCCACGCCAACGGCACCGACGAGCAGAAGCAGTGGGCCGCGACCATCGTCGAACGCGGCTGGGGCGCCACCATGGTGCTGACCGAGCCCGACGCCGGCTCCGATGTCGGCGCCGGCCGCACCAAGGCGATCAAGCAGGACGACGGCACCTGGCACATCGAGGGCGTCAAGCGGTTCATCACCTCGGCCGACTCCGACGACCTGTTCGAGAACATCTTCCACCTCGTCCTCGCCCGCCCGGAAGGCGCCGGCCCCGGCACCAAGGGCCTCTCGCTCTTCTTCGTCCCGAAGTTCCACTTCGACTTCGAGAAGAACGAGATGGGTGAGCGCAACGGCGTGTTCGTCACCAACGTCGAGCACAAGATGGGCCTGAAGGCGTCCGCCACCTGCGAACTCACCTTCGGCGGGCACGGCGTCCCGGCCAAGGGCTGGCTCGTCGGCGAGGTCCACAACGGCATCGCCCAGATGTTCGACGTCATCGAGCACGCCCGCATGATGGTGGGCACCAAGGCCATCGCGACGCTGTCGACCGGTTACCTCAACGCCCTGGCCTACGCCAAGGAGCGCGTGCAGGGCGCCGACCTGACCCAGATGACCGACAAGACCGCCCCCCGGGTCACCATCACCCACCACCCGGACGTGCGACGCTCGCTGGCCATGCAGAAGGCCTACGCCGAGGGTCTGCGCGCGGTCTACCTCTACACCGCCGCGCATCAGGACGACGTCGTCGCCGAGCAGATCTCCGGTGCCGACCACGAGCTGGCGCACCGCGTCAACGATCTGCTGCTGCCGATCGTCAAGGGTGTGGGCTCCGAGCGCGCCTACCAGTACCTCACGGACTCGCTGCAGACGTTCGGCGGCTCGGGCTTCCTGCAGGACTACCCGATCGAGCAGTACATCCGCGACGCGAAGATCGACTCCCTCTACGAGGGCACCACCGCGATCCAGGCGCAGGACTTCTTCTTCCGCAAGATCGCCCGTGACCGCGGCGTCGCCCTGGCACACGTGACCGGCCAGATCCAGAAGTTCCTCGCCTCCGACAGCGCCGACGAGCGCCTCAAGTCGGAGCGGGCCCTGCTGGCCACCGCGCTCGAGGACGTCCAGGCCATGACCGCCACCCTGACCGGCTTCCTCATGGGTGCTCAGGAACAGCCCACCGAGCTGTACAAGGTGGGCCTGGGCTCGGTGCGGTTCCTGCTGGCCGTCGGTGACCTGCTCATCGGCTGGCGGCTGCTCGAGCAGGCCGAGATCGCCCTCGCGGCCCTCGACGCCGGCCCGGATTCCAAGGACAAGGCGTTCTACGAAGGCAAGGTCGCCGTCGCCGGCTTCTTCGCCAAGAACGTCCTGCCCGAGCTGACCGCCGTGCGCAGCATCGTCGCCAACGTCGACCTCGACATCATGGAGCTCGACGAAGCGGCCTTCTGAGCCGGCTCTCGGGCGGAACCGAGTACGCAGACAGAAAGCACTGTGCCCTCCCGTCGCACGACGGGAGGGCACAGTGCTGTGTGCAGGGACTGCCGCGGCTACTCCGTATCGGCCGCAGTCGGCGATGCCGCCGCGGGCGCCGCGGCAGGAACTTCCTCCGCCTCGTCCGCGCCGCTCGGCGCAGGCTGCGGGGTCGTCGTCACGGCCGGGCGCGCGCCGGCAGGTTCCTCCGCGCCACCGCCGGGCGTCTCCGCCTCACCGGGTGTCGGCTGCGACGGTGCGGCCGGCGCCGACTCCCGCTCGGGCTCCGGCTCGGCGCTGACGCAGCGCACCACGGGCACCGGGTCGTAGCGGACCGTGCGGGTGGTGCTCGAGATCTGCCGGCCGCTGGCCGCGTCGGTGATGATGCGGGTGTCGCTCACCGTGAACCCCTGCGCACCGCTCGACGGGATGCATCCCGGCCCGGCCGGCAGGGTGATCGTGTTCGGTGCCGTGAAGTTGGTGCGGGAACCGGTCACGGACTCGACGTCGACGGTCTTGGTGCCCCAGATCCGCACCGTGATGTCCGACGACGTGCCGATCGCCTGGATCAGCACCCCGGTGTCGGAGGGATTGCGGAACTTCAGGTCGATCGCGCCCTCGTAGACCGTCGCTTCCCGGGCCGCCGGGTACCGCGAGATGTAGTAGCTGTGCTCGGTGTGTTCGACGTCCTCCATACCGGCGAAGTACGTCGCGTTGTACAGGGTGGTCGCGAGCTGGCTGATGCCGCCGCCCACGGCCTTGGACGGGCGCCCGTTGTTGATGATCCCGGACTCGACATACCCCTGCGCCGCGCCGCGCGGGCCCGTGTAGCCGTTGAGCGAGAACGTCTCCCCCGGCTTCACCAGCGCACCGTTGATCTCCGACGCCGCCAGGCGGATGTTCACACCCGACGCGTACTCGAAGCCCCCGGTGGTGAACTCACCGATCACCTCGCGGATGCCCAGCTTCTCGGCGGCCTCCGTGGTCAGCGCCGGCTCGGCCGGCTTGTACACGGCGTCGGTCACCCGCTCGCCCGGCGCGGCCAGCAGCTGCGGCAGCGACTCGAGACTCACCGGCCAGTCGACGAGCTCGCCGGCGACCGACGGGATCACCGTCGGGCCGCCGCCTTCGAGCACGATCCGGGCGTCCTTCGGCTCGACCTCGGTCGCCGCCAGTTGCGGCCGGAGGATCTCCGTCGCGGCCTCGATCCCGTACTGCGGGGACAGGCCCCCGTTGCCGTCCGGCACGAAGGTCAGCACGGCGCCGATCCGGTCGCTGGGCAGGGTCGCGACGGCCCCGTCCCGTCCGCGCACCGTCACGTCGCCGGCGACGGCCGGATCCGCGACCTCCCGCAGTGCGCGCTCGAGTCCCTCGGGCGTGACCGTCACGTCGACCGTCTCGACCGGGAACTCGACGTCGCCGAACGCCCACCGCTCGGCGAACAGGTCTGCGGAGGCCTCCGCATCGAGGGTCTGCCCGGGCAGCGGCGCCACCGGCACCGGCGTGGCGCCGTCGAACACGAGGTTGCCCTCGCGGGGTGCACGGTCGGCGACCGCACGCACGCCGCCGATCGCGGCCGACAGCGCGGCGTCGTCGCGGGTGGACACGACACCGATCTCGTCACCGCCACCGAAGAACGACGTCACGCGGGTGATCGGATCGAGCGGCTGCGATCCGATGCGGTCGAGGGTGTGCTCCCAGTCGACGTCCAGACCGGCCTGCGCCGGCACGATCTGCGCGGTCACGTCGCCCGCGGTGACGGTGACGGGCTCGTCTGTGCGCGGACCGAGTTCGGCCCGCAGGATCTGCTCGGCTTCCGGAACCGACCGTCCGCCGATCTCGATGCCGGCAACGGTGACGCCGCGCGGAACGTTCCCCGAGGAGACGACGAGGTCACCGACATAGAGGGCCGCGAGCACGGCGAACACTCCACCGGTGACGAGGGCGATGCGGCGCCAGGGCGGGCCGCTGTCGCCCCCGGGTCCGGTGGGCGCCGGCTCCTCGGGTGTGGGCCCGGCGGGCGGGGGCCCGGCG
>NZ_BCXE01000035.1 GCF_001894945.1 Rhodococcus ruber NBRC 15591
CGAGATCGAAGCCGCCCTCGTCGAACACACCGAGGCGGCCCAGGCGGTCGCGCTGGTCCGTGCCGAGCAGCTGGTGGCGTACGTCGTCCCGGCGGCCGGAGCGTTCGACGACGCCTTCGCTCGTCGCACCCTCGAGGCGCACCTCCCGTCGTACATGGTGCCGTCGGCGTTCGTGGTGCTCGCGGAGTTGCCGCTGAACGCGTCGGGCAAGCTGGACCGGAAGGCGTTGCCGGAGCCGGTGTTCGAGGTCAAGGCGTTTCGTGCCGCGACGACTCCGGTGGAGGAGATCGTGGCGAGTGTGTTCGCCGAGGTGCTCGGTCTCGAGCGGGTCGGTCTCGACGACGACTTCTTCGCGCTCGGCGGCAACTCGCTGATCGCCACGCAGGTGGTCTCGCGGATCGGGGCGGCGCTCGACGCGTCGGTGCCGCTGCGGGTGCTGTTCGAGACCTCCACCGTCGAGGCGTTCGCCGCGGAGGTCGGCCGCCAGATCGGTACCGGTGCCCGGCGCCCGCTCGAGGCGGCACCGCGTCCCGAGCGGGTGCCGCTGTCGCTCGCCCAGCAGAGGTACTGGTTCCTCAACCAGTTCGACACCTCCTCCGCGGTGGACAACATTCCCTTCGCGGTGCGACTCCAGGGCGAGCTGGATCTCGCCGCGATGCAGGCGGCGGTGCGCGACGTGATCGGCCGGCACGAGATGCTGCGCACCTACTACCCGGATCCCGACGGCGGACCGCACCAGATCGTGCTCCCCGTGGACGATGCGCTGCCCGATCTGACGCCGTACGACGTCACCGAGGACAACCTCACCGAGGAAATCGTCGCGTTCATGTCCACGACCTTCGACGTGACACGTCAGGTGCCGGTGGCCTCGCGGATCTTCCGGATCACCGACACCGATTACGTCCTGGCGTTCGTCGTGCATCACGTCTCCGCGGACGGCGCCTCGATGGCACCCCTCGCCCGCGACGTCACCATCGCCTACGAGGCCCGGTCCCGCGGGGAGACCCCGGGGTGGGAGCCGCTGCCCGTCCAGTACGCGGACTACGCGTTGTGGCAGCGCGACGTCATCGGTTCGGAGGACGATCCCGACTCCGTCGCCGCGCAGCAGATCGAGTACTGGAAGCGGACCCTGGCCGGTCTGCCCGACCAGATCGATCTCCCCGCCGACCGCCCACGACCTCCGCGTCAGAGCTTCCGTGGCGACTCGCTGCACTTCACCGTCGACGCCGAGTTGCACCGGGGTCTGCAGGATCTGGCACGCCGCCACAACGCCACGCTGTTCATGGTGGTGCACGCCGCCCTGGCGACCCTGATGGGACGGCTGTCGGGTACCGAGGACGTCGCGATCGGTACGCCGATCGCGGGCCGCGGCGAGCGGGTGCTCGACGACCTGATCGGCATGTTCGTCAACACGCTGGTCTTCCGCACCCGCGTGCAGTCCGATGTCGCATTCGACGAGTTCCTGGCTCAGGTCCGGGAGACGGACCTCGGTGCGTTCGCGCACGCCGACGTGCCGTTCGAGCGCCTCGTGGAGGTGCTCAATCCCGTGCGGTCGACGGCCCGGAACCCGCTGTTCCAGGTGGGCCTGTCCTTCCAGAACCTCGCACAGACGAAGTTGGAACTGCCGGGGCTGACCGTCTCCCCGACCAACTTCGAGCTCGAGCTCGCCAAGACCGACCTGCAGCTGACCGTCTTCGACCGCTACGACGAGGACGGGACGCCGGCTCGTATCGACGCGACGTTCACGTGTGCGACGGATCTGTTCGACAAGGGCACCGTGGCCGGTTTCGCGGAGCGGTTCGTGCGGGTGCTCGAGGCGGTCGTGGCGGATCCGTCGGTGGCGCTGGGGGATATCGAGATTCTCGACGGGGCCGAGCGGGTGCGGGTGCTCGAGGCGTGGAACGAGACCGGTCACGAGGTGGATGCGTCGGCGACGTTGGTGGATCTGTTCGACGAGCAGGTGCGGCGGGCCCCGCAGGCGCCGGCGTTGGTGTTCGAGGGGCAGGCGCTGAGTTACGGCGAGTTCGATGCGCGGGTCAATCGCCTTGCCCGGCACCTGATTTCTGTCGGGGTGGGGCCGGAGTCGACGGTGGCGCTGGCGATGCGCCGGTCGGTGGAGTTGCTGGTGGGGATGTACGCGGTGGCCAAGGCCGGTGGTGCGTATGTGCCGCTGGATCCGGATCAGCCGGCCGAGCGGACCGGGTACGTCCTCGAGGTGGCGGCGCCGGTGGTGGTGCTGACCACCGGGCGCGACGGGTTCGAGGTGCCGGGACAGACGATCCCGATGCTCAGCCTCGACACCCTCGACCTCGGTGAGCTGTCGGGTGCTCCGGTGACCGATGCGGAGCGGCGGGCGCCGTTGCGGGCGTCGAACACGGCGTATGTGATCTTCACGTCGGGGTCGACGGGTCGGCCGAAGGGTGTGGCGGTGCCGCACGGGGCGGTCGTGAACCAGTTGGTGTGGAAGCGGGCGGAGTATGCGCTCGGTGCCGACGATGCGGTGCTGCTGAAGACGGCGGCGACGTTCGACCTGTCGGTGTGGGAGTTCTGGTCGGCGCTGGTCTGTGGTGGCCGGGTGGTGATCGCGGCGCCGGACGGGCACCGCGACCCTCGCTACCTCGCCGGGCTCATGGCCGAGCAGTCCGTGACGACGCTGCACGTGGTGCCCTCGATGCTCGAGGCGCTGCTCGTCGAGACCGGCGGAAGCCTGGCGAACTCGCTGCGGCAGGTGCTCGCGATCGGTGAGGCGTTGCCGGCGGCGACGGCGGGTCGGTTCCTGGCGCACAACGCGGCCCGGTTGGACAATCTGTACGGTCCGACGGAGGCGGCGGTGTCGGTGACCTTCCACGAGGTCGACGACGCCGCGGGTGCGTCGGTGCCGATCGGTGTGCCGGAATGGAACTCGCGGGTGTTCGTGCTCGACGGGCGGCTGCGGCCGGTGCCGGTCGGGGTGCCGGGTGAGTTGTATCTGGCGGGTGCGCAGCTGGCCCGCGGTTATCACGGGCGGGCGGATCTGACGGCGGAGCGGTTCGTCGCGTCCCCGTTCGGTGCCGGTGAGCGGCTCTACCGCACCGGTGACCTGGTGCGGTGGGATGCGGCGGGCCGGCTCGAGTACGTGGGCCGCACGGACTTCCAGGTCAAGGTGCGTGGTTTCCGGATCGAGCTCGGCGAGATCGAGGCCGCGCTGCGCGGACTCGGCAGCATCCGGGACGTGGCGGTGATCGCGCGCGACGACGACCGCGGCGGCGCGCAGCTCGTGGCCTACGTCGTTCCGGCCGGAAGTGCGGAAATCGATGCGGCACAACTCAAGTCGTCCCTGGCGCAGCAGTTGCCGTCGTACATGGTGCCGGCGGCGTTCGTGGTGCTCGAGGCGCTGCCGCTGAACGTCAACGGCAAGCTCGACCGCAAGGCGTTGCCCGCGCCGGTGTTCGAGGCGCGGGAGTTCCGGGCTCCGACCACCGTCACGGAGGAGGCGGTGGCGCGGGTGTTCGCCGAGGTCCTCGGTCTCGAGCAGGTCGGTCTCGACGACGACTTCTTCGCCCTCGGCGGCAACTCGCTGCTCGCCACCCAGGTCGCCTCCCGGCTCGGTGCCGCTCTCGACGTCCGGGTGCCGATCCGCGCGCTGTTCGAGTCGCCCACCGTCGAAGCCCTCGCGGTGTCCGTCCAGCATCAGAGTGCCGACGCACGGCGCCCGCTCGAGGCGCGGCCGCGTCCCGAGCGCATCCCGCTCTCGCTCGCGCAGCAGCGCATGTGGTTCCTCAACCGCTTCGACACGGACACCGCCGCGTACAACGTGCCGATGGCGATCCGGCTGACCGGGACGCTCGACGTCGCGGCGCTGCAGGCGGCGGTCGGAGACCTCGTCGCCCGGCACGAGATCCTGCGCACCTACTACCCGGAGACGGCCGACGGCCCGATCCAGGTCGTCGTGCCCGCCGCCCAGGCCGAACAGGACCTCACCCCGGTCCCCGTCGCCGAGAACGAGATCCTTGCGGCCGTCCACGAACTCGGGTCCACCACCTTCGACGTCACCACCGAGGTGCCGTTGCGGTTGCGGATGTTCCGGCTTGCCGACAACGACCACGTGCTCGCGCTGGTCGTCCACCACATCTCGGCCGACGGTTCGTCGGCGGGTCCGCTCACCCGGGATCTGATGCAGGCCTACATCGCGCGCTCGCAGGGCGAGTTCCCGGCGTGGGCACCGCTGCCGGTGCAGTACGCGGACTACGCGCTGTGGCAGCGGGAGGTCCTCGGCTCCGAGGACGATCCCGAGTCGATCGCGGCGAAGCAGGTGGCGTACTGGAAGAAGGCCCTGGCCGGTCTGCCCGACCAGCTGGACCTGCCCACCGACCGGCCGCGTCCGGCCGTGCAGTCCTTCGCCGGCGCCCGGACCGGGTTCGCCGTCGACCCCGAACTGCACGCCCGCCTGATCGAGCTCGCGCGTCGCAGCAACACGACGCTGTTCATGGTGATGCACACCGCCCTCGCGGTGTTCCTCGCACGGATGTCCGACACCGACGACATCGCGATCGGCACGCCCATCGCGGGCCGTGACGAGCGGGCCCTCGACGACCTCATCGGCATGTTCGTCAACACCCTGGTCTTCCGGACGCAGGTTCGTCCGGATGCGGCGTTCGAGGAACTGCTGGCGCAGGCGCGCGAGGCCGACCTGGGCGCATTCGCCAATGCCGACGTGCCGTTCGAGCGGCTCGTGGAGGTCCTCAACCCCGTCCGCTCGACCGCGCGGCACCCGCTGTTCCAGGTGGGCCTGTCGTTCCAGAACGTCGCTCAGTCCCGCCTCGAGCTGCCCGGTCTGACCATCGCGAACGTCGATGCGGACATGGAGATCTCGCAGTTCGATCTGCATCTGATCGTCACCGACCGGCACGCCGAGGACGGCGCCGCGGCCGGCGTGACCGGCTTCTTCACCTACGCCACGGACCTGTTCGACGAGTCCACGGTGGCCGGATTCGCCCGGCGCTTCCTGTGGTTGCTCGAGTCCGTGGTGGCGGACCCGGCGCTGCCGGTGGGCGACGTGCCGCTGCTCGACGACACCGAGCGGCTCCGGGTGCTCGAGGGCTGGAACGACACCGGTCACGCCGTCGACACCTCGGCGACCCTCGCCGACCTGTTCGACGCGCAGGTGCACCGCACCCCCGACGCCCCCGCCCTGTTCTTCGCGGGCGAGACGCTCACCTACGGCGAGTTCGACGCCCGCGTCAACCGGCTCGCCCGGCACCTGATCTCGACGGGGGTCGGTCCCGAATCGACGGTCGCCCTGGCGATGCGCCGATCGACCGAGCTGCTCGTCGGCATGTATGCCGTCACCAAGGCCGGTGGCGTGTACGTGCCGCTCGACCCGGACCAGCCGGCCGAGCGGACCGGATACATCCTCGATGCCGCGGCACCGGTGGTGGTACTGACCACCGAGCGGGACGCGTTCGAGCTACCGGGGGACAGCTCTGTCCCGCACCTGGCGATCGACACGGCCGACCTGGCGCACTACACCGGTGACCCGGTCACCGACGCCGAGCGGCGGGCGCCGCTGCGGGCGTCGAACACCGCGTACGTGATCTTCACCTCGGGGTCGACGGGCCGGCCGAAGGGGGTGGCGGTCCCGCACGCGGCGATCGTGAACCAGTTGCTGTGGAAGCGCGAGCACTTCGGGCTCGGGTCGCAGGACGCGGCGCTGCTCAAGACCGCGGCGACGTTCGACCTGTCGGTGTGGGAATTCTGGTCGGCGCTGGTCTCCGGTGGCCGCCTGGTGATCGCCACGCCGGACGGCCACCGCGATCCCGGCTACCTGAACACCCTGATGGCCGAGCAGGCGGTCACCACCCTGCACGTGGTGCCGTCGATGCTCGAGGCGCTGCTCGTCGACTCCGACGGGGTGCTGCCCAGGTCTCTGCGCCGGGTGCTCGCGATCGGTGAGGCGCTGCCGGCGGCGACGGCGCAGCGATTCCTGCAGCACAACACCGCGCAGCTGGTCAATCTCTACGGCCCGACCGAGGCCGCGGTGTCGATCACCGCGGGCGAGGTGGCCGATGTCTCCGGGGCCTCGGTGTCGATCGGCGTGCCGGAATGGAACTCGCGGGTCTACGTGCTCGACGGGCGTCTGCACCCGGTGCCGGTCGGGGTGTCCGGCGAGCTGTATCTCGCCGGTGCGCAGTTGGCACGCGGCTACCACGGCCGTGCGGATCTGACGGCGGAACGGTTCGTCGCCTCGCCGTTCGGCGACGGCGAACGGCTCTACCGCACCGGCGACCTCGTCCGATGGGACTCGGCCGGGCGCCTGGAGTACCTCGGCCGCAGCGACTTCCAGGTCAAGGTGCGCGGATTCCGGATCGAGCTCGGCGAGATCGAAGCCGCGCTGCGCGGTGCCGACGACGTGCGCGACGTCGCGGTGATCGCCCGGGAGGACGATCGGACGGGCACGCAGCTCGTGGCGTACCTGGTGCCGGAGGCGGGCGCGGTGCTCGACCTCGCGCACGTGAAGTCCGGGCTCGCCGGGGCGTTGCCGTCGTACATGGTGCCGGCGGCGTTCGTGGTGCTCGAGGCGCTGCCGCTGAACGTCAACGGCAAGCTCGATCGCCGGGCGCTGCCGGAGCCGGTGTTCGAAGCGCGCGAGTTCCGCGCTCCGAGCACCCCCGTCGAGGAGATCGTCGCGGGCGTGTTCGCCGACGTGCTCGGTCTCACCCGGGTCGGTGTCGACGACGACTTCTTCGAGCTCGGCGGCAACTCGCTGCTCGCCACGCAGGTCGTCTCCCGCATCGGCGCCGCGCTCGACGCGAAGATCCCGGTCCGGGCCGTCTTCGAGGCGACCACGGCCGGGGCGCTCGCCGTCGCGGTCGAGCAGCACGCCGGCGGTGGCGGGCGTCCGCCGCTGGTGCCGCAGCCGCGGCCGGACCGGGTGCCGCTGTCGCTGGCCCAGCAGCGCATGTGGTTCCTCAACCGGTTCGACACCGAATCGGCGGCGAACAACATCCCGGTCGCCGTCCGGCTGACCGGCATGCTCGACGTGGACGCCATGCGGGCCGCGGTGCGCGACGTCGTCGCCCGGCACGAGGTGCTGCGCACCGTCTACCCGGAGTCCGACGGGCACGCCTACCAGGTGGTCCTGCCGGTCGCCGAGGCGGCACCCGACCTCACACCCGAACCGGTGTCCGAGGCCGACCTCGTCGCCCGGGTCACTGAGGTGGTCTCCGCGGGCTTCGACGTCACCGACGAGATCCCCTTGCGGGCCAGGCTCTTCCGCGTCGCCGACGACGATCATGTGCTGGTGTTCGTCGCGCACCACATCAGCGCCGACGGCTGGTCCATGGCACCGCTGACGCGCGATGTGATGATCGCGTACGTCGCGCGCGCGGCCGGGCACGAACCGAACCGGGCGCCGCTGCCGGTGCAGTACGCGGACTTCGCGCTGTGGCAGCGTCAGGTGCTGGGCGCGGAGGACGATCCGGACAGCCTCGTCTCCGCGCAGGCCGACTACTGGAAGCGGACGCTCGCCGGCCTGCCCGACGAGCTGAACCTGCCCACCGACCGGCCGCGACCGTCGGTGCAGGCCTTCGAGGGCGGCAAGATCGAGTTCCGCATCGATGCGGGCACCCATCGGCAGGCCGCCGACCTCGCCCGGCGCAGCGGCACGACGCTGTTCATGGTCATGCACACCGCCCTCGCGGTGTTCCTGGCGCGCATGTCCGCCGCCGACGACATCGCGATCGGCACGCCGATCGCCGGCCGCGGTGAGGCCGAACTCGACGAGATGGTCGGCATGTTCGTCAACACCCTGGTGTTGCGCAGCCACATCGACGCCGACGCCGGGTTCGCCGAGCATCTCGGGCGCATCCGCGAGAGCGATCTCGAGGCGTTCGCCCACGCGGACCTTCCGTTCGAACGGCTCGTCGAGATCCTCAACCCCGAGCGGTCCACGGCCCGGCACCCGCTGTTCCAGGTCGCCATGTCGTTCGAGAACCTGCCCGAGACCGGCCTCGAACTGCCCGACCTGAGCGTGTCCACGGTCCCGTTCGACGTCGACAGCGCCAAGTTCGACCTCGCGCTGACCCTGCGGGAGCACACCGCGGCGGACGGCGGGCCGGACGGGATCTCTGCCGAGTTCACCTACGCGCGGTCCCTGTTCGACGCCGACACCGTCGAGGGCTTCGCCGCTCGATTCGCGCACCTCCTCGACGCGGCCGTCGCCGACCCGGCACTGCCCGTCGGTGACCTGCCGCTGCTCGAGCCGCACGAACTCGAGCGGCTGACCCACGTGCGCGGTACCGACGTCGTCAGCGGCGGAACCCTCGCCGACCTCCTGACGGCCGGCGCGTCGCTCGACCCGGACGCGACCGCCGTGCGGTACGAGGGACGGTCGATCACCTACCGCGAGCTCGACGAGGACTCGTCCCGGCTCGCGCGGCTGCTGGTCGAGCGCGGCGTCGGCCCCGAGAACATCGTGGCCGTGGCGTTCCCGCGCTCCTACGACATGGTCCGGGCGGTGTGGGCGGTGGCCAAGGCCGGTGCCGCACACGTGCCGGTCGACCCGTCGTACCCGCCGGAGCGCGTGCGTTACATGCTCTCCGATTCCCGTGCCGCCCTGGGCATCACGGGAACCGCTCACCGGCCCGGCCTGCCCGACGACGCGGAGTGGCTGGTCGTCGACGAACCCGGCCTCGCCTCCGACGTCGCGACCCGGTCGGCGGCCCCGGTCACCGACGCCGACCGTGTCCGGCCGCTGCGCCCGCAGCACCCCGCCTACCTGATCTACACCTCGGGGTCGACGGGCCGGCCCAAGGGCGTCGTGGTCACCCACACCGGTCTCGGCGGCCTGCTGGACACGATCATCGACCTGTACGGCCTGACGTCCCGCTCCCGGTTCCTGCACATCATGTCGCCGAGCTTCGACCCATCGGTGATGGAGTGGATCGCGGCGTTCTCGCAGGGCGCGACGCTGGTCGTCGTGCCGTCGACGATCATCGGCGGCCCCGACCTCGCGGACTTGTTCCGCACCGAACGCCCCACCCACACCATCATCACCCCCGCGGTGATCGGCACCGTCGACCCCGACGGCCTCGACAGCCTCGAGGTGGTCGTCGTCGGCGGTGAGGCACTGCCGCCGGAGCTGGTGAACCGGTGGGCGCCCGGCCGCACGCTGCTCAACGGCTACGGCCCGACCGAGGCGACCGTCATCTCGACCTATGCGCACGTTCTGCCGGGAGACCCGATCACGATCGGCGGGCCCGTGCGCGGCACGACCGCCCTCGTCCTCGATTCCCGGCTGCGCCCCGTCCCCGTCGGCGTCGCGGGTGAGCTGTATCTGTCGGGTGCCGCCCTCGCCCGCGGCTACCACCGGCGTTCGGTGCTCACCTCGGAGCGGTTCGTCGCCGATCCGTTCGCGGCGGACGGTGCGCGGATGTACCGCACCGGCGACATGGTGCGCTGGCGTGTCATGGACGACGACCGGCTCGAGCTCGAGTTCGTCGGGCGCAGCGACTTCCAGGTCAAGGTGCGTGGATTCCGCATCGAGCTCGGCGAGATCGACTCGGCGCTGACGTCCCACGAAAGTGTGGAGTTCGCGGCCACGCTCGGCCGCACGACACCCTCCGGCGGCACCGTGCTCGTCTCGTACGTGCTGCCCAAGGCAGGCGCGACGGTCGACACCGCCGCGCTGACCGAGTTCGTCGGCCGGTCGCTGCCGGCGCACATGGTGCCGTCCGCGATCGTGGTGCTCGACAAGATCCCGCTGACCCCGGTCGGCAAGCTCGATCGCGACGCGCTGCCCGAGCCGGAGCTCGAGGAACGTGAATTCCGTTCCGCGAGTACCGACCTCGAGGAGATCATCGCCGAGGTGTTCGCCGAGGTGCTGCGCCTCGACCGGGTCGGCGTCGACGAGTCGTTCTTCGCGCTCGGCGGCGACAGCATCGTGTCGATCCAGCTGGTCTCGCGCGCCAAGGCCCGCGGTGTCGTGTTCACCCCCCGGGACGTGTTCGAGCGGCGATCCGTCGCCGGGCTCGCCGAGGTCGCGACCCGCACCACCGCGGGGGAGGGCCCGGGCGGTCTGAAGGAACTGCCCGGCGGCGGCGTCGGGGAGGTCCCGCTCACCCCGATCATGCGTGAGGTGCTCGGCTGGGGTGGCGGCTTCGACCGCTTCTCCCAGTCGGTGGCGGTGACGTTGCCGAAGGACATCGACCGGGACGTGCTGGTGCGCACCGTCGGCGCCGTCGTCGACCACCACGACGCGCTGCGGTCGATCCTCGAGTACGACGCCGACGGCGCCCCCGCGCTGCGGGTGCGGGCCGCCGGCACGGTCGACGCCGACGAACTCGTCACCCGCGTCGAGGTGCCCGCCGACATCGACGCCGCCGCGCTCACCGCGGTCGCGTCACGCGAGCTCGACGCCGCGCTCGACCGGCTCGCGCCCACCGAGGGACGCGTTCTGCGGTTCGTGTGGTTCGACTTCGGACCCGGCGACCGCGCCGGCGTGCTGCTCGTCGTCGCGCACCATCTCGTGGTCGACGGCGTCTCCTGGCGGATCCTGCTGCCCGACCTCGCCGTCGCGTGGGGTCAGACGGCCGCGGGACAGGACGTCGCGTTGCCGGCCGTGGGCACCTCGCTGCGCCGCTGGGCCCACGGTCTGGCGGACGCGGCGCGCGCGCCCGAACGCCGGGCGGAGCTCGAGCTGTGGCGGTCGGTGCTCGACGGACCCGATCCGCTGCTCGGCGCTCGTGCGTTCGACCCGGCGGTCGACGTCGCGTCGACCGTGCAACGGCTGGAGGTGACCGTCCCCGCGGCCGACACCGACGCCCTGCTGACCTCGGTGCCCGCGCTGTTCCACGGCAGCGTCAACGACGGGCTCATCGCCGCTCTCGGCCTGGCCCTGACCCGGTGGCGACGCGACCGCGGCATCGACGCGACGTCCGCACTGCTGAAGTTCGAGGGCCACGGCCGCGAAGAAACGGTCGTGCCGGGTGCGGACCTGTCGCGCACCGTCGGCTGGTTCACCAGCGCGCATCCCGTGCGGGTGGACCTGACCGGAATCGACGTGGACGACGCCTTCGCCGGCGGGAGTGCCATGGGATCCGCGGTCAAGGCCGTCAAGGAACAGCTTCTGGCGATTCCGGACAAGGGCATGGGCTACGGCCTGCTGCGCCACCTCGACCCGGTCGGTTCGCAGGTCCTGGCCGCGTACCCCACCCAGCCGCAGGTGAGCTTCAACTACCTCGGCCGGGTGTCGGCGGCGGACGTGCCCGAGGAACTCGCCGCGATCGGCTGGGTTCCCACGGACGCGCTCGGTGGAGTCGACGCCGCCCTCGACGCGGACATGCCTGCCAACGCCGTCGTCGACATCAACGCGATCGTGTCCGACGGTGCGGACGGACCTCGGCTCGCCGCCGGGTTCGCCTTCCCGACAGGGCTTCTCGATCCGGAGGACATCGAGTCCCTCGCCGCGTACTGGGTGGACGCGCTCGCGGCGCTGGCGCGGTACGCGAACGAGCCCGGCGCCGGCGGCCTGACCCCGTCCGACGTGCCGCTCGTGTCGGTGACGCAGCAGGACCTCGAGGTGTGGGAGGCGCGCTTCCCGTCGGCGACCGACGTGTGGCCGCTGTCGCCGCTGCAGTCGGGCCTGCTCTTCCACGCCCTCATGGACGAATCCAGCGTGGACGTCTACACGATCCAGGCCGTGCTCGACCTCGACGGTGTGGTCGATCCGCAGCGGCTGCGCGGCGCGGCGCAGGCGCTGCTCGACCGGTACCCGAACCTGCGGACGGTGTTCGTCAACGACGCCGCCGGTGCCGCGGTGCAGGTGGTGCTGTCGGATGTGCGGGTGCCGTGGCGCGAGGCCGACCTGTCGCAGCTCGTCGCCGACGAGGGCGTGCGCGCGACGGTGCCGTTCTGGCGGGAGGAGCAGGCGCGACGGTTCGCGATGGACGAGGCGCCGCTGATCCGGTTCGTCCTCGCGTCGCTCGGCGGGGGCCGCTACCAGCTCGGCGTGACCGTGCATCACATCCTCGTCGACGGCTGGTCGATGCCGCTGCTGATGCAGGACATGATGATGCTGTACGCCACCCGCGGGGACGAGTCGCCGCTGCCTCGGGCCCGCTCCTACCGGTCGTTCCTGGCGTGGGTCGCCGAGCGTGACCTCGACGCCTCCCGCGCCACGTGGGCGCGGGTGCTCGACGGGTTCGAGGAGCCGACGCTGCTCGCCCCGGCGACCGACCGGCACCCCGGTGCCGAGGGCGCCGACCGCGTACGGCTGCTGCTCGACGACGACCGCACGGCCGAGATCGCCTCGGCCGCAGCCCGGCTCGGGGTCACCGTCAACACCCTCGTCCAGGCGGCCTGGGGTGTGCTGCTCGGCCGGTCGACCGGACGCGACGACGTCGTCTTCGGCGCCACCGTGTCGGGCCGGCCGGCAGACCTGCCCGGTGTGGAGTCGATGGTGGGCCTGTTCATCAACACCCTGCCGGTGCGGGTGACGTTCGATCCGCAGGAGCCGATCGAGCGGTTCCTGCATCGTCTGCAGCGGGAACAGGCGGAGCTGCTCGAGCATCATCATCTGGGACTCACCGAGATCCAGCGGGTCGCCGGGCCGGCCGTCGCGTTCGACACCCTCACGGTGTTCGAGTCCTACCCGCTCGACGAGAAGGGGCTGGCCGAACAGGCGGCGTCGATCGACGGCATGTCGGTCACCGGTGTCGGCACGAACGACGCCACCCACTACCCGCTGAGCCTGTTCGTCCACGTCGGATCCGGCATGGAACTCGACCTGCGTTACCAGCGTCGGCTGTTCGACGCACGGCAGGTCGAGACGCTGCTGTCGCGGTTCGTGCGCGTCCTCGAGACGATCGCCGGGCAGCCGGCGCTGCCGGTCGGCGACGTCGAGCTGCTCGATCCGGCCGAGCTCGAGCAGATCCTGCACGGGTGGAACGCCTCGGACCATGCTCTCGACGGCACCGAGTTGTTGCTGTCCCGGTTCGGGGCGCAGGTCCGGCGCACCCCGGATGCGGTGGCGCTGGCCTACGAGGGGGCCGAGCTGACGTACGCCGAGTTCGGCGCCCGTGTCAATCGGCTCGCGCGGCACCTGATCTCGCAGGGTGTGGGACCGGAGTCCCTGGTGGGCCTGGCGATCCGGCGGTCGTTCGACCTGCTGGTGGGCATGTACGCGATCGTCGAGGCCGGCGGCGCGTGGGTGCCGATCGATCCGGATCACCCGGTCGACCGCGTCCGGCACATCCTCGACACGGCCGATCCGGTGTGCATCGTCACGACCGCCCGCGACGAGTTCACCGTCCCCGACGGACTCACCGTCGACGCCGTCCTGGTCGACGAGCTGGACCTGTCGGCGATCTCGGATGCGCCCGTCACCGATCGGGACCGGCGGGCGCCGCTGCGCCCGGACAACACGGCCTACGCCATCTTCACGTCCGGTTCGACCGGCCGGCCCAAGGGCGTCGCCGTCACCCACCGCGCCATCGTCAACCAGATGGCGTGGATGCTCGACGAGTTCGAGATGACGGCGCGGGACGTCTACCTGCAGAAGACGGCCACGACGTTCGACGTGTCGCTGTGGGGCTTCTTCATGCCGCTGAGCGTGGGGGCGAAGCTGGTCGTGGCGACACCTGACGGGCATCGTGACCCCGTCTACGTGGCGGACGTCATCGCCCGCGAGAAGGTGACGATCACCGACTTCGTGCCGTCGATGCTCACGGTGTTCGCCGCCCACGTCGACCGCGAGTCGTGCACCACGCTGCGCCACATCTTCGTGATCGGCGAGGCACTGCCGCCGGAGACGATCGAGGGCGTGCGGCGCATCAGCACCGCCGCGATCGACAACCTCTACGGCCCGACCGAAGCGGCGGTGTCGGCGACGTTCTGGCAGGCACCGGCCGACGGACCGGTCGACGTGGTGCCGATCGGCGTCCCGGAGTGGAACGTGCGGGTGCTGGTCCTCGACGGCCGGCTGCGGCCGGTGCCGGTCGGTGTCCCGGGTGAGCTGTATCTGGCGGGCGTGCAGCTGGCACGCGGCTACGTCCGTCGCCCGGACCTGACCTCCGACAGGTTCGTCGCGAACCCGTTCGGGGCGCCGGGGGAGCGGATGTACCGCACCGGCGACCTGGTCACGTGGAACGAGGCGGGGGAGCTCGAGTACATCGGCCGCACCGATTTCCAGGTCAAGTTCCGCGGTCAGCGCATCGAGCTCGGCGAGATCGAGACGGCGTTGCTGGCGCACGAGTCGGTGAACCAGGCCGCGGTGCTGGTCGTGCCGACCCCGACCGGCGACCAGCTCGCCGGGTATGTGGTTCCCGCCCCGGGCCGCGAGGTGGATGCCGGCGAGGTGATCGAGTTCGTGTCGCGGACGCTGCCGTCGTACATGGTGCCGGCGGCGATCGTGGTGCTTGCGGAGTTCCCGCTGAACACCTCGGGCAAGCTCGATCGCAGGGCGCTGCCGGCACCGACGTTCGCCGCGCGCGAGTTCCGGGCACCGACGACCCCGATCGAGGAGATCGTCGCGGGCATCTTCGCCGAGGTGCTCGGCGTGGAACGGGTCGGTCTCGACGACGACTTCTTCGCGCTCGGCGGCAACTCCCTGATCGCCACCCAGTTGGTGGCGCGTCTGGGTGCGGCGCTGGATTCGCGGGTGCCGGTGCGGGTGCTGTTCGACGCCTCCACGGTCGAGGCGCTCGCGGCGCACGTCGAGCAGCACGCCGGCTCCGGCGGGTCGGTGCCGCTGGTGGCCGGGCCGCGGCCGGATCGGGTCCCGCTCTCGCTCGCGCAGCAGCGCATGTGGTTCCTCAACCGCTTCGACCCGGAGTCGGCGGCCTACAACCTGCCGGTGGCGCTGCGGCTGTCGGGCCGGTTGAACGTCGCCGCGCTGCAGGATGCGATCCGGGACGTGTTCGCCCGGCACGAGGTGCTGCGCACGGCGTACCCGGAGACCGAGGACGGCGCGGTCCAGGTCGTGCTGCCGGTGACGGCGGTGGTCCCGGACCTCACGCCGGTGGCCACCAGCTGGGACGAGGTGGCCGACCGGATCCGCGAGCTGGCCTACACGGGGTTCGACGTGACGTCGGAGGCCCCGATCCGGGTGCGGTTGTTCACCGTCGGCGAGGACGAGACGATCGTCGCGTTCGTCGTGCACCACATCTCGGCGGACGGCTCCTCGATGGGGCCGCTCACCCGCGATCTGGTGACGGCGTACGTGGCCCGGTCGACCGGCAACGCCCCGGACTGGATGCCGCTGCCCGTGCAGTTCGCCGACTACGCCCTGTGGCAGCGACGGGTGCTCGGCGACGAGAACGACCCGGCGTCGGTGGCCGCGAAGCAGGTGACGTACTGGAAGCAGGCCCTGGCGGATCTGCCGGACCAGCTGGATCTGCCGACCGACCGGCCGCGGCCGGCCGTGCAGTCCTTCGCGGGCGGCAAGATCGACTTCACGATCGATGCCGATCTGCACCGGAAGCTGGTCGAGCTGGCCCGCGGCCGGGGCGCGACGTTGTTCATGGCCGTGCATGCCGCGTTCGCGGTGCTGCTTGCGCGGCTGTCGGGCACCGAGGACATCGCGATCGGCACGCCGATCGCGGGTCGCGGTCAGCGTGAACTCGACGATCTGATCGGCATGTTCGTCAACACGCTGGTCTTCCGTACCCGGGTCGAGTCCGGTGCGTCCTTCGCGGACCTGCTCGATCAGGCGCGGGAGCGGGACCTGCAGGCCTTCGCACACGCCGACGTGCCGTTCGAGCGCCTGGTGGAGGTGCTCAACCCGGAGCGGTCGACGGCCCGGCACCCGCTGTTCCAGGTGGGCCTGTCGTTCCAGAACCTCGCGACGACGAGTCTCGAGTTGCCGGGACTGACCGTGTCCGGTGTGGACGCGGATCTGCAGACCTCGCAGTTCGACCTGCACCTGGTGGTCACCGACCGGTACGCCGACGACGGTGCTCCCGAGGGGATCACGAGCGTGCTCACGTACGCCACGGATCTGTTCGACGAGCCGACCGTCGTGGTGTTCGCCGAGCGGTTCGTGCGGGTGCTCGAGGCGGTCGTGGCGGATCCGTCGGTGGCGCTGGGGGATATCGAGATTCTCGAGGCGGCCGAGCGGGTGCGGGTGCTCGAGGCGTGGAACGAGACCGGTCACGAGGTGGATGCGTCGGCGACGTTGGTGGATCTGTTCGACGAGCAGGTGCGGCGGGCACCGCAGGCGCCGGCGTTGGTGTTCGAGGGTGCGACGCTGAGTTACGGCGAGTTCGATGCGCGGGTCAATCGCCTTGCCCGGCACCTGATTTCTGTCGGGGTGGGGCCGGAGTCGACGGTGGCGCTGGCGATGCGCCGGTCGGTGGAGTTGCTGGTGGGGATGTACGCGGTGGCCAAGGCCGGCGGTGCGTATGTGCCGCTGGATCCGGATCAGCCGGCCGAGCGGACCGGGTACGTCCTCGAGGTGGCGGCGCCGGTGGTGGTGCTGACCACCGGGCGCGACGGGTTCGAGGTGCCGGGACAGACGATCCCGATGCTCAGCCTCGACACCCTCGACCTCGGTGAGCTGTCGGGTGCTCCGGTGGCCGATGCGGAGCGACGGGCGCCGTTGCGGGCGTCGAACACGGCGTATGTGATCTTCACGTCGGGGTCGACGGGTCGGCCGAAGGGTGTGGCGGTGCCGCACGGGGCGGTCGTGAACCAGTTGGTGTGGAAGCGGGCGGAGTATGCGCTCGGTGCCGACGATGCGGTGCTGCTGAAGACGGCGGCGACGTTCGATCTGTCGGTGTGGGAGTTCTGGTCGGCGCTGGTCTGTGGTGGCCGGGTGGTGATCGCGGCGCCGGACGGGCACCGCGACCCGGGTTATCTGAACACCCTGATGGCCGAGCAGTCCGTGACGACGCTGCACGTGGTGCCCTCGATGCTCGAGACGCTCCTCGTCGACGGCGAGGACCGTCTCCCCGCGTCGGTGCGACGGGTCCTCGCGATCGGTGAGGCGTTGCCGGCGGCGACGGCGGGTCGGTTCCTGGCGCACAACGCGGCCCGGTTGGACAATCTGTACGGTCCGACGGAGGCGGCGGTGTCGGTGACCTTCCACGAGGTCGACGACGCCGCGGGTGTGTCGGTGCCGATCGGTGTGCCGGAATGGAACTCGCGGGTGTTCGTGCTCGACGGGCGGCTGCGGCCGGTGCCGGTCGGGGTGTCCGGCGAGCTGTATCTGGCGGGTGCGCAGCTGGCCCGCGGTTATCACGGGCGGGCGGATCTGACGGCGGAGCGGTTCGTCGCGTCCCCGTTCGGTGCCGGTGAGCGGCTCTACCGCACCGGTGACCTGGTGCGGTGGGATGCGGCGGGCCGGCTCGAGTACGTGGGCCGCACGGATTTCCAGGTCAAGGTGCGTGGTTTCCGGATCGAGCTCGGCGAGATCGAGGCCGCGCTGCGCGGACTCGGCAGCATCCGGGACGTGGCGGTGATCGCGCGCGACGACGACCGCGGCGGCGCGCAGCTCGTGGCCTACGTCGTTCCGGCCGGAAGTGCGGAAATCGATGCGGCACAACTCAAGTCGTCCCTGGCGCAGCAGTTGCCGTCGTACATGGTGCCGGCGGCGTTCGTGGTGCTCGAGGCGCTGCCGCTGAACGTCAACGGCAAGCTCGACCGCAAGGCGTTGCCCGCGCCGGTGTTCGAGGCGCGGGAGTTCCGGGCCCCGACCACCGTCACGGAGGAGGCCGTGGCGCGGGTGTTCGCCGAGGTCCTCGGTCTCGAGCAGGTCGGTCTCGACGACGACTTCTTCGCCCTCGGCGGTGACAGCATCGTCTCGATCCAGTTGGTCTCGCGCGCGAAGGCCCGCGGCGTGGTGTTCACCCCGCGGGACGTGTTCGAACGCAAGACCGTCGCGGGGCTGGCGGAGATCGCCACCCTCACCGGCGGTGCCGAGCGCACACTGACCGAACTGCCCGGCGGCGGCATCGGGGACGTCCCGTTGACTCCGGTGATGCGTGCAGCCCTCGAGGCTTCCGGCGACGTCGATCGGCTCGCCGTGTCGACGGCGGTGACCCTGCCCGCCGGCGTCGACGCCGACGCGCTGGCCGGTGCGGTCGGCGCGGTCGTCGATCACCACGACGCGCTACGCGCGATCGTCGAACGTGACGCCGACGGTGCCGTCACCCTGCGGGTGCGGGCCCCCGGCACCGTCGACCCGGAAACCCTGCTGGCACAGGGGGAACCGGCGCCCGGCGTGCCCGACGACCTGCAAACCCGCGCCGAGCGGGCCCTCGCGGCGGCGGTCGAGCGACTCGACCCCGCCGCGGGCCGGATGGTGCAGTTCGTCCGCATCGACGACGGGCGCGGCGAGACGTTGCTGATCGTCGCCCACCGTTTCGTCGCCGACGACACGTCCCGGCGCATCCTGATCGCCGATCTGGCCGCCGCGTACGACGCTCTCGCGGCCGGGCAGCCCGTGGTGCTGCCGCCGGTCGGGACCTCCCTGCGCCGCTGGGCGCACGGGCTGGTCGAGGCGGCCGGCCGCACCGAGCGCCGAACGGAACTCGACCGGTGGCGGTCGATCCTGGACACGCCGGACTTCCCGATCGGGGACCGTCCGCTCGATCCCGCCGTCGATGTCGGCACCACGGTCGAGCACGTGCACACCACGGTGCCGGCTGCGGACGCGGAGGCACTGCTCGTCGCGGTGCCCGAGCGGTTCCACGGCACCGTCCGCGACGGTCTGGTCACCGCGCTGGGTCTGGCCCTGGTGCGGTGGCGCCGGGACCGGGGCATCGACGAGACGGCCACGCTGCTCGAGCTGGACGGGGACGGACGCGACTCCACGGTGGTCCCCGGAGCCGACCTGTCTCGGACCGTCGGATGCCTCACCATCTCCTTCCCGTTCCGTGCGGGATTCGGAGGGATCGACGTCGACGACGCGTTCTCCGGGGGACCGGCGATGGGCGCCGCCGTCAAGGCGGTCAAGGAACAGCTGCGGGCCCTGCCCGACGACGGTGCCGGCTTCGGTCTGCTGCGGTACCTCGACCCCGACTCCGCCGGGGATCTGAGCGCTCCGCGGCCGCAGGTCGCCCTCCACTTCGGCGAGCCGGTCGCGTCCGTCGAGGGCGGCGCGTGGTCCCTGACGGCGGCACCCGGCGACCGGACCGTCCGTCCCGCCGGGACGCCGGTCACCACGACCGTCGACGTCACCGCGACCGTCTCGTACGGACCGGACGGCAGGCGGCTCGAGGCGCACTTCGGCTTCCCCGCCGGGGTGGTCGAGCGCTCGGAGATCGAGGAGCTGGCCCAGCACTGGCACGAGGCGCTCTCGGCGCTGGCCCGCCACGTCCGCGGGCCGGGCGCCGGCGGCCTGACCCCGTCGGACGTGCCGCTCGTCCCGGTCGCCCAGCACGACCTCGACGTGTGGCAGTCGCGGTACCCCTCGGTGACCGACGTGTGGCCGCTGTCGCCGTTGCAGGCGGGACTGCACTTCCACGCGCTCATGACCGAGGCGAGCGTGGACGTCTACACGATGCAGGCGGTGCTCGAGCTCGGCGGGGCGGTGGATCCGCAGCGGCTGCGCGCCGCGGCGCAGGCACTGCTGGACCGGTACCCGAACCTGCGGACGGTGTTCGTCACCGACAGCGGCGACCCGGTGCAGCTGGTGCTGGGCGACGTCGAGGTGCAGTGGCGGCACGAGCACCTCGGCGACCTCGCCGAGGACGCCCGCGACGCCGAGCTGGCCCGCGTCCTGCGCGACGAGCAGGTCCGGCGCTTCGACCTCGGCCAGGCTCCGCTGATCCGGTTCCTGTTCGTCGACGTGGCCGAGGGTCGTTCGCTGCTCGCGGTGACGGTCCATCACATCCTGCTCGACGGCTGGTCCATGCCGGTCCTCATGCAGGACCTCATGGCGCTGTACGTCACACGCGGGGATGTCACCGCGCTTCCCGCCGCCCACTCCTACCGGGAGTTCCTCGAGTGGCTCACCGAACAGGACCGGGAGGCGTCGCTCGAGGTGTGGGCGAAGGCACTCGCCGGTGTCGAGGAACCGACGGTCCTCGCCCCGTCGGTGCGCCGACCGGACGCGGACGCCATCTCCTCGGTGCACGTGGTGTTCGACGAGGAACGTGCCGCGGCGGTGTCGGCCCTGGCCTCGAGCCTCGGCATCACCGTGAACACCCTGGTGCAGGCGGCCTGGGCGGTGCTCCTCGGCCGGATCGTGGGTCGTTCCGATGTGACCTTCGGTGCCACCGTCTCCGGCCGCCCGGCCGAGCTGCCCGGCGTCGAGTCGATGGTCGGTCTGTTCATCAACACCCTGCCGGTGCGGGTGGACACGGACGACGACGAGACGATCGCGCAGCTGCTGCGTCGCGTGCAGGCACAGCAGGCGGACCTGCTCGGCCACCACTACCTGGGTCTCACCGAGATCCAGCAGCGGGCCGGCGGCCGGATCGGCTTCGACACCCTGCTCGTGTTCGAGTCGTACCCGATCGACCGGGCTGCCCTGTCGGCGGCCGCGACGGACCTCGACGGGATGACCGTCAGGGACGTCCGGCTCGACGACGCGACGCACTACCCGCTGACCCTGCTCACCCTCGCGCAGTCGGAGATCGTGTTCACCTTCAAGTACCTCGAGCGGTACTTCGACGAGTCCGAGGTGAACGTGCTCTCGCAGCGGTTCGTGCGGGTCCTCGAGGCATTCGTGGCCGATCCGCAGGCCGTGGTGGGAGACATCGACCTCATGGACGCGGCGGAGCGGGCGCACCTCGTCGCCGAGGCCGAGCCCGCGGCGGCTCCGGTCACGAGCACCGGCCGCACGCTCGCCGCGGTGCTGGCGAACGTGGTCGAGGAGGATCCGGAGGCCCCGGCCGTCGCCGTCGACGGCACCGAGGTGCCGTACCGCGAACTGGACGCGCGGTCCTCGCGGCTGGCGCGGGTGCTCGTCGCGCGGGGTGTCGGTGCCGGCGACGTGGTCGCCGTCGCCGTCCCTCGGTCGGTCCGGTCCGTGGTGGCGCAGTGGGCGGTCGCCAAGACCGGGGCGGCCCTGCTGATGGTCGATCCCGCCGACCCGGCAGCCACGATGCCGGACCCGGCCCGGGTGACGCTGGGTCTGACGGTGACGGGCGTCACCGGCCTGCCCGCCGTCCCGTGGCTGCAGCTCGACGACGAGGAGCTGCGTGCCGAGCAGGCGGCGCAGGCCGCGCACCCGGTCTCCTACGCCGACCGGCTGCGCCCGGTCGAGCCCGAGAGCCCGGCCCTGGTGACCGCGACGCGCACGCTCACCCAGGCGGAGGTGATCGACCGGATCGGTGAGCTGCGCGAGCGGTACGGCCTGACGTACGAGTCGCGCAGCGCCGCGGTCGGCTCGCCGGCGGCGGAGGGCGGGGTCCTCGAGCCGCTGCTGGTCACGGCGACCGGCGCGACCGTCGTCGTGGTGCCGGAGGGCGCCGACTCGGGGGAGGCCCTCGACGCGGCCCTGTACGACGAGTGGGTCACCCACGCCCACCTGACCGCCGACGCGCTCGACACCCTCGAACCCGGGGGACTCGAGGATCTGGCGGTGGTGGTCGTCGTCGACCGCGCACCGGACGAGTTGCTCGAGCGGTGGCGCGCGGCACATCGGGTCGTCGTCGTCTGACGCCGTGCCGGCGTGGTGGGGCTCCCCTCGGTCGAGGGGAGCCCCACCACGTTCGGGCAGGTGGGGCCCGTAAAGGTAACGTCGCGGGCGTCTCGGTGGATGAACGGGTGGCGGCTACCGGCCGGTACGGTCCCGCCGAGGACGCCGGGCGCAGTGACTATGCTTGATCGTTCGCGCGTGCTGGCAACGGAATCGAAGCGAAGGATGTGGGCACCTACATGCGGTCTTCTCGACACGACGGCAGTCCGGGCGAGAGCGATCCGGCGATCGCTCCGGAGCCGTCCGCCGGGAGGCACCGCGAACGCCCTGCCCGCAGCCGCCGACCGGCGCCGGCCCGCCCCCAGCGCGGCGCGCGTGCCCGCACCCAGGTGGCACTGCTGCCCCAGCTGCTGGCGTCGACCGTGGAGGAACGCGGCGACCATCCGGCGGTCGTCACGCCCGGCGGAACGGGCCTCACGTACCGGGAGTTGGACGCGAGGTCGTCGCAGCTGGCGCGAGTGCTGATCGCCCGGGGCATCGGGCCCGGCGACGTGGTGGCCGTTGCCGTGCCGCGCTCGGTGGAGTCCGTCCTGTCCGTCTGGGCGGTCGCCAAGTCGGGCGCGACCTTCCTGCCCGTGGATCCGAAGTACCCCGCCGAGCGGGTTCAGCACATGGTGTCCGACTCGGGTGCGGCCGTCGGACTGACCCTGGCCGCCTTCTCCGGCGCTCTCCCGGGATCGACGCAGTGGACCGCGCTCGACGATCCCGCCGTGGCCGCCGACATCGCGTCCCGCCCCAGCCACCCGGTGTCGTACGCCGACCGGCTCCGCCCCCTGTCGGAGCTGCATCCGGCGTGGATGATCTACACCTCCGGGTCGACGGGCCTGCCCAAGGGCGTCTCCGTCCCGCACAGCGGCATCGGCTCGCTGATCACCGCGGAGCGTGAGCACTACCGGGTCACCGCGGACGCCCGGGTGCTGCACATCTGCTCGCCCAGCTTCGACGTGTCGATGCTCGAGCTGCTGGCCACCTTCGGCGCGGGCGCGACCCTCGTGGTCTCGCCGCCGACGATCGTCGGCGGCGCGGACCTCTCGGAGCTGCTCGCGGCCGAGCGCGTCACCCACACGTTCATCACCCCCGCCGCCCTCGGGTCGGTGGACCCTCGGGGACTCGACGACCTGCGCGTGGTCGTGGTGGCGGGGGAGAGCTTCGGACCCGATCTCGTCGAACGGTGGGCCGCACCCCACCGCGACTTCTTCAACGGCTACGGCCCGACCGAGGCGACCATCCTCGCGGTCAGCAGCGCCGCCCTGCACCCGGGTGAGCCGATCCGCATCGGCACCCCGATCCCCGGCGTGGGCGCCTACGTGCTCGACACCCACCTGCGGCCGGTCCCCGCCGGTGTCACCGGCGAGCTGTACCTGGCGGGCGCACAGCTCGCGCTCGGATACCACGCCCGGCCGGGTCTGACCGCCGACCGGTTCGTCGCCAACCCGTTCGCCGACGGCGGGGCGCGCATGTACCGCACCGGCGACCTCGTGCGCCGCGACGAGGGCGGTGCGATCGAGTACCTCGGCCGCTCCGACTTCCAGGTCAAGATCCGCGGCTACCGCATCGAACTCACCGAGATCGACGCGGTCCTCGTCCGGCACCCGGACGTCGAGTTCGCCACCACCGTGGGCCGCCCGCTGCCGTCCGGGGAGACCGCGCTCGTCTCCTACGTCGTACCGGCAGGTGCGGCCGCGGACCTCGACACCGGTGCGCTCGTCGAATTCGCGGCCGGCTTCCTGCCCGACTACATGCTGCCGGCGGCAGTCGTCCCCATCCCCGAGGTGCCGCTCAACCCCGTCGGCAAGCTCGACCGCGCGGCCCTTCCCGACCCCGTCTTCGCGGTCCGCGAGTACCGGGCGCCGCAGACCCCGACCGAGCAGGCCGTCGCCGACGTCTTCGCCGACGTCCTCGGCGTCGAGCGAGTCGGCCTCGACGATTCCTTCCTCGACCTCGGTGGCAACTCGCTCGTCGCCACCCGGCTCGTCGCCCGGCTCGGCGCCGTCCTCGACACCCGGGTGCCGGTGCCGCTGGTGTTCGAGGCCCCGACGGTGCAGGCGCTCGCCGACCGGCTCGAGGCGCAGGCCGGTTCCGGGGCCCTGCCGCTCGTCGCCCGCGACCGCCCCGAGCAGGTCCCGTTGTCGCTCGCCCAGCAGCGGATGTGGTTCCTGAACCGCTTCGCGCCCGAGTCGGCGGTCGACAACATCCCCGTCGCGATCCGGCTCGCGGGACACCTCGACGTCGATGCCCTGCAGGGGGCGGTCGCCGACCTCGTCGCCCGGCACGAGTCGCTGCGGACCGTGTATCCGGAGATCGACGGCGACGGCTACCAGGTGGTGCTGCCGGCGGCCGAGGCCGTCCCGGATCTCACGCCCGTCGACGTCGAGATCGAGGACGTTCCCGCCCGGGTCCTCGAACTGGTCGGCACCGGGTTCGACGTCACCGCCGCCGTGCCGTGGCGCGTCGCCCTGCTGCGGATCTCGGCCGAGGAGCACGTACTCGTCTTCGTCGTGCACCACATCTCCGGCGACGGCTTCTCCATGACGCCGCTGACCCGTGACATCGTCGCCTCCTATCGGGCGCGTACCCGCAACGAGCCGAACCCGTTGCCGCCGTTGTCGGTTCAGTACGCCGACTATGCACTCTGGCAGCGGGAGGTGCTCGGTGACGAGGACGATCCCGAGTCGGTGCTGTCCCGGCAGCTCGCCTACTGGCGCGCGCAGCTCGCGGACCTGCCGGAGGAGCTCGGCCTCCCGGCCGATCGTCCCCGCCCCGCCGTCGCCTCCAATCGCGGTGCCGCCCTTCGCCTCCCGATCGACGAGGAAGTGCACGCCGCGCTCGCCGAGCTGGCCCGCACCCACAACGCGAGTGTGTTCATGGTGGTGCACACCGCGCTGGCCGTGCTGCTGGCCCGCCTGTCCGGCACCGACGACATCGCCGTCGGCACCCCCGTCGCGGGCCGCGGCGAGGCTGCTCTGGACGACGTGATCGGCATGTTCGTCAACACCCTGGTGCTGCGCACCGCCGTCGTGTCCGGTGAGTCGTTCGCCGACCTGCTCGCCCGGGTGCGGGGCACCGACCTCGAGGCATTCGCGAACGCAGACGTGCCGTTCGAACGCCTCGTCGAGGTGCTCGACCCGCCCCGCTCGCAGGCCCGGCACCCGCTGTTCCAGGTGATGCTCACGTTCCAGAACCTGCCGCAGTCCACCCTCGAGCTGCCGGATCTGCGCATCTCCGGCGTCGAATTCGACACGGCGATCGCGAAGTTCGACCTTCAGGTCACCGTCGCCGAGCAGGTCTCGGACCGCGACGCGCCGGGCGGGATGACGGTCGAACTCACCTACGCCACCGACCTTTTCGACGCCCCCACGATGACGTCCTTCGCCGACCGATTCACCCGGATCCTGCGGGGGGTCGCCACGTCCGCCGCCACCCCGATCGGCACGCTGCCGTTCCTCGGCGACGCCGAGGCCGAGCGGATCCTCACCGAGTGGAGCAGCCTCGGACCCGGCGCCCCGGTGCCTGCCGAGGCGACCCTCGTCGACCGCTTCGAGTCCGTCGTCCGCCGCAGCCCCGACGCCCCGGCCGTCACGTTCGCCGGACGCACCCTCACGTTCGCCGAGCTCGACGCGCGGGCCAACCGCCTGGCCCGGCGGCTCGTCGCGGCCGGAGCGGGCCCGGACGAGCTCGTGGCCGTCGCGCTGCCCCGGTCGGCCGACCTGATCGTGGCACTGCTGGCGGTACTCAAGTCGGGTGCCGCGTATCTGCCCATCGACACCACCTATCCCGCCGAGCGGCTGCGGTACATGCTCGAGGACTCCCGGCCGCGCTGCCTCCTCACCGACGCAGGCGGTGTCCTGCCGGACCTCGGCCTGCCACGGGTGCACGTCGAGGACGACGACCCGCACGCGCCGAGCGGGCCGGTCACCGACGCCGAGCGGATCGCGCCGCTGCGCGCGGACAACCGTGCGTACGTCATCTACACCTCCGGCTCGACGGGCCGCCCGAAAGGCGTCGCGGTCACCCACCGCAACGTGCTGACCCTGTTCGCCAACGCCGAACCGCTGTTCGGGTTCGGCTCCGACGACGTGTGGACGCTGTTCCACTCCTACGCGTTCGACTTCACGGTGTGGGAGCTGTGGGGACCGCTCCTGTACGGCGGCCGGCTCGTCGTCGTCGACTACCTCACGTCGCGCTCGCCCGAGCAGTTCCTCGAGCTGCTGCGGACCGAGCGGGTCACCGTGCTGAACCAGACCCCCTCGGCGTTCCTCCAGCTCGACGAGGCCGACCGGGTGGCGTCGGTGGAGCGCCCCGACGCCGGTCCGCTCGCCCTGCGCTACGTCGTGTTCGGCGGCGAGGCCCTCGACCTCGGCAGGCTCGAGGGCTGGTACGGGCGCCGGCCCGTGGCCCCGACCCTGGTCAACATGTACGGCATCACCGAGACCACGGTCCACGTGTCGTTCCGGGCCCTCGACCGCGGCGACGCCCGCGCCGGTGCCGCCAGCCGGATCGGCCGCTCGCTGCCGGGTCTGCGGCTGCGGGTGCTCGACCGGCTGCTGCAGCCCGTCCCGGTGGGCGTGCCGGGCGAGGTGTACGTCTCGGGCGATCAGCTCTCGCGTGGCTACCTCGGTCGTCCGGGGCTGACCGCCGCCCGGTTCGTCGCCGACCCGTTCGGGTCGGGCCGGCTCTACCGCACCGGCGACGTCGCCCGGTGGAACGCCGACGGTGAGCTCGAGTACGCGGGGCGCAGCGACGCGCAGGTGCAGTTGCGGGGATTCCGCATCGAACTCGGCGAGGTCGAGGCGGCGCTGGTGCGTGTCGACGGGGTGGCCCAGGCGGTCGCGGTGGTCCGCGACGACGGTCTCGGCGATCGGCTGGTCGCATACGTGGTGCCCCGCGCCGGGGAGGACCTCGACGTGGCCCGCGTGCGCGAGCAGCTCGGCGCCTTCCTCACCGGCTACATGGTTCCGGACGTCGTGGTCGTTCTCGACGAGCTGCCCCTCACCGTCAACGGCAAGCTCGACCGGCGCGCCCTGCCGGTGCCCCGGGCGACCACCACCGCGGGCACGCGCCGCGAGCCGGTCACCGACGCCGAACACGTCGTCGCACAGGTCTTCGCCGACGTGCTCGGCGTCGAGGGAGCCGGGGCGGACGACTCGTTCTTCGACCTCGGCGGCAACTCGCTCATCGCGACGCGGGTGATCGCGCGGGTCAACGAGTCGCTGGGAACCGCCCTGGCGATCCGTGAGCTGTTCGAGGCGCCGACGGTGGCCGAACTCGCCGCCCGGGCCGACGCACACGCGGAATCGGTGGCCCGGCCCGCGCTGACCGCCGGGTCCCGCCCCGACCGGGTGCCGCTCTCCCTCGCCCAGCAGCGCATGTGGGTGCTCAACCAGCTCGACCCCGCCTCCGCGAGCTACAACATCCCGCTCGCGATCCGGCTGCGCGGCCGCCTCGACACCGCGGCGCTCACCGCGGCCGTGCGCGACGTGATCGACCGGCACGAGTCGCTGCGCACCCTGTACCCGCAGGACGAGACGGGGCCCTACCAGCGCATCCTCGACGCCGACGCCGTCGTGCCCGCGGTGGTGCCGGTCGAGGCCGCATCCGAGCAGGAGGCGCTCGCCGAGGTCGTCGCCCTCGCTGCCGAAGGGTTCGACGTCTCGTCGCAGGTGCCGGTGCGCGGCCGGATCGTCTCGGTCGGCGCCGACGACCACGTGCTCGCTCTCGTCGTCCACCACATCTCCGCCGACGGTGCGTCGCTGGCGCCGCTGGCGCGGGACCTGATGACCGCGTACGCGGCGCGGTTGTCCGGAGATGCTCCCGCCTGGGCGCCGCTCGAGGTGCAGTACGCCGACTATGCGCTCTGGCAACGCCGGGTCCTCGGCGACGCCGACGACGCGCAGTCCCCGGCCGGTGCCCAGCTCGCCTACTGGCGTTCCCGCCTGACGGGCGTGCCCGAGCTCCTCGATCTGCCCACGGACCGGCCGCGGCCGCCGCAGCCGTCGCTGCGCGGCGGCACGGTGGCCGTGCAGGTCGACGAGCAGATCCGGCAGCGGCTCGACGCGCTTGCGCTCGCGCACCGGGCGTCGCTGTTCATGGTGGTCCACGCGGCCCTCGCGGTGCTGCTGGCCCGCCTCAGCGGCACTCACGACATCGTCGTCGGCACGCCGGTCGCGGGCCGCGGCGACCGGCGCCTCGACGACCTGGTCGGGATGTTCGTCAACACCCTTGCGCTGCGTACGGACGTGGACCCGGCGGCGTCCTTCGCCGAGTTGCTCGACCGGGCCCGCGCGGTCGACCTCGAGGCGTTCGGTCACGCCGACGTGCCGTTCGAGCGGGTGGTCGACGACGTGGTCGCCGCGCGCTCCCCGGCCCGGCATCCGGTCTTCCAGACGGTGCTGTCGTTCCAGAACACCGAGGCAGCGCGGCTCGAACTGCCGGATCTCACCGTCGAGGCGCTCGACGGCGGCGACCTCGCCGCCAAGTTCGACCTGCAGGTGACGGTCGATCCGCGCGAGCACCCGGGCGGGACGGCCGCCGGCATGCACGTCGGGTTCACCTATGCCGTGGACCTGTTCGACGCCGGCACCGTCGCCACCTTCGCCGAACGTTTCCTGACCGTCCTGCGCGCCGTCGCGGAGAGCCCTCGGGCCGTGGTCGGAGACATCGACATCCGGACCGAGACCGAGCGCTCGGCGCCCGCCGACATCGAGCCCGAGCCGGTGGCGGCCCCCGACCGGGTCGAGCGGACCGTGCCGCAGGAGTGGCAGGTCGCGGTGGAGTCCGACCCGGAGGCCCCGGCGTTCGTCGCGGACGGTGCCGAGGTCACCTATCTCGAGCTCGAGCGCCGGTCGTCGCAGTGGGCCCGGTATCTCATCGCCCAGGGTGTCGGGCCCGGCGACGGTGTCGCGGTCGCCGCGCCGGCCGGGCCGGAACTGGTCATCGCGCTCTGGGCGATCACCAAGGCGGGCGCCGCGATCGTGCCTGCTGTCTCCGGCTCCACGGCCGCGCAGACACCCGGGCTCGGGTTGGCGACGCACGGGGCGGACGTCCGGCCCTCCGCCGCTGCGCGCTGGCTGTACCTCGACGAGCCGGCGACGGTGGCCACCGTGGCGGCGCTGTCCGCCCGTCCGGTCGACTACTCGGAGCGGGTCCGGGTCCTGCAGCCGCAGCACCCCGCGCTGTGGGTGGCCGGCCGTGTGGTCGACCACGGCGAACTGGTCGCCCTCGCCCGCGGCGGAGGGGCGGCGGGGAAGCTGGACTACGAGTCACGGTTGCTGGTGTGCGACGGTACGGCGGAGCAGTGGCGCGTCTTCGCGATCCTGGCGGCCGGGATCGCCGGTGCGGTGGTGGTGGTGCCCGAGCCGGACGCCGACCTCGCCGCCGTGGTGACCGACGAGTGGGTGACCCACGCGTTCGTCGCGTCGTCGCAGGTAGAAGCATTGAACGACGCGCCGGCCGAGGACCTTCGGGTCGTGGTCGTCACCGACCGCGACGAGGTTCCCGCGGGGTCCGCCGCAGCGGGTGACGAGTGGGCGACAGTGGCCGCCGTCGACCCGTGGAGTATGCGGAACTGAATACCGGCCGGTAGATTGCCTGCGGGCGGGACGAGTTCTCCATTCTCTTCCCGCGCGTGGAAGGAGCTGTTCCGTAGTGCAACGCAGGAGCCCGGTCCGGGCAGAGCGAGGTCCGGGCGCGTGAGGCGGGAGTCGGGGGTGCGGCGCCGGGAACCAGGCCGTTCGCGTAGCCGGGCCGCGCGCGTGGCACCGCTGCCGACTCTGCTGACGTCTGCGGTGGAACAGCGCGGCGACCACCCGGCGGTGGTGTGCGCCGCCGGGGGCGGCTCCCTGTCGTACCGGGAACTGGACGAGACGTCGTCGCGGTGGGCACGGTGGCTGATCGGTCGCGGCGTCGGGCCGGGGGATGCGGTCGCGGTGGCGATACCTCGTTCCCTGGAGTCGGTGCTCGCGCTGTGGGCGGTGGCGAAGTCGGGGGCGACGTTCGTCCCCGTCGATCCGCGCTACCCGTTCGAGCGGGTGGAGTTCATGCTGGCCGACTCCGGCGCGGCCCTGTGCCTGACGGTGAACGACTTCTCCGCCGCCGTGCCCGCCGGGGTCGAACAGGTGCGGCTCGACGACGCGGCGACGGCCGGGCAGGTCCGACAGTTGCCCGGGCATCCGATCTCGTACGCCGACCGGACACGCGCGCTCGAGGGCCTCGACATCGCGTGGATGATCTACACGTCCGGCTCCACGGGCCGCCCCAAGGGGGTGGCGGTCACGCACGCCGGCATCGCCGGCGTGATCTCCGCCGAGCGCGGGCACTACGAGGTCGATGCGGACGCGCGGGTGCTGCACGTGTGCTCGCCGAGCTTCGACGTCTCCCTGCTCGAGTTGCTGACCGGATTCTCCGCGGGTGCGACGGTCGTGGTGGCGCCGGCATCGGTGGGCGGCGGCGCCGACCTGGCCGACGTCCTGGCTGCCGCTGCGGTGACGCACGTGTTCATCACCCCGGCGGCGCTGAGCTCGGTGGATCCCGCGGGGCTGACGGACCTGCGGGTCGTGGTGGCAGCCGGGGAGGCGTTCGGACCGGAACTGGTGAACCGCTGGTCGGCTCCCGGCCGGCGGTTCTTCAACGCGTACGGGCCTACGGAGGCGACGATCCTGGCCACCAGCAGCGCGCCGCTGGTGACCGGCGAGCCGATCACGATCGGCACCCCGATCCCGGGTGTGGGAGCGTACGTCCTCGACGGCCGGTTGCGGCCGGTGCCGCCGGGGGTGGTCGGTGAGCTGTATCTGGCCGGCGCTCAGGTCGCGCGCGGCTACCACCGTCGACCGGGGCTGACGGCGGAGCGGTTCGTGGCCGATCCGTTCGGGTCGGATCCGGGAACCCGGATGTACCGGACGGGGGACCTGGTCCGCCGCGCGGCCGACGGTCCGATCGAGTACCTCGGGCGCAGCGATTTCCAGGTCAAGATCCGCGGGTTCCGGGTGGAACTGGGAGAGATCGACGCCGCGCTGACGGCGCGGCCCGACATCGAGTTCGCGGCGACCCTCGGGAAGGTGCTGCCGTCCGGGGAGGCGGCACTGGTCTCGTACGTGCTGCCGGCGGCCGGAACCCGGCTGGAGGTGCCGGCGGTGCTCGCCGGGCTGGCCGAGACGTTGCCCGCCCACATGGTGCCTGCCCTGGTGACGGTGCTCGACGCGGTGCCGCTCACGCCGGTGGGCAAGCTCGATCGGGCGGCGCTGCCCGAACCGGTGTTCGCCCAACGGGAATACCGGGCGCCGCGCACCCCGGTCGAGGAGACCGTCGCGTCGGTGTTCGCCGAGGTGCTCGGCCGCGAGCGCGTCGGACTGGACGATTCCTTCCTCGAGCTGGGTGGGAATTCCCTGCTGGCGACCCGGTTGGTGGCGCGCCTGGGCGCCGCCCTGGAGACCCGGGTGCCGGTGCCGGTGGTGTTCGCGGCGCCGACCGTGGCCGCGTTGGCGGCGCACCTGGAGTCGGGTAGCCTTGCGGCCCAGTCGGTTCCGTTGACGCCGCGGGAGCGTCCGGACCACGTGCCGCTGTCGTTCGCGCAGCAGCGGATGTGGTTCCTCAATCGGTTCGATCCGACCTCCGCGGCCGACAACATCCCGGTGGCGATCCGGCTGACGGGCCGACTCGACGTCGGTGCCCTGCGAGAGTCCGTGTACGACATCGCAACCCGGCACGAGGTCCTGCGGACCCGGTATCCGGAGCGGGACGGGCTGCCGTACCAGGCGATCGTTCCCGTCGCCGGGTACACGCCCGACTGGGTGTCGGAGTCGGTGCGGCCGACGGATCTGGCGGACCGGATCGCCGACGCGGTGGCCACCGGTTTCGACGTGACCGCCGAAGTGCCGTTCCGGGTGCGGCTGTTCCGCGTCGCGGACGACGAGCACGTGCTCGTGTTCGTGGCACACCACATCAGCGCCGACGGTTGGTCGATGGCGCCGCTGACCCGAGATCTGATGACCGCGTATGCCGCGCGTGCCGCCGGCGGGGAACCCGGATGGGAGCCGCTGCCGCTGCAGTACGCGGACTTCGCGCTGTGGCAGCGCGAGGCGCTCGGATCGGAGGGGGACGCCGGCAGTCCACTCGCGGCGCAGGCGCGGTACTGGCAGCGGGTCCTCGCGGATCTGCCCGAGGAGTTGCACCTGCCGACCGACCGCGCCCGCCCCCCGGTGCAGTCCTTCGCCGGCGGCCGGATCGCCTTCGCCATCGATGCTCCGACGCATCGGCGGGCCGCGGAACTGGCGCGGCAGAACGGGTCGACCCTGTTCATGGTCCTGCACACCGCACTCGCGGTGTTCCTCGCCCGGATGTCGTCGTCGCACGACATCGCCGTGGGTACCGCGGTCGCCGGCCGCGGTGACGCCGCGCTGGACGAGATGGTCGGCATGTTCGTCAACACCCTGGTGTTGCGGACCCGGATCGATCCCGGTTCCGGGTTCGCGGACCACCTCGCACGAGTCCGCGACAGCGACCTCGAGGCGTTCGCCCACGCGGAGATCCCCTTCGAGCGGGTGGTGGAACTGCTCGCGCCGGAGCGTTCGACCGCGCGGCACCCGCTGTTCCAGGTGGCCCTCGCACTCGAGAACCTGCCCCCGGCGGGGCTCGAGCTGCCGGGCCTGAGCCTGGCGGCGGTGCCGTTCGAGGTGACCACCGCGAAGTTCGACCTGTCGCTGACCCTGCGCGAGCACACGGACCTCGACGGGGAACCGGCGGGAATGTCGGCGGAGCTCGTCTTCGCCCGGGATCTGTTCGACGACGAGACGGTGGCCGGATTCGCGCGACGGTTCGTGCGGTTGCTGGCCGGCGCCGTGGCGGAGCCGGCCGTGCCGGTCGGCGACCTCGCGCTCCTCACCGGCGACGAGGCCGCCCGGCTCACGCGGGTCCCGGACGCCGCGCCGGGCGGTGCCCGCACGCTTGCCGAGATCCTGACGGCGGCGGTCTCCCGCAACCCCGAGGCGCCGGCCGTCCGGTACCGGGACCGGACGATCACCTACCGCGAACTCGACGAGTCGTCGTCGCGGCTCGCGCGGGAGCTGGCCGCACGCGGCATCGGCCCCGACGACGTCGTGGCCCTGGCGTTCCCGCGTTCGTACGAGATGGTGCTCGGGGTGTGGGCGGTCGCGAAGGCCGGCGCCGCGCACCTTCCGGTGGACCCGTCCTATCCGGTGGACCGGGTCCGGTACATGCTCGCCGATTCCGGTGCGGCGGTGTGCCTCACCTCCGGCGAATACGCCTCCGCGCTGCCCGGATCCGCGGTCCGGCTGGAACTGGACGATCCCGAGTTCGCGCGGGCCGTCGCGGCACGATCCGCCGCCGGGGTGCCCGAGCGCGTACGGCCGCTGTCGGCGCAGCACGCGGCATACGTCATCTACACGTCGGGGTCGACCGGGCAGCCCAAGGGAGTGGTGGTCACCCACGCCGGCCTCGACCCGCTCCTCGAGACCGCCGTGACCCTGTACGGCGTGACGTCGCGGGCGCGCTTCCTGCACGTGTGCTCGCCGAGTTTCGACCCGTCGGTGCTCGAATGGATGGTCGCGTTCTCCCAGGGTGCGACGCTGGTCGTGGTGCCGTCCACGATCGTCGGCGGGCCGGAACTGGCGGAACTGATCCGGGCCGAACGGGTCAGCCACACCATCATCACCCCGGCCGTCCTCGGGACGGTCGATCCGTCGGGCCTCGAGAGCCTCGAGGCCGTATCGGTCGGCGGGGACGTGACCTCGCCGCACCTGCTGGCACGGTGGGCGCCGGGGCGGAAGTACTTCAACGGCTACGGGCCGACCGAGACGACGATCATCTCCTCGTTCGCGCGGCTGCAGCCCGGGCGTCCGGTGACCGTCGGCCGGCCCGTCCCGGGAGTGTCCGCACTGGTGCTCGACTCCCGGCTGCGGCCGGTGCCGACCGGCGTCGTGGGCGAGCTGTACCTGGCCGGGACTGCTCTCGCTCGGGGATACCACCGGCGCAGCGGCCTGTCGGCCGCGCGGTTCGTGGCGAATCCGTTCGGGACGCCGGGCACCCGGATGTACCGAACCGGTGACCTGGTGCGATGGCGCGGCACCGGTGCGGTCGCCGAGCTGGAATACCTCGGGCGCGGCGACTCCCAGGTCAAGCTGCGTGGATTCCGGGTCGAACTCGGCGAGATCGACGCCGCGCTCGAGCGGCATCCGTCGGTCGCGCAGGCGGCGACGGTGCTGCACCCCGATCCGCACGGCGGGGACAGGCTGGTCGGTTACGTCGTCGGCGCCGCCGGCGCCGTGCCCGACCCTGCACACCTGCGCGAGTTCCTCGCCGGGAAGCTGCCGCACCACATGGTGCCCGGCCGTGTCGTCGTGCTCGACGCCCTGCCCCTCACCGGCGGAGGCAAGCTGGACAAGCGGGCACTGCCGGTGCCGCAGCCCGAGTCGACCGAGTACTGCGCCCCGGCGACGGACGACGAGCAGGCGGTCGCAGACGTGTACGGCGCCGTGCTCGGGCTCGAGCGGGTCGGCCGCGCCGACGACTTCTTCGCGCTCGGCGGCAACTCGCTGCTCGCGATGCAGGTCGTCGCGCGGCTCGATGCCGCCCTCGGCGTCCGGGTGCCGGTGCGGACGTTGTTCGAGGCGCCCACGGTGTCGGCCCTGGCGGCGCGGATGGGGGACCCCATCGCCGTCCCGTCCCGGACGCCCCTGCGGCGCCGGCAGCGCCCCGAGCGGATTCCGCTGTCGCTCGCGCAGCGGCGGATGTGGTTCTTCAACCGGTTCGACCCGGACTCCGCCGCCTTCAACATCCCGCTCGTGCTGCGACTGACCGGCGAGCTGGACGTGCCCGCCCTGCAGGCGGCACTGCGCGACCTGCTCGCCCGGCACGAGGCGCTGCGCACCGTCTTCCCCGACTCCGATGCCGGACCGTTCCAGGTGATCGTGCCGGTCGAGGACGTACCGGTCGATCCGGCGCCGCGGGACGTGACCGAGGACGAGCTGCCCTCGCGGATCGCCGCACTCGTCTCCCGCGGCTTCGACGTCACCGCCGCGGTACCCGTCCGGGCGGCCCTGCTGCGCCTCACCGACCGGGACCACGTGCTGGTCGTCGTCGTCCACCACATCGCCGGCGACGGCGGATCCCGGGCCCCGATGGCCCGGGACCTGGCCACCGCGTACCTGGCCCGGAGAGCGGGCGACGAGCCGGCGTGGGAACCCCTGCCCGTCCAGTACGCCGACTACGCACTGTGGCAACAGGATGTGCTGGGATCCGAGGACGACCCCGACTCGCTGCTCTCGCGTCAGATGCACTACTGGACCACGGCGCTGGCGGGCCTGCCGGACCTGCTGGAGCTGCCGACCGACCGCCCGCGGCCCGCCGTGCAGACCGGACGCGGCGCGAGCGTCGACTTCACACTGGACGAGTCGTCGGCCGCCCGGCTCGATCGGCTCTCGCGGGACCACGGGGTGACGTTCTTCATGCTCGTGCACGCCGCGCTCGCGGTCCTGCTGGCCCGCCTGTCCGGTACCGACGACATCCCCGTCGGGGCACAGGTCGCCGGCCGCGGCGAGGAGGCACTGGACGATCTCGTGGGGATGTTCGGCAACACCCTCGTGCTGCGTACCCGGATCGACCCGGACGCCACCTTCGCCGAGATCCTCGCCGCCGTGCGAGAGGTCGACCTCGCCGCGTTCGGCAACCCCGACGTTCCGCTCGAACGTCTCGTGGAGGTCCTCGATCCCGTCCGGTCCACCGCGCATTCGGCGCTGTTCCAGGTGCTGCTCGTGGTGCACAACTTCGCCCGCTCCGAGATCGCACTGCCGGACCTGCAGATCGCGCCGGTCGGAACGCCCCCGGGCGGCGCCAAACTCGACCTCGAGCTCCACCTGACCGAGATGCGCGACGAGCAGGGTCGCCGCGAGGGGATAGCCGGGTCCGTCGTCTACGCCTGTGACCTGTTCGACGAGGGCACCGTGCGGACGTTCGCTGCGAGGCTCGTGTCGATCCTGGAGGTGGCGGCGGCCGATCCGGGCGTTGCGGTCGGCGGCATCGACCTGTGCACGGCGGAGGAACGCGCCCGGCTCGACGAGCTGAACCGGACGGCTGCGCCGCTCGGCGACCGGTCGGTCCTGGACGCGTTCACCCGGCAGGCGCGGCGCACCCCGGACGCGACGGCAGTCGTCTTCGAGGACACCGCGCTGACCTACGCGCAGTTCGCCTCCCGGGTGGACCGGCTCGCACGGCGTCTCGTCGCGTGCGGCGTCGGTCCCGAGCGCCTGGTCGGTGTCCACATGAGCCGATCGGTCGAGATGATGGTCGGCATCTATGCGGTGCTCCGGGCCGGTGGCGGGTACGTGCCGCTCGACCCGGAGCATCCCGCCGAGCGAACGGCGTACGTCCTCGACACCGCCGAGCCGGTGCTGGTACTGACCACGACGCACGACCGGGGCACGCTCCCCGGATCCGTCCCGGTGCTCGTGGTCGACGAATCGGACGTCGCACCGACGCCGGTCACCGAGTTCGCCGACCACGAGCGGCTGGCGCCGCCGCACGAGGCGCACATCGCCTACGTGCTCTACACCTCCGGGTCGACGGGCCGGCCCAAGGGGGTAGCCGTCACCCACGGCGCCGTCGTCAACCAGATGACCTGGATGCGCGAACGCTACGACTTCGGCGTCGGGGACACGGCTCTGCAGAAGACCCCTGTCACGTTCGACGCGTCGGTGTGGGAGCTGTTCTTCCCGTTGCAGGTCGGTGCACGCCTCGTGATCGCGGCACCGGGAGGCCATCGCGACCCGGACTACCTGGCCCGTCTCTCGCGGCAGTGGGCCGTCGGCATCCTCGAGTTCGTCCCGACGATGCTCGCCCTGTTCCTCGCGGATCCCGACCTCGAACTTCCGGCGACGCTCAGGTATCTGTCCGTCGGTGGCGAGGCGCTGCCCGCCGAGCTCGCGGCACGATTCGCGGAACGCTCGGATGCGCTGCTGGACAACACGTACGGTCCGACCGAGGCGACCGTCACCGCGACCGTGCTGCGGTGCGACGGACGTCGCGGCGATGCCGGCACCGTTCCGATCGGCCACCCGATCCGCAACACCACCGCCTACGTTCTCGACGGGCGGCTGAACCCGGTGCCGATCGGGGTGCCGGGGGAGCTGTATCTCGGTGGGGTGCAACTTGCCCGTGGCTACCACGGCCGACCGGATCTGTCCGCGGAACGGTTCGTCGCGCACCCCGGCGGGGCGCGGATGTACCGCACCGGCGACCGGGTCCGATGGTTGCCGGACGGAACCCTCGAATTCCTGGGCCGCAACGACTTCCAGGTGAAGGTGCGCGGCCTGCGAATCGAGCTGGGGGAGATCGAGGCGGCACTCCTGGCGCAGCCGGAGATCGCGCAGGCCGCCGTGACCGTCCACGACGGGACCCACGGTGCGCAGCTCACCGCGTACGTCGTGCCGGCGGACGGTGCCGCGGTCGACGGTGCCACCGTTCGTGCGGCCGTGGGACGCGTGCTGCCGCGGTACATGGTGCCCGACGTGGTGACCGTGCTCGGGACGCTCCCGCTCACCACCTCCGGGAAGGTGGATCGCCGAGCCCTGCCCGAACCCGTCCCGGCCGTCCGGGAGTTCCGCCCGCCCGCCACCGCGGTCGAAAGGACCGTCGCCTCGGTGATCGGGGAGGTGCTCGGCGCGGAGCGACTCGGTCTCGACGACGACTTCTTCGCGCTCGGCGGGAATTCGCTGATCGCCACGCGCGTCGTCGCCCGGCTCGGGGCGGCGCTGCACGCGTCGGTCCCCGTGCGCGTGATCTTCGAGGCGTCGACGATCGAGTCGCTGGCGGCAGCCGTGGAACGCCGCATCGGGTCCGGCGGCTCGCCCGCCCTGGCCGCCCGGCCGCGTCCGGAACGGATTCCGCTGTCGCCCGCCCAGCAGCGGATGTGGTTCCTCAGCCGGTTCGAGGCGACCGCCGCGGCCTACAACATTCCGATGGCTGTGCGGCTGACCGGGCGACTCGATCGGGCGGCGCTGCAGTCGGCGATCGCCGACGTCGTCGCCCGCCACGAGGTCCTCCGGACCTTCTACCCCGAGGTCGACGGGGTGCCGGTCCAGCAGATACTGCCCGCCGGCGCCGGTGCGCCCGCCCTGGACCCGACGGACGTCGACGAACCGGCACTCCGCGCCGCCGTCCGGTCGGCGGCGGCGACCCGGTTCGATGTCACCAGGTCCGTGCCGGTCCTCGTGCGGCTGTTCCGGTTGTCCCCGGCCGAACACGTCCTGCTCGTCGTGGTGCACCACATCGCAGCGGACGGATACTCCGTGGCGCCGCTCGTCCGTGATCTGGCCCACGCGTACAGCGCGCGCCAGGCGGGCCGCGAACCTGCGTGGCAGCCACTTCCCGTGCAGTACGCGGACTACACCCTGTGGCAGCGGGACCTGTTGGGCAGCGAAACCGACCCGGCGTCGCGTGTCTCCCGCCAGCTCGCCTTCTGGGCCGACGAACTGGCCGGTCTGCCCGACCAGTTGCCGGTGCCCACGACCCGGCCGCGGCCCCCGGTTCAGTCCTACCGGGGCGACCGGGTTCCCGTCACGATCGACGCGGACCTGCACGGCAGGGTGGCGGCACTCGCGGCGGCAACGAGGACGACGCCGTTCACCGTCGTGCACGCCGCCTTCGCGGTGCTGCTGGCCCGGCTGTCCGGCACCGAGGACGTCGCCGTGGGCACCCCGGTGGCCGGCCGAGGCGAGGCAGCCCTCGACGACCTGATCGGGATGTTCGTGAACACCCTCGTGTTCCGGACGCGGGTCGACCCGGCCGCCTCCTTCACTTCGCTGCTCGCGCAGGCCCGGGAGAAGAACCTCGAGGCCCTGGCCCACGCGGACGTCCCGTTCGAACAGCTCGTCGAGGCGCTGGCGCCGGCCCGGTCCATGGCGCGGCATCCGCTGTTCCAGGTGGGCCTGTCGTTCCAGAACCTCGGAGCGGTCGATTTCGAACTCCCCGGCCTGACGGCGGCCCGGGTCGACGTCACAGGGGAGATCGCCCAGTTCGACCTGCACCTGATCGTCGGTGACAGCTACGCGGCGGACGGGACGCCGGCGGGGATCGGCGGGCATCTGTCGTACGCCACCGATCTCTTCGACGGCCACGCGGCGGCGTCCGTCGCGGACCGGTTCGTCCGGATCCTGGGCGAACTGGTCTCGGCTCCCGACCGCGCGGTCGGCGACGCCGATCTCCTCGTCGACGGGGAACGACAGGCGCTGCTCGAGGCCGCGAACGACACCCGCGTCGACAGTCCGGGCGGCGACCGTGCGGGCGGCGACTGTGCGGTCGGCGACTGCTTGCCCGATCTGCTCCGGCGCCAGGTACGCGAACGCCCGGACGAGGTCGCGCTCGTCGGGGACGGGGTGCAGTTGACGTACGGTGAGCTCGGCGACCGCGTCGCCCGGCTGGCCCGCGCGCTGGTGGCGGTGGGTGTCGGGCCGGAGGTCCGGGTCGGTCTGCTGATTCCCGGATCGGTGGAGCTCGTCGTCGCGATGTACGCGGTGTCCGCCGCCGGGGGCGCGTACGTTCCGCTCGATCCGTCGCTTCCGGCCGCACGGCTGGTGCGCATGGTCGCGGCGGCGCGGCCGGCGACGGTGCTCGTGTCCGCGGCATCCGCCGGCGTCGCGAGCGAGGTGGTGCCGGAGCCGGTCCGGGTTCTCGATGTCTCGAGGGTGGATCTGTCGCAGCACTCGGCGGCCCCGGTGACCGACGCGGACAGGACTGCGCCGCTGCATCCCGCGAACCTCGCCTACATCTTGTTCACGTCGGGATCGACGGGTGTGCCCAAGGGCGTGGCGGTGGACCACGGCGCGGTGGTCAACCAGTTGCGTTGGCTGCATGCGGAGTTCGAGTTCGGTCCGGGGGAGGTGACGGTACAGCGGACCGTGGCCACGTTCGACCTGTCGGTGTGGGAGTTCTGGGGCGCCACGACATGCGGCGGCCGGCTGGTGGTTGCCGATCCCGAGTCCCGCCGCGATCCGGACCGCCTGCTCGCGCTCGTCGAACGCGAAGCCGTCACGACGCTGTACCTGGTTCCATCCCTGCTGAGCGCCCTGATCTCTGGTGCAGGCGGAGAGCTGCCCACCTCGGTGCGACGGGTGCTCTCGATCGGGGAGACGCTCCCGGGGGCTGTCGCCGGGGCGTGCCGCCGGTCGAGCCGGGCGGAACTCGTCAACCTGTACGGACCCACCGAGGCGGCCGTGTCGGTCACGGCGCACCGGGTCACGGCGGCGGACGCCGACCAGGTGCCGATCGGGGTGCCCGAGTGGAACACCCGCGTCTATGTACTCGACCGGCGGCTGCGCCCCGTGCCCACCGGAGTGACCGGTGAGCTCTATCTGGCGGGCCGGCAGCTCGCGCGGGGATACAGCGGAAGCCCCGGGGTGACCGCGGACCGGTTCGTTGCCGACCCCTTCGGGGCCGGGGGACGGCTGTACCGCACCGGCGATCTGGCCCGGTGGACCGCTGAGGGAGTCCTCGAGCACGTCGGGCGTGGCGACTCCCAGGTCAAGCTTCGCGGATTCCGGATCGAGCTCGGCGACATCGAGGCCGCGCTGCTGCGCCTGCCCATCGTGTCGGCCGCGGTCGCGACGGTGCATCAGGACGCGGCGACCGGCGCGCGGATCGTCGCGTATGTCGTTGCTGCACAGAACGAATCGGACTTCGATGCGACGTCCCTACGCAGCGAGCTCGCGGACGAACTGCCGAACTACATGGTGCCGGCTTCGATCGTGCGCCTGGACCGGCTCCCCGTCGGGGCGACGGGCAAGGTCGATCGTGGCGCGCTGCCCGTGCCGATGCCCGCGCGGGCGTCCTACCGGGCTGCGGCGACGCCGGTCGAGCGCGCGGTTGCGCAGGTGTTCGCGGACGTCCTCGCCGCGGACCGGGTCGGATCCGACGACGACTTCTTCGTTCTCGGCGGGTCGTCCCTCGTGGCCGTGCGGGTGACCCGTGAGCTCACCCGCCGACTCGATCGTCCGATCCCGCTCGAATGGGTGTTCGCTCATCCGGCGGTGGCCGACCTGGCGGCCCGGATCGAGCGGTCGGCGGACGAGGAGCCGGCGGCAAGCGGAGGCTCCGACTCGGCCCTGGCCGTGCTGCTGCCGCTGCGCGAGGGCGACGAGGGGCGCGATCCGGTGTTCTTCGTGCACCCGGTGATCGGGCTCGCCTGGAGTTTCGCATCGCTCGCCCGGTACGTCGAGCCGGGCCGCCCGGTCTACGGATTGCAGTCCCCGGCACTGTCGGGCGAGTCGGATCTCCCCGATTCGATCGCGTCCTGGGCGGGCCGGTACGTCTCGGAGGTCCGGCGGGTCCACCCGGACGGTCCCTTCCATCTGGTGGGGTGGTCCCTCGGCGGAGTGATCGCGCACGAGATGGCGGTCCAGCTCCAGCGGGCCGGACTCGAGGTCGGTTCGCTCGTGCTCCTCGACTCCTCCCTGCCCGACGCCGTGCGCTCCTCGGTCGATCCGGTCTCGGTGGCGGCAGTGGCCCTGAATGCGAGCCACGGTGGCGGACCCGGTGGGGTCGAGGACGGTCTCGAGGTGCTCGCCGACGACATCGACCCGGATCTGTCGGCGTCCGTCCTGACGAGCATCGAGCGCTCGTTCGATGCGCTCGAGGGGCATGTTCCGGGCCGGTACGAGGGGCGCATGCTGTTCGTCGGCGCCGCGTCGCAGGCCGGGCCGGACGCGGACTCGGGCCGGGACTGGGCGCCCTACGTCGCGGACGAGGTGCATCGGCACGACCTTTCCGTCTCGCACTGGGAGATGACCGGGCCGAGGGCGTGTACTCGTCTCGGACCGCTGTTGGCAGGCTGGACGTCGGACGGTTCCTGCCCGGAATGCGGGTGTGCCGCGCGCTGACTCGTAGGGGTGCGGCATTCCGCGGGCGTGGCCTGCGCGCGCCCGCTGTGTCCGAGGTCACGTCGGACGCCGAAAGTGAATTGTCCAATCGGTGGACGAACCGGGGACGGTGTCGGCACCGGCCGGGTGGCGACCGAGGCTGCCGGATCGAATTGCCGGATCGACACGGGCGTCTCCCGCCGTGCGTTCCGCGTCTCTTTCCGAAACCACAGGTGACGGGTCTGCCCCGGCGGGGAGGCGGAGGCTTGCGGGCGCCGCTCACGCGTGGGGCGACTCCGGAACGGCGCTGCGGCGTGCGACGAATCGGGCATCCGCACGGGCCGCGCGGGCACGGGCGGGCGCTGTCCGGAATGCCGGTCTACCTGCCGGTAACTTAGTTACTGGACGTACGAACAGGTGGCACGGTTTGTTTTCGTGTGGAATGGTGACGAAGTGCTCTTGCGCCGGGAATCGTCGGGGTTCCGGTGCGCGAGACGACAGCGAAGCGGCGTCCGCCGGGGAGGGCGGATGTGGCGGCAGTTCGTGCTACCCCGGCGATGAGCGGACCCGGCATGCGCACGCGCACAACGGATCCGGAATTCGGAGGGGACAGCAAGGTGGTCTACCCAACCGTCCGTGGCAAGCTCCGCGCGTCCCGGCGCCGGACGCCCACGACGATGCTGCCGCACCTGCTGTCGGCCGCCGTCGAACGCGACCCCGCAGCGCCCGCCCTCACGGCGGAGGGACACACCCTCACCTACCGGGAGGCCGACGCCGAATCGTCGCGGCTCGCCCGCCTGCTCATTGCGCGGGGCATCGGCCCCGAGGACCGCGTCGCGGTGCTTCTCACCCGCTCGATCCGGTCCGTTCTCGCCGTCTGGGCGGTGGCCAAGGCGGGCGCCGCGTTCGTCCCGGTGGACCCGCTCTATCCAGCCGATCGGGTCCGGTACATGCTGTCGGACTCCGACGCCCGTCTCGCACTCACGGTGGTCGCACACCGGGGGGTCGTGCCCGAGGGGTTCGACACCCTCGTCCTGGACGAGCCCGATACCCGGAGGGAACTCGACGCCTGCCCGGCCGACCCGCTCACCTTCGTCGACCGCGTACGTCCACTGCGCCCCGACCATCCCGCATACGTCATCTACACCTCGGGCTCGACGGGACGGCCGAAAGGGGTGGTGGTCACCCAGGCCGGACTCGCGGACTTCTGTGCCGAGCAGGTCGAGCGCTACCGGCTCACCCCCGCCGCCCGGACCCTGCATTTCGCGTCCCCCAGCTTCGACGCATCGGTGCTCGAACTGTTGCTCGCCGTCGGATCCGGATCGACGATGGTCGTCGCTCCGCCGTCCGTGTACGGCGGCGACGACCTGGCCGAGCTGCTGCGGAGGGAACGGGTCACGCACGCGTTCGTGACGCCGGCCGCCCTCGCCTCGGTCGATCCCACGGGCCTGGACGATCTGGAGACGGTGGTGGTCGGCGGCGAGGCGTGCCCTCCGGACCTGGTGGCGCGCTGGGCGCCCGGCCGCCGGTTCCACAACGGGTACGGCCCCACCGAGACCACGATCATGACCAGCATCTCCGGGCCGCTCGCCCCCGGGGCACCCGTCACCATCGGCAGGCCCGTTCGCGGAGTCGCCGCCCGGATCCTCGACACCCGCCTGCGGCCCGTGCCGGCGGGCACGGCCGGCGAGCTGTACCTGACCGGATCCGGCCTCGCCCGCGGGTATCACGAGCGACCCGGACTGACGGCCACCCGTTTCGTCGCCGCCCCCGGCGGCGCCCGGCGGTACCGCACCGGCGACCTGGTACGGTCCCCGCGTTCGGCACGAGAGGGCATCACGTACCTGGGCCGCAACGACTTCCAGGTCAAGGTGCGTGGCTTCCGCATCGAGCTCGGGGAGATCGACGCGGCGTTCGCCGCGCATCCCACCGTCGACTTCGCCGCCACCGTCGGTCACCGGGGCGCGACGGGGGACACCCGTCTCGTCACGTACGTGCACGCCGCCGCCGGTTCCGCGATCGACGTCGCCGTGCTCACCGCGTTCGTCGCCGAGCGGCTGCCGGCCCACATGATCCCGTCGTCGGTGATCGCGTTGGAGACCATCCCGCTGACGCCCGTGGGCAAGCTCGACCGGGCGGCTCTGCCCGAGCCCGAGATCGCGTCGGCTCCGTACCGGGCGCCGGCCTCCGCCGCGGAGGTGGCCGTGGCGGAGGCGTTCGGCGACGTGCTCGGGGTGCAGCGGGTCTCGGTCCACGACGACTTCTTCGACCTGGGCGGCAACTCGCTGCTCGCCACGCGGGTGATCGGCCGGATCAGGGCAGCGCTCGGCGTCACCGTGTCGGCCGCCGACCTGTTCGACGCCACCACGGTCGAGGCGCTCGCAGCCCGGGTGGCGGCCGCGCCGACGGCCGCGCGCGGCCTGCTGCCGCGGCGCCCGCGCCCCGACCGGATCCCGCTCTCGCCCGCGCAACAGCGCATGTGGTTCCTCAACCGCCTCGACCCGGACTCGGCGGTGTTCAACATCCCGCTCGCCGTCCGGTTGTCCGGCAGGCTCGACGTCGACGCGATGCGGGCCGCCGTGCGGGACGTCGTCGCGCGACACGAGACGCTCCGGACGGTGTACCCCGAGGTCGACGGCGTCGGTGAGCAGCGCATCCTCGACGTCGGCGACGTCCCGCTCGACCTCGGGCCGGAGGACGCGACCGACTCCGACGCCCCGGCCCGGCTCGCGGCCTTCGCGGGAGGGCGGTTCGACGTCACCGGCGAGGTTCCCGTGCGAGTCCGGCTCTTCCGCCTCGCCGACCACGAGCACGTGCTCGCCGTGGTCCTCCACCACATCGCGGGCGACGGCTCGTCGCTGGGTCCGCTCGTCCGGGACCTCGTCACCGCCTACACCGCGCGCTCGACGGGCCGGGAACCGGCGTGGGAACCGCTGCCCGTCCAGTACGCCGACTACACCCTGTGGCAGCTCGACGCCCTCGGCGACGAGGACGATCCCCGGTCGGGCACGGCCCGGCAGCTGGCCTACTGGCGGCGCGCCCTCGACGGCATCCCCGAACACCTCGAGCTCGCCACCGACCGGCCCCGGCCTCCCGTCGTCGGTCATGCGGGGGACCGGGTCTCGGCGCACGTCGACGAGACCACCTACGACGCGATCAGCGCACTCGCCCGCGAGCGCGGCGTGACACCCTTCATGGTGCTGCACGCCGTCCTCGCGGTGCTGCTGGCGCGCGTGTCGAACACGCACGACGTCGTCGTCGGCACGCCCGTCGCGGGGCGCACGGCCCCCGAACTCGACGGGCTGATCGGCATGTTCGTCAACATGCTCGCCCTGCGGACCGACGTCGACGCCGCCGACTCGTTCGCGACACTGCTCGAGCAGGTCCGCGACACCGACCTGCACGCGTTCGCGCACGCCGACGTCCCCTTCGAACGCCTCGTGGAGGTGCTCGATCCGGTCCGGTCCACCGCACGCCACCCGATCTTCCAGGTCGGGTTCTCCTACCAGAACTTCGCCCGGGAAGCCCTCGAGCTGCCGGGCCTGCGGATCACTCCGGTCGAGAGCGATTCGTACGCAGCGCGTTTCGATCTGCACGTCACGGTGGTCGATCACGCCGTGGGCGGCGGCCCGGGCGGTTTCGACATCGAATTCGGTTACGCCACCGACCTGTTCGACGCACCGTCGGTCCGGCGTCTGCTCGCGCGGTATCTGCGGATACTCCGGGCGGTCGTCGACGACCCCGCTGCCGTCGTCGGCGACATCGACCTGCACGACTCTGCGGAACTGGCCGAGATGATGCGGGCATGGGAAGCCGAACAGGCCGACCTCTCCGCGGGCCGGACCCTCGTCGACCTGTTCGACGAGCAGGTCGCGGCCACCCCGGACGCCCCCGCCCTCGTGTTCCGCGGCGGCACCCTCACGTATCGGGACTTCGACGCGCGCGTCAACCGGCTCGCCCGTCACCTCGTGACCCAGGGTGTGGGGCCCGAATCCACAGTGGCTCTCTGTATCCGGCGTTCGGTCGACCTCGTGGTGGCGATGTACGCCGTCGCCAAGGCCGGCGGCGCCTACCTGCCGCTGGACCCCGACCACCCCGCGGCCCGCAACCGGTACATCCTCGACGCGGCGGCCCCGCAGTGCGTGCTGTCGACCACCGCCGACCGGGTCGACGCCCTGGCGGGCCGGACGGTGCTCGACGTCGACCGCCTCGACCTGGGCGACCTCGATCCCGCGCCGCTCGCCGACACCGACCGGCGTGCGCCGCTGCGCGCCGCGAACACGGCGTACGTCATCTACACCTCCGGATCGACCGGACGCCCGAAGGGCGTGGCCGTGCCGCACGAGGCGATCGTCAACCAGATCGCCTGGAAGCGGGCGCACTACGATCTCGGTCCCGACGACGCGGTCCTGCTCAAGACGGCCGCGACCTTCGACCTGTCGGTGTGGGAGTTCTGGTCCGCACTCACGTGCGGCGCCCGGCTGGTGATCGCCGCCCACGACGGGCACCGCGACCCGTCCTACCTCAACGACCTGATCCGCCGCGAGAAGGTCACGATCCTGCACGTGGTGCCGTCGATGCTCGAGGCGCTGCTCGAGGACTCGGCCGGCACGCTGCCCGGCACCCTGCGCCGCGTCCTCGCCATCGGCGAGGTACTGCCCGCCCCGACGGCGCGACGCACGCTCGGCGCCTCGAAGGCGGACCTGGTGAACCTGTACGGCCCGACGGAAGCCGCGGTCTCGGTGACCGCGCACGCGGTCACCGCCCCGACGCACACCTCCGTGCCCATCGGCGATCCCGTCCCCAACACCCAGACGTTCGTCCTCGACGAACGGATGCATCCCGTGCCGCCGGGCGTGGCCGGTGAGCTGTACCTCGCCGGCGTGCAGCTCGCCCGCGGATACCTGGGCCGTCCCGGCCTGACCGCCGAGCGGTTCGTCGCCAACCCCTTCGGTGCGCCCGGCACCCGCCTCTACCGCACCGGGGACGTGGTGCGCTGGCGCATCGACGGCGACGACCCCGGCCGCGGCACCCTGGAGTATCTCGAGCGCGCCGACTTCCAGGTCAAGGTGCACGGGTTCCGGATCGAGCTCGGCGAGATCGAGGCCGCGCTGCGCGCCCAGCCGTCGGTCCGCGACGCCGCGGTCGCCGTCCACGGCGGGGACCGGCTGGTGGCCTTCGTGGTTCCGGCCGCCGGGCGGATCGACGTGGCCCGCCTCCGCGCGGCGCTCGCCGAGACCCTGCCCTCCTACATGGTGCCCGCCGGCGTCGTCACCCTCGATGCGCTACCGCTGAACCCGCACGGCAAGCTCGACCGTGCGGCGCTCCCCGAGCCGGTGATCGCCCCGCGGCACCACCGCCCGCCGCGCACTCCGCTCGAGACGGAGGTCGCCGCCGCCTACCGCGAGGTTCTCGGGCCGGCGGGGGACGCCGGCGAGTTCCGAGTCGGTCTCGACGACGACTTCTTCGACCTCGGCGGCACGTCGCTGAGCGCGGTGCGGGTGATCGCCCGGCTGCGCGAACGCACGAACCTGCCGGTGTCGTTGCAGTGGATGTTCCTCACCCCGACCGTCGCAGCCCTCGCCGCCCGGATCGAGGGATCCGCCGGCGACCCGGGTGATCACACCGCCGGGTTCGACGCGGTGCTGACGTTGCGCCCGGGCGGTGCCGCCGAGCCGGTGTTCTGCATCCATCCGGTGATCGGTCTGTCGTGGAGCTTCGCGGGCCTGGCCCGCCACCTCGACCCCGAGCGGCCCCTCTACGGTCTGCAGTCGCCGGCCCTGAGCGACGACGAACCGCTGCCCGAGAGCATCGACGCGTGGGCCGCGGGGTACGTGGAGCGGATCCGGCGGATCCAGCCCGCCGGCCCCTATCATCTGGTCGGCTGGTCGCTCGGCGGCATCATCGCCCACGCCGCCGCGGTCCGGCTGCGGGCGGACGGCCACGAGGTCGCCACCCTCGCCCTGCTCGACGCGCACCCACCGGGTGCCCCCACCGAGACGGTCCCGTCCGCGGTCACCGTCGCCGACCTGCTCGGCGCGATCGGAACCGACGTCGGGGCCGGCCTCGACCCGGCGCAGTTCACTCCCGAGCAGGCACTGGAACTGGTCGCCGACCTGCCGGCCCCGTTCGACGCGCTGACCCTGCCCCGCCTCGAGCGCATCTTCGAAGGCGTGCGCCGGTCCTACCGGCTGCTCGCGGAGCACCGGCCCGCCCGCTTCGACGGGGACCTGCTGTTCTTCGCCGCGGGCGAGGACGGAACCTCGGCTGCCCGCGCCCCGCAGTGGCGGACGCATGTCACCGGCACGCTGGCGGTCGAATCGGTCCAGGCCACCCACTGGAAGATGACGTCGCAGGAGGCCCTCGCCCGGATCGGTCCCGTGCTCGACCGCTGGATCGAGGGTGCCCGCTGACCCGTACCGCTCGTCGTCCTCCCGGTGGACGCGGAGTGTGATCCGCGCCCGACCCCCCGGTTTCGACCGTAACAAAGCCCCGGACACCCCGATGGTCTAATGGGGCTGGCGCGTGCCGCCCTGCACTGTCGTGTGCAGGGGGCGACGGCCGGGACGAAGAGGGATACGCGAGGTGGATGATGCTGGGTGTGCACGCGCAGGACGACCGGCGACGGAGCACGCGGGGATGAGTGTCGACGGTTCGGGGGACCGACGACCGGACGACTCACGAGGCCGCCGGCCGGCCCGGCAGCGACCCAGCCGCAGGCGCGGACCCCGCGCCGCCCTTCTGCCCCAGCTCCTGGCAGCAGCAGTCGAGCGTGATCCCGCCGCGGCCGCGGTGGTGTTCGAGGACCGCACCCTGAGCTACGGCGAGCTCGACTCGGCCTCCTCCCGCCTGGCGCGACTGCTCATCCGGCGCGGGATCGGACCGGAGGACGTGGTCGCCGTCGCGTCGACCCGGTCGATCGAGTCGGTGCTGTCGGTGTGGGCCGTCGCCAAGGCCGGCGCCGCGTTCGTGCCCGTCGATCCCAACTACCCGGAGGACCGGGTCCGGCACATGATCGACGACTCGGGAGCCCGCGCCGGACTGACCCTCACCGCCTCGGTACCGGACCTGCCCGGCTCGGTGCCCTGGATCGCCCTCGATTCCACCGAGACCCGCGCCGCCCTCGCCGAACAGTCCGCGGCACCCGTCGCGCTCGAAGACCGGGTCCGGACGCTGCGGGCGGAGCACCCCGCGTACGTGATCTACACCTCCGGTTCCACGGGCCGGCCCAAGGGCGTGGTCGTCACCCACACCGGACTGGAGGGCTTCTGCGCCGAACAGGTCGAGCGCTACGCGCTGACCCCGGCCTCGCGCACCCTGCACTTCGCGTCCCCCAGCTTCGACGCGTCCGTCCTCGAGTTGCTGCTCGCCGTCGGTGCGGGCTCCACCATGGTCATCGCCCCACCGTCCGTGTACGGCGGCGAGGACCTCGCGGAGCTGCTGCGCAGCCGGCAGGTCACCCACGCCTTCGTCACGCCCGCGGCGCTGGCGTCCGTCGACCCGGCCGGGCTGGACACCCTCGCGATGGTGGTCGTGGGCGGCGAGGCGTGCCCGCCGGACCTGGTCGCGCGATGGGCACCCGGCCGCCGATTCTTCAACGGCTACGGACCCACCGAGACCACCATCATGACCAACATCTCGCACGCGCTGCAGCCCGGCGAGCAGGTCACGATCGGCCGGGCAATCCGGGGAATGACCGCGCACGTGCTGGACGAGCGACTCAACCCGGTCCCGGCCGGAGTCGTGGGGGAGCTGTATCTCGAAGGCCCCGGCCTCGCCCGCGGCTACCATCGACGCGCCGCGCTGACCGCCGAGCGGTTCGTCGCCGGAGTCGGCGGCACCCGCCTGTACCGGACCGGTGACCTCGTCCGATCGGGCGAGGCCGGGCTGATCTACATGGGGCGCAACGACTTCCAGGTCAAGATCCGCGGATTCCGGATCGAGCTCGGGGAGATCGACGCCGCGCTGGCCGCGCACCCCGATGCCGACTTCGCGGTGACGGTGGGACGGGAGGCCCCCTCCGGGGAGGCCCGGCTGGTGTCGTACGTCCATCCCGTCCCGGGTGCGGACGTCGACCCCGACGCCCTGACCGAGTTCGTCTCCCACCGGCTGCCGGCCCACATGGTGCCGGCCGTGATCGTGCCGCTCGACCGGATCCCGCTGACCCCGGTCGGCAAGCTCGACCGGTCGGCCCTGCCCGAACCGGAATTGCCCACGCACGAATACCGCGCACCCCGTTCCGCCACGGAACAGGCCGTGGCAGAGGTGTTCACCGAGCTGCTCGGCGCCGAACGAGCCGGCCTCGACGACGACTTCTTCGAACTCGGCGGCAACTCCCTCGTCGCCACCCGCGCGGCCGCCCGCCTCGGGGAACGCCTCGCCACCCGGGTCCCCGCGCGGCTGTTGTTCGAGGCGTCCACCGTCGAAGGCCTCGCCGCACTCGTCGAACCCTCCGTCGGGGCGGGCGCGCAGCAACCGCTCGTCGCCGGGCCGCGCCCCGATCCGATCCCGCTGTCGCTGGCTCAGCAGCGGATGTGGTTCCTCAACCGGTTCGATCCGGCGTCGGCCGCGAACAACATCCCCGTCGCGCTGCGCGTCCGCGGGGCACTCGACGTCGATGCCCTGCGGCGGGCCCTCGCCGACGTCGTGGCACGGCACGAGGTGCTGCGCACCGTCTATCCCGAGCACGACGGCATCGGATCGCAACTGATCCTGCCGCCGGAGGAGGCGGCGCACCCGCTCGACCCGGTGCCGACGGCGCCCGACGAGATCGCCGCAGCGGTCGCCCGGCTCGCGACGGCCGGCTTCGACGTCACGTCCGAGGTGCCGCTGCGGGTCGAACTACTGCGGTCGGCCGACGACGAGCACGTCCTCGTCGTGGTCGTCCACCACATCGCCGCCGACGGCGCCTCCATCGCCCCCTTCGTGCGGGACCTGGTCACCGCGTACGTCGCACGCAGCGGCGGGGCGGCCCCCGCGTGGGAACCGCTCGCGGTGCAGTACGCCGACTACGCCCTCTGGCAGCGCGCCGTGCTCGGTGACGAGTCCGACCCCGCATCACCGGCGGCGCGGGAGATCGAGTTCTGGCGGGGCGCCCTCGCCGACCTCCCCGACCGTCTCGACCTGCCGACCGACCGGCCTCGGCCGGTGGAGGCCTCGGGCCGCGGCGCCACCGTCGACTTCGAGGTCGACGCCGCCCTGCACGAGGCGGTCGAAGCCGCCGCCCAGGCGACCGGCACGTCCGCGTTCATGGTCGTCCACGCCGCGCTGGCGGTACTGCTGTCGCGCCTGTCGGGCACCGCGGACATCGCGATCGGCACACCCGTCGCCGGCCGCGGCGAGCGCGCACTCGACGATCTCGTCGGCATGTTCGTCAACACCCTCGTGCTGCGCACCCGGGTGGAGCCCGACGCCACGTTCGCCGAACTGCTCGGCCGGGTCAGGGACGTCGACCTCGCGGCATTCGACAACGCGGAGCTGCCGTTCGAGCGGCTCGTGGAGGTGCTCGATCCGGTGCGATCGGCCGGGCACCACCCGCTGTTCCAGGTGGCGCTGTTCTTCCAGAACCTCGACCGCGCCGAGGTGACCCTGCCGGACGTCGAGATCGAATCCGTCGACCTCGGTGGGGCCGTCGCCAAGTTCGATCTGCAGCTGACCGTCTCGCCCCGCGAGGAAGCCGGGAAGCCCGCCGGAATGTCGGCGCAGTTCACCTATGCGACCGACCTTTTCGACGAGTCCACGGTGCAGGGTTTCGCCGGGCGCCTGATCCGTCTGCTCGCAGCCCTCGCCGCGGGCACCGACCGCGTGGTGGGCGACCTCGACCTCCTCGACACCGCCGAGCACCGCGCCCTCGCCGCGGGCAACGACCGTGCCGTGCATCCGGTCCGGGCGGCCGGGTTGCTGGCCGCGTACCGGGACGCCGCTGCCCGTCGCCCGGACGCGGCGGCCGTCGTCTTCGGCGACGAGACGCTCACCTATGCGCAGTTCGACGCGCGCGTCAACCGGCTCGCCCGGTATCTCGTCGGTCTCGGTGTCGGACCCGAAACCCTTGTGGCACTGGCTATCCGGCGTTCAATCGACCTCCCGGTCGCGATCTACGCGGTCGTCGCGGCGGGCGGCGCCTACGTCCCGCTCGATCCCGACCACCCGGCCGACCGCATCGGGCACATCCTGTCCACTGCGCAACCGGTGTGCGTCCTGAGCACCCGCGCGGACGCGGCGGACCTGCCCGGCACGGTCGCCCCCGTCCTGGTCGACGACCTCGACCTGCGGGGCTACGCGCCCGACCCGATCCGGGACGACGAGCTGGCCGGTCCGATCCGTCCCGGCACCCCCGCCTACGTGATCTTCACGTCCGGCTCCACGGGACGCCCCAAGGGTGTGTGCGTCTCACACGAGGCCATCGTCAACCAGCTCGAGTGGATGGCCCACGAGTACGAGATCGCCGCCGGCGACGTCTATCTGCAGAAGACCGCCACCACCTTCGACGTGTCGCTGTGGGGCTGGTTCCTGCCCTTGCGCGCCGGCGCCGCCCTCGTCGTCGCCACCCACGACGGTCACCGCGACCCCGTGTACGTCGCCGAGACGATCGCGCGGCACGGAGTGACGCTGACGGACTTCGTGCCGTCGATGCTGAGCGTGTTCGCCGCGCATGCGCCGGCCGGCACCTGCTCGACGCTGCGGCACGTGTTCGTGATCGGCGAAGCCCTCCCGCCCGAGACCGTCGACGCCTTCCGTCGCGTCTGCGCTGCCGCGGTGCACAATCTGTACGGTCCCACCGAGGCCGCGGTCTCGGTGACGTACTGGCCCGCCGGCGACGAGCAGCAGAGCGTGCCCATCGGCGTGCCCGAGTGGAACGTGCGCGTCTACGTCCTCGACGGCCGGCTGCATCCGGTGCCGGTCGGTGTGCCCGGCGAGCTGTACCTCGCCGGAGTGCAACTCGCGCGCGGCTACGTGGGCCGGCCGGACCTCACCGCGGATCGCTTCGTCGCCGACCCGCTCGGTGCCCCCGGCGCTCGCATGTACCGCACCGGTGACCTCGTCCGGTGGCGCCGCACCGCGAGCGGTCAGCAGGTTCTCGACTACATCGGTCGTACCGATTTCCAGGTCAAGTTCCGTGGTCAGCGGATCGAGCTGGGGGAGATCGAGTCGGCGTTGCTCGCCCAGCCCACGGTCGGCCAGGCGGTCGCACTCGTCGTCCCCACCGTCACCGGTGAGCAGTTGGTCGGGTATGTGGTCCCCGCGCCGGGTGCGACGGTCGAGACCGCACAGCTGCTCGGCGCAGTCGCCGAGACCCTCCCCGCGTACATGGTGCCCTCGGCGCTTGTCGTGCTGGATGCCTTCCCCCTCAACGCGAGCGGCAAGCTGGATCGTAAGGCGTTGCCGGAGCCGGTGTTCGAGACCCGTGGCTTCCGCGGTCCGCGCACACCCGTCGAGGAGATCGTCGCGGGCGTCTTCGCCGACGTGCTCGGCCTCGACCGCGTCGGGTTGGACGACGACTTCTTCGCGCTGGGTGGCAACTCGCTCGTCGCGACCCAGGTCGCGGCGCGGCTCGGTGCGGCACTCGACACCAAGGTGGCGGTCCGCGTGCTGTTCGAGACCCCCGGGGTGGAGGCGCTCGCGACCCGGCTCGAATCCGAGTTCGGCCGGACCCGACGCGTCGCCCTGCGCGCGCGGCCGCGGCCGGAGATCATCCCGCTGTCCCTCGCCCAGCAGCGCATGTGGTTCCTCAACCGCTTCGACCCCGATTCCGCGGTGAACAACCTTCCGCTGGCCATCCGGCTCCGGGGGAACCTCGACGTCGAGGCGTTGCGGGCGGCGATCGACGACGTGGTGTTCCGGCACGAATCGCTGCGCACGGTGTATCCGGAGGTCGACGGGGTACCGCGCCAGGTCGTACTGCCCACGGCGGATCCGGCCGCCGGACTGGAGCCGGAGCCGGTGAGCGAGACCGGCCTCGCTGCCGCGGTCGCCGCCGAGATCGGTGCCGGGTTCGACGTGACGACCGGGGTCCCGTTGCGCCTGAAGCTGTTCCGGCTGTCCAGTCCGGAACATGTGCTCGTCGTCGTGCTGCATCACATCAGCGGTGACGGATTCTCGATGGGGCCGCTGACGCGCGACGTGATGCTCGCGTATGCCGCCCGGGCCGCCGGCCGGGAACCCGACTGGGCGCCGCCGGCGATCCAGTACGCGGACTACGCGCTGTGGCAGCGGGAGGTTCTCGGCGCCGAGGACGATCCCCGCTCGGTGCTCGCGCAGCAACTCGGCTACTGGCGCGGAACGCTGTCGGGCATCCCGGACCAGCTGGACCTGCCCACGGACCGGCCCCGCCCGCCCGTCGCGTCGAATCGAGGTGCCCTGACGGGCTTCTCCATCGACGCCGGCACGCACGCGGCGCTGGCGGCGCTCGCCCGGGCGCACGGCGTCACGCTGTTCATGGTGGTCCACGCGGCGCTGGCCACCGTGCTCGCGCGGCTGTCCGGCACCGAGGACATCGTGATCGGTACGCCCGTCGCCGGGCGGGGCGAGGCCGAACTGGACGACGTCATCGGCATGTTCGTCAACACCCTGGTGCTGCGCACGCCGGTCGGGCCCGGCGACACGTTCGCCGCGCTGCTCGGGCGCGTCCGTGAGACCGACCTGGAGGCATTCGGGCATGCCGACGTGCCGTTCGAGCGCATCGTCGAGGTCCTCGATCCGGAGCGGTCCCAGGCGCGGCACCCGCTGTTCCAGATCGCGCTCAGCTTCCAGAACCTGGCGCGCACCCGCCTCGAACTGCCGGGACTGACCGTCGAACCGGTCGACTTCGACGTCGATCAGGCGAAGTTCGATCTGCAGGTGACCGTCTCGGACGTGGTCACCGAGGACGGCGAGCCGGACGGACTGTCCGTGGCGTTGACCTATGCGACCGATCTGTTCGACGCCGGCACCATGGAGTCCTTCGCCCAGCGCTTCACCCGCGTCCTCACGGCGGTAGCCGCCGACCCGGCCACCGTGGTCGGGGACATCCCGCTCCTGCCGGACGAGGAACGCGCCACCGTGCTCGAGGCATGGAATTCGCCGGGCACTCGCGCCGCCGACGGGACTCTCGTCGGCCGGTTCCAGGCGCAGGCCCACCGGACCCCCGACGCGGTCGCCGTCACCGCCGGTGGCCGCAGCCTGACCTACGGGGAGCTGGCGTCGCGCGTGAACCGCCTCGCCCGCACCCTGATCGACCGGGGGGTACGACCGGACACCCTCGTGGCCGTGGCGCTCCCACGCACCGAGGAACTCGTCGTCGGGCTCCTCGCCGTGCTGCAGGCCGGCGGCGCCTACCTGCCGCTGGACCTGACGTATCCGGCCGACCGCCTCGAGTTCATGCTCCGCGACGCCGCCCCCGTCTGCGTGCTCGTCTCGGGCACCGACCGGGAAGCATTGCCCGACAGTGCTGTCGAGGCGATCGACGTGTCGGCTCTCGAGTTGTCCGCGATCTCGGACGCGCCGGTCGGCGACGACGAACGACAGGCCCCGCTACGCGGCGACAACCTCGCGTACGTCATCTACACGTCCGGTTCCACCGGCCGCCCCAAGGGCGTGCAGGTGCCGCACCGGACGGTACTGGAACTGTTCGAGAACACCTGGCCCGCATTCGAGTTCGGCGAGCACGACGTGTGGACCATGTTCCACTCCTACGCGTTCGACTTCTCCGTGTGGGAGTTGTGGGGACCGCTGCTCCACGGCGGCCGGCTCGTCGTCGTCGATCACTACACCTCGCGCTCGCCCGAGGACTTCCGCGCCCTGCTGGCCCGGGAGCAGGTGACCGTGCTCAACCAGACACCGTCGGCGTTCTACCAGCTCGCCGAGGCGGACCGCGCGGCGGCGGAAGGCGGCGGGGAGTCCGGCCTCCCGGCGCTGCGGTACGTGATCTTCGGCGGTGAGGCACTCGATCTGCGGCAGCTCGCCGGCTGGTACACCCGGCACGCCGAGGATGCGCCGCGGTTGGTCAACATGTACGGCATCACCGAGACCACCGTGCACGTCTCGCACCTCCCGCTCTCCGCGGCCGACACGACACTCGCCGCGAGCGTGATCGGCCGCGGCATCCCGGGCCTGGGCATCTATGTCCTCGACGCGCGCCTGCAGCCCGTCCCGGTCGGCGTGCCGGGGGAGATGTACGTGCGCGGGGCGCAGCTCACGCGCGGGTACCTGGGACGCGCCGACCTCACCTCCGGCCGATTCGTCGCCGATCCGTTCGGCGCTCCCGGCACCCGCATGTACCGGACCGGTGACATCGCCCGCTGGAACGCGCACGGCATGCTCGAGTACGCCGGGCGCAGCGACTCGCAAGTCCAGCTGCGCGGATTCCGCATCGAACTCGGGGAGATCGAGGCTGCTCTCACCGGGGTCGACGGTGTGGCACAGGCCGTCGCGGTCGTACGCACCGACGAGCGCACCGGCGACCGTCTCGTCGGCTACGTGGTGCCGCGCGCGGGCCGGGACCTCGATCCTGCGGCGGTGCTGGACTCGGTGGCCCGGTTCCTCACCGGCTACATGGTTCCCGACGCGATCGTGATGCTCGAGGCGTTGCCGCTCACCGCCAACGGCAAGCTCGATCGCAAAGCCCTTCCCGCTCCGGTATTCAAGGGTGACAAGAAGTCCCGTGCCCCTGGCACGGCCGCCGAGATCGCGATCGCGGAGGTCTTCGCGGAGGTCCTGGGAGTGGAACGGATCGGCGCCGACGATTCGTTCTTCGCGCTCGGAGGCGACAGCATCGTCTCGATCCAGCTGGTGTCGCGGGCGAAGGCCCGCGGTGTGGTCTTCACCCCCCGCGACGTGTTCGAACGCAAGACCGTGGCCGGGCTCGCCGAGGTCGCGCGCGTCGGTGCGGAGGCGGCGGCCCCCGCGCTGGCCGAGCTTCCCGGCGGCGGCGTCGGCGACATCCCGTTGACGCCGATCGTCCGGTACATGGTCGAACGCGGCGGCCGATTCGATCGTTACACCCAGACGCTCGCGCTGGAACTGCCGGCCGGCATCGACCGCGACGGCGTCGTGGGAACCCTCACGGCCGTCCTCGACCGTCACGACATGCTCCGGGCCCGATTGCGCCGCAACGACTCCGGTGACTGGGAGCTGTCGACCACGCCGCCGGGCAGCGTCGACGTCGATGCGCTCGTCACCCGCGTCGAGGTCGCGGCCGGGACGGACGAACAAGCGCTCGCCGACCTCGCCGCGCGGGCACTCGACGAGGCCGAGTCGCGCCTGCGACCGGCCGAGGGCGTCGTGCTGCAGTTCGTGTGGCTCGACCCGGGCGCGGCGCGCACCGGACGGCTCGTCGTCGTCGCGCACCACCTCGTCGTCGACGGCGTCTCCTGGCGCATCCTGGTCCCGGATCTCGTCACGGCGTGGGCGCAGCTGTCGAACGGTGGACGGCCCGAGCTCCAGCCGGTCGGCACGTCGTTCCGGCGCTGGGCGCACGCCCTCGCCGAGACCGCGGTCCCGGCCCGTTCGGCCGAGCTCGGGCTGTGGCGCTCGATCGTCGAGGGCCCCGATCCGCTGCTCGGCGCGCGCCCGTTCGATCCAGCGGTCGACCTCGCCTCCACGGTGGACAAGGTGCGGATCCAGGTCGATCCCGCGACGACCGACGCGTTGCTGACGACGTTGCCCGCACGGTTCCACGGCGGCGTCAACGACGCCCTGCTCGCCGCGCTGGCGCTCGCCGTCGCCCGCTGGCGCCGCGACCGGGGCGTCGACGAGCCGTCCGCGCTGGTCCGGCTCGAGGGGCACGGTCGCGAGGAGGAGGTCGTCCCCGGCGCGGACCTCGGCCGCACCGTCGGCTGGTTCACCACCATGTACCCGGTCCGGCTCGATCTGTCCGGTGTGGATCTCGACGACGCGTTCGCCGGGGGCCGCGCCGCGGGCACCGCGATCAAGGCCGTCAAGGAGAACCTGCGCGCCGTACCGGACAAGGGCATCGGCTACGGGTTGCTGCGCTACCTCGACCCCGCCGCCGGAGCCGTGCTCGGGTCGCTGCCCGCCGGGCAGATCAGCTTCAACTATCTCGGCCGGATCGACGCCGGCGAGATCCCCGAAGGTGCTGCGGGGCTCGGCTGGCTGCCGGCCGGCGACCTCGGCGACCTGTCGGGCCGCGACGATGCCGACGCCCCCGCGATGGCCACGATCGACATCAACGCGGTCGTGATCGGCGGCCGGCTCGGAGCGAACATCGGGTATGCGAGTGGCCTCCTCGGCCGCGACGACGTCGAGAAGCTCGCCCAGTTGTGGGTGCGCGCCCTCGAAGCGCTCGCCGCCCATGCTGCCCGACCCGATTCGGGCGGCCTGACCCCGTCCGACGTCCCTCTCGTGCATGTGGGCCAGAGCGACCTGGACACCTGGGAGACGCGGTACCCCACCCTGGTCGACGCGTGGCCGCTCGCCCCGCTGCAGTCCGGCCTGCTCTTCCACGCGATGCTCGCCGACGGCCGAGCCGACGTCTACACCACCCAGGTGTTGCTCCACCTCACGGGCCGGGTCGATGTGGCCCGGTTGCGCCGGGCGGCGGAGGCGCTGCTCGAGCGCCATCCCAATCTGCGCACGGCGTTCGTCGCCGGCGAGTCCGGAGAACCGGTACAGCTGGTGCTCGACGACGTCGCCCTGCCGTGGCGCGAGGTCGACTCGCTCGGGGCGGACGGCTCCGAACTGGAGTCGACGGTGCGTGCGGACCAGGACGTCCCGTTCGACATGGCCGCCCCGCCGCTGATCCGCTTCCTCGTGGTGCGGACCGCCCCGGACGCGTGGACGCTGGCCGTCAGCAGCCACCACATCCTGCTCGACGGGTGGTCGATGCCGCTGCTGCTCAAGGACCTGCTCACCCTGTATGCCACCGACGCCGACGCGACGATCCTGCCGCGGGTACCTGCGTATCGCAGCTATCTCGAGTGGTTGGCCACGCGCGACCACGTCCGGTCCCGTCAAGCCTGGGCGGACGCACTGGCGGGCCTCGAGGAGCCGGCCATGCTCGCCGAGGTGCTCGGTGACGGCGAGACGGGAGCCGCGGGCGGCGCGGAGCACCGCGTGGCAGTCGACGCCGACACCACCGCTGCACTGACCGAGTACGCGAGCCGGATCGGCGTCACCGTCAACACCGTCCTCCAGGCGGCCTGGGCCGTGCTGTTGGCGCGGTCGACCGGCCGCGACGACGTGGTGTTCGGAACCACCGTCTCCGGCCGGCCCGCCGGACTCGACGGTGTCGAATCGATGGTCGGGTTGTTCATCAACACGATTCCGGTGCGCGTCCGCCTCGACCCGGACACCACGGTCGACGCGTCGCTGCGTGCCCTGCAGGCAGAGCAGGCGGACCTGCTCGACCACCACCACATCGGGCTCGCGGAGATCCAGCAGCTCGCCGGGACCGGCGCGCTGTTCGACACCCTGCTGGTGTACGAGTCGTACCCGATCGACCGGAGCGGTCTCGAGCAGGCGAGCTCGATCGACGGCATGATCGTCGCCGGCGTGAACACTCGCGATGCGACCCACTATCCGCTCACGGTGGTGGCCACGGTCGAAGAGTCGCTGACCTTCGGGTTCAAGTACCGCAGGGACGTCTTCACGGCGTCCACCGTGCAGGTCCTCGCGCAGCGCTACCTCCGGGTGCTCGGCGGCTTCGTCGCCGGAACTGCCGGGACGACGGGACAGCTCGAGATCCTCGGCGACGCCGAGCGGGACGATCTCGTCCGGCGGACCGGAGGCCCGGCGGAACCTGCCGTGCCGTTGGCCGACCTGCTGTCCGCCGCCGCCCGCGACCCGCAGTCGTCCGCCCTGTCGTACGACGGTCGCGAACTGACCTATGCCGAGCTCGACGCCCGCTCGTCGAGGCTCGCGCGTCTGCTCATCGCGCGCGGCGTCGGACCCGAGGACGTCGTGGCCGTGGGACTGACCCGCTCCTTCGAGTCCGTCGTCTCGGTGTGGGCGGTCGCCAAGACCGGCGCAGCGTACGTTCCCGTCGATCCCAACTACCCCGCAGACCGGGTCCTGCACATGGTCACCGACTCCGGGGCGCGGACCGGCCTGACCGTGGCGGCCGAACGCACTGTCCTGCCCGACACGATCCCGTGGGTGGTGCTCGACGACGATGGGATCGAGTCCGAACTCGACGCGCTGTCGACTGCGCCGGTGACCGACCGCGACCGGCTGCGTCCGCTGCGCGTGGACAATCCCGCCTACGTCATCTACACCTCCGGTTCCACCGGGCTGCCGAAGGGCGTCGTCGTCACCCACACCGGGCTGGCGAACTTCGCCGCAGAACAGCACGAGCGTTACGCCCTCGGCCCGGCGACCCGGGCGCTGCACTTCGCGTCGCCGAGCTTCGACGCGTCGGTGCTCGAACTGCTGCTCGCGGTCGAGCCCGGGGCCACGCTGGTGATCGCGCCGCCCACCGTCTACGGCGGCGCAGACCTGGCGGACCTGCTGCGCCGCGAACGCGTCACCCATGCGTTCGTGACTCCGGCGGCTCTCGCGTCGGTCGACCCCGCGGGTCTCGACGACCTGCGGACCGTCGTGGTCGGCGGCGAGGCCTGCCCACCCGAGCTCGTCGCGCGATGGGCGCCGGGCCGGGCGTTCCACAACGGGTACGGGCCCACCGAGACCACCATCATGACCAACATCAGCGATCCGCTCACCCCCGGCGGTCCGATCACCATCGGCGGGCCGCTCCGGGGCACACGCTCGCTCGTCCTCGACGGCCGGCTCCGTCCCGTGCCGGTCGGGGTGGCGGGTGAGCTGTACCTGTCCGGCGTCCAGTTGGCCCGGGGTTACCACGCCCGGGCATCGCTGACCGCCGCCCGGTTCGTCGCCGACCCGTACGGCACCGGCAACCGTCTCTACCGCACGGGCGATGTCGTGCGATGGACCGAGTCCGGTGAGATCGAGTACGTGGGCCGGTCGGACTTCCAGGTGAAGATCCGCGGCTTCCGGATCGAACTCGGGGAGATCGACGCCGTGCTCCGTCGAGATCCGTCGGTCGACTTCGCCGTCACCGTCGGCCGGACGTCCGAGGCGGGGGTCGTGAGGTTGGTCTCCTACGTGACCGCGCGGCCGTCGGCGACCGTCGACACCGCCGCGTTGCTGGCCTCGGCGGCGAGGGCGCTGCCGGGGCACATGGTGCCGTCGTCGATCGTCGTCCTCGACGACGTGCCTCTCACCCCGGTGGGCAAGCTCGACCGTGAGGCGCTGCCGGAACCGGACACCGCCACCCGCCCGTACCGCGCCCCGGAGACCGAGGTGCAGCGGGTCGTCGCGGACATGTTCGCCGAAGTGCTCGGGCTCGACCGGGTCGGCCTCGACGACGACTTCTTCGAACTCGGGGGCAATTCCCTGGTGGCGACCCAGGTCGTCGCGCGCCTGCGGGATGTCCTCGGGGTGCAGGTGCGGGTGCCGTGGCTGCTCGCGGCACCGACGGTGGCGGCGTTCGCCGCACGTCTCGGAGGCGGCGTCGGAGAGGACGCGGCGCTCGCCGTCGTACTACCGCTGCGCGCCGGTGAGCCCGACGTGACGCCGCTGTTCTGCATCCATCCGATGATCGGCCTGGCGTGGCCCTATGCGGCCCTTGCCGCGCGGCTCGCTCCCGGCCGCCCGGTCTTCGGGCTGCAGACGCCGGCGCTCACGGACCCGGGATTCGTGCCGACGTCGATCGAGGCGCTCGCGCGGCGATATGCCGACGAGATCGTGCGGGTCCGACCCGGCGGCCCCTACCGGCTGGCAGGCTGGTCGCTCGGGGGTGTGCTCGCCCACGCGGTGGCGGTGGAGTTGCAGGCCCGAGGCCTGCGAGTCGAACACCTCGCGATGCTCGACTGCATTCCGCGGATCGACACGGACCGCTTCGGCACGGAATTCGCCGAGAATCTCCGCAGCCTCGGAGTGGACGTGGATCCGGAGGCGCTCCGCGACGGTCTGCCGCCGGAGGCGGCGAGCGCCGTGGCTGCCGCGGTGCCCGCCGAACTGATCGACCTCGACGCGCAGCGAGTACAGCGCATCTTCGCTACCGCGGTGCTCTCCCCGGAGTTGATCAACCGGCACGAGCCGGGACTGTTCGCCGGCGACGTCGCCTTCTTCAGTGCGCGTGACGAACACCCGAGCGAAGCGGATGCGGCGAACCTGTGGGCCCCGCACGTGACCGGCCGGGTCCGGAACCGGTTCGTACCGGGGGCGCACGGCGCGATGATGGATCCCCCCGCACTCGACGTGATCGTGCCGGAGTTGGATCGTGACTCGATCGATGTGACGGATGTGATCGGTGAGGTTTATGACCCGCCGTCCGCAAGGTAACGTTCGTCCGCGTGCTGTCGATTCAGTACATGCTGCGCCGCAGGGCGCACCCCGGTCCGCCGGGGTTCGGGGACGCCCGCCTGCCGGGCCTGAGGAGGTTGACGGAATGAGTGTTGTCGAGTCGCGGAGCCGCGCTCGGAGGATGGGAGCAGCCGCGATCTCGGCGGCGGTACTTGCGCTGCCGCTGTTCACGGGCGCCTCGTTCGCCTCGGCCGACCCGGTGGCCGACACGCTGCAGCCCATCACGGCCGTCACGTCCGAGAACGGGTCGTACATCACCAAGATCGAGAACTACGGTGAGCAGCAGCTGCTCGTCTGGGTGTACTCGGCGTCGATGGACGAGGAGATCCTGCTGGACGTGTGGCGCCCGGCCGACACCAGCAAGCCCGCGCCGACGCTGTACCTGCTCAACGGCGCCGGCGGCGGCGAGGACATGGCCACGTGGCGGGGCCGTACCGACGCGATCGAGTTCTTCAAGGACAAGCACGTCAACGTCGTCTCGCCCGTCGGCGGCATGTTCAGCTACTACACCGACTGGAAGAACCCCGATCCGCAGCTCGGTGTGAACAAGTGGGAGACCTTCCTGACCAAGGAGATTCCGCCGCTGGTCGACGGGGCCCTCGGTACCACCGGAGTCAACGCCGTCGCCGGCATCTCCACCTCGGGCACCTCGGTGTTCCAGCTGCCCATGGCCGCGCCGGGGCTGTACCGGGGTGTCGCTGCCTACAGCGGATGCGCACAGACGTCCGACCCGATCGGCCAGCAGTTCGTCAAGATCACGGTCGAGACGTGGGGCAGCGGCGACACCGAGAACATGTGGGGACCGACGAACGACCCGATGTGGGCGGAGAAGGACCCGTACGTCAACGCCGAGAAGTTGCGCGGGCTCGAGATGTACATTTCCAACGGCAGCGGCCTGCCCGGTCCGCACGACACGCTGACCGGCCCGGAGATCGACGGTGACGCGGGAGTGCTGGCCAACCAGATCGTGGTCGGCGGCGTGATCGAGGCCGCAACCAACTACTGCACCCACAACCTGAAGAACCGGCTCGACAGCCTGGGCATCCCCGCGACCTACAACTTCCGCGAGTCCGGAACCCACTCGTGGGGCTACTGGCAGGACGACCTGAAGGACTCGTGGCCGGTGCTGCAGCGAGCCCTCGGCATCTGATCTCCGGTCCTCGGATCACTCGTACACGCGAACGGCCCCTCCCGGCGGGAGGGGCCGTTCGCGTGCCGCGACTGTCGAGTGTCTAGCCGGTGGGAGGCGCCGTGCACGGGGCCGGCACGGTCTCGGCGTACTGCGGATCGAGAGCCGACTTCACCAGGTGCAGCGACTCGGGCAGTTCGAGCAGGGCGAGGTGATCGGCCGGGCTGGTCGGACACGCGTCCTCGAGCCACACGTTGTGCACCACGCTGTTCTCGCTGGGCTGCAGGAAGGCATTCTCCGGTGGCGTGGCGACCGTGTCCTGACGGGTGGCGATCGAGGTGTACTCGATTCCCGGCAAGGTCTCGGCCCCGGAGTTGAGCCGGGCCAACACGCGCGATCCGATCAGCTGCTGACGTCCCGCGATACCGAAGACCATCTGCGCGAGGCGTTCGGTGGCCCATTCCTCGTTCCCCAGCCCGAGACGGGCGAACAGGGAGTACAGCTGCTGCATGCCATTGAACGTGGTTCCGTGGTTGGTGGCGCCGAGCATCACCAGTTTGTCGACCTTGTTGCGGTCCGGGTCCACCGGGTCCGCGCCACCCTCGAACCGCAGGTACTGGCGGGAGACCGGTCCACCCTGCGAGTGCCCCACGAGGTCGACCTGGTCCGCTCCGGTGTGAGTGAGCACCGCATCGACGAACTCGCCGACCTGCTTCGCGGAGTCCTCGATGCTCCCGACCCCCCAGACCATCAGCTCCGGGTCGACCAGCGAGCGGATGCCGCCGTAGTTCAGGGCGTAGACGCAGTAGCCGAGATCGGCGAGCTGCGGGGCTGCAACGGCCCACGTGCCGGTCATGTCCATCCTCGTCCCGTGGACGAGAACAACCGGCCGGGGATGCTCGGGGGAGGGCACACAGTCGAGGTCGTTCGCTCCGGCGGGACTCGGCCCCATCGAGTCGAGCAGCGCCGGCAAGGACGTGGGCTCCGCGGCAGTCGTGGGCTCCGCGGCAGCCGTGGGCAGTGCCGGCCCGGCGGCGGCCAGGGCGGCCGCCATCACGGCGACGGTGATCCGGCGGGCATACTTCATCGGCATTCCTCCGTGGGCCGCACTGGGTGACAGTGCCTCGGCTGCTTGCTGCAGCCGTTGTGCGGCCGCGGTCGGCGGACAGGATAACAGCCGGGGGTGGCCGCTCGGGGTCGCCGCGATCAGCCCTCCTCGGCCGCGCGCCGATAGCCCCGGATGGCCGGCACCGTGAACAAGGCGACGGCGAGGAAGAACCACAGCAGTGTCTTGACGAGCGGTTCGGCGAGCGGACCGCCCATCGCCAGCGCCTTCATCGCGTCGATCGCACACGACATCGGCTGGTTCTCCACGATCGGTTGCAGCCACCTCGGGTAGGCCATCACCGGGACGAACCCGGAGTTGAAGAACATCAGCAGGGTGCACCCGATCGACACCAGTTCCACGAGAGGCAGCTTGCTCGACATGGTGGCGAGGACGGTGACCATGAGGGCGAACCCGATCCCGAAGAGGATCGGGATCACCAGAATCCCGAGTACGGCGAGGTATCCCTGCGTGAACCGGAACCCCAGAGCCACCCCGGCCGCCAGGATGACGATGGTGGTGGCCAGCACCCGGACCGCCTCGGCGAACATCCGGCCCAACAGCCCGGCCGCCCGGTGGATCGGCAGGGTGTAGAAGCGGCCGAGCAGTCCCGTCTGCCGCTCCGTACGCAGACCCACGGCGCTGACCACCGAGCCGAACATGGCACCGACGAGGATGATCATCGGGACCGTGCCGTAGATCGCGGGCTGACCGGTCGCGGCGGTCACGGTGTTGCCGAGCACGACCCGGAACATCAGCAGGGTCAGCGCGGGGTAGAGCAGAGCCTGGATCATCGTCGCGGGATCGCGCGCCCAGCGCAGCAGCAGGCGCCCGCACTGGATTCGGCTGTGCTCCCACAGCGCCGCCGACGATCGCTCCGGGTGGGCGCGCGTGGGGTCCAGGAAGGCGAATGCGGCGCCGTCGGCGTCGACGGGCCGGGCGTCGGGCGTTCCGGTCATCTGCGGATCACCCCCGCCTCGTGCTGGCCCACACGGCGAGCGGCGCGAACACGAGCGCGAGACCCGTGCACCAGGCCACGGTGGGGAAGAGGACCTGCCAGGTGACGCCGCCCTCCGCCATGTCCTGCATGGCGAACGAGAACTGCGAGATGGGCTGGTTGCGGACGAACGGCCGGATCCACTCGGGGAAGCCCTCCTCCGGGACGAAGCCGCACGAGAGCATGCCGAGGATCAGCTGCGGCAGCGTCAGGGCCTGCGCGGTGGCCTCGGGACTCTTCGACAGCGTGCCGATCGCGTCGGCGCCCAGCGCCAGGACGAGACTGATCGCCAGGGCGGTGGCACAGAACAGCACCGCCTGGGCGAATCCCGCCGAGAACCGGAACCCGATCGCGTACCCGAACAGCAGCGCCCCCGCCAGGGACACGACGGACCGCAACATCGCGCTCGACATCCGGGAGAGCAGCGGGACCGCGCTGAACACGGGCATGGTCTGCAACCGGCTCGTCAGGCCCGTCATCGCCTCGCCCGAGGACAGCTGCGCCGCCGAGATGGCGGTGAACGCCATCGCCTGCAGGACGATGATCGGCATCAGGTACTGCGCGTAGTCGATGCCCTGCAGCGACATGACGAACTTCAGCGGCAGGTAGAAACCGAGGCCGAAGACGACCGGGGTGATCGCGGCGACGACGAGCTCGCCGTACCGCGCCATGGTGCGAACGGTGCGCATCGTGAGCGCACTCCACTGGTTGAGCACCGTCGGGTCGGCCCGCCGGTGCGAACCGACCCGCTTCTCCGGGAGGGTGATCTTCGCGTCGTGCCGCACCCGCTGGGCGCTGATGCTCTTGGTGTGCACGGTCACGCCGGCTCTCCCGTCGTCGGTTCCTGGGCATCGGCGCCGGCCGTGTGGCCGGTGAGGCTGAGGAACACGTCGTCGAGCGACGGCCGGCGCAGACCGATGTCGGCCAGCTCGATCCGGGTGGGTGCCAGCCGGCGCAGGGCCTCGGCGAGGGTCGCCGGACCGTGCGGCGCCGGGATGGAGACCCGGTCGTTGGAGTCGGACGCGGCCAGTTCCGCCCGGACGTCGCCCGGGACGAGGTTGCCGAGTGCGTGCACCACCCACGGCAGGGCCTTCGGATCGGCCGGGACGATCTCGCAGTAGCTGCCTCCGGTCGAGGCCTTGAGCTGGTTGGCCGTGCCCTCGGCGACGACGGTGCCCCGGTCGATGACGATGATGTTGTCGCTGAGCAGGTCGGCCTCTTCGAGGTACTGCGTCGTCAGCAGCACCGTGATGCCCTGCTTCTTGAGCGCGCCGACCAGGGACCAGACGCCCTGCCGGCTGCGGGGATCGAGACCGGTGGTCGGCTCGTCGAGGAAGACCACCTCGGGGCGCACGACGAGACCGCACGCGATGTCGACGCGGCGGCGCATGCCGCCGGAGTAGTGCCGCACCGCCCGTTTGCCGGCGTCGACCAGGTCGAATTCGCGGAGCAGATCGTCGGCGCGCTGGCGGGCGGCCGCGCGGTCGAGACCCATCAGACGGCCGAAGAGGATCAGATTCTCCCGGCCCGACAGCGTCTCGTCGAGGGCGGCGTACTGCCCGGTCATCATGATCGAGCGGCGCACGGCGGCCGGGTCGGCGACCACGTCGTGTCCCGCGATCACCGCGCGCCCGCTCGTCGGGCGCAGCAGTGTGGACAGGATCTTCACCGTCGTGGTCTTGCCGGCGCCGTTGGGACCGAGAATGCCGAGGACCGAGCCGCGCGGGGCGGAGAACGTGATGCCCTTGAGGGCATGGACGTCGCCGAACGACTTGTGCAGGTCGTCGACGAGGACCGCTTCGTCGTGGTATCTCAGCATCACTCTCCGCCGTGGAACTCTCGGTCGGCCGCTCGCGGACCCGTCGACGAGTAGATCCCGCCGTCACGCCGCGATGTTACCGGCCGCCCCGTGCGGTCCGGGTGGCCTGCGAGTGCCGCGCGGCGGCCGCGTCAGCTCCAGACGCCGATCTCGTCGAGGTGCCGGACCAGGCGCCGGGCCCCGTCGGTGAAGTGCCGGCGGGTCTCCTCACCTGCGGAATCGGTGTCCGCGCGGCCGAGCGCGTCGATCAGGCGGCGGTGCGACGCGACGGCGGCGGCGCCCCAGGCGGGGTCGGACGAATAGAAGTGCACCGGGGTGTAGCGGGTGGCGTTGAGTAGGAACCACGACAGTTTCCGCGCGCCGGTCACGCGGTTGAGGGTGCGGTGGAACGCGAATTCGAGGTCCTCGATCCGCGCCCCGTCACCGCCGCGCACCGCCTCGGCGAGACGTTCGTTGAGGTCGGAGAGTTCCGCGACGGTCTCCGGGGTGATCGCCGCCGCCGCCCGGCGCGCGAGCTCCTCCGCGATCTGTCCCTGCAGCCAGAACAGGTCGTCGATGTCGCCCCGGCTCAACGGCGCGACGACGTAACCGCGGTGTGGAACGAGCTCCACGAGTCCCTCGCCGCGCAGTGTGAGCAATGCCTCACGCACGGGGGTGACGCTCACGCCGAGTTCGGCGGCGGTCTCGTCCAGCCGGATGAAGTCACCGGGCCGGACCCCGCCGGACATGATGAGGTTGCGGACGTGCACCGCCACGTCGTCCGACAGCTGTGGCCTGCGGCGCAGCGGCCGGCCCCCGGACGCCCGGGACTGGGCAGAAGACGTCATCGGCACTCCCTACAGTCCTGCGTTCCGGTATACCGGTCGGTTCCGTCCGACGGATTATCGCGCACCGGTCACCCGCCGTGGGGGAGGGTGGCTCGGTGTGCTCGCCCTGCGGGTATGCGAAGCCGGCACTAACGTCGAGCCGGTGAGTCACCGAACGTCTCGGCGCCGATTCCTCGGCACCGCTGCCGGCGGCGTCGTCGGACTCGGATTGCTCCCCGGCGTACGTGCCGAGGCCCGGCCGGTGTCTCGTCTTCCCGACCCGGCGACCGTCCCGGCCACCGATCCGGCCATGTTGAGCGCGGTCGAGGCGGCCAGTCTGCTGCAGTCCGGACAGCTGCATCCGCGCGAACTCCTCGATGCGTACCTGCGCCGTACCCGGGACCACGACGGCGGCGTCGGCGCGTGGATCCACCTCTATCCGGACCTCGCCTATGCCGCCGCCGACGCGGCGGCCACCCGGCTCACCGCCGCCCGGACGACGGGCGAGCCCGTCTCGCCGGTGTGCGGGCTGCCGATCGCGCTCAAGGATCTGTTCGCGGTGGGCGGGCTTCCGCTCACGGCGTCGAGCAACGTGCTCCGGGACAACGTCGCCGCCGGGGATTCCGGCGTGTGGCGCCGGCTGCGGGACGCCGGGGCGGTCCTGCTCGGTCACGTGCACACCGACGAGTTCGCGATCGGTGTCGTGACCCCACAGGTGGCGAACCCGTGGAACCCGCGGTACTCCCCGGGCGGCTCGTCGGGCGGCAGCGCGGCCGCGGTGGCGGCCCGCTTCGCCCCCTTGTCCGTCGGGAGCGACACCGGCGGTTCGCTGCGGCTGCCGGCGAGCGCGTGCGGCGTCTCGACGATCAAGCCGACGTACGGGCGGGTCACCTCGCACGGGATGATCCCGCTCACCTGGACCAGGGACCATCCCGGCCCCATCGGGCACAGCCTCGCGGACGCCTCGCTGCTGCTCGGTGTCCTCGCGGGCGAGGAGACGGACGACCCGGTGACGGCCGGCGGCCCCGGCGTGCCCGAGGGGGGCTACCCGCTGACACCGCCCGCCGGGGCGACCCCGCTCGCGGGCGTCCGTATCGGCCTCCCGCACGGCGCGACCGACCGGTTGGCACCGGAGCTGCGGCGGCTGTTCGACGAGTTCCTCGCGACGGCGCGCGCACTGGGTGCCGAGCTCGTTCCGGTGTCGATGCCCCACCCGCCGGAGTCGCTCCTGGCCGGTGACACCGCGGAGATGGGCGCCTACCACCGGCAGTTCGCCGACCGGATCGGCGAGTACCGCATCGACCTCGCGCCGCTCGTCAGTGCCGCAGTGGCCTCTCTGGCGCTGCCCGTCGCCGACTACTTCTCGCTGGAGCAGGACCGGCTGCGTTATCAGCACCAGTACAACGCCATGTTCCGCGACCACGAGCTCGACGTGATCGCCCTGCCGGGCGCGCTCGACGACGGCTGTCCCCGCGATGCGTTCGCGGGTCTGAGCGTGCTGTCCGGGGTGGCCGGCGACGTCCAGTGGGCCAATTACACCGGCGCCCCGGCTGTTTCGTTCCCCGTCGGCCGCTCGGCGGTGACCGGGCTGCCGTTCGGCGTCCAGCTGGGTGCGCTGCCGTGGCAGGAATCCGGGTTGATCTCGGTGGGGCTGGCCCTGCAGGAGGCGCTGCCGGTGTGGCGCGAGGTGCCGACGGTCGCGCCGGCGGCGCGGGAACTGCCGGTGGTCACGCCGACGGTTCCGGGCCCGGGTCCCGATCCGACCAATACGCTCGGGGCGGCGGCGCCGGTGCGGACGCCGGCGACCCTGTCGACCGGAGGATTGTGACGGCCGTCCTGCCGACGCGAAGTTGAGAATGCCGGGGCGGTCCTGCATACTGGTCGGGTTGCCTTGACCGGGTCACGGTTTTCCGCGGCTCGGAACGAGATCGAGTGACAGTCGCGGATCGAGCCTGACGGCCTGGTCGCGGCCACATGCAAGACGGAAGCAGTACCTCCCTGTACCCGTACGGGTACATCCGGCAGGTCGGTCCGTGGTGTCGAGCATCGGTTCGACGCTGCGGAGCGAGCAGTAGGGCGACACGCCCGACCGCGTGTGCCGGAGAACAATGACAGATGAACAGCGGCATGCGGATCGGGTGCGCCCGGTCACGAGGTGTGGAGAGTGCTGTTCGCCGTCGCCGTTCGGGCGGAACTGTGCAGACGAGGTGGTTCCCGATTCGCTCGGGTGCTACGAAACGCGGCAAGAAAAGGACACATAAGCGTGGCGGGACAAAAGATCCGCATCAGGCTCAAGGCCTATGACCATGAGGCGATCGACGCATCTGCGCGCAAGATCGTCGAGACGGTGACCCGTACGGGCGCTCGCGTGGTCGGCCCGGTGCCGTTGCCCACCGAAAAGAACGTGTACTGCGTCATCCGCTCGCCGCACAAGTACAAGGACTCGCGCGAGCACTTCGAGATGCGGACTCACAAGCGGCTGATCGACATCCTCGACCCGACGCCCAAGACCGTCGACGCGCTCATGCGCATCGACCTCCCGGCGAGCGTCGACGTCAACATTCAGTGACTTTCGAGACCAGCGAGCTTGTAGAAGACGCAGCGGAGACAACACATGACTAACCAGATCAAGGGAATCCTGGGCACCAAGCTCGGCATGACCCAGGTCTTCGACGAGAACAACCGGGTCGTTCCGGTCACCGTCGTCAAGGCCGGACCGAACGTGGTCACCCAGATCCGTACCGAGGAGCGCGACGGCTACAGCGCCGTGCAGCTCGCCTACGGTGCGATCGACCCGCGCAAGGTCACCAAGCCGGTCGCCGGCCAGTTCGCGAAGGCGGGCGTCACTCCTCGGCGCCACATCGTCGAGCTGCGTGTCGACGACACCGACGGCATCGAGATCGGCCAGGAGCTCACCGCCGAGGTCTTCGAGGACGGCGCATTCGTCGACGTCACCGGCACCTCCAAGGGCAAGGGCTTCGCCGGCACCATGAAGCGTCACGGCTTCGCCGGTCAGGGCGCCTCGCACGGTGCGCAGGCTGTGCACCGTCGTCCGGGCTCCATCGGTGGCTGCGCCACGCCGGGCCGCGTGTTCAAGGGAACCCGCATGTCCGGGCGTATGGGTAGCGACCGCGTCACGACGCAGAACCTCTCGGTCCACAAGGTGGACGCCGAGAACGGCCTGCTGCTGATCAAGGGTGCGATCCCGGGCCGCAAGGGCGGCGTCGTGATCGTCAAGACCGCAGTGAAGGGTGGTGCACGGGCATGACCAGCACCGAGACCGCAACCAAGCTGACGCTCGACGTCAAGGCCCCCGGCGGCCAGACCAACGGCACCGTCGATCTCCCCGCCGAGATCTTCGACGCCCCCGCGAACATCGCGCTGCTCCACCAGGTGGTCGTCGCGCAGCTCGCCGCGGCTCGCCAGGGCACGCACGCCACCAAGACCCGCGGCGAGGTCCGCGGCGGTGGCAGGAAGCCGTACCGCCAGAAGGGCACCGGCCGCGCCCGCCAGGGCTCGACCCGCGCGCCGCAGTTCGCCGGCGGTGGCACCGTCCACGGCCCGCAGCCGCGCGACTACAGCCAGCGCACGCCCAAGAAGATGAAGGCTGCCGCCCTCCGCGGCGCCCTCTCCGACCGGGCTCGCAACGAGCGCATCCACGTGATCACCGAGCTCGTCGCCGGGCAGGCGCCGTCCACCAAGGGCGCGCGTACCTTCCTCGCGGAGCTGACCGATCGCAAGAACCTGCTCCTCGTCGTCGGCCGTGAGGATCTCGCGGCGTGGAAGAGCGTGCAGAACCTGCAGAACGTGCACGCGATCGCTCCGGACCAGCTGAACACCTACGACGTGCTCTACAGCGACGACGTCGTGTTCAGCGTCGAGGCGCTCAACGCGTTCATCCACGGGCCGGCCGAGTCCGCCCAGGCAGAGAAGGAGGAGAGCAAGTGAGCACGATCGCGGATCCGCGCGACATCCTGCTGGCTCCGGTCATCTCCGAGAAGTCCTACGGGCTGATGGAGGAGGGCACCTACACCTTCCTGGTGCACCCGGACTCGAACAAGACGCAGATCAAGATTGCCGTCGAGAAGGTCTTCGGCGTCAAGGTGACCAGCGTCAACACCGCCAACCGTCAGGGCAAGCGCAAGCGGACCCGGTTCGGTTACGGCAAGCGCAAGGACACCAAGCGCGCGCTCGTGACCCTGTCGGCCGACAGCAAGCCCATCGAGATCTTCGGAGGGCCGGTCGCCTAGGCGGCCGGGACTCGAGAGATAGAGGACGAGAAGACTCATGGCAATTCGTAAGTACAAGCCGACAACCCCGGGTCGGCGCGGCGCGAGTGTCTCGGACTTCGCCGAGATCACCCGCTCGACGCCCGAGAAGTCGCTGGTTCGCCCGCTGCACGGCCGCGGTGGCCGCAACGCGCACGGCCGCATCACCACCCGGCACAAGGGTGGCGGACACAAGCGTGCCTACCGCCTGATCGACTTCCGCCGCAACGACAAGGACGGCATCCCGGCCAAGGTCGCTCACATCGAGTACGACCCCAACCGCACCGCCCGCATCGCCCTGCTGCACTACGTGGACGGCGAGAAGCGCTACATCATCGCCCCCAAGGGCCTGGTGCAGGGTGCTCCGGTCGAGTCCGGCCCGCAGGCCGACATCAAGCCCGGCAACAACCTGCCGCTGCGCAACATCCCGACCGGTACCACCATCCACGCGGTGGAACTGCGTCCGGGCGGCGGCGCCAAGATGGCCCGCTCCGCCGGCGCCAGCATCCAGCTGCTCGGTAAGGAAGGCACCTACGCCACCCTGCGTATGCCCTCCGGCGAGATCCGTCGCGTCGACGTGCGCTGCCGCGCCACCGTCGGCGAGGTCGGCAACGCCGAGCAGTCGAACATCAACTGGGGCAAGGCCGGCCGCATGCGCTGGAAGGGCAAGCGCCCGACCGTCCGTGGTGTGGTCATGAACCCGGTCGACCACCCGCACGGCGGTGGTGAGGGCAAGACCTCCGGTGGTCGCCACCCGGTCAGCCCGTGGGGCAAGCCCGAGGGCCGCACCCGCAAGAACAAGGCGTCCGACAAGCTCATCGTCCGTCGTCGCCGTACCGGCAAGAAGCGCTAGTCAAGGAGGGAGTTAGAGAATGCCACGCAGCCTCAAGAAGGGCCCGTTCGTCGACGACCACCTCCTGGCGAAGGTCGATACGCAGAACGAAAAGGGCACCAAGCAGGTCATCAAGACCTGGTCGCGCCGTTCCACCATTCTGCCCGACTTCATCGGTCACACATTCGCCGTCCACGACGGTCGCAAGCACGTGCCGGTGTTCGTCTCGGAGTCGATGGTCGGCCACAAGCTCGGCGAGTTCGCGCCGACCCGTACGTTCAAGGGCCACATCAAGGACGACCGGAAGAGCAAGCGTCGATGAGCACTGAAACCACAAACAAGAGCGCTCGGGCTGTTGCGCGCCACGTGCGTGTGACCCCGATGAAGGCGCGTCGCGTCGTCGACATCGTCCGGGGCAAGACCGTGGACGAGGCTCTGTCGATCCTGAAGTTCGCGCCGCAGTCCGCGGCCGAGCCGGTCGCCAAGGTGATCGCGAGCGCCGCCGCGAACGCGCAGAACAACCTGGACCTCGACCCGAGCACGCTCGTCGTCGCCACGGCGTACGTCGACGAGGGCGCGACCCTCAAGCGGTTCCAGCCGCGTGCCCAGGGCCGTGCATTCCGCATCCGCAAGCGGACGAGCCACATCACCGTGATCGTCGAGAGCAAGGCGCCTGCGTCTGCTGGAAACCGTAACCGCCGGAAGGGAGCTCAGTAGTGGGCCAGAAGATCAACCCGCACGGCTTCCGTCTGGGCATCACCACCGACTGGAAGTCGCGCTGGTACGCCGACAAGCAGTACGCGGAGTACGTGAAGGAAGACGTCGCGATCCGCAAGTTCCTGGCCACCGGCCTCGAACGCGCCGGCATCGCCAAGGTCGAGATCGAGCGCACCCGTGACCGTGTGCGTGTGGACATCCACACCGCGCGTCCGGGCATCGTCATCGGCCGCCGCGGCGCCGAGGCCGATCGCATCCGCGCCGAGCTCGAGAAGCTGACCGGCAAGCAGGTTCAGCTGAACATCCTCGAGGTCAAGAACGCCGAGTCCGAGGCCCAGCTGGTGGCGCAGGGCGTCGCCGAGCAGCTCTCGAACCGTGTCGCGTTCCGTCGCGCGATGCGCAAGGCCATCCAGTCGGCCATGCGTCAGCCCAACGTCAAGGGCATCCGGGTGCAGTGCTCGGGCCGCCTCGGCGGCGCCGAGATGTCCCGCTCGGAGTTCTACCGCGAAGGCCGCGTCCCGCTGCACACGCTGCGTGCGGACATCGACTACGGCCTGTACGAGGCGAAGACCACCTTCGGCCGCATCGGCGTGAAGGTCTGGATCTACAAGGGCGACATCGTCGGTGGCCGCCGTGAGCTGGCCGCTGCGGCCGCCGCCCCGGCCGACCGCCCCCGTCGCGAGCGTCCGAGCCGTCCCCGTCGTTCCGGTGCCTCGGGCACCACCGCGACGAGCACCGACGCCGGCCGCGCCGCCTCCGCCGATGCACCCGCTCCGACCGAGAATCAGGAGGGCTGACGCATGTTGATCCCACGGCGGGTCAAGCACCGCAAGCAGCACCACCCGAGCCGCTCGGGTGCCGCCAAGGGTGGGACCCAGGTGACCTTCGGTGACTACGGCATCCAGGCTCTCGAGCCGGCCTACATCACCAACCGGCAGATCGAGTCCGCTCGTATCGCCATGACCCGGCACATCAAGCGTGGCGGCAAGATCTGGATCAACATCTTCCCGGATCGCCCCCTCACCAAGAAGCCCGCCGAGACCCGCATGGGTTCCGGTAAGGGTTCGCCCGAGTGGTGGGTCGCGAACGTCAAGCCCGGACGGGTGATGTTCGAGATGAGCTACCCGAACGAGGAGATTGCCCGCGAAGCCCTCCGGCGCGCGATGCACAAGCTCCCGTGCAAGTGCAGGATCGTGACGAGGGAGGAGCAGTTCTGATGGCTACCGGAACCCCCGCCACAGAGCTCCGCGAGCTGACCGAGGAAGAGCTGGTCACCAAGCTCCGCGAGGCGAAGGAAGAGCTGTTCAACCTTCGTTTCCAGATGGCCACCGGCCAGCTGGACAACAACCGCCGGCTGCGCGTCGTGCGCAACGAGATCGCCCGCATCTACACGGTGCTGCGTGAGCGCGAGCTCGGCCTGGCCTCCGGCCCGGATGCGGGTGACGCGGCATGAGTGAGGAAAAGGCAGTGACCCAGAAGGAAGAGCGCGCCAGCCGCAAGGTCCGCATCGGCTACGTCGTCTCCGACAAGATGGAGAAGACGATCGTGGTCGAGCTCGAGGACCGGGTGAAGCACCCGCTGTACGGCAAGATCATCCGCCGTACCACCAAGGTGAAGGCGCACGACGAGAACGGCGTGGCCGGCATCGGCGACCGCGTGCAGCTGATGGAGACCCGTCCGCTGTCCGCGACCAAGCGGTGGCGTCTGGTCGAGGTGCTCGAGAAGGCCAAGTAGGTCCTCCTCGCATCGTCGACGACGATCGAGTACGGCACCCACACCGTTCGCCTCGTGCGCCGGTGCGGGTGCCGTCGGTCGTTCCGGGACGATCCCGGGAACGACACGCCCGGGTCCGGGGTAGGGAGCGACCTCACGGTTCGCGGATTTGCCCTGCATGAGGTATATCGCCTACCCTGGACGGGTTGCCTCACGGGACCCGTGTGTCTTGCGCGCGTGCGCCGTGGGCGACCGACGACCGCGTGCGTCCAGGTCGGAAATCTGACGCACACACCAATCCAGGTCAAGGAGAAGTAAGTGATCCAGCAGGAGTCGCGACTGCGCGTCGCCGACAACACGGGTGCCAAGGAGATCCTCTGCATCCGCGTTCTCGGTGGCTCGTCCCGTCGCTACGCCGGTATCGGTGACATCATCGTCGCCACCGTGAAGGACGCGATCCCCGGTGGCAACGTCAAGCGCGGTGACGTCGTCAAGGCCGTGATCGTGCGCACCGCCAAGGAGCGCCGCCGGCCGGACGGCTCGTACATCAAGTTCGACGAGAACGCCGCCGTCATCATCAAGGGTGACAACGACCCGCGCGGCACCCGCATCTTCGGCCCCGTCGGCCGCGAGCTGCGCGACAAGCGGTTCATGAAGATCGTCTCGCTCGCTCCGGAGGTGCTGTGATGAAGGTGCACAAGGGCGACACCGTGCTCGTCATCTCGGGCAAGGACAAGGGTGCCAAGGGCAAGGTCATCGCGGCCTACCCGAAGGAGAACCGGGTCCTCGTCGAGGGCGTGAACCGGATCAAGAAGCACACGGCGGTCTCGGCCAACGAGCGCGGCGCCTCCTCCGGGGGCATCGTGACGCAGGAGGCCCCGATCCACGTTTCCAACGTCGCTGTCATCGACTCGGACGGCAACCCCACCCGCGTGGGCTACCGGTCCGACGAGGAAACCGGCAAGCGCGTTCGGATTTCCCGGAAGAACGGGAAGGACATCTGACATGACCACCACCGAGAACAAGACCACACCGCGTCTGAAGACCCGGTACCGCGAGGAGATCCGCGACGCGCTGAACGCGGAGTTCGACTACGCGAACGTCATGCAGATCCCCGGCGTCGTGAAGGTCGTCGTCAACATGGGTGTCGGTGACGCCGCCCGCGACGCGAAGCTGATCAACGGCGCCGTCGCCGACCTCGCTCTGATCACCGGTCAGAAGCCGGAGATCCGCAAGGCCCGCAAGTCGATCGCCCAGTTCAAGCTGCGTGAGGGCATGCCGATCGGCGCGCGCGTCACGCTGCGCGGCGACCGCATGTGGGAGTTCCTGGACCGCCTGGTCTCCATCGCGCTGCCCCGTATCCGGGACTTCCGCGGCCTCAACGGCAACCAGTTCGACGGCAACGGCAACTACACGTTCGGCCTGAACGAGCAGTCGATGTTCCACGAGATCGACGTGGACAAGATCGACCGTCCGCGCGGCATGGACATCACCGTCGTCACGACCGCCACCAACAACGAAGAAGGCCGTGCCCTGCTCAAGCACCTCGGCTTCCCGTTCAAGGAGAACTGAGCCCATGGCTAAGAAGGCACTGGTCAACAAGGCCAACAAGAAGCCGAAGTTCGCGGTGCGCGCCTACACCCGCTGCCAGCGCTGCGGGCGCCCCCACTCGGTCTTCCGCAAGTTCGGACTCTGCCGCATCTGCCTGCGTGACATGGCACACCGCGGTCAGCTTCCGGGAGTTCACAAGAGCTCCTGGTGACGTGAACGGTGGGCGACCCGCACGGTCGTCCACCGTCACTCCTGTCAGGGGCCGGTCGCAACCGCGTCCGGTCCGCATGAAACCAAGTTCGTCGTAGGCCCACGGCCGGTCCGCGCCGGCGACACGCTCGTCGCCGCTGCCGGTGTTGCATGGGAACCGCAACGAGAAAGGTGAACAGGTCAGCCATGACCATGACCGACCCCATCGCAGACTTCTTGACGCGTCTGCGTAACGCCAACACGGCGTACCACGACGAGGTGAAGCTTCCCCACTCGAAGATCAAGGCGAACATCGCCGAGATCCTCAAGCGTGAGGGCTACATCGCCGACTTCCGCACCGAGGATGCCGAGGTGGGCAAGACCCTCGTCGTCGACCTCAAGTACGGCCCGTCCCGTGAGCGCAGCCTCGCCGGTGTGCGCCGCGTGTCGAAGCCCGGCCTGCGCGTGTACGCGAAATCCACCAACCTGCCCAAGGTCCTGGGCGGCCTCGGCGTGGCGATCATCTCCACGTCCTCCGGCCTGCTCACCGATCGCCAGGCGGCCAAGCAGGGAGTGGGCGGGGAAGTCCTCGCCTACGTCTGGTAAGGGAGGCCACCACAATGTCGCGTATTGGAAAGCTTCCGGTCACCGTCCCCTCGGGCGTCGAGGTGACCATCGACGGCCAGGACGTCGCAGTGAAGGGCCCCAAGGGCAACCTCTCGCTGACCATCGCCGAGCCGATCACCATCGCCAAGGGTGAGGACGGCGCGCTCAACGTGAGCCGTCCGAACGACGAGCGTCGCAGCCGCGCGCTGCACGGTCTGTCGCGCACGCTCGTGCAGAACCTCATCGTGGGTGTCACCGACGGGTACACCACGAAGATGGAGATCCACGGCGTCGGCTACCGCGTCGCGCTCAAGGGCAAGGACCTCGAGTTCTCGCTCGGCTACAGCCACCCGGTCCCGATCGAGGCGCCCGAGGGCATCACGTTCGCGGTCGAGTCGCCGACGAAGTTCTCGATCTCGGGCATCGACAAGCAGAAGGTCGGCCAGATCGCGGCCAACATTCGCCGGCTGCGCAAGTCCGACCCGTACAAGGGCAAGGGCATCCGCTACGAGGGCGAGCAGGTGCGCCGCAAGGTCGGAAAGACGGGTAAGTGATCATGAGCCAGACCGAGAACCAGAAGGCCAAGCGGATTCCGCTCGGCAAGGACGCGTCCACCCGGCGTCGGCTGTCGAAGCAGCGTCGGCACTTCCGTCTGCGCAAGAAGGTCGCCGGCACCGCCGAGCGTCCCCGTCTCGTCGTGAACCGGTCCTCGCGCCACATTCACGCCCAGCTGGTCGACGACCTGACGGGCACCACGCTGGCGGCGGCCTCGACCGTCGAGCCGGACGTGCGTGCGCTCGAGGGCGACAAGAAGGCGCGCGGCGCCAAGGTCGGCCAGCTGCTCGCCGAGCGCGCCAAGGCCGCCGGCGTGGAGGCTGTGGTCTTCGACCGTGGCGGCCACACCTACAGCGGCCGGATCGCGGCCCTCGCAGACGCGGCTCGCGAAAGCGGGTTGAAGTTCTGATGACCATCTCTTCGAACGGAAGGAACGCCTGATGCCGGGACGTCAGCGGCGTGACGGCGGCAACGGCCCCGCCGGACAGAATGGCCCCAACACCGGGGACCAGCGTGGTGGTCGCGACCGCCGCGATCGCGACTCGCGCGGCGGCGGTGCCGCCGAGAAGTCGAACTACATCGAGCGTGTCGTCTCGATCAACCGTGTGTCGAAGGTCGTCAAGGGCGGCCGTCGCTTCAGCTTCACCGCACTGGTGATCGTGGGCGACGGCAACGGCCTGGTCGGCGTCGGCTACGGCAAGGCCAAGGAAGTTCCCGCGGCCATCCAGAAGGGTGTCGAGGAGGCTCGCAAGGGCTTCTTCCGCGTCCCGCTCATCGGCTCCACGATCACGCACCCGGTGCAGGGTGAGGCCGCGGCCGGCGTCGTCATGCTGCGCCCCGCCTCGCCGGGTACCGGTGTGATCGCCGGTGGTGCGGTGCGTGCCGTGCTCGAATGCGCGGGCATCCACGACATCCTGTCGAAGTCGCTCGGCAGCGACAACGCCATCAACGTCGTGCACGCCACCGTGGCCGCCCTCAAGCAGCTGCAGCGCCCCGAGGAAGTCGCGGCTCGCCGCGGTCTGGCCCTCGAGGACGTCGCACCTGCGGGCATGCTGCGCGCCCGGGCACAGGCCGCTGGGAGCGTGAAGTAATGGCAGAGCTGAAGATCACTCAGGTCAAGAGCACCATCGGCGCCAAGTCGAACCAGCGCGACAGCCTGCGCACCCTCGGTCTGCGGAAGATCCGCCAGTCCGTGGTCCGCGAGGACAACGCGCAGAACCGCGGCTTGATCAACGTGGTGCGTCACCTCGTCGTTGTCGAGGAAGTCACTGCTGAGGAGGCCTCCAAGTGACAATCAAGCTGCACCACCTCCGCCCGGCTCCGGGCGCGAAGACGGACAAGACCCGCGTCGGTCGCGGTGAGGGTTCGAAGGGCAAGACCGCCGGTCGCGGTACGAAGGGCACCAAGGCGCGCAAGAACGTCTCGGCGGCCTTCGAGGGTGGCCAGATGCCGCTGCACATGCGGCTGCCGAAGCTCAAGGGCTTCAAGAACGCCTTCCGCACCGAGTACCAGGTCGTCAACGTCGGCGACATCGCCCGTCTCTTCCCCGAGGGGGGACAGGTCGGCGTCGACGAGCTCGTCGCCAAGGGCGCGGTTCGCAAGAACCAGCTCGTGAAGGTCCTCGGCGAGGGCGAGCTCACGGTGGCCGTGCAGGTGACCGCGAACAAGTTCTCCGGCTCCGCCAAGGAGAAGATCACCGCTGCCGGCGGCACCGCGACCGAACTGGCCTGACCGGTTCGCTCGTGCGTGACGCACAGCACACGAACGGCCGCACTGCAGCACGTGCTGCAGTGCGGCCGTTCGGCGTTCCCGCCCTGCCGGACACCGCGCAGTGGCATCCGGACACCGCGCAGTGGCATCCGGACACCGCGCAGTGGCATCCGGCTGCCGCGTGGACGGCCGGCCCCGACCCGGCGCCACGGCACCGGTTCCGGGCGCGCTGCTAGAGTTCAAGAGTTGTCGACCGTCGGACCCCGCGCGTCGATCCACAGTCTCCCGTTTCGCCCTGCCAGGAGGATCTTTGCTTTCCGCCTTCGTCTCGGCCCTCAGGACCCCGGACCTGAGGCGGAAGATCCTCGTCGCGCTCGGGTTGGTGGCTCTGTACCGCCTCGGCGCGACGCTGCCGTCTCCGGGCGTCGACTACGGCAACGTGCGTGCCTGCATCGATCAGCTCAGCGGCGGGGACTCCGCCGGGATCTACTCGCTGATCAACCTGTTCTCCGGTGGCGCCCTGCTGCAGCTGTCGGTGTTCGCGATCGGCATCATGCCGTTCATCACCGCGAGCATCATCGTCCAGCTGCTGACGGTGGTCATTCCGCGCTTCGAGGAGTTGCGCAAGGAAGGCCAGTCGGGGCAGGCCAAGATGACGCAGTACACGCGGTACCTCGCGGTGGCGCTCGCCGTGCTGCAGTCCACCGGCATCGTCGCCCTCGCGGCCCGCGGTCAGCTGTTGCAGGGCTGTTCCGAACCGATCCTGGCCGACGACAGCATCTTCGGCATGGTCGTGATCGTGCTGGTCATGACGGCCGGCGCGGCCCTCGTCATGTGGTTCGGTGAGCTCATCACCGAGCGCGGCGTCGGCAACGGCATGTCGATCCTGATCTTCGCCGGCATCGCCTCGCGGCTGCCGTCCGAGGGTCGCACCATTCTCGAATCCCGCGGCGGGCTGGTCTTCACGATCGTGCTCGTCGTCGCGCTGGTCGTCATCACCGGCGTGGTGTTCGTCGAGCAGGGCCAGCGCCGGATCCCGGTGCAGTACGCCAAGCGGATGGTGGGCCGGCGCATGTACGGCGGGTCCTCGACGTACCTGCCGTTGAAGGTGAACCAGGCCGGCATCATCCCGGTGATCTTCGCGTCGTCGCTGCTGTACCTGCCGAACCTCATCGCGCAGCTGACCGGGGCCACCTCGGCCACCGACCCGAGCTGGTGGCAGCGGATCATCAACGAGTACCTGGTGAATCCGAACAACCCGGTCTACATCGCGATCTACTTCGGGCTGATCGTCTTCTTCGTCTTCTTCTACGTCGCCATCACCTTCAATCCGGAGGAACGGGCCGACGAGATGAAGAAGTACGGCGGCTTCATCCCGGGTATCCGGCCGGGACGCCCCACCGCCGAGTACCTCAGCTACGTCCTCAACCGCATCACGGTGCCAGGTTCGCTGTACCTGGGTCTCATCGCGACGCTGCCCAACTTCTTCCTCTCCGGCAGCCAGACCGCCACCAGCATCTTCGGTGGCGCCGCGGTGCTCATTCTCGTCAGTGTCGCGCTGGACACTGTCAAGCAGATCGAAAGTCAACTCATGCAGCGCAACTACGAAGGGTTCCTCAAGTGAGACTTGTACTCCTCGGTCCGCCCGGTGCCGGCAAGGGCACGCAGGCCGCCATCCTGTCGGAGAAGCTCGGCGTCCCCGCGATCTCCACCGGAGATCTGTTCCGGGCCAACATCGGGCAGGGCACCCCGCTCGGTGTCGAAGCCAAGAAGTACATCGACGCCGGCGAGCTCGTACCCGCCGAGATCACCAACAACATGGTGCGCGCCCGTCTCGCCGAGCCCGACGCCGCCGACGGCTTCCTGCTCGACGGCTTCCCCCGCAGCGTGGAACAGGCCCGCGAACTCGAGTCCATCCTGAAGGACCTGGACACGAAGCTCGACGGCGTCCTCTCCTTCGACATCGACGAGGACGTCGTGGTCGAGCGGATGCTCGCCCGCGGCCGCGCCGACGACACCGAGGACGTCATCCGCAACCGGCTCCGGGTGTACCGCGAGGAGACGGCGCCGCTGCTCGACTACTACGCCGATGTGCTCGTCACGGTCGATGCCGTCGGCGAGGTCGACGAGATCAACGCCCGCGCCCTCGCGGCTCTCGGCAAGTAAGGACGCAGGAGCAAGACAATGGGTTTCGGGCGCAAGCGCAAGGTGGTTCCGTTCCGCACCGCCGGTGAACTGGATGCGATGGCGGCGGCGGGCGCTGTCGTCGGCGCCGCACTCGTGGCGGTGCGCAAGGCGGCGAAGCCGGGCGTGAGCACCCTGGAACTGGACCAGGTGGCGGAGGCGGTCATCCGTGACGCGGGGGCCGTCCCCTCCTTCCTGGGCTATCACGGGTTCACCGGCTCGATCTGCTCGTCGGTGAACGACCGCGTGGTGCACGGAATCCCCTCGGCGACGGAGATCCTCGCCGAGGGCGATCTCGTGTCGATCGACTGCGGCGCGATCCTCGACGGCTGGCACGGCGACTCGGCGTGGACCTTCGGCGTCGGGGAACTCGCCGCCGCCGACGTCGATCTCAGCGATGCGACACGGCTGTCGATGGAGGCGGGCATCGCGGCGATGCTGCCGGACAACCGGCTCACCGACGTCTCGCACGCCATCGAGACCGGCACCCGCGAGGCGGAGCGGGTGCACGGCCGGCACTACGGCATCGTCGACGGATACGGCGGGCACGCCATCGGCCGCGAAATGCACATGGACCCGTTCCTGCCGAACGAGGGCGAGCCCGGGAAGGGCCCCCGCCTCGTGGTGGGATCGGTGCTCGCCATCGAACCGATGCTGACGCTCGGCACCTACGAGACCGAGGTGCTCGACGACAAGTGGACCGTCGTCACGACCGACGGCAGCCGCGCCGCGCACTGGGAGCACACCGTCGCGGTGACCGAGGACGGCCCGCGCATCCTCACCCCGCGCCCGGAGTAGCGCGGCGGTGGCGGCGAGCGAATGCACCGCTCGCTGCCCGAGGAGCCGAACGGGATCGTCGCCCGGGCCGCCGACTCCGGTTCACACCTCGACCAGGAGGGTGACCGGACCGTCGTTCACGAGGCTCACCTCCATGTGCTCCCCGAAGACTCCGGTCTGCACGTCGGCGCCCAGCTCCCGCAGAGCCGCCGCGAACTCGTCCACCAGCGGTTCGGCGACGGCGCGGGGCGCGGCCGCCGACCACGACGGCCGCCGGCTCTTGCGCGTGTCGGCCATGAGCGTGAACTGGCTGACCACGAGGATCGGGGCCGCCAGATCGGACGCCGACTTCTCGTCCTCGAGGATCCGCATCGTCCACACCTTCCGGGCCAGCGTCGCGGCCTTGGCCGCGTCGTCGTCGTGGGTCACCCCGACGAGCACGAGCAGCCCGTGGCCGCCGACCGGGGGTGAGATCCGGGCGACCTCGCGGCCGTCGACCGCGACCGCGGCACCCGTCACCCGCTGAACCAACGCCCGCACGGTTGTCCTCCTGTATGTCGGCATTTGGCCCTGGTGGGAAAGTTCCCGTAACATAGATCGATGGTGCGCCCTGCGCGCCGGTCTGCGGGTGTCCGCAGTCCGGTCACGCCGAGCGTCACGGTAACGGACACCGATGCAACCACACGCCGAACAACACGGATCGCGGAGGATATGGCCAAGAAAGACGGAGCCATCGAGGTCGAGGGTCGCGTGATCGAGCCGCTGCCCAATGCGATGTTTCGCATTGAGCTCGAGAACGGTCACAAGGTCCTGGCTCACATCAGCGGCAAGATGCGTCAGCACTACATTCGCATCCTGCCCGAGGACCGGGTTGTCGTAGAGCTCTCGCCCTACGACCTGTCGCGTGGGCGCATCGTCTACCGCTACAAGTAAGAGCTTCCCCGGCCGCACGGTCGGGGAGAACCATGTCTGCAGCATGCCTCGTGCTCTGCCGCAGGCGTACACACAGGAGATCAGACGCACCGTGAAGGTTCAGCCGAGCGTCAAGAAGATCTGCGAGAAGTGCAAGGTGATCCGGCGTAACGGCCGGGTCATGGTGATCTGCGAGAACCTGCGCCACAAGCAGCGCCAGGGCTAGACCACCCGCTCTTCGAAGGATCGGCTTGGCAACAAGCTAGAGAAGACCTTCCAGTACCAGTCGTTCGGTCACGATTCCCGATTCGTCGGGGAGCCGCGCGATACACCCCCGGTTCGGAGGCCGGGGCCCCACTGTGTTTCGGACTACCGGCGTTCCGGCTTCGGCCGGGCCGCGGGACCACACAGTTTCACGACGCAGGGGACGGGCTGGGAGCAGACCTCCGCACACCGAATAGGAATGCCACATGGCACGTCTCGCAGGTGTCGATCTTCCCCGCGAAAAGCGGATGGAGATCGCACTGACCTACATCTACGGCATCGGCCGTACCCGCTCGAAGGAGATCCTCGAGGCCACCGGCGTGAGCCCGGATCTGCGCAGCAAGGACCTCTCCGACGAGGATCTCGCCAAGCTGCGCGAGTTCATCGAGGAGACCTACAAGGTCGAGGGTGACCTCCGCCGCGAGGTCCAGGCGGACATCCGTCGCAAGATCGAGATCGGCTGCTACCAGGGCCTGCGACACCGTCGTGGTCTGCCCGTGCGTGGACAGCGCACCAAGACCAACGCCCGCACCCGTAAGGGTCCGAAGCGCACCGTCGCAGGAAAGAAGAAGTAATGCCTCCCAAGTCACGCAGCACCGGTCCCAAGAAGACCCAGAAGGCGCGCCGCAGGGACAAGAAGAACGTCCCGCACGGTGCCGCTCACATCAAGAGCACCTTCAACAACACGATCGTGTCCATCACGGACCCGAACGGCAACGTCATCTCCTGGGCGTCCTCCGGCCACGTCGGCTTCAAGGGTTCGCGCAAGTCGACCCCGTTCGCCGCGCAGCTCGCCGCCGAGAACGCTGCCCGCAAGGCGCAGGAGCACGGTGTCAAGAAGGTCGACGTCTTCGTGAAGGGCCCGGGCTCGGGCCGCGAGACGGCGATCCGTTCCCTCCAGGCCGCGGGCCTCGAGGTCGGCACCATCTCCGACGTCACCCCCCAGCCGCACAACGGCTGCCGTCCGCCCAAGCGGCGTCGCGTCTAACGGGAAAGGAAGGTTTGAATCATGGCTCGCTATACCGGTCCCGTTACCCGTAAGTCGCGTCGTCTGCGTGTCGACCTCGTCGGAGGCGACCAGGCGTTCGAGCGTCGCCCCTACCCGCCCGGCCAGCACGGCCGCGCGCGGATCAAGGAGAGCGAATACCTGCTCCAGCTGCAGGAGAAGCAGAAGGCCCGCTTCTCCTACGGCGTGATGGAGAAGCAGTTCCGTCGCTACTACGAGGAGGCCGCCGGCCGGCCCGGCAAGACCGGCGAGGTCCTGCTGACCATCCTCGAGTCGCGTCTGGACAACGTCGTCTACCGTGCCGGTCTCGCCCGGACCCGCCGTCAGGCCCGCCAGCTGGTGAGCCACGGTCACTTCCTGGTGAACGGCAAGAAGGTCGACATCCCCAGCTACCGCGTCTCGCAGTACGACATCATCGACGTCCGCGAGAAGTCGCTGGGCACGCTGCCCTTCCAGGTGGCCCGTGAGACCCAGGGCGATCGTCCGATCCCGGGTTGGCTGCAGGTCGTCGGCCCGCGTCTGCGGGTGCTGGTCCACCAGCTCCCCGAGCGCGCGCAGATCGACATCCCGCTGCAGGAACAGCTGATCGTCGAGTACTACTCGAAGTAAGGCGCTTCGCGCCGTGGTGTCCTTCCGGTCCTCCCGAGGTCCGGGGGGACACCACATCCCGACCAGGGCGTCATATGGCGGACGCCCACAAGGAGGCACTCCATGCTCATCTCGCAGCGACCCACCCTCAGCGAAGAGGTCATCGCCGACGACCGCTCGAAGTTCGTCATCGAACCCCTCGAGCCGGGCTTCGGGTACACCCTCGGCAACTCGCTTCGTCGCACCCTGCTGTCCTCGATTCCGGGCGCGGCCGTCACCAGCATTCGCATCGACGGCGTGCTCCACGAGTTCACCACGGTTCCCGGGGTCAAGGAGGATGTCACCGACATCATCCTCAACCTCAAGGGCCTCGTGGTCAGCTCGGAAGAGGACGAGCCGGTCACCATGTACGTCCGCAAGCAGGGCCCCGGCACCGTGACCGCGGGCGACATCGTGCCCCCGGCCGGTGTCACCGTCCACAACCCGGACCTGCACATCGCCACCCTGAACGACAAGGGCAAGCTGGAGATCGAGCTCGTCGTCGAGCGCGGCCGCGGCTACGTCCCTGCCGTCCAGAACAAGGCGTCCGGCGCCGAGATCGGCCGTATTCCGGTCGACTCGATCTACTCGCCGGTGCTCAAGGTGACCTACAAGGTGGAGGCGACCCGCGTCGAGCAGCGCACCGACTTCGATCGGTTGATTCTCGACGTGGAGACCAAGAACTCGATCACCGCGCGGGACGCGCTCGCTTCGGCGGGCAAGACCCTGGTGGAGCTCTTCGGTCTGGCTCGTGAGCTGAACGTCGAAGCAGAAGGCATCGAGATCGGTCCCTCGCCCGCCGAGGCCGACCACATCGCCTCCTTCGGACTCCCCATCGAGGATCTCGACCTCACGGTCCGGTCCTACAACTGCCTCAAGCGCGAGGGTGTGCACACCGTCGGTGAGCTCGTGGCACGCACGGAGTCCGACCTGCTCGACATCCGCAACTTCGGTCAGAAGTCCATCGACGAGGTGAAGGTCAAGCTGCACTCGCTCGGCCTCTCCCTCAAGGACAGCCCCGCGTCCTTCGACCCGAGCACCGTCGCCGGCTACGACGCCGCGACCGGTACCTGGAGCGACACGGACGCCGGTTCCTTCGGCGACGCCGAGGGGAACGAGGACTACGCCGAGACCGAGCAGCTGTAGCAGCTCACGGTCCGTTACTAGGAGATTCATCATGCCCAAGCCCAAGAAGGGTGCCCGCTTCGGCGGGTCGGCCTCGCACCAGAAGGCGCTGCTGGCCAACCTGGCCACCGCGCTCTTCGAGCACGGCCGCATCACCACCACCGAGGCCAAGGCCAAGGCCCTGCGGCCCTACGCCGAGAAGCTCGTCACGCACGCGAAGGCCGGCACGCTGGCCAACCGTCGTGAGGTGCTGAAGGTCATCCGCAACAAGGACGTCGTCCACACGCTGTTCGCGGAGATCGGCCCGTTCTACGAGGACCGCAACGGCGGCTACACGCGCATCGTCAAGACGATGCCGCGCAAGGGTGACAACGCTCCCATGGCGATCATCGAGCTCGTCAAGGAGAAGACCGTCACCTCCGAGGCCGACCGCGCCCGTCGCGTCGCCGCCTCGCAGAGCGCGCCGGCCACCGAGGCCCCGGCCGAGGAGAACGTCGTCGAGGCCGTCGAGGCCGACGCCTCCGACGCGCAGGTCGAGAACGCGGACGCCGTCGTCGACGCGATCGAGGACGAGACCGCCACCGCGGCCGACGCCAAGGACGCCGACGAGGCCAAGAAGGACTAGTCCACTTGGTTTCGGCATCCGCTGAAGCGAACGAGCCCGTCGCCCCCCACCGGGGCGGCGGGCCCGTTGCTTTCGAGAACCCGTCCGCCGCCGGTGAGGACAGCACCCGGCTGCGGCTCGACATCGCCTACGACGGCACCGACTTCTCCGGCTGGGCACGGCAGCCCGGACGACGGACGGTGTGCGGGGAGATCGAAGAGAAGCTCGGGGCGGTCGTACGCACTCCGGTCCAGCTCACGGTCGCCGGGCGGACCGACGCCGGGGTGCACGCGTCCGGTCAGGTCGCGCACGTCGACGTCCCCACCGCTACCCTTCCGGACGACCTCGCCCGCCTGGTGCGGCGGCTCGCGCGGTTCCTGCCGCGCGACGTCCGCGTCACCGGCATCTCCGTCGCCCCGCCCCACTTCGACGCCCGTTTCTCGGCGGTCCGCCGGCACTACGAGTACCGGCTCACCACCGCCGTCTACGGCGCCGAGCCGCTGCGGGCCCGCGACACCGTCGCCTGGCCCAAACCGGTGGACGTCGACGCCATGCGTGCCGCCTCGCGGTCGCTGCTGGGCCTGCACGACTTCGCCGCCTTCTGCAAGCGGCGCGACGGTGCGACGACGGTCCGCGAACTGCAACGCTTCGACTGGACGCGCACAGGGGACATCCTCACCGCGCACGTGAGCGCGGACGCGTTCTGCTGGTCGATGGTGCGCAGCCTCGTCGGGGCGGCGCTCGCGGTAGGGGAGGGGCGGCGCAGTGTCGAGTGGACGACCGCGCTGCTCGACGAACGGCAGCGCGCCGCGGCCGTGGCCGTGGCTCCGGCGCACGGACTCAGCCTCGTCGGCGTCGACTATCCCCCCGACGACGAACTCGCGGCACGCAACGCGGCCACCCGCGAGGTACGTGGGCCCGTCGGTCCCGGCTGCTGCTGACCCGCGGCCGAACCCGCCGGTGATATGTTCCGACGAGCACGTCCCCCGGCCGGCCCGGCCGGGGGATCGGCATGTGAGGGAGGCACAGTGCTCGACCTGCCCGCGATCCGGCGGCGAGGCGCGACGGTCGCGGCGGCCCTGCTCGCCGCGGCGTCCCTGCTGACGGCACCGGCGGCCGCCGAGCCGGCTCCGGCCGGGGCCTACGTCGATCACGTGGAGGAGCGAACCGCGCGCGACTGGGTGTTGCACGTGTACTCACCGTCCATGGACCGGGTGATCCCGGTCGAGGTGATCCGGCCCGCCGACACTTCCGCTGCCCGGCCGACCTTCTACCTGCTCAATGGAGCGGGTGGGGGCGAGGACGCCGCGAACTGGCGGGAGCAGACGGACGTCCGCGAGTTCTTCGACGGCAAGAACGTCAACGTCGTCACCCCGGTGGGCGGGGCCTTCTCGTACTACACGGACTGGGTCCGTGACGACCCGAAGCTCGGCCGGCACCGGTGGGCGACGTTCCTGACGTCGGAACTGCCGCCGGTCGTGGACGCGGCACTGGGCGCCGACGGTCGCAACGCCGTGGCGGGGATGTCGATGTCGGGCAGTTCGGTGCTGGCCCTCGCGCAGCAGTCGCCGGGACTGTACGAGGCGGTGGCGTCCTACAGCGGGTGCGCGCAGACGAGCAGCGATCCTGGGCGCAGCTACGTCGAAGCCGTCGTCACGATCGGGGGCGGCGAGGTCGAGAACATGTGGGGCCCGATCGGAGGGCCGGGGTGGATCGCCAACGACGCGGCGCTGAACGCGGAGAAGTTGCGCGGGACGACGCTGTACATCTCCTCCGGCGGTGGCCTGCCGGGTCCGCACGAGGCGGCCCTGGGCGGGCAGGTGGATCCGGTCGACCTACTCGTCCTCGGATCCATCGAGGCGGCTACGGCACAGTGCACCGAGCGGCTGCGACGGACCTTCGACGAACTCGGGATCGAGGCGACCTTCAGCACAGCGGCAGAGGGCACGCACTCGTGGGGATACTGGCAGGATGCGCTGCACGAGTCCTGGCCGATTCTCGCCGAGGCGATCGGCGCGTAGCGCGGTCCGGCACGAGCGACGGAAACGGCAAGGGGCGAGGTCGGGTGACCTCGCCCCTTTCGCTACGCGCGTCGAGGCTTCTCTCAGATCAGCCAGCTGAGGAAGGAGAGCACGTGGTCGACCAGGGAGCCGAGCGAGCCGAGCAGCATGGGGATTACCTCCGATGTCGATGGACAAATCCTGGACGTACGTCCAACCAAGATCTAAGTACAGGATGTCCGCTTTGCCCAGAAAATGTGACGCAGGATACCGGGGCACGGCGAGGGTTCCGAGGTCAGTCCGCGATCATCCGGAGCAGCGCCGCGAGCGCGCGGAACGGCAGCGTCAGGACCCGCAGGAACAGGACGCCGAGCTCGGCGAGTGGCGCCACCGTCTCCGCGGCGTCGGCCGCCCTCTCCACTCGGTCCACGGCTCTGCGACCCCGTCGACGATGTCTGTCCACCGGCGCACGGTAGCAGGCGGTTCGCGAAATCTGACAGGAGGATGTTTCAGATTCCGCGGCACGAGTTATCCCGGCAGTGCCGGGGTGCGCGTGCCGCCGGGGAGGACGGCCGCGCGCCCCGGCACCGCTGCGGGCCCGCGCCCCGGCTCGACCGGGCCTTCGACACCCGGCACGGCCGGGAGTTCACACCCCGGCGCGGCCGGGAGTTCACACCCCGGCGCGGCCGGGAGTTCACACCGTCAGCCCGCCAGGTGCCGCGCGATGACCAGCCGCTGGATCTGGTTCGTCCCCTCGAAGATCTGGGTGATCTTCGCGTCCCGCATGAAGCGCTCGACGGGAAAGTCCCGGGTGTAGCCGTAGCCGCCGAGTACCTGCACGGCGTCGGTGGTCACCTTCATCGCCGCGTCGGTCGCGACGAGCTTGGCGACCGACGCCTGCCGCGAGTAGGGCAGACCGGCGTCCTTGCGGCGCGCGGCGTCGATGTAGGTGGCGCGGGCCGAGTCCACCGCCGCGGCCATGTCGGCCAGGACGAATCCGAGGCCCTGATGGTCGATGATCTTCTTGCCGAACGCCTTGCGCTCCTTGGCGTAGGCGGTGGCCTCGTCGAGCGCGGCCTGCGCGAGACCCACCGCGACGGCCGCGATCCCGAGGCGGCCCGAATCGAGGGCGCTGAACGCGATCGGCAGGCCCTGCCCCTCGGCCCCGATGCGGCGCTCCTCGGGGACGAACGCATCGTCGTAGTGGGCGGTCGTGGTGGGGATGGCATGCAGGCCCATCTTCTCCTCGGGCTTGCCGAAGCTGAGGCCCTCGGTTCCGGCGGGCACGAGGAAGCAGGAGATGCCCTTGGAGCCGGCGTCGGAGGTCCGGGCGAACAGCGTGTAGAAGTCCGCCTTGCCGCCGTTGGTGATCCACGCCTTCGATCCGGAGATCCGGTAGCCGCCGTCCACGGCTGTCGCGCGGCAGGTCAGGGCCGCGGCATCGGACCCGGCCTGCGGCTCGGACAGGCTGTAGGCGCCGATCGTCTCGCCGCCGAGCATGGCGGGCAACCACCGGGCCTTCTGCTCCTCGGTGCCGTGGGTGGCCAGCGCGAAGCACGACAGGCCGTGCACACTCACCGCGACCGCGACGGCCGCCCAGCGGGCGCCGAGCTCCTCGAGCACCTGCAGGTACACCTCGTACGGCTGATTCCCGCCGCCGAACTCCTCCGGGTACGGCAGGCTCAGCAGTCCCGCCGCGCCGAGGGCGGGGAACACGCCCTCGGGGAACGTCTCGTTGCGCTCGTGTTCGACGACCCGCGGCGCGAGAACCTTGTCCGCGACGTCGCGGGTCAGCTCGATGAGGTCGTAGGCCTCGGGGGTGGGCAGCAGGCGCTCGACGGGCACGGTGACTCCTCGCTCGGAAAATAGTACTGAGAACGATACTGCAGTACTATCTGCAGTATGACAAGAGCGGGAACCCGGCGCGGCACGGCGCGGCAGGCGCAACTGTTCGACCAGCTCGTCGCGCTGTTTCTCGCCGAGGGCTTCGCCCGCTTCACCCTCGACGACATCGCCGCCCGCCTGCACTGCTCCAAGTCGACCCTGTACGCCCTCGCCGAGAGCAAGGACCGCCTCGTCCGGGCCGCCACCGTGCACTTCTTCCGCGGCGCGACCGAGCGCGTCGAAGCCGAGCTCGACGGCCGCAGCGGCGCCGTCGACCGCATCCGCGGCTACCTCGAGGCCGTCGGCCGGCAACTCGAACCCGCCTCCGCGCAGTTCATGGAGGACATGGCTGCCGCCCCCGCCGCCCGTGAGGTCTACGAGCGCAACACCCGGCTCGCCGCCGAACGCGTCCGCGACCTCATCGCCGTCGGAGTCGCCACCGGCGAACTGCGCGACGTGCACGCCGCGTTCGTCGCCGACGTCGTCGCCGCCGTCATGGTCCGCATCCAGCAGCGCCACGTCGCCGAGGCCATCGGCCTGCCGGACGCCCAGGCCTACCGCGAACTCGCCGCCCTGCTCACCCACGGCCTCACCGCCTGACCCGCCTACCATCGGGCCATGGACGCCGAAGCCCCGATTCGTCTCGAGATCGTCGTCGCCAGCGTGCGGGCCGGGCGGATCGCGCCCGTCGTCGCCGACTGGTTCGCCGCCGCCGCGCGGCAACGCCGCGAGTTCGACGTCGGCGTGCTCGACCTCGCCGACACCCCGCTGCCGCAGGATCTGTCCGGCGGCCGGGAGGCCGAGGCGTTCACCCGGCGCATCGGTGCGGCCGACGCGTTCGCGATCGTCACCTCCGAGTACAACCACGGCTATCCGGCCGCCCTGAAGACCGCCCTCGACACCGTCAAACACGAATGGCGCACCAAGCCGGTCGGATTCGTCTCCTACGGCGGGCTCTCCGGCGGTCTGCGCGCCGTCGAACAACTCCGGCAGGTCGTCGTAGAGGTGCACATGGTTCCCGTGCGCGAATCGGTCAGCTTCCACCGCGTCAAGCACGCCTTCGCCGCCGACGGCACCACCACCGACGGCGCCGCCGCAGATGCGGCCCAGCGGATGCTGACCCAGCTCGCCTGGTGGGCACGGACCGTGCGCGCCGGACAGAGCGCCGAACCCTACCCGGGCTGAGGAACCCGGCTGCGCCCACCCGCGCGCGGACGACCGAGGAACGCGGCTTCGGCGCCGACACTCACCAGCGACAACGACACCCGGCGGCCCCCAGCCGTGAGCACCACCCGATCCCCGGCCGCTCCGGGCTGCAGGATCGACACGTCCGGGCGCTCACGCGGCCACCGATCCGGATCCACGTGCACGTGGATCGCGGTCGCCCCGGCGGGAACCGCCGCCGGGCGCACACCGTCGTACACGATCGTGTCGAAACCCCGCTCGTCGCCACCGAGGCGCAACCGGTCCGGTCCCGCGGCGGCGAGCAGGGGGCGCCAGGCCGAGGCGCGATCGGTGTGGATCGCCACCCGCGCGCCGATCGCGACCGACCGGAACACCAGCTGCTGCGCCAGGTACAGCTCCCCGGCGACGTAGACGGTGCGCACGCCCCGGCCGGTCACGCGAGCTGACACGGCCGCTCCGGATTCGTCCGCCCCGACCACCTGCCCGCATCCTGTCACCGGCAGGGTCAGGGCGTCGGCGTCGCCGAGCTGCACGGTGCGCAGGGGGACCAGATCCTCGAGCCCCGCCGCGGCCGTCGGCGTCGACGCCAGCAACCCGTCCAGTTCGCGACTCCACAACCGCCGAGTGCCCGGCATCCGGCGGCTCGGCTCGGGGGACCGGCTCGTTCCGCGCAGCACCGCCCCCACCCGCACGGTTCCGGGCTCGGTGCCGGGTCGCAGGCGCACCGTGATCGTCGCCGACGACAGCGGCTCCGACCAGACGCGGGTCAAGGTCGCCCGGTCGAGGTGACCCGGTTCGACGACCGAGGCCCGGCTGAGACCGCCGGGAAGCCGTACCGCGTCGCGATCCTCCTCGAGCAGTAGCGGATCCGCGCATCCGGTGACGGACTCCACCGCCCGGGTGATCTCTCCCGCGTCGAGGATCCGCGCGGCGTGGTGCTGTTCCGCCAACGCCCGCACGACCCGGCGCGCCGCGATGCTCACGGCGCGTGCCGCGCCCTCGGCCCCGCCGCCCCGGCGCGCCACCGCGGCCGGGCAGGCGAGGGCGTCGAACCGCAGCGCGAGCCACACCGTGCGGGTCCCGGCGGCGGGCAGCGGACCGACCAGGCTCCCGTATGCCTCGCCGGCCACGGTCTCGTCGCACGCCCGGCGGCCGTGCGCGACGACGTCGATCCCGTCGAGTTCGACGTCGTGCCGCGAGAGGCACGCGGCGATCGCCGCCAGCGGAAGCCGGCGCAGGGGATCTGCCCGGTCGCGTGTCAGCCGGGTGAGGTCGCCGCCCGTCGGCACCAGCTCCACGACCGCGACGACGGCCGAGCCGTCCCAGCACACCCCGACAGGTCCGTCGCCGGCCGCGGCGACGTCGACGATCACCGGGGCGGTACGGATCGGACGGTTCCGGAATCGCCACCATTCCCGCGACCAGTCGACGGCGTCGCGCCCCCGGACCGGGACCACCACCGACACCGCGGCCAGCGCCGCCACGACCACCGAAGCGGGAAGCGGGGCGCCGGCGGCCGCCGCGATCGTCCACCCGATCAGCGCTGCACACTGCGCCCGCACGACCCCGGCCGCGGAGCGGCGCCGTGGCCGCCGGAAAACCCCATGCTGCACGACGATTCCCCCGTTCCCCCCGAGCGACGGCCCGGTCCCCCCGATGTTCCCCGCCGGAACTGTACTGTGTTGCGGCGGAGGGGGCGTCGTACGGGGGAGGATCGATGGGAGCGCAGCCGACCACGCGCTGGCAGGTCAACGGCTACCGGTTTCTGGTGCGCCGCATGGAGCATGCACTGGTGCGGCGGGACGTGCGGATGATCCACGACCCGATGCGGTCGCAGTCACGCGCGCTGGCGGTGGGTGCCGTCCTCGCCTGTGTCGGACTCGCGGGCTGCGCCGCACTCGCCCTGTTCCGCCCGCAGGACAAGATCGGCGATGCCACCATCGTGGTGGGTCGCGAATCCGGCGCGATGCTGGTCGCGATCGACGGCACCTTCCATCCGGTGCTCAACCTGGCCTCCGCCCGCCTGGTGCTCGGGCGGCCCGACGAGCCCACCGTCGTCGCCGACGAGGAATTCGAGACGCGCCCACGGGGTTCCCTCGTCGGCATCCCCGGTGCGCCGTCGGCGCTGGCACACGTCGCGGAACCGCTGTCGTGGACGGTGTGCGACACCGTGGCCTCCGACGGAAGCCGCTCGGTCACCACAATTGTCGCCGCCGGGGAGCCCGCCTACGGCGACCGCGCACGACCGCTCACCGACGACGAGGCCCTGCTCGTCGCGGCCGACGGCAGGCACCATCTGGTGTACCGCGGATCGCGCGCCGAAGTCGACCTGTCGGACCGCGCGCTCACCCGCGTTCTCGGCCTCGATGCCGGCATGGCGCGTCCCGTCGGTCCGGCCCTGCTCGCCGCCATCCCGGAGGTGCCGCGGCTCGAGGCTCCGCGGATCCCCGGCGCCGGCGACGAGCCCCGCTATCCTATCGGCTCGCTGACCGTCGGTTCGGTGGTCCGCGTCGCAGTGCCGGACGGGAAGAAGTTCTACGTCGTGCTGCGCGACGGTGTGCAGGAGGTGTCCGAGGCGACGGCACAGATCGTCCACTTCACCGATTCGCAGGGCGCCGCGGAGATCCCTGCCGTCCCGCCGGATCTGCTACGGGACGCGCCGGCCGTGCGGGGTCTCGACGTGGACACCTTCCCCACGACCGTGCCCACGGTCGTCGATGCCGGCGACCGCCCCGTCGGATGCCTGACGTGGACCCCGGAGGCCGCCGCGGACGGACAGTCGCGGTCCGTCGTCGAGGTGTCGGCAGGCTCGGCACTGCCGCTACCCGAGGGGGCGGTGCCGGTGTCCCTGGCTCAGGCGGACGGTGGCGGGCCCGAGGCCGACAGCGCGTACCTCGCGCCCGGCCGCGGCGCGTTCGTGCAGACCACCTCCGTCGCGCCGGACAGTGCGCGGCGCGGCGCCCTCTTCTACGTCGCCGACACCGGCGTGCGGTACGGCATCGTCGACGCGGACGCCGCGACCGCCCTGGGATTCTCCGAACCCGTGCCCGCGCCGTGGCAGATCGTCGAATTGTTCGCGCCGGGACCGGCACTCGGGCGGGCGGAGGCGCTCGTCGCTCACGACGGCGTCGCACCCGATCCGGACCCGGCGCCGGTCGGCGCCGGCAGCTGACGCCGGCGTCGCAGCGACGCTGTCGCTCCCACGATCACGAGCACCACAGTCGCCGCGACGACCGCGACGTTCCGGGGCCGTTGATCCGTCGGCGCCGGTGGTGCCGGGGATGCGACGGCCACCGAACGGGGCACCTGCGGACGCTCTTCCGTCCACGGGGCGGTCACCGCCGCGAACGGGTCGATGACGCCGTGTCCCACCCGCGGATTCCAGCCCTCGGCCGGCGCGTGCGCCGTGGCCTCGATCCGCAGCGCGACGGCGCGGGCATCGAGATGCGGAAATCGTGCCCGTACCAGCGCGACGGTCGCGGATACGAGTGGCGCCGCGAAACTGGTGCCCGACACCGGAATCGGGCCCTGTGCTCCCCGATAGGCGTCGACGAGGCCGTCCGCGGTGGGATGCAGGGAGACCACACCGCTGCCGGGTGCGGCGACATCCACCCACGGTCCCGGCAGGCTGAAGCTCGACGGTGAGCCGTCGGGCTCGACCGAACCGACCGTCAGTACGTAGTCGTCGTACCAGGCCGGCGAGGCCACGGTCGTGACCGCACGCCAGGGATCCTCGCCCGGGCGGAGCGGATCGAGTCCGTGCGGATTCGACCCCCGGCAGCGCTCCTCCACATTCCCGGCGGCGGCGACGACGACGGCGTCCTTCACCTCCGTCGCGTACCGCACCGCCGCCCCGAGTTCGGGGTCGTCGATCCCTTCTGCGGCCGGAGCGCAGGCGACCTCGGAGATGTTGATGACGGTGGCGCCGCGATCCGCGGCGTGGCGCACCGCCATCGCCATCGTGCGCACGTTGCCGTAGCCGGGTGACGTGCGCGCATCCTGGTCGTCGGCGTCCGGCCGGTGCGCCGAGAAGTGGCGGCTGGACTGGCGCACGGTGAGGATCCGCGCGTCCGGGGCGCCGCCGGCGAATCCCGACCCGGCGACCGGGCGGGCCGCGACGAGTCCCGCCACCAGGGTCCCGTGGGCGTCGCAGTCCTGCGTCCCGTCGCCCGAGGAGACGTAGTCCCCACCGGGGACCAGCCCGGGCAGCCTGGCGTTCCGGCCCACTCCGGTGTCGATCACCGCCACGAGCTGGCCCGCGCCGCGCGTCAACGGCCACACGGCCGGAAAATCCAGGAGGCGTTGCGGTTCCGGGATCGAGGCGGTGTCGTCGACGGTGGCGACGGTGGTGCACGGCGAACGTTGCGCGGTATCGTCGACGGGGCCGGGCGCCGCGGGGGGAGGCAGGCTCCCGGCATCGGCGGGCGGGGGCTGCGCCCCGGCGAACGGGGCCGTGCCGAAGGACGAGGTCGTCAGCACCAGAGCGACGAGGAAGAGACGTGCCCCGCGGGCCACGTCAGATCCCGCGGACGGCGGCGTAGAGCCCCGTGACCCAGCAGGCCAGCGGCAGGACCGTCGCGATCGTCGCGTACTCGACGAGCTCGGCGGCGCGCCGCTGCACCGGAGTGAACGAGCGACGCGGGGCGGCCACGCCGAACACCAGCGCTGCGGCCGCGACGCCCGCGGCGAGGGCGAAGACCGCGACGGGCGGCACGGATCCGCTGATCGCGGCCGCGGCGAGCAGGGCTACCGGCACGGATGCGCCGCCTGCCACCAGCAGCGTCGCCTGGCGCGCGTCGGTATAGGTGCGGCCCCGCAGCATGATCACCGCCGCAGCGGCGAGCGCCAGGGCGGTGCCCGGTCCGACGGGGTCGTCCCCGGACAGCGGGGCTGCCGCGCACCACGCACCGGCGACGGTCAGAACGGCTCCCGCACCGACGAGACCGGTGAGGTGGTCGCGTGCCCGCGCGGCGGCCGCCGCGAGCTCGCCCCGATCGGGCAGGGACCGGTCCTCGCCGTCTGGGCCGTCCTCTCCGTCCTCGATCCGGGGTGCTCCCGCGCCGGGGCCGGGTACCGGGGGCAGCGGCAGGTCGGCGAGCTTCATGGCGAGCCGGGGAGCGAACGTCACGGTCAGCATCGCCGTGACGACGACTCCGGCTCCGACCGCGGACGCGGGGATTCCCGAGGTGGCGACGAGGAAGGCGGCCGCCGCCACCGCGGCGACGGCGGCAACCGCGGTGAAGGGCACCCGTCCGACGTCGGCCGAGACCAGGACCAGGGTTGCCGCGGCCCCCGACAGGACCGCACCGAGCATCGAGTGTGCCGGTCCGAAGGCCCCCGGCACCACGAGGATTCCGGTGACGAAGGCGGCCGGCACCGCGCAGGCGCACAGCAGCGCCACGGGGCGACGGTCGTCGCGGGCCCGGCCGAGCAGGATCCCGGCGAGCAGGAGCAGGACGGCGAGTGCGCCGCAGCCGGCCCCGGCGGCAAGCCGTCCCTCCGGCGCGGAAAGGCGCAGCAGAGCCCCCGCACCGACCGCCGTCGCGGACAGGGTGACCGCTGCCGCGACCGTCGCCGCCGCGCCCGGCGACCAGCGGCCCGTCCCGGCCTCGTCGGCGGTCGCGACGCTGTGGGTCACGTCGTCGAACAGCGGGGGTGGCGCCGGTGTCGACGCGTCCTCGAGCACGAGCAGATCGCCGTCGCGGACGCCCTGCTCGTGCAGACTCAGTGCCGCCGCGAGCCGCGACGAACCGAGGCGGGCCAGCGCCCATGCTTCGGGCTCGACCCGCTCGACGGAGGGGTCGAAGTCGTTGACGGCGCGGTGACTCGCGACGAGGTCGACGACGCCGGGCACGATCAAGGCGACGGGCACGTCGCCGGGCAGGGCGAGATCGACCTGTGTGTGCCGTGCCAGCACGGTCACCCGGCAGAGTTCGGGTGGGTCGATCCGCCCCGGTTCGGTATGCGCAGCCGTCATCGTCCATCCCCCCGTCGTCCCCCGACCGTGCTTCGGTCCGGACGGGCTCGCCCGCCCGCCCGGACCTCGCGGAGACGATACGACATCGCCTCGCGCAGACGCCGTCGCGTCCGCCTGCATGCCGATCCATCCGGTGTGCGTTACCCTTCGTCGACCGTGGGGGGACGGCCGTCGCGAGGACGGCTGCCGTGGTGGGGCGGTGGGGGTGGGTTCGTGAGCACAGTGCGGTTCGTGGGGACAGTGCGGTTCGTGCGCAGGCCGCGGCGCGAGGTGCCGCGCGTACCGGTGGGCGAGGTGGGAATGCAGGCCCCGCCGGAGATTCCGCGCTCGACGCCGGGCAATCTCCTGGCGAAGTTGCTGCCGGTCGTGATGGTCGCGGCGATGATCGGCATGGTGGCGCTGATGTTCGGTTCCGGGGCGGCGCGGAGCCCGATGTCGCTCGTCTTCCCGCTCATGATGGTCGTCTCGATGGTCGGCATGTTCGCGGGCAGCCGCGGAGGCGGAGCGAAAGCGGCGGAGGCGGACGAGGATCGAAAGGACTACCTGCGGTATCTCGACGGTCTCCGGCGGGAGGTCCACGACACCGCGGACCGGCAGCGGCGCGCCCTCGAATGGACGCATCCCGACCCGGCCGTGCTGTGGACGCTCGCGGGGACGGTACGCATGTGGGAACGTGGCGGCACCGACGCCGACTTCTGCCACGTCCGGGTCGGGCTCAGCGGCCAACGTCTCGCGACCCGGCTGATCGCTCCCGACACCGGTCCCGTCGAGGACCTCGAACCGGTGGCAGCCGTGTCGCTGCGGCGGTTCGTGCGCGCGCACTCGGTCGTGCCGGCTCTGCCGACCGCGGTGTCGCTGCGCGGGTTCGCGGCCGTGTCGTTCGGCGGCGACCGCCGCACGGCACGCGATCTGGTACGCGCGATGCTCCTGCAACTGTGCACCTTCCACAGCACGGAGGTCCTGCGAATCGCCGTCGTGTGCGGGCCGGACACGGCTGACGAGTGGGACTGGGTCAAGTGGCTGCCGCACGTGCAGAACCACGAGATCGTCGACGGGGCGGGTAGCGCCCGCGCCGTGTTCGGGTCGGTCCGCGATCTCGAGGCCGCATTCGCCGACCGCCTGACGGGGCGCGGGCGATTCGCCCGCAACGCGGCCCCGGTCGACGGTGTGCCCCAACTGGTGATCGTGATCGACGGGGGCGTACACGGCTCGGGTTCGGGGATCCTCGACGACGGACTCGACTCCGTCACGATCCTGGACCTGTGCGCGTCGATGCCCGTCGCGGCGGCCTCCCGCGGACTCGAACTCGTTGTCGGTCCGGGACGCCTGGGTGCCCGCGCCGGCGAGCGGGTGGAGACCTTCGCGGTGCCGGACGGAGCAAGCGTGGCGCAGGCACAGACGGCGGCGCGGCGACTGGCGCCGTACCGAGCCACCCACCGGGCCGCCGAGTCCGGTGCCGGTGAGAATCGGCCGGACCGGTGGGAGGAGCTGCTCGGGCTCGGCGACGTCGCACAGTTCGACCCCGGCCGGGCATGGTCGCCGCGGCGGGGGCGCAACCGGTTGCGGGTCCCGATCGGAATCGGAACCGACGGCACACCGGTCGAACTGGACCTGAAGGAGGCCGCCGAGGGTGGCATGGGCCCGCACGGATTGTGCATCGGCGCCACCGGCTCGGGAAAATCGGAGCTGTTGCGAACCCTGGTACTGGGTCTGATCGCGACGCACGCCCCCGAGTCGCTGAATCTCGTTCTCGTCGACTTCAAGGGCGGCGCAACCTTTCTCGGACTCGAGTCGGCGCCGCACGTCGCGGCGGTGATCACCAATCTCGCCGACGAGCTGGCCATGGTCGATCGGATGAAGGATGCCCTCGAGGGCGAGATGAACCGCAGGCAGGAGCTTCTGCGTGCGGCAGGTAACTTCGCGAACGTGGGCGACTACGAACGCGCCCGCGCCGGCGGTGCAGCGCTGGCACCGTTGCCGGCGCTGGTCGTCGTCGTGGACGAGTTCTCGGAGTTGCTCACGCAGCAGCCGGACTTCGCGGACCTGTTCGCCGCGATCGGCCGGCTGGGGCGGTCCCTGCACATGCATCTGCTGCTCGCCAGTCAGCGAATCGACGAGGGCCGGTTACGCGGACTCGACAGTCATCTGTCGTACCGCATTGGACTGAAAACCTTCTCGGCCAACGAATCCCGAAGTGTTCTCGGCGTCCCCGACGCCTACCACCTGCCGCCCTCGCCGGGAGCCGGATACCTCAAGTGCGACTCGGCGGAGATCGTGCGGTTCGCTGCCGCCTACGTGTCGGGGCCCTACGAGCGTCGCCGCTCGGACCGGTCGGTGACCCGGCACGGCACTGCAGCCGCCCGGTCGCGGCTGTTCACCACCGCGGAAGTGCCCCTGGCGCAGCCCGAACCCGTTCCCGAGCCGGTCGAGCCCGGCGACGATCCCCTCCCTGCCGAGGAAAGCCGCTCCGTGCTCGATGTCCTCGTCGCGCAGGTCCGCGGCCACGGCGCACCCGCGCACGAGGTCTGGCTGCCGCCTCTCGATGCGGCGCCGAGCCTGGACCGGCTCCTTCCCCGGTCGTTGCTGACCGGTGACGTGCTGCCGCGGAGCATCCTGCGCACGCCGATCGGCATCGTGGACCGCCCCTTCGAGCAACGGCGGGATCCGCTGGTGGTGGACCTCTCCGGCTCGGCCGGCAACGTGGTCGTCGTCGGAGGACCGCGCTCCGGCAAGTCGACGATGCTCCGCAGCCTCGTCCTGTCGATGGCGATGACGCACACGTCCGAACAGGTGCAGTTCTACTGTCTGGACTTCGGCGGCGGGGCGCTGGCCGGCCTCGCCGGCCTCCCGCACGTCGGCTCGGTCGCCAACCGGCTGGACGCCGACCGCGTCCGCCGGACGATCGCCGAGCTGACCGCCCTGCTGCGGCGCCGGGAGGGCCGATTCGGCGAACTCGGCCTCGAATCGATGGCCGAGTTGCGCCGTCGCCGGGCCGGCGGCGGGCCGGGTGCGGACGTGGACGCCTTCGGCGACGTGTTCCTCGTGATCGACGGCTGGCCCAGCATCCGGCAGGACTTCGAGGCCCTGGAGCCGCAGGTCGCGGTGCTGGCCGCCCAGGGGCTGTCCTTCGGCATCCACGTGGTGCTCACCGCGCCGCGCTGGGGTGACGTGCGACCGGCGATGCGGGACCACCTCGGGACCCGTCTCGAGCTGCGCCTCGGTGATCCCGCCGACTCCGAGTACGGCCGTAAGAAGGCGGCGGCGGTACCCGAGGGCCGGCCGGGCCGGGGCATCGACCGTGACGGGCTGCACGTACTGGCCGCGCTGCCGCGGGTCGACGGCAGCTCCGAGACCGTCGATCTCGCCGCGGGACTGGCGGACGCCGTGGCCGCCGTCGCCGCGGCCGCACCGGGTCGCCCCGCCCCGGTCGTCCGGATGCTGCCCGACCTCGTCGATCGCGCCGACGTCCTGGCCGCCCTCGGCGACCGGTGGGCCGCCGGCGGCGGCGCGGCCGGGGAACGGCGGCTGTTCGTGCCGCTCGGCATCGACGAGGCCGAACTGGCCCCCGTGGGGATCGACTTCGCCGAACAGCCTCACCTGCTCGTCTTCGGCGATTCGGGCTGCGGGAAGACGACGGTGCTCCGCGGCATCTGCCGCAGCCTCATGGAGTCCCGCACGGGGGCGCAGGCCCGCATCATCGTCGGGGACTACCGGCGCACCCTGCTCGGCGTCGTGGAGGGGGACCACCTCGGCGGATACGCACCGTCCGCCGTGACGTTGTCGGCGATGTCCCGCGACCTAGCGGCGGTGTTCGAGCGGCGGATGCCCGGTCCCGACGTCACCCAGCAGCAGCTGCGGGAACGCTCCTGGTGGTCGGGACCCGAGGTCTTCGTCGTCGTCGACGACTACGACCTCGTCTCCGCCGCGAGCCAGTCGCCGCTGACGCCCCTGCTCGAATACCTGCCCCAGGCCAAGGACGTCGGGCTGCACCTGGTCCTGGCACGCCGCTCCGGAGGGGCCGGGCGGGCACTCTTCGAACCGGTCATCGCGCGGCTGCGGGAACTGTCGTCGGCCGGTCTCGTGATGAGCGGCAACCGCGAGGAGGGTGCACTCGTGGGTACCGCGCGTCCGCGTCCGATGCCGCCCGGGCGGGGCACCCTCGTGCAGCGCGACGGGGAGACGCTCGTGCAGACGGCCTGGCTGCCCCCGCAATGAGCGACGTCCGCACGCTGCATATGCAGGTCGTCCCGGGACGGATCCACGCACGGTGGGCCGATCGGACCGTGACGATTCCCGCCGCGGCGCCCGAGCTCCGTTCGGACGACGATGCGCACCCGGCCGCCCTGCTCGGGTACGCGGCGGCGACGGCAGGGGCACCGGACGATCTCGACACCGTGACGGTGGTGCATCCCACCGAGTGGGGCGAACGTCGTCGAGCGCAGCTGCACACGGCCGCGCGGCAGGTCGCGCGGCACGCCGTCCTCGTGACCGCCGCGGTCGCCGCGCGCCGCACCGCGCCGCCGGGCGACGGCGAGCGGTACGCGGTCGTGGAGGTCGACGGCGCCGGTGTGACGACGACGGCGCTGACCACCCCCGACGGCGAGGTCGACCGGCTCGCCCGGGATTCCGACCTGGACGAGGGGCTGCTGGACTCTCCGGCCGGGGCCCGCCGGCTCGACGAGCTGATACGGAACGTGTGTGGGTCCGTCGATCCGGACGTCGTCCTCGTGACGGGCAGTCCGGGCGAGCCACCCGGAATGCCGCTGTGCGAGCGCATCGCCGAGCGGCTCGGCCGTGGCATCCGGGTGCTACCGGTCGCAGCGTCCGAGATGCTGGCCGCGGTGCCGGATCCCGGCCCCGAGCCGCCGGCGGACGCGGCGGCGGCACCGCGCTGGCTGCACACCGAGCCGGCGTCCCGGCCGGTCGGCCGGATGCGTCGGGGCGTTGCCGTCGTCGCAGTCGTCGCAGTCGTGGCCGCCGTGGCAGCCGTGGCAGCTGTCGGCCTGGTGTGGACTTCCGGACACCGTGCGGACCTGCACGAGGAAATCGTGAACGATCCCGCCGCGGGCGACGCGGGCGGCGTGACCCCGGGGACGAGATCTCCCACGCCGAGGGCTCCTTCGGTGCGGCACGTGCTCGGGCCCGTCCGGCTGGAGCTGCCGGAGGGGTGGGCGCTTCGTGGCCCGGCCCGTGCCGACCGTGCCGAACTCGTCCCGGTGGGCGGGAGTGATCGCCGAATAGTGCTGGTGCACAGCATTCTTCGTCGTCATCTGGACTTGGCCGGCGTGGGGGAGGTGCTGGCCCGCCGCGCGGCCGAACGAGGCGAGGTGATCCGCGACCTCGACGCCGACACCACCTTCGCGGACCGTCCGGTGATCGCCTATGTGGAGGCGCCGGACGACTTCTCGCTCGTGCGCTGGTTCGTCGTGGTCGAGTCCGGCATCCAGGTCGCGGTCGGATGCCAATTCCTCACCGGCGAATGGTCGGGCATCAAGAACGAATGCGAGCAGGCCGTGCACACGGTGACGGTCGCGTAGCGGATCGCCTCGTTCGCCGAGAAGGGAACCTGACGGCCCGGCACTGCGTCCAATCGGTGTAGGCGCGAACCGCTTCGGCCACGGGGGTCCGAAGGGACACGGAACGCGGAACTGCAGAGGAGACAGGCGTGACGCAACCAGGGCAGGGCAGTTCGAATCGGGTGGCGACCGACGTCGCGACCATGGAGACGGCGGCGCGGCAGATCGAGGACTCCCACGGAGAGCTCGAACAACTGCTCGGGGCGCTGCGTACCACGGTCTCGTCGTCGCCGGACGTGTGGCAGGGCCGGTCGGGAATGGCGTTCACCGACGTGATGTCGCGATGGGACCGCAGTGCCCTTCAGCTCAACGAGGCGCTGGCCGCGATCGTCGCCGGCATCCGCACCAACGGCCGGGCGTACGAGGGCACCGTCGAGGCCCAGGCGCAGTCGCTGAACGTCCTCGGCGACAGCCTCCACGGCACCTACTGACCCCGAAGGTCCGGCACCGACCGGACCCGATTCCGTCCGCACGACCCGACCCGAGGAGAACGAATGAGTGGACCCGATGTGATCCGGCAGGACTTCGGTGGCATCGACGACCTGCATGCGCGCGTCGTCGGGCTGCAGCGCGGCATGAACGACACGCTCGACCGGATCAGATCCCAGGTCGAACCGCTGGTGCAGACCTGGGACGGGCAGGCCCGGTCCGAGTACCACGTCACCCAGCAGAAGTGGGATCGGGCGTCCGCCGACCTGAACCTGCTGCTCGACCAGATCGCCGTCGCCGTGGCGCGGGGCAACGACGAGATGCGCAGCGTCGAATCCGAGCTGGCGCGGAGGTGGCAGGCCTGAGACGACCCGGGTGACGAGCGACGTCCCGGTGGTGGAGAGGCCGCCGGGACGTCGTGCCGTGTCGAACGGGCCGGGTGCTGTGTCGAACGGGCCGGGTGCTGTGTCGAACGGGCTGGATGCTGTGTCGAACGGGTCGAGTGCTGTTTTGACCGGGCGGACACGTCCCCGGTATCGTGTCCCGTTGGCGTGTCGTACGTCGTCGTTGCTTCGTGCGCGGCGAACGTCGCTTCTCGGGTCCCAACTGGCCGCCGAGGGTGATCATCGACGACGCGCGGGCCAGCAGCGACACGATAGACGAGGAAGATCTGTGTCTACGTACACACCGAAGGCCGGCGACGTGACCCACCAGTGGCACGTCATCGACGCCACCGACGTGGTGCTCGGCCGCCTCGCGGTGCAGGCGGCGAACCTGCTCCGCGGCAAGCACAAGCCCACTTTTGCCCCCCACGTGGACGGTGGCGACTTCGTCGTCATCATCAACGCGGACAAGGTTGCCGTCTCCGGCAACAAGAAGCAGGACAAGCTCCTGTACAACCACTCCGGCTACCCGGGCGGCCTCCGTTCCCGCACCGTCGGTGAGGTTCTGGAGAAGAACCCGGACCGTCTGGTGGAGAAGGCCGTAACCGGCATGCTCCCGAAGAACAAGCTCGGTCGCGCGATCGCGAAGAAGCTGAAGGTCTACGCGGGCCCGAACCACCCGCACACCGCGCAGCAGCCGGTGCCGTTCGAAATCAAGCAGGTGGCGCAGTGACCGAGAACGTGAACGAGAACTACAGCGACGAGTACACCGACACCGAGAACGTCGAGGTCGCCGCGGACGAGTACGTGGCCGAGGAGGCCGCTGTCGCTCCTGCGCCGATCGTGTTCGACCGCCCGGTGCAGACCGTCGGCCGCCGCAAGGAGGCCGTCGTCCGCGTCCGCCTCGTGCCCGGCACCGGCAAGTTCGTGCTCAACGGCCGCACCATCGAGGACTACTTCCCGAACAAGGTGCACCAGCAGCTCGTCAAGTCGCCGCTGGTCACGGTCGAGCGCACCGAGCAGTTCGACGTGCACGCCCGCCTGCACGGCGGCGGCCCGTCGGGTCAGGCAGGCGCCCTGCGCCTGGCGATCGCCCGCGCGCTGATCGAGGTCACCGCCGAGGACCGTCCCGCGCTCAAGCGTGCCGGCTTCCTCACGCGTGACCCGCGTGCCACCGAGCGCAAGAAGTACGGCCTGAAGAAGGCCCGTAAGGCACCGCAGTACTCCAAGCGCTGATGTGCCGCCGACGCTGACCTCGTCAGCCTCGGCACCTGTTCGACCACGAGAGCAGGCGCCGGTAGAGAATTCGCTACCGGACGCCTGCTCTCGTGCATTGACGTACTTTTTGCGACAGCAGGCGGCGCAGGCCGCATTTCTCGACGTGGAGGACTTTGCTCGATGGGTCGGATGTTCGGTACCGATGGCGTGCGAGGCTTGGCGAACGCCGAGCTCACGGTCGAACTGGCGATGCGACTCGCCGGAGCGGCCGCGACCGTGCTGGCGAACGGTGCCGAGGGGCGGCGCCCCGTCGCGGTGGTGGGCCGCGACCCCCGCGCGAGCGGGGAGATGCTCGAAGCCGCGGTGACCGCGGGTCTCGCGGCGGCCGGCGTCGACGTGTTGTCGGTCGGGGTGCTGCCCACTCCGGCGGTCGCGTTCCTGACCGACGCCTACGACGCCGACCTCGGCGTGATGATCTCCGCGTCGCACAACCCCATGCCGGACAACGGCATCAAGATCTTCGCGGCCGGCGGCCACAAGCTCGACGACACCGTCGAGGACCGCATCGAGGCGATGCTGCACGGTGAGGGCGTCGTCGCACGTCCCACCGGTGCGGGTGTCGGCCGGGTGCGGACCGCCGCCGACGCGGCCGATCGCTATCTTGCACACCTCGCGTCGGCGCTGCGTACGCCGCTGACCGGACTGACGGTGGTCGTGGACTGCGCCAACGGCGCGGCGTCGCACGTCGGACCGGCCGCGTACGCCGCGGCCGGGGCCACCGTCGTCGCGCTGCATGCGGAACCGGACGGGCTCGACATCAACGACGGGTGCGGTTCGACCCACCTGGAGGGTCTGCGGGCCGCGGTCGTCGAGCACGGCGCCGACCTCGGTCTCGCCCACGACGGCGATGCCGACCGGTGCCTCGCGGTCGATGCGACGGGCGCCGTCGTCGACGGCGACGCGATCATGGCGATCCTCGCCCTCGGGATGCGGGAGGCCGGCGAACTGCACGACGACACGCTCGTCGCCACCGTGATGAGCAATCTGGGCCTGCACCTGGCGATGCGCGAAGCCGGGATCACCGTCGTCACCGCCGGGGTCGGTGACCGCTACGTGCTCGAGGAGCTGCGGCGCGGTTCCTTCAGCCTCGGCGGCGAACAGTCCGGTCACATCGTGCTGCCGGCGCTGGGCACCACGGGTGACGGGGTGCTCACCGGTCTGCGTCTCATGGAGCGGATGGTGGCGACGGGATCGTCCCTCGCGGACTTGGCCGCCGTCATGCGCACTCTGCCGCAGGTGCTGGTGAACGTCCCTGTGTCCGACAAGTCCGCGGTTGCCGAGGCACCGGCCGTCGCCGACGCGGTAGCCGCCGCGGAACGGGAACTGGGTGAGTCCGGCCGGGTGCTGCTGCGCCCGTCCGGCACCGAACAGCTGGTGCGGGTCATGGTGGAGGCCGCCGACGACGCACTGGCCCGCGCGCTCGCCGATCGCCTCGCGGGAGCTGTCGCTGCCGTCTGAGGCGCTTCTCCGCCCGGGAACCGAACCGCCGCCCGCTGCGTCCAATCCTCCGGGGGACGAGGGAGGGGGCGCGGTGCGTGACGGAATGGGACTCGACGGCGCGGTGGTCCGGTCGGTCGCCGACGGACTGGCGGACTCGGCCACCGACGCGGACTGCCGTGCGCGTGCGTTCCACACCGTCGGCTTCGGCCCGGACGCGGTCGACGACCGCTACCGGTCCGAGGCCGAAGCGGTGCGGGCGTGCTACGACCGACTGCATCGCGCGGTGGTGGAGTGGTCGGCAGCGACGGCCGCACACGCGTCGGCGCTGCGCCGCGCGGCCGGGGGGTACGCGTGGCTGGACCAGGAGACCGACTCCGTCCTGCGGGGCGTCGACATGCCGCCGACGGCATCCCGGTGACCGGGGGCGAGCGGCGGCTCGACCTGGTGCTCGACGGGGGACGGGTCGGGTTGCGCTTCTTCGCCGAGCATCTTCCGCGCGCCGAGCGGTACGCTCCCGGCCTGCCGCCCTGTTCGCACCTGGAGGAACGCTACGACGAGCAGCGCGGCACGGACCCGGCCGTCCTGCTCGTGGACGCCGACGTCTTCGCCCGGCTCGAGACCGGCCTGGATGCCGAGGTCGCGCGGCAGCGTTCCGGTGTCGACGCCCTGGCGACGGCGTGGACGGGAGGGGGAGCGGCGGGTGCGGTCGACGCGCTCGTCCGCCATGTGCGAGCGGGGGAGGACCTGCGGGCAGGGCTGGGCACCGCCCACCGTGCGCTGACCGACGCCGCGGCCGCGGTGCTCGCCGTCGTCGAGGAGAAGGCCCGCGCGGCCGCCGAATTCGCGGACACGACCGTCGGCGGACGCACCGTCGAGGAGATCGACGCCATCCTGGCCGGCGCCGCGGACGGCGACGGTCCGACGGCACGCCAGCTCGCCGCGTGGGATCCGGCGCTGGGTCCGGATCTCGACCGCGCCGCCGTCACGCACTGGTGCGCGCGGTGGCGTGACGAGGTGTACCGGCCCGGCGTGGAGGCGGCGGTCGAGTCCTTCCTCGCCCTGTGCGACGACACCGACCGCGCGGTGCGGGCGGTGTTCGCCGAACTCGTCACGATGCTCGCGCCACCGGATCCGGCGGTGCGGGACGTGGGTCCGGTGACCGACCCGTGGGCGCCGCCGGGCGCATCCACGGATCTGGTCGCGGCGGGGCTACGACTCGTGACCGCTGTGGGCGGTCTCACCGGCGCGGTCCTCGATCTGGCCGCGACGGTGGTGGAGGAGGTGACCGAGGCCGTCGAGACGGCCATACCGGCGCCGCCGGATCCCGCACGGGCGCCGTCGCACGCATCCGACTCACAGGCCGGGACCACAGCCACGGAACCGGAACCGCCCACACCCGTTGCCGATTCGGGACACGTCGTTCCGGGGCACGTCGTTCCGGGGCAGGACGCTGCGGGAGACGGCACTGCGGAACACGGCGCTTCGGGACCCGACACGTCGGCGGCACCGCTGCCGCCCGATCCCCAGCGGGCGGGTGCGTCGGGTGACGGTGTGCCCCCTGCGCCGGCCGGGATACCCGGACCCCGGGCGGACACCGCCCGCCGGACCGGGACGGCCGGGGCCGAGGGCGCCGACCCGAACCCCGAGCAGGAGGCCGGCGACGGGGTGGTCCTGGCCGAGGCGGGGCCACTGTGATCGGACGGCTGCAGTGACGGGACGGCCGCTGTGACCGGCCGCTTCGAGCGCATCGTCGCCGAGCACCGGGAGGCGGTCGCGTGCCGCCTCGAGACCCTACGGCGCGTCCGGGATCCGCACGAGCTCCCGGTCGGGACGATGCGCGCGCCGGAGCCGGCCGACGAGGAGTTCTACCGTCCGAGAAGCTGGTTGATCTGAGTGCCGAGTTCACGGTCGATCGCGTCGGGCTCGGTGAGCACCTCGGAGCCGGGAAGCTCCGCCTCGGGATCGGCTAACGGCGCGTAGGTCTTGTCACCGGCGAGCCGGTACAGCAGGTATCCGGTGAGCAGCGTGCGGGTGACCTTCTGGGTGTTCCGCTGCGCGCCCCCGACGCCGAGGAAGGCGAGCAGGCGTCGGCCCTCGATCATGCCGTCGTCGGTGGCCTTGTGAACGACCCGCATCAGCACCTCGCCGCCCCAGGCCTGGGCGACGGCGACGGCGTCGCTGCCCATCGAGCCGAGGTCCTTCTCCGCGGCGAGCACGAGACCGGGCGCGTGCACCCGGGCGGCCAGGGCCGAGGCCGGGGGCGACGTCGGAGCCGGGTAGAGCGCCGCGACGGCCGCCACCTCGCGCCGGGACGCGGCAAGCACCGCGGCTCCCGCGCCCATGCCGTGGCCGACCAGGCCGAGCCGATCGGGGTGCACACTGATCCGGCCGGTCCCCAGGCGCACGCCCACACAGATGTCGAGGGTGGTGCCGAGATCGGCGGCGAGCCCGAGGTGCGACGGGATCGGTCCGCGTTCGGTACTCGGAGCAGCGACCACGATGCCCCACGAGGCCAGGTGCTCGAACAGCTTCGAGTACTTGTCGAGGCCGGTCATCCAGCCGTGGCCGAACGCGACGGCGGGCAGGCCGAACCCCTCGGCGGGTGTGTAGACGGTGCCCGGCTGACCTGCGAGAGCGAGGTTGCCGCGCAATACCGTGTGCGGTCCGCGTTTCGAGAGCCGCTGGGCCAGGGATTTCGGTTTCGCCGCCACGGCGTGAACGTTAGCCGATGATCAGCTTCGCGCGTGCCACCCGTCGGGGACACGGACGAGTTGTTACCGGCGGGTCGCGGACCAGTACCCTGCTAACCATGTGCGGAATCGTGGGGTACGTCGGGCACCGCCCGGCTCTCGATGTCGTGGTGGAGGCACTGCGGCGGATGGAGTACCGGGGCTACGACTCGGCCGGGGTGGCGGTCCTGGACGGCGCGGGTGGTCTGGCGGTGGAGCGCAAGGCCGGTCGGCTGGCGAATCTGGAGGCCGAGCTCGACGAGGTCGGGGCCGAGCACTTCGCCGGGACCACCGGCATGGGCCACACCCGGTGGGCCACGCACGGTCGCCCGACCGATCGGAACGCGCACCCGCACCGGGACGCGACGGGGAAGGTGGCGGTGGTGCACAACGGCATCATCGAGAACTTCGCGCCGTTGCGGGTGGAGCTCGAGAAGGCCGGGGTGGAGTTCGCCAGCGACACCGACACCGAGGTGGCGGTGCATCTGGTGGCCCGGGCGTATGCCGAGGGGCCGACCGCGGGGGATTTCGAGGCCAGTGCGCTGTCGGTGCTGCGCCGGCTCGAGGGGGCGTTCACGCTGGTGTTCACCCACGCCGAGCATCCGGGCACGATCGTGGCGGCGCGCCGGTCGACGCCGCTGGTGGTCGGGGTCGGGGACGGGGAGACGTTCGTGGCCTCGGACGTGGCGGCGTTCATCGAGCACACCCGGCACGCGGTCGAGCTCGGGCAGGACCAGGTGGTGGTGATCACCGCCGACGGGTACCGGGTGTCGGACTTCGACGGGGACACCGACGTGGCGACCCGGCCGTTCGAGATCGACTGGGATCTGGCGGCCGCCGAGAAGGGCGGCCACGACTACTTCATGCTCAAGGAGATCGAGGAGCAGCCCGCCGCGGTGGGCGACACGCTGCTCGGGCACTTCGCCGGCGGTCGCATCGTGCTCGACGAGCAGCGGCTGTCGGATCAGGAGCTGCGCGATGTGGACAAGGTGTTCGTCGTCGCCTGCGGCAGTGCGTACCACTCGGGTCTGGTGGCCAAGTACGCGATCGAGCACTGGACGCGGCTGCCGGTGGAGGTGGAGCTGGCCAGCGAGTTCCGGTACCGGGATCCGGTGCTGGACCGGTCGACGCTGGTGGTGGCGATCTCCCAGTCAGGGGAGACCGCCGACACCCTCGAGGCGGTGCGGCACGCGAAGGATCAGAAGGCGCGGGTGCTGGCGGTGTGCAACACCAACGGCGCGCAGATCCCCCGGGAGGCCGACGCGGTGCTCTACACCCGGGCCGGGCCGGAGATCGGGGTGGCCTCGACCAAGGCGTTCCTGGCGCAGGTCGCCGCGAACTACCTGGTGGGGTTGGCGTTGGCGCAGGCCCGCGGCACCAAGTATCCGGACGAGGTGGCCCGCGAGTACGCCGACCTGGCCGCGATGCCGCACCTGATCGCGCGGGTGCTCGAGACGGTCGAGCCGGTGCGGCGGCTGGCGCGGGAGCTGGCGTCGTCGTCGACGGTGCTGTTCCTGGGCCGGCACGTGGGGTATCCGGTGGCGCTCGAGGGTGCGCTCAAGCTCAAGGAGCTGGCGTACATGCATGCCGAGGGCTTCGCCGCGGGCGAGCTCAAGCACGGTCCGATCGCGCTGATCGAGGACGGGCTGCCGGTGATCGTGGTGATGCCGTCGCCGAAGGGGCGGGCGGTGCTGCACTCGAAGTTGCTGAGCAACATCCGGGAGATCCAGGCCCGGGGCGCGCGGACGGTGGTGATCGCCGAGGAGGGCGACGAGGCGGTGCGGCCGTTCGCCGACCACCTCATCGAGATCCCGGCGGCGCCGACGTTGCTGCAGCCGCTGCTGTCGACCGTGCCGCTGCAGGTGTTCGCCGCCGAGGTCGCCCAGACCCGCGGCTACGACGTCGACAAGCCCCGCAACCTCGCCAAGTCCGTGACGGTGGAATAGCGACCCCGGCGGGAGACCCGATGCGCAGCTACTACCCGTGTGAGCAGGTGCGGGCGGCGGAGGCGCCGCTGCTCGCAGCCCTGCCCGAGGGCACGTTGATGCGTCGTGCCGCGTTCGGGCTCGCCCGGATCGCGGCGACGGAACTGCATGCGCGCACCGGTTCCGTCGCCGGTCGGCACGTGAGCCTGCTCGTCGGATCGGGCGACAACGGCGGCGACGCCCTGTGGGCGGGCGCGTTCCTGCGTCGCCGCGGGGTCGCGGTCACGGCGCTGCTCCTCGACCCGGAGCGGGCCCATCAGGCGGGGGCCGCGGCGCTGCGTGCCGCCGGGGGACGCCTCGTGCCGGCCGATCCCGGGCGGATCGGTGACCCGGATCTCGTGCTCGACGGAATCGTCGGCATCTCGGGCCGGGGCCCGCTGCGCCCGGCGGCCGCGGCGGTCGTCGAGCAGATCACCGCGCCGATCGTCGCCGTGGACACCCCCAGCGGCGTGGACCCGGATACCGGTGCCGTGGACGGACCGGCCGTCACCGCGGCCGTGACCGTCACGTTCGGTGCGTACAAGCCTGTCCACGTCCTCGCCCCGGCCCGCTGTGGGCGGGTCGAGCTCGTCGACATCGGTCTCGACCTGTCCCCGGCGCACCTGGTGGCGGCCGAGCCGGCCGAGATCGGCGCGATCTGGCCGGTGCCCGGCGCCGACGACGACAAGTACAGCCAGGGCGTCGTGGGCATCGTCGCCGGGAGCGCCCGGTTCCCGGGTGCCGGCGTGCTCTGCGCCGGCGGGGCGGTGGCCGCGACGTCCGGCATGGTCCGCTACGCCGGCAGCGCCGCGCCCGTCGTCCTGGCCCGGTTCCCCGAAGTGGTGGCCGCGCCGTCGTTCGCCGAGGCGGGCCGCGTCCAGGCGTGGGTGATCGGGCCCGGCGGCGGCACCGATCACCAGGCGGCCGACACCCTGCGCGAGGTGCTGGCGACGGATCTGCCCGTCCTCGTCGATGCCGACGGGCTGACGCTGCTGTCCCGGCAGCCCGAACTGGTCCGCGGCCGACACGCCCCGACGCTGTTGACCCCGCACGCCGGGGAGTTCGCGCGGCTCACCGGCCGCCGGCCCGAGCCGGACCGGGTGACGGCGGTGCGAGCCCTGGCCGCCGACTGGGGAGTGCACGTACTGCTCAAGGGCCGCTCGACGCTGATCGCGAACCCGGCCGGGCACGTGTTCGTCAACGAGGCCGGCGGGTCGTGGGCCGCCACCGCCGGGGCGGGCGACGTCCTGTCCGGGATGATCGGGGCACTGATGTCCGCCGGTATGGCCCCGGACCTCGCCGCCGCGGCCGGTGCGCGGGCCCATGCGTTCGCGGCGGACACGGCCGCGCGCGGGGGCGTCGACGGCGCCGGGGCGCCGACGTCGGCGAGTGCGATCCTCGACCGGGTGCCCACGGCAGTACGCCGTCTGCGGGGCATGGCCGAATCGTGACCCGACACCGTCGACCGTGCTGCGGGCCACTTCGCCCGCAGTGGCAGGATCGGGACCCATGACCACGGCCGAACCCCGACCCCGCAACCACCTCCACCACGACCTGCCGCAGGCCGAGGCGCTGATCGACCTCGACGCCGTGGCCGAGAACGTGCGGCGGCTGCAGGAGTTCGCCGGGGAGGCGGCGGTGATGGCCGTCGTCAAGGCCGACGCATACAACCACGGTGCCGTCCCGGTCGCGCGGGCCGCCGTGGCCGCCGGGGCGCGCGAGCTGGGGGTGACGACCCTGACCGAGGCACTCGAACTGCGTCGCGCCGGGATCGACGTGCCCGTGTTGTCCTGGCTGCACACCGTCGACGCCGATTTCGCACCCGCGATCACCGCCGGCGTCGAGTTGGGGGTTTCGTCGACCCGGCATCTCGCGTCGATCGTTGCCGCAGCTCGGGAAACGGGCGTGACCGCGGTGCTCACCGCGAAGATCGACACCGGACTCAACCGCAACGGCGTGGCACGCGACGAATGGCCGGAATTTCTGCAGGACCTGGGCCGGGCCCGCGCCGAGGGCGCGATCCGGCTGCGCGGCGCCTTTTCCCATCTCGCACACGCGGACGAACTCGGTCACCCCGAGATCGACTGCCAGCGGGACCGGTTGCGCGAGGCCGTCGCGGATCTGAGCCGCCACGGCATGAGACCCGAGGTGGTGCACCTGTCGAACTCGGCAGCCACTGTCACGCGTCCTGACCTGCGTTTTGACATGGTCAGACCGGGTATAGCGATGTACGGGTTGTCCCCGATCCCCGAGGTCGGGGACTTCGGGTTCCGGCCCGCAATGACGTTGCGAACGAGGGTGGCGCTGGTGAAGAAGGTGCGTGCAGGGTCCGGGGTGTCGTACGGGCATCGCTGGGTGGCGCCCGTCGACACCACCGTGGCCCTGTTGCCGATGGGCTACGCCGACGGAATCCGGCGCAATCTCAGCGGCCGCTTCGAGGTGCAGCTCGGCGGACGTCGCCGCCCTCAGCTCGGCCGCGTGTGCATGGACCAGGTCGTGGTCGATCTCGGACCGGACGGGGACGGAGTAAAAGAAGGCGATACCGCGTTCTTCTTCGGTGACGGTCGTCACGGCGAGCCTGTCGCGCAGGAGTGGGCAGACCTGCTGGACACCATCAATTACGAGGTGGTCACCGGCGTGGGCGGGCGCACCGTCCGCACCTACGTCGGTGGCGGAGGAGGCGAGCGGCGATGACGCTGTTGGGCAGTCTGGGACTGTTGGGTGCGAGCCTGGCCACGCTCGGCTCGAACGCGGGACTGTACGCGGTGCGCACCGCGGGCCTGCCCGCGCACGAGATCTACGGCGAGGAAGACTTCGATGCGATGCTCGCGCTGCCCAAGCGCACCGTCCGCACCGAGGACGGCGTCGAACTCGCCGTGCGCGAGGTCGGCTCGGCTCTGGCGCCGCTGACGATCGTGTTCGTGCACGGGTACTGCCTGCGCATGCAGTCCTGGCACCTGCAGATGCGGCACCTGCAGGAGCGCTGGGGCAAGGACGTGCGGATGGTGTTCTACGATCAGCGCGGCCACGGGGAGTCCGGCGCGCCGAGGTCGAAGTCCTGCACCATCGCCCAACTCGGCCGCGATCTGGGGACGGTCATCGACACGGTCGCCCCCACCGGCCCGGTGGTCGTGGTCGGGCACTCGATGGGCGGAATGACGACCATCGCGCTGGCTGCGCAGCGCCCGGAACTGTTCGACCAACGCATCGTCGGCGTCGGACTGCTCGCCACCACCGCGGCCGGCCTGACCAAGACCGGCATCGGCCGCAACCTCGAGAACCCGGTGATCGACGGATTCCGGCACCTGGCCCGCACCGCGCCGGGCTTCGTGCAGTACACCCGCGGTGCCGCCAAGGCGATCATCGCGCCGATCCTGCGCGCGGCGTCCTACGGGACCGTGGTCAGCCCGAAGCTCGTCGAATTCTCCGACCGGATGCTGGCGGAAACCTCGGTGCTGACCATCGTGAACTTCCTGCGCACCCTGGAACTGCACGACGAGTCCGCGGCCCTGCCGGTGCTGGGTCGGGTGCCCGCCCTCGTGCTGTGCGGGGACGCCGACATGATCATCCCGTTCTCCGGCTCCGAGGAACTCGCGGCGGCACTCCCGGACGTCGAGCTCAAGCGGGTCCGCGGCGCCGGGCACCTGGTGCAACTCGAATTCCCCGAGGTCGTCGTCGGTGCGCTCGACCGGCTGATCCAACGCGGGTTCGCCCACGACGCCGGCAGGAGGCGCGCCGCAATTGGGTGACGATCTCGCCGCCGGCACGCACACCGAGCGCAGCGCCGAGCTGCCCACGGTCGAGGACACCGAGGCACTGGGCCGGCGCCTGGCAGAACAGCTGCACGCCGGCGATCTCGTAGTGCTGGACGGACCGCTCGGCGCCGGGAAGACCGCCCTGACCCGTGGCATCGCGGCAGGCCTCGGGGTGCAGGGCCGGGTCACCTCGCCCACCTTCGTCATCGCCCGCGAGCATCGCCCCGGCGGTCGCACCGAGGGCGAACCCGTGGGCATGATCCACGTCGACGCCTACCGCCTCGGGGACGGACCGAACGCCCTCGACGAACTTGACGCTCTCGACCTCGACACCGACCTGACCGCCGCCGTGGTCGTCGTGGAATGGGGTGAGGGACTGGTCGAGGCGCTCACCGAACGGCACCTGCGGGTGCGGCTGCGCCGCGAACCGGACTCGGACGTGCGCACCGCCACCTGGTCCTGGGTGGGGTGACCGCCGCGCTCGGCGGTACTCTGGATACTCGTGCTCGTTCTCGCCGTGGATACCGCCACCCCCGCCGTCACCGCAGGTCTCGTCCGGGTGGACGACCGCGGTGAACCAGGGACCGCCGGCATCGAGACGCTGGCCGTGCGGGTCACGGACGATCCACGCGCCCATGCCGAGGTACTGACCCCGCAGATCCTCGAGTGTCTGTCGTCCACCGGGCGCACGCCGGCCGATCTCGACGCCGTCGTCGTCGGTGTCGGCCCGGGGCCGTTCACCGGGTTGCGCGTGGGCATGGCGACCGCCGCTGCCTTCGGCGACGCCCTCGACGTGCCGGTGTACGGCGTGTGCAGTCTCGACGCGATCGCGGCCGACGTCCTGGGTGCGGACGCCGACGGTACGGGGCCGGGAGCCGGCGAGAGTGCCGGTGATCTTCTCGTCGTCACCGACGCTCGTCGCCGCGAGGTGTACTGGGCGCGGTACTCCGGCGGCGTCCGCCTCGAGGGGCCGGGGGTGTGCAGGCCGGCGGATCTGAAGGCGGAGCCGTCGCAGCGGATCGCGGGATCCCGCCCGCACGTCGACCTGTTCGAGCTGCCCGCGCATTCGGTGGCCACACCCTCCCCGGCAGGGCTGGTCGCCGTGGCCGTCGCGGACCTGCTCGCCGGGGTGGAGCCCGAGCCCCTGGTGCCCCTGTACCTGCGCCGCCCGGACGCGGTGGAGACGGCGGACCGGAAGAAGAAATGACCACCCACGACCCTCGTCCCCTCGTCGACGCGCTGCAGCCGTCCGACGTCGCCCGGTGCGCTGAGCTGGAACGGATCCTGTTCCCCGGTGACGACCCGTGGAGCGCCGACGCGTTCCGTGCCGAGCTGGCGGCACCGCAGAACCACTACGTCGCCGCCCGGGACGAGGAAGGCCGGCTCATCGGCTACGCCGGTCTCGCGCGTCTCGGCACCGCGGTTCATCCGGAATCGGAGGTCCACACCATCGGGGTGGACCCACGACAGCGGCGCCGCGGCGTCGGTGGCGCGTTGCTCGCCGAGCTGTTGCGGACGGCCGACGCCTGGGGCGGTCCCGTGTTCCTCGAGGTGCGCACCGACAACGACGCAGCGATCGCGCTGTACCGCCGGGAGGGTTTCGAGATCGTCGGGACGAGGAAGCGGTACTACCAGCCGAGCGGGGCCGACGCGTACACCATGTGCCGGCCGGACCGGCGGAAGGAGTCACAGTCGTGATCGTGATGGGGATCGAGAGTTCCTGCGACGAGACGGGCGTGGGCATCGTCCGGTGGGTCGGCGACGGCACGCTCGACCTGCTCGCCGACGAGGTGGCCTCGAGCGTCGACGAACACGCCCGCTTCGGTGGCGTCGTCCCGGAGATCGCGTCCCGCGCGCACCTCGAGGCGATCGTTCCGACCATGCGACGGGCGCTGGCTGCCGCCGGTGTCACCAAGCCCGACGCCGTGTGCGTGACGATCGGGCCCGGTCTCGCCGGCGCACTGCTCGTCGGTGTCGCGGCAGCCAAGGCGTATGCGGCGGCGTGGGACGTGCCGTTCTACGCGATCAACCATCTCGGTGGGCACGTCGCCGTGGACACCATCGAACACGGACCGATGCCACCGTGCGTGGCGCTGCTGGTCTCCGGCGGGCACACCCACCTGCTGCACGTCGAGGATCTCGGCCGTCAGCCGATCGTCGAGCTGGGCACGACGGTCGACGACGCGGCCGGCGAGGCGTTCGACAAGGTCGCCCGGCTGCTCGGACTCGGTTTCCCGGGCGGTCCCGCGCTGGACCGGGCCGCACAGAACGGTGACCGCACCGCGGTGGTGTTCCCGCGGGGGATGACGGGGCCGCGCGACGCCCGGCACGACTTCTCCTTCTCCGGGCTCAAGACGGCTGTCGCGCGGTTCGTCGAGGCGCGCGAGCGCTCCGGCGAGCCGGTCCCGCTCGAGGACGTGGCGGCCGGTTTCCAGGAAGCGGTCGCCGACGTGCTGACGATGAAGGCGGTGCGGGCCGCGCAGGACGTGGGCGTGGACACGCTGGTCCTCGGCGGTGGAGCCACTGCCAATTCCCGCCTGCGTGAGCTCGCCGAGGAGCGCTGCGCGGCCGCCGGGATCGCGCTGCGGGTGCCGCGGCCGCGCCTGTGCACCGACAACGGGGTGATGATCGCCGCGCTGGGAGCGCATCTGATCGCCGGGGGCGCCCAGCCCTCCGCGCTCACCGTCGGCACCGATCCCGGCCTGCCGGTCGAGATCGCCCAGGTGCCTGCCTGACCCGACGCTGCGGGGATCGGCGGGCGCGATCAGGCGGCCGGTGACGGTTCGATGAGAGGCGGTGACGTGCTCGTCGCCTCCTCCGCCGGGGCCGCGGTCGAGGAGGTCTCGGTCGTCGTCTCGGGTGGTGCGAACTCGGACGGCGGCGCGGACGTCGTCGAGCTCGGTGTCGTGCTCTCGGACGGCGTCGTGCCGGGCAGCGTCGGCAGCGGGACGGTCGGCAGCGGAACGCTCGGGAGGGTTCCCGGCAACTGCCACGGCCGGTCGGTGCCGGGGACGTCCGCAGGCGACTCGGGCCGCTCGCTCGTCGTCGATTCCGGTGTGCTGGGCGGCGTGGTCGTCGCCGGCGTGGTCGTCGACGACTCGGGCACGGTGGGAGTGGGATAGGGCACCGGCGTGTCCGTGCGTGCGTAGCCGTTGTCGGCAGCTGTCGTGGTGACGGCGGCGTGGGGATCCTCGGAGGGGATCTGCGTGTGTCCGGTGTCGGGGACGGCCGCCGCCGGCTGGGTCGTGGCCTGGCCGCTGGTCCCGGCGGGGGACACGGCGGTGTCGTCGGACGCGATCTGGTCGGTCGCATAGCCCGCGACGAGCGCACCGATCACGAGCGCCCCGGCGAGGGCACCGGAGACCTTGCCGCCGGGGGTGCCCGCCGTCGGGGTCGAGGCACCTACCGACGGATAGGAGGACAGTCGTGACGACGCGGCGAGCAGCGCGGCGCCGTGGGCCGCGGCGGTGGCCGGTTCCGGCACCACCGCGACGGGGCCGGCGAAGGCCGAGGTCACGGCGTCGGCCAGAGCCGGCATCGCCGCTGCGCCGCCCACGAGCGCCAGCATCTGCGGCCGCGGTTCGGTGTGGCAGACCCGCCGGGTGAACGTCGCCGCGGTGTCGCTGAGATCGGCCACCATCTCGTCGAGTTCCGTGCGGGTCAGGGGCACCGCCGGTCCGGCGTCACCGAGTTCGATCCGGGTCGTGGACGCCTCTCCGAGGGCCTCGAGTGCACCCTGACAGCGCACCGTCAGCAGGGCGGGGTCGATCGGGATGCGGCCACGGGTACGGCCGATCCGGCGGCGCACGTGGTCGTAGACGCGGGCACGGACGGCTCCGCCCCCCACGTCCCCGGTCCGGGCCGAGCGCAGCATCGACCCGGACCGTCGGTCGACGACGGAGACGGTGAATCCCGACGCCCCCAGGTCGGCGACGGCGAGGGTGTCGGCGGTGTCGACGAGCCCGGTGCTGTTCAGGTAGGCGAGCACGGCCGTCGTCTCCGGAACCAGATGGACGATGTGGCCGTCGCGCACCGACGCGGAGCGGATCGCCTCCGCGTGCTCGGAGGTTCGATAGGCCACCGCCACCGCGTCGGGGACGGCGTGTCCGTCGATCTGGGTGCTCATGAGGGAGAGGGCATCGATGACGAGGTCGCCCAGGTCGCCGGCGGTCTCGGGATCGGCGGCGAGAAATCGGTACTCGGTGGTGTGCTCTCCCGGCCCCTCGACGACGAGGGCCGAGCCCACTCCGGAAGCGCCGGTGGAAATTCCCAGCGACGTGCGCATAGTTCCCCTCCCGTGCGTGACCGGCGGACAGGGACGCGGTCGAGCCGCAAAGTCACCGAATGGTCACGCGTTCGGTCTCCGTTATCCGAACGTAACAGACGGGGGTGTGCGGGCGCGCGCCGAAAACCGCCGATCTCGGCCCGCCCGGCGGCGCGGCGGCGCGGCGTCCCTGTTCCGCCACGCGCGCCCGACGTCGGTGCCGGGCGCGGGTGGTTCGTCCGTTCGGCCGCTGTCGTCCCAGCTCGGAGCCGTACTCTCGGAGGGCGGCGCGAGTGGAGCGTCGTGGGCACGGGTGCCGAACGGACGTCATCTCGGCAGGGGATCACCCGCAGCTCGGCTCCGGGTACGAATGGTCACAGTTCGGTCTCCTCGGTTGCGGACGCGACGGGCACGTGCGGGGGTCGACGGCCCGCGGTGGGTCCGGAGCCCGACGAACGGGGTGCACTCGTGCGGAGGTCGCCCGGGTGGGGGCCCGCTCGTCGCGGTCGTGGTGCGTCCGAGGCGACACGAGCTCATTCAGCACCCTCTGCCCTTGAGCGCTGGCACTCGCGTGTATAGAGTGCTAGTCGACGCCGAGCGTGTTCCGGCACCCGCGACGACGGGACTGCGCGCGGAGTCACCGTGGTGACTGAACAAACCCTGTCCGAGGACGACAAGAGTCCTCGGACCATCGAACCCCTGAAAGTGGAGGGCTCATCGTGGCGAGCGTGAACATCAAGCCGCTCGAGGACAAGATCCTCGTCCAGGCCAACGAGGCCGAGACGACGACTGCCTCCGGCCTCGTCATCCCGGATACGGCGAAGGAGAAGCCCCAGGAGGGCACCGTCGTCGCCGTCGGCCCCGGCCGCTGGGACGACGAGGGTGAGAAGCGCATCCCCCTCGATGTCAAGGAAGGCGACGTCGTCATCTACAGCAAGTACGGCGGAACCGAGATCAAGTACGCCGGCCAGGAGTACCTGATCCTGTCGGCTCGCGACGTGCTGGCCGTCGTCGCCAAGTAAACCGCACGCATTCCGCCCCGGAGTTCCGTCTCGGACCCGGGGCGGAATCCGTTCCGGATCCTTCGTTCCAGGAGTAGTCGGAGAACATGTCCAAGCAAATCGAGTTCAACGAGACCGCGCGGCGGGCACTCGAGCGTGGCGTCGATCAGCTCGCCGACGCCGTCAAGGTCACCCTCGGCCCGCGTGGTCGGCACGTGGTGCTCGCCAAGGCGTTCGGCGGTCCGACCGTCACCAACGACGGCGTCAGCATCGCCCGGGAGATCGAGCTGGAGGACCCGTTCGAGAACCTCGGCGCCCAGCTGGTCAAGAGCGTTGCCACCAAGACCAACGACGTCGCCGGTGACGGCACCACCACCGCCACGGTGCTCGCCCAGGCCATCATCAAGGCCGGCCTGAAGAACGTCGCGGCCGGCGCCAATCCCATTGCGCTCGGCAGCGGCATCGGCCGGGCCGCCGAGAAGGTGTCGGAGGCACTCCTCGCCGCCGCCACCCCGGTCGAGGGCAAGGAAGCCATCGCCCAGGTCGCCACCGTCTCCTCGCGCGACGAGGAGATCGGCAACATGGTCGGCGAGGCCCTGAGCACCGTCGGCAAGGACGGTGTCGTCACCGTCGAGGAGTCCTCGACGCTCCAGACCGAGCTCGTCGTCACCGAGGGCGTCCAGTTCGACAAGGGCTTCCTGTCGCCCTACTTCATCACCGACATCGACGCACAGCAGGCGGTGCTCGAGGATGCCGTCATCCTCCTCTACCGCGACAAGATCGGCTCCCTGCCCGATTTCCTGCCGCTGCTCGAGAAGATCGCCGAGAACGGCAAGCCCGTCCTGATCATCGCGGAGGACGTCGAGGGGGAGGTGCTCTCCACCCTCGTGGTCAACTCCATCCGCAAGACCCTCAAGGCCGTCGCGGTCAAGGCGCCGTTCTTCGGTGACCGCCGCAAGGCGTTCCTCGACGACCTCGCCGTCGTCACCGCCGGCACCGTCATCAACTCCGACGTCGGGTTGACCCTGAAGGATGCCGGTCTCGACCTGCTCGGTTCGGCCCGCCGGGTGGTGGTCACCAAGGACAGCACCACGATCGTGGACGGTGCCGGTACGCAACAGGACATCGAGAACCGCGTCGCGCAGCTGCGTCGCGAGATCGAGGCCACCGATTCCGACTGGGACCGGGAGAAGCTCGAGGAGCGGCTCGCGAAGCTCTCCGGCGGCGTCGCGGTGATCAAGGTGGGTGCAGCCACCGAGACCGACCTCAAGGAGCGCAAGTTCCGTGTCGAGGACGCTGTCAACGCCGCCAAGGCCGCGGTCGAAGAGGGCATCGTGCCCGGTGGTGGTTCGGCGCTCGTGCAGGCCGCCCGGGAGCTGGACGCGCTCGAGAACTCGCTCTCGGGTGACGAGGCCACGGGTGTCGCCGTGCTGCGCGCCGCGCTCGCGGCCCCGCTGTACTGGATCGCCGCTAACGCCGGCCTCGACGGGTCGGTCGTGGTGAACAAGGTGTCCGAGGCCCCCGCCGGGTCCGGGTTCAACGCAGCCACCCTCACCTACGGTGACCTGCTCGCCGACGGTGTCGTGGATCCGGTCAAGGTGACCCGGTCCGCGGTCGTCAACGCGTCCTCGGTGGCGCGGATGGTGCTGACCACGGAGAGCGCCGTCGTCGACAAGCCGGAGGAGGCGCCCGAGGCCGGTCACGGCCACGGTCACGCTCACTAGCGAGCCGGGTGCCCGGCCGCGGAGTCGGCCGGGTACCCGGGAACTGCGAAGCCCCGCACGGAACAATCCGTGCGGGGCTTCGTCGTCTCGTGGTGTCGTCCGGCGGGCCGGTCAGACCGCGATCCGCCGTCGTCGGTGCCGCGCGTACATCTCCCGTTCGGTCTCGGACATGCCGCCCCAGATGCCGTACGGCTCGGACACCGCCAGAGCGTGCTCCCGGCACTGCACGAGCACCGGGCACTGCCGGCACATCTCCTTGGCCCGGCTCTCGCGCTGCGCCCTGGCCCGGCCGCGCTCACCGTCCGGGTGGAAGAACATCGAGGAGTCCACCCCACGACACAGTCCGTGCATCTGCCAATCCCAGACGTCCGCGTTCGGTCCGGGCAAGTGGTGTGGTGCAGGCATGGGTACTCCTTTGCAGCGTGCTCGCCCGAGGCGAGCGGACCGTGGGCGGAAGGTCTTTCCCCCCAAAGCAGTTGTTCAGGCTTCGTAACCGTAAAGGTGGCGAGGAAATGGAGTCAACACTTTCGCGGAGTGGCAATTTCCATATCCCGATCTGCGAGAATTAACCGCCGAAATATTTACATCGTGGCTGATCCGTGATTGTGTCCTGAGGGTGTGCGCCTCCACGGTGCGTGCCGTCCTCCGGTTCCCGGAATGGCCCCGATCAGGGACTATAGGCCCTGCGCTGGGTGCCGGAAGGCATCCGTCCGGTTCGCCGGGGCCGAAAATTGCCACGGCGTGCGCATCTTTCGTACCGACACCGTGTCTGTAATTAACAAAACGTAAACCGGATGTTCAACCGGCCGAAGCACGGAAGTAATTGATGCGCCGTCGGTGCATATTTCTCGGAATGCACTCCACCTCCCCGCCGGACGGAGGCGAAGGGGTGCGATCATGGCCTCGTGCCCGTCACCGCCCTGCCGTCCGACACGTCCACGCTCGCCTCGGCGGCATTCGGTGCCCGGCCGGACCTGTTCCCTCTCCCGCCCGGCGGGGATCGCGTCGCGTCGTGGCACCGGGCCGTCGCCCTGGGCGGTCAGGGTCGCTACGCCGCCGCCCGCGCGGAGCTGACCCGGCTCCGCCGCGCCACGGGTCCGGACGGAGCGCTCGCGTCCCTGGCGGCGAGCACCGAGGCGTCGCTGCTGCGTCAGCTCGGCCGGCACCGCGAGGCCGCCGTCCTCGACGGACGGGCGGCCGCGGCGCTCGCCGACGCCCCGCGGTATTCCTCGTGGACCGTCGAGGCTCGGTGCGACGCCCTCACGGGGCTGGCGGCGGACGCGCTCGGGTGCGGCCGGATCCGGCCGGCCGTCCGGCTGCTGGACCGTTGCGCTGCCGCTCTCGACGCCGCCGAAGGCGTGCACGGCGCGGTGTTCCGGCGCCAGCGTGTGCGCCTGCACTGGGTCTGCGCGGAGACTGCCCTGGCTTCCGGGGACTTCGCCACCGCCCGTCGGCGTTCGGCTGCGGCCGCGGCCGAGGCCGAACGCAGCGGCTCGGTCCGGCACCTGGTCAAATCCGATCTGCTGCGGGCCGCCTCGTGGACCGGGGAGTCCGATCTCACGCCCGCCCGGGACCTGTGCCTCGACGTACTCGACCGTAGTACCGCGCTCGGTCTGGTCCCGCTGCGCTGGGCGGCCGCGATGCTGTGGGACGGGCTCGGGGGCGGGGAGGCGGCTCGGCGCGTGCGCGACGAGTCGGCGGCACTCGTCGTCCGGCGCGGTGGGAGATTCGCAACGATCCGGGTCTAGAAGCCATCCGTGCGTCCGTTCCGTCCGGTCGTGTCGCTAGTCTGGGGATGTTCCACTGCAAGTGGAAGCACACCCGGCCGGGGGGTCGTGTCACTTTGTAACGCCAGGACTTGCGCAATCGATGACTGTCATGGGTGAGGAGTTGGACTCCGCTGTCGCTGCGGCTGCGCAGGGAGATCGGACGGCCCTCGCTCAGGTTCTGAGAACCATCCGGCCCTTGGTCGTCCGGTACTGCCGGGCACGGGTCGGAGCCGCGGAGCGTGGCCAGCTCTCCGCGGACGACGTAGCGCAGGAGGTGTGCCTGGCCGTGATGACGGCGTTGCCGCGGTATCAGGACCAGGGACGCCCCTTCATGGCATTCGTGTACGGGATCGCGGCACACAAGGTCGCCGACGCGCACCGCAGCGCCGCCCGCAACCGGGCGGATCCGGTCGCGGAGGTACCCGAGTCGATGTCGCTGGACGACAGTCCGGAGGAGCAGGCGCTCAATGCGGAGACGAGCCGGCAGATGAAGCAGCTGCTGGGCACGCTTCCGGAGAAGCAGCGGGAGATCTTGGTCCTGCGGCTCGTGGTGGGCCTGTCCGCGGAAGAAACGGCAGCAGCGGTGGGAAGTACGGCAGGGGCCATTCGAGTGGCGCAGCACCGTGCCATCGCCCGACTGAAGAAGGAAGTGACGAGAGCAGGTGAGAGAAATGGGTAGGAAGCACGGCGCGGATGACGATTTCTTCGCCGATCTCGCCGACGACGGCACCCCCGTGGACATTGCGGCCGTGCGCCGTGACGACGCCCTCATCGACGCGATCTCCGGGGACGGACCGGTGCCCACCGAGACGACCGAGGAATACGAGCTCGCCACCCTTCTTGCGGGCTGGCGTGCCGAGATCCTGGCCGATCCGCTTCCTTCCGAGCCGGATCTCGACGAGATCGTCGCCGCGGTCAACCGGGAGATCGGTGCCCGCGACGCACTCGCCGAGCGCCGCTCCCGCGCCCGCACCCAGCTCCGCCTGATCCGGCCCATCGCCGGCGCCGCCGCCCTGATCGCCATCGCCGTCGGTGGTGCGACCGCCGTGTCCTACCAGGCCGAACCCGGCGACCCGCTGTGGAGTGTCAAGCAGGTCGTCTTCAGTGAGCAGGCCGAGTCGACGGTCGCCCGGATCGACACCGCCTCCACGCTGCAGGAGGCCGAGCAGCGGCTCGCCGTCGGCGACACGGAAGGCGCGCAGGAACTGATCCAGTCGGCGCAGCAGCGGTCCGGATCGGTCACCGACGCCGGCCAGCGGGACCAGCTGGGTGACTGGGTGCAGCGGCTCACCACCGAGTTGAGCAAGCTCCTTCCGCCCCCGCCTCCGCCCGTGCTGCCCGCGCCCCCGGTCCAGTCGACGCAGGTGATTCCCGCGCCGGTGCCGACCACTCCGACGACCCCGTCGACCGTGGACCCCACCATCGCCGGTACGACACCCGGTACGGGAACGGTGCCCCCGGCGACGTCCACCGAGGCACCCGGCGTCGATCTGGTGCCGCCGTCGTCGCAGCCGGCACCCAGTCCGGAACCGTCCCCCGTCACTCCGCCCCCGTCCACCGGACCGACGAGCCCACCGGTGACGCCGGAGCCCACCACCGCGCCGACCGCTGCGCCGACCACGACCCCGTCGGCGTCGGCACCGGCGCCGTCCACCTCGCTGGAGCAGCAGTCGATCAGCCAGACGATCACCGCGGTGCCCGCACCTTCGGAGTACACGGTGCCCGCACCTTCGGAGTACACGGTGCCCGCACCTTCGGAGTAGACGTGACGAGAAGGGCCCGCCGGACGTGTGTCCCGGCGGGCCCTTCCCGTGGTGCGGAGGCTTCTTCTGGTGCGGAGGCTTCTTCTAGGAGTCGAGGCCGTACGGGTCGACCGGTAGCGCCTCGTTCATCGACGCATCCGCGTAGCCGCGGCAGTAGTCCCATGTCACATAGGCATCGGGGGAGGGATCGTAGGCCGGCTCGTGCGGCCGGACCGTACCGTCGACAAGCAACTGCAGCAGGTTCGCCCGCAGCATGTCCCAGTCGTGGTAGTGATCCTGATGGCAGTCCTCGCAGCACACCACCAGGCCGCGGACGCCGCGCGGCGACAGCAGCGCTTCGTACACCGCGAGGTCGGCAAGATCCTCCTCGACGGCCAGCCGCTCGGCAGGGTCGAGCGGCTGACCCGGCTCGATGGCGTCCAGTGCGGCGGACGGATCGTCGGGATCTCCAGCGAATGGGTCCGGTGGCAGACCGGGAGGCAACTGATCACGCACGACTCCACGGTACGCAGTCCGACGGGGTCCGCGCCAGCCGTCACACCGTGGACTTCCCGCGGACCTTCGTGTACGCGTGCGGATGCGCGTGTGTGCCGGTCCCGGTGAACCGATACGATAGTTCACGAGCAGGGCATCGTTGTTCGGAGCGTCCGGGGAACGGTGCGCACCGCTCGCACCATTGTCTTTCACGACATTGTGTTCCGTAATCACCGATGCCGGGCCGGGGGCCACCCGCCCGCACCGTATCGACGCGTCATGGAGGGTCCGAACCGCATGAGGAGTACCGGAGGGCACGTGCATACCGGCGGTGACGACCCGGACAAGGTCGCCATGCTGGGTCTGACCTTCGACGACGTGCTGCTGCTGCCGGCCGCGTCGGACGTCATCCCGAGCCAGGTGGACACGTCGAGCCAGCTGACCCGGGACATCCGTCTCCGGGTTCCGCTGGTCAGTTCCGCGATGGACACCGTCACCGAGTCGCGCATGGCCATCGCGATGGCCCGCGCCGGGGGTATGGGCGTCCTGCACCGCAATCTGTCCGCCGAGGCGCAGGCCGCGCAGGTCGAGACCGTGAAGCGGTCCGAGGCGGGCATGGTCACCGACCCGGTCACCTGCAAGCCGACCGCCACCCTCGCCGAGGTCGACGCCATGTGTGCGCGCTTCCGCATCTCGGGGCTGCCCGTCACCGACGACGAGGGCCAGCTCGTCGGCATCATCACCAACCGGGACATGCGGTTCGAGGTCGACCAGAACCGCCCGGTCGCGGAGGTCATGACCAAGGCGCCGCTGGTGACCGCCCAGGAGGGTGTCACCGCCGAAGCCGCCCTCGGGTTGCTGCGCCGTCACAAGATCGAGAAGCTGCCGATCGTCGACGGGCAGGGTCGCCTGACCGGACTGATCACCGTCAAGGACTTCGTCAAGACCGAGCAGCACCCCGACGCCACCAAGGACCGCGACGGTCGCCTGCTCGTCGGTGCCGCGGTCGGCGTGGGCGACGACGCGTGGTCCCGGGCCATGACCCTGGCGGACGCCGGGGTGGACGTGTTCGTGGTCGACAGCGCCCACGGTCACTCCGCGGGTGTTCTCGGGATGATCGCCAAGCTCAAGGCCGAGGTCGGCGATCGGGTCCAGATCATCGGCGGCAACGTCGCGACCCGGGCGGGTGCCGCAGCGCTCATCGAGGCCGGTGTGGACGCCGTGAAGGTCGGCGTGGGTCCCGGCTCCATCTGCACCACCCGCGTCATCGCGGGCGTCGGCGCGCCGCAGATCACCGCCATCCTCGAGGCCGTCGCCGCCGCCAAGCCCGCGGGCGTCCCGGTCATCGCCGACGGCGGCCTGCAGTTCTCCGGCGACGTCGCCAAGGCGCTCGCCGCCGGCGCCTCCACGGCCATGCTCGGCTCCCTGCTGGCCGGCACGGCCGAATCGCCGGGTGAGTTGATCCTCGTCAACGGCAAGCAGTTCAAGAGCTACCGCGGCATGGGTTCGCTCGGCGCGATGCAGAGCCGGGGCGCGGGCAAGTCGTACTCGAAGGACCGTTACTTCCAGGACGACGTGCTCTCCGAGGACAAGCTGGTGCCCGAGGGCATCGAAGGTCGTGTGCCGTTCCGTGGTCCGCTGCAGCAGGTCACGCACCAGCTGATCGGCGGCCTGCGGGCAGCGATGGGCTACGCCGGTGCCGCCACCATCGAACAACTGCAGGAGGCGCAGTTCGTGCAGATCACGGCGGCGGGTCTGAAGGAGAGCCATCCCCACGACATCACGATCACGGCCGAAGCGCCGAACTACGTGGTTCGGTAGAGCAGTGGTTCGGTAGAGCAAGAGTCCGCGATCGGCCCCCGCCGGAGTGTCCGGTGGGGGCATCTACCTGAGAAGAAAGGGACGCGCGTGCGCGACCTGGTTGAAATCGGCATGGGGCGAACCGCCCGACGCACCTACGAGCTGGACGACATCAACATCGTGCCGTCCCGCCGGACGCGCTCCTCGAAGGAGGTGTCGACGGCTTGGCAGCTCGACGCGTACCGATTCGACATCCCGCTGCTCGCCCATCCCACCGACGCGCTGGTCTCGCCGTCCTTCGCGGTGCAACTGGGCAAGGCCGGTGGCCTCGGCGTCATCAACGGTGAGGGCCTGTGGGGCCGGCACGCCGATGTCGATGCCGAGATCGAACGCCTCGTCGGCATCGCCGAGTCCGACCCGGACCCGGCAGCGGCGATCGCGCACCTGCAGAAGCTCCACGCGGCCCCGCTGCAGCCCGATTTACTCGCTGCCGCGATCGCGCAGGTGCGCGATGCCGGCGTGACCACGGCCGTGCGGGTCAGCCCGCAGAATGCGCGGGCGCTGACTCCGCACCTGGTGAAGGCCGGCCTCGACCTGCTGGTCATCCACGGGACCATCATCTCCGCGGAGCACGTGGCGCACGGTGAGAGCGAGCCGCTGAACCTCAAGACGTTCATCTCCGAGCTGGACGTGCCGGTCGTCGCGGGTGGTGTGAGCGATCACCGCACCGCGCTGCACCTGATGCGTACCGGAGCGGCGGGCGTCGTCGTCGGCTACGGCTCGACAGCGGGCGCCACCACCACCAGCGAGGTACTGGGCATCGGAGTGCCCATGGCGACGGCGATCGCCGACGCGGCCGCCGCCCGTCGCGACTACCTGGACGAAACCGGTGGCCGGTACGTCCACGTCATCGCCGACGGCGACATCGAGACCTCGGGCGACCTGGCCAAGGCCATCGCCTGCGGTGCCGACGCCGCCGTGCTCGGTGCCCCCCTCGCGGTATCGGCCGAGGCCCCGGGCCGGGGCTGGTACTGGCCGTCGGCGAGTGCGCATCCGTCCGTGCCGCGCGGCGCGCTGCTGCAGGTCGCCTACGACGAGCGCCCGAGCCTGGACCGCGTGCTCACCGGTCCGTCCGACGATCCGTTCGGCTCGCTGAACCTGGTCGGCGGTCTGCGCCGTGCGATGGCGAAGTCGGGTTACTCGGACCTCAAGGAGTTCCAGAAGGTCGGCCTGACCGTCCGCGCCTGACCCGCCGCTACCCCCTTACCCGCTGTGGCCGAATGTCACATCGCGTCGATCGATCGACGCGATGTGACATTCGGCCACAGCCGTTTCCAGCCCTCACCTGCGGTTTATGGAACTCATGGTTACAGTTAGGGCACCCTTGTGGCAATGGTCACAGCAAGCCCGTGCATACTGGTGAGTAACAACCAGCTTCATGGAGGTGTTTCGGTGGGTGAGCAGCGCGCGACGGACTACGACGTCCTCATCGTCGGATCGGGGTTCGGTGGAAGTGTGACGGCCCTGCGGCTCGTGGAGAAGGGGTACAGGGTCGGCATCCTCGAAGCGGGCCGGCGCTTCGCCGACGCCGACTTCGCGAAGACCAGCTGGGATCTCAAGCGATTCCTGTGGGCACCCAAGCTGGGGTGCTTCGGTATCCAGCGGATCCATCTGCTGCACGACGTCCTCATCCTCGCCGGAGCCGGCGTCGGCGGTGGCTCCCTCAACTACGCCAACACCCTCTACAAGCCGCCGGCTCCGTTCTTCGAAGACGGCCAGTGGGCACACATCACCGACTGGAACGACGAGCTCAGCCCCTTCTACGACCAGGCACGTCGCATGCTCGGCGTGGTGCAGAACCCGCACATGACCCCCGCGGACGAGATCGTCAAGTCCGTCGCCGCGGACATGGGCGTGGGCGACACCTTCATCCAGACCCCGGTGGGGGTGTACTTCGGGGAGCCCGGGCGTACCGTCGCCGACCCGTACTTCGGCGGTGTCGGCCCCGACCGCACGGGCTGCATCGAATGCGGCGAGTGCATGACCGGATGCCGGCACGGCGCCAAGAACACACTGCTGAAGAACTATCTCGGGCTCGCCGAACGGGCCGGCGCCGAGATCGTCCCCCTCACCACGGTCACCGGCCTGCGCCAGGCCCCCGACGGCACGTGGGACGTCGACACCGAGCGCACCGGCGCGTGGAAGCGGAAGAACCGTCGTACCTACACGGCCGGGCACGTCGTCCTCGCCGCCGGCACGTGGGGCACCCAGCATCTCCTGCACCACCTCAAGGACACCGGCGCCCTGCCGGAACTGTCCGACCGGCTGGGTCATCTGACCCGCACCAACTCCGAGTCGATCGTCGGCGCCGGGAAGATGAGCGTCGACCCGGACCTCGACCTCACCCGCGGTGTGGCGATCACGTCGTCGTTCCATCCCACTGCCGACACCCACATCGAGCCGGTCCGCTACGGCAAGGGTTCGAACGCGATGGGTCTGCTGCAGACGTTGATGACCGACGGCGGCGGCCGCACCCCACGCTGGCTGAAGTTCCTCGGCCAGGTGGTGAAGAACCCGGTCCAGATGGCCCGGATGCTCAGCGTCAAGGACTGGAGCGAGCGCACCATCATCGCCCTGGTCATGCAGAACCTGGACAACTCGATCGTCACCTACACCAAGAAGGGCTTGTTCGGTCGCCGCAAGGTCACCAGCCGGCAGGGCCACGGGCACCCCAACCCGACGTGGATTCCCGTCGGCAACGAGGCCACCCGCCGGATCGCCGAGAAGATCGACGGCGTCCCGGGCGGCACCTGGGGGGAGATCTTCAACGTCCCGCTCACCGCGCACTTCCTCGGTGGCTGCGTGATCGGCACCGATCCCGAGCACGGCGTCATCGACCCGTACCACCGCGTGTACGGATACCCGACGCTGAGCGTCGTGGACGGGGCCGCCGTCTCGGCCAACCTCGGGGTCAATCCGTCGCTGACCATCGCGGCGCAGGCCGAGCGCGCGGCGGCGCTGTGGCCGAACAAGGGGGAGCAGGACCTGCGTCCCGGCCAGGGGGAGGGCTACCGCCGGCTGGACCCGATCGCCCCGAACAAGCCGGTCGTGCCGGCGGGCGCTCCGGGCGCGCTGTCGCTGCCGATCGTCGAGGTTCGCACCGGGTCCGCGTCCGGCGTCGCCTGACCCGAACCGCCGTTCGTTGGACGAGGACCGGACCTCTAGACTGTTCGGGTGTCGCAAACCCAGCAGTCCAGGCCGGTCCTCGTCGTCGACTTCGGAGCCCAGTACGCGCAGCTGATCGCCCGCCGCGTCCGCGAAGCCAAGGTCTACTCCGAGGTCGTGCCGCACACCACGCCGGTGGAGGAGATCGCGGCCCGCGACCCGCTCGCCGTGGTGCTCTCCGGCGGCCCCTCCAGCGTCTACGCCGAGGGCGCACCGCAACTCGACCCGAAACTGTTCGACCTGGACGTCCCGGTGTTCGGCATCTGCTACGGCTTCCAGGCCATGGCCCAGGCGCTCGGCGGCACCGTCGCACACACCGGCAACCGCGAGTACGGGCGCACCGAGATGTCCGTCACCGGGGGTGTCCTGCACGACGGACTGCCCGCGACGCAGCCCGTGTGGATGAGCCACGGCGACGGAGTCACCGCCGCGCCGGACGGCTTCGAGGTGACCGCCAGCAGTCCCGGCGCGCCCGTGGCCGCGTTCGAGGACCGCGCGCGCCGGCTCGCCGGCGTGCAGTACCACCCCGAGGTCCTGCATTCCCCGCACGGCCAGCAGGTGCTCAGCCGCTTCCTGCACGACATCGCCGGTATCCCCGCCGCCTGGACGGCCGCGAACATCGCCGAGGCCCTGATCGAACAGATCCGCGAGCAGGTCGGTGACGGGCGCGCCATCTGCGGCCTGTCCGGCGGGGTCGACTCCGCGGTCGCCGCAGCCCTGGTGCAGCGCGCCATCGGCGACCGGCTGACGTGTGTGTTCGTCGACCACGGCCTGATGCGCGAGGGCGAACGACAGCAGGTCGAGAAGGACTTCGTCGCCGCGACCGGGGCGAGGCTCGTCACCGTGGACGCCGCCGACACGTTCCTGCGGGAACTGGCCGGCGTGACGGATCCGGAGACCAAGCGCAAGATCATCGGCCGCGAGTTCATCCGCAGCTTCGAAGGTGCCGTCTCGGAGGTGCTCGGAGAGAACGCCGCCCACGGCGACACCGTCGAGTTCCTGGTGCAGGGCACCCTGTACCCGGACGTCGTCGAGTCCGGTGGCGGCACCGGCACCGCGAACATCAAGAGCCACCACAACGTCGGTGGCCTGCCCGAGGATCTGCAGTTCGCGCTGGTCGAGCCGCTGCGGCTGCTGTTCAAGGACGAGGTGCGGGCAGTCGGGCGCGAACTCGGCCTGCCGGAGGAGATCGTCGGCCGCCAGCCCTTCCCCGGCCCGGGCCTGGGCATCCGCATCATCGGCGAGGTCACCCGCGAACGGCTCGCGATCCTGCGTCGCGCCGACTCCATCGCCCGGGAGGAGCTCACGGCCGCCGGTCTCGACAAGCAGATCTGGCAGTGCCCGGTGGTGCTGCTCGCCGACGTGCGGAGCGTGGGCGTCCAGGGCGACGGCCGTACCTACGGCCACCCGATCGTGCTGCGCCCGGTCTCCAGCGAGGACGCGATGACCGCGGACTGGACCCGCCTGCCGTACGAGGCCCTCGAGCGCATCTCCACCCGCATCACCAACGAGGTGCCCGACGTCAACCGCGTCGTCCTCGACGTCACGAGCAAGCCGCCGGGCACCATCGAGTGGGAGTGAGACGCGGCTGCGCCCTTCGGATCGGATCCGAAGGGCGCAGTGCGTTCCGGGACGGTGCGGTCAGCGCTTCTTCTTGCCCGGCGCGAACACCAGGGCGGCGCCGACGACCACGGCGAGCGCGACGAGCAGCCAGCGGAACTCGACGTTCGCGAGCGGCTCGAGGGAGAACGGCCCGATCAGCGCCCATGCGCTGACGGCCAGCGCCGCGATCGCGGAGAGCAGCATCAGGATCGACGGGCCCCGTCGCCGGGCGCCGGACGTCGGCTCGGTGGGGTCGGTGTAGTCGGTGTCAGCCACGGCGCACCTCCGAGTTGCCGAATGCGGTGTCGAGATTCAGGGTCAGGACCGGTCCGCCGACGCCGTCGTCGCCGCCGTCGAGGCCCTGGATCGTGCACGGGTTCGAAGCCCGCTCGGTGCAGACGACGTCGACGTCGAGGTTCTGCGGCAGCAGGATCTCGGTGGCGCCGAATCGGGTCTCGACGGAGACGGTCTCGTCCTCGGTGAGTTCGAGTCCACGCAGGTCCAGTTGCAGAGCGCCCATCTGCACCGAGTACGCCGGTTGCAGTTCCGCGGCGGTGCGGGGCGAGTACAACTGTTCCCCCCACGACGAGGTGTCGATCGGTCCGACGAGGGAGGCGAGCACCACGAACCCGAGCAGGGGACCCGTCACCACCAGCAGTCCGTAACCGCGGTGCAGGAACGCCCCGACGAGCAGGCCGAGTCCGATCACCGCGAGCGCGATCGCACCGATCCGCGCGGGGGTGAGCCACGCGACCTCGCCGGCGGACGCCACCGCGCCCGCGGCCGCCGCGGCGAGCACCGCCAGGCCCAGCACGGTCGTGGTCAGCCGGGAACGCGGCTGTTTCGCGGGCACTACGGCCGTCGTGGGCGTCGGCTCGGGCAGGTCCCATGCGAACGGTGCGACACCGAGCGGATCCCACGACGGTGGCGTGGGGCGCTGCAGCAACGGATCCTGCGGGGGTGCCGGTTCCGGCCCGGGGGACTGCGCACCGGTCCGGGGTGATTCCGGTTCCGGCTTCGTCCAGAAGTCCGGGTCCGCCGGTGCGGGCCCGGGGGCGCCGGTGTGCTGCGCGAAGGGCGCCTGCTGGTACTGACTCTGCTGGTACTGACTCTGCTGGTACTGACTCTGCTGGAACGGCGCCTGGAAGGGGTTCTGGGGGAACAGCTGCGGTGCCCCGGGCAGGACCGGTGGTTCCGGCCGGCGTTGGTACAGCAGCCACAGACCGCCGAGCATCAGCACCATGCTGACGAATCCGGAGCCGCCCACCCCGGCGCCCAGCGGACCGAAGGCACTCGCCGCGACGGCCAGCACCACCAGCAGCACCACGACCTTGGTGCTCGATTCGGAGCTCTGGCCGCGGCCGACGAGGGATTCGGCGGGGGAGACCTGATCGCCGTAGCGCGGCAGCAGCAGCCAGCCCGCCAGATACAGCACCAGGCCGGCACCGCCGAAGAAGGTGGACACGACGAACGCCACGCGGATCAGCACCGGATCCACGTCGTATCGCACGCCGATGCCCGCGCACACCCCGGCGACGTGGCCCTGTCGTGGCAGCCGGACCGGACGGGTGCGCCACATGTCCGAGAGCTGCTCGGGGAAGCTTCGCGTGTTCATGAACCACATCCTTCTGGACCGCCGCCCCGTCGCGCATCAGGGACCGACCCTGATTTCCGCGCCGGTGGGCGGTCGCCGGTTCAGGGTTCGTCCCCGATGCCCGGGACGGGGTAGGCGTGCCAGTATCGAAGGTATGCAGCCGGTTCCCTACCCACCCCTGCCCACCCCCCGCCTCGAGCGCCGGGTCGGTGGCCGGGTCGTGGGCGGCGTGGCCGGCGGTCTCGCCGACCATCTCGGGGTCGACGTACTCAAGGTGCGGGTGGCGTTCACGGTGCTGGCCGCGCTCGCCGGCCTGGGCATCGTCGCCTACGGGTTGCTGTGGGTCCTCACACCGCAGGGCTCGGACACCGAACCGCCGTCACCGACCGAACGGCGCCGGGCCCTGGGCCTTGCGGTCATCGGAGTGGGCCTGGCCGTGGGGCTTTCGTGGCTGCTCAACGGGGGCGTGGGCTCGGTGATCGCACCCGTCGTCGTGGTGGCGGTGGGCGCCGCGCTGGTCTGGCGCGAGTTCGACGCGGAGGGACCGCGTTCGGTGCTGGGCCTGCCCGCGCGCCCGACCGTGCTCACCTGGGCGCGGGTGGTCGGCGGCGCCTCGCTCATCGTGCTCGGGCTCGGCGTCGTGATCCTCGCGCAGGTCGACGTGGCGGCCCTGCGCTCGTCGGTGCTGGCGGTGCTGGTGACACTGGTCGGGGCCGGCCTGCTGTCGGTCCCGCTGTGGGTGCGGATGTGGCGCGCGCTGGAGGCGGAACGCGCCGCCCGCGTCCGCAACGAGGAACGCGAGGAGATCGCGTCGCACCTGCACGATTCGGTGTTGCAGACGCTCGCCCTGATCCAGAAGCAGGCGGACGACTCGCAGGAGGTGCTGCGCCTCGCACGCAGCCAGGAGCGCGAGTTGCGCCGCTGGCTGTTCGGCGGTGGCGAGACCCCGCACACCAGCCTGGCCGAGGCGCTGCGCACCATCGCCGGCGAGGTGGAGGATCAGTACGGGGTGTCGGTGGCGCCGGTGATCGTCGGCGACGCGGTACCCGGCGACGACGAGAACCTCACCGCCGAGTCGTTCACCGCCCTGCTCGGTGCCACCCGGGAGGCACTGGTCAACGCGGCCAAGCATGCGCGGGTGGACAGCGTGGACCTGTTCGTCGAGGTCGAACCCGAACAGGTGAGTGTCTTCGTCCGGGACCGCGGCGTCGGCTTCGACGAATCCGCGGTTCCGGAGGACCGGCAGGGCCTGGCCCGTTCGATCCGGGGCCGGGTGGAGCGTCGCGGCGGCCGGGTCGTCGTGCGCTCGAACCCTGGCAAGGGCACGGAGATCCGCATCCACATGCCCCGTGCCGGTACCGGGGCGGAGCGCACGACGACCCTAGAGTGGGAGGGCACCGACGCCCGTTCAGAGGAGCAGCCCACTTGACGTCACTCGACGCCCCCCGCCGTTTCCGTGTGTTCCTGGTCGACGACCACGCCGTGTTCCGGTCGGGGGTGCGCGCCGAGCTCGGGCGGGAGGGCGACATGGAGGTCGTCGGCGAGGCCGGCACCGTCGCGGAAGCGGTCGCGGGAATCGACGCCACCCGCCCCGACGTGGTCCTGCTCGACGTCCACATGCCCGACGGGGGTGGGGTGGCGGTGCTCGGACGGATCGCCGACGGGCCGGTGTGCCTGGCGCTGAGCGTGTCCGACGCCGCCGAGGACGTCATCGCCGTGATCCGGGCCGGCGCCCGCGGGTACGTCACCAAGACCATCTCGGGAGCCGAACTGGCCGACGCGGTGCGACGGGTCGCCGGCGGGGACGCAGTGTTCAGCCCGCGTCTGGCCGGTTTCGTCCTGGACTCGTTCACCGGCCGCTCGAGCGTGCCGGAGCCGCCGCTCGACCCCGAACTCGATTCCCTCACCCCTCGCGAGCTCGAGGTGCTGCGCCTGCTCGCGCGCGGCTACACCTACCGCGAGATCGCCGAGGAACTGGTGATCTCGGTCAAGACCGTCGAAACGCACGCGTCGAACGTGCTGCGCAAGACCCAGCAGTCCAACCGCAACGCCCTCACCCGGTGGGCGCACCGGCGGCGGATCGACTGACCGGAGTTCAGTGCGTGGGCAGCCGCGCGGTCGAGCCGGTCGCGAGTGCCGCGGCGACGTGCTCGATCCCCGCGCGTACCGTGCGGCCGTACCCGTCCTCGGGCAGGATGTCGACGCAGTCGCGGGCCGCCGTCAAGTGCTCCGTGGCTACCGCGAAGGACCCGAGACGCCGGTAGTCGTCGGCGAGATTCAGGTGCAGCGACGGCTGGAAGGCCCGCACCTGCAACGCGGCGTCGTGCCGGGCGAGCCGGTCGTCGTCGAGGGCCGCGGCCGCGTCGAGGGCGCGGAGGTCCCAGGTGAGGGAGACGGCGGGATCGTCGTACAGATCTGCCAGGTAGTGGGCCAGGGCGCAGCGGTGCAGGGGATCGCCGTGCGGCCCCACGCTCGCCCACAAGGCCACCAGCCGAGTCCGGGCGGTGGGGTCGTCGCCGGAGCGGGCGGCTGTGACCGCCTCGGTGACGGCGGCCATGATCGGGTCGGGATCGGTGGTCACGGCCGTTCCTCCCGGCAGACGGGCATGGCCAGCGTGGTCAGGTCCCCGGCCGCGGCGGAGCGGATCACGACGGGCCGGTCGTAGGAGGCGATGTCCAGCAGCACCTCCGGTCCGACGGCGGTGTCGAGGGCGGCTCCCAGCCCGTCCCGGTCGAAGGCGAGATCCAGGTCGGCGCCGGTGACGTCGGCGGGCAGCACGCGGTCGTGCCCCCGGTGGCCGACGGTGAGTGCCGTCGCCCGCACGCGAAGGTCGATCGGGCCGGCCGCAGCGTCGCGCACGGCCCCGGCCAGGGCGTCGCGGTGCACGATCGCCCGCGTGACCGGCGGGGCGAGGGCGCCGAGCATGCTGCGGTAGTCGGGGAAGGTTCCGTCGACGGCCGGGCAGCGGTGCCGCTCACCGTCGGCGCCGGTGAGGGTGAGCGCGCCCGAGTCGTCGAGAGCCAGGCCGACGTTCTCGTGTTCCCGCAGCCACGTGGCGGTCCCGCGGAGCGCGGAGCTGTCGGCGACGGTGCGGAACGGGTCCCCGGTGCGGGCCGCGGCCGTCACCGAGCCGGTGGTCAGCCGGTAACGGTTCGTCGCCGTCAGGACCACCGCCCCGGCCTCCACCTCGACGAGAACGCCTGTCAGGCAAGGAATTTCCGGATCCATGGCGACGGACGGAAGAACGCGTTCGACGGTGCCGGCGAGGAGCCGGCCCGGCACGACGACCGCCGGTGGTGCCGCGAAGGCGGTGAGGCGGGACTTGACGTCGGAGGCCAGCCGGGTCGCGCGCTCGGCCCGGCGATGCAGTTCGGCGACGTGTTCGTCGAGCAGCGCGGCACCGGACTCGGCATCGCCGTCGAGGATCCGGCCGACATCCTCGAGCGGGACGTCGAGTTCGCGGAGCTGACGGATCGTCACCGCTCGTTCGCGTTGGTCGACCGTGTAGTACCGGTAGCCGGTGACGGGATCGACCAGGGCGGGCACGAGCAGCCGGCAGTCGCCGTAGAACCGCAGCGCTCCGGGGGTGAGCCCGCTGAGCCGGGCCATGATGCCGATCGTGATCAGGTCTGGGGAGGGGGTCACGGCACCATCATCGAGCTTCGGCCGACCCGAAGGTCAAGCTCAGCTGACGGCGACCGCGACGATCAGGGCCACGATCAGCGCGAGAACGATCACGGCCACCATGATCGCCATCGCCATCGGCGCGAACGCGACGACCTTCTCCCGTGTGGTGCGCGGCGGGGGGCCGGTGGGCTGCAGCCGGCGCAGCAACTCCGCGGGGCGGGGTACGCCCCGCAGCGAGACGGGCTGGGGAGCGGCGGGCAATCCGGTGAGGGTGCCGCCGGCGCCCGCGGTGCGCCGGGATCCCACGACGGGGGCGGTGGCGCGCCGCGCCCACACGGGGACGGTTCCGTCGGCGGACAGGATCGGACGGCCGCGGAGCAGTTCCGGGTCGGCGTCGGCCCCGAGGACGACCGCGGCGAGACGATCCCGGGCCTGCTCCATCGTCGGGCGACGGGCGGGGTCGGGTTCCAGCATCGCGAGCAGGACGTCGGTCAGTGGGCCCGTGCGGGTAGGCGGGATGATCTCGGCGCGGGCGACACGGTGCAACAGGGCGATCGAGTCGGGATCGATGCCGAACGGCGGCTGACCCTCGATCGCGGTGTAGAGGGTCGCGCCCAGGGAGAAGACGTCGCTGGCCTCGGTGGGATCGCTACCGCGGGCCACTTCGGGTGCGAAGAAGGCAGGGGTGCCGGTGATCACGCCGGACCGGTCGTGGTCGCCCTTCGCGCGGGCGATGCCGAAGTCGCTGATCTTGACCGTGCCCAGCTCGCGGCCGCGCTCGGCGACGAGGATGTTGCCCGGCTTGATGTCGCGGTGCACGATCCCGGCTGCGTGGGCGGCGGCGAGCGCATCGGCGACGTGTGCGCCGATCTGCGCCACCTCGAGCGGCGGCAGGGTGTCGGCGATGTTCATCACCTGGGCGAGGCTGCGGGAGGGAAGATGCTCCATGACCAGCCACGGCTCGCCGGAATGGAGGGCGACGTCGTACATCGCGATCGCGTGCTCGTGGGTGAGGCGGGCGGCGATCCGGCCCTCACGCAGCGTGCGGCGGCGGATCTCCTCGGCGGCCCCCGTGGGCAGGCCCACGGTCGAGGTGACCTGTTTGACGGCCACGTCCCGATCGAGCAGGGTGTCGTGGGCGAGCCAGACCGCCCCCATGCCACCGCCGCCGAGTTTGGAGACGAGCCGATAACGTCCGGCCACCAAGTGATCCGGGCCGACGACGCTTGCCGCTCGCTCCTGTTCCGACACCTTCACGAGGGTAGTGGATGCCGCGGGGGGCAGCGCTTGACGGGCGCCCCCGGAATCGGGTCTACTGAAGCTGTTCGAATACATGTTCGAACAACCGCGTCTTCCCCGCGGTTTGTCGGTGGGCCGTGTTATACGCGGCCGGCGCAGGGCGAGGGGAGTTCGTGTGGGCGAGGTGGCCGAGTTTCGGGTCGAGGGTGGGTCGCAGGATCCGGTGGGTCCTTCCCGGCAGGAACGGCTCGAGGCGTTGCGTCGGCAGATCGCCGCGATCCCCGCGAGGGGGGAGAGCGCCCGTCCCCGCCCGGCAGAACCCGCCGCGTCTCCGGTGCCGGCCGATCGGTTGCTCCCGGTGCCCGAGCCTCTCGCCCGGCTGCTCCCGGACGGCGGCCTGACTCGTGGATCCGTCGTAAGCTTTTCGGGGGCAACGTCTTTGCTGCTCGGTGTGCTGGCCTCGGCCACCGCCGCCGGTGGGCATGCCGCCGTCGTCGGCCATCGCCGCCTGGGTCTGCTGGCTGCCGCCGAGATGGGGGCCGAGTTGAGCCGGATCGCGCTGATCCCCCACCCGGGGCCGGATCCGGTGGAGGTGGCCGCCGTCCTGCTCGACGGCATGGACCTCGTCGTTCTCGGTCTCGGGGGCGTCGTGGTGCCGCCGTCGCGGGCCCGGGCGGTGGTGGCTCGGGCCCGGAGCAAGGGTGCAGCCCTGGTGGTCACCGACGGCCGGTGGGACGGAGCGCACGTGCGGCTCGAGGCTGCGGTGCACGGTTACCGGGGGCTGTCGGCCCCGGCCCGGGGCAGACTGTGCGGTACCAGGTTCTCCGTGCGTGCCCAGGGACGGTCCTTCCAGCCTCGGTCGGCGCGAATGGACCTGTGCGCCGGTCGAACCGGGGTGGAGTGGCGGCCGGGCGGACCGGCGCAGGTCGGCAGTCCCCGGCCTGCCGAGGTGGCGCTGTGAGCGAACCCCGCCCGGTCCGGGTGGTGGCCCTGTGGTGCCCGGACTGGCCGGCGATCGCTGCCGCCGCGGCCGCCGACCTGCCGCCGACGGCACCGGTGGCGGTGATCTCGGCCAACCGGGTGGTGGCCTGTTCCGCACCGGCCCGGGCCGCCGGCGTGCGACGGGGCCTGCGGCGCCGGGAGGCTCAGGCTCGGTGTCCGGATTTGTATGTTGCCCAGGATGATCCGGGTCGCGACGCGCGGTTGTTCGAACCGGTGGCGGCGGCGATCGATGCGACGACGCCGGGCGTGGAGGTGCTGCGTCCCGGTCTGGTGGTGCTCGCCGCGCGCGGCGTCGTGCGCTGGTTCGGTTCCGAGGAGGCGGCGGCCGAGTGGCTGATCGACGAGGTGGCCGCCACCGGCGTCGAATGCCAGGTCGGGATCGCCGACGAGTTGTTCACCGCGGTGCTCGCCGCCCGCCACGCCCGCCTCGTCCCGCCCGGAGGGGACGAGGAATTCCTTGCGCCTCTGAGTATTTCGGAGATCTGTCTGGAGCCGTCCCTGGCGGCCCCGGAGCGCGTCGACCTGGTGGACCTGCTGAAACGGCTCGGTCTGCGCACGATCGGGGCGTTCGCCGCGCTGTCGCCGACCGACGTCGCCTCCCGCTTCGGCCCGGACGCCGTCGCCGCGCACCGCGACGCACGGGCACGGCCGCAACGGCCGCCGTCCGGTCGTGCCCTGCCGCCCGATCTGGTGGTGGAACGTCCCTGTGATCCGCCGCTCGAACGGGTCGACTCGGCCGCCTTCGCCGGCCGGGCACTTGCCGCGGTGCTGCACACCCGGCTGGCCGCGGCGGGCGTGGCCTGCACCCGGCTGCTGGTGGCCGCCCGCACCGGCAACGGTGAGGAATTGGCCCGGACGTGGCGCTGCGCCGAGCCGCTGACCCCGGACGGCACCGCCGATCGGGTGCGCTGGCAACTCGACGGCTGGCTCACCGGGCACAGTGCGGCCCGCCCCACCGCCGGGATCGTCCTGCTGCGGCTCGAACCGGTGGAGGTGGTGGCGGCGGGATCGTTGCAGCTGGGTTTGTGGGGCGGGGTCGGCGACGAGGACGAGCGGGCCCGGCGCGCCCTGGTGCGGGTGCAGGGACTGCTCGGTGCCGACTCCGTGTTGGTGGGGGTGCTCAGTGGTGGACGTGGCCCGGTGGAACGGGTGACCCTCGTGCCGCTGGGGGAGGAGTCGGTGCCGGCGACGGATCCGTCGGCGCCGTGGCCGGGCCGGCTACCGCCGCCCGCCCCGGCTGTGGTGCTCACCACCCTGCCTCCCGTTGCGCTCGAGGATGCGGCGGGCACCCCGGTGACGGTGACCGAGCGTGGTCTGCTCAGCGGCAATCCCGACCGGCTGAGCTGGGGCAGCCGCAGCTGGCGGGTGCGCGGGTGGGCCGGGCCGTGGCCGGTGGACGAGTACTGGTGGGATCCGGCGGCGGCGCGGGCGGTGGCACGGCTGCAGGTGCGGCTCGAGGAGTCCCGGGCCCTGCTGGTGATCCACGTCGACGAGCACTGGCATGTGGAGGGCGTCTACGAGTGAGTACGCTCGATGGACGTGGAGACCAGTGTGCTGACGGCCGCGCCGAACGGGGTGGCGATCGCCTACCGGGATTCGGCTCCCAGGACGGGCCACCACCCCGTGCCGGTGCTGCTGGTGCACGGGATGGGCGGCGACGGCCGCACGTGGGACCGGTTCGCCCGGTCACTGCTCGCGGCCGGCCGGCGGGTCGTGGCGGTGGACCTGCGCGGCCACGGACGCAGTGCCCGTGCCGCGTCCTACCGTTTCGACGAGTTCGGCGCCGACGTGCTCGGGCTCTGCGAGCACCTGGGCCTCGAGACGGTCGACCTCGTCGGGCACTCCCTCGGCGGGCACACCGGATCCCTCGTCGCGCAGCAGCGCCCGGGCCTGGTGCGCCGGCTCGTGCTCGAGGAGGCCCCGCTGCCGCTGCGTCCGGGCGATCCGCCGCCGGTGCTCGGTGGGCGTCTGCCGTCGCCGGGCGAACTGTGGCACGCCTCGACGAGCCTGCTGCGCAATCCGCGCGCGACCTTCGCCTTCGACCGCTCCATGACCGGCTCGGCCATCACCCAGTTCCGCGCGCCGAATCCGATGTGGTGGGAACGTCTTGCGCAGATCACCGCGCCGACGCTGATTCTGCGGGGCGGGCCCGGCAGCATGGTCGATCCGACCCGGCTCACGGCCGCGGTGGACGTCCTCGGCGACGTCGCGGTCCACGACTTCACCTGTGGCCACAGCATCCACCGCGACCGGCACCGCGAGTTCGAGGCCACTGTGCTGCCGTTCCTCACCTGAGCACTCGTTCCGCAACGACAGAGCTATTCCAGCCAGATGCGGCGATCGAAGCCGCCGCGTTCGGCGCGCTTGGCGGCAGCCGCGGCAACCACCTCGTCCGCGGTGATCCCGAATGCGGAGAGCGCAGCCGTGAACACCTCGTGCATGTCGGCGAGTTCGCCGAGCCGCTCGTCGTCGCCCCGCGCGTGCCGGAGTTCGTGCGCTTCCTCCACGAGTTTGTCGAGCAGGGCGCAGCGGTACTCGTCCCGATCGAGTATCCGAGTGTGCGCCACCCGACCGTCGGCTTCGATGATCTCGGGAATCCGGTCGCGGACCAGCTTGCCCATCGTGGTTCCTTCCGCTGCGCTACCGTCGCGGGGTGGACGGTACCGGACCACCGACGGATCCTCTCGCGCTCGGTCAGCGCGTCGTCGCCGTCCTCGAGACCGGTGCGCGCACCGCCACCTACAAGCTGGCTGTCCTGTCGGCGCTGGTCGGCTTCTGCGTCGAACACCTGCCGGCGGACCCGGCCGCGGCACTCGACGTGCCGATCGACGCGCTCGCCGAGCGTGTGATCGACGACCGCACCCTTGCCGCCGCCCGGGGCCTGTACCGCAGCTCACCCGCGGGCACGCCGACGTGGCAGAGCCGTTCGCGGACCGGGACGTGGGACACGGTTTTTCCGCCCGGATGGGTGGTCTCGGCGGTGCCGGAAACCGGGTACGCATGAACTCGATCGCTCGTCTACGATTCGACGTCATGCGGCTGGCGGAGGCACTCGCCGAACGAGGCGAGCTGAAACGGCGGATCGAGCAGCTCGGCGTCCGAGTCGTGGCCAATGCCCGATATCAGGAAGGGGAGGAGCCCGCCGAGAATGCCGGCGAGCTTCTCGAACAACTCACCGACGCCGTCGATCGGCATGCTCTGCTGATCGCCCGGATCAACAAGACGAACACCGCCACCCCCGTCGGAGACCGGACCCTCACCGATGCCCTGGCCGAACGGGACGCTCTGCAGACGCGGCACCGTGCGCTGACCGCAGCCGCGGACGCGGCCTCGGGTGGCAAGGATCGATACGGGCGACAGCTCCGGTCCGAACTGGCATACGTCTCGGCGCTGTCGGTCCGGGACCTGCGGCGCACCACCGACGATCTGGCTCGCCGGATCCGGCGGGTGGACCTCGAGATCCAGCGCGTGAACTGGGAGGTCGATCTGATCGACGAGTGATCGTGGGCAGCAGGTACCCGGATCGGAAGCGAGCACACGCCGTGGGTCGCGGTGAATCGACCCGTCTGTATCCTCCGGCGCGCGGAGGGCAGCGCAGCGGGTTCGAGTCCCGCACACGGAGCAGCCCTGCACGACGCACGAGGACACGGTGCACGCCGGCACGGTTCATCACCACGTGCTGATCCGAATCGGGGAGGGCGGGGACGGGGCACCCACGAGCCGTCGGCCGGGTGAAGTGCAGACGCAGTCAGTGTGATGCAAATCACAGTCGCGTCCTCCGGGGTGCCGGCTGCGCCACCGGCGGCACGGAATCCGCAGGACAGGACGCTGTCGAGGCATCGTTGCGGTGTCGGTTCGCCGACAACGGTTTGACTCCCGCGGACGGCGGGAATGGTGTCTGGTTGCCGTCCCCCCGGCTCCGGCGGCGATTGGCAACGACGGGTTGCACGGCCGAAGATGATTGATACCGTCCGAAACACCTACTTCTTCGACGAGAGGAGCGCACATGCGCAGCACGACGAAACGACTCGCTGCCACCGTGATCGCTGCGGGTGTCGGCGTGGGGCTCGGCGGCGGTGTGGCCGCGGCCGCGCCCGAGGGCGGAAAGCACGATGGGCCGGTGCGGTACTGGGCCGACGGTAAGGACGACTGCTCCGTCGACTTCACGATCGAGAACGACACGGCCCTCGAGAACTTCACCATCGACTTCGTCGTCGACGACGAGGTGCCCACCGGCACGGACTACGGCACCGGGCCCACCGGTCGCCTCGCCGGACTGAAGTCCGTCCCCAATGGCACCGTCACCCACAACGTGCGGCTCGGTACTGTCGAGCAGCTTCCGACGTTGCCGAATCCGTTGGCGGACTCGCACGTCGTGAAGTACCGGATGATCCTCGGGCCCGAGCAGGACTACATGGATATCGGCACGTGGCACCAGACGACAATCCGCGGCTGCAACCCGATCACCAGCGGCTCCGCCGGCCTGTGACGGATGCCCCCGCAGCGCGAGCGCGCTGAGCGCCGACCACGTGAAGCGGGTGCCCGGCCGGACCGATCGAGCGGTCCGACCGGGCACCGCGCTGCCGGCCGGACGTTAGGATCGCCGCATGGCACGGACCGCGCACGACCGTCGCCTGCTGGTCGCCGCAGCGGTATTCGCGGTGTCGCAGGCCAACATCGCCCGAGTGCTCGGCCCCGCCGCGCCGGCAGTCGGACGGATCCAGACCGCCTTCTCCGCAGCGGCGTACCGCCGGGTTCTCGACGGACTCGATGCGGACGCTGTCGCGCGGTATCGCCGACACTACTACTGGGACCTGGTGCATCCCTTGATCTTTGCCATCGCACTGCGGGCCGGGGCGCGATCGCTCGCCGACCACCGGCCCGTTCCTGCGCGCATCCGCCGCGCCCTCGCCCTCGCCCCGGCGGTGGCCGCGTCCGCGGACTACGTCGAGAACGTCGCGGGTCTGTACCTGCTCGACCACCGGGACCGCATCACCGACACCACCGTCCGGGCGGCGACAACGGTCAGCACCGTGAAGTGGGTGCTCGCGCTCGGCTCTCTCGCCTACCTCTCCCAGAGCTTCCTCGGTCTGTGGACGCGGTCCGGCCTGCGCCGGCTGGGGAGATGACCATGGCCGACGAGTTGCCCGTCGAGTACTTCCCCGACCGGGAGTCCTTCGCCACCTGGCTGCGTGAGCACCACACCGATTCGCCGGGCATCTGGGTCGCGCTCGCCAAGAAGGGATCGGCGCATCCGTCGGTGAGCTACGCCGAGGTGGTCGAGGAACTGCTGTGCCACGGCTGGATCGACAGTCAGGCGCGCAGGCTCGACGACGACTTCCGCCTCCAGCGCATCACGCCGCGCCGGGCCCGCAGCCCGTGGTCGCAGCGCAACCGCGAACTCGTCGAGCGCCTCGAGGCCGAGGGCCGGCTGAGCGCAGCCGGGGCCGCGGAAGTCGCCCGCGCCCGCGCAGACGGTCGCTGGGAGCGCGCCTACCCCGGCCAGGCGACCGCGCAGATGCCGCAGGACTTCCTCGACGCCCTCGCGGGCAATCCCGCCGCGCGGGCCTTCTACGACACGCTCGACGGTCGCAACCGCTACGCGATCGTCTATCGGTTGCAGGCCGCGAAGCGCCCGGAGACCCGTGCACGCCGCATCGAGGCCTTCGTGCGGCAACTTGCCGAGGGCCGTCGCTTCCACGATCAGCCCGGACGGACACAATGAGCGGGTGAGCCCTGCATTTCCTCCCACCTGCTCCGCGGCCTCTGCGCTCGACGAGCCATTGCCCGGCACCGCCGCCACCGCTCCGGGCTGGGTGTGCCTCGAGATGCCGTCCGGCTGGGGGCGCGACGTCCTCGACGGTACCGCTCTCGGTCCCGACCTCGCCGGCGAGTTCTCGGCCGCGGCCGACGCCGCCGGCGTGCGGCTGCTGTTCATCCGGCGACCCGGACGCGACACGTCGCGTCCCGGCGGCGCCCGCACCGTGTTCCTGGCCCGGTCCGATCCGGGCAGCAGCTGGTGTGAGCGGCTCGAGGTCGGGGAACCGAAGGAACTGCTCGATCTGATCCCGCGCGTCGTCGCCGGTCCGGCACCCGGCCTCGGCCGCGCGGTGAGCCGGCCCGTCGCGCTGGTGTGCGCCCACGGCAAGCGGGACCGGTGCTGCGCTGTGCTGGGGCGTCCTGTGGCTGCGGCGCTGGCCGCGGAGTTCGGCGAGGATGTGTGGGAGTGTTCGCACACCGGCGGGCACCGGTTCGCACCCTCGCTGATCCTGCTGCCTACGGGCTACACCTACGGCCGGCTCGACGTCGCGCAGAGCCGGGACGCCATGGCGGCCGCCGCCCGCGGCGAGGTGTACCTGCCGGGGCTGCGGGGGCGCAGCAGCTGGTCCGCGGCCGGGCAGGTCGCCGAGATCGCGGTGCGCGAACGGGTGACCGCGGACGCCGATGCGTTCGTCGTCGACGAGAGCGACGCCGCAACGGTGGTGCGGCACCGCGACGGCCGTCACTGGCGCGTGCGGGTCGAGGCCCGGCAGCTGCCGCCACGCCCGGTCAGCTGCGGCGCCGATCCGAAGCCGGTGCGACCACTGGTGGCGATTCTCTAGCGGTGTGCCCTTTGGGCGGTCCCAGCCGCCCAAACGGCACACCGGCGGCGCAGCCGCCTCACCAGTGCACGCCGGGCAGCAACCGGCCGACCCGGCGCAGCACCGCGGGGTTCGGCAGCATCGGACGGGGCAGCGTCCGCAGCTGCGGGGGCGTGTCGGACTTCTCGCCGCGTGCGGCGGGCGCGTCGGGGTAGGCGTGGTAGTAGAGCGCGAACATCCGATCCCGCAGAGCCGGGGCGAAGAGACCGGCGAACTCACCGACGGTGCCGATCGGCACGTCGATGCGTTTGGGCCGCTCGACGAGGGCCCGGATCACCATCTGCGCGGCGTCCTCCGGGCTGATCGCCGGTCCCGGGTTGTACGACCCGGTGGGCTCGATCATGGGGGTCCGCACGAGAGGCATGTGGAGGGTGGTGAACGTGATTCCGTCGTCCCGCGTCTCGGAGGCGGCGACGTCCGCGAATCCTTCGAGCGCGGACTTCGAGGCGATGTACGCCGCGTATCGCGGGGTGCGGGCCTGTACCCCCGCGGTGCTGATGTTCACGATGTGTCCGAAGCGGCGCGCCCGCATGTGCGGCAGCAGGGCCAGGGTCGCCCGCACCGCGCCGAAGTAGTTGACCGCCATGGTGCGTTCGAAGTCGTGCAGTCGGTCCGTCGAGTGGTACAGCCCGCGCCGGATCGAGCGGCCCGCGTTGTTGACCAGCATGTCGATGCAGTCGTGCTCGGCGAGGATCGCCTGCACGGTGTGCTCGACCGCAGCCGAGTCGGTGACGTCACACGGATAGGCGTACGCACTGCCGCCGTCCGCGCGGATCGCGGCGACGACCGCGTCGAGTTCCTCGGCGCGACGGGCGAGGGCGAAGACCACGGCACCCTCGCGGGCCGCGGCGATCGCGGTGGCGCGTCCGATCCCCGAGGAGGCACCGGTGATCAGCACGTGCCGTTCCACGAGCGGTCCGCGCGGATCGTCGCGGCGGGCCCGGTCGGGGTCGAGGTGCTCGCGCCAGTAGCGCCACAGCAGCGGGGCGTACCCGGCGAACTCGGGCAGCGTGATCCCGCTGCCGCGCAGGGCCTCCCGGGTGTTCCGGTCGGTGAACCGGCTCGGGAAGGTCAGCTGGTCGAGCACGACCGAGGGGATGCCCGCCCGGCGCAGCACGAGACGACGGACGGCGTCCAGGCCGGGAAGCGCGCTGCTCGACAACAGCGGACGCACCAGCGCGCCGGGCACACCGGCGACGGGAACGGGGGCTCCCGCCGCGGCGGCCAGCGCCGCGAACACCTCGCGCACCGGCTGTGGGCGCGAGACGAGGTGGAAGGTGCGCCCGTCCGATCCGGGACGGTGCATGAGTTCGACGATCGCGGCCGCGACGTAGTCGACCGGCACCAGGTTGGTGTCGCCGAGGTCGGGCAGGACCAGTGGCAGCCGGGACGGCAGCGCCGCCAGCGCGGCCAGGGCGGGAAAGAAGTAGTAGGGACCGTCGATCTTGGTGATCTCGCCGGTGGTGGAACTGCCCACGATCACCGACGGCCGGTAGATGCGCCGGCGCACCGGACTCGCCCGGACCGCCTTCTCGGCCTCGAACTTGGTGCGGTGATACGGCGACGGGAAGCGCTGGCCCAGGTCGAGGTCGTCCTCGGCGAACGTGCCGCGGTGATCACCGGCGACAGCGACGGACGAGACGTGGTGCAGGGTCGCGCCCAGTTCCAGTGCGAGCGTGATCACCGCGCGCGTACCTGCGACGTTCGTGGTCGCCTGCTCCTCGCCGACGGTCAGGTCGTAGATCGCGCCGAGGTGCAGGACGTGCTCGGCCGGCGGCACCGTGGCGGGGTCGAGTCCGAGTCCCGGTTCGGTGAGATCGCCGAGCAGCGCGTGCAACCGGGACCCACCGTCCAGACGCCTGCGGAGGGCCTCGAACTTCGGCAGCGACGCCGGCCGGACCAGCACATGGATGTCGGCGTCCGGCCGGGTCCCGAGCAGTCGGCCGAGCACGTGCGTGCCGAGGAAACCGGTCCCGCCCGTGACGAGGTACGTGGCCATGACCCGAACCTACTGCAAGGTAAGAACGGATTCTAGTGTCCGATGCCGACCTTCGCGTGCGCCCGCTTCATCCACGCCGGCGCCCACCAGTTCGCCTCGCCCATCAGCTTGACCAGCGACGGCACCAGCAGCATCCGCACCACGGTCGCGTCGATGATCAGCGCGAGGATCATCCCCACCCCCAGGAACCGCATGATCGACAGTCCCGAGATCGTGAACGCGCCGGTCACCACGATCAGCAGCAACGCCGCCGAGGTCACCACCCGGCCGGTGCGCTCGGTGCCGAACCGTACCGCCTCCTCCGTGCTCGCCCCGGCGGCCCGGACCTCCACCATGCGCGACATCAGGAACACCTCGTAGTCGGTGGACAGGCCGAACACCACCGCCAGGATCAGCACCACGAAGCTCGGCTCCAGCGGGCTGGGGGTCACGCCGAGCAGCTCCGCTCCGTTGCCGAGCTGGAACACCCAGGTGAGCACGCCGAACGTGGCGGCCAGGCTCAGACCCGCCATCGCCACCGCCTTGAGCGGGAGCACCACGGACCCGAATGCCAGGAACAGCAGCACCAGGGTGGAGAGCACCATGACCGCGATCATCGCCGGCATCGAGCGGGCGATCGCGGCATTGCTGTCGTCGACCATCGCCCGGCCGCCGCCGACGAGCAGGTCGGTGCCCGGCGGGGGCGGCAGATCCCGTAGCTCCCGGACGATCTCGCTCGCCTGCGGCGTCTCCTCCACCCCCTGGGCGTACAGCGCCTGCAGGACCACGACGTCGTTCCGCGCGGCGACGGTGACGGTCTGCGCGACGCCGTCCACGTCCGCCGCCGCGCGGGATACCGCCGTGACCGCGACCGGGGCGGGTGCGGAACCGTCGTCGCCCCGCAGCACGAGCGTGACGCCGTTGCCGGTGGAGGGGAACTCGTCGAGCAGTGTCTGGGTGGCGGCACGCGCCGGGTCACCCGCGGGCAGGGCGGTGTACTCGATCTCGCCGAAGGAGGCGCGCAGCAGCGGCGTGGCGAGCAGCAGCAGACCGGCGGTGATCGTCACCGCCACCAGGGCCGGCCGGCGCATCACCTTCGTCACCACCGACCCCCAGAAGCGCCGGGCCCGGGCCTCGCCCCGCCGCGCGGCGCCCTCACGCCACGTCAGCGCGTTGATGCGGTGCCCGAGTATCGCCAGCAGCGCGGGAATCGCGGTGAGCGAGAGCACCGCCGCGCTGAGCACGGCGGCGATCGCACCGAGACCCAGGGACCGCAGCAGTGCCTGCGGGAACACGAGCATTCCGGCGAAGGCGCACATCAGCAACAGCCCCGAGAACATGACCGTGCGGCCCGCGGTGAGCACGGTGCGACGCGTCGCGGAGGCCGGGTCGGCGCCGGAGTCGAGTTCCTCCCGGAAACGGCTGACGATGAACAGGCCGTAGTCGATCGCCAGGCCCAGACCGATCAGCGACGTGACGTTCAGCGCGAACGAGCTCACCTCCGTGTACATCGTGAGCAGACGCAGCGTCGCCAGAGCGCTGAGGACGGCGAGGACCCCGACGAACACCGGGACCGCCGCCGCGACGAGACCGCCGAAGATGAACACCAGCAGCACCAGCGTCACCGGAAGAGCAATCGCCTCCGCGAAGAGCAGATCGCGCTCGAGCCGGGTGGTGAACGCGACGCCGACGACCGAGTTCCCCGCGAACTGCGCGTCGACACCGGGGACCTCGAGTCTCGGGAGCAGACCCTGGAACGTCGTGACGGTGATCTCCGAGCCGGGCTCGAGGGTGACGGCCGCCGCCGCGCTGCCGCCGTCCTTCGACAGCAGCAGCTGCTTCGCCGGTGGCGTGGCCGACCAGTAGGAGTCGACCGAACGGGTGGGTACCTCGGCCGCGAACCGATCGAGCACCGCGGTCACCTCGGGTCCGATGTCGGCGACGGTGCGCCCGGGTGGCGGGGTGTAGATCGCGATGATGTCGGCGGTCTGGGGACCGAAATTGTCGTCCACGATGCGCTGCACCTCGGCCGATTCGCTGCCGGGGTCGTAGAACCCGCCCTGCGAGAGTCGGCCGAACACCCCGGTGCCCCAGACGCCCGCGAGCACGACGACGACGACCGCCAACCCGAGCACCCACCAGCGCCGGTCGACGACGAATGCGGCCCAACGGTTCATGCGGTGCTCCGTTCCCGGTGACGACCCGATGCTCCGCGACTGTAGTGCGACCGGTCCTCAGCCGACGTCCCGGCGCCGGAACCCCGCGAACCCCACCGCGGCGAACAGGGCGGCCACGGCGGTGAGCACGGCGAGCCCGAGCCACTGCGGTGGTGCCGCCGTCACCACGGGCACGTGCCGGAACGGACTGATTCCCAGAATCCAGTTCCACAACCGGAACAGCGGGCCCAGGATCGTCAGCGCGAAGGCGGCGACCACACCGAGCCAGCCGAGCATCCGCGCCCGGGGCCGGGCGCCGATCACCGCGACCGCGAACCCGACCAGCACCCACACCGCGGGAATCGTCACGAGCGCCTGGCGGATCAGATCCCCGGCCGCGATCCGTCCACCCCGCGCCGACGAGACGTACGCGAACAGCGTCGCCCCCACGAGCAGCGCCGCCGCGGGGGCGAGCAGCGCGATTCCCGCGTGCGACGCGAAGTACCGGGTCCGGGTCAGGGCCCCGGCCAGCACCGGTTCGACGCGCAGCGCCAGTTCCTCGGCGCGCAGCCGCATCATCACCTGGACCCCGAACACGGCGGCGACGATGCCCATCAGCTGCAGCATCGTCACCACGAAACCGAAGACGAGCGAGCCGCGTCCGCTCCCGAGCAGCGAGCCGAGCGCCGGGTTGTCGGCGAAGACCTCCGTGAACGTGGTGGACATGAAACCGAACACCACCCCGAGCGCCACGAACACCGTCGTCCACGCGGCGAGCGCGCCGCGGTGCAGACGCAGCGCCAGGCCCCACACGTTCGTTCCCGCCCCGCCTTCTGCGGGCCCCGGCGACGGCGCGATCACACCGACCCCGAAATCGCGCCGGGCCTGCAGGACGAACGCGATCAACAGCAGTACCGCGGTCAGCACAAGGCAGGCCGCCAGGGGCCACCAGTCGTTTCCCGCCGCCGGGCGAACCTGCTGCACCCAGCCCAGCGGGGTCGTCCAGATCGCCCACCCGTCGGGGGCGACCACGTCGACGTAGGCGCGGACCAGCAGACAGGCTCCGAGCACCCCGATCGCCAGGGTGGTGGCGGTGGGCGCGTAGGACCCCAGCTGGGCGGTGACCGCGGCGAGCGCGCCGAACACCAGCCCGGACGCGGTGAACGTCGCGGCCAGCGTGACCGAGTCGGCGACACCGCCGCCGACGAGGATCGTCGCGCCCGCACAGACGACACCGAGCGCGACGGAGGCCAGCGACGACCACGCGACGGCCGTCGCCAGCCGGGCCTGGCGGCCGACGACGCCCGAGGCGACGAGTTCGGCCTGACCCGAATCCTCGTGGGCGCGGCTGTTGCGGATGACGGCCAGGATCGCCATCAGGGCCGTGAAGAACGCGCCGAGCGCCCCGGCCCGCCACGCGTTGAATCCGTCCGCGTAGGTCAGGTCGCGCGCCGGGCCGAACACGACCCGCAGCGCCGGGTTCGCGCCGAGGGTGGCATCGAGGGTGCGGCGGCTCGCCGCGTCCGGGAACACCCAGCCGTAGGCGAGGACCGACGACACCGACAGCGCCGTGACGAGCACGATCCACGGCGCGACGTTGCCGCGGTCCTGCTCGGCGGTGGCCCGCAGCAGCGGCCGCATCCCCGCCCACGAGGCCCTCACGTCGGGGCCTGCCCGTCGCGGCCGTGCCGGTGATAGTGCCGCAGGAACAACTCCTCGAGGGACGGTGGCGAGACGGTGATGCTGCGGATGTCGTTGCGGCCCAGAGCCGCGAGCACCGGGCCGGCGTGGCCGTGCTCGACCGCGCAGTGCACGCGCGGGCCGTCGATGCGCACGTCGTGGATCCCGGGCAGCGCGGTCAGTGCCGCCGGGTCGGCCACGGGGGCGGCGAGGACAGCGTCGATCGTCGAGCGCAGATCCGCACGCATGTCCTCGAGCGTGCCGGTCTCGACGACCCGGCCGTCGCGGATGATGCTCATCCGGTCGGCGAGCGTCTCGACCTCGCTGAGCACGTGGCTCGACAGCAGGACCGTCCGCCCGCGCCGCTTCTCCCGGGTGATCTCGTCGTGGAACACCGCGGACATGACCGGGTCGAGCCCCGAGGTCGGCTCGTCGAGCAGCAACAGTTCCACGTCCGAGGCCAGGGCCGCGACGAGCGCCACCTTCTGCCGGTTGCCCTTCGAATAGGTGCGGCCGCGTCTGGTCGGGTCGAGTTCGAACCGGTCGAGTAGGGCCGCGCGGCGCCGCCGGTCGAGTCCGCCGCGCAACCGGCCGAGCAGATCGATCGCCTCGCCGCCGGTCATTCCGGGCCACAGGCTCACGTCGCCCGGCACGTAGGCGAGCCGTCGGTGCAGGCTCACCACGTCGCGCCAGGGGTCGCCGCCGAGCAGCCCGACGTGCCCGGCGTCCGGCCGGAGCAGACCCAGCAGGACCCGCAACGTGGTGGACTTGCCGGCCCCGTTGGGGCCGAGGAAGCCGTGCACCTCGCCCGCGGCGACCTCCAGATCCAGGCCGTCGAGCGCAGTGAAGCGTCCGAATCGCTTGACCAGTCCCTCGATCCGGATCGCGGACGTCATGGGACGCACGCTACTCGTGGACGACGGTGTGGGCGGGCGGTTCGGGTGGCGGCGCCGCATCCGGGCCGACGACGACGAATTGCCCCATCATGCCGTCGTCCTCGTGCCGGAGCAGGTGGCAGTGGTACATGTACGGCGTCGCGGGATCGGGGTGACCGGTGAACCGCATCAGCAGCCGGACGGTGCGCCCCGGTGCGATGTAGACGGTGTCCTTCGGGCCGGACAGGGCGGGGTGGCCGTCACCGAGAACGCGGAAGCTCGTCCCGTGGACGTGGAAGTTGTGGATCGTGCCGCTGCTGTTGCGGACCTCCCACACCTCCGTGGCGCCGGCGGCGACGGTCTGGTCGATCCGGGACATGTCCGTTTCGCGGCCGTCGATGGTGCCGGAGCCGGTGAGGTCCAGGTGCCGGGTGACGTCGGGGGGACCGGGATCCTCGTGGGTGACCGGTTCCCCCTGCACCTGCGCGCTGGGCGTGAGCGTGCGCGCGGCGCGCAGCTCGAGGATGTCGAACTCGTCGTCACCGCCGGAGAACCTGGTCTGCCAGAAGTCCGCACCCAGGTCCGGCGGGGTACTGCGGAGCACGGTCGTCGCGCCCGCGGGCAGCGCGACGACAATCTCGGCGCGCTCGCCGGGGGAGAGCTGGATGCGGCGCATCGGTGCCGGATTCGTGAGCGGGCCGCCGTCGGTGCCGACGAGCAGGAACGGCAGACCGGTGTCGAAGGAGAAGTTGTACACGCGAGCGTTGGAGGCGTTGAGCAACCGCAGCCGGATCCGCTCGGCGGTGACGTCGAGGTAGGGCCGCGGGGTGCCGTTGACGACGATCTCGTCGCCGAGGAGGCCGACGGCGGCGAACATCGCGCCGTCGGTGGCGAGTTGGTCACGGTCGAACCGCTTGTCCTGCACCACGAGTGGGATGTCGTCGATCCCGTACCGGTCGGGCAGGGGTGGACCGCCGGCCGGGTCGTCGAGCAGGAACAGTCCGGCGATCCCGCGGTAGACGTGGTCGGCGGTGGTGCCGTGCGGGTGCGGGTGGTACCACAGCGTCGCGGCCGGCTGGTCGATCGTCCACTGCGGACTCCACGTCGCCCCCGGGGCGATCGGCTGGTGCGGGCCGCCGTCCACGGCGGCCGGCAGGTGCATGCCGTGCCAGTGCAGGGTGCTCGCCTCGTCGAGCTCGTTGGTGACGTTCACCCGGACCTGTTCGCCGCGGCCGGCACGCAGCGTCGGCCCGAGGTACGACCCGTTCACGCCCCAGGTCCGGGTGCCGGGACCGTGCCCGAGGTCCGTGGTGCCGCGCTGCATGGTCAGGTCGAACACGCGGACCCCGTCGGGTGCGATCGTGCTCGTCGCGAGCGGCGGGATGCGCAGCGCACGGTCGAAGGTGACCCGGCCGGTGGTGTCGACCACCGCCGAGTTCCACGCGTGCGCGACGAGGCCGCCCGCGATCGCCGTGAGGACGACGATCACGGCGACGAGCGCGCCGGAGAGTTGCAGCAGGACCCGCTTCACGAGATCGATACTGCTGCGGCGGGCGGGGCGGCACATCCGGGCACACACCGGAAATCGGACTGGGGGACAACCCCGAAAGGACCGGTGTGCGCGGGTGCTCCCGGCGGACCGAACGGGGGGGTTCCTCTGACGAGCGGGTGGTTGCCGGGCCCGAGGCTCGGCCGGTGCCGCGGGAACCGCCTTCTCGTCGCGAACCGGCAGGGGACCCGTCAGCGCGCAGAGCGGATCGCCGGGATCCGATCGTGCCGATCGGCCCGGACGATGCTGGGGAGCAACAGCTCCCACATCTGGTCGAGGCGGGCCTCGAGGTCCGCGCGGTCGGCGAGAACCATCGACAGCAGGTACACCCCCGCGACGGAGGAGACGAGGAACCGGGCGTGCGCGGCCGGGTCCAGTCGGGCGCTCAGTTCCTCTTCGTCCGACGCACGCCGGAACAGGGCTTCGAACACCGTGATCCAGCTTCGGTAGGCCTCGCGGTCGGCGCGTTCGTACTCGCCGGTCAGCCGCAGTCCGGCCTGGACGATCAGATCTTCGCTGAACAACCGTCCGAGCGCATGGGTGAGCGCGACCAGCTGCTCGAGGGCGGGGCCGTCGGCGTGCAGGACGGTGCCGATCGCGGCACGGGTGCGCTGTTGCTGTTCGCTGATCAACGCTTGCACCAGGGCGTCCTTGGTGGGGAAGTGGAAGGTCAGCGCTCCCTTGGTCACTTCGGCCGAGGCTGCGGCCTCGGCGAGGGCCGTGCCGTGCACGCCGTTGTCGGCGAACAACCGCGCGGCGGCGAGAAGGATCTGCTGTCGGGTCCGGATCGCGCGCTGCTGGGCCGGGCGCCCGACCGCGGGAGCCTCGGACGGCGGATTCGCAGCGGCCGGAGTGGCTGCCGGCTCGACGGTCGGTGCACCGACGCAGTCCCGGGTCATCTCCACTCCTCGCATTGTCGGCCGCCCTGCGTGACCGGGTGCGGACCGGGGGTGGTCCGTTCGGGCCGGCCCCCCGAGCCTGCCCGAACGGACCCTCACCCCTCCGCTCCCTGCGGTGCCACCAGAGGCCCGTCCGTGCCGCGGCACAAGGCACGTCCCGGAGGTCTGTCTCTGGAAGCGCTCCCAGCATACCACCGAAAAACCAGTCGTCCGGTTTTGGCGGCACCCACGCCGGCGGAGTGCTCGACGGCTGTCCCCTGCCGGGAGCCGTCCTCGGCAGCGATTTCCGGCCCGGTGAATTCCGGCTCGAATGTCACATTCGATTCGTGGCCGGTGTCTCCATGCCGAGAGAGCAAGCAACCGAAGGAGGAATCATGACCAGCAGCACCAGGATCCCGAAGGCGGAGCTGACCGGCATCTACGGCGCGCTCGTCGAGCGGATGTCCCGGAAGATGCTCGGGGACGTGCCCGAGGGGGTGGGGGTGATGTGGCACAACCGGAAGGTGCTGAACTTCGGCTTCGGGGTCGGTCGCCGGATCCAGAAGTGGGACCGGTGTGACGAGAACCTGAAGTCGTTCGCCCATATGGCGGTGGCCAGCCTGGTCGGGTGCAGTTTCTGCCTGGATCTCGGCTACTTCCATGCCCACAACAAGGGGTTGGACGTGGCGAAGGCGCGTGAGGTGCCACGGTGGCGTGAGTCGGATGTCTTCACGCCGCTGGAGCGCGACGTCATGGAGTACGCCGAGGCGATGACGCAGACGCCGCCGACGGTCACCGACGAATTGTCGGCCCGGCTGCTGGAGGCACTCGGCCCGGCCGCGATGGTGGAGCTGACCGCTTACATCGCGCTGACGAACTTCATGACCCGCTCCAACACCGCGTTCGGCATCGAGTCGCAGGGGTTGTCCGCCGCCTGCAATCTCGAGCCGCTCGCCGTAGCGTCGAAGTCGTGACCGACGACCCGTTCGTCGCCCACCGCAACCTGCTCTTCACCGTCGCCTACGAGATGCTCGGCTCTGCCGCCGACGCCGAGGACGTCGTCCAGGAGACGTGGCTGCGGTGGGCGGACGTGGACCGGACGCAGGTGTGGGACGCGCGGGCCTATCTGGTGCGGATCGTCACCCGGCTGGCGCTCAACCGGCTGCGGGCATTGGCGCGGCAACGCGAGGAGTACGTCGGGGAATGGCTGCCCGAGCCGCTGCTCACGACTCCCGACGTGGCCGAGGACGCCGAACTCGCCGAGAGCGTCTCGATCGCGATGCTCACCGTGCTGGAGACCCTCGGTCCGGTCGAGCGGGCAGTGTTCGTCCTGCGTGAGGTGTTCGATACGCCCTACGACGAGATTGCCGAGGCGGTGGGCAAGACCCCGGCCGCGGTCCGGCAGATCGCCCACCGTGCCCGCCGGCACGTCGCGGCGCGGCGACCGCGGATGCGGGTGGAGCCGGCCGAGCAGCTGGCGGTGGTCGAGAAGTTCATGACGGCCCTCGCGACGGGCGATGTGCAGGGCCTGATGGAGGTGCTCGCCCCGGACGTGGTGGCGATCGCCGACGGCGGCGGGGTGGTGCCGGCGGCCCGGAAGCCGATCGCCGGAGCCGAGAAGCTGGCGGCGCTGCTGATCCGCCTCGCCCAGGCCCCGGGCTTCGTGGCGGCCGGTGCCTGGCTCAATGGGATGCCGGGCGCACGTTTCGAGGTGGAGGGCGCAGCCGCTGCGGTGAGTCTGGTGGTCGAGGACGGCCGGATCACCCGCCTCTACGCGGTCAACAACCCCCACAAGCTGGGGCGGCTGGGAACGTCGGCGGAACTGCGGCGGTGACCGTCCCGCCCGGCGGGCCGCGCAATTCGAACATATGTACGATGAGCGAGGACGGTCGAGCCGAAGGCGGTGCGGGGATGGGCTGGGGGAGTGGGCCGCCGACCTGGTCGGAGCTCGAACGCGTGTTGTCGGGCCGGCCCCGGCGCGACGTGGAATTCCCCGGTGACGGCAGCGACAGTCCCGCCTGGTCGCGCACCCGCGGAGAGTACGAACCGCGCGTCCGGCCGCCCGACGGGCCCGTCGTGCCCTACGCCGAACTGCACGCCCACTCGGCGTTCAGCTTCCTCGACGGTGCTTCCGGTCCCGAGGAACTCGTGGAGGAGGCGGTGCGTCTCGGCCTCGAAGCCGTTGCGCTCACCGACCACGACGGTCTCTACGGCGTCGTGCGCTTCGCCGAAGCTGCCCGCGAACTGGGGATGCGCACCGTGTTCGGCGCCGAACTCTCCCTCGCCGCCGGAGCGCCGGACGAGACGCACCTCCTGGTCCTCGCGCGCGGGCAGGAGGGGTATCGGCGGTTGTCCCGCGAGATCGCCGCCGCGCATCTGACCGGTGGGGAGAAGGGCCGGCCGCGCTACGACTACGACGCGCTCACCGATGCGGCCGGCGGGCACTGGCAGATCCTCACCGGCTGCCGCCGCGGGCACGTCCGCCGAGCCCTCGAGGTCGGGGGCCCCGAGGCGGCCGAGACGGCCCTGTGCGACCTCGTCGAGCGCTTCGGCGCCGACCGGGTCACGGTCGAGCTCACGCACCACGGCCTCCCCGAGGACGGCGAACGCAACGCGTTGCTCGCGGAACTCGCCGATCGCCGAGGTCTTTCGTGCATCGCCAGCACCGCGGCCCATTACGCCACGCCGGACCGCCGGCGACTGGCGACAGCGCTGGCCGCCATCCACGACCGGCAGAGTCTCGACGAAGCCGCGGGCCGGCTCCTCCCGACCGGGGGCGCCCACCTGCGTTCCGGCGCGGAGATGGCGCACCTGTTCGCCGCCCACCCCGGTGCGGTCCGCCGGGCCGCCGAACTCGCCCGGGACTGTGCGTTCGACCTGCGGCTCATCGCCCCGAACCTGCCCCCGTTCGACGTACCCGAGGGGCACACCGAACTCAGCCGGCTGCGCGAACTCGCCCTGCACGGGGCGCGGCACCGTTACGGCACCCCCGAGGACGATCCGGCGGCCTACCGGCAGATCGAGCACGAACTCGATGTCATCGGCCGGCTGAACTTTCCCGGCTACTTCCTCGTGGTGCACGACATCGTCACCTTCTGCAAGGACAACGACATCCTCTGCCAGGGGCGAGGTTCGGCCGCCAACTCCGCCGTCTGTTACGCCATCGGCATCACCAACGTCGACCCGGTCCGCAACGAGCTGCTCTTCGAACGCTTTCTGTCCCCGGAACGCGACGGACCCCCCGACATCGACATCGACATCGAGTCCGACCGGCGGGAGGAGGCCATCCAGCACGTCTACGCCAAGTACGGGCGGACCCACGCCGCTCAGGTCGCCAACGTCGTCACCTACCGCGGCAAGTCCGCCGTCCGCGACATGGCGCGGGCCCTCGGCTACGCGCAGGGCCAGCAGGACGCCTGGAGTCGCCAGGTCACCAGGTGGCACGGCGTGGAACAGGAGCCCGACACCGACATCCCCCCGTCCGTCCTCGCACTCGCCGCACAGGTCGAAGGACTGCCGCGCCACCTCGGCATCCATTCCGGCGGGATGGTGATCTGCGACCGTCCCGTCGCCGACGTGTGCCCGGTCGAATGGGCCCGGATGGCGGGCCGCACCGTGCTGCAGTGGGACAAGGACGACTGTGCCGCCGCGGGACTGGTGAAGTTCGACCTGCTCGGACTGGGCATGCTGTCCGCGCTGCACTACATGATCGACCTCGTCGCCGAGCACGAAGGAGTCACGGTGGATCTCGCTCGTCTCGATCTCGCGGAGGAAGGGGTGTACGAGATGCTGCGCCGCGCCGACGCCGTCGGGGTGTTCCAGGTCGAGTCCCGCGCGCAGATGGCCACCCTCCCGCGCTTGAAGCCACGCGTCTTCTACGACCTGGTGGTCGAGGTGGCGCTCATCCGGCCGGGTCCCATCCAGGGCGGGTCCGTGCACCCGTACATCCGGCGCCGCAACGGGCTCGAACCCGTCACCTACGACCATCCCTGCCTCGAGAAGGCCCTGAAACGCACCCTCGGGGTGCCGCTGTTCCAGGAGCAGCTGATGCAGATGGCTGTCGACGCCGCCGGGTTCACGGCGGCCGAGGCCGACCGGCTGCGCCGGGCGATGGGGGCCAAGCGTTCGACCGCGAAGATGGAACGGCTGCGCGGCCGGCTCTACGACGGCATGCGCGAGCGGCACGGCATCACCGGCGACGTTGCCGACCGCATCTACGAAAAGCTCTATGCCTTCGCGAATTTCGGTTTCCCCGAGAGTCATTCGCAGAGCTTCGCGGCCCTGGTGTTCTATTCGGCGTGGTTCAAGCTGCATCATCCGGCGGCATTCTGTGCGGGCCTGCTGCGCGCGCAGCCGATGGGGTTCTACTCCCCGCAGTCCCTCGTCGCCGACGCCCGCCGTCACGGTGTCGTGGTCCACGGACCGGATGTGAACGTGAGCCTCGCCCAGGCCACCACCGAGAACCGCGGCCGGGACGTGCGTCTCGGCCTCGGCGCGGTCCGCCACCTCGGTGACGCGCTCGCCGAACGGATCGTCGCCGAGCGCACGGCGCACGGCCCCTACGCGTCGTTCCCGGAACTGTCCCGGCGGGTCGAGCTGAGCACCGTCCAGGCCGAGGCCCTCGCCACGGCGGGAGCCCTCGGGGGCCTCGGTATCACCCGCCGGGAGGCGCTGTGGTCGGCGAGCGCGGCTGCGGCGCAACGGCCGGACCGGTTGCCCGGCGTCGGCGCGTCGACGCAGGCCCCCGCACTGCCCGGCATGAGCGATGTCGAGCTGGCCGCCGCGGACGTGTGGGCGACGGGGATCTCCCCGGACAGCTATCCCACCCAGTTCCTGCGCCCGCAGCTCGACGCGCTCGGCGTCGTGCCGGCGGCGCAGCTGCTGCAGGTCGCCGACGGGGCGCGGGTGCTCGTGGGGGGCGCGGTCACGCACCGGCAGCGACCCGCGACCGCCGAGGGCGTGACCTTCCTCAACCTCGAGGACGAGACCGGGATGGTGAACGTGGTGTGTTCCGTGGGGCTGTGGGCGCGGTACCGCACGCTCGCGCACACCGCACCGGCGCTGCTGGTACGCGGACGGGTGCAGAACGCGGAGGGAGCGGTGACGGTGGTCGCGGACCGGTTGCAGCGCATGGATCTGCGCATCACCGGAAAGTCCCGCGACTTCCGTTAGCATCCTGCGGCATGCGACGCCCGCTGGTGATCCTGCTCGCCCTGCTGTTCCTCGCCGGATGCGCCGGAGGCGGCGAGGGGGCGGGTGACGGAACCGCGGCCGCACCACCGCAGCCGTCCCTGTCCGACGGCACCCGCGAATCGGCACCTGCGGACGCGCAGCCCACTTCGCGCAAGGAGATCGTCACCGGGCACCTGGTGCTGCGTGCCGGCGATCCGGTCGCTGCCGGACGACAGGTGGTGACGCTCGTCGAGGCGGCCGGCGGCCGGGTGGACTCGGTCACCGAGCAGCCGGGCGCCGCCAGTGTGCTGACCGTCCGGGTGCCGGCGGACCGGCTCACCGGGACGATCGAGGACATCCGCGGGCTCGGCGACGTGACCAGCCTGACCACCACCCGCGAGGACGTCACGCTCCAGTACACCGATCTCGAGGCGCGGATCGCGGCCCTGCAGTCGTCGGTGGACCGGTTGCGCGCGCTGATGGCCTCGGCCGCGACCACCGCCGACCTCATCGAGGCAGAGAACGCGCTGGCGCAGCGTCAGAGCGAACTCGACGGTCTCGTCGCCCAGCAGCGCTACCTCGCCGACCAGATCGAGCTGTCCACGCTGACCGTGGAGATCTCGGCGGAGCGCCGGGCGGACCGGGACAGTTTCGTGGACGGGGTCCTCGCCGGATGGGGTGCGTTGCGCTCGGCGCTGGCCGGGTCGGTGGTCGCTCTGGGGGTCGCGTTACCGTGGGTGGGGTTTCTCGCCGTGTGCGCAGCCGTCGTCTACGTGGTCGTCCGGCTCGTCGCGCGGCGGGGCAGACCGGAACCAGTCCCGAACCCGGAGAGGAACGACCAGGATGCGTGAGGTCGGCCTGGCCACCCTGGACACCGCGCTCGCCGCCGGTGCCCCCGTCATCGACGTCCGTGAGCGCGACGAGTACCTGCAGGTGCGGGTGCCCGGGGTGACGCTCATCCCGCTCAGCGAGTTCGTCGCCCGCGCCGACGAGATTCCGGACGCGGACACGGTCTACGTGATCTGCGCGGTCGGTGGACGCAGTTCGCAGGCCGCCGGCTATCTGGTCGGACGTGGCATCAACGCCGTGTCGGTGACCGGCGGAACCGTGGCCTGGCAGCAGTCCGGCCGCGACGTGGAAGTCGGGGTCTGACCGGGCGCGCTCGCACGGGAGCGTCCGGCCTGCCGTCAGATCGCGGCGGCGACGATCGCCACGGCGCCTGCCACGATGGCGGCGAGGGCGACGGCCAGCAGCGCGGAACCGACCATGGCCACGGCGACGAGCGCACCCACGACCGTGAGGACGCCCGTGAGGGCGACGCCTGCGTGTGGATCCTCGAGCAGTGCCGACGGATTCTTCGGACGGTGGGGAAGATGTGGTGCCGCCATGTCTGTTCTCCGAGTCGTTCGTCCGACTGCCGGGCGGCGAGCGCGTCGCCGGGTGCCCCGGAATCGGTCCGGATACCGAGAGTCCCCGGCGCCGGTGTCACGGCCGACGCGGGAAAATCACGAAATGATAACGACGTATAACGATTCGATGCGGAGTCCGTTCTTCGTGCAGCGCAACGAGAGGCGGGACATCGACGTCCGGGCCGTCGCCCGGGACGGAGCCGCCGGCCTACCGGGCCAGCGACGGTAGCACCGCGCCGAGGACGTGCGGCATCCACGGCGCGAACACCTGGGGGGACTGCTCCACGTCGCGCACGACCTCGGTGAGGGACTGGAACCGCACCTCGGCCACCTCGCTCGGGACGGGACGGGGCGCCGTGTGCACGCGTCCGACGACGACGTGGTCGAATTCGTGCTCCATGAGCGACGAACCCGGATCGTGGGCGGAGTAGACGACCGAGGCCACCTCTCGCAGGCCCGACGGGTGCACACCCAGTTCCTCCCAGCTGCGCCGGGCCGCGGCCTCGAGCACGCTCTCACCCGGGAGCGGATGCCCGCAGCAGCTGTTGGCCCACAGGCCGGCGAAGTGGTATTTGTCCAGGCTCCTGCGCTGCAGCAGGACGTTGCCGTCGGCATCGAGCAGAAACGCCGAGAATGCGCGATGCAGCGGAGCCGGAGGGCGGTGGGCTGCCACCTTCTCGGCCGTTCCCACTTCCCGACCGTCGCGGTCGACCAGCACGACAAGAGTCACGACGTCTCCACCTCCCCGTTCCACGTTCCCACAGTTGCGGCGTTTCCCCACGACGAGGCTCCGCGCGGCGTCGAAGGGGATTCGGGGCCGTCCCCGGCGTGGATGGGTCCGTTGCCCGGCCGGTTCAGACGGCCCCCGCGAAACCGTGCTGACGCCACGCCTCGTACGTGACCACCGCCGCCGCGTTCGACAGGTTCAGCGAGCGCCGGCCCGGCAGCATCGGAATCCGCACCCGGGTCGTGACGTGGGGATCGGCGAGCACCTCGTCGGGCAGTCCCGTGGGTTCCGGCCCGAAGAGGAACACGTCGCCGGGCCGGTACTCGAGCGCGGCATACGACACGCTCGCATGTGCGGTGAATGCGTACACCCGCTCCGGCCGCAGCGCGGCCCACGCGGCCTCGAGGTCCTCGTGCACGCTCACCGACGCCAGATCGTGGTAGTCCAGGCCCGCACGCCGCAGTTTCGGCTCGGTGAGATCGAATCCGAGCGGCTCCACCAGATGCAGCTCGCAGCCGGTCCCGGCCACCATGCGGATCGCATTACCGGTGTTGGGTGGGATGCGCGGCTCGTAGAACATCACTCGGAACACCGATTCAGCTTGCCAGCCGCACCTCCGGCGGTGCCGCCGGGGACCGTCCACGCCCGGGGCGGACGGCCGTGCGGTGCCGGACGCGCGGCTGTCCGGGTACGCGAGCACCTCCGCCGGTGAGGCTGCGTCCGACGTTGCCGGGCGACCTGAGACAATGGTGGTCGTGACTGCGACGATCCTGGACGGCAAAGCGACCCGCGACGAGATTTTCGAGGACCTGAAGGCCCGCGTGGCCGCGCTGAAGGCGAAGGGCATCACCCCCGGGCTCGGCACCGTGCTCGTCGGCGACGACCCGGGATCCGCGGCGTACGTGCGCGGCAAGCACAACGACTGCGCCAAGGTCGGCATCAACTCGATCCGCCGCGACCTGCCCGCCGACACGACGCAGGAGCAGCTCGACGCGGTGATCGACGAGCTGAACGCCGACCCCGGCTGCACCGGCTACATCGTGCAGTTGCCGCTGCCGAAGCACCTGGACGAGAACGCCGCCCTCGAGCGCATCGATCCCGACAAGGACGCCGACGGTCTGCACCCGATCAACCTCGGCCGCCTGGTTCTCGGCAAGGAGGCGGCCCTGCCGTGCACGCCGCGCGGCATCGTGCATCTGCTGCGCCGGTACGAGGTCCCGATCGCGGGTGCCCACGTGGTGGTGGTGGGCCGCGGCGTCACCGTCGGCCGCCCGATCGGGTTGTTGCTCACCCGCCGCAGCGAGAACGCGACGGTCACCCTCTGCCACACCGGCACGAAGGATCTCGCGGCGGAGGTGCGGCGTGCGGACATCGTCGTCGCCGCTGCGGGTGTGCCGGGACTGATCACCGCGGACATGGTCAAGCCGGGTGCGGCGGTCCTGGACGTGGGGGTGAGCCGGACCCCGGAGGGCCTGCGCGGCGACGTGGCCGCCGACGTCGGCGAGGTGGCCGGGTTCCTCTCGCCCAACCCCGGTGGCGTCGGACCCCTGACCCGTGCGTTCCTGCTGGCGAACGTGGTCGAGCGAGCCGAACAGCTCGCCGGCCGCTGAGCCCGTGGTGCACCTGGCCGGCGCGGAGCGCTGGTTGCGGCTGGCCCGGCGGAACCTACCGCTGCTGGCGGTGACGGTCGTCATCGCTGCGGCGGTGATCCTCGTGGTGGCGGACCGGTGGCGTCGTGGCGCGTTCGTCTTCGGCAGCGCCACCCTGCTCGCCGGTCTGCTGCGCCTGTGGGTCCCCGAGGACGAGGTCGGGGTGCTCGCCGTGCGCAGCCGGGCCTTCGACGTGTCCGCGCTCCTCGTCGTGGGCGGACTCGTCATCGCGCTGGCGGTCTCGATCGATCCGCTCGGCACCGGATGAGCCGCCGGGCCGCGGCGGCCCGGCGGCGCGCGGCCCTCAGCCTCGTGCGAGGGTGACGAGCTCGGTCAGGAGTTTGGCGACGGCGCCGGCCTCGGTGAGGAAACCGTCGTGACCGTCCCGGGACTCGAGGACGCGCAGCCCGTCGCAGCCCGGCAGGCCGTCGGCGATCTCCTGTTGCAGGCGCAGCGGATACAGGCGGTCGGAATCCACACCGGCGACGATCGTCGGTACCGGGGTGGAGCCGAGTGCCGCGGCCACACCGCCCCGCCCGTGTCCGACGTCGTGCCGATTCATGGCCTGGGTGAGCGCGACGTACGTACCGGGGTCGAACCGCGCGACGAGTTTGTCGGCCTGGTGCTCCAGGTAGCTCTGTACCGCGTATCGCCCTCCGTTCCAGGGGTTTTCGCTTCCCTGGGGGGAGTTCGCGAAGCGGGTGTCGAGTTCGCCCTCGGTCCGGTAGGTCAGGTGCGCGATCCGCCGTGCGATGCCCAGCCCGGTCCGCGGCACACGTCCGGTTCCGTAGTAGTCCCCGCCCTGCCAGTCCGGGTCGGCGGTGATGGCGGCGATCTGCGTGGTCTGGGTGCCGATCTGGTCGGCGGTGGCGCGGGCCCCGACGGCAAGGACGAGGGCCGCCTGCACCCGTTCCGGATACCCGATGATCCATTCGAGCGTCCGCATGCCGCCCATGGACCCGCCGGTCACGGCCGCCAACCTGTCGATGCCGAGCGCATCGGCGAGCGCGACCTCGGCGGCGACCTGGTCGCGCACCGTGATGCCGGGGAACCGGGAGCCCCACGCCTTGCCGTCCGGGGCGGGCGAACCCGGTCCGGTGGTGCCGCGGCAGCCGCCCAGCACGTTCGTCGCCACGACGCACCACGTGTCGGTGTCGATCGGCGCGCCCGGACCGACCATCCCGGTCCACCAGCCGGGCGACGGATGTTCGGCTCCGGCCGGCCCGGTCACGTGCGAGTCCCCGGTGAGGGCGTGTTCGACGAGGACGACGTTGTCGCGTGACGGCGACAGCCGGCCCCAACGCTGCACAGCCACCGTCACGTCGGGCAGGGTGGCGCCGGACTCGAGCGTCAGCGGCCCGATGTCGACGGTCCCGAGACGGCCGTCCTCCGGCGGCAGTTCCACGTGGCGCCGGTCGACGCGCGCCGTCAAGACGCGACC
>NZ_BCXE01000036.1 GCF_001894945.1 Rhodococcus ruber NBRC 15591
ATCATCACAGACGGAAGAATGCGATGTCCAGCAACAACCACCCCACAAAAGTGAAGTGGCCGCACCAAAATAATTTGGCACTGACATTCATCGGCACACTGTTGAGTTCTCAAAGAACACGCACACACCATCACCCCGCGAACCAACGTCCGCGGCGCTCCGGGGCAACCGTTCCAGCCTACCCACACCACCCGCCGGGAACAAACCCGACACACTCGGTGGGATCGGCAACGGCCCAGAACCCTACCAGAAGATTCCGAACCGAACAATCAGGCGCCTGCGTCCAACCTCGTTGTCCCGAGCCCCTGCGGGCCGGGTCGGTGTCCGTGTCGCTCTGACCTGGAATAAGTTACGTGAACATTGCGCGAGTTACCAAATCGCCTGGTCAAGCCGCTTTTCTGGACGACATCAGGGCACCCAGTACTTCGCGGCCAGCTCTTCCACAACGGGGTCCCCCTCGGCGGCCTGGTCCAGCAGTGCCAGGTCGAGGCCGATGTCGATGAGCCGGGGGTTGTCCCCTTCTGCGTCCCCGAGGGGGCGCCCGCCGTCTTCTCCGCGCTGGCGCAGAATCTTCGCTCGCACCCGCTCCTTCAACGACTCACTCATAAGTCGAGTGTACTGAGCCGACGACGCCCGAGCGGGGTGCCGAGCAGCGGCGATCGGACTAGTGGTCGTCGTCGCGCCGGCGGAACACGCGCACCGCAGTGGGGATGAGAACGACCAGGGCGCCGATGATCAGAACGATCGAGAAGATCTCCAGGAGCACACCCGCCATCATGCGGCACGGAACGCGGCGGCGGGCGCCTTTGCCCGGGGCGAGCGGACCGGAGAGTGTACGTGCGTACGACGAAGGCCCTCCGTCCGCGTTCGGGATGGAGGGCCTTCGTCGTGCGGAGCTGCCTGCGAGAATCGAACTCGCGACCTTTTCATTACGAGTGAAATGCTCTACCGACTGAGCTAAGGCAGCGTGCCTGACGGCGCGCACGAGTCTAGCGCCTACCCCCCTGCCCAATGCAAACCGCCCGTCGGTGCCTACCGGAAGGCCGAGCTCAACCGGGCCGCCATCGCGGCCACCGCGAAGCGGGGCTTGACGTTCTGCGCGAGGACCTCGCGGCATTCGAGAATCGCCTCGATGCAGGTCAGCAACGCCTCCGGCCGGGCACGCGAAGCCAGGTCGGCGGCACGCTCGGCCATGTCGGGATGGTTGGCGGTGCTGGAAGCGCCCAGGGAACGTGCCAGCGCGTCGCGGTAGAGACCGGCCAGATCGATGAGGGCGCGATCCATGATGTCGCGCTCGGTCCGGGTGCGTCGGGACTTCTGGGTGCGTTCGAGGTCCTTGAGGACGCCCGCCGAGCCCCGGAGCGCCCCGGCAGCGCCCTTGCCGGTGCCTCCGGCGCCGAGAGCGGTCCGAAGTTCCTCGGTCTCCCGTTCGTCGCGCGTGGCGCTGATCTCCTTGGCTTCCGCCTCCGCACGCTGCACCAGCTCGTCCGCAGCGGTGTACGTGGTGGCAGGGCGGAGGACGGCCGCGGCCAGATCCAGCGCACGTCGACGGCTGGTGCGAGCGGACTCGTCGGTGGCCAGACGCCGGGCCCGCCCGACGTGGCCGCCGCTGATCGATGCCGCCCAGTTCGCGGTCTCGGGGTCGAGTCCGTCGCGTTCGCGCAGCACCCGGGCGATGGCGTCCGGGTTGGGCGTGACGAGCGCGACGTGCCGGCATCGCGAGCGCAGGGTCACGGAGATGTCCTGCGGATCCACGGACGGTGCGCACAGGAGGAACACCGTGCGTTCCGGCGGTTCCTCGACGACCTTGAGCAGTGCGTTCGCGGCGCCCTCGGTGAGACGGTCCGCATCCTCGATCACCACTACCTGCCACTGCCCGGTGCTCGGACGACGCGACGCGGTCCGGACGATGTCGCGCATCGCCTTGACACTGATCGTGAGCCCCTCGGGAACGACCCGACGGACGTCGCCGTGAGTGCCGGCCATGGTGGTGCTGCACGCGTGGCAGCGACCGCAACCCGGGACGTCCGGGTCGGTGCACTGCAGGGCGGCGGCGAAGCAGAGCGCCGCAATCGACCGACCGGAACCGGGAGGGCCGGTGAACAGCCACGAGTGCGTCATCCGGGAACCGGCTCCGCCGCCGCGCGCCGCGGTGGCTGCGGCGATCAGTTCGGTCTCCACGTCGCGCTGGCCGACGAGACGTTCGAAGACACCGGGCATGGCCTCAGCGTAGCGACCGGTTCCGACGCCGCCGAGGCGTCGGCCGTCCGAAACCTTCAAGACGGCGACGGCGCAGCGACCTAGCGTCACCGGTATGACCGCACAACTCGCCCTGGTCGGGCTCGTCGTCGCCGACATGACCCGTTCCTTCGACTGCTATCGACGCCTCGGACTGGACCTGCCCGCCGGTACCGACGAACCGCACTTCGAAACGACACTTCCAGGTGGGCTCCGCCTGGCATGGGACACAGTCGAATCGGTCCGGTCCTTCCATCCGGACTTCCGGCCGGGAACGGGTGGCCCCGCGCTCGCCTTCGACTGCGGTTCACCGGCAGGCGTGGATTCGACGTACCGCGACTTGCTGGAGGCGGGATGCACGAGTGCGCTCGAACCGTGGGACGCGTTCTGGAAGCAGCGGTACGCGAGCGTCCACGATCCCGACGGGCACAGCATCGAGCTGTTCGCGGCCCTGCCCGGGTGACCGCTCAGCCGAGGAGCGCACCGAGCGTGGTGCCGGAGAGGGCGCGGACCTCCCGCGCGAGATGGGCCTGGTCGCTGAAGCCGCACTCGGCCGCGACGTCGGCGAACGGTCGGCCGGCGCGGGCGAGACCGACCGCGCGGCGGAACCGCAGCACGCGTGCCAGCGTCTTCGGTCCGTAGCCGTACGCGCGCAGTGCGTGCCGGTGCAACCGGCGCGCGCTCCAGCCCGTCGACGCCGCCAGCTCGGCGACGGACGCTCCGGCCCCGAGCTGCGCCGCGATGCTCGTCTCGACACTGCGGTCGACGCCGTCCAGACGGCGCCGGGTCTCGCGCAGGAGCGCACCGACCGGGTCGGACTCCGCGTCCGAGACCAGGCGACGAACGTGTGCGCCGGGCCGGATGTGGTCCAGCGGTACGCGTGCGTCACGGAGGTCGGCTGCATCCACGCCGAGCACCGCCGGCCCTACGCCGGGACCGAAACGCACGGCGGTCAGGTCACGCCGGGCACCCAGGTCGGAGAACTGGGCTCGGGTGTCCGGTCCGGCGACGAGGAGGCCGTCCTCGTGCCAGATCAGGTCCGTGCAGCCGTCGGGCAGCACGGACGTTCCCGCCGAATCCGCGGTCCTCGTCGCGGTCCACACGAGCACACCGGGTATGCCGGACGCCGCTTCGCGGTACACACGGCGAGGATAGGACGCCGTACCCGGAAGGTCACTCCTTCTGCGCGGCGGTCTTCTTCGCAGTCGTCTTCTTCGCAGTCGTCTTCTTGGCGACGGTCTTCTTGGCCGCCGTCTTCTTCGCGGGAGCCTTCTTCGCAGCGGTCTTCTTGGCGGTCTTCTTCGCCGGACCACGGGCACGTCGATCCGCGAGCAGCTCGGAGGCACGCTCGTCGGTGATGGTGTCGACCTCGTCGCCCTTGCGGAGGCTGGCGTTGGTCTCGCCGTCCGTGACGTACGGGCCGAAGCGGCCGTCCTTGATCACCATCGGCTTGTCGCTGACCGGGTCGGTGCCCAGTTCCCGCAGCGGCGGCGTGGCGGCGGCCTGCCGACCGCGTCGTTTCGGCTCGGAGTAGATCTTCAGCGCCTCCTCGAGGGTGACCGTGAACATCTGCTCCTCGTTCGCCAGCGACCGCGAGTCGGGGCCCTTCTTCAGGTACGGCCCGTAGCGACCGTTCTGGGCGGTGATCTCCTCACCCGTCGCAGGATCGACCCCGACGACCCGCGGCAACGACAGCAGTCGCAGTGCGTCCTCGAGCGTCACCGTCGACAGTTCCATCGATTTGAGCAGCGACGCCGTCCGCGGCTTGGGACCGGCCGCCTTCTTGGTGGCCTTCTTCGCCGGTGCCTTCTTCGCAGCCTTCTTCGCCACGGTGGTGGTGCCGCCCGCCGAGGGCGCCGCCTCGACCGGGATCGGCGTGATGTCGGGTTCGGGCTCCGGCTCCGGCTCACGCAGCAACTCGGTCACATACGGACCGAAGCGGCCCTCCCGCGCGACGATCTCGTTGCCGGTGGCCGGGTCGACGCCGAGGACCCGGCCCTCCTGCGGGGTCGAGAACAGCTTCTCCGCGTACTCGAGCGTCAGCTCGTCCGGCGGCAGGTCGTCGGGCAGGTTCGCACGCTGGGAGATCGGTTCCCCGTCGGGAGCGTCGGGATCGGCAACCATCCGCTCGAGGTACGGGCCGAACCGGCCCACGCGCACGTGGATCTCCCGGCCCTCGGCGTCGTCGAACAGCCGGATGGAGTTGATCTCGCGGGCGTCGATGTCTTCGAGGTTCTCGCCCACCATCTTCTTCAGGCCACCCTCGCGCGCCACCGAGTTCTCGGCTCCGTGGGCGCCACCGAAGTAGAAGCTCGACAGCCAGTCCGTGCGCTGCTCGTGACCACCCGCGATCTCGTCGAGGTCGTCCTCCATGGCGGCGGTGAAGCCGTAGTCGACGAGGCGTCCGAAATGCGCCTCGAGCAGCCCGATGACCGCGAACGCCACCCACGACGGGACCAGGGCGCTGCCCCGCTTGTAGACGTAGCCGCGGTCGAGGATGGTCTTGATGATCGACGCGTACGTCGACGGCCGGCCGATGCCGAGGTCCTCGAGAGCCTTGATCAGGCTGGCCTCGGTGTAGCGAGCCGGCGGGTTGGTCGAGTGACCGTCCGGGTCGAGCTTCGTCGCGGTGACGCGCTGTCCCTCGGACAGGTTCGGCAGCCGGGATTCGGCGTCGTCGGACTGGCCGCCGGCCTCTTCGTCGACGCTCTCGACGTACGCCCTCAGGAAGCCGGGGAAGGTGATGGTGCGACCGGACGACGAGAACGTGCATTCCTCACCGCTCGCGGCGGTGCCGGTGATGCGCAGTGTCAGGGTCGTGCCCCGCGCGTCGGCCATCTGGGAGGCGACGGTGCGCTGCCAGATGAGTTCGTAGAGGCGGTACTCGTCGGTGTCGAGACGCGAGTGCAGTTCGCCGGGCGTGGCGAACACGTCACCGGCCGGACGGATCGCCTCGTGGGCCTCCTGCGCGTTCTTGACCTTGCGGGTGAACTGCCGCGGGGTGGCGTGCACGTACTCCGCGCCGTACAACTCGGTGGCCTGGGCCCGGGCGGCGGCGATCGCGCTCTCGGACAGGGTCGTCGAGTCGGTACGCATGTACGTGATGTAGCCGTTCTCGTACAGGCGCTGGGCGATGCGCATCGTGCGCTCGGACGAGAACCGCAGCTTGCGGCCCGCCTCCTGCTGCAGCGTCGACGTCATGAACGGTGCGTACGGCTTGCGGGTGTACGGCTTGCTCTCGACCGACGTCACCGTCAGGTCCACGCCGTGCAGAGCGTCGGCGAGTCGTCGCGCGTACGCCTCGTCGAGCACGACGACGCCGGTGGACTTGAGCCGGCCGTCGGCGCCGAAATCGCGGCCGGCGGCGACGCGGGCGCCGTCGACACCGACGAGCCGTGCCCCGAACGATCGGGGGCTCGCGTCGGCGCCGGCGTCGAGGGTGGCGGCGATGTCCCAGTACGTCGCGGACCGGAAGGCCATGCGCTCACGTTCGCGCTGGACGATGACCCGGGTGGCGACGGACTGCACGCGGCCCGCCGACAGCCGCGGCATGACCTTCTTCCACAGCACCGGGCTGACCTCGTAGCCGTAGAGGCGGTCGAGGATCCGGCGGGTCTCCTGCGCGTCGACCAGGTTGTTGTCGAGGTCGCGGGTGTGTTCCGCGGCGGCCCGGATGGCCGGCTCGGTGATCTCGTGGAAGACCATCCGGCGGACCGGGACCTTCGGCTTGAGCGTCTCGAGCAGGTGCCAGGCGATGGCCTCGCCCTCCCGGTCGGGGTCGGTCGCGAGGTACAGCTCGTCCGCGTCCTTCAGCAGCCCCTTCAGCTCGGTGACCTTGGACTTCTTCTCAGGACTGACGACGTACAGCGGCTCGAAACCGTGGTCGACGTTCACACCGAGGCGGGCCCACGACTCGCCCTTGTACTTGGCCGGCACATCGGCGGCCCCGCGTGGCAGGTCGCGGATGTGTCCGACGGACGCCTCGACGACGTAGTCACGGCCCAGGTAGGGCGCGATCTTCTTTGCCTTGGTCGGGGACTCGACGATGACGAGCCGACGCGTGCCCGACGAGCCGTTCGACGTGCTGTTGTCCCGTGCTGCCACAGCGCTGCCGCACCTTCCCTGTTCGCTGACATGTCCCGCTTCTTGAAGACATGTATACCGACCCGTTCCCCGGACGCGGCCATACACAGGGTCGCACACCTGCAACGGAAGGCCCGTCACGCGTGATGCGGCCCCTACTGCACGCGCGGCCAGATCTGCCGCGCGCGGGCGTCGTCCGGGGGTGCCCCGATGTTCTCGACGAGACGCGTCAATCGCCGTCGCCCGGACACCCGCAGGCCCGGTCCGGCGCCGCGGGCGCCGATCAGCGTCGGCGCGATCCCGGCACGCATCAGCGACTGGGCCAGCACCGCGTGGGTGTCCGGGGCGTGCGGATCCAGCCCCAGGACGTAGCGTTCGCCCTCGACCTCGACGCGACCGGCCGCGAGCACCCACGCCCGCAGGGCTCGCGAGCCCGGCACCCATCCCGCCGGCACCGCCTTCACCGCGCCCCGCGTCCATTCGGCCGCGACCGGGACGAGTTCCGGCAGGGCTGCGGTGCGCACCAGCGGATGTCCCTCGTCCGTGCGGGTGACCTCCGGGGACAGCGCGGCCTGCGTCATGAGCTCCGCGATCGCGTCCGCCCGCCACGGCTCGTCCACGACCACGGAGATCCGCGCGCCGTCACCGGAGACCACCGCGTGTCCGTGCGCGGCCAGCAGACCACCGAGGTCGGCCGGGTCCGGCGGCATCACCTCGGCCCCGAAGAACGACAGTTGACTCACTCCCCCGTCCTTCCTTCGCTGCCTCCCGCAGAAACAGATCGTCCCCCATCACCGAGGGTGACGGGGGACGATCGAGGCTTCGGTCCTTGCGGACCGAGTCACGTCAGGCTCCGGCAGGAGCGTCGACGATCAGAGCGCGCGAACGCCGGTGGCCTGCGGGCCCTTGGTGCCCTGGCCGACCTCGAACTCCACGCGCTGGTTCTCCTCCAGGGTGCGGAAGCCGCTGCCCTGGATCTCCGAGTAGTGGACGAAAACGTCGGCGGAGCCGTCCTCGGGAGCGATGAAGCCGAAGCCCTTCTCCGCGTTGAACCACTTCACAGTGCCCTGTGCCATGCTTTTCCTTCTCTTTCTAACACCGGATGCGGCGGTTCGCGGGCGAGCGAGCCGCCGGGCCGGTTCCGACCGCTGTACTTCTTGATCCCCCCACAGGAAGAGCAAAGCACCGCGCTCGCAACCATCGATCCTGCGAGCCGTGCACTTTCTCAAGTCACCGAACACAGAAGCTGCGACCGATGTCAGTGAACCACGTTCGGGGCGCCGACAACAGTAGGAGGGCGCACAATTCGCCCGAAAATTTGATCTTGTACATACCGACGGTACGATTACTCGTCGGTACGGTTACGTCGATGTTAACCCGCGCGCGGGTCGCACACCGACCGAACGCCGGGAACGACGGCCGACTACGCTGGTTTCCCATCCCGACCGCATCCTCCGGAGTACCCAGTGTGACCAGCTCGCCGCACCGCCGTCCCGTCGGCGACGGGCCGACGAGCTTCGGCCACGAACTGCTCGAACGAGTTCTCGAGGGCACCCCGGCCTCGGAGCACCCCCTCACCCACAGCGCGGAGCTGCCCGCCCGCGAGGTCCGGCACACCGACTGGCCGGACTGGGCGTCCGACGCCGTCGTCCGGGCCCTGCGCGCGACGGGTGTGCCCCGGCCGTGGAGCCACCAGAGGGCGGCCGCCGACGTCGCCGCCGGCGGGGAGCACGTCGTCGTCTCCACCGGCACCGCGTCGGGCAAGTCCCTCGCCTACCAGTTGCCCGTGCTCACCGCACTCGTCGAGGACCCGCACGCCACCGCGCTGTACCTCTCCCCCACGAAGGCGCTCTGTGCAGACCAGTTGCGCGCCGTCACCGACGTGACCGCCGCCGAGCCCGAACTCGGTCGGGTGCACGCGTGTGCCTACGACGGTGACACCTCCACCGAACTGCGGCAGTGGGCGCGCAGCCACTCGCGGTGGATCTTCACCAACCCCGACATGCTGCACATGTCGATGCTGCCCGGGCACGCCCGCTGGTCCCGGTTCTTCCGCCGACTGCGCTACGTCGTGGTCGACGAGTGCCACTCCTACCGCGGCGTCTTCGGCTCCAACGTGGCCCTGGTGCTGCGCCGGCTGCGACGGATCGCCGCACGCTACGGTGCCCGACCGGTCTTCGTCCTCGCCTCCGCGACGACCGCCGACCCCGGCGCCGCGGCGTCCCGGCTCGTCGGCGCGCCCTGCCGGGAGGTGACCGAGGACGGCTCCCCGCACGGCCCGCGCACCGTCGCGCTGTGGGAACCGCCACTGCTCGAGCAGGTGACCGGCGAGAACGGCGCCCCGGTGCGCCGCGCCGCCGGAACCGAGGCCGCGCGCATCCTCGCCGACCTCGTCGTCGAAGGTGCCCGCACCCTCGCCTTCGTACGGTCCCGGCGCGGCGCCGAGTTCACTGCGCTCGGCGCACAGCGGCTGCTCGCCGAGGCCGCCCCCGAACTCGTCGATCGTGTCGCCGCGTACCGCGCCGGCTACCTCGCCGAGGAGCGGCGCGAGCTCGAGGCTGCTCTGGCGGACGGCCGTCTGCTCGGTGCCGCCAGCACCAACGCCCTGGAACTCGGTATGGACATCGCCGGCCTCGACGCCGTCGTCGTCGCCGGATTCCCGGGCACCGTCGCGTCGTTCTGGCAGCAGGCCGGCCGGGCCGGCCGCCGCGGCGCGGGATCGCTGGTCGTGCTCGTCGCCCGCGACGATCCACTCGACACCTACCTCGTGCACCATCCGGCGGCGCTGCTCGACAAGCCCGTCGAGGCGACGGTCACCGACCCCACCAACCCGTACGTGCTCGGCCCGCAACTGCTGTGCGCTGCGCTCGAGCTGCCCCTCAGCGACGCCGAGGTCGAGGAGTTCGGCGCGGCCGACGTCCTCGCTGCCCTGGCCGCCCAGGGCGCGATCCGGCGGCGCCCGCACGGCTGGTTCGTCACCCCCGACACCCGTCCGCACTCCGACATCGACATCCGCGGCGGCATCGGCACCCAGATCGCCATCGTCGAATCCGACACCGGACGGATGCTCGGCACCGTCGACGGCGGCCGGGCACCGGCGACCGTGCATCCGGGCGCGGTGTACCTGCACCGCGGCGAGTCGTTCGTCGTCGACGAGTTGCACCTCGACGACGGGATCGCGCTCGTGCACGCCGAGGAGCCCGAATGGTCCACCTCCGCGCGGGAGATCACCGACATCGTCGTGACCGCCGTGACGGAGCAGCGCTCGCTCGGTCCGGTGACTGTGGGCCTCGTCGAGGTGGAAGTGACCCATCAGGTGGTCTCCTACCTGCGGCGACTGCCGTCCGGCGAGGTTCTCGACAGCACCGAACTCGATATGCCGTCCCAGTGCCTGCCGACGCGCGCAGTGATGTACACCGTCACCCCCGAACTGCTCGACCGGTGCGGAATCGGACCGGAACGGGTACCCGGCGCGCTGCACGCCGCCGAGCATGCCGCGATCGGGCTGCTGCCGTTGGTGGCGACGTGCGACCGCTGGGACATCGGCGGGGTGTCCACGGCGGTGCACCCGGACACCGGGCTGCCCACCGTCTTCGTCTACGACGGGCATCCCGGCGGCGCGGGCTTCGCCGACCGCGGTTACGCGCGCATCGCCGAATGGCTCGGGGCGACCCGCGCGGCCGTGACGGCCTGCGAGTGCGCCGCCGGCTGCCCGTCGTGCGTGTACTCCCCCAAATGCGGCAACGGCAACGACCCGCTCGACAAGGCCGGGGCGGTCGCTCTGCTCGGCGCGGTGCTCGACGCCCTCTCCTGACCGGCGCTCACTCGACCGGCCCCGCCCGCGCGATCGCGCGGGCCTGCCGCCCACCCGGCAGCGCCACCGCGGCCTCGACCTCGACGACCGCGTCCCAGCCGTCGACGGTGCACGAACGCACCTGCACCCGCATCCGCGCCGCGATCCGGTTCGCTTCCGAGCAGGCGGTGCCCGATCCGCGGTCGAGTGCACCGGCCACCGCGAGGGCCGCCAGGTCGGCCGCCCCCTGCGCCCGATGCCGCGTCGCGACCCCCGCGCCGATCTGCACGAGCAGTCCGGTGACCGCGATCAGCGCGGCCGCAACGAAACACGCCACCACGCTCGCGCTACCCCGATCGTCCCGGAACGTCACTGCGCCACTTCCGGTTCGAACGCAGCCACGGCCTCCGCGGTGAGCGTCACCGCCGGCAGCAGCGGACCGTCCGCTGTCACCGTCGCCACGACGAGGTCGCCGTCGGGGCGCACGGAGATCCGTGCGCCCTCCGGGGCGATCCGCGCCGCCACCTCCACCGCCCGCGTCCCGTCGCCACGGGCCGCGAGCCGGGCGGCTTCCCGTGCGGCGTCCTGGCATCGGAGCTGACTCGAAATACACAGCACCGCACCGAGACACAGCACGAGGACGCTCACCAGAGCGGTGAGGGCGATCGCCGCCTCGACGGTCACCCCACCGTCGTCCCCGCTCACACCGCCGTGTTCAGTGCGCGCTCGACAATGCCGGTGAGCGCAGTGACGATGTTGTCGCCGGTGACGACCGTGTAGAGCACGGCCCCGAACGCCGCCGCCGCGATCGTACCGATCGCGTACTCCGCGGTGGACATCCCGTCCTCCGCCGCGACGGCACCGCTCAGCCGTTGCACGACCGTACGAATTACGTTGCCTACCATGGTTCCTCCCCTCCTCCGGCGCGGACCGTCCGCGCCGACGTCTCACAACAGCCCCTCACCGAGCACGCGTCCCGCGAGCCCGATCACGACGGGCACGATGCCCAGGCACACGAACGCCGGCAGGAAGCACAGTCCGAGTGGGCCGCTGACCAGAACCCCGGCACGCTCGACGGCTGCAGCCGCCCGGTCCTCCGCTCGTTCGCGCTGCCGCTCCGCCACCTCGGCGACGATGCCCGACAGCGGGGCACCGGATCGTGCCGATCGCCGCGCGGCGCGGGCGAAGGCCTCCAGCGCCTCCGTCTCGTCGTCGGATCCGTCGGCCGTCGCCTCCCCGAGACCGCTCCACGCCTCCGACGGCGCGGCCCCGAGCTCGAGACGGTCGGCGCCCCGCCGCAGGGCCAGGGCGAGCGCGGGCGGTGCCGAGTCGGCCACCGCCCGTGCCGCGGTCGCCGTCGGAAGGCCGGCGCGCAGGCAGGCGGCCATCAGGTCGAATGCGGCCGGCACGGCGTGCGGGTCGTCCGGGGCGCCGCCGGTTCCGGTGGCTTCCCCGGAGGCCGCGGCCCCGGCAGTCCGGCACCGTCGCGTCCGCAGGTCCGGCAGGATCACGAGCGCCGCGGCCAGGCAGACCAGCGCTACGGTCACGATGCCACCCCCCTCGCGATCCGGTCGGTCCACAGCAGTCCGGCGCACCCCAGTGCGGTGCCCACCACCAGCAACACCCCGCCGAGACCGTCGCCGAGCAGCACCGACACCGGCGACGCCCCCATCATCTGCCCGAGCGCCACACCGAGCGCCGGCAGAGCCGCGAGCACCGCCGCCGTCGCGCGGGCCCCCGCCAGTCCCGCTTCGGTACGGGAGCGCAGGCGCATACGACCGGACAGATCCGCCCGTGCGGCCGCGAGGAGTTGCGCCAGCGCCAGCCCGTACCGGTCGGACACCTCCCAGGCCCCGGCGACCCGATCGAGCGACGCGGCGATCCCCGACGGGTCCGTCGCGCGGGCTACCGCGCGCAGGCCGTCGGCTGCGCTTCCGCCGAGCCGGGCCCGCGCCGCCGCGACACGGAAGGCATCGGCGGTGGGCCCGGTCGTCTCCCGTGCCGCCGTCGCACACGCCTCGGCCGGATGGGTGCCCACCTCCAGCTCGGCGACGACGGTTTCGAGACCGGCGAGCAGGGCCCGCTGTTCGGCGTCACGGGCGCGGTCCCGTCGGCGTCGCCGCACCCGGCGCACGGTGGTGCCGGCGACGACCGCCGCCGCGACGGCGGGTGCGACGCCGAGCAGCAACACCGGGAGGACGCACAGCACTGCCGTCACCTCCTGCGGCGGTCGCCACGGCCGTCCGGCGACGACTGTCGTGCGCAGCGACCGCAGTCGCGGCGCGGCGACCGTCGCCGGCGCGACCAGCAGGGCCGCGGCCAGGCACAGGGCGGTCGCGGTCACGGCGCCTCCCGTCGCCGGAAGAGCTGTTCGAGCCGGTCCATGCCGGCCTGCGTGCCGCGCTCGTGGGTCCACGCGGGTGCGACGACGACACCCGAGACCTCGTCGCGCTGCACGACACCGATCTCCGTCAGCCGACGGGTTCCGTCGGGGGTGCGGTGCACGTGCAGGACTACCTGCACCGCTGCGACGAGCTGACTGTGCAGGGCGGCGCGGTCCAGACCGCCGAGCGCGGCGAGGGCTTCGAGCCGCGCCGGCACCTCGTCCGGAGAATTGGCGTGCACGGTGCCTGCACCCCCGTCGTGACCGGTGTTCAGCGCGGTGAGCAGATCGACGACCTCGGCGCCGCGCACCTCGCCGACGACGATGCGGTCGGGCCGCATTCGCAGCGCCTGCCGGACGAGATCGCGCACCGCGACCTCCCCGACGCCCTCGACGTTGGCGGCTCGCGCGACGAGCCGCACGACGTGGGGATGGGCGGGCGCCAGTTCCGCCGCGTCCTCGACGCACACGATCCGCTCACCCGGATCCACGGTGCCGAGCAGCGCCGCGAGCAGGGTGGTCTTGCCCGCACCCGTGCCCCCGACGACGAGGAAGGCGAGCCGGGCGGCGACGATCCGGCGCAACAACACGTAGGCGTGCGGGTCGACGGCGCCGCGATCGCGCAGCGCGTCGAGTCCCTGGGTGGCGGGCCGCAGCACCCGCAGCGACAGACACGTGCCACCCTGTGCGACGGGCGCGAGGACGGCATGCAGGCGGACACCGAAATCGCCGTGCCCGGGCAGCCGGCCATCGACCCACGGTTGGGCGTCGTCGAGCCGCCGCCCGGCGAACAGCGCGAGGCGCTGGGCCAGTCGCCGCACCGACGCCTCGTCGGGAAAGGCGACGGAGGTGAGCCGCAGCCCGCCGCCGCGGTCGACCCAGACGCGGTCGGGGGCGGTGACGAGTACGTCGGTGACGCCGGGTTCGGCAAGCAGCGCTTCGAGCGGGCCGGCGCCGGACAGCTCGGTCTGCAGATGCCGCAGTGCCGTGAGCAGATCGAAATCGCCGAGAACCCCGCCGGATTCGGCACGCAGCGCAGCGGCGACACGGTCCGGCGTGGGCTCGCCGGCCTCCGTCGCGAGACGTTCACGGACCCGGTCGAGCAGCTCGGCAGTGAGGACGGCGCTCATGCTGCCCACCGCGATCCCGGCTCGGGACCGGCCAGCACGTCGAGGACCGACTCGGCGGCGTGGACCAGGGGCGAACGACGTCCGAGCCGCAGTCCACCGCGTTCGAGTGCCGCGGCGAGGCCGGGCTGCGCGCGCATCGTGGCGATCAGCGGCAGCCCCACCACCTCGGCGACGTCCCGGCCACGCAGTCCGCCGGGGGCCGGGCCGCGCACGACGATGCCCTGGTTCGTGTTCTGGTCGGCGACCCAGCCGGCGACCCGCCCCGCGGCGAGGGCGGCACGCACACGGGCGGGGACCACCAGCACGGCCAGGTCGGCGGCCGCCACCATCGCCTCGGCGGCCGGCCCGCGGCTGCGCGGCACGTCGCACACCACCAGGTCGCCCGAGCGGCGGACGGTGTCGAGCACCGCGGTGACGGCGGCGGGGGCCGGCTCGGACGTGGACTCGCGATCTGCGGAGAGCACGCCGAGTCCCGGAAGCCATTCGGGCACCGCATCCCGCAGCGACCGGGCGGAGAGCCGGCCGCGATCGACGGCCAGGCCGGACCAGCGGACACCCGGCCGCTCCTCGATTCCCGTGAGGACGTCCAACCCTCCGCCCAGGGGATCACCGTCGACGAGAAGTGCTCCCGCACTGTGCCGGAAGGCGGCGACGGTCCATGCCAGGGCGGCCGCGAACGTGGAGGCGCCGGCGCCGCCGCAGCCGCCGAGTACGGCGACGACGTGCCCACCCCCGGTGTCGGGTTCGGCGGCGGTGCCGAGCACCGTGAGCAGTTCGACTTCGTCGTCGGGCAGGCCGACGACGTGTTCGGCCCCGACGGCGGTGGCGGCCTGCCAGTCGGGGAGGTCGGCCCCGCCGGCAGTGACCAGGACGATGCCGCCTCGACGGGGAAGCTGCTGCGCGCAGAGCAGGGCTGCGGTTCGGTCGACCACGACGAGTCCCGCGTCGAGCCAGGTTCTGCGCGGCGGTGGCATCGCCGCCGCGCCGACGGTGCGGTCGGTGGCGGCCGCCACGCGGTGCAGGCTCGCCGTCAGGGCGGGATCGTCGACGAGGGCCAGGACGTCGTTCATGGCGCCCAGCTTGCGCGCCGAACGAGGGTGCCGGAAGCCGAGGCGGGGCGAATCGGCGAATCTGTGGATGAATGCGCCGCCTGTGGATGAACACGCCGGGCTTCGAAAGGTCCCGGAACAGAGGACGACCCTCGCCAGGGGGGAGGAGGCGAGGGTCGTCATGTTCAGCCCCGGGGGGGTCGGGCTGAACACCCCCTGGACTATGTCCAGGTGAGGTCGATACTACGCCGGGACCCGATATTTGCAAGTTCAACCGTCGCGTGTTCCACGCAGGTGGAGGCGCCCGACGACGGGCCGGATCACGGGACGTACCGGGAAGATGCAGCCACACCTATTGTGGTGCCGTGACCGACGCGACCGTGGACCCGACCCCGTCCGGCCGAATCGCCGCCTTCTTCGATCTCGACAAGACCGTCATCGCGAAGTCCAGCGCGCTCGCCTTCAGCAAGCCGTTCTTCGCCCAGGGGCTCCTCAACCGGCGGGCGGTGCTCAAGAGCAGCTACGCCCAGTTCCTGTTCATGCTGTCCGGCGCCGACCACGATCAGGTGGAGCGCATGCGTGCCCACATCGCGGCGATGTGTACCGGCTGGGATGTCGAGCAGATCAAGGCGATCGTCGCCGAGACACTGCACGACATCGTGGACCCGCTGGTCTTCGCCGAGGCGGCCGATCTCATCGCGGACCACCGGCTCCGGGGACACGACGTGATCATCGTGTCCGCGTCCGGGGAGGAGGTGGTCACCCCCATCGCGACGGCGCTCGGGGCGACGCACAGCACCGCGAGCCGGATGCGGATCGAGGACGGCCGCTACGCCGGGGAGCTGGAGTTCTACTGCTACGGGGAGGCCAAGGCGGAGGCAATCCAGGCGCTGGCGCTGCAGTACGGGTACGATCTCGCACGCTGCTACGCGTACTCGGACTCGTCGACGGACATCCCGATGTTGCGGGCCGTGGGTCATCCGCGGGCGGTGAACCCGGATCGGGTACTGCGCCGCGAAGCAGTCGAAAATGATTGGCCCATACTCACTTTCATCCGTCCCGTCCCGCTCCTGCACCGATTCACCACGACGTCGCCGGCCGTGGTCGCCGCGGCGGCCGCGATCACCGCGGGCGCGGCGGCCGCGGGCGCCGCGGCGTACCTGGCGTTGCGCCGGAGGCACCGGCGCGGGTTCACGCCCCGGGGGTGACGGTCCCGAAAATGGGACTTGCCCCCCCGTGAGACCGGGAGTAGAAAGGAGTTACGGAAGGACGGAAGGCCAAGAGCGAATCGGAAGAGAAGGTTCGATCTCCCGACCGGACTTCCCAGCACGGACACCGAGCACCCACGCGGAGCCGATGCCACTATAAGGGCAAAAGCGTTGTGGGCTTGCGAGATTCGGGTCTTCGACGGCGAGCACCCCGCACCCGTTGCGAGGACGAACCAGCGATATCCGAACCCTCGCCGAGGCCAGTGACACACAACCCATGCAGCACGCTTGGTAACTCGGCAGTCCGTGCTGGCGGGCGACGCCACCGAAGTCATTCGGCGACGTCGCCCGCTTACATGTGACGACATGGCCCGAAAACGATGTCGGGCAGCCTGATTCACTGCTCTAACCAGCCGCACCGCTCGGACTAGCCGCCGGCGAAGGCGTCCGCGATCGATGTCGCCTCCCGCGCGCCCGCTTCCAGCCCGCCGCAGCAGAAGACGACCCAGCCGCCGACGCCGACCGCGGTGCCCGACTCGAAACCCGCGAGCCCGTCGCGGTAGGCCTGGGCGCGACGCATCCAGCTCACCTCGGGCACGCCCAGATTGTGCACGTCCAGCCCACTCGCGACCGACACGAGGCGCGACGCCGACCGGGCGATCACGCCGTCGGCCACTCCGAAGGGACGCAGCACCGCCAGCTCGCCGTGCACCACCGCGGCCAGCACCGGGGCGGGTGCCCGGGTACCACCGGTCACCAACTGCGCGAGGGCGTCGAGCCGCTCCCCCACGCCCGGCTCCGGGCGGGGCCGGCCCAGCACCTCCGGATCGTCGACGAGGTCGGCCGCCGCGAGCAGATGCAGACGTGCGAGGGTCTGCAAGGGCGCGCGCTGCCAGGTGGACACCATGACGGCCAGGCCGTCGCCGTCGAGCGCCTGCGCCACTCGCAGTGCGCCCGCCAGAATCGGCTCACCCGCCTCCCCCGGCGTGGGCAGCTCCATGGATCCACCGTCGAGCGCGGCCGAGGCCCGGGCGGCCCGGACCGACGCCTCGGCGGCGGTGTTCGGCCAGCCGCGCCGGTTGGTCTTGTGCCGGTGCACCTCGGCGAGGGCGTCGCGCGCGCGGTCCGCGGCGGCGCGCACTCCGGGCAGGTCGAGCAGGGGCTGCAAGGGGTCGGTCACGGCATCCGACGGTACCGGCCGGTGCCGACTGCCCGGGCGCCGGTTCCGCTGGACGCGGAGGCCGACCGCCCGTCGCGCGGGACCGACCGATCGTCGAAAGTGAGCAGGTTGCAGCCGTATGCAACGGTGCGATGTCGGTCACAGGTGACTACCCTCACAGGTGCCCGAACTGTTTGGACCGACCGGAAAGAGGCCCCGCAACCATGACGAGCGCAGCGCAGGACCACGAACAGCAGGTGTACCCACCGAGCCCCGAGTTCGTCGCCACCGCCAACGCCGGTCCCGAGTTGCAGGCCGCCGCGGACGCCGACCGGCTCGGGTTCTGGGCGACGCAGGCGCAGCGGCTGGACTGGGCCACGCCGTGGAGCGAGGTGCTGGACTGGTCCGACGCGCCGGTGGCCAAGTGGTTCGTCGGCGGGCAACTCAACGTCGCCTACAACTGCGTCGACCGGCACGTGCTCGCCGGCAACGGCGACCGGGTCGCCATCCACTTCGAGGGCGAGCCCGGCGATTCGCGGGCGCTGACCTACAACGACCTGCTCGCCGAGGTGTCCAAGGCGGCGAACACCTTCACCGACCTGGGCCTGGTCGCCGGCGACCGGGTGGCGATCTACATGCCGATGATCCCCGAGGCGATCGTGACGATGCTCGCCTGCGCGCGCCTGGGCCTGACCCACTCGGTGGTCTTCGGCGGGTTCTCCTCGCACGCGCTGCGCTCACGCATCGACGACGCCCGCGCCAAGCTGGTGGTCACCGTCGACGGACAGTGGCGCCGTGGCCAGGCCGCTCCGCTCAAGCCGGCCGCCGACGAGGCCCTCGCCGAGGCCGCGTCGGTGCAGCACGTGCTGGTGGTCAAGCGCACCGGCATCGACGTCGACTGGACCGACGGACGCGACCTGTGGTGGCACGAGACGGTGGACAAGGCCTCCGCCGAGCACGAGGCCCAGCCGTTCGACGCCGAACATCCCCTGTTCATCCTCTACACCTCGGGCACCACCGGTAAGCCCAAGGGCATCGTCCACACCTCTGGTGGCTACCTGACGCAGGCCTCGTACACCCACCACTACGTGTTCGACCACAAGCCGGGCCGCGACGTGTACTGGTGCACCGCCGACATCGGCTGGGTCACCGGGCACAGCTACATCGTGTACGGCCCGCTGTCCAACGGCGCGACCCAGGTGGTCTACGAGGGCACCCCGAACTCGCCGAACGAGCACCGGCACTTCGAGATCATCGAAAAGTACGGGGTGAGCATCTACTACACCGCCCCCACCCTGATCCGCACCTTCATGAAGTGGGGCCGGCAGATCCCCGACGCGCACGACCTGTCCTCGATCCGGTTGCTGGGTTCGGTGGGTGAGCCGATCAACCCGGAGGCGTGGCGCTGGTTCCGGGAGGTCATCGGCTCGGGCAAGGCCCCCATCGTGGACACCTGGTGGCAGACCGAGACCGGCGCGATCATGATCTCCCCGCTGCCGGGCATCACCGCCACCAAGCCGGGCTCGGCGATGGCGCCGCTGCCGGGCATCTCCGCCAAGATCGTCGACGACAACGCGGCCCCGCTCGGGGCCGGCGGCAACGGCTACCTGGTGCTCGATCAGCCGTGGCCGTCGATGTTGCGCGGCATCTGGGGCGACATGGACCGGTACAAGGACACCTACTGGTCCCGGTACGCCGAGGAGGGCTGGTACTTCGCCGGTGACGGCGCCCGCTACGACGAGGACGGCGCCCTGTGGGTCCTCGGCCGCGTCGACGACGTCATGAACGTCTCCGGGCACCGCATCTCGACCTCCGAGGTCGAGTCCGCACTCGTCGGGCACCCGGCCGTCGCCGAGGCCGCCGTCGTCGGTGCCGCCGACGAGACCACCGGCCAGGGCATCGTCGCGTTCGTCATCCTGCGCGAGGGCGTGGAGAACACCGGCGATGCGCTGATCGCGGAACTGCGCAACCAGGTCTCCACCGAGATCTCCCCGATCGCCAAGCCCCGGCAGATCTCCGTCGTGCCGGAACTGCCCAAGACCCGTTCCGGCAAGATCATGCGCCGCCTGCTGCGCGACGTCGCCGAGGGCCGCGAACTCGGCGACACCTCCACCCTCGTGGACCCGAAGGTCTTCGAAGCCATCCGTTCCCAGAGCAAGTAGGCAGCGAAGCTGCCGGTGTGCCCTTTGGGCGGCCCCAACAGCCCAAAGGGCACACCGGCCGCGGAGCGGCCTACACCTCGTCCAGCCGGCGATCCTTGGTCTCGTGCATCACGAGCAGCGCGACGAAGGTGAGTGCGGCCGCGGCCAGGAGATACACACCCACCCAGCCGACCCCGTAGGTCGTGGCGAGCCACGTCGCGATGAACGGGGCGACGGCGGCGCCGAGGATGCTCGACACGTTGTAGGCGATGCCCGACCCGGTGTAGCGCACGTTGGTGGGGAACAGCTCGGGCAGCACGGCGCTCATGGGACCGAAGGTGAAGCCCATCAGGATCATGCCGACGACGAGGAACAGCAGCATGCGCGGTTCGCCCATGCCCTCCGGGTCGAGCAGGATCCCGAAGGTCAGGCCGAACGCCATGATGATCCCGGTGACGACGAGCAGGGTGATGCGGCGACCGTAACGGTCGGCGAGCCGGCCGGACACCGGAATGGCGGCCGCGAAGAACAGCACCGCGACCAGCTGCAGCACCAGGAAGTCCGAGTACTGGAACCCGGCGCCGGTACCGCCTTGCGCGGGGGTCTTCCCGGTGCCGTGGCTGAGCACCCAGGTCGTCATGATGTAGAAGAGGGTGTACGTCGCGAGCATCACGAATGTGCCGATGATCAGCTGACGCCAGCTGGTCCGGAAGACCTCGGCCAGCGGGGTCTTGACCTTCTTGCCCTCGGCGACGGCGCGGGCGAACACCGGCGTCTCCTCCAGCTTGAGCCGCACGTAGAGGCCGATGATCACCATCACCGCGCTGAGCAGGAACGGGATCCGCCAGCCCCACGTCAGGAACGCGCTGTCCAGGTCGGGCTCGGCGTTGTTGTGGTTCAGGAACAGGGTGATGATCAGGAACAGGCCGTTGGCCAGGAAGAACCCGATCGGCGCACCCAGCTGTGGCCACATGGCGGCCCACGCCCGCTTGCCCTTCTCGGCGGTTTCGGTGGCCAGCAGTGCCGCGCCGCTCCATTCGCCCCCGAGGCCGAGGCCCTGACAGAAGCGCATGAGTGCGAGCAGCGCCGGGGCCAGCAGACCCACCTGGTGGTACGTGGGCAGGATTCCGATGAGGAAGGTCGCGACGCCCATGGTCAGCAGCGAACCGACGAGGGTGGCTTTGCGGCCGATGCGATCGCCGAAGTGACCGAACAGGATCGAGCCGACCGGACGGGCGACGAACGCGAGACCGAACGTCGCGAGCGAGGCGAGCAGAGCGGTGGTGCCGTTGCCCTTCGGGAAGAACAGGTGCGGGAACACCGAGACGGCGGCGGTCGCATAGATGTAGAAGTCGTAGAACTCGATCGAGGTGCCGACGGTGCTCGCGACGATGATGCGGCTGCGCGGTACTCCCGCGACCAGCGATCCGTCTCGGCCGGCGGTGTTGTCGAGGGAAGTGCTCACGAAACCAGCTCCAGAGATTCACATGATGGGAAACGATCCCAGCTTCTAGGAAAGTGAACACCTCCTTTCCGGAACGAATCAAATCGGACATCCGCCGACCGGACGGACGGGGATACGATTCGTCGCTGGGTGCGCTGGGAATCCTGGTCGGCGGCAGCCCCATCGCCCCGCGGATTCGTCGATCGAAAGGCCTTCGTGAATCAGCCACTGCGCTCGGAACTCACTCGGTATCTACGCACCGAGACCGTCGGTGGCGCGATCCTCCTCGTCGCCGCCGCCGTCGCCGTCCTGTGGGTCAACTCCCCGCTCGGACCCGCCTACGAGAGGCTGCGCGACTTCACCGTCGGGCCGGAGGCGCTGCACCTGCATCTCACCGTAGGCACCTGGGCACAGGACGGCCTGCTCGCCGTTTTCTTCTTCGTCGCCGGACTCGAACTCAAACGCGAACTCGTGATCGGTGAACTTGCGGACCGCAAGAAGGCCCTGCTGCCGGTCATCGCGGCCTGCGGCGGCGTGCTGCTGCCGGCACTCATCGCCGCCACCGTCGGGTGGGGCACGCCGGGCATGGACCGCGGCTGGGCGATCCCCGTCGCCACCGACATCGCCTTCGCCCTCGGAGTTCTCGCCCTCACCGGTTCCCGCATCCCCACCGGCGCGCGTGTCTTCCTGCTCAGCCTCGCCGTCGTCGACGATCTCATCGGCATCGCACTGATTGCCGTCCTCTTCACCACGTCCATCGCGGCGCTGTGGCTGCTCGGGACCGTCGCGTGCGCCGCCGCCTACTGGTACGCCCAGCACCGGCGGATCACGACCCCGTGGCTGTACGTCCCGCTCGCGCTGCTCACCTGGTACGGCATGCACGAGGCCGGCATCCACGCCACCATCGCGGGCGTCGTGCTGGGTCTGCTCACCCGCGTCCGCGCCGACCCGGGTGAGCGGCGGGCACCGGCCGAGCGGCTCGCCCACGACCTCCAACCCTGGTCTGCCGGCCTGTGTGTGCCTCTGTTCGCGCTGTTCGCCTCCGGCGTTCCCATCGACGGCGAGGTCCTCGCCGATGTGTTCACCAGTCCGGTGGGCCTGTCCGTTCTGCTGGGCCTGCTGATCGGCAAGACGGTCGGCATCTTCGGCGCATCCTGGCTCGCGATCCGGACAGGCGTGGCCACCAGGCCCGCCGGCCTGGCATGGCCGGACCTGCTGGCCCTCGCCGTACTCGGCGGCATCGGATTCACCGTGAGCCTGCTCATCGCCGACCTCTCGCTCGCCGGAATCGACGGCGGGGCGCCCGCGGAGATCGCGAAGGCGTCGGTCCTCGTCACGTCACTGATCGCCTCGCTGCTGGGATCGACGCTACTGTTACGGCGTGGGCGAGCCCACCGTAGGCAATACGAATCAACTGGAGGGGTCGACAAGTGAGCGTGACGAACGGGAACCGGAAGCAGGGTGACGGGGTACCGACGAGCATCTCGTCCATTCCGCTGACCGAGGTGCGCGCCCGCACTCCTCAGGAAGCGAGCATCGGGGACCTGGTCCGCGACGCCACAGCACAGGTCTCGACGCTGTTCCGCGCCGAGGTCGAACTCGCCAAGGCCGAGGTCACCGGCGAGGTGAAGAAGGGCCTGCAGGGCAGTCTGTTCTTCATCCTGGCCCTCGCGGTCCTGGTGTTCAGTTCGTTCTTCTTCTTCTTCTTCCTCGCCGAACTGATCGACATCTGGACGCCCCGCTGGCTGGCGTTCCTGATCGTCTTCCTCATCATGGTCGTGGTCACGGCGATCTTCGCCCTGATCGGGTACCTGCGGGTGCGCAAACTGCGCGCCCCGGAGAAGACCATCGACTCGCTCAGGCAGGCTCGTACCGTCCTGCCGCAGCAGCACGACGCGGAGCCGGCAGCGGGCCCCCGGCACGCGCGCTGATCCTCCACGTGCAGGGCACCGTGTCCCTCCCCGACCCGTCCACGGTCCGGTTCCCCGGGCCGTGGACGCACCGCGACATCCACGCGAACGGCATCCGTCTGCACGCCGTCGAAGCCGGCCCGTCCGGCCCCGACGCACCGCTGGCGCTGTTCCTGCACGGGTTCGCCGACCTGTGGTGGTCGTGGCGGCACCAGCTCACCGCCTTCGCGGACGCCGGCTACCGCGCCGTCGCCGTCGATCTGCGCGGCTACGGCGACTCCGACAAGCCCCCGCGCGGCTACGACGGCTGGACCCTCTCGGGCGACGTCGCAGGACTCATCCGCGCCCTGGGCTGCTCGGAGGCGACGCTGGTCGGGCACGCCGACGGCGGGCTGGTGTGCTGGGCGACGGCCGTGCTGCACCCGCGGCTCGTCCGGGCGATCGCCCTCGTGGACTCGCCGCATCCGATCTCGCTGCGGGACGCGACGCTGCACGACCGGGCGCAGCGGGCAGCGCTGCTGCCCACGTTCCTCGCCTACCAGGTGCCGTGGCGGCCCGAACGCAAGCTCGTGCGCGACGACGGCTGGGAGATCGAACGACTGCTGCGGGCCCGGGCGGACGCACGGTGGCAGCAGTCGGACGAATTCCGGGAGGTCGCCGAGCGGATGCGCTCGGCCATCCGCATTCCCGGCACCGCACACTGCACGCTCGAGTACCAGCGCTGGGCCTTCCGCAGCCAGTGGCGGCCGGACGGACGGCGGTTCATGGCGGCGATGGACAAGACGCTGACGCTGCCGGTCCTGCAACTGCACGGCGCGCGGGACCCGTACGTCGTGCCGGCGACCGTGCGCCGGTGCGTCCGTCACGCTCCCGGCCGGAAGTTGCTCATGATCGACGACGCCGGGCACTACGCCCATCAGGAATGTGCCGACGACGTGACCGCCGCGCTGCTCGACTTCGCCGCCGGGCTCTAGGAGCCCCGGGATTCAGGCGATGCAGGTCCCCGTCGCCACCGCGGCGAACGAATCGTCGGCCAGTGCCAGCTGGCTGCCGACCTCCGCCGCGGTCAGCACGAATCCGGTATCGCTGTTGTCCACGGCCGCCCCGAACACGACACCCAGGACCCGGCCCTGCTCGTCGACGAGCGGACCGCCGGAGTTGCCCTGACGGATGGACCCGCGGACGGTGTACACCTCTCGCTCGACGGTGCCCGAGCGGTAGATGTCCGGTCCCTGCAGGTCGAGCGTCTCCCGGATGCGCGCGGCACTCGCCGTGTAGGGGCCGCCGCCGGGATAGCCCAGGACGAGGGCGTCCTGCCCCGAGTCGGCCGGGGCCGGGGCGAATTCGAGCGGTGCCACGTCGAGTCCCGGCACCGAGAGGATCGCGACGTCGACCGCGGGATCGAACAGCACGACCTCGGCGTCGAGCGCCCCGCCCAGCGTCTGCACCGACACTGCCGAGGTGCCGGCGACGACGTGGGCGTTGGTCATGACGCGTTCGGGCGCGACGACGAACCCTGAGCCCTCGAGCGCGCGCTGGCAGGTCGGCGCGATGCCGTTGATGCGCAGCACACTCGGGTGCAGGTCGAGCGCGACGGGACTGGCGAGCACACTCGGGTCCGGTGGCTCCACCTCGGCGACCGGGGTGCGTCCGAACGGGCCGATGACGTCCGGCAGGCCCGAGGTGTCGAGCAGCGCAGAGAACTCCTTCGGGACCCCGCGCAACCAGTCCGGGGCCAGCACGTCGACCGTGCTCAGCACCCGGGACCCGCGCACGGCCGCGGAGATCTCCGGCTGGGACGAGGCGGTGAGCGGTATGGCGAGCAGCCATGCCGCCACCAGCACCGCCACGGCCTGCAGGCCGGCCCCGACCACGCTGTCGACGCCCCGCGCGACGGGGCTGTGCATGTTGCTCCGGGCCGCCCGGCCGAGCACCATGCCCGCGACCTCGCCGATGATGACGAGGACGACGATGAGCGCGATCCCGGCGAGGATCCGCATCCGTCCCTCCTCGACATGCACGAGCACGTGCGGGGCGATGAGGATGCCGGCGACCGCGCCGAGCACCACGCCGAGGAACGCCAGCGCGGACGCCACCGCGCCCTGCCGCAGGCCGGACGACGCGGCCACGAGCACGACCAGCAGGATGAGCAGATCGATCCATCCGGACGGCGTCACGGTTCGACCACCCCTGTCTCGAGCTCGACGAGCGTGACGTCGAAGTCACGGATGTCGCTGTGGTCCCACTCGATCTCCCAGCCCGACACCGCGAACAGGCCTGCCAGGATCCCCGCGGTGAATCCCCACACGAGCATGTCCTCCACCAGGAACGCCGGTCCCTGGTAGCCGCGCTCGTGCCGGATCTGGAAGCGATTGTCCGGGTCGAGCAGGTCGTGCAGGGACACCCGGACCACCCGGACCGCCTCGCGGGGGTCGACCACCCCGATGGGAGTGGGCTTCTCCCAGAAGGCCACCACCGGGGTGACGTCGAACCCGGACGGCGGGATGAAGATCTCCGGCAGCACCGTCAGCGGGCGGACACCCGCGGGGTCGAGGCCTGTCTCCTCCTGCGCCTCGCGCAGCGCGGTCGCGACCGGGCCGTCGTCCTCCGGGTCGGCGGCACCACCGGGGAACGCGACCTGTCCGCTGTGCTGACGCATCGTCGGCGCCCGCTGGGTGAGCAGGACGTCCGCGTCGGCGGGCAGTCCGCCCCGGGCCAGGGGATCGGGTTCGGGCGAGCCGCCGAACAGTACGAGCACGGCCGCGGGACGAACGGGAACCCCGCTCGGAGCCCGGCGGTCGAGCACGGGGTTGACCCGGTGCGGATCGCTCGGCAGGACGGTGGACACGTGGCGCAGCCAGTACGGCGTCATACCTTCACTCCCAGGTGGTACTCCACGGCGGCGGCGACCTCGTCGGCGCTGCGGAACGGCTGGGGCAGCACCTTGGCGACCGAACCGTCGGGCCGCAGCAGCACCGTCACCGGCAGCACCGGCGGCGACTGCACCGCGGCCTGCGCCCGCGCGGACCCGTCCTGCACCCCCGGCAGCTGCACGGCGTACTCCGCGAGCCGGGACAGGGCGTTGGCCTCGTTGGGATCGGTGTGGACGGTGACGACCGTGACCGCATCCCCGGCACGCTGCGCGTACTCCTGCAGGTAGGGCAGTTCTTCGGCGCACGGCCCGCACCACCACGCCCACAGGTTCACTAGGGCGGGCCGTCCCGCGAGCGCGGCCGCCAGGTCGACGCTGCTGCCGTCGCCGAGACACTCGAACCGCAGCCCCGCAAGCGGCCCCGCTCCGTTCCCGGCCGGGGCCGGGCAGGCCTCGAGCGCCGCCGCGGCACGCAGCGGCGCGAGGGCCTCGGGGGTGTCCTGGGCCCGGCGGTCCACCGGCGCCGCGGCCGGCCGGGCACCGTCGACGGGCGGTGCCGGATCGTCGGTGTCGCGGGGCCAGATCGCGACGATCAGCGCCACCACGACGACGAGTGCCACCAGGCTCCAGCGGCCTGCGCGGGTCAGTTGCACCGGGTCACCGTCCGGCCAGCTCGAGCAGGTGCTCGGTCTCCGGTCCCTTCACCAGCGCGGCGGCGGTCACGGGGTCGGTCGGTCCGATGCCGTAGGACGGGCAGTCCTTGGCCAGTACGCAGATGCCGCAGGCGGGTTTGCGGGCGTGGCACACGCGCCGGCCGTGGAAGATCACCCGATGCGAGAGCAGGGTCCATTCCTTGCGCTCGACGAGCGCACCGACGGCGTGTTCGATCTTGACCGGGTCGGTTTCCCCGGTCCACTTCCAGCGGTGCACGAGGCGCTGGAAGTGGGTGTCGACGGTGATGCCGGGAACGCCGAACGCGTTGCCGAGGACGACGTTGGCGGTCTTGCGCCCGAATCCGGGAAGTGTGACGAGATCCTCGAGCCGGCGTGGCACCTCGCCGTCGAACCGCTCGAGCAGGGCCTGGCCGAGCCCGATCAGGGAGTTGGCCTTGTTGCGGTAGAAGCCGGTGGACCGGATGTACTCCTCGAGCTCGGCGCGGTCGGCCTCGGCGTAGGCGCGGGCATCCGGGTAGCGGGCGAACAGTGCCGGGGTCACCTGGTTGACCCGCACATCCGTGCACTGGGCGGACAGGATCGTGGCGACCGCCAGCTCGAGTGGCGTGGTGAAGTCGAGTTCGCAGTACACGTGGGGAAACGCCTCGGCGAGCCGCCGGTTCATGCGACGCGCCCGGCGCACGAGGGCGAGCCGACTCTCGGGTGGGCGCTCGCCTCCGGACGCGCGTCGTCGGCGCACGTCGGGACTCTCGGACGGGGTCGCATGCACCTGCTCCACTGTACGTACCCGGCCCGTCGCGGATTCGGCGCTGTGTCGCATCTGAGACCTTTCTTGTGTTTACTTCCCGGTATGCAAGCTCTTGCTGTCGTGCTCTTCCCCGTCCTGCTCATGCTGTTCGCATTGGCGATGGAGCGGGTCGAGTCCCGGCTGAGCCGTCTGTCCGTTCGCCAGCAGGAGGTCGAGGAGTTCCTCGACAAGGCGAGCCACGACGACGTCGCCACCCTGGCCAGGGAGGGATTCCCCCACGCTCTCGCCCGGTTCCACCGCCGCCGGCGGCGGGTCCTCGTCATGGAGTTCGACGACGCGGAGTCCGACATAGGGGAGCGCCGCGCGAGCTGATGCCGCGCGAGCTGATTCCGGGACGCATCGGTAGAATGCGTGGGCGCTGCCGCGGGAACGGCACGACGGTTGTCGTGGTGTCAATCACTCGTGCCGAGGGCGCGCACAGTAGACTTCGATTCCGTACGCGTTGCAGGTGGCCTGTCCGGGCGCCCGTGGACGTCGTGCGGACCCGGCAGCATGACGACGAGAATTACCCTCAAAGGAGCGCACGTGGACGACGTCCTGGCCAGAGCAGGCATCTTCCAAGGAGTCGAACCCTCGGCGGTTGCGGCGCTGGTCAAAGAGCTTCAGCCGGTCGATTTCCCCCGCGGACATGTCATCTTCAACGAGGGTGAGCCGGGCGACCGCCTGTACATCATCGTCTCCGGCAAGGTGAAGCTCGGCCGCCGTTCCCCGGATGGGCGCGAGAACCTGCTGACCATCATGGGTCCGTCCGACATGTTCGGCGAGCTGTCGATCTTCGACCCGGGCCCGCGCACCTCCACCGCGACGACCGTGACCGAGGTCCGCGCCGTGAGCATGGACCGCGACGCGCTCAAGGCCTGGATCGATCAGCGCCCGGAGATCGCCGAGCAGCTGCTGCGCGTGCTCGCGCGCCGCCTGCGCCGCACCAACAACAACCTGGCCGACCTGATCTTCACCGACGTGCCCGGTCGCGTCGCGAAGGCTCTGCTGCAGCTCGCGCAGCGGTTCGGCACCCAGGAGGCGGGCGCGCTGCGCGTCACGCACGACCTGACCCAGGAGGAGATCGCACAGCTCGTCGGCGCCTCCCGCGAAACCGTGAACAAGGCGCTCGCCGACTTCGCCCACCGCGGCTGGCTGCGGCTCGAGGGCAAGAGCGTGCTCATCTCCGACTCGGAGCGCCTCGCCCGCCGCGCGCGGTAGGCCCACCCCTTCCGAACGACCCGAGGCCGGTGCATCGTCGATGCACCGGCCTCGGGTCGTCCCAGGTCAGGCGAAACTGCGCAGGTACTCGAGCTGGACGTTGACCGACTTCTCCGCGACCGGCCACAGCGACGGGTCCACATCGGCGTACACGTGCTCGACGACGGATCGCGGCGTGGCGTCGTCCCCGAGCACTCGCAACGCGGCCCGCACCTGGTCGAGCCGTTCCTCCCGATGGGCGAGATAGCCGCGGGCGACGGTCTTGAGGTCGGGCAGATCCGGTCCGTGACCGGGCAGAACGGTGTAGCCGCCACCCAGGTCGATCAGCCGGCGGAGCGACCCGAGGTAGTCCCCGAGGTCGCCGTCGGAGTCGTCGAGAACGGTGGTGCCCCGGCCGAGGATGGTGTCGGCGGTGAGCACGCTGCGGTCGTCCTCGACGACGAAGGACAACGAGTCCGCGGTGTGGCCCGGCGTCGCGAGCACCCGGATCCGCAGCCCGGCCGCCTCGATCACCTCGCCGTCGGCCAGGCCCGCTCCCCCGCCGTGCCGGTGCCGGGCATCCACGGCCCGTACCTGGGTGCCGGTGAGTTCGGCGAACCGGCCGGCGCCGTCGGTGTGGTCGCCGTGCCGATGGCTGACCAGCGTCAACGCCACGGGAACGCGCGCGACGCGGGCGAGGTGCGCCTCGTCGAGCGGGCCCGGATCGACCACGACGCATTCGTCGCTGCCGGGGGCCCGCAGGATCCAGGTGTTGGTGCCGTCGAGCGTCATCATCGACGGGTTTTCGGCCAGCACCACCGCGGCGTTGGCGGTGACCTGCCGCAACTGGGCGTACGCGGGGTGAACCAGCGTCACGATCCGGCCTCCTCCATGTGGGGTGCGTCCCACTCTAGATCCGGTCCACCCCGCATCCGTCAGCGCACCTCGGCGACGATCTCGACCTCGACGGGTGCGCCGAGCGGCAGCTCGGCCACGCCGACGGCGGACCGGGCGTGCACGCCCGCCTCCCCGAACACCTCACCGAGGAGTTCGGATGCGCCGTTGATCACACCCGGCTGACCGGTGAAACCCTCCGCCGATGCGACGAAGCCCACGACCTTGACGATGCGGACGAGGTTGTCGATGCCGACGAGGTCGTCCACCGCGGCCAGCGCATTGAGCGCGGCGATGCGCGCCGCGGCCTTCGCGTCCTCGGCCGCGACGTCGGCACCCACCTTTCCGACGAGGCCCAGCGCGCCGTCGACGAACGGCAGCTGGCCGGAGGTGTAGACGTGGTCACCGGTGCGGACGGCGGGAACGTACGCGGCGACGGGCGCCGCCACCGGCGGCAGGCTCAGGCCCAGTTCGGCGAGCCGTGCCGTCCAGCTCTGCCCGGCGGAATCCCCTGTTGCCACGCCCGTCAGCCCTTCGGGCGCTTGAGGTACGCGACGTGCTGCTCGCCGGTGGGTCCCGGAAGCACCGAGACGAGTTCCCAGCCGTCGGCTCCCCACGTGTCCAGGATCTGCTTCGTGGCATGGGTCAGCAGGGGCACCGTCGCGTACTCCCACGTTGTCAATTCGCTCATGTCTCGACCCTATATGCGCACCGGACTTATAGGCTCGACGTCGTGGCATCAACGACTGCTGAACACGACGTCTGGCCGGCGAAGGCCGCGCAGGCGCGGCTGCACTTCGTCTCGGGCAAGGGTGGCACCGGTAAGTCGACCGTCGCGGGGGCGCTGGCCCTCGCGCTGGCGGCCGGGGGCCGCAAGGTGCTCCTGGTGGAGGTGGAGGGACGGCAGGGCATCGCCCAGCTGTTCGACGTGCCGCCGCTGCCGCCGGTCGAAACCAAGATCGCCACGACGGACAGCGGCGGCGCCGTGTACGCCCTGGCCATCGACATCGAGACGGCCTTCCTCGAGTACCTGGACATGTTCTACAACCTCGGGTTCGCGGGGCGGGCGATGCGCCGGATCGGTGCCATCGAGTTCGCGACCACGCTGGCGCCGGGTCTGCGGGACGTGATCCTGACCGGCAAGATCAAGGAGACCGTGGTGCGCACCGACCGCACCGGGGAACCCGTGTACGACGTGGTCGTGGTGGACTCCCCGCCGACGGGCCGCATCGGCAGCTTCCTCGACGTGACCAAGGCGATGGCCGACCTCGCGAAGTCGGGTCCGATCCGCTCCCAGAGCGAGGGGGTCGTGCGGCTGCTGCACTCCGACGAGACCATGGTCCACCTGGTCACGCTGCTCGAGGCGCTCCCGGTGCAGGAAACCTCCGACGCGGTGAGCGAGCTGCTCGCGGCGGACCTGCGGCTGGGTACCGTGATCGTCAACCGGACCGCACCCGACTTCCTGCCCGAGGAGATGGTGGACGAGGCGGCGGCCGGCCGGATCGATGCGGCCGCGGTACGCGAGGGACTCGACCGGGCGGGGGTCGCGCTCGACGAATCGGACTTCGCCGGTCTGCTGACCGAGACGATCGAGCATGCATCCACCCTGCAGGCGCAGCAGGTCAGCGCCGCCCAACTCGACGAGGTGAACGTGGCACGAATGCATCTGCCCGCGCTGGCGGACGGCGTGGATCTCGGCGGGCTGTACGAGCTCGCGGAGCAGCTCGGCGAACAGGGCGTGCGGTGACCGCGCCGCGGGCGCACCATGCGCCGCCGCTCGACGTCCGGTCCATCCTCGCCGACCCCTCGTCGCGCATCATCGTGTGCACCGGCGCGGGCGGGGTCGGCAAGACCACGACCGCTGCGGCGCTGGCGCTGCGGGCCGCAGAGCAGGGCCGCAACGTCGTGGTGCTGACGATCGATCCGGCCCGGCGGCTGGCTCAGGCGCTGGGTGTGCAGGCCCTCGACAACAGTCCGCAGCTCGTGCAGCTGGGGCCGGGCGCGAAGGGCGAGCTGCACGCGATGATGCTGAACATGCGCCGCACCTTCGACGACATGGTGCTCGAGCACTCGACACCGGAAAAGGCGCAGCAGATCCTCGACAACCCGTTCTATCAGACCGTGGCCTCGTCGTTCTCCGGCACTCAGGAGTACATGGCGATGGAGAAGCTCGGGCAGCTCGCGGCGAGCGACGCCTGGGATCTGATCGTGGTCGACACCCCGCCGTCCCGCAATGCGCTGGACTTCCTCGATGCACCGCAGCGGCTCGGCGCGTTCCTGGACGGCCGGATGATCCGCATGTTCACCGCGCCGGGGCGGGGGCTGGGACGGTTGGTGACGGGCGCCATGGGCCTGGCCCTGAAAGCGGTCTCAACGATCGTCGGTAGCCAGATGCTCTCGGACGCATCCGCTTTCGTGCAGTCCCTGGATTCGATGTTCGGCGGGTTCCGGGAGCGGGCGAACCGCACCTACCAGTTGCTGCAGCAGCCGGGCACCCACTTCATGGTGGTCGCGGCCGCCGAACCGGACGCGCTGCGGGAAGCATCGTTCTTCGTCGAGCGGTTGTCCGAGGACCGCATGCCGCTCGCGGGGCTGATCCTCAACCGCACGCATCCGACACTGTCCTCGCTACCGGCCGACCACGCCCTGACCGCGGCGGATCTGCTCGAGGAGCAGGGCCGGAAGGAGAACGCGCCGGCCGAGGCCGTGCTGCGGGTCCACGCGCACCGGGCGGTGACGGCGAAGCGGGAGCTGCGGCTGCTGGCTCGATTCACGAGTGCGCATCCGCGGGTGCCGGTCGTCGGCGTACCGTCGCTGCCCTTCGAGGTCTCGGATCTCGAGGCACTGCGCGCCGTGGCCGATCAGATGACCCGCGAGGCATGACCTCGCGGGTTCCCACTGATCGGTCGGACGGCTGGTCGGTCGGACGGCTGATCGGTCGGACGGCCGATCGGTCAGACGGCGTTCTGGTGCTGACGCTGAGCCTCGAAGAAGTCGGCCCAGGAGTCGACTTCGGGATGCTGCTTGAGCAGCGCCCGGCGCTGACGTTCGGTCATCCCGCCCCAGACGCCGAATTCGACGCGGTTGTCGAGGGCGTCGGCGCCGCACTGGAGCATCACCGGGCAGTGCCGGCAGATGACTGCGGCCTTGCGCTGGGCGGCGCCACGGACGAACAACTGATCGGGGTCCACTTCACGGCATCGGGCTTTCGATACCCATGCGATGCGTGCTTCTGCTTGGTCTACGTCGAGCCGGGCCATCGGGGTGGTCATGTGCATTCAGTTGCCCCTTACTCTCCGAACGCCGTGTCACGGGGTCCTGGAAGGCACGCAGTATCGACGGCCTAGCACGACCGTTCTGCGCCACATTCCTATTCAGGTGTTATCTGCATCACACTGAGGACTCAATCTAGGTAAAGAGTTCCCCGTGCGCAAGGTGGAGAAACACTTTTCTGGTACGCCCGTGCATCACTGCACGTCGGAGGGTTTTCGCCAGCGCAACGCGGACACCGGTACGCGTGCGGCGGGGTCCGTGCTCCGCCGCGGCACGTACTGTGTAGTCGTGTCGATCGGAAAAACGGTGGCGAAGCTCGCAGGATGCACGGCACTGGGCGGAGTCCTGCTGGCCGGTGTGATGTTCCCGGCGGCCGGAGGGTTCGGCTACGTCTCGAACCGCGCCGCGGACACGGTGGACAACAGTTCCGCCGAACTCGTCGAGGGGGTGGTGCCCGCGGTCACCACCATGACCGACGCCGCGGGCACACCCATCGCCTGGCTCTACGACCAGCGCCGGTTCGAGGTGCCGAGCGACCAGATCTCCAACGAGATGAAGCTCGCCATCGTCTCCATCGAGGACAAGCGCTTCGCCGAACACCAGGGTGTCGACTGGCAGGGCACCATCCGCGCCTTCCTCACCAACACCACCAGCGGGCAGGTCGAGCAGGGCGCGTCCACGATCGACCAGCAGTACGTGAAGAACTACCTGCTGCACGTGGTCGCCAAGACCGACGCCGAACGCCGCGCCGCGATCGAGACGACGCCCGCGCGCAAGATCCGGGAGATCCGGATGGCGCTGACGCTCGACGACGAGCTGACCAAGGACGAGATCCTCACCCGCTACCTGAACCTCGTGCCGTTCGGGAACGGATCCTTCGGCGTGCAGGACGCCGCACAGACGTACTTCGGCATCGACGCGAAGGACCTGAACGTCACCCAGTCCGCGATGCTCGCAGGCATGGTGCAGTCCAGCTCCGCGCTGAACCCGTACACCAATCCGGACGGCGTGCTGGCGCGGCGCAACGTCGTGCTCGACACGATGATCCAGAACATCCCCGAGCGCGCCGCCGAGATCCGTGCCGCGAAGGAGCAGCCGCTCGGCGTCCTGCCCGAGCCGAAGACCCTGCCGCGCGGGTGCATCGCCGCGGGCGACCGGGGGTTCTTCTGCGAGTACGCGCTGCAGTACCTGGCCGAGGCCGGGTTGTCCCGCGAACAGATCGACAAGGGCGGGTACCTCATCCGCACCACGCTCGACCCCGAGATCCAGAACTCGGTCAAGTCGTCGCTGGACAAGTTCACGAGCCCGACCGTCGAGGACGTCGCCACGGTGATGAACGTGATCCGGCCCGGGGAGGATTCGCATCGTGTCCTCGCGATGGGGTCGAGCCGCGTATACGGCCTCGACGGCGAGGCCAACCAGACGGTGCAGCCGCAGCCGTACTCGCTGACCGGTCACGGCGCCGGCTCGGTGTTCAAGATCTTCACGGTGGCCGCGGCGATGGAGAAGGGCCTCGGCACGAGTGCCGTGCTCGACGTGCCGGCCCGCTACAACGCCCGCGGTCTCGGTGACGGCGGCGCCCCCGGGTGCCCGCCGGCCACCTACTGCGTCGAGAACGCCGCGCCGTACCCGCCGAAGCTGTCGGTGACGGACGCGCTGGCGCAGTCCCCCAACACCGCCTTCGTCAAGCTGATCGAGGCCACCGGGGTGGACTCCGTCGTCGACATGTCGGTGCGGCTCGGTCTGCGCTCCTACGCCCAGCCCAATTCCTCCGGTTTCGGCGAGCAGAGCATGTCCGAGATGCAGAAGGCGCAGCACCTCGGTTCGTTCACCCTGGGACCTACCTGGGTCAACCCGCTGGAACTGTCCAACGTCGCGGCGACGCTCGCCTCCCACGGCAAGTGGTGCCCGCCCACACCGATCGACGCCGTGTTCGACCGCGAGGGCAAGCCCGTGCCGATCACCCAGCAGGCCTGCGAGCAGGTCGTCGAACCGGGCCTGGCCGACACGCTCGCCAACGCCCTGGGCAAGGACACCACGGGCGGCGGCACGGCGGCCGGCGCGGCCGGCTCGGTGGGCTGGAACCTGCCGGTGTCCGCCAAGACGGGAACCACCGAGTCGCACATGTCCTCGGCCTTCCTCGGTTTCACCAACAATCTCGCCGGAGCCGTCTACACGTACGGTGACTCGCCGACGCCGGGGCAGATCTGTTCCGGGCCGGTGCGCCCCTGCTACGACGGCAACCTCTTCGGCGGCACCGAGCCCGCGCGCACGTGGTTCGATGCGCTGCTGCCGGTCGCGAACAAGTTCGGCCCCACCGAGCTGCCACCCGTGGATCAGAAGTACGTGCGCGGCGCCGGCAACGCGCAGGTCCCCAACGTCGTGGGCCTGAACCGGCAGCAGGCCAGCCAGCGCCTGATCGACGCCGGGTTCCAGGTGACGGAGACGACCGTCAAGGCGGAAGGCCGCAGTGGCACCGTCGCCTCGGTCTCGCCGTCCGGTTCCGCTGTCCCGGGCTCGACGGTGACGATCTTCGTCAGCGACGGGTCGGTGCGCGCCGCGCCGCCGAGCCCGAGTGCGACACCGGCGCGGCCGAGCGAGAGCCGGGTACCGGACACGACGGTGCCGGCCGCGCCGGCACCCATCCCGGGACGATGACCGTCGCCGCCCGGTCGCGCGACGACCGGGCGGCGCCGTCGTCTACAGGTGCGGTCTACAGGCGCGACTTGACGGCGGCGGACAGGCGCTTGCCGTCGGTCTTCCCGGCGGCGATCGCGGTCGCCGCCTTCATGACCTGACCCATCTGCCGGGGCCCCGGCCGCTCCCCGAGCTCCTCGGCGACCTGGGCGATGGCGGTGTCCACCACGTCGGCCAGTTCGGCGTCGGTGAGCGGGGTCGGCAGGTACTCGTCGATGATGCGGGCCTCGGCGTGCTCTTTCGCCGCCAGTTCCCCGCGGCCGTTCTCGGTGTACACCTCGGCAGCTTCGCCGCGCTTCTTCGCTTCGCGCGCGAGCACCTTCACGACTTCCTCGTCGGTGAGCTCGCGTGCCTGCTTGCCGGCGACTTCTTCGGTCTGGACGGCGGCGAGCAACATGCGCAGCGTGTTGGTGCGCAGCGCATCCTTGTCCTTCATCGCGGACGTGAGGTCGGCGCGGAGCGTGGCTTTGAGCGAGGACGTGGTCTCGGACATGCCTCGACGCTACGCGGTGCCCTACGAACCCGTGCACGGACGAGCCTCGGCGGTACGCTGGAGACGTGCCAGACGTTCCTATTCTCCGACGTGCCGCGATCGGCGCGGCCGGTGCCGCTGTCCTCGGCCTCGGCTACGCGACGCTCGTCGAGCGCAACGCCTTCGCTCTGCGGGAGGTGACGCTGCCGGTGCTCGCGCCGGACGCCTCGACGCTGCGAGTGCTGCACCTGAGCGACATCCACATGACGCCCGGGCAGCGGCTCAAGCAGAACTGGCTTCGCGAGCTCGACCGCCTCGAACCCGACCTGGTGATCAACACCGGTGACAATCTCGCGCATCCGAAGGCGGTCCCCGCCGTCGTGCAGGCGCTCGGCGGTCTGCTCGCCCGGCCGGGGCTGTTCGTCTTCGGCAGCAACGACTACTTCGGGCCGCGGGTGAAGAACCCGCTGAAGTACTTCGACCGCAACCACGAGCGCGTACACGGCGCGCCACTGCCCTGGAGTGATCTGCGCGCCGCGTTCAGCGAGCGCGGCTGGCTCGACGTCACGCACGTGCGACGCGAGCTCGAGATCGCCGGGGTGCGCATCAGCGCAGCCGGTGTCGACGACCCGCACCTCGACCGGGACCGGTACGACACCGTCGCCGGTCCCGCGAATCCGGCGGCGGATCTGCGGCTGGGGCTGACCCACTCGCCCGAACCGCGGGTGCTGGACCGGTTCGCGGACGACGGGTACGACCTGGTGATGGCGGGTCACACCCACGGTGGTCAACTGTGCCTGCCGCTGGTCGGCGCGCTGGTGACCAACTGCGGGCTGGACCGGTCGCGGGTCAAGGGCCCGTCGCGCTGGGGGTCGCACATGCGGTTGCACGTCTCGGCGGGCATCGGCACGTCACCGACGGCACCCGCCCGGTTCTGGTGCCGTCCCGAGGCGACGCTGCTGACGCTGGTTCCGGCGCCGCGGGAGCAGGCTCGAAGCACCGCCGACGCGGGTACCCGGAGTACGTTTTCGCCGCGCTGACCAGGCGATTTAACCGTCACCCCCATCGTGCTGTAAGCTGACCGAGGTTCGAAACGGGGTGTGGCGCAGCTTGGTAGCGCGCTTCGTTCGGGACGAAGAGGTCGTGGGTTCGAATCCCGCCACCCCGACTCGTGAAGAACCTGATCGGGGCCTCTTCTCCGCACAGAGAAGAGGCCTCGATCTCGTTCTCCGTTTCTCGGCACGGCACGTCCGCCGTGATCGTGACGTACGGTGAGCAGACCGGCACGTTCCCGTCTCGAGCATCCGGCTCGACGCCTCCCGGTGACAAGCCGGCCTCCCCGAGGCCACCCAAGGAGCGTCTCATGACGCACAACCACGCCATCACCCACGTCGCCGACGATCGCTCCGTGCCGCACGATCGCTCCGTGCCGCCCGATCGCCCCGTGCCGCCCGAGCGCACCGTGCCGTCGCACCGCCCACCTGCCCGATTTCCCACACCGGCCCACACGCCGCGCTTCCTGCTCCGGCCGAACTCCGCACCACCGTCCTCGATCGACGGCTCCTGGTTCCCGTGGACCACGAACCTCACCGACGAGCTGGACGACCTGATCTCCGCGCTCGTCCTGCGCCTCGGACCCGTGGCCCGGGTCTGCTTCGACTGGAACGCCCTGCAGATCTCGCGAAAACGAATCGACGAGTTCACCCTCGACTCGGGCGGCACCGCCCTGCGCGAACCGGCACCCGGACAACCACCGCACACGATGTACTTCCTCGGGTGCAACGGCACCCAACTCGTGCTGGTGCTCCTGTCCCCCGACACCGAACCGGACCACGCCTACGGCATCATGCGCACGTTGGCGGATTCGTAGGATCGGCCGGCGGCGCCGGCTCGTCCGGATACCGGCCGCCCCCGGAGTCCAGTGTGGCCGTCAGGCCCGAAAAGAAGACGTCGAGGCCGCGCTCGAACTCGGCGGCACCGTCGTAGGAGGCCAGAATCGGCGCGAGACTACGTAGGATAGGGAACTCGCCGATCGGTAGCCGATGCAGCCCCAGGCGGAGCAGGTCGTCGGACTCCTCCGGCCGCTCGACGAGTTCCTGCAACTCGTCGAGGACGTGACCGTGAAGGAATCCGAACAAGGCCCGGTAGACATGCAGGGCGTCGGCCGCAGTGAAGCCGGCCCGGGTGAGCAGGGTCAGGATACCTTCGAGGGGACGCAGAGTTCCGAGCGGACGCAGCGCGAGGGGCGTGGCCAAGGGGCGGGTGACCAGCAACGGAACCACGTGCGGGTGGTCGAGAGCCAGTCGACGGAAATCCCTTGCCACCGTTCTTAGTTGATCTTCCCAGTCACCGTCCTGGGGGTCGACGACCAGTTGCCCGAGGACGATCTCGGCGACTCCGTCGAGGAGGGCGGCCTTGTTCGGCGCGTGGCGGTACAGGATCATCGGATCCCGGCCGAGAGCCTTGCCGAGGCGGCGCATCGAGAGCCCCTCGACGCCGTCGCGATCGATGATCGCGAGCGCGGACGTGAGGATCGCTTCCCGGGTCCGAATGTTCCCGCCCCAGGGTCCGACCGGGCGGCCCGCGGGAGTCTTCGGCATCACGGACTCCTTCCCGTCCGTGTCCACTGTAGCCCTGTGCTGTAGGTCTACAGCGTTGACACCCTCGGTGACGCGGTGTTGACTGGTCCTACATCCCAGGCCTCGGGAGGCCGCCGTGATCGACCTTGTGCGACCGAACGTCCTGCTCGTCGGGACCGCCGGAACGGGCGGGGCGCCCCGCGGATCCCGTCGCGAATCGACCGACACGCACCGGCGTCGTGGCCGCCCCGCTACCGAGAACGTGACTCGACGACGTGCGCCGCGGTGGGCCACCGCACCCACCGTTGATCCGCTCCCGCAGCGGGGGCCGAATCCGACCTCGCCCGTTGCGAACTCGATGCGGAAAGGACACCATGGCGATCTCCGACATCAAGAAATATGCGCACCTCACCGCGGATGATGTCGAGGCGCTGAGCACCGAACTGAACGAGATCCGCCGGGATGTCGCCGAGTCGCTCGGGGCGGCGGACGCCGCCTACATCCGGCGCACGATCGCGTTCCAGCGTGCACTGGATGTCGCTGCACGGCTGATGATCTGCACCAGCAGGTCTCGGGCCGGGTGGGTTCTCGGAGTGACAGCCCTCGCTGTCGCCAAGAGCGTGGAGAACATGGAGATCGGTCACAACGTCTCGCACGGGCAGTGGGACTGGATGAACGACCCGGAAATCCACTCCACCACGTGGGAGTGGGACATGGCCGGGCTCTCCTCGCAGTGGCGGCACTCCCACAACTACCGCCACCACGTTTTCAACAACGTCGTCGGCGTGGACGACGACCTCGGCTTCGGCGTCATCCGGATCACCCGCGACCAGCCTTGGCAGCCCGGCAATCTGGCGCAACCGCTGCGAAACCTGCTGTTGGCAATCACCTTCGAGTGGGGGATCGCACTGCACGGTCTGCATTCCGCGAACGAGCACGCCGGCAGCGAGGCCGAGAAGACCGCCCACCGGCGAGCACTGACGGGAAAGGTTGTCCGCCAATCGCTGAAGGACTACCTGGTCTTCCCCGCGCTCAGCGGTCGTCGCTGGCGGCGTACCCTGACGGCCGATCTGGTCGCGAATCTGCTCCGGAACCTGTGGTCGTACGTGGTGATCTTCTGCGGGCACTTTCCCGACGGCGCCGAGAAGTTCACCCTCGTCGAGCTCGAGCACGAGACGAGGGCGGAATGGTATCTCCGGCAGATGCTCGGAAGTGCCAATTTCCGCGCCGGCGCGGTGATGGCTTTCCTGAGCGGCAACCTCTGCTACCAGATCGAGCATCATCTGTTCCCGGATCTCCCCAGCAACCGCTACGCAGAGATCTCCATGAAGATCCGGGCGCTGTGCGACAAGTACGATCTGCCGTACACGACGGGTCCTCTTGTGCGGCAGTATCTTCTGACTCTGCGTACGATCCACAAGCTCGCGCTGCCCGATCGATTCCTGCGGGCGACCTCCGATGACGCCCCGGAAACCGCCTCCGAACTGAAGTTCCGCTCCCCGGCTACCGCGCCGGTCGTTCCGCCGGCGGCCCTTCGGCCCGGCCGTCGGGCAGTTCTGCGGACCTTGCACCTCGACCGGCGCAACCGCCGGTGAGCGATGAACCCTGCCCGGCACCGGGGTGACCATCCGGGGCGGGGCCACGGAAGAGCAGGCTGTGAGGATAGCCTGCCCTAATGAACAAGCTCAGACACCTCGGCCGCCTCACCGCCGCGGCCCTGCTCGTCACCTTCACGGTCGCGGCCTGCGGCGGCGCCGCCGAGTCGACCCGCGACACCGGCGCCGGCAACGCCGACGTCGCCACCGGTGGCCGGCTGTTCGCCACCGCCGACGAGGAGACGGCGAAGCTCGGCAGCGACGCGGCGCCCGGACAGTTCCCCCGGGTCGTCACCCACGCTCTCGGCGAGACGGAGATCGCGGCCAAGCCGCAGCGCGTCGTCGTGCTCGACGGCGGCGAACTCGATGCCGTCCTCTCCCTCGGCCTCACTCCCGTGGGCATCGCGAGTCCCGAGGGCGCTGCGGAGCAGCCGTCGTACCTCGCGGACCGGCTCGCCGGCGTCGCCGACGTGGGCACGATCAACAACCTCGATCTCGAGGCCATCGGCACGCTGCGGCCGGATCTGATCGTCGGCAGCAAGCTCCGCGCGGACAAGATGTACCCGCAGCTGTCCGCCATCGCCCCGACCGTGTTCTCGATCCGGCCCGGTTTCCCGTGGAAGGAGAATTTCCTGCTCGTCGCGGACGCGCTGGGCGAGGAGGAGAAGGCCGAGTCGGTCCTCAATGCCTATCAGACCCGCGCCGACGAGGTGGGGGACTCGATCCAGGGCGATCCGAGCATCTCGCTCGTGCGGTTCATGTCCGGCAAGATCCGCCTGTACGGGAACCTCTCGTTCATCGGCGTCATCCTGCAGGACGTCGGGCTGCGCCGTCCGCCGGTCCAGGACATCGAGGAACTTGCGGCCGAGGTCAGCCCGGAAACGATCACGGAGGCGGACGGCGACCGGATCTTCTACTCGAGCTACGGCAGAGAAACCGACGAGGCGGCCGTCGTCGGTGGCCCGCTGTGGTCGAGCCTCACAGCCGTGCAGCAGGGGCGCGCCGTCGCGGTGAGCGACGAGACGTGGTTCCTCGCACTCGGCCCGACCGGCGCAATGCTCGTTCTCGACGACCTCGAGCGATTGCTCGCACGGCAGTAACCGACAGCTGCGTCAGATCGTCACCTCGTCGCGCCAACGGGTCAGCAACGCGGCGTCACCGAACACCTCGAACCGGTCGAGGGACGCCCGGTTCCACAGGAGGAGCAACAGATCCGATGCCGGCCCGCGGACTGCGACGTCCCCCTCGGCGTGGGCGTGGACGACGGAAGGTTCGTCGGCATCGAAGGTGATCGACCATTCGCCCTCGCTCGCGGCGAGGGCGGGGTCGGTCGCATGCAGGTGCATCGTCTGCCCCGACCAGGACGGCGACCCGGCACTCCCCGTCCCGGCAAGGGCACGGAACGGGAGCAGCACCCCGAAGAGTTCGTCGATGCCCTCGACGGCCAGTGCGGTGTCGACGGGCGTGGTGCCCTCGCCCGTGGCGAGCTCGGCGTCGATCCGGTGCAGCGCAGTTTCGACCGCCATGCGACGGACCCAGAACGACGCCGGCTGCGGTCCGGCGAAGGTCTGCTCGTCGGCGTGCGGATCGGCCGACTGCACGGCCTCCGTCAACTCCTCGAGTCCGTCCCGCACCCACGGGAGGACGGCGGCCCCGGCCGGAGCGGGTGGGATCTCGGCGCGACTGCCGGTCCGCAGCCAGGCTGCCGCGTTCCGGTGCACGCGGCCGACGTGCCCGAGAAGCCGCTCGACGGACCAGCGCGGGCAGGTCGGGACCGGCCGGTCGAGCCGGCCTTCGCCGACGGCGAGCAGCCGCTCGGTGTCCGCGCGCAACAGCTTCGGATAGGACGCTCGATCCACGCCTCGATTATGCGTCCCGGGCACCTGCTTCCTGCCGGAGCGCCTCCTGTCAGCGCGCCGTCTCGCGCACGCGCAGCATCATCACGTCGACGGGCTCCCCGACGTCCGAGAGGCCGTCGGACTTGCGGGCGGTGACGGCACCGAACTCGACGATCTCCCCGCCGTGGGTGCCGGCGAACGCGTACAGACCGTACGTGCCGTTCGCCGCACCGTCGCTCACCGTGAACGCGATCCGCTCCTCGAGGGTTTCCCCCGCGGCCAGATCGACGTCGATCGGGTCCAGGACCGGCTCGCCTTCCTCGCCGTTCGGGCGGACCGCCCCGGCCCACACCTGCCCCATGTAGGGTGCGTCGTCGGGTGCTTCGACGAGCAGGGTGGCCTCGACCACCCCGCCGGACGCGGGCAGCGTCGTGGACGTGTCCGCGGTGAGGGAGACGCGCACGGGCAGATCCGTTCGGGGAACGGCGGGCCGGGTCGACGACGGGGATCCGTCGCCGATCTCCGGCCACCCGTTGGCCCACACGATCCGGTCGATCATGCCCTCCCGTCGCTGAGCGCCGCTGGGCAGCTGGAGATCGTCGCGGGGAATCGCGTGGTAGACGATCCAGTCGTCGCCGGCGTCGTCGGTCACCACCGTGTTGTGCCCGGGCCCTGCCCACGGGTCGCTGCCGGCCAGGATGAGCGCGCCGCCACCGCCGTCGAGATCGTCGCCCTTGCGGTCGACGTACGGGCCGGTCAACGACTCGGACCGGCCGACGAGGACCCGGTAGGCGGTGTCGGCACCGTTGCAGCAGTGGCCGGAGGAGAGGAACAGGTAGTAGTAGCCGTCGCGATGTTCGACGTGTGGTCCCTCGAAGCGTTCGTCCGCGACCCGGACCGGTTCGCCGGCAGGCGCGGTTCCCTCCGCATTCAGCGGGATGGCGTAGACGCCTTTGAAATTCCCGACGAACATCGTCTTCGTCGTGCCGTCGTCCCATACGAACGGATCGATCGTGCCCTGGACTCCGACGTCCTCGGCGCAGAACACGGGACGACCCAGGTCGGTCCACGGGCCGGCCGGTCCGGGTGCGGTGGCGAGACCGATGCACGGATTCGCCCCGTCCGGGAGCGCGTAGTAGAGGCTGTAGCCGGAGTCCGACTCGATCACGTGGGGAGCCCACACGTAGTTGTCCGGCGGGTGCCAGGTGGGAATCTCGGAGAACACGTCGTCGACGTACTTCCAGTCCGTGAGGTCGAAGGACGTGAAGACGGACATCCCGCGCAGGCCCCGGCCGTCGCCCCAGTCGTCACCCGTCGTGTACATGTAGTACGCCCCGTCGGATGCCCGCACGATGCTGGGGTCGGCCGCCACCGGCTCGACGATCGGGTTCGCCGCGGCCGACGGCGCCGGTGCGATCAGACAGGCGAGCAGCGCTGCGGCGGCGGCCCCCCGACGGACGTGGCGCCGCGCCGCGTGCGTGCCTCCCGCGTTCTTCCCCGTCTCGAACTTCCGCACGTCGCTCCCACCGTCGCACCCACATGGAACGGGGCAAATGTATACGGATGTGACTGATGTGAGAGTTGTGAACGACGGAAGCGGCGGGATCGAAACCGAACCGTGCCCTCGGACCGGTCCCGCGCCTCACACCGGCGGCAGCAACCGATCGAGGAATCCGTTGGTGAACACCCGATGCGGGTCGTGCCGGTCGAACGACGCGCGCGCCGCGTCCCAGCCCTCGTCGGCGGACAGTCCGGTGCGGTACATCGCCGGGACGACCTCACCGAGAAACCTCGGATCCCGGTATCCGCCCGCCGCGTCGAACGCCCAGCCCTTCGACCACTCCGACCGGAAGGCCGCGTAGTCACCGGAGTAGTGGTCGGCCATCCACTGCTCCATCTCCTGGAAGAAGGCGGACTGTCCCGCGGTGCCGGGAACGGAGACGACGTTCATCCAGATGGCCGTGTCCCACTCGGGCCGGTCGGGACGGGGACGGACGGCCGACAGGTTCGGCGGGCCCGCCGACTCGACGAGCACCTCCGACTGATCGTCCACGGTGCACAGGCGCACCTCGAACGGCATGTTGACCGGATACTGCCCGAGCGAGGCGTAGTGGGTCATCCGTTCGTGCAACCACGTGGTGAACTCGTGGATGACGCGGGCGATGTTCGCCCGCCGCGTGAGGACCACCCCGCCGCCGGCGACGACGCGCAGCGTGGTGGCCCGCAGATAGAACAACAGGTCCTTCGACCAGCCCCACAGGTCGGCGGTGCCGGTGGCGGCGAGACCGGCGGCGACGGCCCCGAACTGGGCGGCGCCGAAGGCCGGGGTGGCGGCCTGCATCCCGCTCGCCACCTGACCGAGAGGCGTGGTGACCTCCTCGGGGATGCTGTCGGAGAAGAAGTAGTTGTACGGCCCGTGCACCTCGCGCGCGGTCGGCGGCTTCTCGGGGCACACCGACCAGATCTTCAACCACGGCGTCTGTGTGAAGGGGAACCAGATCGCCTCCACTCGGCCGGACTCCTCGACGAACCGCTCGAAGGTGCGGCCCGGAGCGCCGGGCGGGGCGAACAGTTCCTGCCACGGCACGTCGGTGAAGCTCTGGCAGCGCAGCCGGTAGTTGGCCCCGGCCTGCAGGGTCACCGAGGTGACGAAGCTGCGACCCAGATGGGCGAGCAGGGGCGTGATCTCGGGTTCGGACCGACGGAACTCGCGCAGTTCGTAGGCGCCGGCGGCACCGTTCCACACGACGGCGGTGAGGGCGACGACGAGGTTCGACAGGGAGCCGAACGACTGGCCGGGGATCGCCCGCTCCCCCGCCGCCGGATAGGTGGCGCCGTGCGCGCCGATCGACAGCGCTCCGGCGATGGTGATGTCGCCGATGGCCGGCGCATTGGCCCACCCGAGGCCGTGCTGCTCCAGCGCGGTGAGGATCGATTCGATGCTCGCGCCCGCGCCGGCGGTGACGGTGGCGGGCGTTCCTGCGGGATCGACGGTGACGGCGTTCAGGTGCGCCATCGTGTCGATCAGCACGATCTTCTCGACGCTCTCGCCGGGCACGACGGTCAGCGGGCTCCAGCTGTGCATGGTGCCCCGCGGGCGGACGCGGTAGCCGTGGGCGCGGGCCCAGTCTGCGATGCGCACGACGTCGTGCGCATCGCGTGCGGTCGCGGTCCACACCGCGTCGAAGCGGATCGTCCGGGCCCAGTTCTCGAAGCGCTGCTGGGCCAGCGGGATATCCGTGGGGAATGCCGGGGGCGCCGGAATGGTGGCGCGCGGATCACCGACCGGGACTGCGCCGGCGGGTTTCCAGGCGAGACCGGTCAATCCCACGGCACTGGCGGCGCCGAGAAAGCCTCGTCGGCTGAGGGTCGTGGTGGAGACGGGGTCGCCGTCCGTCCGGGCATCGCGGGCTTTCACCGGGCTGGGCTCCGATCTGGCGGGAGGCAGAAACAGAGCAAAAATAGAACAAGTTCTCTTTCGATGCCAGTGGTTCCGAAATCCGCGTCAGCTGCCGGCGCGCGACACCCCGACGGCTTCGCGCAGGAGTTCCGGCGCGCCGTCGATCGACCACACCGCTATCGCGACCGCGGCGATCGTCAGCGCCGGGCCGAGGATCGCCAGCTCGAACGCGCCGCCGGCGCGGATGGCGAGGAACCCGGGCATCCGGATCTCCCACCAGCGTTCGCCGCGCCAGGGCACGAACGGCGCGAGAAACGGGATGCCCTCCTTGGTGACGGCGTCGCCCAGGCAGTGCGTCGCGCATCCGAGCGCTACCGCCACCCCGAGGCCCACCGAACCCACCTCGCCGGGGAACCAGTTCCACATGAGCACCGACAACACCGCCGAGGTCGCGGTCACCACGAGCCACCCGTTGCGCTTGGCCCAGCCGTCCGCGAGCCCGCGCAGCGCCAGGCCGAGCGTGACGAACAGGACGGCGACGACCGCGACGCGGTCGAACCGGGCGACGAGCATGGACACCCCCGCCCCCAGCAGGGCCGCGAACAGGGCCGTGTGCGTCAGCGTGCGATGGCCACCCCGGCGGCTACGGTCACGACGGCCCTTGGTGAGCGTGTAGTAGCCGAGGGAGAGGTTGTCGATGCCGCGCGCCGCCACCTGACTGACCGGCCCGAAGGACCGCGCCACCGTCGACTGCGGGGTGTCGAGATCCGGCAGCAGGGCTGAGCCGGCGCAGACCGCGGCGAACGCGAAGGTCTCCGCCGTGGAGCCGGGTCCACCCCACTCCGGGGGCAGCACGTCGGCGACGAGGAGGCCGACCAGCGCCCCGGACACCGCGTGGGTAGGACCCATGACCATCGCTGCAGGCACCTTTCGATCGGAGAACGGACCGGTGCCAACGTAGCAATCACATCCGACACTCCAGTAACACAGGTGTTCGATCGCCCGGAACACACGAAGGGCCACCCGCGGGAACGGGTGGCCCTGAGGGAGGTACCGGCTCAGGCGAGCTGGGCCTGCCACATCCAATGCGTCTGCTCGAGACCGGCGGTCTGGGCGATGAGCAGGTCCTGCGTGACCGGGTCCGCCTCGTCCGTCGCCGCGATGCGCTCGCGCAGGCGGCCGATGACGGCCGAGAGGTTGTCGGTGATCGACGCGACGACCTGCTCGTCCTTGGTCCAACCCGCACCGAACCCCTTGGTGCCCGAGTCCTGGGCGACGGTCGTGGCCCGTCCGTCCGGGCTGACGCCGATCGCCGTGAGCCGCTCCGCCACCTCGTCGGTGTAGGTCCGGGCGGCCGTGACGATCTCGTCCAGGGCGAGGTGCAGGCTGCGGAACTGGGGGCCGACGACGTTCCAGTGCGCCTGCTTGGCGATCAAGCTCAGGTCGATCATGTCGACCAGGGTGTCCTGCAGAGCATCCCCCGCGATCTTCTGCTGGTCCGGATTCAGCGTGCTGGTGATGGGTCCGGTCATGATCCGAGCTCCTATCGGTGTCGATGTGCCTCCCGGCGGCGACGGACGTCGCGCCGGTCGTACTTCGGACATACTGCCCTGTTTCAACGCCCGAGGCGGTGGCCTGGTTCCCTGCGGCCGCAGGCAACGAAGTGGACACGGGACTCCCTGTTCTCGGAGTGTCCGTGGCGGCCGTGCCCCCGCGGGCGGATGATGGAGGAAGAATCCGCACCGAGGGAGGACAAAGAGATGCAGACGGTCGTCGTGTGGATACTGGCCACCCTCCTCTACTGGTGGGGCTTGCTCTGACGCGCGGTCAGGCCCGGCCCGACCGGACACCCTCCTCGATCTTCTTTCCGAGGTCGGTGTCGACATTCGACCAGTATTCGAAGATCCGGCCGTACAACGCCTCCGAGGTTCCGCCGAGGATGTGTCCGACGATGTTGCCCACCAGCCGCTCCCGAGCGGCGTCGTCGAGCACCTCGCGCACGAGCGTGCCGGCCTGACCGAAGTCGTCGTCCTCGGCATGCCGGACGTAGCCGGCCCGTACCGCCTCGGTGCCGAACTCCCACAGACCTTCGTCGCCGGCGAGCTGCGGGTCGGCGTGCGGGCCGCCGAAGCTGTTCGGCGCATACACCGGGGTGCCCGGGTCGTTGAACGAGTACCGCATGGCGCCGTCCTGCGAGTACGAGTTCACCTCGTTCTTCGGCGCGTTGACCGGCAGCTGCGCGTGGTTCGCGCCGATGCGGTAGCGGTGCGCGTCGGCGTAGGAGAACACCCGGCCGAGCAGCATCTTGTCCGGCGACAGTCCGATGCCCGGCACGATGTTCGACGGCGCGAACGCGGCCTGCTCGATCTCGGCGAAGAAGTTGCGCGGGTTGCGGTTCAGCGTCCAGGTGCCGACCTCGATCAGCGGGTAGTCACGCTGGGACCACACCTTGGTCAGGTCGAACGGGTTGAAGCGATACCCCTCCGCCTCGGCCAGGGGCATGATCTGCACCTTCAGCGTCCAGCTGGGGAACTCGCCCCGCTCGATCGCGTCGTGGAGATCGGCGCGATGGTAGTCCGGGTCGGTACCGGCGAGCCGGTCGGCCTCGGCCTGGGTGAGGAATTCGATGCCCTGGTTCGTCTTGAAGTGGTACTTGACCCAGAACCGCTCCCCTTCGGCGTTGACCCACTGGTAGGTATGGGAGCCGAAACCGTCCATGTAGCGCCAGGTTCGGGGGATGCCCCGGTCACCCATCAGCCACGTCACCTGGTGCGCGGTCTCGGGACGCAACGTCCAGAAGTCCCACTGCATGGTGTGGTCGCGCAGTCCCGAACCGGGCAGCCGCTTCTGGGAGTGGATGAAGTCGGGGAACTTGATCGGGTCCTTGACGAAGAACACCGGGGTGTTGTTGCCGACGAGGTCGTAGTTGCCGTCCTCGGTGTAGAACTTCACCGCGAATCCGCGCGGGTCACGCCACGTGTCGGGACTGCCCTGCTCCCCGGCCACCGTCGAGAACCGCACGAGGGATTCGGTTCTCGTGCCGGGCTGGAACAGCTTCGCCGCGGTGTACGCACTGACGTCGTTCGTGACGACGAGTTCGCCGAACGCGCCGCCGCCCTTGGCGTGCACGACGCGCTCCGGGACCCGTTCCCGGTTGAACTGGGCGAGCTTCTCGATCAGGTAGTGGTCGTGCAGCAGGATGGGGCCCTGCGTTCCGGCGGTGAGCGATTCGTCGTCGCTCGCGACGGGGATACCGACGCCGGTCGTGGTGGGGCGGGGATTCGTCATGGTGATCCTCCTGAGGAAGGGTGCCCGCCACACCACCGCGGGATGCGGTGGTGGCGGAGGGAAAAGCGTTGCTGAACTAGGATTCTCGACAATCGGGGCACAGACCCCAGAACGTCACTTCGGCCTCGTCGACGGCGAATCCGTGATCGTCCGAGGGCACGAGGCACGGGACCGCTCCGACGACGCAGTCGATATCGGTCACCGCGCCGCAGTTGCGGCACACCAGGTGGTGGTGGTTGTCGCCGATCCTGGTCTCGTACCGGGCGGGTGAGCCGGCGGGTTCGATGCGGCGCAGTAGCCCGGCCCCGACACACGCCTTGAGCACGTCGTACACCGCCTGCGTGGAGACGGAGCCGAGTTCGCTCCGCACCGCGACCGCGATCTCGTCCGCATCGGAATGCGGGTGCGCGGCAACCGCGCCGAGCACGGCAACGCGCGGAGCAGTCACCCGCAGACCCGCGGCGCGCAGTTGCGCCGGGATGTCGACAGGCTCGTCCGTTCGGTGCATGACCCCAGTATGCCCCTTTTCTGGAATAGGTCAAGAAAATGGGCGAGATCGGTGCGAGCACGATCCTCCGATTCCACACAACGGACCCCTCGGTGCGGTCTACCCTGCTTCTCAGCCCACCGGAAGAGGTCCGCCATGCGCACCATCCCGATTTCTCGCGCCTCCGGGATCGCGATCGCGGCCGGCACCGCGCTCACCCTGCTGCTCGGCTGCTCCAGCGGTTCCGACTCGGAGTCGGAGCCCTACTCCTACGGGCCCACCGTCGATGTCGGCGACGGCACTGCACGGACCTATGTCGAGTCGGGCGACGACGGCACACCCCAGGCGATCGGGCTGCGCTTCTCGGCGACGGCACTCGACGGGCTCGCCGACGCCCTCGAGGTGCACACGCTCGAGTTCCCGGCCGAGGCGGACGAGACGGCCTTCGACCACCTGACCCTGGACTGGAACCCGCACGGGCACGAACCGGTGGGATTGTTCGACCAGCCCCACTTCGACATCCACTTCTATATGATCCCCGCCGAGAAGGTCGACGAGATCGACCCGGCCGCACCGGGATACGCCGAGTCGGCGGCCAACATGCCCGAACCACGGTACATGCCTGCGGACTACGTTCCCGCCGGCCCGCCGGAGGTGGCACTCGTCCCGCAGATGGGGATGCACTGGGTCGACGGCACCCTGCCGATCGCACCCGGACAGTACGACTTCACCCAGATCCTCATCGAGGGATCCTGGGACGGCGAATGGACATTCGTCGAACCGATGATGACCCGTGAGTGGCTGCTCACCCGGCCCACCGTCGACGAGCCGGTGAAGCAGCCGGAGGCCTATCAGCAGAGTGCGTACTACCCCACCACCTACTCGGTGAGCTTCGACGACCGGGAGCAGGAATACGTCGTCGAACTCGGTGGACTCACCATGCGAGAGGAGTCGTGACAGTGGTGCATCTTCGCACGTTCGCGGTGCTCGGAGTCGTCGGTGCGACGGCGACGGCGACAGCACTCGTCCTCGGCTCGGCGGCCGGAGCCCAGAGTTCCACGGCCCTCGACGGCCCGCCGCACCCGGTCGGCAACGGATCGGCCCACACGTACGTCACCGTCGGCCCCGACGGCACTCCCACCGCGATCGGCGTCCGCCTCGACGCGGCCGCACTCGACGGCCTCACGAGCGGTCTGCTGCCCACCACCGAGGCCTACGTCCTCGACGTGCCCGCCGGGGCGCCGGACACCGTCGTCGACCACGTCACGCTGGACTGGAACTCGCACGGCCACAATCCGGAGCACGGGTTCGACCAGCCGCACTTCGACGTGCACTTCTACCTCGTGGACACCGCGACGGTGGAATCGATCCACCCGTTCGTCCCCGGTTATCTCGAACGGGCCGCGAAGCTGCCAGACCCGAAGTATCTGCCGGAAGGCTACGCACCGTCGGACCCCCAGCCGATTCTCGGCACCGTCGCCAAAATGGGACTGCACTGGCTCGACACCACCGAGCCGCACGGGCACTTCACGGAAACGGTCCTGCAGGGTTCGTGGGACGGCCGGCACATCTTCATCGAGCCGATGATGACCAGGGACTGGCTCGCCTCCCGGCCCGACCTGCACGAGGACCTGCGCCAGCCGAGCGCGTACCAGCAGTCCGGCTACTACCCCACCACCTACTCCGTGACGTGGGACGACGCGGCCGGGCAGTACGTCGTCGAGCTCGGCGGGCTCACGATGCGCGAGGCGTCGTGAGCCCGGTGCCGCCCGTCAGCGCACCGTCCGGGCCGGCCCGATGCTCATCCGGCCCGAGGTGATCACGATGCCGTGGTGTGCCCCCGGCAGCAACCACTGCCCGAGCGTCGGGCCCTGCGCCTCGACGCGGACCCGCGCGTAGCGGAACCGCCCCCGCAGCCGCGCCGTGGCCCGGGCCTGACTGCCGTCCGGTTCGGGCTGGGCGAATGCCAGTCCGCCGACGATCGGCAGTTCGGGACCACGCGGGGACGCGTCGGTGTCCACCTTCCACGTGTGGCCCGTGGCCGAGAACCGGCCGGTGACGTCGCCGTCGAACGAGGCAAGCACCTTCGGCAGGTGCCAGTGCTCGCGGCCGCCGTGCACGGACGCCTCGGAGTCCACGGCGATGAACGGCACCGCCATCGCCGGGATCAGGACCGGGCGCAGGACGGGACTGGCGAGCACCTCACGGTAGGGACCGACGGGCGAGTCGAGATAGTCCACCACCATCGCGAGGGTGAACGGCAGGGTCCGGCCACCGGGGCCGAACTGCGCCGCCCCCGGCGCACTGCGATGCCACCACAGGGCGGCGCGCGCCTGCGCCGACCACGGGGGCGGCGCGGATGTCGGCCAGTCGGTGCGTTCGTCGGTGCTCTCAGGCACGCTCCACAACACGGGCGGCCTCCTCTCGTCGGACGGGATGGATCGGCAGGCGCAGCGCCCCGGGCGCGGAGTCCGGAACGCTGGGGCGCACCGGCTGCACGGCGGTGACCGGCACGTACCCGGAGCCGGAAGCCGGACGCGGGTCGGCCTCGCCCTTGTTGGGCCACAACGCCATCGCCCGCTCGGCCTGCGCCGTGATGGTGAGCGACGGGTTCACGCCCAGATTGGCACTGACGACGGATCCGTCCACGACATGCAGACCGTCGTGACCGTGGACGCGCAGGTAGGGGTCGACGACACCGGACTCGGGCGAATCCCCGATCACGCAGCCGCCGAGGAAGTGCGCGGTCATGGGAATGTCGACCAGGTCCGCGATCGATCCGCCCGCGTCGCCGTCGATCCTGTCGGCGACCCGCCGGATCGCCTCGTGACCCACCGGGATCCACTCCGGCGGCGGCGCACCCGGTCCGCGGCGGCTCGTGAGCCGGCGCCCGAAGAACCCGCGCTTGCTCGTCAGTTCGAGCGAGTTGTCGTCGGTCTGCATGACCAGCGCGATCACGGTCCGCTCGGACCAGCGCCGCACCGACAGGCTGCGCAGGAACGCCGCCGGATTACGGGCCGCCACGGCGAAGAACTTCGCCAGCCGCGGTGTCCGGCCGCCACCGTCGACCAGCAGGGCCTGGAGGAGTCCGATAGCGTTGCTGCCCTTGCCGTATCGCACCGGTTCGATGTGGGTGTGGTCGTCCGGGTGGAAGGAGGCGGTGATCGCGATACCCCGGGAGTAGTCCACGCTGCGGTCCTGCGCCGTCGCGGCGAGCACCGCTTCGGAATTGGTGCGCACCACCGTGCCCAGCCGCGGCGACAACCGCGGCAGCGCACCGGTCTCGCGCATCGCGAGCAGCAGCCGCGACGTGCCGTAGGTGCCGGCGGCGAGCACCACCTGGTCGGCGGTGTACACGTCGTGGCGCTTGCGGATCCGGTTCGTGCTGCGGGTGCGGACCTCGTATCCGCCGCCGGCGCGCGGGCGGATCCCGGTGACGGTGGTGAGCGGGTGGATCGTCGCACCGGCCTGCTCCGCGAGGTACAGGTAGTTCTTCACCAGGGTGTTCTTCGCCCCCACCCGGCAACCGGTCATGCAGCCGCCGCACTCGGTGCAGCCGGTCCGGTCCGGGCCGGCGCCGCCGAAGAACGGGTCCGGGACCGTCTGCCCCGGCTCGCCGAAGAACACCCCGACCGGCGTGGTGGTGAACGTCTCCCCCACCCCCATCTCCTCGGCCACCGAACGCATCACGTCGTCCGCGGGGGTCGTCAGCGGATTCGGGCGCACCCCGAGCATCCGCGCCGCCTGCTCGTAGTACGGTCCGAGCTCGGCCTGCCAGTCGGTGATGTGCCCCCACTGCGGGTCCTGGAAGAAACGGGCGGGCGGCCGGTAGAGGGTGTTGGCATAGTTGAGCGATCCGCCGCCGACGCCTGCGCCCGCCATGACCAGGACGTCGGGCAGCAGATGGATGCGCTGCACGCCGTAGCAGCCCAGCGCCGGCGCCCACAGGTACTTGCGCAGCCGCCAGCTGGTCTTCGGGAGTTCGTCGTCGGCGAACCGCCGGCCGGCCTCGAGGATGCCGACGCGGTAGCCCTTCTCGGTCGCGCGCAGCGCGGCGACACTGCCGCCGAAGCCGGAGCCGACGACCAGTACGTCGTAATGGGTCATGCCGCAATCCTTTCGGCCGCGGGGCGGGCGAGGTAGTTCTCGGGGTCGAACTGCCGGGTCCGGGCGCGGTACCGCCAGGTGAACGTAGGCCACATCACCGAGTTACGGCCCTTGCGGTCGAGGTACCAGCTGTCGCAGCCGCCCGCGTTCCACACCGTGCCCGCGAGGGCTGGATCGAGTTCGGCGTTGTAGGTGCGCTGCGCGCCCGCGGTCACCTCGACGGCGGACAGACCCCGGGACCTCATGGCGCGCAATGCATCCGCGATGTAGGCGGCCTGCGACTCGAGCATGTACACGATCGAGCTGTGACCGAGGTTGGTGTTCGGCCCGTACATCAGGAAGAGGTTGGGGAAACCGTGGACCGCGATGCCCAGATAGGCGCTGGGGCTGCCGTTCCAGGTCTCGGCGAGGGTGCGGCCGTCGCCGCCTCGGATGTGCTGGGCCACCGGTGGTTCGGTGACGGTGAAGCCGGTACCGAAGATGACGGTGTCGACCTCGTACTCGTTGCCGGCTTCGTCGACGACCCCGTTCTCGGTGAGGGCGGTCAGCCCGGACGCCACGACGGTGACGTCGGGCCGGGTGATCGCCGGGAACCAGTCGTTGGACAGCAGGATCCGTTTGCACATGATCCGGAACTTCGGGGTGAGCTTCGCCCGCAGCTCCGGATCGGCGACCTGCCTGTCGAGCACCGACAGCGCCCGGCGCTCGAACAGCGGCACGAGCCACCGGCGTGCGAACGGGCGTGTCATCCCGACGACGTACGTCTCCTTCTGCCCGTAGACGGCCGCGCGAACGACCTTCTGTGCGAGCGGGAAACGCCGGTAGAGGGCCCGCACCGGACGCGCGATGGTGTGGTCGTGCTTGGGCATGACCCACGAGGCGGTGCGCTGGAACAGTGTCAGGTGCCCGACGGTGTCGACGATGGCGGGGACGAACTGGATCGCGGAGGCGCCGGTGCCGATCACGGCGACGCGCTTGCCGGTCAGGTCGTAGTCGTGGTCCCACTGCGCCGAATGGAACATCTTGCCGCGGAACGATTCCAGTCCCGGCACCTTCGGCAGGGTGGGGGTGGACAACGCGCCGGTCGCCGAGACGAGCACCTCGGCGGTGAGGTCACCACGCGACGTCGACACCATCCAGCGGGCGCTTTCGTCGTCCCATTGCGCGTCACGCAGTTCGCACCCGAACATCGTCCGGTCGGTGACGCCCTGCTCCTTCGCGACCCGGCGCAGGTAGGCGTAGATCTCCTCCTGGGTACCGTGAGCCTTCGACCAGTCCGGTTCGGGCGCGAAGGAGAACGAGTACAACGCGCTCGGCACGTCGCAGGCCGCACCCGGGTAGGTGTTCACGCGCCAGGTGCCGCCGACGTCGTCGCCTCGTTCGATCACGAGGACGTCGGCGCGCGGATCCTCGCGCAGGAAGGTGGCGGCCATGCCGATGCCCCCGAAGCCCGCCCCGACGACGAGCGTGTGTACGTGCGGCGGGAGGGTCTCGATGCTCACTTCATCACCAGTTCCTTCCAGACCGGGAGCAGCCGCTCCCGGATCTCACGATCCGATTCGGGGGTACGCATCAGGGCGGCGACGGCAAGTCCGCGAGCGAGTTCGATGCTCAGGTCGATCTCGTCGGGCCCCATCCGGTCACCCATGATCTCCAGGCAGCCGACCCGCAGCGCATCGGAGACCTTGCGCTCGAGGGGGATCACCGCCTCGTGCAGGGCGGGATCGGTCCGCGCGGCCACCCACAGCTCGAGCGCGGCATGGAACAGCGGCCCGCGGAACGCGTCGGTGAGGACGTCGAGGCCCCGCTCGGGGTCCGGGCTCGCCTCGAGAATCTCCGTCAGGCGCTTGTCCACGAGGTGTTCGACCGCGGCGACGACGAGTGATTCCTTGGTCGGGAAGTGATGCAGTTGCGCGCCCCGGGACACCCCGGCCCGCTTGGCGATCACCTGCGTGGTGGTGCGTGCGTAGCCGAGCTCGACGAGCGAGTCGACGGCCGCGTCGAGGAGTTTCGCCCGGGTCACGGCGGTGCGCTCGGCCTGCGTGCGCCCGGTGCCCGTGGATGTGGTTCGAGTCACAGAACGGACGGTAACAGTCAATGAACAAACAGTCCAGACTGCTTGCAAATAACCGGCGGGCCGGCGTCACTCCAGCTGGCGGGCGTAACCACCCAAAAGCAACTGGAATTCAACCGTTGACTACTTCAATCGTTATTGGTCTACTGTGATCTGCGCGACAAACGTCGCAGAAGGAGGACCGCCGTCTCCATGAGTGCCGTGTCGCTCGACCGCACCGTCTACGAATCCGACCACGACGCGTTCCGCGAAACCGCGCGACGCTTCGCCGAGCGCGAGGTCGCACCGCACCTCGAGGAGTGGGCCGCCACGGGCCGCGTCGATCGTGAGCTGTACCGGCAGGCCGGCAAGCTCGGCCTGCTCGGGGTCGCCGTGCCGGAACGGTTCGGCGGCGGCGGCATCGACGACTTCCGGTTCGGGGCCGTGCTCATCGAGGAACTCGCCCGCGCCGGCGCCCAGGCCGTCACCATGGGGCTGTCGGGATTCAACGACCTGGTCGCGCCGTACTTCACGGCCCTCGGCACCGACGAGCAGAACCACCGCTGGCTCGCCCCGATGGTCGCCGGCGAGACGATCGGCGCGATCGCGATGACCGAGCCCGGCACCGGCAGCGACCTCGCCGCCGTCACCACCACGGCGATCCCCGACGGCGACCACTTCGTCCTGAACGGCAGCAAGATCTTCATCTCCAACGGCATCCTCGCCGACACGATCATCGTCGTCGCAAAGACCGATCCCGCCGCCGGGAAGAACGGGGTGAGCCTGCTCGTCGTCGAGGACGGCATGCCCGGCTTCACGAAGAACGGCCCGCTCGACAAGGTGGGCCTGTCCGCCCAGGACACCGCCGAGCTGGTGTTCGACGACGTCCGAGTGCCCCGGACCCACCTCCTCGGCGAGGAGAACAAGGGCTTCGGCTACCTACGGCACAACCTGCCGCAGGAGCGGCTGAGCATCGCGGTGACGTCCATGGCCCTGATGACCCGAACGTTCGAGACGGCGTTGCGCCACGCCACCGACCGCAGGGCGTTCGGGCAGCGCATCGCCGACTTCCAGGCCAACCGCTTCTACCTCGCCGAACTGGCCACCGAGATCGAGGTCGCCCAGGTGTTCGTGGACCGCTGCATCCTCGACGCCGCCCACGGACGCCTCGACGAGGTGACGGCGGCGATGGCGAAGTGGTGGGTCACCGAGCTGCATCTGAAGGTCGTGCACCGTGCCGTGCAACTGCACGGCGGCTACGGCTTCATGAAGGAGTACGACGTCGCCCGCGACTATCTGGACTCCCGGGCCGGGACGCTCTACGGCGGCACCACGGAAATCATGAAGGAGATCGTCGGCCGCAGGCTCACCCGGCCGTAGCCGCTTCGATCCAGAACATCCTGAAATTCCCAGGCATCGAGGAGATCCCGTGCTCAACCAAGGTACCGGTACGTGGCCGCGCCGACGCGCCCGGCAGGCCCCCGACGCGGTCGCGCTCGCCTTCCGCGGCACCGGCGTCACCTACCGCGAACTCGACGAGCGGGTCACCCGGCTCGCCCACGCCCTGCGCGCCCAGGGTGTCGGCCCCGGGGACCGCGTCGCGCTGCTGTCGGCGAACCACCCCGCCTATCTCGAAGTGCTGTTCGCCGCCGGTCTGCTCGGGGCGGTGTTCGTGCCGCTCAACGCCCGGCTGACCACCCCCGAGGTGGAGTACTGCCTGGCCGACTCCGGCAGCATCGTCCTGGTCCATTCCGCCGCCCTCACGGACGTCGCCGACGCCGCCGCGACCGCGGCCGGCACCACCCGGCGCGTGGTCCTCGACGGTGCGCCCGACGACCGGGCCGTCGGCTACGAGGAGATCGTCGCGGCCGCTCCCACCGACCGCCTCGACCTCCCGGTCACGCACGAGGACCCGTGCTTCATCATGTACACCTCCGGCACGACGGGCCGGCCCAAGGGTGTCGTCCTCACCCACGGGAACGTGGTGTTCGCGGTGATGAACCCGATCGTCGACCTCGACTTCCTGTCCGACGAGGTGGCTCTCGTCGCCGCACCCCTGTTCCACACCGCCGCATTGAACTTCGTCGCCCTGCCCACCCTGCTCAAGGGCGGCACCGTGCTCATCGAGGAAGGCTTCGAGCCGGGCCGCATCCTCCACCTGATCGAAACCGAAAGGGTCACCTACTCGTTCGGGGTGCCCACGATGCTCGACGCGATGAGCGCCCACCCGAACTGGGACCGCACCGACCTGAGTTCGATCCGGCGCTGGATCGTGGCGGCCGCACCGGTTCCGCCGCGGACCCTGCAGACCTACACCGCCCGCGGCGTCCGCCTCTGCCAGGGATACGGGCTGACCGAGACCGGTCCGGGCGCGCTGATCCTCACCCCCAAGGACGCCGAGCGCAAGCTCGGCACCGCGGGCGCGCCGCACTTCTTCACCGACGTGCGTGTCGTCGACCCCGACGGCACCGAGGCCGCCCCCGGAGAACGCGGCGAGATCCAGATCTCCGGCCCGAACGTGATGCAGCGCTACTGGAATCGACCCGACGCCACCGCCGACGCGTTCATCGGCGACGGCTGGTTCCGCTCCGGCGACGTGGGGGTTCCCGACGAGGACGGCTTCGTCACGATCGTCGACCGGCTCAAGGACATGATCATCTCGGGGGGCGAGAACATCTACCCCGCCGAGGTGGAGGCCGCCATCCTCGACCTGCCCGGCGTGCTCGGCTGCGCCGTCTTCGGTGTGCCCGACGAGAAATGGGGCGAGGTCGGCCGGGCCGCGGTCACCCTCGCCGACGGCGTCACCCTCACCGAGGAAGAGCTGTTCGCCTTCCTCGGCGAGCGTCTCGCCAAGTACAAGATCCCCACATCGCTCCTCGTTCTCGACGAGATCCCCCGCAACGCCACCGGAAAGGTCCGCAAGGACACGTTGCGCGAGCAGTACGCCCACTGACCCGACCGCCACTGCAGGAGCCCCCATGACTGTCACCGCATCCGCGGACATCACTGCGGCCCAGAGGAAGAAGGAAGTTCGACGCGTCGTGCTGTCGAGCTACCTGGGCAGCACGATCGAGTTCTACGACTTTCTGCTCTACGCGACCGCGGCAGCGATCGTCTTCGCCCCCGTGTTCTTCTCGGACCTGTCCCCGCTCGCCGGGACCATCGCGTCGATGGGCACGTTCGCCGCGGGCTACCTCGCCCGCCCCTTCGGGGGCATCGTCTTCGGGCACTTCGGCGACCGGTACGGCCGCAAGTCGATGCTGCTGATCTCGATGACGGTCATGGGCGTGGCCTCGTTCCTCATCGGCCTCGTCCCACCGGCGTCGGCGATCGGATCCTGGGCCGCGATCATTCTCGTGCTGCTGCGCGTGTGCCAGGGCATCGCCGTCGGCGGCGAGTGGGGCGGGGCGGCACTCATGTCCCTCGAGCACGTCGGCGGGCGGGGACGCGGCTTCGCCGCGGCGTTCACCAACGCCGGCGCACCCACCGGTTCGCTGCTCGGCACCCTCGCCCTGGCACTGGTGGCGCTGCTGCCCGAGGACGACTTCCTGTCGTGGGGCTGGCGCATCCCGTTCCTGCTGTCCGCGGTGATGCTGGCCGTCGGCCTGTTCGTCCGGGCCCGGGTTTCCGAGAGCCCGCTGTTCCGGGAGGCGATGGCCAAGCAGGTCGAGGTCGATGCCGCCGCCGTGGACCGGCCCACCCCGCCGATCCTGAGCATCCTGCGCCGGCCGCGAAATCTGCTGCTCGTCGCCCTGGGCTGCATGGCCAGCTTCGGGATCCAGACCATGTTCACCACCTTCGCCATCGGGTACGCATCCCACTCCGGGGTGACCCGATCGCAGGCGCTGATGGCGTTCGCCGTCTGCCAGTTCGTCGCGATCTTCACCCTGCTCGGATTCGCCCGCCTCTCCGACCGCGTGGGCCGGCGCCCGGTGATGCTCTTCGGCCTCGGCGCGTTCGTCGTGCTGATCGTGCCGATCCTGGCGCTGCTCTCGTCCGGCAACGTCGCGCTGGTGACGCTCGGGTTCGTGCTCGGCTTCGGCGTCTGCCAGTCCGCGACGTACGGTCCGATGGCCGCTTACATCGCCGAGCAGTTCGGCACCGCGGCCCGGTACACCGGCGCCTCGCTCGGCTACCAGGGCGCGACACTGCTCGGCGCGGGCTTCACGCCGGTGATCCTCGCGTCGCTGCAGGCGGCCGCCGGCGGCGGCACCGGACTGGTCGCGGCGTTCATGATCGGTCTGGCAGTCCTGAGCGCGGTGTTCATCCTCCTGGCGAAGGAGAGCAAGGACCGCGATCTGAGCACCTACGAGCACTGATACGCGAACCCCGAGGGCGCGCAGGGAAATCCCTGCGCGCCCTCGGGGTTTCCGACTCCGGTCAGCGCCGCACCGGCCGGTGCTCCGGATACGCCCGCGCCGAGGTCTCCACCGCCGTGGGGAACGGCTCGAACGCCGCCTCGAGCGGCCGGATATTCGGGTGCGTACCGCCGGCTCCGCGACCACAATGGGACGGCAACGACGAAGGAGACGAAATGGTGCAGCCACGGTCCCGGGAGTTTGCGCAGGTAGACGTGTTCGCCGCCGAACCGTATCGGGGAAACCCCGTCGCGGTGGTTCTCGACGGCGCCGGCCTCCCGGACGAGGCGATGGCGCAGTTCGCGGCGTGGACGAACCTGTCCGAGACCACGTTCGTCCTTCCCCCGACGACCGCCGGGGCCGACTACCGGCTCCGCATCTTCACTCCGGCCGCGGAGATCCCGTTCGCCGGTCACCCCACCCTCGGCTCGGCGCAGGCGTGGCTCGAGGCCGGCGGGGTGCCGAACAGCCCGGGTCTGCTCGTCCAAGAGTGCGGAGCCGGACTCGTCGCACTGCGCCGCGGCGACGAGTCCCTGGCATTCCGGGCTCCCGAACCGGTCCGTCGCGGCGACCTCGACGACGAGCACCTGGCCCGGATCGCGCGGGGGCTCGGGATCGACCGTGCGCGAATCGTGGCGCACAACTGGGTCGACAACGGACCCGGCTGGGCCGCGGTCCTGCTCGGGTCCGCGCAGGAGGTGCTCGACCTCGAACCCGACGACCAGCACATGCGCGATCTCATCCTCGGCGTCGTCGGTCCCTACCCGCCGGGATCGCCGCTGCAGTTCGAGGTGCGCGCCTTCGCGGCGCCCGTGGGCGTCAGGGAAGACCCGGTGACGGGCAGCCTCAACGCCGGCCTGGCCCAGTGGCTGATCGGTGCCGGCCTCGCGCCGGCCGACTACCGGGCGAGTCAGGGCACTCGCGTCGGCCGCCGCGGCATCGTGACCGTGCATTCGTCCGGCGACGAGGTGTGGATCGGAGGACGCAGCACGACGTGCATCCGGGGCGCCGTGCACCTGTAGGGCACCGGTCTCGGGACGGGGTCTCCCGTCGTCTCCGTGCGACTACGCCGACAGCGCTCGGGCCAGATCGTCGGGGACCGGCATCGGCGTGGTCAGTCCGGCGGCGACCCGTCCGATGTTGCCTTCGGGATACCGGCCGGTCATCGAACCGGGGGCAGCCACGAGGATCCGCACGACCTGCCCGAAAGCCTCGCGGCGGTCACGGCAGCGCAGGGCCAGGGCGAGCATCGCGGCGTGGTTGCAGGTGTGCAGCCACGGGTCCGGCTGCGAGAGGATGTGTGCGCGTTCGAGATGGCGCCACCGCTGTTGCGGGTCGACGGCGGTTCTCGACGCCGTCATCTCCTGTCGGTAGAGGGCTCGGGCAGTGGCACCGATACGAGGCATCATCGATCCTTCGGTTCAGGAGGGGTTCGGCAACAATCGCATTCGGATCCGCAGCAGCATTCCGGCGCGTCATCGGTCACCACTGCGGGTACTGGACAGCAGGTTCGGCCCCTCCAGGCTTCGAGTCCTTCCCGCACCGCGAAGACCGCAATGACGAGTGCCGCGACCGGATCGGCCCACGACAGACCGAATGCGCTGTTGAGTACCAGCCCGATCAGCAGCACGGCCGAGAGGTACGTGCACAGCAGCGTCTGCTTCGAATCGGCCACGGCGGAGGCGGATCCGAGTTCGCGCCCGGTACGCCGCTGAGCCCAGGACAACACGGGCATGATCACCAGGCTCGCCGCGGCCAGCGCGATCCCGACCGGCGAGTGCCGGGCTTCGCCGATCCCGAGCAGCGATCGGATCGAGTCGACGCCGACATACAGGGCGAGCCCGAAGAACGAGAACGCGATGATCCGCAGCGTGGCCTTCTCGCGGGCTTCCGGATCTCGGCCGGCGAACTGCCAGGCCACCGCGGCGGCGGAGGACACCTCGATCAGCGAATCGAGCCCGAACCCGATCAGCGCCGTCGACGACGCCCGCGCGCCCTCGGTCAATGCGACGCTCGCTTCGACGATGTTGTACGCGATCGTCGCGGTCACCAGCAGCCGGATCCGTTTCGTGAGCACGGCCCTGCGCGGCGCCGACGGCGCGGGGGCGTGTGGCCGCGCGGACATCAGCAGCAGTCCTCGGCCGCGGCGGCGGGACAACACGAGGGGTCCACCGTCAGGACCAGGTCGAGCAGGTCGTCGAGTGCGTGCCCGATCCGGCGATCGGCGAGTTCGTAACGATTGCGCCGGCCTTCGGGCACCGCGACGACGAGACCGCACCCACGCAGGCACGCCAGGTGGTTCGAGAGGATCTGCCGGCTGACGCCGATCGCCTCGGCCAGTTCCGAGGGATAACCCGGGCCACGCCGCAGGGTCAGCAGAATCCGTGTCCGGGTCGGATCCGAGAGGGCATGACCGAACCGGGACAGCGCGTCGTGATGCTCCACCGTCTCCACGACCTCGAATGTACATCGAATCCTGTATTCAGGAAATGATGTATCGAATCGCCGTCCGCGAGGCAGTACCGGCCGGCGCGCCGCCGCTAGACTCGGCGGCCACATGCCGACCGCAGCCGAGGACGGGTGATGGACACTCTCGCGCGTTACGTCGAACTGTTCGTGCCGATGCTCTGGCTCGGAATGGTGCTCGCGATCTCCTTCCTGGAGGCGCCTTTGAAGTTCCGGGCGCCGGGGATCACCATCCCGCTCGGACTCGGCATCGGGCGCCTGGTGTTCCGGGCCCTGAACACGGTCGAGGTCGTTCTCGCCGTCGCGCTGATCGTCGCGTGCCTGATCCTCTCGCCGGGCACGACGGGCTGGGTGCTGCTGCTGGTGACCGTGGCCGTGCTGGCGGTGCAGGTGGCGGTGGTCCGGCCGCCGTTGACACGCCGGTCGAACCGCGTCCTCGCCGGCGAGGACGTGCCCCGCTCGAACGCGCACTACGCGTACGTGGCACTCGAGATCGCCAAGGTCGCCTTGTTGATCGCGCTCGCGATCGTGCTCGCCGGCGCCATCGTCTGATCCCGGCGGACGATCGCGCCCCACGGGGCCGTCACGTCGTATGCCCGCCTTGCCTCCGGCACGGCCCTACAGTAGGAATCGAGGAGCTCATCGCCGTCGACGCTGCCGGCGTCACGGAGCCGAACACGAGGGGGCGTACCGATGCCTGTGACAGCCACTGTTCACCGGCCGGTGCGCGCGGCGAGTCTGCGGTCGCGTCGCCCTCGTCCCACCGAGGCGCCGCGAGGGCGCAGGAGGTAATCCGACAATGGCGGACACTTCGGTTCGCGACCTGCCCCCCGCGCTCGGGAACGAGGACCTGGCGCGGCTGCTGGACGGACGCCGGCCGGCGGTGTTCCTCGACTACGACGGAGTACTCACCCCGATCGTGTCGCGACCCGAGGACGCTGTGATCTCGGACGGTATGCGTACCGTCGTCCGAGATCTCGCAGCACGGTGCCCGGTCTGCGTCGTGACCGGCCGGGACCGGGCGGTGGTGCAGCAGCTGATGGGCGTCGACGACCTCGTGGTGGCCGGCAGCCACGGCTTCGACATCTGGACTCCGCAGCGCGGCTCCGTCTCCGACGACCGCGTGGCCCGGTTCGCGGACCTCGTCGCCGCGGTGACCGAGCGGCTCCGCGCCGAGATCGGGACGATCCCGGGTGCGCTGGTGGAGCCGAAACGCGCGTCGGTCGCGGTGCACTACCGGCTCGTCGACCCCGCGGACCGGAATCGGATCGAGGCGGTCGTGCAGACCCTGCTCACCGAGCATCACGGCGAACTGAAGGTCACCCCGGGAAAGATGGTGTACGAGCTCGCGCCCGCCATCGACTGGGACAAGGGCCGGGCCGTGCTGTACCTCGTGGACGTTCTCGGTCTCGACTCGGCCGACACGGTACCGGTGTACCTGGGCGACGACATCACCGACGAGGACGCCTTCCGGGCGTTGCGCGGGCGGGGGATCGGCATCCTCGTGGGCCGGCCGGACGATCCGGAGATGGCGGGCCGGACCACGGCCGCCGAATTCGCACTCGCCTCCGTCGACGAGGTGGAGCGCTTCTTGACCACACTGGCGCGGTGATCGGGGGCCACGCCCAGGGACATCCAGGGGGACGTCGTGCAGGACCCGAAGTTCGAACTCGACTACGACCGGTTCGACAGCGCGTCGGAGGGACTGCGAGAGGCGCTGACCTCCACCGGCAACGGCTACTTCTGCACGCGCGGCACCGCCGAGTGGGAGGACATGAGTCCCATCCACTACCCCGGCACGTACGTGCACGGGATCTACAACCGCGAGACCACCATCATGGGCGGCCGCCCGGTGCTGAACGAGGATCTGGTCAACGTCTCGAACTGGCTGGTCCTCAAGCTTCGCATCGAAGGCGGGGACGCCGTACGGCTCGACGACGTCGACGTGCTGTCCTACCGGCATACCTACGACATCCGGCTCGCCACGGTGAAGCGCGAGGTGCGATTCCGGGACCGGTTCGGGCGGGAGACCACCCTGCGGAGCCGTCGCTTCGTGAGCATGGCCCAGAGCCATCAGGCCGGGATCGAATGGACGCTGGTCCCGGAGAACTGGTCCGGGACGGTGGAGGTGGTCTCGGCACTGGACGGCCGCGTCACGAACCAGATCGTCGCCCGCTACCGGCAGCTCGAGGGCCGCCATCTGGATCCGGTATCCCCGCGTACCTTCGGCAACGAGACCATCGCGCTGCGCGTGCAGACCCGCCAGTCCGACATCTACATCGCCGAGGCCGCCCGTACCCGGGTCTTCCGCGGGGAGGGCTACGACGGCGGACCGCTCGAGGTCGACCGCTCGCTGTACCAGATGGAGGACTACATCCAGCAGGTGCTCTCCTTCGACGTCGAGCAGGGCCGGCCGACGCGCGTGGAGAAGATGGTGTCGCTGTTCACCTCCCGGGACAATGCGATCACCGAGGCGCTGGCCGCGTCCGGCCGGCACGTGCTGCGGTACCCGGACTTCGCCCCCGCGTATGCCGAGCACGAAGCGGCGTGGGACGAACTGTGGGACATCTGCGACGTCCGGCTGCCCAGCGAACCGCGTGCCGACCTCCTGCTGCGGCTCCATGTCGCGCACGTGCTGCAGGTCTGTTCCCGGCACACGGCGCGGCACGACGTCGGCGTGCCGGCACGTGGACTCAACGGAGAGGCGTACCGGGGGCACGTGTTCTGGGACGAGATGTACATCCAGCCCTTCCTGAACCTGCGGATGCCGGAGGTGACCCGGAGCCTGCTGCTCTACCGGTACCGCCGGCTGTCCGAAGCCCAGGCCGCGGCCGAGGAGGCCGGGTACCGCGGCGCGATGTTCCCCTGGCAGAGCGGCAGCGACGGCACCGAGGAGACCCAGGCAGTCCATCTCAATCCCCTTTCCGGGCAGTGGGATCCAGACCTCAGCCGGAATCAGCGGCACGTCAACGCGGCGATCTTCTACAACGTGTGGCGCTTCCTGCAGGCGACCGACGACACGGAGTTCCTGGCCGACTACGGCGCCGAGCTCATGCTCGAGATCGCCCGGTTCTGGGCGTCGGTGGCCCACTACAACCCCGAGCGCGAACGTTACGAGATCCACGGGGTGATGGGGCCGGACGAGTTCCACGAACGCCACCCCGGCGCGGCCGAGGCCGGTTTGCGCAACAACGCCTACACCAATGTCATGGTGGCCTGGATCATGGCGACGGTCCCGACGGTGCTCGACTCGCTCTCGTCCAGCCGGCGCGGCGCCCTGCTCGCCCAGCTCGCGGTCACCGACGAGGAGCTGCACACATGGGACGACATGAGCCGGCGGATGTTCGTGCCCTTCCACGAGGGCGTCGTCAGCCAGTTCGAGGGCTACGACGAGCTCGAGGAACTCGACTGGGAGCACTACCGCGCCGCATATCCCAACATCCAGCGGCTCGATCGCATCCTCCGGGCGGAGGGCGAGGATCCGAACCGGTTCAAGATGGCCAAGCAGGCCGACACGGTGATGTTGTTCTTCCTGCTCGACGACGACGAACTGCACACGACGTTCGAGCGGCTGGGCTATCCGTACGACCGGGAGCTGGCCCGGCGCACCATCGAGTACTACGACCAGCGGACCTCACACGGGTCGACGCTCAGCCACGTCACCTTCGCCGGAGTGCTCGCCGACATCCATCCGCCCAGCTCGTGGGAACGCTTCATGCTGGCACTCGAGAGCGACGTCAGCGACATCCAAGGTGGAACCACCAAGGAGGGCATCCACATGGGCGTCATGTCCGGCACGCTCGACCTGCTGCAGAGCAGCTTCGTCGGCGCCCGGGTCTACGACGGTGTGCTGCTGTTCCGGCCCCGCCTCGTGGACCGGCTCGACGGCGTGTCCTTCTCGATCCGGTTCCGGGGCACCCCGCTACGGGTACGCATCGTGGGTGGCGAACTGACGGTGCTGGCCCAGTCCGAGGGGTTCCACGGACCCGTCCGGGTGGGTCTCGACGGTCAGGTCTGCGAACTCGGCGCCGGGGAGAGTTGTGTGTTCACCCTGCCCACCCAGGAACCGTCGATGCCCTGAGCACCGCCCAACCGTTGTGGCCGAATGTCACATGCGGTCGATCCAACCGACCGCATGTGACATTCGGTCACCGGCGCCGGCGTCCTACGGCAACGAGCGGCGCATCAGTTCGGCGACGCTCCGGTCGTACGCGACGAGCGTGACGATCTCGACGGCGGTGCGGGCGGAGGTCAGCGCGGTGACCGCCTGCCGGATCGCGTCCTCCCTCGGCCAGCCGTAGGCACCGGCGGAGATGAGCGGGAACGCGACGGTGCGGGCGCCGAGGGTGTCGGCGACGGCGAGACTGCGGGTGTAGGCCGACCGCAGCAGGTGCGAGCGGTCCTCGTGGGGCGAGTAGAGCGGTCCGACGGTGTGGATCACCCAGCGCGCCGGGAGTTTTCCGGCAGTGGTGGCCACCGCCGCACCGACGTCCAGACCGTTGGGCAGGGTCGTCGCGCGCAGGGCCTTGCAGGCGGCGAGGATCTCCGGACCGCCGGCGTGGTGGATGGCGCCGTCGACGCCGCCGCCGCCGAGGAGGGAGGACTTGGCGGCGTTGACGATCGCGTCGACGCGCTGGGCGGTGATGTCGCCGTGGACGACGTCGATGAGGGTCACGACTGCTCCTGGAACGTGGTGGGACGAGCGGGGACGGCGACGGGACGACCGTATCCCTTGCGGGCGGCCGCCGTGGCCAGGCGGGTCAGGTCGTGCGCGGTGTACCCGGGCCAGCCGTGCAGGATGCGCCGCCAACGATCCGGGACCGCCGAGGCGCCCCAGCGAGCGCCGAGCAGTCCGCCCGCGATGGCGGCGGTCGTGTCGGTGTCACCGCCGGCGCGGACCGCGGCCTCGAGGGCACGCTGCAGGTGCCCGGCGTCGGAATCGTCGGTCGTGCTGATCGCCCACCACGCGGTCTGCAGCGCGTGGACGGTCCATCCGTTGTTCGCGAAGTCGTCGGGCGAGCCGCGCTCGGCCCGATCGAGCAACGGGCCCCAGTACTCGGCGACGTCGGCGGGGCAGACCTGCAGGTATCCGCGGACACCGTCGAAGGTGCCGTGCAGGACGGCGTGGCGGATCGCGTACGTCCACAGCCGGCAGGCCTGGACCACCCGGGGGTCGTCGTGGGTCAGCCGGGCCACCTCCCCCGCGGCGACGAGCGCGACGTCCGTCCCGCCCGCGCCGAGACAGGACAATGCGACGGGGGCGGTGCGCATGAGAGCGCCGTTGCCGCCCTTGCGGCCGGGAAGGGCGCGGGCGCGGGCCTGCATCGCGGCGCCGCCGGCGGGACGATGCGAGAGCACCGCGCGGGTCTGGTTGCCGATGTCCTTCGGGTCCGAGTCGAACCAGCGCACGAACTGCGCGGCCAACGCGTCGAGACCGGCGGCGCTGCCGAGGTCGACGCCCGTGGCCGCGACCTCGGCGACGGCGACGGTCATCGCGGTGTCGTCGGTCCACTCCCCCGGTTCCCACCCGAACACGCCGCCGCCGACCATGCCGATCTCAGCGTCCGCCGCGGGGTGAGTGAATTCGTAGCCGGCGCCGAGGGCGTCCCCGGCCGCCGTCGCCACCAGCACCCCCACCGCTCGGTCGCACTGTCGTGTCGTCAATGCCATCGCTCGTCCCACCCTTCGATCAAATCTGCGCTATCAGCTTAGATCATGTCCGAGCTAAGCTGCAAGAGTGAACGAGTGGAGGGACGAGACCGGCCGGACGCTGGGCGACTATCCGCACCCGTCGGCGGCGGTGGACGTCGCCGTGCTGACCTACTGCGACGGCGAACTCCGGGTGCTGGCCGTCGAGCACGGCCACGGCCCCCTGGCCCTGCCCGGCACGTTCCTCCGCGAACGCGAACGGCTCGCCGACGCCGCCCGGCGCGTGCTGCGCGACAAGACGAACCTCGCCGGCATCCGATTCCACCAGATCGGCGCGTTCGACGCCCCCGACCGGGATCCGCGCGGATGGGTGATCTCGATCGCCCATGCCGCGGCGGTCCCCCACGAGGATCTCCCGCCCCGCGCCCTCCTCGTGGTGGTGCGTGACGGAAAGGCCGACCAGCCGCTGGCTTTCGATCATGCCGAGATGGTGGCGGCGGCCGTGGCGGATCTGCGGGCGCGCTACGCACAGCGTGTCGATCCGGACGGGCTGCTCGGCGACGAGTTCACCGTCCTCGAGCTGCGGCGGCTGTACGAGGTGGTGTTCGGTCTTCCACTGCAGAAGGACTCGTTCCGCCGCCACGTCGTCGACGCTCTCGACAGCACCGGGCGCATGTCGAGTCCGGGTACCGGCCGGCCGGCGGAACTGTTCCGCCGCAAGGACGGCGCCCGGTTGCCGGCTCAGGCGGCGGTGTTGTTCACCGGCTGAGGCGGCCGCGGGGTCACAGGATCGGATAGACGAAGTGCCCGGGCCCGCCGCCCGGCAGACTCGAACCGGTGACGTTCGGCAGGTTGGCCGGCAGCCGGATCAGCTTGTGCGGCTGCCCGTTCTGATCGGCCTGCCAACAGTCGGTGGTCACGCCGTGGAAGCCGACGCAGACGATCCGGGTGCCGGTGCCGAACGGTGACGTGAGCCGATTCCGGTTCACCAGCGGATTCCAGTAGTCCAGGTCCGCAGGAGTCAGGAAGTCCTTGGTCTCGTACGGCATCATCGGTGTCGGATAGGACGGAATCTCGGGCCACTGGTCCTGCGCCGACGCCGGGCCGGATGCGCCGAAGACTGCGGCGGCCGCCAGCAGCAGCGTCGCTCCCGCTCGCCGGGCACGGCGGCCGATACGGTTGCTCGTCATCTCGCCTCCTCGCGGTACTCGTCCCGACCATCGAAGCACGTGGTGCCCGCCGGCAGCGGGCACCACGCGGAGACGGAAGATTCGGAACCGGTCAGCCGAGCCGCTTGTGGTACACGACGACGTCGCACGGAACGGCGAGCAGCGGAACCAGTTCGGGGTACATGACCTCGGGGTCCTCCGTCCGCACCGGCACGTATCCCATTCGCGGATACCACTGCGACAGGAACACCTTCGACGGGTGCTCGAAGTCTTTGGGCTGGATGATCTCGAGCTGCATGATCTCGTTCCCGAGCCGCGCCGCGTGGGATTCGGCGAACCGCACCAGGGCACGGCCGATGCCTGCACCCCGCACCTCCGGGTCGGCAGCGAGCATCCCGAACTCGGCGGTGCGGGCATCGAGTTGCACCACCTTCACGCAGCCCACGATCCGGTCGCCGAGCGAGGCGACGAAGAGCTGACCGGCACCGGCAAGTTCGGCGATCTCGGTCGCCGAGGTCCGGGTGGCCCCCTCCGGCCACATGCCGTCCTCGGCAACGGCATAGACGGAATTGACGAGGTCGGCGACCACCTTGGCGGTGTCGTCACTGCCGTCGGCCGGGCGCACCAGCGGCCCGATACTCAGTTCCCCAGAGTCCGTCAACGTCTTTCACCCAATTTTCTCGACGACCGCGGCCCGCAACCGCGGAGGGACCGGCGGTCCGGCTTGCCGGAACAAGCCTAGCCGACCGCGACGACGCGACCGTTCCGGCTTCCGAGGGGCGGACGCTCAGCCGGGCAGCGCGCCGACGGCCGGCCTCGACGCCCCGAACTTCGAGGCGAGTTCGCGCCGGGCGGCCCGGTCGCCGGCCCGCTCGAGGAACCGCCTGCCGGTGCGTGTGCGGGCCACCACCGTGGAGGCGACGACGTTCTTGACCAGCACCGGAGGAACGGCCCAGGCCGAGGTGACGGGCAGATCCAGCTCCCGCAGGCTCTGCGTGCCGAGGAAGTACCGAAGCATACTCAGCAGGCGCTGCCGCTCGTACCGGCCGCGCACGTCCCCGAACCTGCCGTGGTCGAGGGTCCGCTGGCCCTCCACGAGGGCCCCGGACAACGCGGCACCCGCGGGCGTGACGTCGTCCTGCACCAGCAGCACGTGGTAGTTGAACACGTGCTGCTCGCGTTCGGTGTCGAACAGCCAGTCCTCGTCGATTCCCATGAGCCATCCGACGTACTTCCACAGGTGCATCACCGCCCGCGACTCCTCACGGGTGACGAAGTACCCGAGTGCCCGCATGCCGAGCAACAGCGTGCCGTTGAACAACCCGAGAGTTGCCGCCTGGTCGGTCTGGTTGATCGGCAGACCCCAGCGCTCGACGTCCCATCGGCCGTTGGTCTCGAACTGGTGGTTGATCAGCGCATGCATCGCGCGCACGTGCACGGTGAGCTTGAATCCCTCACCGTTCCTGCGCATCCCGCCTGGCTCGCCGACCGCGGTTCCCCATTTCTGCGTTTCGCCGAGGCGCCGCATTGCGGTCGAGCCGGTCAGGCCCCCGGTCTCGACGAGCAGATCCGGCGGCCCGCCGAACCGATAGCCACCGATGAGCGACAACTGGAGCAGCACGTCGATGCGGCTGCGGCCCATCCTGCGAAAGGCCCGGGCGCCCTTCTCCAGCAGGTCGAAGTCCACCCACTCCGGGACGTCGTCGACCACGGCGAAGAACCGTCGCAGCGCCTCCGGGGCCTCCGGCACCGCGTCGATGCCGTGCTCGAGCGCCCGATGGAACTGCGCCATGCTCACCCGTTCGGCGTCCGTCCGGGGGCGGCGCATCGCGCGCACCAGATCGGCGCCCACCTCGTCCCGGGCGAACATCCGGCGGCCGATCCGATCGAGCAGTTCCTCGTCGACGGCGCCGATCCGCGCGTAGGCGCGCAGTGGGCGTCCGATGCGCTGGTTCCTGGGCCGGATGCCCGCGTACCGGCGCGGGTAGCGGGCCGCCTGCGCGTCCTGTCGAATCTCGTGTGCCACCATGAGCCGATGCTGACACGAGCAAATACTCGCGTTCAATTCGCGTCCGGGGGGCGCCGATGAGGCCGGCGGAGCAGAGCCGGCTGCGCCGGGTGCCACGGCAACGCCGCTCCCAGGCGATGGTCGAGCGCATCGTGACCGCCGGCCGGGAGGTCCTGCTCACCCACGGATACGAGGGCGCCTCCACCAACCGGATCGCCGCCGCCGCCGGTATCAGCCCCGGCTCGCTGTACCAGTACTTCCCCGGCAAGGACGCCATCGTGGCCGAAGTCGTCGACCGGTGGACCGAGGAGGTTCAGGCTCGCATTTCGCACGTGTTCACCGATGCGCTCGACGCCCCCACCTGGACCGAATCGGTGCGGACCAACATGCGCGTACTCCTCGAGGCACTCGGCGAGAACCCCCGGCTGCTGCGCGTGCTCGTCGAGCAACTCCCCCGCACGCCGGACAGCCGGCTGGTCGCGTTCGAGCACCGCATCGACGCGCTGCTGGCCATGTGGCTGCGCTTCAATCCCGGCCGGCGCCGGATCGAGCATCCCGACGCCATCGCGTGGATGCTCGTCCGCACCGTCGAGAACGTCGCGGTCGGTTACGTGCTCGATCAGCCACCGATCGAGCCGGAGGTGGTCGCGGACCAGCTGACGGCCATGATCACCGCCTATCTCAAGGAGATTCTGGACTGAGCGCCGCCCGTATCCTTCCCGACGATCTGTCCGCACGCCTCAGCAGTTGCTCCGGCAGCGTCGCAGCTGGCCGGCCAGGTATCGCCGGGCGCGGCGATGCCCACCCGCGCTGGCGAGTTCGAGGTCCAGCGCGTTCAGGAGCGTCGCGAGCAGGCTCGCCTGCGGGGCCCAGCCGCGCCGGTTCCGGCACTCGGCGAGCCACTCGACCGGACCCCGGTGACCGCGGTCGGCGTTGCACCGCCGGCACGCGGCGGCCTCGTTGGCCGCGATGCTGGGACCGCCCTTGACTCGTGGCACGAGATGTTCGGTGGTCGGCGGAATCAACGGTCCGAACCGTCGGCCACACCACAGGCAGCAATCGTCCTGTCGTTCGACGGCGAGCGTGAGTCTGGCGGCGCGGTCCACCTGTCGATCGTGACCGAGTCGCTCCCCGAGCGCCAGTGCCCCCGCGGACCACGATGCAGGGCGAGCGTTGTCGTCCCGTTCGCTCAGGGATCACAGGCGCTTGCAGAAGTGGCGCCGGGACACCCCGTGGCGGAGATCACTTTCATCCGGCAGACATTCGCGTTCTCCGCACCGTACCATCTTGCGCGGGTGGGGTTCCGGGGGGATACGACATTCGAGGCGTCCGAACGAGCATTCGGGAACTGGACGGTTTCACGAGCAGTCTCCCCCGTGCATCACGTCGTTGTGCAAGTTCGGTTCCATCAAGGGGGGTCATGCATTCTCGCCACACCGTCGTCACGTCCGGACATGCACTGCTGGACGGGCTGGCCACTTCATGCGTCGAGCGCCCCGATCGGATCGCGGTGACCGATCTGCGCTCGTCGTCGCAGCACGCTTTTTCCGACATCCAGCACGCGGCCGAGTCCGCACGGACACACCTGCACCAGCTGGGTGTACGGCCAGGCGACAACGTGGTGGTGACGCTGCCGCTGAGCGTCGAGCTGATCGCATACTGCTACGGCGTATTCCTGGTAGGAGCAGTCCCCGCGTTCCTCGACCCCAACCAGCCCCCCGACACGCTGGCCGCGTGCCTTGCCGACCTCGATGCGCCGGTGTGGGTCTCCGAACTGCCCTGCCCCGGAGCGGATCTCTACGACGGCATCGTCTGCACCCCGACGAGCACCGGCTTCGACAGCGCTCGTCTCGGTACGGTTCTGCCCGACCCGAGTCGGAGCGAAATGCAGTGGGACATCGCCGATACCGTGCTGCTGCTCTACACCAGCGGAACCACGGGCATCCCCAAGGGAGTGCCGTGGACCTCGCGCGAGCTCGCCTCGCAGATGCGCTACTACCGCAGCGACGAGATCTCCTCCGAGTTCTGCCTGTTTCCACACCTGGCTCTGGTGGCCGTGGCCATGGGCCGACGCGTGGTGTTGCCGGACCTGGCCACCGTCCAACCCGCTCGCCTCGACGTCGCCGCGTTCTACCAGCAGCTGGCCGTCTCCGGCAGCGACTACCTGTTCGCTTCGCCACTGGTGTGGCATCGCCTGATCACCCATATGGATCAGCATCACCTGCCCGCCCCGGCGTTGCGACGGGTGGCCACCGCGGGGTCGGCCATCGGCGCCCGGCTGGTCGAACGCATGCAGGACAGGCTCGCCCCGGCCGAGGTCGTGGTGCCGTATGCGAGCACCGAAGTGTTGATGCCGATCACCCTGATCGGCGCCGACGAGCACGTGTACCGTTCGAAGCTCGGAACCTGGACCGGCATGGGCACCCCGCTCGGGCGGCCGCCCGCGGACATGGACGTCGCTGTCGTCGAATCGCAGTTCGAGGGGCCGCACTTCGACGTAGCGCTCGACGGCCTCCCTGCCGACAGGACCGGCGAGATCGTCGTTTCCGGCGCTCGGGTGAGCACCACCTACTTCCACCGCGACGACGCCGTGCGCACCGCCAAACTGCGCGATACGCGAACCGGTGAGATATGGCACCGCACAGGCGATTTCGGCTACATCGACTCCTCGGGTCTGGTGTGGTACCTGTGCCGCAGAAAGGACGTCGTCGACTCCCCACACGGCCCGATCCATCCCGATGCGCTCGAACAGATGTGGAACATGGTCACCGGGTTCCTGCTCAGCGCAGTGGTGTATCTCGAGGATCTCGACCGCCTGTTCTACGTCTTTCCCCACGACGAGGATCCTCGCGCCGTCGACCTCGGCACCATGGCAATCCTCGCCCAGCGGCTGCACTTGCCACGGCCCACCCCGGTGCACCTGTCCACCGCGCTACCGACCGACCCGCGGCACAACAGCAAGATCGACCGCGGGCGACTGCGCCGCGTCGTCGAGCACCTCGTCGCGACGGAGGGCCTGTGACCACTACTTCGACTCCGTCGCTGCGTTCGACACCGCCGGCCTGAACGGTCCGGTTCGCGGCTGTGCCGTCGGCACCGGTTTCGGCACCTCCGACTGCTCGAGGCCGGCTACCCGCTGTTCCGACGGCAGCGTGGACGTGCTCGACCGATTTCGGCTCGACTGCGCCGAGGCCGGTCTGCCCTACGCCACCGCACCCGGCCCTCACCTCAGCCAGCTCGTCAGGCTGCCGATACCCTGCCGACCCTCGATGGGTCGACAACTCCACACCCCGGACGCCCCGACCGCGCCCGTGGACGAGCGCGCGGTCAGCGGGCGGCGTTCACCGACTCGGGAAAAACCATGCGGCCGAGCACAGTGCGCATTTCGGCGAGAAGAGCCGGGTCCACGCCGGCGAAGTGCCGGTCCGACACCTCCTCGCTGAGCCGGCGCGCTTCGTCGCACAGCTTTCGTCCCTCGTCGGTGGCGACGACGAGTTTGTTGCGCCGGTCGCCCGGGTCGGCGGTGCGGGCGACCAGATTCCGGTTCTCGAGTTCGTCGACGATCGCGACGATCTGGCTGGGGTCGAGTCCCATGTCCGCGGCGATGCGGCGCTGCGCCACACCGGAGGGTTCGTCGCACGCGAGGGAGAGCACCGTGTAGGGGCGCACCCGCAGCCCGAGTGGGGCGAGAGCCTCGTTCACCGATCGCACCACCATCGCACTGGCACGCGTCAGCAGAAATCCCAGGTCGTCCTCGAGGACGCGTCGACGTTCCATTCCGAGAGCCTTTCGTCGCGACCCTCAGGATAACAGTTCCTCAATCGTTGACATTCTCAATAGTAGATGTTCCTATGTGATTGGGAGTTCATCAGCTCGAGCAACGGAGGATCTCGTGGACCTCAGCAACAAAGTCGCCGTCGTCACCGGTAGCGGGCAGGGCCTCGGCCTCGCCTACGCCGCCGAGCTGGCACGTCACGGCGCCGCGGTCGTGATCAACGACGTCGACCGGGGCACCGCCGATGCCGCCGTCGCGACGATCACCGCCGCGGGCGGACGCGCCGTCGCCGTCGTCGCCCCCGTCGGTCCCACCGAGACGGCTCGAAAACTCGTCGCCGCCGCGGTCGAGCACTTCGGCCGCCTCGACGTGATGGTGACCAATGCGGGCATCCTGCGTGACAAGGTGCTGTGGAAGATGACCGACGACGACTTCGACGCCGTGATCGACGTGCACTTGCGCGGCACCTTCACGTGCGTGCGCGAGGCCGTACTGCGCTTCCGTGAGCAGGGCGAGGGCGGGCGCATCATCGCCATCGGATCCCCGGCCGGGCAGCGCGGCAACTTCGGGCAGACCAACTACTCCGGCGCCAAGGCCGCGGTGGTCGGGATGGTCCGCACCTGGGCGATGGAACTGCAGCGCGCCGGGATCACCGCCAACGCGGTGTGCCCCGTCGCCGTCACCGCGATGACCGAGACCGTGCCGATCTTCGCGCCCTACATCGAGCAGATGAAGCAGACCGGCGAGCTGCCCGCGGTGATCCGCCGCGAGGTCGGCATGGGCACCCCGCAGGACGTCGCCGGCCTGATCGCCTTCCTCGCCTCCGACGACGCCGCCGACATCACCGGGCAGGCGTTCTCCGTCGGCGGCGACCGCCTGGCGCTGTGGTCGCATCCGCAGCTGACCGCCACCGCCTTCCACGACGGCGGCTTCTCCGCCGACGACGTGGCCGCGCAGTGGCCCATCGTGTTCGCCGACCGCGTCGAGTCCGTCGGCGAGGAATTCCCCGAGGAGGTGCTCGCCAAGTGAGCCGCTACGAATACGGGATCGACTTCGAGGCGATCGAGGCGATCGACATCCACACCCACGTCGAGATCGACGGCTGCGGACACCGCTCCATGGACGACGAACTGATGGCCGCCTCGGAGAAGTACTTCAAGTCCGGCGAGGAACGCACCCCCACCATCGACTCCATCGCCGAGCACTACCGGCAGCGGAACATGGCCGCCGTCGTGTTCACCGTCGATGCCCGGTCCGCCACCGGCCACGCCCCCAACTCGGTCGAGGAGATCGCCGAGCTCGCCACCACCCACAACGACGTGCTCATCCCCTTCGGCTCCGTCGACCCGTTGCAGGGCAAGGCCGCTGTGAAACGGGCGCGCCGCCTGGTCGACGAGTACGGCGTCAAGGGCTTCAAGTTCCACCCCAGCATGCAGGGCTTCGAGCCGAACGACCGGCAGTTCTACCCCCTCTACGAGGCCCTCGTCGAGGCCGGCGTGCCCGCCCTGTTCCACACCGGCCAGACCGGCATCGGCGCCGGACTGCCCGGCGGGCACGGCATCAAGCTGCGCTACTCCGACCCCATGCTGCTCGACGACGTCGCCGCCGACTTCCCCGACCTGACCATCGTCATGGCCCATCCCGCGGTACCGTGGGTCGACGCGCAGATCTCCATCGCCACCCACAAGGCGAACGTCTACATCGACCTCTCCGGTTGGTCGCCGAAGTACTTCCCGCCGCAACTGGTCAAGGCCGCGAACACGATGCTGCGCCGCAAGGTGCTGTTCGGCTCCGACTTCCCCGTCATCCAAGTGGATCGATGGCGCAACGATTTCGCCACTCTCGACATCAAACCCGACATCGCACCGATGATCTTCAAGCAGAACGCACTGCGCGTTCTCGGCATCAAGCGCTGAGCACAGGAGGCCCCATGACCGTCCCCGCCACCTCCATCACCCACGTCGCCACCTTGGCCGACCTCGAGGCACTCGTCGGGCAACCGCTCGGCGTCAGCTCGTGGATGGCGATCGAGCAGGACCGGATCCAGACCTTCGCCGACGCCACCGACGATCATCAGTGGATCCACCTCGACGTCGAGCGGGCGAAGAAGGAGAGCCCGTTCGGCGGTCCCATCGCCCACGGTTACCTGACGCTCTCCCTGATCATCCCGATGTGGAGCGAGGTCCTGAAGGTCGACAGTGTCACCATGGCCGTCAACTACGGCCTGAACAAGGTCCGCTTCACCAGTCCCGTGCCCGCCGGCGGCAAGGTCCGCCTCGACGCGACGCTGAAGTCGCTCGAGAAGCTGCCGAAGGGCGGCGTCCAGATCACGATCGACGGCATGATCGAGCTCGAGGGCAGCGAGCGGCCCGCCGTCGTCGTCGAGGCGGTCTACCGCATGTTCGAGTAGCGCCCGTTGCCTGCAACCGAGCGAATGTGACCTTCTGTCGGCTGAAGGGCACATTCGCTCGTTCCAGGCCGCCTCACGGCCGGACGAACGCGGGCAGCAACGTCTGCGCGACCCGTTCGTTCCAGTCGGCGGCGATGCCGCCACTGCGCGCCCGTTCCGCGAAGTAGGCGCCGACGATGCAGTCGAGGAAGGTCTCGACGTCGAGGTCGGTCCGCACGGTCCCCCGGGCGATGTGGCGCCGCACGACCTCCGTCAAGGTGCGGCGGTGTCGCACGAGCACCGAGCGGATGAGATCGGTGAACGCGGGATCCGCATCGGTCACCAGCGCGGCGAGACCCCCGAAGCCCACACCGCCGTCGACCGAACGCAGGGACTGCTCGGTCAGCCACGTCAGCACCTGCTGCGCGGTGGCATCCGGTGCGGGAGGCGACGGTTGCGCGATCGGTTCCATCACCGCGGTGAGCATCTCGTCCCGGTCGCGGTAGCGACGGTAGATGGTGGTGCGGGCCATGCCCGTGTGTGCGGCCACGGCCTCGATCGTCACCGCCCTAGGCCCCTTGCGACGCAGCAGCTCGAGCACGGCGTCGGCGATGCGTTCCTCCGGCGTGGCAGTGCCCTCACCGACCGCAGTGCCCTCACCCGACCGCATGCACCCCTCCGTCCGCCGTCCCGACTTCGACGATCATCCTACAACAGCGCTACACTCTCTGTAGCTACGCAACATGTAGCGATTCGAAGAGAGGTGCGCACATGAAGATCTCGAACTCGTTCGCCGGAGCGATCGCCCTGATCCTGGGCATCGCCACCATGACCGCGTCGGTGTGGTTCGACACCACCGCCGTCGGCTCCGGCGTCACCCTCGGACTGGGGGCCATCGCCGCGATCTACGCCCTGTGGTCGCTGATCGCCCGCGACCCCACCAAGGACCACTGGTCCCTGTCCGTCGTCGGCCTGATCCTGTTCATCTCGCCCTGGATCGGACAGTTCGCCGGCGACGGAGCAGCCTGGACCGCGTGGATCGCGGGTGCGCTCATCATGCTCGTCGGCAGCAGCGCCTACCTCGCCGACGAGTTCGCCGACGTCACGGCGTCGACCCAGGGACGGTCCCCGATCACGGAAACTGTGGTCCTCGACCGGAAGTAGTGGCCAAGCACGCGGAAGTGTCCACTCGACCGGTGACCGCCCCGATCAGCACGGACACATCCTCGGGAATGCTGTTTCCGCGCCACGCCACGTGACCGTCCGGCCGCACGAGTACGAGATCGGCCTCGTAGACGGCGCGCACCGTGGCGTCGTCCACGGCGAGAACCTGAATGGGCATGTTCACCGCGGCTGCAGCATCGACCAGTTCCGTCGCGGCGTCCTCGCCGACGAAGCTGACGATCGTGAACGTGTCGCGGTAGGCGTCGAGCATGGACCGGCCGTCCGGCAGCCGCACGTGCGGTGCGCGTGCGCCGGGAAGAGTGGTGGGGATGTAGGTCGAACCGTCGTTGTCGGGAACCGCACGGTCGTCCCGGACGATCACCGGCGAGGCGTAGACATACCCCATTTCCACGCCGAAGCTCTCGTGCTCACCGGTGTGGGAAGCGAAGTACTCCTCCAGGGCGTGCCGGTGCTCGTCTGCTTCGGTGGTGTCGGCTTCGACGAGTTCTGGGTCGACGAGCTGCTGGGCTTCGACGTGGACGCCGAGATGGCGGAACGACCAGTCCCGGGCCATGACGGCAACCGGTCGGCGCTCGGTTTCGTAGCTGTCGAGAAGGTCGTTGCCGCCGTATCCCTGGAGGACTGCGGCGAGCTTCCATCCGAGGTTGACGGCGTCGGCGATGCCGGTGTTCAGTCCGTATCCGCCGGTGGGGATGACCTCGTGGGCGGCGTCGCCGGCGACGAACAGCCGACCGAGGCGGTACCGGTCGGCGACGAGTACGTTCGCGTGCCACACACTGCTCTGCAGGACCTCGTCGACGTCGAGGTGCCGGCCGCAGACCGCGTCCAGCAGTTCCTGCTTGTCGATGTCTTCGGTCCGCACACCGTCGGTGATGGCGCTGGTCTGCAGCGTCCACGTGTCGCGTTCGTCCTGGGCGATGATCGCGCCGACTCCGCCGCCGACGAAGAAGGTGTGCCAGAACTGGCCGTGCGCGTGCAGGGTTTCGAGATCCCGGGACTTGAAATGCACCTGGCAGAACGTGATGACGCCGCGCTCGCCCTCCATGGTCAGCCCCATGGCGCGCCGCACGACCGAGGCGGCGCCGTCACATCCGACGACGTAGTCCGCCGCGAGTGTGTGGACGGTGCCGTTGACCGGGGAGGTGATCTCGATCCGGGCACCGCCGTCGTCCTGGGTGACGGCGGTGACGCGCCCGGGCCGGAGCACCTCGATGTTCTCGTCCGCGAGACAGCGGCGCATGAGCAGCTTCTCGACCTCGATCTGGGTGACCCGCTGCCAGGCGTGCGCCGGTGTGGTGCCGTCGTTCCTGGACGCGATCCACTCGGACATCTCGTCGACGGCGGGGTACTTCCAGCGGCCCACCTGCCGGCCTGCCATCGAGGTGCAGAAGACGACATCGTGCGAGTGCTCCGGGGCGACGCCGACCGAACGGATGTCGTCGACGAGACCGAGCCGGTCGAGAAGCTCCATGCTGCGCGCATTCGTCAGGTCCATCTTCGGAAAGCGGGTCGTCTGCGGAGCCTGTTCGACCAGGGTGCTGCGGATCCCGTGCAGGCTGAGTTCGAGCGCGAGAATCATCCCCACCGGGCCCGCGCCGGAAATCACCACCGGTCGCCGCGACGACACATCGATCGCCGCAGCGACGTCCGTCGACGACGGCCCGGGGCGCACCGAATCCTGTTCCGGCTCGCGACTTGTGGGATGGCTCATGACGATTCCTTTCGAGGTGTTCCGCCCGTACGCGGCCGTGGAGTACGACCGGGCGTGTGGGATGCGCAGGGTGGGACGAGGTGGCGTCACCGAGTCGGGTGGCTGCCACCGGTAGGTCCGCGGCGGCAGCCGCCTCCCGGTGTCAGCGCGCGGCGACGACCGGGCTGGGATCCATGAAGATCAGGTACTCGGTCACCTTCCCGTCCTCGATGCGGGTGCGGGTGACCGCAGGAAGGGTGAACGTGGTGCCGTCGTTCATCGTGTACGTGACGTCCACGCGCAGGGCGGTGACGTTGCCGGCGCACCACTGTTCGAGGATGACGTGCTGCATTCCGGCGACCGATCCCAGGTAGGACGCCACCCACTGCTGGATCGCCTCGCTTCCTTCGACCGGGTCGTTGTTCCCCATGCGGAAGTGGCAGTCCGTGGAGAAGTAGCCGAAGAATCGGGCGATGTCGGTGTCGGCAGCATGGAGAAGGCTACGGGTGATCTCGAGGGCGGTGGCATCGGGGGAGGTCGTGTCCGAGGTCATGGCGTTCACTTCCGTTGCGGTGGAGGTGCTCGTACGTCGCGCACCTGGAGGGCATGTCGGAGACCGATCCGGGTGTGTCAGAGCAGCGGGTCGGCGACGGGGAGGTCGAGGGTGAAGCGACCCATCGTTTCCGACGCGGTGTCGATGTCGAGGAAGGCATGCACCGCCAGGACGCTGAGGTCACGATGGAAGCGCTGGATCGGTGAGGCGGTGCGGAATCCGTCGCCGCCGATGCCGCGCACGATGTCGTTGAGTGCATTGCGGCACAGGTCGGTCATGTACGCCGCCTTCAGTTTCATTTCGGCCCGATCCTGCGGATCCGACTGCTCGGGACGCTGTGCGGTGAGGCGTTCGAAGAAGGCGCGCAGGAGAGTCTCGGCGGCGTCCGCCGCGGCAAGGGCACGGCCGAGCCGCATCTGGGCGGCCTGCTTGCCGGCAGCCTTCTCCTGGCTCAATGTTCCCTGCCGCTGACGGGTGCGGTCGATGAAGGCGTTCGTCGCTCCCCGCATGGCCCCGACGACGACGGGCGTCACCTCCGCCATCGCGAAGGGCAGGAACGGCAGGTGGTACATCGGGTTGTCGTGGAGCAGCATGCCCGGCGCCGCGCCGGCGAGGGCGAGGTCGAACGGACCGGTCCGGTAGTCGGGGACGAACACGTCCTCGACGGAGACGTCGTTGCTGGCGGTCCCGGCCATGCCGGAGATGTACCAGGTGTCGTGGATCTCGACCTCACTGCGAGGAACGAGGAACCACAAGGGCGCCGGCGGGCGACCCTCCTCGAGGGAAACTCCGGCGAAGGTGAACCATTCGGCGTGAGCGGAGCCGGAGTTCCAGGCGGTCTGACCGGTGATCCGGTAGCCGCCCTCGACCTTCTGCACTCCGCGCAGTGGAGCGGCAGTGCCGGCGGTGAGGGTGTAGGGCTTGTCCGCGAACACCTCTCGCTGTGCCTGCTCGGTGAAGATGTTCACCCGCCATGCCGCGCCGATGTAGAAGGACGTGACCCACCCCGTCGACGGGCACACGGCGCTGATGGCGCGAACGATGTCCGCTGCGACATCGAGACCGAGCTCGAGCCCGCCGTACGCTTTCGGTGTCAGCGTCGCCAGGATCCCCGAGTCGATCAGGTCGGTGATCGTCTCGTCGAGCGGCGCCCGGTTCTCCTCGGTTTTCTGGGCGCGTTCGGCCAAGACCGGCACCAGGTCGTTGACGCGGCTCATCAGTTGATCGGCGGTGATGTCCATGGTTTCCTCGCTTCGGGATGGGTGGTCGAATTGATCGCAGAGAGCTGACCCACTCCGGCACCGCACACCTCGGGTGCGCGAAATCGACTGGATCGGAATGGATTCGGACGAAGTCGGTGGTCAGTGTGAGCGTTCGTGATACTCGTCGGGTGCTACGAGGGTGAGGCCGTAGCTGTCGGCCAGTGCTTCGGCGTCGTGGGGACCTGCGGTGTTCACCGGGTCGCCGATGCCGTCGAGTTCGGCGAAGACCGCACCGGAGTATTCCGGCCGTGCCAGATCGGTCAGCGCAAGCGCGCAGGCGGCGACCGTCCGTCGCTCGCACAGGACACGCGGATCCACCCGGACGGGGACGAGATGCCCGGGCCTGCTGAGGTCGTCGACGCTCGAGCGCGGATCCGCGAGCACCCGGGCGGTGCGAGCCCGATCTGCCCCGGAGATGCCGGTGGTGACTCCGGCCGAAGCGTCGACGGCAACACATTGGCCGTATGCGCATGCCGACGGCGCGCGCGAACTCGGAGTGGCTTCGGGCAGACCGAGCCGGTCGCAGTCCCGCTCGTGGAGGGCCACTTGGACGAATCCCGTGCTGTGTCGAATGACGAAGGCCATCTGCTCGGTGGTCACGGTGCCTGCACACCCGACGAGCACGAGACGAGCACCGTGCCGCAGGATGATCAGTTCGCCTCGTGCCAGGGCGCGCATGCCCTCGGCTGCAGTCGACCACAGGGTCCGCGGGTCAGCGGCGTATGCAACGGAGGCGGTCATGACTTTCCTCTCCTCGAGGGTGTTCGGCGCTGGGGAACAGGGGCAGAAGCGATAGACGCTGCCGACCGGAACTGTCCGGTTACACCATTTCCAGCGCGCAGTGGGTGCCGAAGGTGCGGCGGTGATAGGTGAGGGGGTCGCTGTCGTGCTGCTCGGCGGCGACGACATTGCCCAGCACGATCATGTGGTCGCCGCCTTCGAGGATCCGTTCGACGGTGCAAGCTACCCATCCGGCCGCACCGGTGATCCGGGGCAGGTCGTGGTCGATGTCCCAGCGAACCCCGTGGAACTTGCCGAGGCCGTTCTTGGTGGCGAATTTCAGGGCGGCGCTGTGTTGGTCACTGGACAGGATGTTCAGGCCGAACCTGCGCGACTCGGTGACGAGTTCGAGGGTTTCGGACCCCCGGTCGAGGGAGACGAGGACCATCGGAGGGTTCATCGACAGCGAGAGGAAGGCGCTGACGGTGGTGCCGACGGGCAGCCCGCCGTTCATGGAGGTTGCGACGGCGACGGGGGTGGCTACGTGCGCCATCACGTTCTTGAAAGTTTCCTGGAGCGAAGTCAACGGACGTGTCCTTCGATCGACCGCGGGACATGCCGCGGGCCTGGAGGATGGGGCGCCGGGACCCGCTTCGACTGCTCTCACCACGGTGGCCGGCTGTGTTCTAGGACACAAGTAGACCGCACGGGTTGCGCCTTGCGCATTGGTGCGCAGCCTAAGGTTGCGCACCAACCTTGGTTTCCAGACCAAACTGCAGACGCAGGATGCCGGTACTGCCGAGCGCTACTCTCGGGCGAGCGGATCTCCGCGAAGCCACTCGTGAATGCGGAGCGCCGCACGCAGGTCGGTGGTCGTCTCCCCCGAATGACCACACAGATTCAACGCCTTGTGCACGCGATAGGTCACCGTGTTCTTCGAGATATGCTCTGCCGCAGCCACCTTGGACAGACTGTGATCCATGTCGAGATAGCGGCGCAGCGTCGACCGAAGCTCCGCCATGCGAGGTTCGCGCTGCGCGAGCGGGCCCAGCAGCCGCGACGCGAACTGGTCTGCCGCGTCCGGATCCGACAGGAGCAACACCTCGAGTGCGACGTGTTCGTGGGCCACGGTGCAGGGACCCCGGCCCGGGTGAAGGCGGATCAGTCGTTCGACCGCCTTGGCTTCGGCATGGCTTCGACGGAAGCCCTCCACCCCGACCCCCGTCTCCCCTACCGTGACGAACACGTCGTCGAACGTGGGGAGGGCACCCCGGTGCGGCGAACTCCCGGGGCGCACGGTTCCCCACGCCCATACCGTCTGGAGCCCGACCGGTAGTACCAACGAGGCCGACGCGGTGCCTCGCTCCCGCAGGACGGTGTCGACGACGGTGCGCAGATCCTGGGTGGAGTGCGGTCCGCCCCACGCGACGAGCGCAATGTGGGGGCCGGCGAGCGGATAGCCGAGAACCTTCTCGGCGTGGACCCGATCGACATCCTCGGCTCCCAGGATCTGGTTCACCAGATCGAATCGGGCCGCAGACACCCCCGCGGCCCAGACGCTTTGCTCTGCGATGAAAGCGGAGGCCGCCCCGGCCGTGAAGTCGTCGTGCACCTCGAAGAGCAACACCGAGATCCGCCGGAGTTCGGCACTGCTCTCCGTGGGCGGAAGCAAGAGAGTCGCCGCGTCGAGAAAGGCCGCGGCCAGGACGGCGTACCCCACGCGAATGGTACGCAGCAGGTCGTCGAGCTCCATACCTCGTCGGGCGAAGTCCCGGGCGATCTCGTCGACCTCGGCACTCGCCAGCGTCGTGTCGGACTCGCCGAGACCGGCCACCATCATCAGTGCGCGCAGTGCGGTGGAGGTGGTGGCTCGACGGATGGCCACCATGACAGCCGCCTCGTCCGCCAGGGCCGGAATCTTCCGGGCAATCCTGGCGGCGATGTCCTGACCGACCTCGACCGCCCAGGTCACCGCCCCGTCCCCGAGAGCCTCCCTGACGCGCTCGGCATCCGGGCTCAGCCACTCGCCCTCGGGCTGGGGTGCACGTGCTCCCGAGAGCTCATATGTCCAATGCGGCACTTCGGCATCCTTCCGATCCGGGCCGAGCACGGTGAGCACACGACTCTATTGGGCTCCAGACCAACTCTGTCCGGATTTCTTGGCTTCCAGCCCGTAGCCGCACAAGGCGACATCGGATGGAATTGTGCAACAGATCACATGACAGAGACCACACCACGAACCCGTCCCGGCAGCGCCGTCGCTTCCCCAGACGGCAGCGTTCCCGTCCTGAGCACGCTGTTGCCCGGAGCGGCCCCCGTGGCGGTCCGCCCGGATTCGCCCGAGGTCTCGCACCGACGACCACGTTCAGCTCCGAAGGAGACACCGATGACCTCCACACCGAAGTTCGCTCACGTTGTGCTGCAGACCAGTCGTTTCGACGAGATGCGGGACTGGTACTGCGCCGTCCTCGACGCTCACGTGGTCTACGAGGGCCACGGCCTGTGCTTCATCACCTTCGACGAGGAGCATCACCGCGTTGCTCTGCTCGGCGCCCCCGTCGAACTGGCGCCGCGCAACCCCGGAGCCGCCGGCATGCACCACACCGCCTACACCTTCGACACCCTGCAGGATCTGCTCGACCGCTACGACAGGCTCAAGGCCGAGGGGATCGAACCGAAGGTGCCGATCCAGCACGGGGTGACCACGTCGCTGTACTACCAGGACCCGGACGGAAATTTCGTCGAACTGCAGATCGACAACTTCGCCACCCCGGAGGAGGCGACCGAGTACATGCACGGGCCGGAATACGGCAACAACCCCGTCGGTGTGTCGTTCGTCCCCGAGTTGATGCGTGAGGCGCTCGCGATGGGCACCCCGGTCTCGGAGATCACCACCCATGCCTGGGCTCTCGAGACCAGCCCCCATCTGCCCGATCCGATGGTCGCGCTCACCAGCTGACCCGACGGTCTCTACCGATACCGACACTCGATCGTCTCTCGAAGGACTCGTTCTCATGCGTGTGGCAAATCAATCCGGCCGGCTCACCCTCGTCGCGGACGGACGCGGCGTCGACGTCGAAACCGCCAGCGCCGGGCGCTTCTCCGCAGATCCCCAGCAGATCTTCGAGCGCTGGGACGAGTTCGTCTCGTGGGCCCGGACAGTGGACTTCTCCGATGCTGCTTCGGTGATCGAATCGGAGCTGCACGCTCCGGTTCCCCGGCCGGGCCAGATCTTCGCCGTCGGCGTGAACTACGCCGATCACGTCGAGGAATCCGGTCTCGAATTGCCCGATGCGCCCTTCGTGTTCACGAAGTTCCCCGCCGCGATCACCGGGCCGTACGACACCATCGAACACCCCGGCGGCTCGGTGGACTTCGAGGTCGAACTCGTCGCGGTCATCGGTAAGGAAGCCCGCCACGTTCCCGTCTCGCAGGGCTGGGACCACGTCGCCGGCCTCACCCTCGGTCAGGACCTCTCCGAACGCGAGCTGCAGTTGTCCGGACCGCCGCCGCAGCAGTTCGCCCTCGGCAAGTCCTTCACCGGCTTCGCGCCGATCGGCCCCGTGCTGGTCACCCCCGACGAGTTCGCCGATCGTGACGACCTCGAGGTGAGCACCGTGCTCTCGGGTGAACTCATGCAGAAGTCCCGCACCCGGCATCTGATCTTCCCGATCCCGGTCCTGGTGTCCTACCTGTCGTCGATCGTGCCGCTGCGTCCCGGCGATCTGATCTTCACCGGCACCCCCGCGGGCATCGGCTTCACCCGCGAGCCCAAACGGCTCATCGGCACCGACGACGAACTCGTCAGCCGCGCCGAGGGTATCGGCGAGATGCGCCACCGCTTCGTCGCCACCGGCCGCCCCCACCCTCTCACCACAGTTTCCAGGAGCACGCACCATGTCTGACATCACCGTTCCCGTACTCGTCGTCGGCGGCGGCGGCTGCGGCCTGACCACCTCGATCCTGCTGTCCGAGCACGGCATCGACCACCATCTCGTCGAGCGGCACACCGGCACCTCGCCGCTGCCGAAGGCGCACTACCTCAACCAGCGCACCATGGAGGTGCTCCGGCAGTACGGCGTCGCGGACTCGATCTACGAGGTCGGCACGCCGCCGAAGAACATGGGCAAGACCCGCTGGGTGACCTCCCTGGGCGGCGACGGCGAACTCGACGGCCGCACCCTGTTCACCCTCGACTCCTTCGGAGGCGGGGGCCTCGAGAACAAGTACGCCGACGACAGCCCGTGCCTGTCGAGCAACTACCCGCAGGTGCGGCTCGAGCCGCTGCTGCGCGCGCACGCCGAGCGGCGCGCACCGGGCTCGATCCACTTCCACCGGGAACTGGTCTCGTTCACCCAGGACGACGACGGCGTCGATGCGGTCATCCTCGACCGGGACACGCAGCAGACCTACACCGTCCACGCCCAGTACCTGGTCGCCGCGGACGGCGGCAAGACCGTCGGACCCGAACTGGGGGTGACGCTGGAAGGCCCGACCGGGATCCTGGACATGGTCAGCACCCATTTCACCGCGGATCTGTCGCAGTACTGGGAAGACGACGTGCTGATCACCTGGCTGGTCAACCCGGAAGGGGCCGGCTCGTGGCACAGCGGCGCCATGGCCGCGATGGGACCGACCTGGGGCAAGCATTCGGAAGAGTTCGTCATCCACTTCACCTTCCGTCCGGACGATCCCAACCGCTTCGACGAAGAGGCGATCGTGCCCCGGCTGCGGGAACTGCTCGAGCTGCCCGACCTCGAACCGAAGGTGCACAAGGTCAGCCACTGGATCCTCGAAGGGGTCCTCGCCGACAAGTACCAGGTCGGCCGGATCTTCCTCGCCGGGGACGCCGCCCACCGGCACCCCCCGACCACCGGTCTCGGGCTCAACACCGCCATCCAGGACGCCCACAACCTGGTGTGGAAACTCGCCGCCGTCCTGCGGGGGGACGCCTCCCCCGCGCTGCTCGACACCTACGAACCGGAACGGCGCCCGGTGGGCATGCGCAACGTCGACTGGGCCATGTTCACCTTCCTCAACCACATGGTCATCGACGCCGGCCTCGGGCTGAGCCCCGATCAGCCTCTCGAGGTTCGCACCCAGGTGTTCCGCGACTTCTTCTCCGACACCCCGATGGGCGAAACCCGCCGGGCGCGGGCGTTCGAGGTCGCCAACACCCAGCGCACCGAGTTCCAGGCGCACGACCTCGAGATCGGCTTCGCCTACCAGGACGGCGCCCTGGTGCCCGATGGCAGCGACGCTCCGCCGCGGGACCCGATGGGCAGCGTGTACTTCCCCACCACCCGCCCCGGCCACCGACTTCCCCACGCCTGGATCGAGCACCACGGCCGCCGGGTCTCCACCCACGACCTCACCGGCACCGACACCGCCTTCGTGCTCGTCACCGGCGCCGAGAGCGAGGCCTGGGTGACCGCGGCCGACACGGTCGAGAAGAAGTTCGGGATCCGTATCAAGGTCGTCACGATCGCCGACGGCGCCGACTACACCGATCCCACCGGCCGATGGAACGAACTGCGCGAGATCGCAGAAGACGGCGCGATCCTGGTCCGCCCCGACAACCACGTCGCCTGGCGCAGCGCCGAACGCGTCACCGATCCTGCCGACGAGCTCGCCCGCACCGTCGGCACCCTCCTGTCCCGCTGAATCGACGCCGTCCCGGCGACCGACCCCGCGCACTCACCAGCGCATGCCTCGGTCGGTCGCGGGGGTGGCAGACCAGTCGAAAGGAAACCCCCACCGATGTCCGGTCCCGAGCCCGAACTGTTGTGGTCTCCCGCTGCCGAGCGGGTCGCCGCCTGCCGGATGTCGCGGTACCAGCGCTGGCTCGCCACCGAAAAGAACGTGCGCACCACCGATTACCGGTCGCTGTGGCACTGGTCGATCACCGACCTCGACGGGTTCTGGTCCTCGATCTGGGAGTACTTCGACGTGTCGGCCTCGAACCCGGGCTCGGTGGCCCTGGCCGAGCCTCGGATGCCCGGAGCGCAGTGGTTCCCCGGGGCGCGGCTGAACTGGGCGGAGAACCTGCTACGGCACATCGACGCCGACGGCCCGGCAATCGTCTCGCTCGACGAGAACGGCCACCGATCCGAGATCGGGCGGGCCCAGCTGGTGTCCCAGGTCGCCAATCTCGCCGCACAGTTCCGCGCCATGGGGGTGCGTCCCGGCGACCGGATCGCGGCGGTGCTGCCGAACATCGCGCCGACGGTGGTCGCGGTGCTCGCCGCGGCCAGCGTCGGCGCGGTGTGGTCGTGCTGCGCCCCGGACTTCGGTCTCAAGGGACTGCTGGACCGGTTCACCCAGATCGAACCGACCGTGCTCATCGGCATCGACGGCTACCGGTTCAACCACAAGACCGTCGACCGCCGTGCCCTGCTCGCCGAGCTGCAGACCCAGCTGCCCACCGTCGCGCACACCGTCCTGGTCCGCACCCTCGACAGCACGACACCGCTTCCCGACGGTGTCCTCGATTTCGCCGAGCTGATCACCGGGGACGCGGAGCCCCGGTACGAGCAGGTGCCGTTCGACCATCCCCTGTGGATTCTCTACAGCTCCGGCACCACCGGACTGCCCAAGGGCATCGTGCACTCGCACGGCGGCATCCTGCTCGAATCCCTCAAGGCCAACGCGCTGCACTACGACCTCGGCCCCACCGATCGGGTGTTCATCGCCGCCAGCACCGCGTGGGTGGTGTGGAACATGCTCGTCGACGCCATGGTCACCGGCGCGACGATCGTCACCTACGACGGCAGCCCCACCGCCGACGGCCCGGACACCCTGTTCCGTATCTGCGGGAAGGAACGCGTCACCCGTTTCGGCACCGGAGCCGCCTACCTGACCTTGTGCGAGAAGGCCGGCGCCACCCCGGGTGCGGACGTCGACCTCGGCTCGCTGCGGTCGATCATGAGCACCGGCTCCCCGCTGCCCGAGTCCACCTGGACCTGGGTGTACGAGGCGGTCGCGTCCGATGTGCACCTCGGTTCCGACAGCGGAGGGACGGATGTGGCCACCGCGTTCGTCGGCGCCAATCCCCTCCAGCCGGTGTACACGGGCGAGCTGCAGGGGCCGTGCCTCGGTGTCGCAGTCGAGGCCTGGAATGCCGACGGAGAGCCGGTCACCGACGAGGTCGGGGAGATGGTCATCACCGCGCCGATGCCGTCGATGCCGATCTACTTCTGGAACGACCCCGACGGTCACCGCTACCACGACGCGTACTTCGACACCTTCCCCGGAGTGTGGCGGCACGGCGACTGGATCACCATCACCGGCCACGGCAGCTGCCGGATCCACGGCCGCTCCGATTCGACCATCAACCGCGGCGGTGTGCGGATGGGCTCGGCCGACATCTACCAGGCTGTCGAAGCCCTCCCCGAGATCGCCGACGCCCTGGTCATCGGCGCCGAACTCCCCGACGGCGGCTACCACATGCCCCTGTTCGTCGTGCTCCACGACGGTCACGACCTCGACGACGCCCTCGTCGACAAGATCCGCACCACCATCCGCACCGAGGTTTCACCGCGTCACGTGCCCGACGAGATCATCGACGTCCCGGCCGTACCCACCACCCGCACCGGCAAGCGCCTCGAGGTGCCGATCAAGAAGCTCATCCAAGGGGCGTCGCCGGAGAGTGCACTGAACCGGGCCACCGTCGCCGATACCGATGCCTTGGACTGGTACATCGACTACGCCAACGCCTTTCACCGCTCTCGCCAGACACGACATCAGTGAGGACTGCCGTGACCGACACCGTAGAGAACCCTGCACCCCACCGGCTCGAGCCTGTCGAAGAACGGGCACTCGAGGCGTTGTTCACCGCGGCGCGGACCGCGAACTCCTTCGCACCCATCCCGGTGTCCGACGACCAGCTCACCGAGATCTGGGAGTTGGCGCGGTGGGCACCGACGGGGGCGAACACGCAACCGCTGCGAACAGTGTTCGTTCGCAAGGAATCCGGGCGCGATCGTCTGGTCACCCACATGAACGACGGCAACAAGGCCAAGACCGCTTCGGCTCCGGCCACGGCGATTCTCGCCGTGGACACCCGGTTCCACGACCATATGGGCACCCTGCTGCCGTTCAAGCCCGAACTCGGGCAGCTCTACGAATCGAACGAGGCAGTCCGGTCGGCCACCGCCCAGCTGAACGCGGCGCTACAGGCCGGCTACTTCATCCTCGCCGTGCGGGCTCGCGGTCTCGCGGCCGGGCCGATGAGCGGCTTCGACGCCGCCGCCCTCGATGCGGACTTCTTCCCCGACGGGCAGTGGCGGTCGCTGCTGGTCGTCAACATCGGACACCCCGGTGAGAACCCGTGGTTCGAGCGGCTTCCGCGGCTCGAGCACAGCGAGTGCCTGCGCTGGGAGTGATCGTGGATTGCTTACTCCGCGAGGGTGTCGAGCAGTGGCCGCACCCGGTAGTCCACCATTTCGCGCATCACCAGGGCCGTGGTGGTGCGTTTGACGCCCTTGATGTTCAAGATGTCCCCGGCGATGCGATACAGATCGTCGGCGTCCCGGGCCGCGACGTGGACGAGCAGGTCGGCGACACCGCTGAGGCCGTGCACTTCGAGGACCTCGGGTATCGCGTCGAGTGCGGCTCCGACGCGGTCGAGTTTGCGCTGGGTGACGTTGGTGAGCACGTACGCCTGCAGCGGATACCCGAGGATGGCCGGGTCGACGCGGCGTTCGAACGAGCGCAGCGCCCCCGCCTCGTCGAGCTTGCTCAGGCGTGCTTGAACGGTGTTGCGGGACAGACCTGTTCGTTCTGCTATGGCCATCACAGTGGCACGCGGGTCGTCGGACAGGGCGGTCAGGATTCGCGCGTCTATCCGGTCGGCTCGGTGTGTGCTTGGCACAGTGCCCACCTCCCTCTCGTCCACACCCGCCGGCGGGGTGCATAATGCTCAATTTTCGGTTCCAGTATTGCGCAAACAGACACCCACTGGTGGACTGTTGTCACACCCCGCAGGTCGGGCAGCCTCCCAGACACGATCCGGTCGGCCTCCCGATTCCTTCGCCGCTCGGCCCCTTCTCATCCGTCGCCGGCCGAGCCGGCTCCCCCCCGGCGCCCGATGCAGTAGCCCTGCCCGGTTCCGCGTTGTTGTCTTCAAGGAGAGTTCCGATGTCCCAGCCCGTGTCCTTCGACTCCGTGACCTCGTACCCGACCGGCCAGGTCGGTGCGTGCGAGGACCTCGCCGCCCTCGAGGCGATCCGGCAGCGGGTGTTGTGGCTGTCGACCTCGATGATCCACCACGCGAACCGGGTCCGCCCCAACCCCACCGGCCTGAAAGTCGGTGGCCATCAGGCCTCGTGCGCGTCGATGGTCTCGATCATGACCGCCCTGTGGTTCGAGCACCTGCGTCCCGGCGACCGGGTCTCGGTCAAACCCCACGCGTCTCCGGTGCTGCACAGCATCAACTACCTGCTCGGCGAACTGGACGAGAAGTACCTGACCACCCTGCGCGAATTCGGGGGCCTGCAGTCGTATCCGAGCCGGGCGAAGGACCCGGATCCGGTCGACTACTCCACCGGGTCGGTCGGGATCGGTGCCACCGCCCCGATCTGGGGGGCGATGGCCCGCCGCTACGTCGACACCCACCTCGCCGGCACCGGCCGCGGCCGGCAGTACTCGCTGGTCGGCGACGCCGAACTCGACGAGGGCGCGGTCTGGGAGGCCATCCTCGATCCCGGGATCACCGACCTCGGGGAGGTGGTGTGGATCGTCGATCTGAACCGCCAGTCCCTGGACCGGGTGGTGCCCAACATCGCCGCCCGCCGCCTGGAGAAGATGTTCGACGCCGCCGGCTGGCAGGTCGTCACCGTCAAGTTCGGCACGCTGCTCGAAGAACTGTTCACCCGACCCGGCGGGGACGGGCTGCGCACCCGCATCCTGGACATGCCGAATCCGGAATACCAGCGGCTGCTGCGCTGCACCCCGGCCGAGGTCCGCGACCGGCTGCCCGGCGACGGCCCCGGCAGCACCCAGATCGCCGAGCTGATCGCCACCCTCGACGATGCGACCCTGACCGCCGCGGTCCGCAACCTCGGCGGGCACGATCTGCAGGCCCTGTCGCAGGCGTACCGGCAGATCGACGACACCCGCCCCACGGTGATCATCGCCTACACCATCAAGGGCTACGGCCTGCCCACCGAAGGGCACCCGCAGAACCACTCCGCGCTGCTGACCGTCGACGAATACACGCAACTGGCCTCGAGTCTGGGAATGGACCCGCAGCACCCGTGGGGCCGGTTCGCGGCCGACACCGCGGCAGGACAGCTGTGCCGGGCCGCCGCCGACCGGCTGCGGCGCGACCCGGTCCCGGCGCTGCCGGCCCTGACGCTGCCCACCGACATCGGCCGCACCCCCAAGGGCACCGCCACCACCCAGGCCGCCCTCGGCCGGGTACTGCTGGACCTGACCCGCGAAGCCCCCGAGGCCGCCGGGCGGGTGGTCACCGTCAGCCCCGACGTCAGCTCCACCACCAACCTCGGCGGCTGGGTGAACAAGGTCGGGGTGTGGTCGGCGGCCGAGCGGCACAACTGGTTCGCCGACGACGCCGAGACGATCATGCACTGGAACGAACGCCCCACCGGCCAGCACATGGAACTCGGCATCGCCGAAACCAACCTGGTCGGGCTGATCGGCGAACTCGGCGCCACCTGGAGCCGCTGGGGCCAGCCGCTGCTGCCCATCGGGGTGCTCTACGACCCGTTCGTCGAACGCGCCCTCGAACCCTGGTCGTACGGCATCTACGCCGGCGGACAGTCCATCCTCGTCGGCACCCCCTCCGGGGTCACCCTCGCCGCCGAGGGCGGTGCGCACCAGTCGATCAAGACCCCCTCGATCGGTCTCGAACAACCCGGCTGCATCAGCTACGAACCGGCCTTCGCCCTCGACGTCGAATGGACCCTGCTCGCCTCCCTCGCCCGGCTCGGCCGCCCCGACGGCACCTCGGCGTACCTGCGGCTGTCGACCCGCCCGGTCGATCAGACCCTCGCCGCCGTGCCCACCGACCCGGCCGCGCGCGAACGCCGCCGCCGCCAGGTCGTCGCCGGCGGCTACCCGATCCGGCGCCGCGAGGGCGCGCAGGTGACGATCGTGGCGATGGGCGCGATGCTCACCGAGGCGCTCGCCGCCGCGGACCGGCTCGAGGCCACCGGGGCGCGCGCCGACGTGCTGTGCATCACCAGCCCCGGACTGCTGTTCGAGGCCTGGCAGGCCCGCCAGGGCCGCGGCCGCGGTGAGAGCTGGATCCTCGATCAGCTCTTCCCCGCCGACCGCGCCACCCCGATGGTCACCGTCCTCGACGGCCACCCCCACACCCTGGCCTTCCTCGCCGGCATCAACCGGGTGCGCAGCACCTGCCTCGGCGTCAGCCGCTTCGGGCAGGTCGGTGGGCTCGACGACGTCTACCGCTACCACGGCATCGACACCGACAGCATCGTCGCCGCCGCCCTCGACCTCCTTCCCTGACCTGGCACCGTTCCCGCATCACCGGAGACAGAAGGGACCCCCATGACCACCGGACAACTCACCGGCACCACCGTGCGCATGCCGGCCCTCGGCGAGGGCGTCGACGAGGGCACCGTCACCCGCTGGCTCAAACAACCCGGCGACCACGTCACCGCCGACGAGCCGCTGCTCGAGGTCGCCACCGACAAGGTCGACACCGAAATCCCCTCGCCCGTCACCGGTGTCCTGCAACGGATCCTCGCCGAGGAGAACGACGTCGTCACCGTCGGCACCGACCTGGCCGTCATCACCGCACCGGGCACCGGATCGGCGCCCACACCCCCTGCGCCACCCCTCCCGGCGCCCGCTGCGGACCCGGCATCCCCGGCTGCGGCGGCGCCCCCGGTTCCGGGGGCGACGGCTCCTCCCCTGCGGCCGTCGCCACCGGAACCTCGGATTCCTGCCCAAGATGCATCCCGGCCACAGGACCACGCCGGTTCAGACGGGTCGACGGTGGAGAAGCTGCCCCGCATCCGCCGCACCATCGCCCGGCGAATGGTCGACTCGCTGCAGACCGCCGCGCAGCTGACCACGGTGCTCGAGGTGGACGTCACCGCCATTGCCCGGCTGCGGGCCGCCCACAAGGACGAGTTCTACCAACGCACCGGCATCAAGCTGTCGTTCCTGCCGTTCTTCGCCAAGGCCGCCGTCGATGCGCTCGCCGAGCACCGGGTTCTCAACGCCTCGCTGAACACCGAGGTCACCGAGGTCACCTACCACCACCACTGCCACCTGGGCATGGCCGTCGACAGCGACAAAGGGCTGATGGTGCCGGTCCTCCGCGACGCCCACACGCTCGGCATCGAAGGACTCGCCCGGGCCGTCGCCGACAAGGCCGAGAAGGTCCGCACCGGCACCATCTCCCCGGACGAGCTGACCGGCGGCACCTTCACCCTCACCAACACCGGCAGCCGCGGCGCCCTGTTCGACACCCCGATCCTCAACCAACCCCAGACCGGCATCCTCGGTGTCGGCGCCGTCGTCGAACGACTGATCCCCACCCGAGCCGACGGTGAACTCCGCATCGACGTGCGCTCGATGGCCTACCTGTCGATCACCTACGACCACCGCATCGTCGACGGCGCCGACGCCGCCCGCTTCCTCACCACCGTCAAGAACACCCTCGAACACGGCTTCACCACAGCCGACCTGACCTGATCGCCCACCCGGAAGGAGCACACATGCGCCCGGACGATCGCGCGATGCTGGCATTCGCCGCCAAGTGGTCCCCCTTCGGCGGAGGAGACGAGCACATCCTTCCCGAATTCGGGCTCACCCCCGCGGTGTTCTACCGACGTCTTCTGGCGATGGTGACCACCACTCCGACGGATGAGGTGGATTTCGCGACCCGTACATTCCTACGACAGTTCTGCGTCTCGAAGCTGTCCCGTTCGACGCGACCCGCACGCCCCGCCTTCGACAAACCGATCGCTCCGCCCGAGGTTCGCCTGTCCCAGGCGACCGTAGAGAAACGCCCGTGAACACGACCACCGCCGCCACGGCAGCCGAACCCCACAACGACCACCTCATGCTCGCTCAGGGGAACCGGCCGTTGTTCGACGAATCCGATGAACCGGTCTCGTCGGAGGACCCGGTCTCGTCGGAGGACACAACCGCATCCTGATCGTCTCTGCCGGCGAAACCGGCACGAGGAACGCCGCGCCCATGCGTCGACGTCCCCCGAGAACGACGAGGGGGAGGTTGCCGGCGACGTGTCGCGGCAACCTCCCCCTCGGGGCGAAGAACCTACACCAGCAGCTCGGCGATCTGAATGGTGTTGAGGGCGGCGCCCTTCCGCAGGTTGTCCCCCGAGACGAACAGCGCGAGACCGCGGCCGTCCGGCACACCCGGATCCTGCCGGACCCGGCCCACCAGCGACGGATCCTGGCCGGCGGCCTGCAGCGGCGTCGGAACATCCACGAGGCGCACGCCGGGGGCGTTCGCGAGCAGTTCGTTCGCGCGCTCGACCGACAGCGGGCGTTCGAACTCGGCGTTGATCGACAGCGAGTGACCGGTGATCACCGGCACCCGCACGCAGGTACCCGAGACCAGCAGATCCGGCAGTCCGAGGATCTTGCGGGACTCGTTGCGCAGCTTCTGGTCCTCGTCGGTCTCGCCGCTGCCGTCGTCGACGAGCGAACCCGCGAGCGGCAGGACGTTGAACGCAATCGGCGCGACGTACTTGTCCGGAGCCGGGAAGTCGACGGCGCTGCCGTCGTGCACGAGCTTCTCGGCGTCGCCGATGACGGCGCGGGCCTGGCCGAGCAGCTCCTCGACGCCCGCGATGCCGCTGCCGGAGACCGCCTGGTAGCTCGAGACGATCAGTCGCTGCAGGCCGGCTTCGTCGTGCAGCACTTTCAGGACCGGCATCGCGGCCATGGTGGTGCAGTTCGGGTTGGCGATGATGCCCTTCGGCGGGTTCTTCGCCTCCTGCGGGTTCACCTCGCTCACGACGAGCGGCACCTCGGGGTCCTTGCGCCAGGCCGAGGAGTTGTCGACCACGACCGCCCCGGCGGCGGCGAACCGCGGCGCCTGGGCACGCGAGAGCGTCGCACCGGCCGAGAACAGGGCGATGTCGATGCCCTTCAGATCCTCGTCGGAGGTCGCCGCGGCGTCCTCCACGACGATCTCCTCCCCGCGGAACGGCAGCTTCTTGCCGGCCGAGCGGGCCGAGGCGAAGAAGCGCACCTTGTCGGCGGGAAAGTTGCGCTCCTCGAGCAGGGTGCGCATGACGATGCCGACCTGGCCGGTGGCACCTACGACTGCGATGGTGGTCATGATCTACCGTCCCGTTCCGGCGTGGACGACGGCTTCCTCGTCGCCGCCGAGTTCGAAGGCGGCGTGCAGGGCGCGCACCGCGTCGTCGAGTTCGGTGTCGTCGACGAGCACCGAGATGCGGATCTCCGAGGTGGAGATGAGATCGATGTTGATGCCCGCGTCCGCGAGGGCCTCGCAGAACTTCGCCGTGACGCCCGGATGGCTCTTCATTCCGGCACCGACGAGCGAGACCTTGCCGATGTGGTCGTCGAACAGCACCTGGGTGAAGCCGATCTCCTCCTGCTGCTTGCTCAGCAACTCCACGGCACGTGGGCCGTCGCTCTTCGGCAGGGTGAAGGTGATGTCGGTCTTGCCGGTCTCCACCTTGGAGATGTTCTGCAACACCATGTCGATGTTGATCTCGGCCTCGGCGACGGCGCGGAACACCTTCGCGGCGTAGCCGGGAGTGTCGGGCAGGCCGACGACGGTGACCTTGGCCTCGCCGCGATCGTGCGCGACGCCGGTGATCAGAGCCTCTTCCACGGGGATGTCCTCCATCGATCCGGACACGATGGTGCCGGGCTTGGTGGTGTACGACGAACGAACGTGCACGGGCACGTTGTAGCGGCGGGCGTACTCGACGCAGCGCAGCATGAGCACCTTCGCGCCGCAGGCCGCGAGCTCGAGCATCTCCTCGAACGAGACCTTCTCGAGCCGCTGCGCGTCCTTGACGATGCGCGGGTCGGCAGTGAAGACGCCGTCGACGTCGGTGTAGATCTCGCAGACATCGGCGTCGAGCGCCGCGGCCAGGGCCACGGCGGTGGTGTCGGACCCGCCGCGGCCGAGGGTGGTGATGTCCTTGCTGTCCTGGCTCACGCCCTGGAAACCGGCGACGAGGACGATGCTGCCCTCGTCGAGCGCGGTCCGGACGCGGCCGGGGGTGACGTCGATGATCTTCGCGTTGCCGTGGCTGCCCGTCGTGATCACGCCGGCCTGGGAGCCGGTGAACGAGCGTGCCTCGGCGCCGAGCGAGTGGATCGCCATCGCGACCAGGGCGTTGGAGATGCGCTCACCGGAGGTGAGGAGCATGTCCATCTCACGCGCCGGCGGGGCGGGGCACACCTGCTGAGCGAGGTCGAGCAGCTCGTCGGTGGTGTCGCCCATCGCCGACACGACCACGACGACGTCGTTGCCCGCCTTCTTGGTCTCGACTATCCGTTCAGCGACGCGCCGGATCCGTTCGGCCGTCGCGACCGAGGATCCTCCGTACTTCTGGACGACGAGTGCCACGCTGGCGAACCTCCGGGGTCTTGGGTGCAAGTCCAGGGGACCAGCTTACCGATGCGGCCCGAAGGGATGCGGCCCGACCTGCCCCGACCCGCCCCGCCCATCCGGCGGCAACCTCGGCAGCAGACCGTAATCGCCGGGCCCGAACGCGATCTCGGACGGCAACGGCAGCGGCGGGCGGGAGCGCCGGCGGACGCTGCGGGTCCGCGCGGCGGGACGCGGGTCCGCGCGGCGGGATGCGGCCGACAACGGCCGCTCGGGACGAGCGGCTCAGCCCGCGACGGTCGTGCGCAGCAGCATGACGTTGTAGTCGCTCCAGCGGGACGCGACGAAGTAGAGGTCGTTGCCGCTGGACCACGGGTGGATGTACGGCGCGTACAGGCCGCTGATCTGGGCACTGGTGACGAGCACGCGCGGCGCGCTCCACGGGCCCTCCGGCCGCGCGCTCGTGCGCATCTCGATCCGGCCGCCTTCCTCGTTGCCGTAGAGGAGGACGAAGGTGCTGCCGGTCCAGTGCACCGACATCTCGCCGACCGGGCCGTCGACGACGGGCACTGCCGCATCGATTCCGCCGAGCACCCAGCCGGTGCCGGTCCAGAACTCGTAGGCGCCGAGGTCTCGGATCTGCGCCTCGGGCACGCGGGAGACGTAGGCCGGTCCGAAGCGGCCGTTGGGCGTGCCGAAGTCGTAGACGTAGCCCTCGTGCTTGACGTACGCGTGCTGCTGGAACCCGGCGTTGCCGACGGCCAGCTGCTGGACGCCGGGCACCTCCACCGGTGTGTTGATCCGCGCGGTGGCCGGGTCGACGGTCCACGTCTCACCGTTGTCGGTCGAGTACGCGAGGGCGGAGGCGTTGGTCCACCATTCCCCGGGCTCGCCCCAGGCGCGCACCGACATGAAGTTGATGTACTGGGTGCCGCCGACGGCGACAGCGGCGGTGGGCACGACGGTGGTCTCGACCCCGTCGATGCCGATGCTGCCGAGGATCTCCCGGGCGAAGTTCGGGTCGGAGGCGAGCACCGGTGCGCCGGAAGAGGGATCGCCGGGGCGGGGCTCGGGCACGGCGATGCCGTCCGACAGCTCGGTGTCCGCGCTGCGCATGAGGATGTTGCGGCGCCATTCGTCGCCCTCGACCGAGCAGTCGCCGAAGGTGTCGCCGAAGGCCATGAGCACCTGGCGGCCGGGTCCGGTTTCACCGTTGTCCCACATGATTCCCAGATCGGTACCCGAGACGGAGAACCGGGTGTCGGTCCGGTTCGGGCTGCGCGGCCCGGTGACCCAGGCGACGGTGCGGGTGGGACCGGAGGTGATCGTCGGGAGCGGTCCCTGTGGTGTCCCGGCACCGGGGTTGCTGCTGCCGAAGCCGCTGCTTCCGGGTCCGGAATTCCCGCAGGGTTCGGCGTGGGCGGTGGCGGCGAACGGCACCGCGCAGCCGAGCGCCAGCAGCAGCGCGGAGGTGAACGTCGTCGCCGACCGGACCGCGCTCATGAACTCTCCTCCCGTCCGGGTGACCGGATCGCGTCTTCCGCAGGACTTCTGTGACAGGTGATTCTCATGTGACGAATGAGGTCAACGTATTGGACCGGCACGGACCGCGGCGGGGCCCTTCGTATCGATCGGGTCACGTTCGCGCGGGCCCGGCTGTTCGGGATCGGTTTCGAGATCGTTTATGGAATCCCTCACCTCCGGGTGGGCTCCGGCGGGGCCGGCGAGTACACTGCCTGGCATGCAGCGCGCGCTTCTCCTCGGCCGCCGCGGCGGGATCTGACCAGACCGGCTTCCCGTCGCGGGGTGTTGTCGCGCCGGTCGTATCCTCATCCGGACTCACCGGTCCCCATTTTTTGGAGCTACGTCATGTCACCCGCCGACGCATTCACCTCCGGCTCGCGCACGATCACGCCGCCGAGCAAGCCCGCCCCCGCCGATCAGCCGGCGTGGAACAAGCAGAAGAACTCTTCGATGCCGACCTACCGGTACCGGCCGTTCGCCGAGGAGGTCGAGCCGATCACGCTGCCCGACCGCACCTGGCCGGACAAGATCATCGACCGGGCGCCCGCCTGGTGCGCGGTGGACCTGCGTGACGGCAACCAGGCGCTCATCGACCCCATGAGCCCCGCCCGCAAGCGGCGCATGTTCGACCTGCTGGTACGCATGGGCTACAAGGAGATCGAGGTCGGCTTCCCGTCGGCGAGCCAGACCGACTTCGACTTCGTCCGAGAGATCATCGAGGACAACGCGATTCCCGACGACGTCACCATCCAGGTGCTGACGCAGGCCCGCCCCGAGCTGATCAAGCGCACCTTCGAGGCGTGCGCCGGGGCCCACTCGGCCATCGTCCACTTCTACAACTCGACGTCGATCCTGCAGCGTCGCGTGGTGTTCCGGGCGGACAAGGACACGGTCAAGAAGATCGCCACCGACGCGGCCGAGCTGGTGCTCGAGGAGGCGAAGAACCACCCCGACACGAACTGGCGGTGGGAGTACTCCCCCGAGTCGTACACCGGCACGGAACTGTCGTATGCCAAGGAGGTGTGCGACGCGGTCGTCGACACCCTGGGCGCGACCCCCGAGAACCCGGTGATCATCAACCTGCCGGCCACGGTCGAGATGGCCACGCCGAACGTGTACGCCGACTCGATCGAGTGGATGCACCGCAACCTGGCCAAGCGCGACTCGATCATCCTGTCGCTGCATCCGCACAACGACCGCGGCACCGGTGTCGCGGCGGCCGAACTGGGCTACCAGGCCGGCGCCGACCGCATCGAGGGCTGCCTGTTCGGCAACGGCGAGCGCACCGGCAACGTGTGCCTGGTGACCCTGGGCCTGAACATGTTCAGCCGGGGCGTGGATCCGCAGATCGACTTCTCCGACATCGACGAGATCCGCCGCACCGTCGAGTACTGCAACCAGCTGCCCGTGCCCGAGCGGCACCCCTACGGCGGTGACCTGGTCTACACCGCCTTCTCCGGCAGCCACCAGGACGCCATCAACAAGGGCATGGACATGATGAAGGCCGACGCCGATGCCGCGGGCACCGACGTCGACGACCTGACCTGGGCGGTGCCGTATCTGCCCATCGACCCGAAGGACGTGGGCCGCAGCTACGAGGCCGTGATCCGGGTCAACTCGCAGTCCGGCAAGGGCGGCGTGGCGTACATCATGAAGCACGACCACGGCCTGAACCTGCCGCGACGGCTGCAGATCGAGTTCTCGCAGGCGGTACAGCGCGTCACCGACGGTGAGGGCGGCGAGGTCAGCCCCAAGGAGATGTGGGACATCTTCCACGAGGAGTACCTGGCTCCGACCACTCCGCTCGAGCGGATGCGGCAGAAGGTCACGGCGGCCGAGACCGACGACGGCACCGACACCGTCACCGCGGTCGTGAAGTACCACGGCAAGGAACAGGAGATCACCGGGTCCGGCAACGGGCCGCTCGCGGCCTTCGTCGACGCCCTGGAATCCCTGGGCTACCAGGTGGCCGTCCGCGGCTACGCCGAGCATGCCATGTCGGCCGGCGACGACGCCCTCGCCGCCGCGTACGTCGAAGCGGACGTGACCCGGCCCGACGGCGTCACGGCCCTGGTCTGGGGCGCCGGCATCGCACCGTCCATCACGACGGCCTCGCTGCGCGCGGTGGTGTCGGCGGTGAACCGGGCGCACTGAGCCCTCCGGGTCCCGCGAACGCCGGTCGATTCGGCAGGAATTCGGACGAATGCGGCGGTACTCTTCCCCGGGGAGTGCCGCCGCATTCCGCGTTTTCCCACCTCGCGCGTGCCCCACGAAAGGGAGCGTCACATGGATTTCTGGGACATCATCTGGTTCATCATCATCAGCTTCGCGTTCATCGCGTACCTGATGGTGCTCTTCTCGATCATCGGCGACCTGTTCCGCAACCACCAGCAGTCCGGCTGGATCAAGGCGATCTGGATCGTCTTCCTGATCTTCCTGCCGTTCCTCACCGCCCTGATCTACCTGATCGTCAACGGCAAGGGCATGGCCGAGCGGTCCGCACGGGAATACGCCCAGGCCAAGCAGGCCCAGGACAGCTACATCCGCGAGGTCGCCGGCAAGTCCCCCGCCGAGCACATCGCCGACGCCAAGGCGCTGCTCGACGCGGGCACCATCACCGAAGCCGAGTACCAGGCTCTCAAGGCCAAGGCGCTGTCCTGACCATCTGCTGCCTGCCGGAACGAGAACGTTAACGCCTCTCCTTCCTGAAGGCAGGAGATTCCCGGCTCAGACCGCAACCGCACCACCACCCGGAGGGAGGACGGCGCTTCCTCTCCCTCGTGAACGAGGGAGTATCCGCGCCGCACATCAGATGACACCGGATCCGGTGCTGGTCGACCGCGACGGCCCGGTCACGACGATCGGGATCAACCGTCCGGGGGTCCGCAACGCCGTCGATCGGGCGACGGCCGAGGCGCTGGCCGCCGCCTTCCGCGCCTTCGACGCCGACGACGGCGCGGCGGTCGCCGTGCTGCACGGCACCGGCGGCACCTTCTGCGCCGGTGCCGACCTGAAGGCGATCAGCGAGGGACACCCGAACCGGGTCGCCCCGGACGGGGACGGGCCGATGGGCGTGTCGCGGATGCGGCTGTCCAAGCCCGTCGTCGCCGCGATCTCGGGGCACGCCGTCGCCGGCGGGCTCGAACTGGCCCTGTGGGCCGATCTGCGCGTCGCCGAGGAGGGGGCGGTCCTGGGCGTGTTCTGCCGCCGCTGGGGCGTGCCGCTGATCGACGGCGGCACGGTGCGGCTGCCGCGGCTCATCGGCGAGAGCCGCGCGATGGATCTCGTCCTGACCGGCCGTCCCGTCGACGCCGGCGAGGCGCTGAGCATCGGGCTGGTCAACCGGCTCGTTCCCGCCGGTCAGGCACTCACCGCGGCCCGCGCTCTCGCCGCCGAGATCGCCGCCTTCCCGCAGACCTGTCTGCGCCGGGACCGCCTCTCGCTGCTCGAGCAGCACGGGCTCGACGAGGACCAGGCGTTGCTCAACGAATTCCGGCACGGCGCGGTCTCCCTGGCGCACGACACGCTCGAGGGCGCGTCCCGGTTCGCCGGCGGTGCCGGGCGGCACGGCAGTTTCGGTGAGCCCGGCACCTAGCCGTCCACATCCCCGCCGTCCCACACCACGTGCCCGTCCGCCCGCATGCGGGCACCCGGCGCCGCCTCGTGCGCCAGTAGACGGCCGTCGTGCATGAGGTGCTCGACGTCGTGGCCGAACCGCAGCACGACGACGTCGGCGACGAGGCGGCGGTGGCATCGCCACCACACGCTCTCGCTGCACATCATCGCGGTCCGGCGCCGCTCGGACTCCTCGAGCAGCCCGTCGAGCGCGTCGGCGAACTCCTCGGTGCGGGTGTGGGCGGCGTAGGCGGCGAACTGCTCGACCCGCCACCACGAGTCCTCGGGCGTCGTCCCGGCGGGGAGCCGTCGCCGGCCGCCGAGTCGCCGCTCGAGCCGGTAGCCGATGCCGGCATCGGCCAGCCATTGCGTCATCGCGTCGCTCGACAGGTCCGGGTTGCGCCGGCTGCCCGGGAAACGCCGGACGTCGACCAGCGACTCGACGCCGGCGGAATGCAGCAGCTCGGCCAGTTGCGTCCGGTCGAGCCGTCCGTGCCCCACGGAGAGCAGCATCGCGACGATTCCTCCCTCGGGTCGGGTTCCCTCCGGCATACCTGCCCCTCCGGCATACCCACCGGCGGCTACCGCATGCCCGCGCCCGCGACCGGCGCGTGCCGGCAGCCCCCCGGCGACGCGATCGGCAGTTCCTCGAACCGGCCGTCCGGAAGGCGCAGGTGCACATGCACCGCACCGGCGACCACCCCCAGCGGCTCGCGACCGAGCAGACGCGCGAGCACGTACGTCGCGCTCAGGCTCGTCACGTCGCGGATCACGCCCAGCGGCAGCAGCGAGCCCGTCTCGGCGAGCACCTCGCGTTCCCCGGCGCGCAAGACCAGCCGCAGGCCCGGTGCGATGCCCTGGACGGCGAGCGAGACCGCGACGTTGTCCCGGTCGTCGGACCCCACCGCGGCGAGCGCGACCGCCCGATGGACCCCGACCCGCTCGAGCAGCCGGCGGTCGCCGCCGTCGCCGACCACGGCGGGGATATTCAGGTCGCGCACCAGTCGCAGGTTGCGCGCATTCGTGTCCCGCTCGACACCCACCACCGGGATGCCGAGGTCCCGCAGCTCCCGGCACAGCCGCAGACCCACCTGCCCGAGGCCCACGACGATCACGTGCCCGGAGCGGGGCAGCGATCGCGGGCCGAGCAGCGCGGTCAGGCGCGGACCCAGCAGCCGGTCCACCACCCCGGCGGTGAACATGGCAGTGAACACGATCGTCGCCAGCATCGCGGTGGACGCGATCGCGGCGTATGCCTCGTTGCCGTGCGGGTCGGCCGCCGGTCCGACCGTGGTGACCACGCGGACCGCCTCGTGGAACGCGTCGATCGTTCCCTTGCCCTCCCCGAAGGTCAGCCAGGCCCAGTCGCCGAACAGCACCGCAGCCAGCCCGAGCAGCCCGGCGAGCAGGATGCGGGTGCCGGTCTCGTGGGTGCGCAGCACCGCGGTGAGTTGCCCGGCCCACCGCTGCCACGCCATGCGGCGCGGCACCGCGACGGGCACCTCGTCGAGCACGTCACCGGCCGCGCGGATGCCGCGCGGTCCGCGGGTGGAGGTCACCGCCAGCAGGTCGGGTGCCACGCACGGCCCGGCCAGGGACGCCACGGCCAGGTCCGCCGGCGACGTCACGTCGCACTGCGGCAGGAACCGGGCGAGCTGATCGCCGATCGTGCGGTCGAAGATCGTCGCGACCATCGGGGCGTCCGGCTGCAGGTGCGCCGCGGCGAGCGCGTACCGCAGCGCCACCACGTCGTCCTGCAGGAGCACCGCGATCCCGGCGACCGGCGGCCGGTCCAGTAGGGCCCGCAGCTCGTCGTCGTCGGGCCGGGGCGCATGCCGCACGGTGCAGCCCAGGACGACGAGCGAGGCGCAGACCCGGCGCGCGACCGTGGTGTCGCCCACCACGACGTACGTCCCGGTGTTCCCGCTGGTTGTGTCCGCATCCGCCACGGCGACCACCTCCCCGCCCCAGGGGACCACGCCACCTGCGCGGATGCATCCGGCACCGCGGATGCTGTGAGCGATTCGCCCCGGCGCAGCGGCGTGTGACGGCGCGGACACGGCGGCGCTGCGGCGACGCCGGCGCCGCTGTGGAAAACTCGCGACGTGGGTACAAGCACTCGAATCACCGGGCGCGGGCGGCTGGCGCTGCGCGCGGCGAAGGCCGCCTCGTGGGCCTCGCAGAAGGCCGGGCGCGGCAAGGGCTCGATGATCGGCGGTCTCGTCGCGCTGAAGATCGATCCGCGGCTGATGGAGCAGCTCGGGCGCGGACGACGCACCGTCCTGGTGACCGGCACCAACGGCAAGTCCACCACCACCCGGATGACGGCGGCGGCGCTGGAGACGATGGACTCCGTCGCCACCCAGGCCGACGGGGCGAACATGGACGCCGGCATCGTCGCCGCGCTGGTCGCCAATCAGGAGGCGCCGCTCGCGGCGATCGAGGTCGACGAGTTGCACACCCCGCACGTCGCCGACGCCCTCGACCCCGAAGCGATCGTGCTGCTCAATCTGAGCCGCGACCAGCTGGACCGGGTGGGCGAGATCAACATGATCGAACGCAAGCTGCGGGCCGGTCTCGAACGGCACCCGGACGCGGTGGTCGTCGCGAACTGCGACGACGTGCTCGTCACCTCCGTCGCCTACGACCATCCGAACGTGGTGTGGGTGGCGGCGGGCGCCGGCTGGTCGGGCGACTCGGTCAGCTGCCCCCGCACCGGCGAGCCGATCCTGTGGGAGGACGGGCACTGGCGCAGCACGGGATCGGATTTCGCACGGCCCGAACCGGATTGGTGGGTCGACGACGACAATCTCTACGGCCCGGACGGGCTGGTGCTGCCGATGACGCTGACCCTGCCGGGGCGCGCCAACCGCGGCAACGCCGCGCAGGCGGTGGCCGCGGCGGTCGCCCTCGGCGCGGATCCGGCCGCGGCCGTCGCCGCCGCGGGTGTCGTCGAGGAGGTCGCCGGCCGGTACAAGACCGTGCAGGTGGGTCCGCATTCGGTGCACATGCTGCTGGCGAAGAATCCGGCCGGATGGCAGGAAGCCCTGTCGATGATCGACCCGACGGTCGACGGTCTGGTCATCGCGGTCAACGGGCAGGTGCCCGACGGGGAGGACCTGTCGTGGCTGTGGGACGTGCGGTTCGAGCACTTCGAGGGCGTGCAGGTGGTGGCCTCCGGCGAACGCGGTACCGACCTGGCCGTGCGGCTGACCTACGCCGGGGTCGAGCACACGCTGGTGGCGGATCCGGTCCGGGCCATCGCGTCGTGCCCGCCCGGACGGGTCGAGGTCCTGGCCAACTACACCGCGTTCCGGGATCTGAACACCGCCCTGGCGAAGGGAGCCGCGCATGTCTGAGTCCACCGTGCGGATCGGGCTCGTGCTGCCCGACGTGATGGGCACCTACGGCGACGGCGGCAATGCGCTGGTCCTGCGGCAGCGCCTGCGGATGCGCGGCCACGATGCCGAGGTCGTGTCGATCAACCTGACCGACCCGGTGCCCGACTCCCTGGATCTCTACACCCTCGGCGGGGCCGAGGACTCGGCGCAACGCCTCGCCACGCGACACCTGCAGCGACATCCGGGACTGCAACGGGCGGCCGGACGGGGGGCTCCGGTCCTGGCGATCTGCGCGGCGATCCAGGTGCTCGGCAACTGGTACCAGACGTCGGCGGGCGAGCGCGTCGACGGCGTCGGCCTGCTCGACGTGACCACCGCTCCGCAGCAGACCCGTGCCATCGGCGAGGTCGTGACCACTCCCCTCGTCGAGGGGCTGCACCTGCCGTTGACCGGCTTCGAGAACCACCGCGGCGGAACGACTCTGGGGCCGGAGGCTCGTGCCCTGGGCCGGGTCACCCGGGGTGTCGGCAACGGCGTGGGCGACGGCGTCGAGGGCGCCGTGCAGGGTTCGGTGATCGGCACCTACATGCACGGACCGGTCCTGGCCCGCAACCCCGAACTGGCGGATCTGCTGCTGGCACGCGCGCTCGGCGTGGACTCGCTGCCGCCGCTGGATCTGCCGGAGGTCGAGCAGTTGCGGCGTGAGCGGCTGGCCTGACCCGCCGTCCGTGAACACCCCGCGTCCGCGAACACCCCGGACAGGGGTTCGGCCCGGGAAATCGCTTTCGCGTTCACCGGGCCGGATCTCTGCTTCACGAGCCTCTGTCGTCCTCGGACGTCTGCTCGATTCGCACTACCGATGTTATCTGCATCACACCCCGAATGCAAGGGCGGGAACTCAACGGCGTCCCTTCATCTCGCGCGTCTCGCGGCGATGCTGGTCGACGACGGTGCGGGCCAGTTCCGCCACCTTGACGTTGACCTGCTGCGACGTCCGGCGGAGCAGCTCGAACGCCTGATCGTCGGAGATCTTGTTCAGTGCCATGAGAAGACCGACCGCTTTGCCGATCTCCCGGTTGCTCTCGATGCCGTTGCGCAGTGAGGCAATGTCCTCGCCCCGGGACGTGGCGGCGACGGCAACGGCCGCGAAGGCGGCCAGGACGCTGGCGTGGGTGGCGGCCGCGAGGTCGAAGGCCCCCGCCGTATCGGAGAACAGGTTCAGCGACCCGACCTTGCGGTCGTCGACTCGCAGGCGGAACCCCATCGCTCCACGCACGGGCGTCTGCGTCACGATGCCGGGAGCCAGATGCGGCCACTGCTCGGAGACGTTCAGGTCCGGCTCGATCTGAGCGGCGTCCTCCTCGATCGCGTCCAGGCACGGTCCCTCGCCGGTCGCGCGCTCGAGGTCGTCGACGTGCCGCGCGACGTCGTCGGAGGCACCGACGGTGACGTACGCCTTACCTTCCCGCAGCATGAGACTGGCATGGTCGCAGCCGGGCACCAGCATCGTGGCGGCCACGCAGATCGCCGTGTACGTCTCCGCAGGGCCCGCGCCGCGGTAGACGATCTCGGCGAGTGCGGTGAACACCGTCGCCGGATCGGCCGTGGACTGACCGTTCTGCATGTGCGCTCCTCGACCTCGTCGCCGCGCTTTCGACGCGGGGCTCGGATCGCCATTCAACCAGACACGCCGGAACGGCCGGCGCGTCGCGGGGAGCGCGGAGCCGCCTCCTACGTGCGGATCGCGGGCGATCGCGCGGACCCCTGAGCACAGTTGGACATCCGCTCGAGTAGCGCACGCCGCTGTGATGGGGTACAACACATCGGCATTGGTTTTGTGAACCAAGTCACGAATTGCTTGCAGGGGGATAAACCGAATATGACAGGCACGGCAACGCGCCACCACACCTCACGCTACGAGGACGTCCGGAGCGCCCCGATGGTGCTCGTGTCCCACACCGGCTCGTCGACGCCGGGGTGGCGCGCCGCTCTCGGGCACACGCTCGGCGCCGCCGTCTCCGTCGGCGCCGCAGCCCTCATGGTCACCGGCCTGACCGCGGTCGGTGCGACCACCACCGTCACGGGTCTCGTGTCCTTCCTCCGGACGAACTGACCGTCCCGGTCGACCGAGCCCCGATCATCCCGACATCACAGACAGGAACACCACCACACATGCACACCTCCGCTGTCGCCGCGCCCCGTCGCTCCATGAGCACCGAGGAGATCAAGGCCCGCATCGAGGCCATGTTCGCGGACCGCGACCAGCAGGAGCGCCCGACGGCCGACTGACGATCGGGCCGCACGTCGAGAGGAGAAACCGATATGAACGCGAACGTGGTCGAGCTACTGCTGCTGCTCGGTGCCGCACTGGGCGGCACCGCAGCCCTCGAGGCCTACCTGGTGCGATCGGATTCCGCGCATCCGCACGTGTCCGACGACCTGGTCCGCCCGCCCAGGTACTGACGCGAGACCGCCCGTCCGGAAGACTCCCTTCCGGACGGGTCTTCTCATCCCCGGACGGCCCGGCCCGCGAAGCACGACGCGGGCCCGGTGCCACGGTCCGGGCAGGATCGGCAACATCCCGGTAGGCACCCGCTTCCACCCGGGCGATCGTGGCGTCCGCGTTGAGCGCGGCCTGCGTGAGCCTCCGGCCCGATGCTCCGTCGCCGGACCCGGTCAGGTCCGCCACGTCGCCACCTCGCAGATCGTCACTTCGCGTCCGCTCCCTGCAGCAGCCACCGGTCGTCCACCCGGTCGAGGGTGATCAGGAACCGTGTCGCGTCGACCCGCCCGTCCGGCACCGCGACGTTCTTCACGTCCTGGTCGAGGAACACGAGCACCGTCGCGCGATCCGCGTCGAGTGTCTCGACCGCGGCGTGCGACACGGTCGCGACGGAGACGCCCTGCCCGTTCTCCACGAGCCCGCGCAGGTCTCCCGCCACCGCGCGGTACTTGTCCGCGAACTCGGGGGTGGAGACGTCGGTGACCGCGGCGAGCGCATCGTCGAAGTGCCGGTAGTCGTAGGTGCCGAGCGCGATCGCGTACTCCCGCGCCCGTTCGAGCGCACCGGCCCGTAGGTCCTCGGCCTGCTCGGCCTGCCACCACCGGAAGCCGCAGAAGCCGGCGGCCGCGGTGAGCAGCACGATCAGGACGAGCAGCAGCCGTCGCCGCGGCCGGGAGCCCGGGGGCGCCGTCTCCGGCGGCGCGGGCGTGGCGGTGTCGTCGACGGCGGATTCGGTGGTGGATTCGGTGGTCGGCATCAGTTTCCCAGTCCTTCCAACAGCTTCTGCCAGTACTGCAGTACCTCGACGCCGGTGGGGACGAGCAGCGGATCCTCCGCCATGTCCGGTCCGGTCACCATTGCGGGGGTGGTCTGGTGTTGCAGGCCGAGGTCGTCGGGTCGTGGCGCGACGCGGGCGCCGCGCTGGGCGAGATCCTCGCCCGGCGGGCAGTACAGGGACAGGTTCGGGGTGCGGGGGCTCTCGTCGCCGACAGTGCGGCGCTGCGTGTCGTAGTAGCAGACCGGCCCCTGCGTGGCGACGAGCGAGAAGTCGCCACGGTCGCCTTCGACCACCGAGGTCAGGTCGCCGAGCGCCGCGGGGATCGAGTCGAGGCCGGCTGCCAGGGCCGGGGTGCGCGGGGCGAGCACGTCGCCCACGGTCACCAGGTTCGTCAGCAGCAGCCCGTAGTCGTCACGGGTGTCGGCGAACAACCGCTCCGTCTTCGCGAGGGCCTCCGGCGACCGGTCCAGCAGGTACACGAGCGCGTCCCGGCTACCGGCGAGTTGGTCGGAGACGTCCCGCACGGCCCGCATCGCGCCCGGGAAGGTGCCGGAGTTCTCGGCGAGCGTGTTCACCAGGTCGACCCCCTGCTCCAGCAGTGCCGCGAGGGTCGGCGCCCGTTCCGACGCCATCGTCGAGAGTGCATCGGCGTTCTCGAGCAGGGCCTGCAGGTCGGGCCCCGTACCCGCGAGTGCGGTGCCCCAGGTCTCGCCGAGCGTCGCGACCGATCCGGGATCGATGCTCTCGACGAGTGCGCTCATCCGGACGAGCATCTGGTCGAGCCGCAGTCCCTGCGCGTCCGCCGGCACCTCGAGGGTGTCGCCGTCGGTGAGATAGGGACCCTCGGCGGTCTGCGGTTCGATGTCGAGGGTGATGATGCCGATCGCGGTGCCCGTCGCGACGCGGCCCGTGCTGCCCACGGGGATCCGGGTGTCCGGATCCAGCGTGAGCACCGCCGTCGACCCGCGACCGCCGTCGTCGATCGTCACCGAGTCGATCTCCCCCACCGCGACCCCACGGTAGGTCACCGTCGTCCCGGGACCGATACCGCGCGCGTCGACCAGGTGCGCTCGCACCTCGAGGCCACCGCCGATGCTCTGCGGGCCGAGGACGTAGCGGACACCGAACGCGGTGGCCAGCAGACCGAGCACGACGAACAGCGAAACCTGCACCAGCACCGGCCGTTTCATCGGAGTCCTCCCTGGAGCAGGTCCGGCAGCCCCGACGGGACGGTGACCGGCGGCGAGGCGGCGGGCATCGGGACGCCGCCCGTGAGCAGCATGTCGATCGCTCCCGGCACGTCGAACGCGCCGTCGAACAGCAGATAGTCGCCGTGCACGGACCGGTTGAACCCGTCGACGAAGGCATCCATGTTGGTCAGCGCAGAGCCGACCGTCCGGTTGAAGTCCCGGATTCCGGCGAGGATCTCGGCGATGTCGTCGACGGATCCGCCCATCCGGCCGGAGTCGGCCATGATCGCGTCCAGCGACGTCAGCATCGTGGACGTGCTCGACACCAGGGACCGTAGGTCCGCTTCCTGCGCCGCGAGCAGGTCGACGATCTCCGCGCTGCTCGCGATGCCGTCGTCGATCAGCTGCTGTTGCTGCGCCAGCCGGGCCGTGACGTCGTCGGCGGCGCGCAGCGTCCGGGCGAGGTGATCGCCGTTGCCGGCCGCGAGCGCCATCGTCCGGTCCATCCGTTCGAGCAGGGTGCGGATCTTGTCGCCGCGACCGCCGAACGCGGTCGTGAGCTCGGTGGTGATCGTGCGGAGTTCGTCGAGGCCGCTGCCGCTGACGATCTGTCCCAGCATCGCGAACGTGGCCTCGAGCTCGGGGCCCCGCTCCGTCCGCTCGATGACGTCCCCGTCGGCGAGCGGCTCCGGTGACGGCTGCCCGGGCAGGTCGATCTGGACGAACGGGCTGCCGAGCGCGGACGGCAGCCGCACCGACGCGGCGACGTTCGCGGGCAGTTCGGCCCACTCGCTCATGCTCAGTTCGAGGAAGGCACGGCGGCCGTCCGTGGAGATCGACCGCACGCGGCCCACCACGGCCTGCCCGACGCGCACCTCGGTGCCGGGATCGACGCGGTCCGCCCCGTCGAACACCGCTGTCACCCGGTAGGTTTCGCCCTCGCCGCTGCGCCCGATCGGCAGCTGCTGCAGGCCCACGCCGCACCCCGTGGCCGCGACCGCCGCAGCGGCCAGGACGGCGGCGAGCCCGGCCGTGCGCCGGTTCATCGGCCGCCTCCCAGGGCCCGGTCCAGCGACTGGGGCACGAGATCCCGGAAGGGATCGGACAGGTCGATCGGGACGGTGATCGGGTTGGTGAATCCCGCTCCGGTGCACAACGGCAGCTGTTCCCGCTCGCACAGCTCCCTCGCCCGCGGGAACTGACCGATCCGGGTGGAGATGTTCAGCCGGATGCGGGCGGTGGTGTTCTCACCGATGGTGTTGTCGATGTTCTGCATCGTCAGCGGCAGCACGTCCAGCAGCTCCGCGAGATCGGCACGGTGCTCGGCGAACAGCCCGGTGAGCACCTGCGCGTCGGCGACGACGGCGTCGATGTCCTGCCCGCGGGCACCGAGCAGGGTGTCGAGCCGGTCCAGGATCGTCGTCAGCCGGCCGATCGGCCCGGCGACGTCGAGGTTCTGCCGTTGCAGCTCGGCGGCCAGGTCGGACAACCCGGTGGCCAGTTCGGACAGCGAGCCCTGACGGGCGTTCACGGCCTCGACCGCGATCCCGAGGTCGTCGACGAGCGCCCCGATGTCCTCGGATCGGGCGCCGACGACGGAACTCGCGGCACCCACCGCACGCAGCGCCCGGTTGATCTCGGGTCCGAGCCCCGCGGTGGCACCGGCGGCCAGGTCGAGGGTCGAGCCCAGCGCGCCGGCGTCCGGCCCGAGCGCCGCCGCGATGGTGTCGACGCTCTCGAGCAGTTCGTCCCAGTTGATCGGTGCGTGGCTGCGTTCGGGCGGGATGACGTCACCGTCCTCGAACCGGGCCCCGCCCGCATAGGCCGGGCTCAGTTCGACGAACCGGTCGCTGATGATCGACGGATTCATCACGAAGGCCGAGACGTCGGCGGGCAGGACGATGTCGTCGGGGATCCGCATCGTCACGGTCACGACGGTGCCGGCCGGCTCGACCGATTCGACCGTGCCGACGGGCAGCCCCAGGACGGCGACCTTGCTGCCGGGATAGACACCGCTCACGGACGCGAATTCGGCGGTCACGGTCCGGGCACGATCGGTGCCGACGAAGACGTACCAGGCCGCCGCCGCGCACACCACCGTGACGACGCCGATCGCGAGCCCGCGGAGCGCCCAGGTTGTCCGGGTGGTCACTGCCGTCCGGGTGGTGGTCACCGGCATCCCTCCATCACGCCGAGCGCGCACAGCAGGTTGTCGGGGATGGGGCCGGCGGGGGCGTGCACGTCGACCCAGTTGCCGTTGCCCGACGCGTCGGCGGCGGCACGCAGCGCCGGCGGCAGACGGGTCATCAGCACATCGATGTTCTCGGCGTTGCGGTTCAGCGTGTCGGTCACCGAACGCAGGTTGACCAGCAATGCGTCGATCTCCGCGGAGTTGTCCTCGAGGAAGGCGGCGGTGCGCTCGGTCAGCAGGCGCAGGTCCGCCACGAGCTGCCCGAGCGCGTCCCTGCGGGCGGCGAGCACCGACACGACGGTGGTCGCGTTCTGCACCAGCGCCGCGACGTCCTCGCTCTGCCCGGCGACGATCGCGGAGAGCGAGCGCGACGCCTCGAGCAGTGAGTGTATGCGGGCGTCGTTGCGCGACAGCATCTCTGCTGCGGCGGTGGCGCCGGCGAGGGCGTCGGCGAGCTGGGCCGAGTCGGACGGGACGATGTCGGCGAGCGTCCGCATCATCGCTTCGAGTCCGGGCACGTCGAGATCGCGGGCCACCTGCCCGGCGTCCGCCGCGATCTGGTCGAGGCTGTACGGAACGGAGGTGCGTGCCAGCGGGATCCGGCCCTCGGGGAGTTCCCCGGCCCCGGCCGGAGTCACCGACAGGTAGAGCTTGCCGAGGATCGTCTTCAGCTTCACCTCGGCCGCAGTGCGATCGCCGAGCGGTTGGCCGCCGTCCACCCGGAACGTCACGACGACCCGGTCCGTTCCCAGCCGCAGGTCCTCGACCCGCCCGGTGGGCACCCCGGCCACGTAGACCGGGTCGTCGGGTTGCAGCCCCGCCGCGTTCGCCAGTTCCGCCGTGTACTCGTCGGTGCGGAGGAGGTAGGTGACCCGCGGTGCGGCGAGGGCGACGGCCATCACCGCCGCGACGAGGACGATCCCGACGGTCCCCACCACGAGCGGGTCGGCGGTCCGATCGTGCCGGCCCGCGAGCATCGCGAGTGCGGCGTCGCGGATCCGTCGCACGGCGCTCATCGGCACACCTCCGAGTAGGCCGGGCCGAAGAGGTTGACCTCGGCGTCGTGGCTCTTCACCGTGAAGTTGCACATGTAGAGGTTCAGCCAGCCGCCGTAGTCGCCGATGCGGTTCATGTTGCCGGCCAGCTCCGGAAGGCCGCTCATCACCTGATCGAACTGTCCGGTCCGGGGGATCCACGCGTCGGTCATCGCCCGCAGGTCGGTCACCGTGCTCGCGAGCGGGGCCGTCGCGCCGGCGACGAGTGCGGCGGCGGCACGGACGGAGGTGGAGCCGCGCTCGACGAGCACAGCGAGCTGATCGCCGTCCCCGGCCAGGGCGTCGCTGACGACGGCCAGTCCCGAGATCAGGCGACCGACGTCCGTACTGCGCCGGTCCGCGACGGCGACGAGCGTCTCGAGGTTGACGGCGAGGCTGTCGAAGATCTGCTCGTGCTCGACGAGGTCGCTGCTCACCGACGCGATGTGCAGCAGCAGCGAATCCAGTGTGCTGCCCTGCCCCTGGAACGCCTCGACGACGGCGGTGGCGAGTGTGTTCACCTGGGCGGGGTCGATCGCCTCGAACAGCGGCTCGAACCCGTTGACGAGCGCGGTCAGGTCGACCGGCGGCGACGTCTGCCCGACCGGGATCGTGCCACCGTCGGGCAGTACGGTGCCGGTTCCGTCCTCGGGCAGCGTCAGCGCGACGTACCGGACGCCGATCATGTCGCCGTAGTGCACGTCGGCAGTGACGTCCGTGGTGAGCTCGAACTCCGATTCCACCTCGAAATCGACTACTGCTCTTGATGTTCCGTCGTCCTGCGGCGCGAGTGTCACGTCGGACACGCGCCCCACCCGCACACCGGCGAGCGTGACGTCGCTGCCGGGGCCGAGCCCCTCGACGTCCGTGAACTCCGCGGAGTATGCGCGGGTGGACCCGGCGATCGTCCTGTCGAGGGTGTTGCCGACGACGACCGCCGCCAGTACTCCCACGGCGCAGAACGCCGTGAGGCGCACTCCCGGTCCGAGCAGCGAGTTCACGAGACTTCCACCTCCGTGCCACGGACGAGCGGCGCGAGCAGGATCGACGCGGCGGTGGACGGATTCGTCCCCGTGGCCGCGGGATCGGACGGGTCGGCACCACCTGCGATCTGCTCCAGGTATCCCAGCGGCTCCCGCTCCGCGGCGGCCGAGAGGACGGGCTGCCGGTCGATCGGGCTCGTCCGGACGGGATCGTCGCAGTTCGCGCCGTCCATGCCGGGATACCGGGGGCAGTCGGCGGCGGTGTACGGCATCGGATCCGAGAAGTCCGCGACGGCGGTGATGTCGAACCGCCCGGTCGCGAAGACCCGTGCGCCGGCGTCGCCGAAGGTCGTGAGATGCCGCAGGGTGTCGTCGAGCCCGACGGTGTCGGCCGCGAACGTCTCGAGCACCGGCGCACCGTCGCGGACGACGGCGATCATCCGCTCGGTGTTCTGCGCGATCAGGGTGGAACCGTCGGCGGCCAGGGCGGCTCCGCCGCGCAGCAGGCGTGCCACACCGTCGCGGCGTTCGAGGGCGATCTCCGAGAGCTCCGCCGCGTTCTGCAGGGTCGCGACCATGTCGTCGGTGGCCGCGGCCGTCGACTCGGTCACCGCGGCGAGTTGCGGTGCGGAGGCCAGTCCCTCGTCGATCAGCGGGCCGAGCTGCTCGGTGAGCGCGACGCTGCGGTCGAGGGTGCGGCCGAGGGATTCGCCCCGTCCCGCCAGGGCCTGGCTCATCGCGTCGAGGGTGACGGCGAGCAGGTCCGGCCGCAGTTCCCGCAGGAGATCGGTGGTGGTGTAGTACAGGTTCGCCAGCTGCACCGCCTCGGCGGAGGTGTCCACCGGGATCTGTGTGCCGGCCCGCAGGCGGGGCCCGGTTGCAGGGTCCGCGGCCGGGACGAGTTCGAGGAAGACGTCGCCGAACAGGGTGCGCGGCACGATGCGGAGCTGCACCGAGGCGGGAATGTTTCGGAGCGCGCGGGCGTCGAGTCGCATCGTGATCCGTGAACTCGCGAGGCCCGCCTCGAGGTGCACGAGCCGGCCGACGTGCACGCCCCGGTACTGCACCCCGGCGGCGCCGTGGATCACTCCCGCGCCCGCCGGGACCACCGCGGTGACTTCCGGCTCGCGCGAGAGTCCGCCCGACCCCGAGGCGACGAGCAGGGCCCCCGCGACGGCGACGACCACGACGGCGACGACCCCGACGAGAGCCGCTCCCGCCCTGCCGGTTCCGTCTCGGCGCCGGCGACGGCTCTCGCGCCGCGGTGGGGGCGGCGCCGTGACGGCAGGACCCGGCGCCGTCGCCTGCTGGGTCGTCACGACAGCCCCATCCCCGGCACGGTCGGCACGAGCCCCCACAACGCGAACGTCAGGACCACGTCGGTGACACCGATGGCCAGGATGCTGGTGCGCAACGCGCGCCCGGCCGCGCGACCGACCCCCTCCGGTCCGCCGGTGGCGTGGTATCCGTAGGAGCAGTGCACGAGTGCCACGATCATCGCGAACACCACGGCCTTGGTCAGCGAGTACCACAGGTCGGACGGGCCGAGCGCGAGGTGGAAGTAGTAGTCGTAGGTGCCCGCGGAGTTGCCCTGGAAGGTGACGACGACGAGCCGGGTGGCGACGTACGCCGACAGCAGGCCGACCATGTAGATCGGGACCACGCAGACGGCGGACGCGATCAGCCGTGTGCTGGCGAGGAAGGGCACCGACCGCACGGCCATCGCGTCCAGCGCGTCGATCTCGTCGGAGATCCGCATGGCGCCGAGCTGGGCGGTGAAGCCGGTGCCGACCTTCGCCGCCAGCGCGACGGACGCGACGACCGGGGCGAGTTCACGGGTGTTGGCGATCGCGGACAGCATTCCCGACAGCGACGTCATGCCGATCAGCTCGAGGCCGCGCTGGGTCTCGACGCCGACCATCATCGCGGCGACCGCGGACATCGCGAAGACGATGCCGATGGTGCCGCCCCCGGCGAGCAGCGAGGCATAGCCGAAGCCGACCTCCCCCACGTGGTACGTCACGTGCTTGTGGTACCGGCGCAGCGCTGTGGGAATGCCTGCGACCGTGTGTATCCCGAACAGCACGTGGCGGCCGACGGTGGCGAACCCGTCGACGACGCCGGTCACCGACCGGTGGACGCCGCGCACCCGGGTGACGGTGGAATGGGACAGCATCAGTAGGTCCCCACGGCCGGCACCATCACGGTGTACATCTGGGACAGCACGGTATTGACGACGAACACCATCACGAAGGCGAGCACGACGGCCTCGTTGACGGCGTCGGCCACGCCGCTCGGGCCGCCCTTGGCGTGCAGGCCCTTGAACGCGGCGATGAGGGCGGAGGTGATCCCGAAGAACGCCGACTTCACCATCGCCATCACGAAATCCGACAGCCGGCCGTACTCGGTCAGCGTGCGCAGGAAGCCACCGCCCGAGGCGTCGTCGACGTAGATCTCGTACAGATAGCAGCCGCCGACACCCACGAGCGTGACGAGCGCGCAGAGCATCACCGACACGAGGATCGAGGCGAGCAGCCGCGGCACGACGAGCCGCTCGACCACGTTCAGCCCCATCACCTCCATCGCCTCGATCTCCTCGCGGATGGTGCGGGAACCCAGGTCGGCGCAGATCGCGGAGCCGCCGACCCCGGCGAGCATGAGTGCGCACACCAACGCCGCGGCCTGACCCACCACGACGAACGCGACGATCGCGCCGGAGTACCCGCCGGCGCCGAGCCGGCCGGCGAGGGAGCCGACGGAGACCGCGATGAGCACGCCGACGGGCAGCATCAACAGCAGTGCCGGGCCGCTGCACACCTTCGCGACGAACAGCGCCTGTGTGATCGTCTCGCGGAGCGAGAGTCGACGGCCGGCGACGACGCGCACGGTGGTGGCGAGGGTCTCCACGGAGAACCCGACCAGCGCACCGACCTGGATCGCCAGGTCGTGCACCGGCCCCCTCGCCTCGGGCAGCTCGAACGTCACTCCCATACCCCCGTACGCGTCATCGCGGCCTCCCGTCCCCCGACGGCTCCTCGGCGTCTCAGCCCTGGACGACCGCCGACAGGCCGCCGCGCAGCTGGTGCTTGACGACCTTGCCGCTGGCGTTGCGCGGCAGGGCCTCGACGATCACGACGTCCTTCGGATGCTTGTAGCGGGCGAGCCGCTCGTCGAAGAACGGCTGCAGCTCGTCCAGGGGAAGATCGTCGTGGCCGGGCCGTAACGCGATCACCGCGACCGGCACCTCGCCCCACTTCGGATCCGGACGTCCGATCACGGCGGCCTCGAGGATCTTCGGATGCGAGAACAGCACGTTCTCGACCTCGGCGCAGTAGATGTTCTCGCCGCCGGAGATGATCATGTCCTTCTTGCGGTCGACGACGTAGACGAAGCCCTCGTCGTCGACGCGCACGAGGTCGCCGGAGTGGAACCAGCCGCCGTGGAACGCATCTGCCGTCGCGGCCGGGTTGTTCCAGTACTCGCTCATCATGGTGGGTCCGCGGTAGACGATCTCGCCGACCTCACCGGGGGCCACGTCGTTCATCTCGTCGTCGACGACCCGCGCCTGGATGGTGGGAATGACCCGGCCGACGGAGCCGAGCTTGCGCAGCGCGTCCTCGCCGTCGAGCACGCAGGTGATGGGTGACATCTCGGTCTGGCCGAACACCGCGACGTTCGACGCGTCGGGGAACGTCTCGGCCATCGCGCGCAGGATCGTGTCGGACGACGGCGCAGCGCCCCAGGAGATGTTGCGCAGGGCCAGCTTCCGCGGGTTCGCCTGCTGTGCCGCGCACACCGCCTGCCACTGCACCGGCACCAGGAACAGGTTGGTGACCTGCTCGGCCTCGAGGACGTCGAGCAGCTCGTTCGGGTCGAACGCCCCCACCGGATGGATCACGGTGGCGACGCCCAGCATCAGGTTGGGTGCCATCGCACCGAGAGCCGCGATGTGGAACATCGGCGAGGCGCAGAACCCGACGCCGGACTCGTCGAACAGGTGGAACGCACGGATGCACGTGAGGGCCTGCGCGGACATGTTGCTGTGGGAGAGCACCGCGCCCTTGGGCCGTCCCGTGGTCCCGGAGGTGTACATGATCAGGGCCGGGGTGTCGTCCGGAACGTCGACCGCCGGGTGCGGCTCGCCGGTCTCGGCGACCAGGTCCTCGTAGGCGAGGCTGTCGCCGTCCGGGGCCCCGCCGACGGTGATGGACAGGCCGAGCCCGTCGCTCTCCGCGCGGACCGCGGCGGCCAGCGGAGCGAGGGGTGCCTCGACCACGATCGCCGAGGCCCCGCTGTCGTTCGACAGGTACGCCACCTCGGGCGCGGTGAGACGGAAGTTGACCGGCACGGCGATCGCACCGAGAGCGTTCGCGGCCAGCACGGTTTCGAGGTATTCGGGGCGGTTGAGCATGAGCACGACGACCCGGTCACCGAAGCCGACGCCGCGCCGCGCGAGGGCACCGGCGAGCCGCTCGACCCGGTCGTGCAGCTCCGCCCACGTGATCGACCGGCCCTGGAACCGCAGCGCGGTGCGGTTCGGGATCATCAGGGCGTGCCGCTCGAGGTGGTTGTTCCAGTTGTTGCGACGCAGGCGCTGGGTCTCGGCGAGGGTGGAGGCGGTGACCATGAGGATTCCTCTCGGGGCGTGGCGGAGGTGCCGACGGGACGCGATCCGGGTTCTCGATGTGAGGCACATTACAGGCAGCGGCCCTGTTCGGCCAGCATTTTGTTAATGGTGATTCTCGAGGAGACAACCGGTTGAGGAGGGCGCGGGCGCGCGCAGCACGGAGCGTGTCTCGCATCGAATGATTTTGTCGCCCAACGTCTGAACAGGGCAGTCCGACCGGGACGCAGCCGGGCGGCGACCGGGGTTCCCGCGCCGGTAAGTGCACGGCCTGTCGTCAGGGGAAACGCGGGGCTCGCTTCTCGAGCATGGCCATGGCCGCCTCGGCGAAGTCCGCCGAGGCGAGCAGCTCGGTCTGGCCGCTCTTCTCCCGGGCCAGCGCGTCGTCGAGCAGGCCGAGCGTGGTGGCATGAAGTGCCCGCTTGGTCAATTCGAAAGCGCGCCGCGGTTTCGTCGCCGTCCGAGCCGCCACGTCCGCGACATGCGCGGCGAACTGCGCGTCGGGCAGGGTGCGCGCGACGAGGCCGAACCGGTCGGCATCCGCGGCCGACACCCGCTCGCCGAGCAGCGCCATCTCCGCGGCCCGCGCACGCCCGACCGCCGCCGGGACGAGCAGGCTCGCTCCCCCGTCGGGCATCAGCCCCATGTTCACGAACGACAGCAGGAAATAGGCGCTCTCGGCGGCGTAGGTGAGGTCCGCCGCAACAGCCATCGACACGCCCACGCCCGCGGCGGGGCCGTTGACGGCGGCGATCACCGGCACCGGAACCGTCGCGATGGATCGGATCACCGCGTTCGCGACGTCCATGACCTCGGTCGGATCGGCCGGGTTCGTCGCTGCCGCAGCGAGATCGGCGCCGGTGCAGAACGCCGTTCCCGCACCGGTGAGGACGACGGTGCGGACCCGGGGATCGGGGCCGGCCTCGTCCAGCGCGGCGCCGAGCGCCCGCATGGTCGGCAGGTCCACGGCGTTCATCCGCTTCGGCCGGTCGATGGTCAGCCGCAGGATGCCGTCGGCGAGTTCCGAGCGCAGCCCCTCCCCGGTCGGTGTGCTCACGCCCCGACCCCCTGTGCCACGAATCCGCGGAGCCGGTCCTCGATGATCGACTCCGCCTCGGACACCATGCGCTCGACGAGTTCGGCCACGGTCGGGATGTCGTCGATCAGGCCCTGGCTCTGTCCGGCCGTCCAGATGCCCGCCTCGAGATCGCCGTCCTCGAACACCTTCCTGCCCCGGGCGCCGGCGACGAGGTGCGCGATGTCGCCGAACTCCGCTCCGCGCGATTCGATCTCGACGACCTCCGCGCTGACCGAATTCGCCGCCACGCGGGCGGTGTTGTGCAGGGTGCGGAAGATGAGCCGGGTGTCGCGTTCGGTGTTGGCGACGATCTGTTCCTTGACCGCATGCGCGACGGGCGACTCGACGGTGCACATGAACCGGGTCCCCATGTTGACCCCGTCCGCCCCGAGGGCTAGCGCGGCGACGAGGCCGCGGGCGTCCGCGATGCCACCCGAGGCGATCACCGGGATCTGCAGCTGCCGGGTGGCGGCGGGGATCAGGACGAGTCCGGGCACGTCGTCCTCGCCGGGATGACCGGCGCACTCGAATCCGTCGATGCTGACGGCGTCCACTCCGACGCGTTCGGCCTTGAGCGCGTGCCGCACGCTCGTGCACTTGTGGACGACCTTGACGCCGGCGTCCTTCAGGTGGGGCAGGTGGTCGACGGGGTTGGACCCGGCGGTCTCGACGATCTTGATACCCGACTCGACGATGGCCTGCCGGTACTCGGCGTACGGCGGCGGGTTGATCGACGGCAGGATCGTGAGATTGACACCGAAGGGCTTGTCGGTGAGCTCGCGGGTCCGGGCGATCTCCTTCACGAGGTCCTCGGGCGTCGGCTGGGTGAGCGCGGTCAGGAAGCCCAGAGCGCCGGATTCGGCCACGGCGGCGACGAGTTCGGCGCGGCCGACCCACATCATCCCACCCTGGACGATGGGGTGCTCGACCCCGAATGCCTCGGTGAATCGGGTTCTCACTGGACCTCCTCGGATCCTGGACCTGCGCCGCGACGCGCATCGGACGGACACGTCCGGCGCAGCGGCCGGACACCGTGGTGACATCGGGAATGCTCGTTAACTTTCGCGGTGCGCAACCGCGTTTGTCAAGGGTTCTCCGCTGGCCTTTCCGTGGGGCGTGGCCCTCCGATTCGCCGACGCAGATATGGTGTTGGCCGCTAACGTGTGCGATAGGCTGCCGGCATCACGCCCGGCATGAATGGAGGTACGGTGGCGGAGCAGACCCGGGCCGGTTCGCGGGCGACGCGGACACGGTCGACCGCCCGCACGGCGACCGAGGGAACACCGGCTCCGCGACGACGGCCGAAGAACCGCAAGGCACAGATCGCGGCGGTCGCCGCCGAGGCGTTCAGCGAACGCGGGTACCACGGTGTCGGGATCGACGAGATCGCTGCCGCGGTCGGCATTTCCGGCCCCGCCCTCTATCGGCACTTTCCCAACAAGTACGCGTTGTTCCGCGACGCCGCCCTGAGCCTGGGCACGACGCTCGGGACGGCGGTCGCCGAAGCGGACGCCGCGAGCCCCTCGAGCGCCGACCCCGGCGAACGCCTCGACGGCCTGCTGCTCGCCGCGATCCGCACCACCGTCGAATGCCGCCGCACCGCCGGGCTCTACCGATGGGAGAGCCGCTATCTCACCGCGGAGGACCGCGACGCGGTCCGGCGAGAGATCTGGGGGGTCAACCGCCGGATCGGGGCCGCGCTGGCGGCCCTGCGACCCGGGCTCCCGGAACCGGACAACGTCATCCTCAGCGCGGCCATGCTCAGCGTCGTCGGCAGCATCACCGCACACCGCGCCCCGCTGGCCAACCGCCGGATCGAGCGGCTGCTGCTCGAGGCCTGCCGTTCGGTCGCGCGTGTCCGTCCGGCGACGACCGACCGGTCACACGACGAGCCGGCCCGTGTCCCGGGCCTCGCCGTCGCCAACAAGCGCGAGGTGCTGCTGCACGAAGCGATCCTGCTCTTCTATGCCCGCGGGTACCACGACGTGAGCATCGAGGAGATCGGCGCGGCGGCCGGCATCAACGCCTCCGGCGTCTACCGGCACTTCGCGAGCAAGGCCGACCTGCTCGCCGCGGCCTTCCACCGGGCCGCGGACCGGCTCGCCGTCGCCGTGAACGGCACGCTGGCCGACTCCACAACCCCGGCCGAGGCACTGTGCTCCCTGACCCGCGTGTACGTCCAGTTGTCGTTCGCCCGCAGCGAGCTGATGGTCGTGTACTTCACCGAGATCGGAAACCTGCCCGATGCACACCGCACCGACCTGCGCAACATCCAGCGGCTCAACGTCGAGGAGTGGGCCCGCCTGCTCGGCGAGGTACGTCCGGCCCTGTCCGCCGTCGAGTGCCGATTCCTGGTGCACGCCGCGCTCAACCTCGTGCTCGACGTCGGACGTCTGTTGCACTTCGACGCCACCCCCGCCAACGAGACCCGCGTGCAACAGCTCATGCTGGCGACCCTTCTCGGCGACCCGGCGGCGGACGCGTGACGCGCACGGCACTCGCCGCGGTGGTGCGGGAGTACGGCGCGGACCCGCAGCGATGCCGTCGAGGCAGTACTCACCTTCGACCGTCAGGAGTGACCATGACCGTGGCCGACGAGCTGGCCGCACTGCGCCGCCGCACCGACACGATCTCGCCGCGCGAACTCGACGACCTGTGGGCGCGCCTCGAGCCCGCCCGCATCGACGATCTCGTCGGATACCGCTGGCGCGGATTCAGTTTCGACACCGGCCACCGCACCCACACGGTGCTGGGCAAGGCCCGGTGGTACGGCAAGCAGTTCGCCGCCGCCCACGACGTGCAGCCGCTGATGTGCCGGGACGCGAGCGGTGAGCTCTACTCCGACGTCGAAACCGGGCGCGGCGAGGCGTCACTGTGGGAGGTCCGGTTCCGCGGCGAGGTCACCGCCACCATGGTCTACGACGGTATGCCGGTGTTCGACCACTTCAAGAAGGCCGACGACGACACGCTCGTCGGCGTCATGAACGGCAAGGGCGGGCTCGTGTTCGACGCGGGCGAGCACTACTGGTTCGGTCTCGAACGCGACATCGCGCTGTAATCCCCTGCACCGCAAGCCTTCCGCCGGACACCCCCACGCTCCACAGGACCGAATGTGACATCCGGTCGATGTGATCGACCGGATGTCACATTCGGTCACTCGGGGCGCCGGTCCAGGTGCTCGAGCAGCCGGCGGACCGCATCGTCGAACTGCCCCGCGGTCTGCGCGATCACCTCGTCGCGGTCCCCCCTGCGGAACGCGTCGATCAAGCGGGCGTGCGAGTCGACGGCCGACCGGCCCCACTCCGGGTCCGCGGTGTAGAGCCGGTACGGGGTGTAGCGGGCCGCGCTGTAGAGGAACCAGGCGAGCTTCGGGCTGTCCGCGATCCGGTTGACCTCGCGATGGAATTCGAACTCCGCAGCGGCGATCCGGTCGGCGTCCGACGACGAGACCGCGCACCGCAGCGCATCGTTCAGCGCGGTGAGCCGATCGAGGTCCGCAGCGTCCGCGACCCGCAGCACGCGCACCGCCAGTTCCACCGCGATCTGTTTCTGCAGCCAGAAGATGTCGGCGACGTCGCCCCGCCCGAGCGGCGAGACGACGTAACCGCGGTTGGGCACCGACTCCACGAGACCTTCCCCCCGCAGGGTCAGCAGCGCCTCCCGGACCGGGGTGACGCTGACCCCGAGTTCGGCTGCGGTCTCGTCGAGCCGCACGAAGTCGCCGGAGCGCAGCGCGCCGGAGATGATGAGGCCCCGCAGGTGGATCGCGACCTCCTCCGAGAGCTGAGGCCGTCGCCGCAGGGAACGGGCCGGTGCCGCCATCGTCTACAACCCGTAGCTCTTGCCGATGATGTCGCGCTGGATCTCGTTGGTGCCGCCGAAGATCGTCGACACGATCGTCCGGCGGACATGGTGCTCCATGTCGAACTCGGTGGCGTACCCGTATCCGCCCATCATCTGCATGCCTTCGAGGGCCGTCTTCTTCGCGACCTCGGTGGCCTTGAGCTTGACCATGGACGCCTCGCGCGGAAACAACGTGCCCGGGTTGTCGTCGACGAGCCGCGCGACGCGGTACACGAGCAGGCGCGTGGCCTCGATCTCGGTGGCCAGGTCGGCGACGCGATGACGGATGGCCTGGAACGTGCCGACCGGCCGGCCGAACTGCTTGCGTTCGGTGACGAACTGCAGGGCGTCGTCGAAGGCGCGCTGCGCGGTGCCGAGCATCATCGCGGCCAGGATGAGCCGCTCGGTGTTCAGCCCGGCCATCAGCTGGGTCCAGCCGTTGCCGACCTCGCCGACGACGGCGTCCGCCGGCAGATGCACGTCGGTGAGGTAGAGGTCGTTGACCTCCTTGCCGCCCATGGTCTCGATGCCGCTGATCTTCAGCCCCGCGGTGCCGGCCGGCAGGTGGAACATCGTCAGGCCCTGATGCTTGGCGCCGCTGCGGTCGGTGCGGGCGACGAGCAGAATGTTGTCGGCGAAGTGCGCGTTGGAGCACCAGGTCTTCTGGCCGTTGATCAGCCAGCCGTCGTCGACCTTCTCGGCGCGGCAGGTCAGGGCGCCGACGTCGGATCCCGCCTCGGGTTCGGACATGGAGATGGACTGGGATCGGCCCTCGACGATGCCGCCGAGCACGGTCTCCTTCTGCGCCCGGGTGCCGAACTTCTCGTAGGCGGCGCCCGTGATGAGGGTGGGGCCGATGCCCCCGATGGGTGCCATGCCCCGTGTGCTCTGCTCGAGCAGGATGCACAGGTCGACCGTGCTGCCGGCGGAGCCGCCGAACTCCTCGGGCACCGTCACGCCGAGCCAGCCGAGCTCGGCCATCTTCCGGTAGAGCTCCTGGTTGTGGCTGTGCTTGCCGTGGTCGGTGAGGGCGTCTCGCTGTTCGCGGGTGCCGACCTCCCGTCGGCAGAAATCGGCGACGGCTGCGGCGAAGTCCTGCTGCTCGGGAGTGAATTCCGTCAGGTTCGTGTGCATGGGATCGGCCTCCTGGCCTGGACAATTAGTGGGGGGTTGTCGACACCGGGCGCGCCGCCTAGTGTGATATCCACGACAGTGAATCACATCAAATATATTTGATGTGACCCAGCGAAGGAAGCGTCGCCCATGACCCAGGAACTCACGCCCGCCGATACCCAGTCCCCGGCCCCTCCGGGGGATACCTTCGCGAGTCTCGACCCGCGCAACGGATCCGTCCTCGCCGAGTATCCGATCGCCGGTGCCGCCGACGTCGCCGCCGCCGTCGACCGCGCGCGTTCGGCGGCCCGATGGTGGGCCGACCAGGGCTTCCGGGGCCGCCGCGACTGGCTGCTCGAGTTCAAGCAGGCCGTCGCCGCCGACGCCGAGCCCCTCGCGGCCCTCGTCTCCGCCGAGACCGGCAAGCCCCGCGGTGACGCCTTCCTCGAGGTGATGCTCGCGATCGAGCACCTCGACTGGGCCGCCCGCAACGCCAGGAAGGTGCTGCGCCCGCGCACGGTGCCGTCCGGTCTCGCCAGCGCCAACCAGCGGGCCACCCTCGAGTACCAGCCGCTCGGCGTGATCGGCGTCATCGGACCGTGGAACTACCCGGTCTACACCCCGATGGGCTCGATCTCCTACGCCCTCGCCGCCGGCAACGCCGTCGTGTTCAAACCGTCCGAGCTGACCCCCGGCGTGGGCAAGTGGCTCGAGGAGAAGTGGAACGGGCTCGCCCCGACGCAGCCGGTGTTCCAGGTGATCACCGGCCTCGGCGAGACCGGGGCGGCACTCGCCCGCTCCGGCGTCGACAAGGTCGCCTTCACCGGCTCCGGCGCCACCGCCCGCAAGGTCATGGCCGTGTGCGCCGAGACCCTCACCCCGCTCGTCGCCGAGTGCGGGGGCAAGGACGCGATGATCGTCGCGGAGGACGCCGACCTCGACAAGGCCGTGGAGATGGCCGCGTTCGGAGCGTTCGGGAACGCGGGCCAGACCTGCGCCGGCGTCGAACGCATCTACGTCGTCGAGCCGGTCTACCGGCAGTTCCTCGACAAGCTCACCGCGACCATGGAGCGGGTGCGCCCCGGCGGCAGCGACGACGCGAGCTACGGTCCGATGACCCTGCCCCGGCAGATCGACATCGTGCGCGGCCAGATCGACGACGCGCTCGAGCACGGCGCCCGCGCCGTCGTCGGCGGCCGCGAGTCCGTGCACGACCGTTACGTCGACCCGGTGATCCTCACCGACGTCCCGGAGCGGTCCTCGGCGGTGTGCGAGGAGACGTTCGGCCCGACGGTGGTGGTCAACAAGGTGCGCGATCTCGACGAGGCCGTCGAGCGCGCCAACGCCACCGACTACGGTCTCGGCGCGTCGGTGTTCACCAAGGACCGCGCGCGTGGACGGAAGATCGCCGACCGGCTGCGCACCGGCATGGTGTCGGTGAACTCGGTGCTCGGTTTCGCGGGCATCCCGTCGCTGCCGTTCGGCGGCATCGGCGAATCCGGATTCGGCCGCATCCACGGCGCCGACGGCCTGCGCGAATTCAGCCGCCCCAAGTCGGTGACCGTCGAGAGGTTCCGGGCCCCGCTGAACCTGCTCACCCTCGAACGCACCGCGCGGGACATGAAGATCGCCGCGTGGATGCTCCGCACTCGGCACGGGCGGTGACGCGGATGACGTCGACCTCCCCCGACCGCACCCGGGAACGCACGCGCGGGGCGTCCGTCGTCGCCCGCCCCGACGCCCGGACCGAGAAGGCCGCCACCTTCCCCGCGCCGAACCAGGACCCGCACGCCGGATTCGGGCGATTCGGCTGGCTGAAGGTGATCGAGGGCCTGGACCCGGTCACCCACCATCAGGACATCCTGCGGATCACCGCCGGGTACGAGTTCCCTTGGGACTACCAGCGGTCGCTCGAGTTCGCGCTGTTCCGTACCTACTGTGTGCCGAGCATCTCCGCGCTGCTGGCCCGCACCGGCGAGTTCGAGCACCGCCCGCAGAAGCGCTACGACGACACCGCGATCCTGATGTCCGAACTCGTCGAGCACGGGTACGACTCCGACCGGGGTCGCGAGTCGCTGCGCAACGTCAACCGGATGCACGGCAGGTATTCGATCGACAACGACGACATGCTCTACGTCCTCTCGACGTTCGTCTACGACCCGATCGACTGGATCGACCGCTACGGCTGGCGGCGGCTGCACCCGCACGAGCGTCTCGCCTCGTTCCACTTCTACCGGCAGGTCGGAATCCGGATGGGGATCAAGAACATTCCGGAGTCGTACCAGGACTTCCAGCGGTTCAAGCTGGACTACGAGGACGAGCACTTCACCTACAGCGACGACAACCACCGCATCGGCACCTACACCCTGCGGCTGTTCCAGTCGTGGTACCCGAAGGTGCTCGCACCCGCCGTCGCCACGGCCGTGTACTCGCTCATCGACGAGCGGATGGCGGCGGCATTCGGGTTCCCGCAGGGGTCCCCGCGGGTCCGGGCCGTCGCGGAGGCCGCGCTGCGGGCCCGTTCGGCGGTGGTACGCCGGCTGCCGAAACGACGGACCTCGATGGCCGCGAGCAATCCGAGCAACCGCACCTATCCGGGGTACCCGGAGGGCTACCGCCTGCGGGACCTCGGCGTGGAGTACTAGACCCGGGGAGGGAGGAGGCCGGTTCGCCGCCGGCACGCGGGCGGCGGACCGGCGTTACTCATACGGAAGGCACCTCGGAGGTGACGTGCTCGACGGGCCGCCGGTTCGCCGCCGGCAGCGCGAGCGCGGCCACGAACACCACCACCGCGCAGGCAGCGCACGCCAGGTAGGCGATCGAGAAGCCCGCCGCGGCGATGCCGCCGTTCACCAGATGCGCCGCAAGGACGGTCGCGACCACGGCGCTGCACACCGTGCTGCCCGTGGTGCGCAGCAGCACGTTGACGCCGTTCGCCGCGGCGGTCTGCTCGAGCGGGACCGCACCCATGATCAGCACCGGCAGTGTGCAGTACACGAGTGTGGTGCCGATGGCGGCGACACCGAGCGCCACCACCACCGACCACAGCGGCTTGTCGGGCACCGCATGCAGCGAGTAGCCGCCCAGCAGGAACAACGCGCCGGCCAGCATGGGGACCTTCGTGCCCCACCGGTCGGACAACCGCGCCGCGACGAGGGCGAACGACATCATCGCGAAGCTCGCCGGCAGCTGGCACAGGGCCGCGAGCAGGATCGGCAGCCCGTACCCGGCGCCGTGGTCGGGGTCGGCCTGCAGCAACTGCGTGGTGATGAGGGTGTTGCCGTAGAACGCGAACCCCACCAGCAGGGCGGCCAGGTGCGGCATCAGGACCGTGCGCCGCGCCGAGGCCCGCAGATCGACGAGCGGATTGCGGTTGCGCAGCTGCTGGAATCCCCACAGTCCGAACAGCACGACGGCGGCGGCGAACATCGACAGCACGGCGGGGCTGGTCCAGCCCCAGGTGCTGCCCTGGGTGAGGGGGACGAGCAGGCTCACCAGCGCGGCGCTCAGGCCGACCGCGCCGACGCCGTCGAACCGGCCGCCGGTGCGGGTGCGGGACTCGCGGATGAACACCGCGGCCGCGGTCGCCACCGCCGCGCCGATCGCGGTGGTGACCCAGAACAGCACGTGCCAATCCGCGAACTGGACGATGGCGGCGGCGAACGGGATGCCCAGCGCGGTGCCCAGGCCGAGGGTGGAGCTGAGCAGGGCGACGGCGCGTCCGACGCGGTCCCTGGGCAGTTCCTCCCGCAGGATCGACATGCCGATCGGAATGACCGCCGCGCCCGCGCCCTGCAGACCGCGGGCGGTGATGAGGACCGCGATGTTCGAGCTGATCGCGCACAGCAGCGATCCGACGGTCATCAGGACGAGCGCGACGAGCAGCATGCGCTTCTTGCCGACCATGTCGGCGAGCCGGCCGAAGATCGGGGTCATCACGGCCCCGACCAGCAGGGTGGCGGTCACCAGCCACGACACGGCCGTGGTGCCGGCGCCGGTCAGCGCCGGCATGCTCGGCAGCAGCGGCACCATGACCGTCTGCATGATCGCCTGGAAGATCGCCCCGACCGCGAGGATCGGGAAGACGAAACGCGACGGCCGGGGCGCGACCGCCGTCGCCGCCCCGCGGGCGGGCGGCCCGGCGAGCGACCGGTCCGGCCGGGATCCGCGCAGCCGGAGGGGGTGGGTGGACACGTACGCCATCGGCCCTCCTCCGCGCGGGGTGAATAATTGTTTACCAGGCTAAGTGAATAGCCGTTTACCCCGCAACAGAGGTGACCCGCATCTCACTCCGGGCCGTCGGTCACTCCGCCCCGTCGAGCAGCTCCTGCACCAGCGGCGCGTACCGCGCCACCACGTCCGGCACCGAACCGGTGGCGCGCTCCGCGAGCATGCGCCGCCGCATGATCGCCAGACCCATCACCATCGACATCGCCAGCTCCGCCCGCAACCGTGCATCCGGGCCGGGCAGGCGTGCCGCGAGCGCGTCGATCATCTGCTTCGAATAGTTCTCCCGGAGCTTGCTGTTGCTCTCCTCGCTCGCCCCGCTCATGAACAGGATGTTCATCGAGAGCGGCTTGTACGGTTCGAGCGGCCGCGCCAGCATCGACACCATCCGCTCCCCCAGCTGTTCGAGGGGACCGTCGAACAACACGTCCGCCGCGCTCTGGAAGTCGACCAGCGCGTCGAACAACTGCTCCTTGGAACCGAAGTACTTGATGATCAGCGCCGGGCTGACGCCGGCGTCCTCGGCGATGTCCTTGAGGGTGATCTCGCGGTACGGACGCGTCGCGAACGCCATGCCGGCCGCGTCGAGGATCCGGCGGCGCGTCTGCTCCCCGGTGCGTCTCGGGGCGGTCACAGTGTGCGTCGGCCCGAGAGCGCCCGCCCGAGGGTCAGCTCGTCGGCGAACTCGAGGTCGCCCCCCATGGGCAGACCGGACGCCAGCCGCGTCACGGTCAGGCCGGGGAAGTCCCGCAGCATCCGCACGAGGTACGTCGCCGTGGCCTCGCCCTCCGTGTTGGGGTCCGTCGCGATGATCACCTCGGTGACGTCGACGCCGTCCTCCTGATTGCCGATGCGGGTGAGCAGCTCACGGATCCGCAACTGGTCCGGACCGATGCCGCTGAGCGGATCGAGGGCGCCGCCGAGCACGTGGTAGCGCCCACGGAACTCGCGGGTGCGCTCGATGGCCTGCACGTCCTTCGGCTCCTCGACCACACAGATCTGGGTCCGGTCCCGGCGCGGATCGGAACAGATCCGGCACCGCTCCTGATCCGCCACCGTGCCGCACACCTCGCAGAACCGGACGCCGTCGCGCACCTGCTGCAGGGCCGCCTGCAGCCGGTCGAGCTCCGGCGGCTCGACCGACAACAGGTGGAACGCGATGCGCTGGGCGCTCTTCGGACCGATGCCCGGCAGCTTGCCGAGCTCGTCGATCAGGTCCTGGACCGGTCCCTCGTACACGTGACTCCTCTAGAAGCCGGGCAGACCGGGAATGCCGCCGCCGAGCCCACCGGCCAGGGGGCCGAGCTTCTCGGAGGCGATCTCCTGCGCCTTCGCCGACGCGTCGGCGATCGCGCCGATCACCAGGTCCTGCAGCGTCTCCACGTCCTCGGGGTCGACGACCTCGGGGTCGATCCGAAGGCCGACGACCTCACCGGTCCCCTTCACCGTCGCCGTCACCAGGCCGCCACCGGCCTGGCCGGTCACCTCCGCCTGCGCCATCTCCGCCTGGGCGGCCATCAGCTGCTGCTGCATCTGCTGCGCCTGCGCCAGGAGCTGCTGCATGTCGGGCATTCCACCGGGTTCCACAGGCATGTCCTTTCGCGGGATTTCGCAACTCAGGGTAGTCCGTCCCCGGTACCGTGACGGAATGCGCGTGCGTGGACTGTCCCGCCGGATCACCGTCGCCGCCACCTGCGTGCTGGCCCTGTCCCTGCCGGGAGTCCCCGCGACCGCGACCCCGGACCTGCCGCTGACCGGCCGCACCGTCTTCCTCGACCCCGGCCACAACGGCACCAACGACGCGAGCATCACCGCCCAGGTGCCCACCGGCCGCGGCGGCACCAAGAACTGCCAGACCACCGGCACCAGCACCGACTCGGGCTACGCGGAACACACCTTCAACTGGGACGTCGCGATGCTCGTGCGCGCCGAACTCGAGGAGCTCGGCGCGCACGTGCTGCTCAGCCGCCCCGACGACGCGTCCGTCGCGGCCTGCGTGGACCGGCGCGCGGAAGAGGCCAACGCCTCCGGCGCGGACGTCGTGGTCAGCCTGCACGCCGACGGCGGCCCCGCCGACGGGCGCGGCTTCCACGTCAACTACTCGGCGCCCCCGCTCGACGAGGTGCAGGCCGGCCCGTCCGTCGCCCTCGCCGTCGCCGTGCGCGACGCCCTCGTCGACGCCGGACTGACCCCGTCCACCTACCTCGGCACCGACGGCCTGCTCGGTCGCGACGACCTGGCCGGACTCAATCTGGCCCGACGGCCGTCGGTGCTGGTCGAGCTCGGCAACATGCGCAACGCGACGGACGCCGCGACGATGACCGATCCCGACGGGCGGCAGCGTTACGCCACCGCCGTCGTCGCCGGGATCGTCGCGTTCGCCGGCGACCCCGCCGACGCCCTCTAGTCCAGTTCGCGCTTCAGGTTCGCCAGCACCTGCGCCTGGATCTTGCGCAGCCCGAGCGGCGCGAAGGTCTTCTCGAAGAAGCCGCCGATGCCGCCCGCACCCTTCCACTCGGTCAACGTCACCACGGTCGAACCGGTGCCGTTGGGCACCACGCTCCACGTGGTCACCAGGGACGAGTTCGCGTCCCGCTCGGTGATCGTGCTGCCCGAGACCGCCACTCGCGCCTCGACGTCGCGAGCCCGCTTCTTCGTCGCCTGCAGGATCCAGTGCACGACCGTGCCGTCGCCGCGACCACCCGAGAGCACCCGGTAGTCGCGGTACTGCTCCGGGAGGATGCGCGGACGCACCGACTCGTAGTCCGCGAGGGCCTCGAGCACCCGCTCCGGCGCCGCGGCGAGCTGAATCGAACTGCTGGCGCTTACCTGTCCCACTGTTCCTCCTGTTGCCCGTGGGCCGCTCGGAGCGCGGCCGTCACCGGTTCCCATCCTGCCTGCTGCATCGTCGCGCCCGGGCGGGCCCGCGGGGCTATTGTGAAGGTCGCCACCGTGCGTCGCCCCAGGGAGTCGTATGCAGAAGCCGAAGTCAGTCGTAGTCCCGAGCGGAGAATCCGCACATCGGGCGGGTGTCGAGCGCCTGTTGCGTTCCTACCGCGCCATCCCTGCCGACGCCCCCGTGCGCCTGGCGAAGAAGACCTCCAACCTCTTCCGGGCCCGGGCCCGGGTGAACGCGCCCGGCCTCGACGTGTCCGGCCTCGGCGGCGTCGTCTCCGTCGACCCCGTCGCGCGCACCGCCGACGTCGCCGGCATGTGCACCTACGAGGACCTGGTCGACGCGACCCTGCCCCACGGCCTCGCACCCCTGGTGGTGCCGCAGCTGAAGACGATCACGCTCGGCGGCGCGGTCACCGGGCTCGGCATCGAGTCGACCTCCTTCCGCAACGGCCTGCCGCACGAGTCGGTCCTCGAGATGGACATCCTCACCGGCGCGGGCGAGATCGTCACCGCCACCCCCGACGGTGAGCACGCCGACCTGTTCCACGGCTTCCCCAACTCCTACGGCACCCTCGGCTACGCCACGCGCCTGCGCATCGAACTCGAACCGGTGAAACCGTACGTGGCGCTGCGGCATCTGCGGTTCGACTCGCTCGACGAGATGCAGTCGGCCCTCGACCGCATCGCCACCGAGCGGGTGCACGCCGGGGTGCCGGTCGACTACCTCGACGGGGTGATGTTCTCCGCCGCGGAGTCCTACCTGACCCTCGGGACGCAGACCGACGCCCCCGGCCCGGTCAGCGACTACACCGGCGAGGACATCTACTACCGCTCGATCCAGCACGCATCCGTCAACCATCCGCGGACCGACCGCCTCACCGTCCGGGACTACCTGTGGCGGTGGGACACCGACTGGTTCTGGTGCTCGCGCGCCTTCGGCGCCCAGGACCCCCGGATCCGGCGGCTGTGGCCGAAGCGCCTGCTCCGCAGCAGCTTCTACTGGAAGCTGATCGCCCTCGACCACCGCTACGGCGTCGCCGACCGTATCGAGCGGCGCAAGGGCAACCTGCCGCGCGAACGCGTCGTGCAGGACATCGAGGTGCCGATCGAACGGACCGCCGAGTTCCTGCGCTGGTTCCTCGACGAGATTCCGATCGAGCCGGTCTGGCTGTGCCCCTTGCGGTTACGGGAGGGCGGCCCGGTGGCGCGCGACGCCCAGCGGCCGTGGCCCCTGTACCCGCTCGAACCGAAACGCACCTATGTCAACGTCGGCTTCTGGTCGTCGGTCCCGGCCGTTGCCGGCGAGATCGAGGGCGCCGCGAACCGTCGCATCGAACACAAGGTCGCCGAGCTCGACGGCCACAAATCGCTGTACTCCGACTCGTACTACACGCGCGCGGAGTTCGAAGAGCTCTACTACGGCGGCGGGGACTATCCCGCCCTGAAGAAGCGTTACGACCCCGAATCCCGTTTGCTTGACCTCTTCTCGAAGGCGGTGCACAACAGATGACCACGTTGCGAGAACCAGGCATTCCCGACGGCCGGCTCACGCTCGCCCAGATTCTCGAGACCGTGACCGGCGGCGAGCTGCCGGTGCGGTTCACCGCGTACGACGGCTCCAGCGCCGGCCCGGCGGACGCCCCGTACGGCCTGCGGTTGACCTCCACGCGCGGCACGACCTATCTGGCGACGGCACCCGGCGACCTCGGCATGGCCCGCGCCTACGTCTCGGGTGACCTCGAAGCCGAAGGCGTCCATCCCGGCAACCCGTACGAGCTCCTGAAGGCCCTGGGCGACTTGCACTTCCAGCGTCCACCGGCACTGACGCTCGCGCAGATCGCCCGCTCGCTGGGGTTGGAGACGCTCAAGCCCATCGCGCCGCCCCCGCAGGAGCACCTGCCGCGCTGGCGCCGGTTCGCGGAGGGGCTCCGGCATTCGCGCAGCCGTGACGCCGAGGTGATCCACCATCACTACGACGTCTCCAACGCGTTCTACGAGCACGTCCTGGGCCCGTCCATGACGTACACGTGCGCGCTGTTCGACTCCGAGGCGCAGAGTCTCGAGGACGCACAGGAGAACAAGTACCGCCTCGTCTTCGAGAAGCTGCGGCTGCAGCCCGGGGACCGTCTCCTCGACATCGGCTGCGGCTGGGGCGGGATGGTGCGGTACGCGGCACGGCGCGGCGTCAAGGCACTCGGCGTCACCCTGTCGCGGGAGCAGGCGGAGTGGGCGCAGAAGGCCATCGCCGACGAGGGACTCACCGACCTCGCCGAGGTCCGCTTCTCCGACTACCGCGACGTGCCGGAGACGGGCTTCGACGCGATCTCCTCGATCGGGCTGACCGAGCACATCGGCGTGCAGAACTACCCCACGTACTTCCGGCGGTTGCACGACAAGCTGCGCGAGGGCGGCTTGCTGCTCAATCACTGCATCACCCGTCCGGTCAACCGCGGCCCCGTCAAGGCCGGGGGCTTCATCGACCGGTACGTCTTCCCCGACGGGGAACTCACCGGCTCGGGGCGCATCATCACCGAGATCCAGGACATCGGCCTCGAGGTGCTGCACGAGGAGAACCTGCGCCAGCACTACGCGCTGACCCTGAAGGGCTGGTGCGAGAACCTCGTCGCCAACTGGGACGCGTGCGTCGCCGAGGTCGGCGAGGGCACCGCCCGCGTGTGGGGCCTGTACATGGCCGGTTCCCGCCTCGGCTTCGAACGCAACGTCGTGCAACTGCACCACGTCCTGGCCGTCAAGCTCGGCCCGGATCAGGAGCCGAACGTCCCGCTGCGCCCGTGGTGGGTCGCATAGGCCGCTCCGCGGCCCGTGCGCGGTTCTGGTAGTACCCACTACCAGAACCGCGCACGGCACGAGCAGGGGTTCGGCTCGTCCCGGACCCAGCCCAACCGGGTCAGCACCGTCTCCACCTCGCGCGCGACGTCGCACGGCGACGACGCCACCTCCCGGTATCCGAAGACCAGCCGCGATCGGCCGGCCAGCTCAGCGGCGTTGTCCCGACGCCGGTCGCGGAAGGCGACTTCGCGCATCGAATGCACCCACCTGCCGTCCAACCGCACCGTGAGCGGGCATCCGGCGCTGTCGTACGTGCAGTCCTCGTACAGGGTCCTGCCGTCCACGACGACCGGGCTCTGCCGGTCCGCCACGGGCAGTGCATGCGCACGCTCGACATCGATCGCGTAGTGGTACTCCAGGACGGACTGCACCCCCTCCGCCAGCAGTGTCACGGCCTCGTCGAGCGCGGTCCGATACCGGTACGGCGGCCGCTCCTCGAGTCGCCGTCGCACGGTGTGCAGCCGGATCCCGGCGTTCGTGACCGTGGAGATCAGCGACAGGTACGCCTCCCGCGGCGACGGCTGCGCGGTGGCCAGATCCAGTGCGGTGTCGACCTTGGTCGTGCGCGGCAGGTACCGATCGACGCCGATGTGGGCGTGCGCCCGGGACCGGTGCACGATCACCCCCGGATGAAGAACGGCGTCCGGCTTCGACACCGGGAGCGTCGCTTTCCGTCCGGGTGCCCGCATCGTCGCTCGCTGGGGTAGGGCCGACCTGCCCACGGGAACGGTGATGTGCACCGGTGCGGTGTCGTCGACCGGGAGCATGCCCCACAGCTCCGCCGCAGTGCGATGGCTCAGCATCGCCGCTCCACCCCCGTAGAGCAGCGCCGCCTCGAGCACCATGGTCCGTGTCAGCGGCCCGCTGCTGACGGCGTAGACGCCCTGCAGGACGCGCTGCCACCGCCCGGTGTCGAGCAGATGCCGCACCGTTCCCCGCCCCACCCCCAGGTCGGTCAGCTCGGTCTGGGTCACCAGGCCGGCTCGATCGTCGAACAGCTTCTGCACGTCGCTCTTCCCGAAGTCCCCCATGCGGTCGATGATGGCGGACCCCGCGACGAACGAGGGCCCCCGACCGTGGCCGGGAGCCCTCACCTGTGGAGAACTCGTGCGCGGTTTTGGTAGCGATGGCTACCAAAACCGCGCACGGGGGTCAGCGCAGGGACGCCGGGGGGGTGAAGCGCTCGCCGTACTTGGCGGCGAGTTCCTCGGCGCGCTTGACGAAGCCCTCCTTACCGCCGGGGTAGCCGGCGATGTACTGGGCGACGCCACCGGTCCAGGCCGGGAAGCCGATGCCGAGGATCGAGCCGATGTTGGCGTCGGCGGTGGTGCGCAGCACGCCCTCGTCGAAGCACTTCTGCGTCTCGATGGCCTCGATGAACAGCATCCGCTCGATCAGGTCCTGGATCGGGATGTCCGTGGGGGCACTGTCGAACTTCTCCCGCAGGCCCGGCCAGATGCGGCTGCGCTTGCCGTCGACGTACTCGTAGAAGCCGCCGCCGCCCGCACGGCCCGGACGGCCCTCGTCGACGAGGAAGTCGACGACGGTGGACGAATCGTCCTGCGGCACCTTCAGTCCCGACGCCTCGGTCGCCGCCTCGGTCTCCTTGCGGATCTTCTGCATCAGCGTCAGGTTCAGCTCGTCCGACAGCTGCAGCGGCGGCGCCGGGTAGCCGGCCTGCGAACCGGCCTGCTCGATCGTCGCCGGCTCGATGCCCTCGCCGACCATGCGGATCGCCTCGTTGACGAACGTGCCGATGACGCGCGAGGTGAAGAAGCCCCGCGAGTCGTTGACGACGATGGGGGTCTTGCGGATCTGCTGGGCGAGATCGAACGCCTTGGCCAGCGTCGCGTCGGAGGTCTTCTCCCCGGCGATGATCTCGAGCAGCGGCATCTTGTCGACCGGCGAGAAGAAGTGCAGGCCGATGAAGTCCTCCTGCCGCGTCACGCCCTCCGCGAGACCGGTGATCGGCAGCGTCGAGGTGTTCGAACCGAGCACCGCGTCCGGCGCGACGACGTCCTGGATCTCCTGGAACACCTTGTGCTTGAGCTCGGTGTTCTCGAACACCGCCTCGATGACGAGGTCCGCACCCGCCAGATCGGCGACGTCCGCGCTGGGAGTGATGCGGGCAAGCAGCGCCGCGGACTTCTCCTCCGTCGTCTTGCCGCGCGAGAGCGCCTTGGCCTCGAGGCCCTCCGAGTACGCCTTACCCTTCTGCGCCGACTCGATCGAGACGTCCTTGAGGATCACGTCCATGCCGGCCTTGGCGCACACGTAGGCGATGCCCGCGCCCATCATGCCGGCGCCCAGCACGGCGACCTTCCGGAAGGTGGTCTTCGGGAACGGCGTGCCGTCGGCCTGGTTCGGCCGTGACGCACCGGAATTGATGGCCTGCATGTCGAAGAAGAACGCCTGGATCATGTTCTTGGCGACCTGGCCGGTGACGAGCTCGGTGAAGTACCGGCCCTCGATCTTCGACGCATTGTCGATGTCGACCTGCGAGCCCTCCACGGCGGCGGCCATGATGGCCCGCGGCGCCGGCATCGGGGCACCCTTGAGCTGCTTGCGCAGGTTCGCCGGGAACGCCGGCAGGTTCGCCGCGAACGCCGGCGACGCCGGGGTACCACCGGGGATCTTGAAGCCCTTCTTGTCCCAGGGCTGCACGCCGCCCTCGGGGTTGGCCTTGATCCACGCCTTGGCGGCGGGGACGAGTTCGTCGATGCTGCCGACGATCTCGTCGATCAGGCCGATCTCCTTCGCCTTGGCCGGGTTGTAGCGCTGCCCCTGCAGCAGCACCTGCATCAGCGCGGTCTGCAGACCCAGCATCCGCACGGTGCGGGTGACGCCGCCACCGCCGGGCAGCAGGCCCAGCGTGGCCTCGGGCAGGCCGATCTGGACGCCCTTGACGTCGGCCGCGATGCGGTGGTGGGTGGCGAGCGCGATCTCGAGGCCGCCGCCGAGGGCCGCGCCGTTGATCGCGGCGACGACGGGCTTGCCGAGGGTCTCGAGCCGGCGCAGGTCCGCCTTGATCGCCTCGACCTCGTCGAAGATCCGCTGCGCGTCCTCCGGCCCGACCTTGATCATGTTCTTCAGGTCGCCGCCGGCGAAGAAGGTCTTCTTGGCGGAGGTGATCACGACACCGGTGATGTCGTCCTTCTCGGCGACGAGGCGGTCGACGGTGGCCTTCATCGACGCCTTGTACAGCTCGTTCATGGTGTTCGCGCCCTGGTTCGGGTCGTCGAGGGTCAGCACCACGATGCCGTCGGCGTCGCGCTCCCAGCCGATCATGTTGTTCTCAGTCACTGTGAATTCCCCAGTCCCTTCCGAAGTTTCAGACGCGCTCGATGATCGTGGCCACACCCATGCCGCCACCGATGCAGAGGGTGACGAGGGCGCGGCGGGCACCGCGGCGCTCGAGCTCGTCGACCATCGTTCCCATGATCATGGCGCCGGTCGCGCCGAGCGGGTGCCCCATCGCGATGGCGCCGCCGTTGACGTTGAGCTTCTCGTCCGGGATCTTCAGGTCCTTCTGGAACTTGAGCACGACGGACGCGAACGCCTCGTTGATCTCGAACAGGTCGATGTCGTCCACGGTCAGGCCGGCGGCGGCGAGGACCTTGTGCGCGGCCGGGGTGGGACCGGTGAGCATGATCGTCGAGTCCGCACCCGAGGTGGCGGTGGCGACGATGCGCGCCCGCGGGGTCAGGCCCATGTCCTTGCCGACCTGCTCGGAACCGACGAGCACCAGCGCGGCGCCGTCGACGATGCCGGAGCTGTTGCCGCCGTGGTGGACGTGGTCGATCTTCTCCACGAAGTGGAACTTCTGCAGCGCGACGGCGTCGAAGCCGCCCATCTCGCCGACCATCGCGAACGACGGCTGCAGTCCGGCCAGACCCGCGAGAGTGGTGTCGGGACGCATGTGCTCGTCGTGGTCGAGGACGGTCAGGCCGTTCTGGTCCTTGACCGGCACCACGGACTTGGCGAAGTAGCCGCCGGACCAGGCCGCCGCGGCGAGCTGCTGCGAGCGGAGCGCGTAGGCGTCGACGTCCTCGCGGCTGAAGCCCTCCATGGTGGCGATCAGGTCGGCGCTGACACCCTGCGGCACGAAGTAGGTGTCGTAGTTGGTGGCGGGGTCCAGCGCCCACGGGCCGCCGTCGGAGCCCATCGGCACCCGCGACATCGATTCGACGCCACCCGCGACGACGAGCTCGTCCCAGCCGGAGCGGACCTTCTGCGCGGCCATGTTCACAGCCTCGAGGCCGGAGGCGCAGAAGCGGTTGATCTGCACGCCGCCGACGGTGTCGGGCATGCGCGCCGCGGTCACCGCGGTGCGGGCGATGTCGGCGCCCTGGTCGCCCACCGGCCCGACGACGCCGAGGATCAGGTCCGAGATGCGGTTCTCGTCCAGGTCCGGGAACCGCACGCGCAGTTCGTCGATCAGGCCGGTGACCAGGGAGATCGGCTTGACCGAGTGCAGCGACCCGGTCTTCTTGCCGCGGCCGCGCGGAGTTCGGATGGCTTCGTAGATGAATGCCTCGGAGGTCACAGTGCGCAGGTTCCTTCCCGTGCTTTGCGGATGCGAGGGGCGCCAGCTCGTGACAGCCGTCACGCCCGACGTCGTCCACCCTAGGAGCCGGGACGCCGCGGACTGAAGGACCGAACCGAGCGGAGTCCGTGACCGAACCGAGCGGACGTTCACACCCCCAGGCCGGCCTCGCGGGCCTGCACGATCGCGGCCGACCGGTCGGCCGCGCCGAGCTTGCCGAGCACGTTCGACACGTGGTTGCGCACCGTCTTCGGGCTCAGCACCAGGCGGCGGGCGATGGTGGCGTTGTCGTGCCCGCGCGCCATCAGGTCCAGCACCTCGCGTTCCCGGTCGGTCAGTTCCGGGAAGACCGTGGGCGCGAGGGTGCGGGAGGCCGCCATCGCGCCGATCGCCTTGGCAGCGACGGCGGCGCCGACGATGACCTCGCCGTCCGCGACGGCCCGGATCGCCCGCTCCACGCCCGACGGGTCCGCACCCTTGACGAGATAGCCGCGCGCCCCGGCGCGCACCGACGCGACGAGCGAGTCCTCGTCCTCGTGCATGGTCACCACCAGCACCCGCAACTCGGGGAACCGTCCGAGCAGCAGCCGGGTCGCCTCGATGCCCGAGCCGTCCCCGAGTTCGAGGTCCATGAGCACGACGTCGACGTCCGCGGTGATCACCTCGAGCGCCTCGGCGACCGAACTTGCCTGCGCCACCACCTCGATGCCGTCGAGGGTGCCCAGCAGGGCGACGAGGCCGAGCCGGAACACGGGATGATCGTCGACGACGGCGACGGCGATCGCCGTGGGGGCGCTCACGACGGTCCCCACGGCAGGTGCGCCGTGACGACGGTGCCGTGCGGCTGCGCCCCCGTGATCGCGACGCTGCCGCCGACGTCCTCGGCGCGTTCGCGCATGCTGTGCGTCCCCACTCCCCGTCGCGCGTTCCGGTCCATCCCCCGGCCCGCGTCGCGCACCTCGAGGGTGAGCCGGTCCGCCGAGGCCCGCACGCGCACGCGGCATCCGTCGGCCGCGCTGTGCCGCCGCGCATTGGTGACCGCCTCGGCGGCGATGCCGTACGCCGCCGCGACGACCGGACCGCTGCGGCCCGAGGGCACGTCGGCGTCCACCTCGACACGAAACCCACTGCGCGAGTGGACAGCCGACATCTCCTCGAGCGCGGCGGCGAGACCGAGCTCGTCGAGCGCGGGCGGGAGCAGCCCCCGGGAGAGCTCGCGCACCCCCTCGACCTGGTGGTCGAGTTCGCGCAGCAGGGAGTCGATCAGCGGAACGGCGTCGGCGGAGTCGGTGTCGACGAGGTTGCGGGCGCCCTGCAGCCCGAGCCGGATCCCGGCCAGCGACGGACCGAGCCCGTCGTGCAGTTCCCGGCGGATGGTGCGGCGTTCGGCGAGCCGGGCCTCGGTGAGCCGGGCACGGGCCGCGTCGAGCTCCTCCGAGGATCGCAGCACCACGAGGCCGGCCTCGACCACGGAGGCGAGTTCGCCGAGTGCGCGGAGGCTGCGCGGCCCGAGGGTCTCGCCGGGTGGCGCCGTCACCGCGACCCGGCCGTCGCGCAGGACGACCTCCTCGGCGGGCCCGGTGGGGGTGCCCCAGCGGGCGAGCATCTCGTCGTCGCGGCGCACCGTCACGGACTCGAGTCGCAGCGCGACGCCGATGCCGGCGGCGAGATCCTCGAGCAGTTGCCGCGGCGTCTGTGCCCCGGCGAAGTGCCGGCCGAGCCGGCGCACCGCGCTCGCCGGATCGTCGCCCTCGCCGTAGACGAGGATGTGCACGCGCCGCGTCAGCCAGGCCCGGACCGGCTGCACCGCCAGCGCCACCGCGACCGCGGCGACGGCCTGGGCCACGACCGAGCCGTCCGTGGGCAGGATCAGGGCGACGGTGGCGGTCACGACGAGGTAGCCGGTGGCGAGTACCGCGACGAGGCTGCCGGCGACGGCTGCGCGGCTGACGGCGAGGTCGAGCCCCCACAATCGTTGCCGCAGCACCACCACGAGGATCGCGATCGGGTAGAACGCCTGGGTGGCCAGGTGCAGCAGCGGGGTGAGCATCCACGGCAGGCCGGGCACCGCGAGCGGGATGTAGGACACGGCCATCAGTGCGGTGCCGAGCGCGAGCCAGCCCCGGCCGATGCGGTCGGACACCGGGCCGCGCCGCCACCGGTAGGTGATGTCCGCCGCGGCGAGCAGACCGACGGTGACGACGGGCAGCACGAGCCAGCCGACGGCGGTGCCGGTGAAGGTACGGGCCCAGAAGAACCAGCCGGTGACCGCGGCACCGGTGAGTACACCGAGGCGGGCGCGCCGGTCGAGCGGTGTGTCACGGACCAACCAGGGCACCACCAGGAACAGCGCCAGGGTGCCGGGGATCCACGTGGTGCTCTGCAGGGGCGCGAGGACCCCGGCGAACGGCAGTCCGGGCCGCACCTGCGCGAGCTTCGTCCACGCGTAGCTCAGGGCCGACAGCCCGACGCCGATCGAGGCGAGCGAGAGCAGCAGCGGCACCGGATGCACCCGGCGTGCGAGCACCACCCCGGCGACGGTGCCGTATACCGCGGCGCCGACGACGTCGACGAGGAAGAACAGCTGGTCCGAGTCGAGGTCCGGACGAGCGGCCGCGAAGACGGCGAGGGCGGCGACGGCGAGACCGCACGACAGCACGGCGACGACGGCGGCGGGCCCCGGTGCGCCACCGGTGCCCGCCGCCGTCTCGGATGCGTCCGCAACAGCCATGGTGCGGTGAGTATGCCCCGCGGCCGGTCCCGTCGCGCGGCAGCCTATCGGCGTGCCCTGTCGGAGACGGCGAATCCGACGCCGGCGACGAGCACCCACACCGGGCCGACGAAGCCGGCCATGTACTGCAGCGGGGAGATCCCGAGCAGCGCCGTCAGGCCGCCGAGCACCACGCTCGCCCAGCCCAGCCACTGCGGCGTCGCGCCGTGGCGCAGCGAGGCGGCGGCCACCGCCAGGCCGCTGACCCCCGCGCCCACCCACAGCCACGGGATCGTGCCGACCCAGTGCGAACCGACGACGGCGACCTCGGCGACCATCTGTCCCGGCTCGCTCAGCCCGAACAGCAATTCGGTGTCGAGGCCGGCGCCGAGCAGGCAGGCCGTCGCGGTGAGCAGCAGCCCGAACGCCGCGACTGCCGGCAGGAGGCTGTCGTCGGGCAGTGCGATCCGCAGGCGGCGCTGCAGACCCGCGGCGAAGATCAGCAGCAGCACCGTCGACACCATCAGCGACAGGTGCATCACCAGCAGTTCGGTCCGCTCACCCGCGAAGGCGTCGGCGATGGCGGACGCGTTGCCCGCCGTGGATTCGTCGTAGGCGGCGCCCATGCCCATGCTCGCCTGGATGGCGACCACCCCGGCGAGGCCGGCGACGGCCCCGCCCCAGGCCCAGGCGCTCGACGACGCGCGCCGTGCGCCCGTGCGGCTGTCCTCCGTCACGCTCGCTGTGCTCATCGGTGTCCCTCCCCTCGTCCCGGCGCGCTCTGCGCCTGACGGAGAGGGTGCTGCGCCCGGTGTCCCGGTCGCCAGGGACACCCGTCCCGTCCCGGTGGGAATTCTCCCGGCGCGGCGCCGGTGCAAGTTGCGCGCGTCGGACGCACGTGGCGCGCGTCAGGGCAAGTTGCGCGCGTCGGTGCGAGTTGCGCGCGTAAGTACGAGCGCAACAGGCACTTTCGCGCGCGGATCCCGAAAGGAGGGGGGACCGGACGTGGTTCACACCAGGGCGGGGCCGATCACCAGCAGCGCGACGAGGGCGATCAGCGCCGAGCAACCGGCGATGGCCACACCGCCGGCCGGCGACTCGACGTCACCGAACAGCGGTTCGTCCTCGTCCCAGCACCACCGCGGCATCACTCAATGGAAGCGGTTCGGGCGCGCATCCGCAACGGCCGGGAGACATTCGCCGCGAGGACCGGACAATGTGCGCCGCGCGTCCCGTACCGCAGGAGTTCTTCGGGCGGTCACCGCGGGGGTTGCACGGTCAGCAGGTCCCCGACGGTGCAGCCGAGGACGTGACAGATCGCGGTCAGTGTCGAGAACCGGATGGCGCGAGCGCGGTCGTTCTTCAGCACGGACAGGTTGGCGACGCTGACCCCGACGCGTTCGGACAGCGTCGCGAGGGTCATGCCGCGCTCGGCGAGCAGGTCGTCGAGCCGGCAGTGGACGGCGTGTTCTGACTCCGGCGGCATCACACGAGTCCTTCCTGGTCGCGTGCCATCCGGTTGCCCACCCGGATCGCGATCGCAACCGCAGAGAGCACCATCGCCCCGGCGTACACCAGCCAGAACTCGGCTCCGAGCCAACTGCCCTCGACGCCGGGGACGTGGGTGAGACCGAGATCGCGGATCGCCATGTTGGTGCCCGTGATCCGGGGGAACATCGGAACCAGGGCGATGGTCAGTGCCACCCAGCCGAGGTGGTAGGTGAGCCGGTAGGTGCCGTGGTCGAACATCCGGCCCTGCACGAACCGGCGCACGAGCAGGGCCAGCAGCCCCAGCACGGCCAGGTAGCTCAGCGTCTGCGCCGCGTCGCCCGTCCGCAGCAGCGCGACGGTCACCGGCGACAGCTCGGCGACCGGCAGCGAGGTGGTCACCGCGCCGTCGAGTGACGCCTGCACACCGGACGGCGTGGGGACGGGGGTGGCCGCCTCGCCGAGTTCCATGCGCGCGGTCACCGTCGCGGCCGAGAGCTGCCCGGACAGGGTGGCGACGTAGTCGGCGACGACCACCGCCGCGGTACCGGCGAACACGGCCATGCTCGCCCACAGGTCGCGCCGGTCCTTCGCGGTGGGCCGGAGAACGGACACCGAAGACGTACTCATGACACCCTCCCATATCGATTATCGATAGCCTATCGATAATCGATATGGGAGGCAACGTGACGGGATCGGATCACGCCAGGCGGATCGGGGCGACGACGTCCGCGACGACGGTCAGCACCGTGAAGGCACCCCCGGCGACGACGAACGCGTAGGTCACCGGCAGCAACTTCCCGAAGTCGACCGGCCCCGCGTCGGACAGACCTCGCAGCCGGCGCACCCGGTTACGACACGCCTCGTAGACGGCGACGGCCGTGTGCCCGCCGTCGAGGGGCAGCAGCGGCAGCAGATTGACCAGGCCGACGAACAGGTTCAGCCCGACCATCAGCAACACGAACGATTCCCACATGCCCCGTTCCGCGGCCTGCCCGCCCAGGGACGCGGCGCCCACGACACTGATCGGAGTGTCCGCGTCGCGCTCACCGCCCGTCACGGAGTGCCACAGCGACGCCACCTTCGACGGGGCGTTCGCCAGCGTCCGCGCCGACGCCACGACGAGGTCCCCAGTGAACGCGAACGCGGCCGGAACGGCGGCGACGAGGTCGTAGCGGACCGGACCGGCGACCGGTTGTGCGGAGAGGCCGATCGCCCCGACGGTCGTCGACCGCTCGACCCCGGACCGGGGGTCGACCACCCAGCGCTGCACCGGTTCGACAGCGACCGGCACCCGCAGTTCCCGTCCCTGCCGATCGATCACCAGTTCGACGACTCCCGAACTCTGCCACACCCTTTCGACGAGGTCACCGAACCGGGCGACGTCCCTTCCGTCCACGGCGAGGACGACGTCGCCGGGGCGTATCCCGGCCGACGCGGCCGGTCCCGGCCCGTCACACCCGACGAGTCCGTATCCGGGCGCCGGCCCCTGCGACGGCGGGACGCACCCGACGGACTCGACCACGATCCTCGGGTGCAGATCCGGCAGACCCCACCCGACCGCAAGCCCGAGGACGAGCACCACGGCAAGCAGGAAATTCATACAGACGCCACCGGACATCACGGCCACGCGCTTCCACGTCCGCTGCCGATACAACGCCCGGTCGTACTCGCCGGGGGCCAGTTCGTCGAGGGCGGTGGTGCCGGCGATCTCGCAGAACCCCCCGACCGGGAACAGGCCGAGGCCGTACTCGGTCTCCCCGCGGCGGAACGAGAAGACCGTCGGGCCGCGACCGACTGCGAAGCGGCGCACCTTCATTCCGAGACGCCGCGCCACCCACAGGTGACCGGCCTCGTGCAGGGCGACGGACACGGCGAGGGCGAGCGCGAACAGCGCGACGCCGAGGGCGAACATCAGGGGTGATACGTCGCGTGCTCGCGAATGTATCCGCTGACGTTGCCCTCCGGATCGCAGATCATGTCGCCCTCGAGGCACTCGGTGGTGACCGGGATGTGCCGCAGCTCGCCGGCCGGCTGCGGAAGGGTGATCCCGGGAACGAGCGGACCGGCGTACTGGGCGGGCCGGCCCTGTGCCGGATCGGCGATCAGGTGCACCCGGACGCGGTCCTGAAGGTCGGTGCCGTCGTCGTGCACGGGCGGCACCGCGTCGATCTCCATCGCCACCCGGCGCACGACGATCGCACCCTGGGAGTAGCCGTACAGCTCGTAGCGCGTGCGCGGCCCGCAGGCGGCCTCGGTCCGGCCGATCTCCGCCCACAGGTTCTGCACGCCGATCTGCACCGACTGGTCCATGAACGTGTCCCAGCCGAACACCCCGGCCACCATGCCCGCCGGGTACCGCACGTGCCGCACCGCGAAGTCGGAACTGTCACGGTACTGATCGGTGTAGGAGTTGAGGGGGCTGTCGGGGTCGATCGAGTCCGGCGTTTCGGGACCCTTCGTGCCGTCGACGGCGAGCACCACGGTCGGCGCACAGTAGGCAGCCGGGGACGGGTCGGCATGGGCGATCGACACGGCACCGAACATCGAACCGATGGTCAGCGCGCCGACGATCGCCACCCGGACAGCGGAAAGGATCATCGAAACCGTCCTTCAGCCCATGGGATCCAACCCAACGATTCCCGACCGCGTTCATAAGTAAGCACAGCGATCGTAAGTCCGCAAATCGAAGACACGGGTGCGACGCACCGTGGTGGGCTCAGCGGACGACATCGACCGGATCCACGAAACTGTAACTCCGAGTACGCAGACCGTCGATGATCGCGGGCAGCGCATCGGCATCGAGAGTCGTGCCGTCGTCGGGGTTCGTGCCCATGTGCATCAGGACGATCTGGCCGGGCACGGCTGCGGAGACGACCCGGTCGGTGACCGCCCCGACGTCGAGACCACCGCTGGTGCCCTTCCAGCCGAGCGAGTCCACCGTCCAGCGCACCGGCACATACCCGGCATCGTTGACGACGCGGATGTCGGCGTCGGTGCGAACACCGAACGGAAATCGGAACAACGGCACGGCCGGGCGACCTGTCAGTGCCGTGATCGCGGCCTCGGCCGCAGCAAGGTCGGCCCTGATCTGTCCGTCCGTCAGATCCGGATAGGCAGGGTGGGTGTCGCTGTGGTTCCCCGCTCTACCCCGCGATCGCCGGGTCGAGCCCCCGGGTGCGGTGGAACACCACGCTCACGGCGAGGAGGATTTCCGCGGCCGCGACCGCCAGTGCGGCCGCCATGAGCGGAGGCATCGATGCGTCCGCTGTGCCACCGGCGACCACCGGCACAGCGTGCCCGTGGTGGCCGCCGCCCCCACCTCCGGGACTCATGGTGGTCAGGTGCAGCATGATCATCACGACGTTCATGACGGTGACCAGGATCCAGTCCCGCTGGTTTCCGCGCCGCCAGAGATGGCGCGCGCAGTAGAGGCACCCGGCGGTCATGACGAGCGTCAGGACCGCCGGCGCCGGGGAGGGTGCGTGCCCCCCGAGTGCGCCGACGTGCAGCACGGCGGACGCGACGGCCAGGGCGGCGGCCGCCCGGCCGCACCACGGGAACGTGGTGCGACGGGCGGCCGGATCGGTGGTGGACACGGCCGTCAGTCCGTGCAGCAGTGCTTCGACGGGCCGGCCGGGACGTCGAGCGCCGGATTGCGGTCGAAGAACCCGACCGGCTTCAGCGTGAATCCGGCATAGTCGACGGGCATCACGGGCCAGTCCTCCGGGCGCGGGAAATGGGTGAGCCCGAAGGTGTGCCACAGCACCAGGTCCTCGCCCTCGATGTTCCGGTTGCCGGCGACGAATGTCGGCAGTCCCCCCTGTCCCGGATGCTGGTTGACGAAGTCGCCGGCGGGATACCGCTGCGCCGGGTCGTACTGCGTGACCCACAGGTGCCTGGTGGCGAACGCGGCGCGGGCGGCGATGGAACTCGACGGGTCGGCCAGCAGCACGGGCTGGCCTTCCGGGTGCAGCGCGTAACCCACGTTCCGCCCGAGCCGGTTCTGCTTGGTCGGGTTGGTGATGTGCCAGACCCGGGCCTTGGTGTTGTCGGCCAGCCGCTGCCCCTCGGCCTCCGTGGTGAGGGTGGTCTTGCGGCAGCGGAACGCATTGCCCCAGGGGTTGTCCGGTCCCATCGGTTCGGGTACGGCGTCGACCTCCTCGACCGTGTTGACGTTTCCGTCGACCGCCATGTCCAGGCGCGCGGAGAAGAGGTGCTGGTGGAACGGTGCACCGAGGCCGGGAGCCATCTCGGTGGCGAAACCGTCCTCGCCGCGGTAGGCGGAGGTGAACACGATGCCGGTGGCCTTGGCTTCGAGCTCGATGGTGCCGTCCAGGTAGAGGTACCAGTAGAAGCCGTAGTCGTAGTTGCCGATCGTGAGGAAGAACGAGATCACGAGCCGGCGCGAGCGACGGGTCTCGGTCATGCCGTTGAACATGTCCGTGTGCTTCCACAGGACGCCGTAGTCCTCCTCGTGGAGGCAGATCGCGTTCTTCATCACCCGGGGGTCGCCCTTCTCGTCGGCGATGGTGACGTCGAAGTACTGGATCTCACCGAGGCAGTCGCACCCGAGTTCCAGCGAGTTGGTGTAGCGGCCGAAGAGGTATTCCCCTTGGTCGAAGTAGTTCTGCCAGTATCGCACCGGCGACGGGTCGGCGTAGGGCACGACCATCTCGGCGATGGAGGCACGGTAGATCACCGGTCGCTCCACGCCGTCGTCGGAGAACGACAGCTGGTGCAGGGTCAGGCCCTCGCGGACGTCGAACCCGAACCGGAACGTCCAGTCCGCCCAGGTGATCCGGTTGCCGTCGACCGAGAAGCTCGGCCCCTCGGGCTGCGTGATCTCGATCGGCTTGAGGTCGGTGCGGACCGGCGTCGCGTGCGGCGCGGCGTCCCATTCGCCGCGTTCGGCCGGCACGGGAAGGGTGATCTCGTCGACCACCTTCACCACCCGCTGCTCGGTGAGGTCGACGTAGGCGACCACACCGTCGATCGGATGTGCCCACGGCAGGTCGGCCTCGTCCTCCTGATGGAACGCGAGCACGCGGACGATCCGGTGCCCCACCTCGTCCTCGTGCCCGAACACCCCGGCCGACAGCGGAACCGCGCGCACCTTCTGCGGGTCGATGCCGCGCGCGGCCATCGCCGCGATCCAGTCGAAGCTGGAGAGCAGGAACGATTCGATGTCCTCGAACTCCTCGTCGAGGATCGGGACGTGCCCGTCGGTGGCGGCGTCGACGGCGACGGTGCCGAGGATCCTGCGTTCGGTGACGGACACGACGTGGTCGGATCCCGCACCGGTTGCGCGGTCGAGGAGCAGGACGCGGGCCCGGCGCTCGACGTGCTCCCCCGGCCGGAACGCCAGGACCGTCGACTTGGGGGGTTCCTCGAGTCCGACGTAGACGAACCGGACGTGCTCGGTCACCAGTCCCGCCGCCGACACCGTTTCCTTGAGTGCGGTGATCTCGTCGGCGGTCAGCGGGCTGAGCGGATGGTCCGGTGCGGGTGTCGATGCCGCTTCGGTGAACGGCGTGGTGGCAGTGCTCATCGTGCGATCTCCTTGTCGATCTGGGGTTCGGTCGTGACGGCGGGCGCGAGGCCGCCGTGGGGATGGGTGTTTCGTGCAGCGTCGGGGCGGAGAGCGGCCACGGCCGCTCCGCCCGCGAACGTCCCGGCGAGAACAACGGCGATGACGGCGGCGAGGGTGCTCGATCCGCCGACGAGCAGCGGCAGGTTCGCGATCGTCATCGTGAGCAGGGCGCCCAGCCCGGCCAGGCCCAGCGCCGGCGCGATCAGCGTGGGCCAGGGCCGGGTGTCGGCCCGGGAACGCCGGAAGAAGACGAGGACGGCGATCGACGTCAGCGCCATGAGGGCGAGCACACCGACGGACGCGACCCCGGCGAACCAGGCGAAGACCTCGGTCACGGGATCGAGCCCGCCGACGGCGGAGGCCACGACGAGGACCAGCGCCGAGACCGTCTGCACGACCGAGGCCACGTAGGGCGACGCATGACGTTCGTGCGAGCGGCCGCATCGCGCCGGCAGTGCCGCGCTGTTGCCGAGCGAGAAGATGTAGCGGGAGAGCACGTTGTGGAAGGACAGCAGTGCCGCGAACAGGCTGGTGACGAGGAGCACCTGCACGACGTCACCGGCCGCCGCTCCCACGTAGCGGGTCGCGGTGTCGACGATCATGCCCTCGGGGTTCTCGGTGGCCAGGGCGACGGCGCCCTCGTCACCCCACGCGCTGACCAGCGCCCAGCTCGACAGCGCATAGAAGCCGCCGATGACCACCAGGGCGAGGTAGGTGGCCCGCGGAACGGTCCGGGCGGGATCACGCACCTCGTCGCGGAAGACCGCGGTCGCCTCGAAACCGATGTAGCCGGCAACGGCGAAGATCAGGGCGATTCCCGGTGCGCCCGAGAAGAACTCGGACGGCCGCAGCGCAGCGGTGGACAGACCTTCCGCGCCGCCCCGGACGACCACCGCCGCATCGATCACCAGGACGATGCCGACCTCGCACAGCAACAGGACCCCGAGGACCTTGCCGGACAGGTCGATGTGGCGGTAGCCGAGCACCGCGACCGCCACCAGCACGATCAGAGCCCAGAGATACCAGGGCAACTCGGGGCCGCCGTGCGCGGTCACGAAGTCGTCGAGCGCCGCGCCGATGTACCCGTAGACGGCGCCCTGCACCGCCGTGTAGGACAACAGCGCCAGGAACGCCGAACCGAGACCGGCGTGCCGGCCGAGACCGTGGGTGACGAAGGTGTAGAACGCCCCCGCCCCGGGCACGTGCTTCGCCATCGCGGTGAAGCCGACGGCGAAGAAGAGCAGGACCACCGTGCAGACGACGTACGAGGCGGGGAACGCGGCCCCGTTTCCGGCGGAGATTCCGAGTGGGACCGTGCCGGCGATCACGGTCAGCGGGGCCGCGGCCGCGACCACCATGAAGACGACGGCGCCGGGACCGAGGCTGCCGGACAACCGGTGGGTGGGGGGTTCGTGTGCGCGAGCGTTGAGGGTCATCGGTGCTTCGACTTTCGGGAGAGGGGGTGTGCCGGCGGTTCGGTGCCGAGCGCCGGAAGAAGCGTGCGCCCGGCCGTTGTCGGTGCAGTCACCGCGGCGTCACGGTTCGTCGACGGCAAACGAGAACGCCTCGGTGCCGGGTTCTCGTTCGGCCGGCAGTACGGGCGGCGGTGCCCATCCGGCGCCGGGCACCGCCCCGGCCGGTCAGAGTGCGATGTTGACCGACTTGGTCTGGGTGTACTCCGCCAGGGCTCCCTCACCGAGTTCCCGCCCCCAGCCCGACTGCTTGTAGCCCCCGAAGGGCAGTGCGGTGTCGAACGCGTTGTGGCAGTTGATCCAGACCGTGCCCGCCTTGATCTCGGCGGCGACCTCGTGCGCCCGGGAGACGTCCCGCGTCCAGACGCTCGCCGCGAGACCGTAGGGCGTGTCGTTGGCGGCGGCGCGAACCCCCTCCTCCCGGTTGAAGGGCACTGCGACGGCGACCGGGCCGAAGATCTCCTCCCGGTACACGCCGAAGTCGCTGCGCACGTCGACCAGCAGCGTCGGCTCGACGTAGAAGCCGCTGTCGCCGTGGCGCTTTCCTCCGGACAGGGCACGCGCCCCGTCCTCGAGTCCGGCGTCGATGTAGCCGGTGACCTTGCCGAGTTGTTCCGCCGAGATCAGCGGCCCGATGTCACTCGTCGGATCGAGTCCCGGACCGATCTTCTGCGACTTCGCGAATTCGGCTACGCCCTGCGTGAATTCGTCGAAGATTCGGTCCTCCACCAACAGCCGCGTACCGGCGGTGCACGCCTGCCCGTGGTTGAACAGGAAGCCACTCGCCACGCCCGGGATCGCGGCCTCGAGGTCGGCGTCCGAGAAGACGACCTGCGGGCTCTTGCCACCGAGTTCGAGCGAGACCTTCTTCAGGTTCCCGGCGGCGGCACTCACGATCTTCTTGCCGACCTCGGTCGAGCCGGTGAAGGCGACCTTGTCGACGTCGTCGTGGGCCGACAGGGCCGCACCCGCGTCCCCGAAGCCGGTGACCACGTTGACGACGCCGTCGGGCACCCCGGCCTCGGTGGCGACCTCGGCGAGCAGCAGCGCGGTGAGCGGGGTCTGCTCCGCGGGCTTGAGCACCAGAGTGTTCGCACACGCCAGCGCGGGGGCGAGCTTGAAGGCGGCCATCACCAGCGGGAAGTTCCACGGCACGATCTGGGCGCACACACCCACCGGCTCGCGGCTGGTGAACGCGTGGAAACGAGCACCCGGGGCCCACGGAACCGACACCGGGACGGTGCGTCCCTCGATCTTGGTCGCCCAGCCGGCGTAGTAGAAGAAGATCTCGGCCGCCCAGGTGACGTCGACCGCCTTCGCGACGACCACCGATTTGCCGTTGTCCAGGGACTCGAGCTGGGCGAACTGGTCCGCCCGGGCCAGGATGCCCTCGCCGATCCGCCACAGGACGCGCTGACGCTCGGCCGGGGTCAGGCGCCGCCACGGCCCCTCCTCGAACGCCCGGCGGGCGGCGGCCACGGCGCGGTCGACGTCCTCCGCGCTGCCGTGCGGCACCGTGGTCAGCACCTGCCCCGTCGCGGGATCGACCGTGTCGAACCGCCGGCCCGACGCCGACTCCACCCACCGGCCGCCGATCAGCATCTGCTTCGGCGACGAGAGGAACTCGGCCACCTCCGGAAGCAGAGCGGTGGCGGATTGCGCAACTGCAGTCATGATGTCTCCGACTCTGAGGAAAGATGAAAAAGACTCGGGCACAGTGGTTTCGATTCCGATACGCCGGCTTCCGGCGCTGTGACCCGAACCCACGATAACCACACGATGTGGCGCGAGTCACCCCCGATTCCGGATGGAAATTGCGGGCTGTCCGATTCTCATTCGGCTGGGGCCCAGACCGTTTCCCGATTCTCGTTCGACTTCTCGTCGGCGCCCCAGGTGACGGTCGTGCGCGCACCGCCCGCCCCGCTCGAGCGCACGTCCGGCGGGACCGGCATTCTCATTCGAGTGACCGAAAATTGATGTGCGATGGGTGCAGCGCGCTGCGTGCCTGCGCTACCGTGCACCCCACGGGATCGTCCGGCGGCCGACGCTCGACGTCCCCTGGCGAGTGTGGAAGCAGGTGCAAGGTGTCCGGTACACCACAGATCAGAGGGACTTCGCCGGTGGCGGGCCTCGAGCGCGGACGCCTGACGTTCGTCGAGGTACTGGCCCAGTCCGTCTCGGCCGTCGCCCCCTCGGCGGTGATGGTCACCCTGCCGGCTCTCGTCATCCCCGAAGCCGGGCGCGCCGCGATCCCGGTGTTCGTCACGGCGGCGGTCCTGATGGCGGCCGTCGGCTACTGCATCGGACAGTTCGCCGCCCGCATGGTCGCGGTCAGCGGCCTGTACAGCTACACGGTGAAGGGGCTCGGTCCCCGCGTCGGCTTCGCCGGGGGATGGTCGCTGCTGATCGGCTACGCGGCCGCCGCCATGGCCAGCACGGTGGGTGCGGCGAGCTATCTGGCGTCGTTGCTCGAACGGGTCGGGTTGTCCGCCGGAGCGCCGACGAGCGCGGTGCTCGCCGGAATCGTCGGGGTGGTCGCACTGCTGCTGATGGTGCGCGGCGTCCAGCTCTCCGCCCGGATCATGCTGGGGGTCGAGGCATTCGCCATCGTCGCCGCCTCGGCCGTCCTGGTGATCGCGTTCGTCGTGGCTGTCCGGGACGGCGCGTCCCCCTCGGCGCCGAGCGGGACCGGTTCGGATTCCGCGATCGGTTTCGCGCTGCTGCTGGCGATCACCTCGTTCGTCGGTTTCGAGAGCGCCGGAACGGTGGCCCGCGAGGCCCACCACCCGCTGATCAGCGTGCCGCGCGCGATCCGGTGGACGCCGATCGTGCTCGCGGCGCTCTACGTGTTCGCCGCAGCGATGCAGTCGCCCGAGTCCGCGAGGGAAGGTGTCGGCTCCCTGCGGATCGTGCTCACCCTCCCGGACACCGCCGGCAGTGGCTCGGCGGTGCTGGCGGTCGTGATGGAACTCGGGATCACCGCGTCGTGGTTCGCATGCGTCATGGGTTCCACCACCGCGCTGTCGCGCACACTGTTCGCGATGGGCCGGGAGGGTGTCGCCCCGGCGATCGTCGGCCGGGCCCACGCCCGGTTCCGCACGCCGCACGTCGCCCTGATCGTCGCGATGCCTGTCGTCGTGGTCGTGCCCGTGGTGTTTCTGATCGCGACGGGCTCGACCCGGGACGTCCTGATCGGGTTGCTGGCCCTCTCGGCGCACGGGTACGTCCTCGCCTACATCCTCGTCTGTGTCGCTACGCCCGCATTCCTGCACCGGATCGGCGAGCTGACCCGTATGCCGCTGATCGTCGGCGTGCTCACCGCTGCCTGCCTGGTGGCGCTGATCGTGTGGGCTGCCGCGTCGAGGCTCTACGTGGCGGGCGCGATGACCGCCGTGTACGCGGTCCTGATGCTCCTCGGGGGTGTGCTGCTCGCGGTGCGGGTGCGCCGGGACCCGGGCGTCGCGGATCGGATAGGCGTCTACGACGAGACCGTGGCCGACGATCTGCTCGGCCGGCACCGCCCGTGGCAGGTGCGGCGGTGAGCCCCGTCGACGGAACCCTGTCGGGACGTCAGCCGAAGGCCGTGATCAGCGCCCTGCGCGTCCTCGAGGAAGTGGCCCGGGCGGGCCCCGGCGTCACGGCCAAGGACATCGCAGCGCACCTGTCCCTGCCGCCGGCGACGACCTATCGGCTCCTGAACCTGCTCGCCGGGGAAGGCTACGTCGTCCGGCTGCCCGATCTGTCCGGCTTCGCTCTGGGGCGCAAGATCGGCGTACTCGTCGACGCGGCCGTCGTCCCGACGGTCTGCACGGCCGCCCGCACCCTGCTGACCGAGCTTCGGCTGACCGTCCGCTTCGGCGTCCACCTGTACTACTACACCGACACGACGCTCCGCCTCGCCGACGCCGACCCCGAATATCCGCCCCGCACGGACGAGGCTGTCCTCACGCGGCATCTCCATGCGAGCGCCGTCGGCAAGCTCCTGCTCGCCGAGAAGAACGACCTCGACGCCGTCCTCCCCCGGTGGGACCTCCGCGCCCTCACCGGTCGCACGATCGTCGTGCGCAGCGACCTGCTCCGTCACCTCGCGGAGATCCGCGACCGGGGCTTCGCCACCCAGCTCGGCGAACTGCGCGACGACTGCGCGTGCCTCGCCGTCCCCGTCCGGTCCGCCGCCGGCACCCTGGTCGCGGGTCTGGTCCTGTCCGGCAGCATCGACCACCAGCATCTGATGACGCGTCATCTCGAGTCGCTCCGCGAGCACGCGCGGCAACTCGCGCCCCTGCTCACCTGAGGGGGCGCGACGAGCCCGCCCCGGCTCGGAACGGACTGCTACGTGGACTGTGCCCACGCATCCCGGTTCGACACCAGGCCGAGCCGAACCGCCCGGACCACCGCGCCGACCCGGTTGGGGGCATTCAGTTTTCGCAGCAGGTGCTCCACATGAGTGTTGACCGTGCTGCGCGAGAGCTGCATCTGCTGCGCGATCTCACGGTTGGACAGGCCGGCGATCACGAGTTCGAGAACCTCGTGTTCCCGTGGCGTGAGGGCGACCGCTTCCTGCCGCGTCAGCGTGTCCACCGACCAGGCGGCGTACTCCCGGGCGTCGCTCAGCGTCGTCTTGACCCCGGTGGGCACCGAATCACGTGTCACACTGACGTGCAGCGCTCCCACTGCGACCCCGGTGGGCGACGTCAGGACGATAGAGGTGCCTTCGGAGAATCCGGCGGGAGCGAACACTTCGCGCACCGAGTAGGTCTCGCGATACGACGGGATGTCGCGCCAGGTCAGCACCGCGGAGGGCTCGGCCCGAACCGCCTGCATGCCCGGATCCCTGTCGACGAAGTCGGTGACCAGGTAGTCCAGGGTGCGGTCGTCGTATCCACGGCTGGCGACCACCGCATGCCGGCCGCCGGCGACGCGGGTCACGGCAGCCGCCGCGCACCCGAGCTGATCCGTCATGTACCGGGTGAGCCCGGTCATGCGATCGACGGCGTTCTCTCCCAGCAACACCGAGACCAGTCCACTGAACACGGGTACGACCATCGCTCGACGATAGTCGAATCCCGTGTCCAGCGGAGCCGAATCCTGTTATCGGACAGATACGTTCCGGTTCCCGCGGGCGCTCGCCCGCCCCGTCACAGTTCCGGGACCCGATCCGCCCAGGGGCGAGCGCGTTCGAAGTTCGCCGCTGCGCGCAGGACCGCGGCGTCGGCGTGCAGCCGTCCCGCGATCTGCAGGCCGACCGGACGTCCGTCCGAGGTGAATCCGGCAGGGACGGTGACGGCCGGGGTGCTCAGCATGTTGTACGGGTAGGTCATCAGCCAGCCGAGCAGTTGCGAGCGCAGCGACGCCCCCGCCAGCCGGTCGGGAGCGAACTGCCCCAGCGGATGGGCCGCTTCACACAAGGTGGGCGAGACCAGCAGGTCGTAGTTCTGCATGAACGCCGAGAACGTATCCCACATCCGGCCACGGAACAGGTCTGCCCGCCCGACGTCGACACCCGTGAGACGCTCTCCCTCACGCATCAGTTCGACGAGATTGTCGTCCACCTGGCCCTGCCACTCGTCCCAGTCGAGCATGTCGTGTTCGGCCGCGAAGCCGGGAACCCAGATGCCGTGCCACATCGCTTCTTCCGGGTCTCCCCAGGCGGGGGTCGCCTCCTCGACCCGGGCTCCGAGGTCCTCGAACACCCGGACGGCCTCCGCGCAGATCGCCGCCACCTCCGGATCGACCGTCGCGAAGCCCAGGTCAGGGGACCAGGCGATGCGCCACCCGGCGATGTCCTTCCTCGTTTCGGCGACGTAGTCGGTGTCCGAGGCCGGCAGACTGAGCGGATCGGATTCGTCCGGGCCGGCAACGACACCGAGCATGAGGGCGTTGTCCTCGACCGTGCGGGTGATCGGACCGTGGTAGGCCCAGTGGTAGAAGCGACCGGCCAGGATGGTCTGCGGCACCCGTCCGGTCGAGGGCTTGAGGCCGACCACGCCGCACAGCGACGCGGGAATGCGGACCGATCCCGCTCCGTCGCTGCCTTCGGCCAGCGGGCCGAGGCCGGCCGCGACGGCGGCGGCAGCGCCGCCGCTGGAACCTCCCGCGCTGTATCCGCGCTTCCACGGGTTGTGGGTGGGGCCGAACAGGTGGTTGTCCGTGCCGCCGTAGTAGCCGCTCTCCGGCGTGTTGGTCTTGCCCAGGTAGAGACCGCCGGCGGCCTTCAGCCGCCGGACGATCACCGCGTCGTGGTCGGCGATGCTGTCCTTCATGGGCACCATGCCGAACGTCAGGGGCCGCCCCGCCACGGCCGTCAGGTCCTTGATCGTGAAGGGCACTCCGTGCAGGGGGCCGACGGATTCGCCGCCGCCGAGCTTCTCGTCCAGGGCGCGCGCGTCGGACAGGACCTGTTCGCGATCGAAGTCGACGATTGCGTTGATCGTCGGGTTGACGCTCTCCACACGCCCCACGAAGTGCTCCGCGACTTCGCTCGCGCTGATCTGTCCTCGGCGAACATCGTCCGCGAGTTCGGTTGCAGTGAGCCAGGAAAGATTGTCGGTCATGGTCGTCTCCGTGATTCGGTCCGGTCGAGGTGGCTCGACCATAGGAATCCGGCGATCCCGCCGACAATCGGTCAACTTACCGATCTTTCGGACCGGCCGGTGCGCCCTACCGTCCCGGACGCCGCGGCGTCGGTGCGGCGACGGACCGGGACACGATCATTCGCTGATCTTCTTCGCTCCCAGGATGTCCTGCAGCAACTCGATCGCCACGTCCTCCGGTTCGCGCCGCGTCGACGGGTCGACCGGGGTGGCGGCCTCGGCGAACATCTCCTCCTCGTCCTCGGCGGTGACGTCGGCGGGGCTGATCCGCGGAGGCTCGTAGCCGGGCTCGGGGCCGGGGTCGTCCGGGTAGTCCGGCGCCTCGGGCGGTGGGATGTCGTCGGCCTCGGGACGCGGCGGAGCGGGGGTGGCGGCCGGAGACGCCCCGCCCGGCTGCGGGGCGGGCTGGGCCTGCCGCGCCTGGCTGGGCCGGGAGAACCGCGGCTGACCGGAGGGGCGCGACGCCGACTGGGCCGCGGCCGGTTTCGCAGCGGTGGGGGGTGTCGCAGCGCCCTGGACGCAGGTCACCTCGAAGTCCACCCCGAACACCGCCCGCAGGGCGTCCGCGATCACCGCGGCGTTGCGCGGTTCGACGAGCCGTTTGACCAGCGGAGCGGAATCGTGGCCGAGGACGATGCGGCCCGCGTCCACGCTGCGGACCGTGGCACCGGACAGCATGACCTCGACGGTGCGGCTGCGCTCGCGGACCTTGCTGCGGACCTCGGACCACACCGCGCGGACGGCGGCGGCGTCGGGTCCGGCGGCCGCGGCGGGCGCCGGCGCGGGCTGCGGTCCGGGTTCCGGCTCGGTCGGTTCCGGTTCCCGCACGACGGGGCGAGGCGCAGGCTCCGGTTCCCGCACGGGCTCCCGTACGACGGGCCGTGGTGCCGGCTCCGGTTCACGTGCCGGCGCGGCGGCAACCGACGGTGTTTCCGACGGTGGCGCCGGGACCGGCTCGGCCGCGGGCTCGACGACGGGTGCGGGCTCGACGACGGGTGCGGGCTCGACGACGGGTGCGGGCTCGACGACGGGTGCGGCCGGTGCTGCCCGCCGCTGGGAGGGACGCTGGAACCTGGCGGCCGGCTCGTCGGGCGCGATCGGCGCGGGCGCGGCCGGGACCGGCGGGACGGCCCGCGGCGCGACGCTCGGCGGCGCAGTGCCCGGCGGAACGGCGCCCGGCGGCGCTGCCGCGATCCCGCTTTCGAGACGCTCGAGACGTTGCAGGACAGCCGATTCCGAATCGGACGCGGCCGGCAGCAGCATCCGCGCGCACATCACCTCGAGAAGCAGGCGCGGCGCCGTGGCCCCGCGCATCTCGCCGAGGCCGGAGTGCACGATCTCCGCGTACCGGGTCAGGGTGGCGGGACCGATCCGGTCGGCTTCCTCCCGCATCCGCTCGAGCACGTCACCGGGCGCGTCGACGAGACCGCGCTCGGCGGCGTCGGGCACCGACCGCATCAGGATGAGGTCACGGAGCCGCTCGAGCAGGTCGACCGCGAACCGTCGTGGGTCGTGGCCGGCGTCCATCACCTTCTCGACGGTTCCGAACAGTCCCGCCCCGTCGCCGGCGGCGAGGGCGTCCACGGCCTCGTCGATGAGGGCGACGTCGGTGACCCCGAGCAGCGCGAGTGCCCGGCTGTAGGTCACGCCCTCCTCGCCGGCGCCGGCGAGGAGCTGGTCCATCACGGACAGCGAGTCGCGCGGCGAGCCCCCGCCCGCACGGATCACCAGCGGGTAGACGGCATCCTCGACCGGCACGTTCTCCTGCGTGCAGATCTTCTCGAGCAGCCCGCGCATGACCGGGGGCGGCAGCAAGCGGAACGGATAGTGGTGGGTGCGCGAGCGGATCGTCGGCAGCACCTTCTCCGGTTCGGTCGTGGCGAACACGAAGATCAGGTGCTCCGGTGGCTCCTCGACGATCTTGAGCAGGGCGTTGAAGCCCTGCGTGGTGACCATGTGGGCCTCGTCGACGATGAAGATGCGGTACCGCGACTCGGCCGGCGCGTAGAAGGCGCGGTCGCGCAGTTCGCGGGTGTCGTCGACGCCGCCGTGGCTCGCGGCGTCGAGTTCGATGACGTCGAGGTTGCCGCCACCGCCGGGACCGAGCGCCACGCAGGACCGGCACGTCCCGCACGGCGCCGACGTCGGACCCTCCGCGCAGTTCAGCGAGCGCGCCAGAATCCGGGCCGAGGAGGTCTTGCCGCAGCCGCGGGGGCCCGAGAACAGATACGCGTGATTGATGCGACCGGCGTCGAGGGCGATGCTCAGGGGCTCGGTGACGTGCTCCTGACCCACCACCTCGGCAAAGGTCGCCGGTCGGTACTTACGGTAGAGGGCCACGCGCCGAGACTACCGGCGCCGACCGACAGACCGGCCGCGTGGTTGCGACGAAGCGATGCGGGTATCCGACGGCCATGACCGGAACACGACCGTTGGCCCTGGTGACCGGAGCGTCGAGCGGAATCGGCCTGGAACTCGCCCGACTGTTCGCCCGGGACGGCTACGACCTCATCCTGGTGGCCCACTCCGATGCCCTCGACGACGCCACCCGCACACTCGCCGCCGCCGGCGCCGCCACGATTCCGGTGCGCGCCGACCTACGGACGGCGGCGGGCGTGGAGGAGGTGTGCGCCGCCGTGACCGCCACGGGCCGGCCGCTGGCCGCCGCGGCGCTCGACGCCGGCACCGGGCAGGGTGGCCTGTTCGTCGACACCGGCCTCGACGACCAGCTCGAGGTGGTGGACGTCAACGTGCGTTCGACCGTGCACCTGGCCAAGTACGTTCTCGACGGGATGACCGCGCGGGGCGCCGGCCGCGTACTGATCACCTCGTCGGTGGTCTCGGAGATGCCCGGGCCCTACCAGGTGGTCTACAACGCCTCCAAGTCGTTCCTGCAGTCGTTCTCCGAGGGACTGCACGAGGAACTGCGCGGGACGGGGGTCACCGTCACCGCGCTGATGCCGGGGGCGACCGACACCCCGTTCTTCCGCAAGGCCGAGATGGCGGACGCGCCGATCGCTCGCGGCCCGAAGGACGACCCGGCCAAGGTCGCCCGCAAGGGCTACGAGGCGATGCGCGGGGGCAAGCGGAAGGTGGTGGCCAGCTCGCCCATGTCCAAGACCATGGCGCTCACGGCGGCGGTGATGCCGGATTCGGTGAAGGCCTTCCTCCACCGGTTCATGGCCAAGCCGGCGTCCGCGCCCCGGTAGGCCGTGCCGATCGAGCCGGTCTCGATCGGGGTCGCAGCGAGGCGGATCGCGGCACGGTAGGTGCGGGAGAGCATCGCGATGCCGCGCCACTCCCCGTCAGCCGGCGGGGTCGTACCCGAACGCGCGCACCTCCTGCGCGCACCGGCAGGCGATCGCGAACTTCGCGGCCCATTCCAGCGCGGCCTCCCGGGAGGGCAACTCCAGTACCGTGACGCCGCCTGCGAGCTGCTCGGTCTGCGGGTACGTGCCGGCGGTCACTTTGCCGTCCCCGTCGACGAGGACCGGCGGAACGCTCTCGTCGATTCCACCGCCGAACACCCAGACGCCGGCGTCCTTCGCCTCCGCCACCACCGCGTGCGCCGCATCCGACACTGCCTGCATTTCCCTGTCGGGAACGACCATGGCGCCACTCGGGAACGAGATCAGGTACTTCGTCATCGCGTCGGCTCCTTCTTCCCGGGGCTCGGACTCATCCTCGCCGATGCGGGCACGCTGCGCACGAGACTCGCTCGCCCGCCCCACGGGCGTCCGGCTCCCGCACCGCGGGCGCCGAGCACGCGATCGACACGCCCCCGTCGTGGCAGGTGTCAGAGATGGGGCAGCGCCCAGCTGAGGAACACCACGCCCGCAAGGATTCCGAAGATGCCGGTGAGCATGCCGACGAGCGCATCGAGGGACTTCGCTTCGTCGGTGAACACGGCGGGCCGCCGGGTGGCGGCGATGCCGGTCCCGAGGGCGGCCGCACCGAGTAGAACGCCGAAGCCGAACGTCCAGAAGGTCACGATCGAGAGGGCGCCGAGCATCAGGGCCAGATCGGCTCCGTTGTCCTCGACTGTCTCACGCAGCCGCGACAGGGCGGGGAAGTCGAATCGGGAACGGTGTGGTCCGGAGCGGAAGGGAGTCTGCAGGACGGACATGGTCTTTCGAATCCTCGTCGGAGATGGCGGAACGGAATGCAGCACGCGAGGGCGGAGCCGTACGGAATCTTCTGCAGGACAAGAATTCCGAGATCCGCGACGGCGCGGTAACCGGCGCTCGGCGCGAGGGGACGGATACGGCACACGACATCTCGTATCGACCTCACCCCTCGGCCCGGCTGCTACGCAGCACAGATTAGCACTCGCCGACGCCGAGTGCTAACGCTGCCGACTCCGATCGCTCGTCTCACCGATCCGGCTCCGCGCCAGTACAGTTCCTTCATGCGCGCGGGGAGGACGGCGAAGGTGTGGGCGGCGGCCCTGGCGATCCTCGCCGTGGCGATGGGCACCACCGGTACCGCCACCGCCGATCCGGATCCGGACGCGCGGGTCACCACCGACGGCACGGGGCTGCGACTCGACGGGCAGCCCTGGTGGCCGACCGGATTCAACGCCTACCAGCTGGGCACGAACTGGGCGGTGAACTGGGGCTGCGGCGCCATGGTCGATCTGGACGCCTACTTCGGTGCCCTGCCGCCACATTCGCTCACCCGCTTCAACGCGTTCCAGGCTCTGGCCGTCGACCGGTTCACCGGCGAGCTCGATTTCGGCCCGCTCGATGCCGTGTTCGCCGCGGCCGAGGCCCACGGCCAACTCGTGATCCCGGTCCTCGCCGCCCAGGACGGCGCGTGCGAGGACGAGGCGTTCAAGGACCGGCAGTGGTATCTGGACGGATGGACGGAGCCGGTCGATCACGAGCGCGCAGTCCTGAGCTTCCGCGACTGGGTGACGACGGCGGTGACGCGATGGAAGGACTCCCCCGCTCTGGCCGCATGGGAACTCGTCGGCGAACCCGAGACCAGCGTGTGCACCGATGCCGAGTGCTCGTGGTGGCTGCGGCGGTGCCCGCCGGACGCAGCGGCCGTCCTGCGCGGGTTCTTCGACGTCGCGGGGGCACAGTTCCGCGCCCTCGATCCGCGCACCCTGATCACCGCGGGATTCACCGGCGGCGGGCAGTGCGGCACCCAGGGCGACGAGTACGCGACGGTCGGCTCGTCGCCGTGGGTGGACGTCGTCCAGTACCACGACTACGGCGCCGACGCGGTCCCCCTTCCGGGCGACCAGTGGAACGGTCTGGCACGCCGCATCACCCAGGCCCGGCAGATCGGCAAACCACTCCTGGTGGCGGAGATCGGCGAGCTGGCGGGCTGGTGCGGCGCCACAGCCGACCGCGCCGAGCACATCGCCACGAAGATCGCGGGACAGAAGGCGGCCGGCACCGCCGGGGCGCTCATCTGGGCGTTCGTGCCCGACCCCCGGCCGGACTCCTGCACGTACGACGTCGGTCCCGACGACGAATTGTGGGGCGTGATCGAACAGTTCGGAACCACCGGGGACTCCGCTCAGTCGACCCCGGCCACCGGCTGACCGGCCACCGCGCGACGGCACCCCGCACGGCCGGGGAGTCTTCCCGGCTCACCGGTTTCCGACGGACGTGGTTTGGCATCGCGCCGGCCCGGGTAAAGGAGGGCGATCACGGCCCGGCGTCGCCCCCATCGGCACCCGCCGGAAGGTGACACCGACAAGTAATCGCGGCCAGCACAGGAGGGGTCATGACACTCGACTACGACACCCGTAAAGAGCTCGACACGGACGAGCTGACCACCCCCACGCTCCCGGCGGTGAGCGAGACGGTGGAGCCGGACGACGGCGACATCGCCGAGTTCTTCGAACTCCCCGGCGCCGACCTGTCCGGCGAGGAGCTCACCGCCCCGGTCGTGCCGCGGCGCAGCGACGAGTTCGTCTGCGACAGCTGCTTCCTCGTCCATCACCACAGCCGGCTCGCACGGTCCGACGACGGCACGACGCGCTGCCGGGACTGCAGCTGACGGATCTCGATCGAAAGGGCGGAACGAGAACGGTTTTCCGCCGAGGTGTAGTTCTCGACCGTCCGGGGTAACAGTAGTCGTGACCACGCCGGCAGCGGCGGGTGAAGACCGGAGGGGACCGGAAAGGTCCCCGAACGAAGGGATGTGGAGCGTGCTCGGACTCGGAATCATCGGGTGGATCATCATCGGCGGCCTCGCCGGCTGGATCGGCAGCAAGATCATGAAGACCGACGAGCAGCAGGGGATCCTGCTGAACATCGTCGTGGGTGTCATCGGCGGCCTGCTCGGCGGCTTCCTGCTCAAGCTCTTCGGCGTCGACGTCGAAGGTGGCGGACTGATCTTCAGCTTCCTGACCTGCCTCCTCGGTGCGGTGATCCTGCTGTTCGTGGTCAAGGCCGTCACCGGTCGCCGCCCGGTCACCCGCCGGTAGTCTCGCAGTTCAGTCACCACACACGCGGCGGCCTCCCGTCACCCCGTTCCGGGGCACGGGAGGCCGCCGCGCTGCGCGAGCCGGATCCTCGCCGGGCGTGTCGGGCGTCGCCCGCTGCGAAAAGGGGACCTTTCCGGCATGCTGACCGGGTGGATGGCGCGTGCGGTGAGCGTGGGGGTCATCCCGGAACCGCCGGCGAGCGACGAGAGGGACACCGATGGACGACACCGCAGCAACGAAGGCGCGCTCTGCTTCCGGGAGCCGCACCCAGGAGACCCACGAGCTGTCCCAGGAGGACCTCGCCGCCGTCGTGGAGGCGCTGACCGGGCGTCCGGCCGACGTCCCGGAGCCCCCGCAGGCCCCGAAGCGACGCCGGTCGCCCCGGAAGAAGACCTGAGCCGCCGGCCGACGGGCTCGCCGATCCGGGCCGTGCAGGCTCACTTCTTCCCGGCGGCTGCCTTCAACACCTTCTTGAACTCCCGGACCTCCTGCAGGGTCTGTGCATCGACGACGTCGGCGATGGACCGCCGTGACCCGTCCTCGCCGTACTCCCCCGCAGCCTCCCGCCAGCCCTCGGGTCGCACCCCGATCTGCTTTCCCAGTAGGGCGAGGAAGATCCGGGCCTTCTGGTCGCCGTAGCCGGGCAGGGCCTTCAGGCGCTTCAGCACCTCCCTGCCGTCGGGGTCGCCACTCGTCCACAGGGCCGCCGCGTCACCGTCGTAGCGGTCCGCGATCTCGGCGCACAGCGCCTGGATCCGCTTGGCCATCGATCCGGGGAACCGGTGCACGGCCGGCGGCCCGGAGCAGATCGCGGCGAACTCGTCCGGATCGGCCTCGGCGATCCGGTGTACGTCCAGACCGCCGAGGCGGTCGGCGAGCTTCTTCGGTCCCGCGAACGCGGTCTCCATCGGCACCTGCTGATCGAGGAGCATCCCGATGAGCAGGGCGAGCGGGTCGGCGGCGAGCAACGCATCGGCGTCGGCATCACCTACGAGGTTCAAGGTCGGTGCCATGCTCACGATCCTCGCATCCACGGGAGTCCGGCGAGCGAACGGCGCGACGATCAGCCCTGGCCGCCCAACGCGAACGCCACCAGGAAGCCGAGGGCCGTGGAGATTCCGACCCACCAGCCACCCTCCCGATATGCCTCCGGCATCAGTGAGTCGGAGATGACCGCGATCGTCGCGCCGCCGGCGAAGGCCTGGACGAGTGAGATGCCGACGGGGGGCAGCGAGTCGGCGTACGCCGTCGCGAGCACCACCACGAGCACCAGCAGTGTCGCCGTGATACCCCAGATGAGCACGGCTTTCCGCCGATCGAAGTTCGAGCGCATCGACGCGGCACCGGCCACGGCCTCCGGTACGTTGCCGACCGCGACGGCCACCAGCAGCACCAGTCCACCGCCGCCGGCGCCGGCGAGCGTCACCCCCAGGGCGGCGTTCTCCGGGATCCCGTCGAGCAACGCCCCCAGCATCAGTGCCCACCCCAGGGCAGCGGTGCCGGGCCTGCGCTCGATCAGCCGATCGGCGACGACGTACACCGAGGCCCCGAGCAACAGCGCACCGCCGGCGGACCACAGGCCCTGGTCCGCGAAGGCGGGCGCGAACAGTTCGGTGGACACCGCGGCGACCATGGCGCCCGCACCGAAGGCCATCAGCGCCGCGAGCAGAGGTCGGGGTAGGTCGTACCGGAGCCCGACGAGGGCACCGGCGAACAGGGGCACCGCAGTTCCCAGTCCGTACCAGAGGGCGGTCAGCACCGGATCACTCTACGACTGCAGCAACGAGAGATGTTGCATGCCAATACCGAACACTTCCGTCCGCGACGGCGGTCACCCAGGGCGCCGCAGCCGTCCCGGGGTCGACGTCCTCGACACCGGCCCGTAGCGACCTGCGCACCGGCGCCCGGTAGCGTCCTGTCGCGGCGGCAGAGCGAGCGGCCGCCGCCTCACCACGGGCCGGAACCCGGCTCCACCTCGAAACGCTCGCGGTAACGTCTTTCCGCCTCCCACAGCACCTTCGGGCTCAACCGGGCGTGCGGGCGGATGTCGATCACCAACGGCTCCTGGTCGAGGCCACGGCCGACCATCGTGCCCTCGAGCAACCACAGGAAACGCCCGTCGGTCTCGTCGCCGGCGGCGTACCGGTGGATCCGACGCGCAACCCAGTCCTCGACAGGACGCCGCCACCACGGTTCCGGGGCAACGGGAAGGACGGACCACCCCGGCAGGGTGAGGTTGGCCGCCCGATCGCGCGTGGGACCGTCCGCAGCGTCCGCCGCCGGCCCCCGGGAAAAACGCAGGTAAAGGAGCGGATTCCCGGCGACGAGCGCAGCGAGCTGGTCGAGACCGGTGATCACCTGCATGTCGTCGGGATCGGGATACATCTCCTCGCGCAGCATCGTCGACGCGTCTCGTCCGGCCGTCAGCTCGGGTCCGGCACCGGGCGAGGCGAGGACCGCCGTCGTCGGATCGGCTCATCGGTGCCCACGACGGCTCCCTTCGTCGACGGTTCCGGTGCGAGCGCCGCAGGACACCCGCTGACCCGCACGATACTCCCGAATCCTGGTCCGACCCACGCAACGCGATCCGCCGTGGATCGCACGAGCGGGCATGCGGGCGAGAAGCGCGCCGTCCGCGACGGCGTGCCGGAGTATCGTTCGGATATGCCACTCCACGGCGAAGAATCGGAGTACACGCGCGTTCTCGAAGACGTCCGGGACCTCGTCGCACACGCGATCGGTGCGGGAAATTCCGCGGAGAGCGTCCGGGAGTTCTGGCGCGAACAGATCGACCGGTACGTCGAGGACGCGGCGGCCTCGGGGG
>NZ_BCXE01000037.1 GCF_001894945.1 Rhodococcus ruber NBRC 15591
GCCTTCGGGAAGGAGAGGCGTTAATGCACCACTTTCGCGTCGTCGGTCAGTGGGCGTTCGATGGACCAGTGCACCCGCACGTGGCACCGGGCGATCTTCCACCGGTCGTCCTCCACGACGTAGTCGTCGTCGTAGTCGAGTGCGCTGACCCGCTCGGTGCGGGCCCGCAGGTCAACCTGCCGGAACCGCAGCGTCCACGCCCCGGTGGCGGTGCCCTCGCCGGTGATCTCGATGCTCGGGTGCATGCCGTGGTGCATGTCGAGGATGACGTACCGGTCGTCAAGGCGCTCGAGGGCGAGGCGGGCGTAGACCTCGACGAGACCGTCGGCGTCGTCGAAGCTGCCCAGCGCGGGGCCGTAGTAGATGTCGGCACCCTCGGCGACGAAGCAGGCGCGCATGCCCTCCGGGTCCTTGGCGTCGCACGCACGGAAGTACCGGTGCTTGAGCATCCGGATCTCCTCGAGCGCCTCGAGCCGGGCCAGTCGCTCTTCGACGGTCATGGTCGCGTCCCTTCCGTCCTGCGGATACAGCGGCGACCCGGACCCTAGCCGCGGCGGGAGAATGCCGGCGGCGCTCGTCCCGCTCATCGGGCCGCAGCACCGGAACGATCGTAGAACTCGTTTCAGAAACCTCGTCGCGGCGCCTTCCTTCGGAGTACATATGTGTGCAGAATGCTCGGCATGCCGACGCCCACCGCCCGCCTGTTCACCGCCGCCCTGACGATGCTGCTGGCGCCACTCGTCGCAGGGTCCGTCGCGGCCGCCGCTCCCACGGGGTCCGCATCGGGCCACGACGCGTTCTACCTCCCACCCGATCCGCTGCCCGGCGGCGCGGCCGGCGACGTCCTGCGCGCCGAGCCCGTCGTCGCACCGGCGCTCGACGCTCTCGCCACCCGGGTGATGTACCGCAGCGAGAACGCCACGGGCGGCCCGATCGCGGTCACCGGCACGGTATTCGTGCCGTCGCGGCCCTGGGCCGGCGACGGTCCGCGCCCGACGGTCGTCCTCGGTCCGGGCACGCAGGGCATGGGCGACCAGTGCGCGCCGTCGAAGTTGACGAACCACCTCCAGGAGTACGAATACCTGCACATCGTGCCGCTGCTCGCGCGGGGCTACGCCGTCGCGATGACCGACTACGAGGGCCTCGGCACGCCCGGTGGGCATCCCTACCTGAACCGCGTCTCTCAGGGGCACGCCATGCTCGACATGGCCCGTGCGGCGCTGCAACTGACCGACCGCGGTATCGACGAGGACACCCGCATCGGCTTCTGGGGCTACTCGCAGGGCGGCATGTCGTCGGCGGCGGCCGCGGAGCTGGCCGACACCTACGCCCCCGAACTGCCCGTCGTCGCCGCGGTCGCGGGTTCCCCGCCCGCGTCGCTCGCCGACCTCGCCGTCGCCGGCGACGGATCGCTGCTCTCCGGCGGGATCGGCTGGGTCGTCAACGGCTTCGCGGCCGCCTATCCGCAGGTGCGGGAGGAACTGCTCGAAGTGTTCAATCCCGCCGGACGCGACATTCTCGCGCGCGCCGAGACGTACTGCGTCTACGACGCGCCCCGCATGAACCCGTTCTTCCCCACGGCCTGGTACACGGTCGACGGCCGGCCCATCGCCGACCACCTGGCCGCCGAACCGTGGGCCTCGCTCGTGCGCGAGCAGGAACTCGGCAACATCGCCCCTACGATCCCGACATTCGTCGCGCAGAACGCGACGGACGACTTCGTCCAGGTGAGCGGCGTCGACACGATGGTCGGGAAATGGTGTGCCGGAGGCACATCCGTCACCTATCGGCGCTACGCCATTCCGCCGGTGCTGCCTGGGACCGGCGCGGGTCACGGGATCGGCCTGCTTCCCGCCGCCGTGGAGGGGATGGACTGGATGGACCGGCGGTTCGCCGGCATGCCCGACGAGGACACCTGCGCGGGCTGAGACCGGCCTGCCGGCCGCGGTGACATGATGCGGTCGGCGACCGCGGTGACATGATGCGGTCGGCGACCGCGACACCGGGAGGACCACGTGATCGACGAATCGGAGATGACGCACTTGCGACGGTGCGTCGAGCTGGCACGGGAGGCGCTCGACGCCGGCGACGAACCGTTCGGCTCGGTGCTGGTGTCGGCCGACGGCACGCGGCTCGCGGAGGACCGCAACCGGGTCGCGGGCGGCGACCGGACCAGGCATCCCGAGTTCGAACTGGCCCGCTGGGCCGCCGCACATATGAGCGAGGCCGAGCGCGCCGGCGCGACGGTGTACACCTCCGGTGAGCACTGCCCGATGTGCGCGGCCGCGCACGGCTGGGTCGGGCTCGGACGCGTCGTGTACGTGGCGTCCTCGGCGCAACTCGCCCGCTGGCTCGAGGAGCTGGGTGTGCCGCCGGCGCCCGTCCGGTCTCTGCCGATCCGGGAGGTCGCGCCCGCGGTGACCGTCGAGGGGCCGGTGCCGGAACTCGTCGACGAGGTGCGTGCCCTGCATCGTCGGTGCTACGGACACGCAGTGTAACTGTTCCGTGACACACTGGGTCACGGTCTGGTGACAGCCGACCGATATTGATCACGGGTTGTGTTCGACTGCGGCGCTTTGCAGTTCCTGTACCCGTTCCTGGGTCGACCATTGAACCGGTCGGGCTGGTCGACGGTCGAAAGGAACGCCCATGAAGGGCTCGAAGCTCGGACGCGCGGCGGTCGCCCTCGCGGCGCCGCTCGCATTGATGACGGGCCTCGCGCCCACGGCATCAGCAGTGGATCCCTACCCGTACGGCAGCTGGAGCGTGAGCGTGCGGGAGAACACGATCACGGTCAAGTTCATCTACTACCGGGCTCCCGAGGCGGACTACCCGCACTACTGCAACGCGGTGATCGACGGAATCCCCGACGTGCGAGTGGCCGAGATCTACTACGCCGACTACGAAACCGTGAAGTTCGAGAACGTGCCCGACGGCGACTACACGGTCGACGCGGACTGTCAGGACGACGACCACGTGTACCGGAGCGTCGGGTCGATCGACGTCTCGATCCCCGGCCCGGCGCAGACCCGGTTCGTCGGCAGCCACCACTTCTCCTTCGGCTGAGTCCTGACCGCTCACCGGAGCGGGAGGTGTCATAGACAACGGCGGCCCGACTCCACGCGAGTCGGGCCGCGGTTCCCGCTGTCCGGCGTCCCGAAGTCCCTCGCGTGGTCGCTGCCAACGGACGCAGCCGACAACGAACTCTGTGCTCCGCACAGTGGGTGACGGCGCTCAGCCCCGCAGGAAGTCCGCGACGAGTTCGTTGAATTCCGCGGCCCGCTCGATCTGCGTCCAGTGCCCGCAACGAGCGAAGACGTGCAGGTCCGCGTCCTGCAGCAGGTGCAGCATGGTCCACGAGACCTCCGGCGGCACGACCTTGTCCTCCCTTCCGTGAATCAGGAGCGAGGGCGTGCGGATCGACCGCACTTGCTCCTCGGTGATACCGAGTTCGTTGCCTTTGTGCCGGGGGTCGAGGAACATCGCGCGATAGGCGTCGAAGGTTTCCAGGCTCGCCTCGTAGCGAATGCGGACCAGCTCGTCGGTGATGATGGACGGGTTCACCGCAAAGTAGTCGAGCAGCAGCGCCCGCATGTTCTCCAGGGAGGGTTCGTAGGCGCGCAGAGCCTTCAGCCCGTCGGTCACGGTCATCCCGACGCCGGGCGAACCCATGAGGACCATTCGGGAGATCCGTTCCGGATGGCGTTCGGCGAGGTCGAGCGCCATCCGTCCGCCCAGGGAGTTGCCTACGAGCGACACCCGATCGAGTTCCAGCACGTCGAGCAGGCCGAGGATGTGGTCGCTCCAAGTGCGAAGTGAGTAGACGATGTCCCCGGGACGCGAGGTGGCCCCGTATCCCACGGTGTCCGGTGCGATCACTCGGAAGTGCTCGGCCAGCCCGGGAATCGTGTGCTGCCAGTTCGCCCAGCCCGACACCCCGGGGCCGGATCCATGAAGCAGCACAACGGGATCGCCGCTGCCGGCCTCGAGGTAGAACGTATCGATGGGCTCGGCGGTAACACCGGGCACGGCGACTCGGCGGCCCTGGGCGAGGTCGGTGGTGGTCATCGTGGTTCCTGTCCCGCCCGGCCACCGGCACCGCCGGCGTAGGCATCGTCGGGCTTGCCGGAGAACACGGCGAAGCACTTGTTGGAGTTGAATACGTCGGTGGTGACGAGGGTGGACCATGTAAGGGGCAGCCCGAGTTCGTGCATTGCGCCGAGCAGGCAGTACCAGTTGAGCATCTCGTGCTGGCCGGACTCGACGATCTCGGCGCCGCTCACTGCACGCCAGGTGTCGACGTCCCCGTGCACGAAGGCGTCGTAGAGCCGCTCGTCGACCGGGGTGTCCGGGCGGAGATGCCAGAGCTTGTCGGTGAGGAAGGCATGCGACCAGCTCGACGAGGCCACCAGGGCGACCCGCTTGTCGGTCGCGGCGAACGCGCGCGCCACGGCGGCGCCGAGGTCGAAGCAACGGTTCGGGGTCGGGCCGACCGGGTCGAGCTGTTCGTCGGCGATGTCGGCGAATCGAGCGAGGCCGCCCTTGCGGGCAATCGCGTGCTGGCCATAGCAATTGACGGTGATCGGCACGATCGGATAGGGGAGTTTCGATCCCGCGTTCTCGTAGTCGAGAAAGATCTGTGTGTTGAGGATGGCGTGCGGGAAGTGAGCCTCGGCGCGCTTGCGGTACGAGTAGGCCATGTCGAAGCCGTCCTCGATCAAGGCATTTGCCAGATTCCTCGCGGCGTGCGGGTCGCCGTGCAGGGTGATGGTGAAGTCGTCGGGTAGCCCCCAGGCATTGGGGCTGCCACGCTCGTTCATCACCTCGAACGCCGGGACCTCGAGGTCGTCGTAGGCCAGCACGCAGAACGGCGGCACCACCTCTTCGCGGAAGTTCTCGTACTGGTCGTCACCCCATACCACCACGAGATCCGGTTCGAACTCGTCGAGTGCGGCCCTGCACCGGGCGAGGTGCTCGACCAGCTCGGCGCGATGCGCGGCTGCGGCGGCTGTGCCGCCGTCGGCGTCCCATTCGCGGCGCATCCGGGCCGGCCAGTTCGCCGGATCCTTCAGGTCTTCCGGGATGTCCGGGTCGGTCAGGGTCCACCGCAGTAGCCCAGCCATGTGCTCGTCGGTGCCGGCGAGCAGGGGATAGTGAGTGATCCCCAACCCGAGGAATTCTGCCATGACTCCTCCTCATGCATTCGGCATCGCTGCCGAGACAAAACATTACGGAATCATGCATGCATAATTCAAGGGCTGGAGCGCAATCGTTGGCAACTATTCCGGCGCCACCGGTGAACGAGTCGGATCCACCGCCCGCACCAGGTCCTGACGGTGCAGGTCCAGGCACTTGTCCAGCGCCTCGCGGTCGCCGCCGCGGATCGCGGCCACGATCTCGGCGTGCACGGCGATGCTGTGCTGGTACATCTCCTCGTGATCGGGTAGCAGTTCGACGCGCGTGGCCGCGCCTCCGATGATCGCGGCGATCGCCTCGTACATGCCCGCCAGCACGGGGATCCGGGCGGCCCGCGCGATCGCCAGGTGCAGCCTCAGGTTTGCATCCAGGAAATCGCGCGGCGTACTCGCCGACTGCATCGACTCCAGTGCCCATTCCATGTCACGGATGTCCGTCGGGCCCGCCCGCTCTACGGCAACCCTGGTCAGGACGTCCTCCAAGTGCATGCGGGCCTCGAACAGATCCAGTGGATCCGTTCCTGTTCCGGAGAACCACAGGTCGAGCGCTCCGAGCCGGACCTGCGGCGGCCGGCTCGCAACGAACACCCCGCCGCCGGGCCCGGGCTTGACCACCACGAGCCCGCGGTCGCGCAGGATCCGCAACGCCTCGTTGATCACCGTCGGGCTGACCCTGAAGCGCTCCATGAGGTCCGTACGTCGGCCGAGGGAGGTCCCCACCGGGGTGTGCGCGGCGAGCAGCTCGTTCTCCACTTCGACCGCGACCTGTTGTGCCCGCGACAGCGACCGCTGGGCCTGCCCCTTGTCGTGGCCGTCCACTGTCCGCGGGTGATTCCTAGTCGATGACGTCATCAGGTTCGACCTCTTCTCAGGGCTGTGAGCTGCGTATATACCGGAGACGCCGGCGCGGGGCCGTAGTCCGACCACAATCGTATCTGCAGGATTGGCGAGAATCGCACGGTACGAGCCTCCGGGTACGGGGTGTAGCGGGCGGGCCGGTTCGGGAAGGTGGACCGACGTAATCATCTTGAATCCTGTAGTCATGATTTGTTACGGTGTCGACCACACCGTCGGAACATCGACCCCGCGGGCGTCGTCGAGGGAGCCAGCATGAGCACGCACGTGAACGGCGACGCCGGATTGCCGCTTCCTCTCGGGGCGATCGACGTTCACACCCACGCGATCGGTACCCGGCTTCCGGACCTGTCCGGCCGACCGGGACGCTGGCCGTCCATCGAACTCCTCGATCCCCGACGCGCCCAGCTCCTGCTCGGCGGTCGTCCCTACCGCGAGATCGACCACCGGTGCTGGTCCGCCCAGCGCCGACTCGTCGACATGGACGCCGAGGGGATTGCAGCACAGGTCGTCTCGCCAATTCCTGTCACGTTGTGTCACGACCAGCCCGCCGACGGCGCACGGATCCTGGCTGCGGCGCAGAACGATGCCTTCGCCGCACTGGTCGCCGAGGCACCGGGGCGGCTGTATGCCCTCGGTGCCGTTCCCTTGCAGGACCCCGGCGCCGCGGTCGCCGAGCTCTCCCGCTGCATCGACGAACTGGGTTTCCTCGGTGTCGAGATCGGCACTCGTGTCGGCACGCGGGAGCTGGCCGACCCCGCATTCGACGAGTTCTTCGCCGCTGCGGCCGAGCGCTCGGCACTGGTGCTGGTGCACCCGGTGGACACGACGCTCGACCCGCGGCTGTCGAAGTTGGGCCTGGAGTTCGGGCTGGGGATGCCCATGGAGACAACGACCGCCGCGGCGGCACTGCTCACGGGGCGGACCCGTACTCCGGGCGTGCGCCTGTGCCTGGCCCACGGCGGTGGCGCCCTGCCTGCGATCTTGCCCCGACTCGACCGAGGCGCCGTTCTCTCCGGCACGCCCGGACCGGCGCCGAGTGTGCGGGCCCGGGACCTGTGGTGCGATTCCCTCACCTACGACGCGGCGGCACTCGGCCAGGCCGTCGCCCGATTCGGCGGCGAGCACGTCCTGCTGGGCACCGACTACCCGTTCGCCGCGCGCGAGACACCACCCGGAGCCGTCCTCGGCGCCTGCTCCGACGACCTCGCGGCCGCGATCCGCCGCGACAACGCCGCCGAGCTCATTGCCACGGTTCGCCCGCTCACCGGACCGGCAAACGCCCGCTGACGACGAACTCCCGATATCGGGGTACACAGCAGGCACACTTCCACCCAGCGCCGGCGGAAGCTGCGTCGCGGCGAGACCGTGACCACGTACTGCTGTCCGGCCATCCACCGCCTGCCACGCGTGGGCACGCCTTGGTCGTTCGTGAACCAGGAGCTATCACAATGGGATTCGGTCCCGGAGACCTGCGACGGAACCAGGACTCGTTCAGGTGCGTTCGCGCACCCCGGGGCGCTTGCAGCCCCGGGGGACGTGACTCAGGACCGCAATTCGGGGAACTGGTCGTCGCGCCATTCACCGGCACCGGCGACGCCGGATTCCTCGCGGCCACGCAGTTCCACGCGGCGGATCTTGCCGGAGATGGTCTTCGGCAGGTCGGCGAACTCCAGGCGGCGTACGCGCTGGTACGGCGCGAGGTTCGCGCGGGCGTGCCGCAGAATCGCCAGTGCCGTCGCCCGCGTCGGCTCGTGACCCGGCGCGAGGCTGACATAGGCCTTGGGCACGGCCAGCCGGACTTCGTCGGGGGCCGGCACGACCGCGGCCTCGGCGACCGCCGGATGCTCGATCAGCACGCTTTCCAGCTCGAACGGCGAGATCTTGTAGTCACTGGCCTTGAACACATCGTCCGTGCGCCCGACATAGAAGATGTAGCCGTCGGCGTCCCGGGAAGCGACGTCGCCGGTGTGGTAGAAGCCCCCTGCCATCGCCTCGGCGTTGCGTTCGGGATCGCCCAGGTAGCCGGTCATCAGGCTCATCGGTCGCGCTGTCAGATCGACGCAGAGCTCACCCTCTCCGACTCCGTCGACCCGCGCGCCGGACAGCGGATCGACCAGCACGACCGGAACACCGGGCAACGGCAGCCCCATCGATCCGGGCTTGACCGGCATACCGGGTACGTTCCCGACAGCCAGTGGCAGCTCGGTCTGGCCGAACCCGTCGCGGATCGTCAATCCCCATTGCCGCCGCACCTGATCCATGACTTCGGGGTTCAGCGGTTCTCCCGCGGAAAGCAGCTCACGCAGCTGCCCGGGGCCGCCGGAGAGGTCGGCGTTGATCAGCATTCGCCACACCGTCGGTGGAGCACAGAACGTGCTCACGCCGGCCCGGCGGATCTGTCCGAGCAACGCGGCGGCATCGAAGCGGGAATAGTTGTAGACGAAGATCGTCGCTTCGGCGATCCACGGGGCGAAGAAGCAACTCCAGGCGTGCTTCGCCCAGCCCGGCGAACTGATGTTCAGGTGGACGTCCCCGGGTGCGGCTCCGACCCAGAACGAGGTCGCGAGGTGCCCGAGGGGGTAGGACACCTGCGTGTGCTCGACGAGTTTCGGCCGGCTCGTGGTGCCGGAGGTGAAATACAGCAGCTGGGGGTCGTGCGGAGCGGTACCGGGGTGCGTTGCACGGGGAACGTCGAGCGCGTACGCGCCGGCGAAGCGCACCCAGCCGGCCGGCGCGTCATGCCCGCCGCCGACCACGAAACGCGTGTACTCACCCTCGATCTCGTCGAACTTGGCGGTGTCGGCGACGTTGGCGACGACGTGCCGGGCACCGCCCCGGCCGATGCGATCGGCCAGATCCACCGGGCCCAGCGCGGTGGTCGTGGGCATGATGACCGCACCGAGCTTCATGACCGCGAGCATGGCCTCCCAGAGTTCGACCTGGTTGTTCAGCATGAGGACGACTCTGTCGGCCCGGGCCACCCCGTGGGCGGCCAGATGGGCGGCGACCTGATCGGACCGGCGTGCGAGCTCGTCGAAGGTGTACTTCGCCTCGGCGCCGTTCTCCTCCACGATCCACAGGGCCACCCGGTCGTTGCCCCGTGCGATCGCGTCGAACCAGTCCACGGCCCAGTTGAACCGCTCCCCGAGATCCGGCCAGGTGAACTCGTCGACCGCCTTGCGGTAGTCGCGGCCGAGATCCTGGAGCAGATCGCGGGCCGACCGGTAGAGTTCGGTTGCTGTGCCGGGGGTCGACAGTGGTTCGGGAGCAGAAGCATCCGTGACACGAGATGTGTCGTCGACGTGGGATACGCCGGTCATGGCTCACCTTTCGGGGTAGGGACGCTGGGTGCGGGTCGGTCTGTGCCGCGGCGGAGCGGAGAGGTTTCAGCCCATGCTGCTGCCGCCGTTCACACTGATCACCTGGCCGGTGACGAAGCCGGATTCCGGGCGAAGGAGATAGGCGACGGCGCCGGCGACTTCGTCGGGAACGGCAGGGCGTCCCATCGGAATGAGCCGCACCGCGTCCTCGACGACCGGCCGCAGAACCTCGGGGAGGCGGTTCGCTTCGATCGCGGCGGCCAGCTCCGCGGTCAGGGTGTAGGCCGGCGCCACGGTGTTCACGGTGATGCCTGCGGGCGCGAACTCGCGCGCCAATCCGACGGCGAACGCGTGCACCCCGCCCTTTGCGGCGTTGTAGACCGCGTGGGCGGTGAGCCCGTTGCGCACGGACTCGGCGCCGATGTTGACGATGCGTCCCCCGCCGTTGTCGACGAGATGGGGGAGCAACGCCATGCTGGCCCGCAGCGTGGTCCACAGGTTGTTGTCGATGGTCGACTTCAGCGTCTGCTCGGTGTGCTGGAGCGTCGGCGCGATGACGCCCCCGCCGGCGTTGTTGACGAGTCCGTACACCGGGCCGAACGCGTCCGTGGCCGCGGTGAGCATCGCGTCCGCGGCGCCCGGGAGCGCCAGATCACCGACGAATCCGGTGGGCTCGGGAACGCCGGGGGGTGCGCTCAGCGCCCCGAGCCCGCGATGGAGTTCGTCCTCGTCCCGGGCAGCGACGAGCAACGACGCGCCGTCGGCGAGCAACCTGCGGGTGATCGCGAGACCGATGCCGGTCGCTCCTCCCGTGACGACCACGGTGCGGCCCCGCAACGGTGCCCCGTCCAGTTCGGCGTTCACAGGATGATCGCGACGTCGGACACCTGGCGCAGGCTTCCCATGCGCAGCACGCACCGCTTCGACGCGATCCGCAGGTGCCCGTCGACGACGCGCAGTCGATAGTGGTAGCGGCCGGCGTAGGTGTAGGAGCGTTCGCCGCGGAAGCGCCAGACGACGAACTCGGCGACCACCGGAAGCTCGGCTGCACCGCCGGTGCCGTCGACGACCGGGCGCAGCCGCACGTTGGACACCTGGTGGCTGGTGGCCGAGTGCGGGTATTCCCGGTGTGCCCGGCGGGAATTGAGTCGCTCCACGCGGCAGGACAGACGCAGGTGGTCGTCGTCGACGAGCACCAGGTCCCGGGCCGGGTCGGCGTCGGGGGTGTCGTTGCAGGGCACGACGTAGCGGCAGTCGTCGGTGTAGAGGGTGATCCAGGTGTCGAGGTCCCAGTCGTCGAGCAGTTCGGCCTCGAGGTAGAGCAGGTCCTCGACTCGGCTGCGGGTGACCTGCCGAAGGTCGCCGACCTGCGGGGAGGGCGCCGGCGCGGCCTTCGGGGTCTCGGGTGCGGTGGTGGTCATCGGGCCTCTCCGATCATCTGCTCGTTCCAGCGTCGCCAGAAGGCACGCATCTGCTCTTCGTCATTGGCCTCGGGCGTGCGCGCCATGCCGCGTGAGATGTCGTTCCACTCCACTCCGCCGCTGTGGAAGCCTTGCTGGCAGGACTCGAGGGCTTCGATGTCGTCCGGGGTGGCGAAGCCACCGGGCCCCAGGAAGGTGAGGAAGCTGTCGAGACGGCGCTGCCGCAGCTGGGATTGCTCCTGACTCGGAGCGAGCTCCCAGGCGGTGATCTCCATCCGGTCCGCGGAGACAGGCATGAAGGTGCGTACGGTGACAGCCATGATGTCGTTGATCACCAGGTTCGGGTAGATCAACAGGTTGCGGTTGACGTCGGCCATGCGCGCGGCGCGCTCTTCGCCGTGCTTGGCCACGAGTTCGGCGCGCAGCCGGCCGATCTCCTCGCGCGCGCCCTCACCGAACAGCGGCTCCCACTTCGCCACCGGTCGGCCCCACGGTGCGGTGTATTCGAGTACCGCGTGCCCGTTGCCGAGCGCCTTCGCCGTGCCCTGGACCCCACCTGCGAGGTCGGTGCCCAGCGCTACCAGGTACTTGAAGTAGGTGTCGTGGGTGCTGACCGCGTGGTAGCCGTCGATGCTGTTCTCCGCCAGGAGTTTCCAGTTGGCATTGATCGCGTACTCGTTGGTTCCGGAGATGATTTCCGCGTCCTCGACCGCGTCGACGACGAGGTCGAGGTACTCCGTGGCGCCCGCCAGGTAGTCGACCAGGGGCACGATGTCGGGATCGTAGGAGAGGAAGACGAAGCCGCGGTAGCTGGCGACCTTGGCGGCGGGTCGGAGCCCGAGTTTGCCGAAGTCGAGGTCGTCGCCGTAGGCCTGGCGGTCCGGGATGCCCACCAGTTCGCCGTCGGTGTTGAACGACCAGGCATGGTAGAAGCACGAGAAGATCTTGGCGTTGCCGCGTTCGGCGCGGCAGACCATGGCGCCGCGGTGGGTGCAGGTGTTGTGGAAGACGTTCACCTGCCCCGATCGTCCGCGGACCATGAAGACCTGGCGTCCGCCGACGGGGCGGCGCACGTAGTCGCCCTTCTTGCGGATTTCCGACTCGTGGCCGACGTAGAGCCAGCTGTGCGCGAAGACCCGCTCGAGTTCCATCGCATGAATCTCCGGTGAGGTCATGGTGGAGCGGTGGACACGGAAGCTGTGTGCTTCACGATCGTCCTCGACGAACGGTCCGTGGGGTGTCGGTAGCTGGGTGGTCGGGTCGTCTGTGACGGTCATCGGTGCCTCTCTGGGATTGGGCCGAGGTTGGTGCGGGGAGGGGATCCGAGGGGCCGGATCGGCGCAGTCGTGCGGTCGCTAGAACCGGATGACACCGCGGATGTTGGTGCCTGCACGCATGTCGTCGTATCCCTGGTTGATGTCGTCGAGGGCGTACTCGGTGGTGATCAACTCGTCGAGCTTCAGATAGCCGGCCTGGTAGAGGTCGAGCAGCTTGGGGATGTCTGCGCGCGGGCTCGACGAGCCGAACAGCGAACCCACGATCTTCTTCTCATAGAGGATCAATTCGAGGATCGGTACCGGGATGCCGACGGCGGTGGCGTTTCCGAGGGCAGTGACAACGACCGTGCCCTGCTTGCGGATCCCGGCGAATGCCTGCGCGATGTGGTCGCCGGTGATGACGCCGACGGTGACGATCGCGACGTCGGCGCCCTGGCCGTTGGTGAAGCTCTTCGCGGTCTCGATGGCCTCCTCGACGGTGGCGAATGCGTGGGTGGCACCCAGCGAGAGCGCCATGTCCCGCTTGAAGGCGACCGGGTCGACCACGATTACCCGTGCCGCGCCGGCGTGCACGGCACCCTGGACGGCGTTTGCGCCGATGCCGCCGACACCGAGGATCAGCACGGTGTCGCCGGGTTGCACCTTGCCGGTGTTGACCGCCGAGCCCCAGCCGGTCCCGACTGCGCAACCGAGCAGGCACGCCTTTTCCAGCGGGGTGTCCGCCGGGACTTTGATGGCGGAGTCGACGGCGACCGTCGTGTATTCGGAGAAGGTGGAGATGCCGAGCGCCTGGGCGACGGGGGTGCCGTCCTCGAGTTGCAGCCGGAAGCTCGTCGGATCTTCCCAGCGCGAGCCGACCAGGACATTGGCGCCGAGGTCGCAGAGGTTCTGGTGCCCGGTGGAGCACCAGCGGCATTTTCCGCAGGCAGGCAGGAACGAGAAGATGACCTTGTCTCCCGGTTCGAAGCCGGAGGTGTTCGGGCCGACCGACTCGACGATGCCGGCGCCCTCGTGTCCACCGCAGACCGGGTAGACAGCGACGGGGAGGTCACCGGTGGCCATGTGGTCGTCGGAGTGGCACAGCCCTGAGGCGACCATCCGGACTCGGATCTCGTTCTGTCGGGGTTCGTCGACGACGAGGTCGACGATCTCGAACTTGCCAGGGGCTTGGCGGAGAACGGCGCCGCGGCTTTTCATGAGGACTCCTCGGTTGTGGGTCGGTGTGACGGGTTCTGCTCAGGCCTGCGCGGCCGAGGCGTCGAGATAGACGGTCTTGAGGACCTGGTAGCTGTGCAGGGCCTCGGGTCCGAGTTCACGGCCGATGCCGCTGGCCTTGATTCCGCCGAAGGGGGCGACGGGGTCGTTGACGTAGCCGTTGATGCCGATGCTGCCGGTGCGCACCCGGCGGGCGACGGCCTCGCCACGCTCCGGGTCGGCGGTCCAGACACTGCCGCCCAGGCCGTAGTCCGAGGCGTTGGCGATGACAACGGCCTCGTCCTCGTCGGTGTACGGGATCACCGACAGGACCGGCCCGAAGATTTCCTCCTGGGCGATGGTGTGGTTGTTGTCGACATCGGCGAACACGGTCGGCTGCACGTACCAGCCGCGGTCGAGGCCCTCCGGCCGGCCGCCGCCGACGGTGAGCCGGGCCCCCTCGGCCTTCCCCTTGGCGATGTAGGACTCGACCCGATCGCGTTGCCGTGCCGAGACCAGCGGACCGACCTGAGTGGTCTCGGCCAGGGGGTCGCCGATCCGCAGGGAGGACACGAGTCCGCTGACGGTGTCGACGACCTCGGCGTATCGCGATCGCGGCGCCAGTACGCGGGTCGAGAGCCAGCAGATCTGGCCGTTGTTGAGAAGTGTCGAGGCGAAGAAACTCTCGATCGTCGAAGCCAGGTCGGCGTCGTCGAGGACGATCGCGGCGGACTTGCCGCCGAGCTCGAGGGTCACCGGGCGCAGCAGGCGCCCGCACGTCTCGGCGATCGTCCGGCCGGCCGCCGTCGACCCGGTGAACGAGACCTTGTCCACCTGCGGATGGGCTACCAGGTAGGCCCCGACATCGCCTCCGCCGGGCACGACGTTCAGCACGCCCGCCGGCAGTTCTGCCTCGGCGGCTGCCTCGGCCATCAGCATGGCGTCGAGGACCGTCTCCGGAGCAGGCTTGAGCACGACCGTGCACCCGGCGGCCAGGGCGGGGGCGAGCTTGAGGAAGGTGATTCCCTGCGGGACGTTCCACGGGACGATCGCGCCGACCACCCCGATCGGCTCACGGATCACCCGCGCCTGCCCGCCGAGCATGCCCTGCCGGGTCTCCTCCTGGGGGGTGTCGGCGACCAGGCCGGAGTAGTAGCGCAGCAGCAGGGCCGGGAACCCGCCCTCGAACTGCTGAGCGAGCCAGATCGGCATACCGTTCTGCGAGCTCACTCGGGTCGCGGTTTCGGGGGCGCGCTTCTCCAGTGCCACCGCGAAACGCTCGAGCGCCTCGCGGCGGCGCGCCGGATCCCAGCGGGACCAGCCCTGAGGGTCGTCGAATGCCCGGCGGGCGGCGGCAACGGCGTCGTCGATGTCCCGCTCGGTAGCCTCCGGGACGCTGCCGAGGCGTTCCTCGGTGGCCGCGGCCCGCACCTCGAGGGTGCGTGAGGACGACGGGTCGGCCCAGCCGCCGTCGATGTAGAACTGCCGATAGTCGGTGGTTCCGGTGAGTGCGGTCATTGGTGTGGTTCCTTTGTGCGGTATCTCGGGATGCGGGCAGGCAGGCGAGCAGGGTGGGCAGGGTAGGCAGCGCCGGGTCAGCCGTTGGAGTCGGGCACGATCACTCGGACGCCTTCGCATGCGGCGTTCACGATGAGCTGGCATGACAGTCGGGAGCGTTCGTCGACGTCGTCGGCGTATTCGAGTAGGTCGCGCTCCTCGTCGGTCGCCTCGCCGAACAGATCGGCGAACTCGGAGTCGACGTGTACGTGGCAGGTCGCACAGGAGCAGCTGCCGCCGCATTCGGCGACGATGCCGGGCAGGTTGTTGCGCACGGAGCCGTCCATAATGCTTTGTCCTGCAGGAACATCGACGATGTGGGTGGTTCCGTCGGGGACGAGATAGGTGATCTTCGGCATGATATTCCTCGGGTCGTACGTGGGGTTGGCGGGTGTCGTTTCAGCGGACGGCGTCGCGCAGGGCGATACCGGGGTCGGCCAGCCGAACCGGATCGACGCTGGTGCCGGCGCCGATCCACTTCTTGCCTGCCATGAAATCCGGTGAAGCGTTGGCAGACTCCACCGCCACCGGCACGCCGTCGCGTAGGTGAAACAGTGCGAATCGGCCCGTCTCCGGGTCACCGCGGCGGACGACGTCCGCTCCCGGCCGCACGACGCCGGCGATCTTCAGCTTCAGATCGAACTGGTCGGACCAGAACCATGGCGTCTCGGGCTGCGGCGACGGTGTGCCCAGGATCGCGGCTACCGCCTGCCGGGCCTGCTCCGTCGCGCTCGGGATGCTCTCGAGTCGCCCGATGCCGTCGAGTCCGGGCACACGCCGGCAGGTCACGTCTCCGATGGCGAGTATCGCGGGATCGCTTGTGCGAGCGAACTCGTCGACGACGATGCCGCCGGCCGGGCCGCGCTCGAGGTCGCAGGCTGCGGCCAACTCGTCGCACGGCAGGGCACCGATTCCGACCAGCGCCGCGGTGCAGTCGATTGTCTCGCCGCCTTCGAGCACAACGCTCTGCACCTGCCCGGCGGCGCCCTCCAGTCCGGTGACTCCGACACGGGTCCGCACTACCGTGCCCTGCTCGGTATGTCGCGCGGTGAGAATCGCCGACAGCTGGGGGCTCGCGACGCGGGCCAGCACTCGGTCCTCGCGTTCGAGAACCACGGCCTCCGCGCCCGCGGCGCGGGCCACCGCAGCGACCTCCAGTCCGATGTAGCCGCCACCGATGATGGCCAGCTTGCGCCCTTCCCCGACCCACTTGCGCAGGGCGCGGGCGTCGCCGAGATTGCGTAGCGCACCGACGCCGGCCAGGCCGGCGCCCGCCACCGGCAAGGGACGGGGACGGGACCCGGTGGCCAGGACCAGCACGTCGTAACCGATCCGCTCGCCAGAGGCCGTGACAATCCTGCCGGCTTTACGGTCGATCTCGGTGACCTGTTCGCCGAGGCGCACCTCGACGTCCTGCTCCCGGTAGAACTCCGGGGGTCGCAGCCACTGCTCGAGCTCTCCCTCGGCGAACTTCTTCGACAACGGCGGCCTGTGGTACGGGTAGTCGAGTTCCTCACCGAGCATCGTGATCCTGCCGGTGTGTCCCTCCTGTCGGAGCAGGCCCACGAGTGAGGCCGCGGCATGCCCTGCGCCCACGACCACCACATTCCGGTCGGCCGCCGACAGCGTGGTGGTCATGTGAGTTCCAATCGGACGGGAAGGTTCTTCAATCCACCGACAAAGTTGGTCTGCACGACTTTTCGCTCACCGGTGACCTCGATCGTGTGGATGCGCGGGAGCAACTCCTCGAACATGATCCGCAATTCCTGCTTGGCCAGATGCTGCCCGGTGCACATGTGCGGTCCGTATCCAAAGGCTATGTGTCGATTGGGCTTCCGGTCGAATCGAAACTCGTCAGGCGCGTCGAAGACCTCGGCGTCACGGTTGCCGGACTGGTACAGCATCATCAGCCTGTCACCGGCTTTGATGTGCCGACCCCGAAGTTCGTAATCCTCGGTGGCCTGGCGCATGAAGTGCTTCGCCGGTGAAATCCAGCGCAGACCCTCGTTGACCAGGTCACCGATCAGCGACGGGTCTCGCTGCAACGCGGCGAGTTGCTCGGGATGATGAGCAAGTGCTTCGAGGGTGCCGGCCAGGGTGGAAGCGGTGGTGTCGTGCCCGGCGGTGGAGATCGTCACGAACCAGCTGTAGGCAAACTTCTTGGGCCAGTACTCCCCATCGGCCTGCCGTGCGTTGGCGATGAGGGAGGCGAGGTCATTTCGGGGATTGGCGCGGCAATCTTCTACCAGTACATCGAAATAGGCGAAGAAGTCCGAAAGGGCGTTGGCCCACTGCTTGGCCGCAGCTTCCGGGCTGAGCGGTTCGACGTCGTCTCTGGCTTCGTCCGGGTCGGCTGTTCCGAAGAACTCCTGCGTCAACGCCAGCATCCGTGGCTCGTCTTCCTCCGGAACTCCGAAGAGGGTCATGATGACGTGTAACGGGTAGAACATGGCGAAATCCTTGACGAGATCGATCTCGTTCACTCCCGGTCGCAGCCGCCGCGCAATCTCATCCACGGCCAGCGTTCGGATCCGGTCCTCCCAACGCTTGAGGTTGGCCGGACGGAACCAGTCCGCCGCGACATCCTTGACCGCGGTGTGCTCGGGCGGATCCAGGTAGGGCAGGGCATCGAAGATGCGGAGGCTCCCACCGGTGAGGCTTTTGGTGAAGGCATCGCCGGCCTGGTTGGTCAGGATCGGATTGTGCGAGCCGGGTTCGGACCCGCCCCCGTTGGAGAAGAGTTGCGGTTGGCGTTCGATCTCCATGATGTCGGCGTGCTTGCTTACCAGCCACAGCGGGTCGTAGCCTTCCACGTGCACCTTGGCGAGCGGATTGTTTTCCCGGAGCCATTTGTAGGCTGCGAACAGAGTGGTTTCGTCTCGGTGACCCTCGGGAAGAACGATCTGGCGGGCAATTTCGTCCGGTACGGGTCGGGTGGGACCCGTGATGGCCTCGATGGTGGTCACAGTTTTCCTCCGATGGGTGGCAGCAATGTCGCGGAGACGTCGCGGTCCGGCCGTCCGTTGCGTGACGCCGATCACTCGAGTCCCGATAATCTTCGATCCCGGGCGGGGTGATGCGCATCACTCCCTGGGCGCACGTTTCTCATCCCAACGGCTGACTCGGCCTCGACGACCACCTGCGCCCAAGGGGGACGAGCGCGTCGCCACGCCTATCGTTCGACGGACAGGAGGAAGATTCGAAAACATGCATCCATGTCTCACCCCGCGGTCGAGTGGCTCGGCGGACGGGCTCCTGGGCGCGGTCGGCGCGGGCGAGCGAGAAACGCCACCAGTCCGGGCTCGAACGAACTACGCCGATCGGATTCCTTCAGAAAACCCGGAGTATTGAGACATGCATGCATGATTTGCTAACGTTTCTCTTATCTGCTCTGGCAATATGGCCGGGAAGGAGCACCGAATACGTGGTACCGACGATGCCTTTCGGGTCGACCGCGGCCGGCCGCGCTTCTTCGCCTGCGCTACGCCCTGTCGGGAGTGTCGGCGAGGAGTTGGAGCGGGCCCGGGGCGTGCTGGCACTTGCCCACGAGCTCCTGGGACGGGGCGCCCCGGCGGATCCGCGCACTGCGGCCGACCTCGACGAGGCCGATATCGCCCTCGAGGTCGTCGAGGAGGCCCTCACGCGCAGGCTCGGTGAAACAGCGCCAGGCGCGGAGATCGCACGTCTGCTCGGATTGTCTCAGCAGGTCGGTCACGCGCGGGTGATGTTGCGCCAAGCCGAGTTGGCGCAGCGATCGGAGGCGATCGCCGGAGTCGGGCGGGCGCTCGATGCGCTGCGGACCGTCGGGTCGGTAGCCGACCTCGTCCGGTTCGCCCCGACCCATGTCGGCGAGCTGGGGTATCAGCGGTGCATGCTGTCCCGCGTCGAGGGCAACCGCTGGGTGGCGAAGTCGTGCTACGTGCGGAACGATTCGGCGCTCGCTGCCGAGATCCTTGAGGTCGGCAGTCGCAGCAGAACCCTGGGCCACCGGCTCATCGAAAGCGAGATCGTGCGGCGCCGTTCTCCGGTGCTGGTCCCCCGGGCGCAGGCCGACGACCGCGTGGATCCGGGCTTCAAGCAGGTCACAAGCACATCCTCCTACGTCGCCGCTCCCATCATGGTCGGCTCCGGAGTGTTCGGCTTCGTCCACGCCGACAGCCCGAGCGACGGGCGGGAGGTCGGCGAGTTCGATCGGACGCTTGTCCGCACGTTCTCGGAATGTCTCGGCTATGCCCTGGAACGTCTCTACTACCAGGAACGCCTCCGGACGATCCGGCGGCAGGTCACCGCCGTCATGGATGCCTCGCCGGACATGCTGGACGAAATGATCGGTTCCAACGAAGAGCCGGCGAACGATTCGGTCGTTGCGCTTCCGGGATATCGCCACCCGATGCAGTCCGGCCACCCTGCGGGGAATGTGGACCTGCTGACCCGGCGGGAGCTCGAGGTCCTTGCGCACATGGCCGAGGGCGACTCGAATGCCCGCATCGCGAACCGGCTGTTCATCTCGGAGGCCACCGTCAAGGCCCACGTGAGGCACATTCTGCGCAAACTCGGTGCCGCCAACCGAGCCGAGGCGGTCTCCCGCTACCTTCGGGCGGGGTAACTCCCTCCGGCGTCGAGGAATCCGACGCGAGCGGGGGCGGGGTGCCCTGCGGTCCCGGCTCCGGCTCCAGGAATCGGGGATCGCCGAGTCCGGTCTTCCGATGCTCCGGGGCCCGCTGTGACCGGACTCGAGCCGGGCGGCATGTTTTCACCGATGGTTCTGTGGCACGCCGAAATCGCTTCTCCCGTGCTGGAATTAGACAACCGCGCGATCGCCGCGCTCAGCATCGCAGGTGCCGTCGACCGATTCGGGCCCGAGCTCCACGCCTCCTCGGTCCGGGCGGGGGCAACCGGGGCGGCCGCCACCATCGCGAATCGGGCGCACATGCCGGAAGGCACGTGAGATGTGGCGCCATGAGTGCGGGACGGGTCTGCTCCGACTTCCGTTACTCTCGCCGGCCTCGACTCCCGCCTCAGTCTGTGCCGGTAAGGCTAGAATGAGGAACCAACCCCAGGTAGAGCCATGAGTAACCATGATCCGACCGGAGACAGTCAGTGGCGTAACAGTCGGTGAGGACGAACCGTGTCCGACGAAGCCGTCGAGCATCCCTCGAATCAGTTCGAGGCAGAGATAGCGAACGAGCTGGCTGCTGTCGGATTCGACGAGCCTCGGGTGCTGGGCCGCGGCGGGTTCGGCATCATCTACCGTTGCCGTCAACCTGCCCTGGACCGGGTAGTGGCGATCAAGGTCTTGAGCTCGAGCCCCGGTGAGTCCGACCGCACCCGCTTCCTGCGTGAGCAGCAGGCGATGGGCCGGCTGTCGGGGCATCCGAACATCGTGCACGTGCTCGAGGCCGGCGTCACCCATACCGGGCGTCCCTACATCGTGATGCCGTTCCACCGCCGCGACTCGCTCGAAGCGTGGATCACCCGACGCGGGCCCCGCACGACCGCCGAAGTTGTCGACATAGGCATCAAGCTGGCCGGAGCCCTCGAGACGGCGCATCGGGCCGGAGTGCTGCACCGGGACGTCAAACCGGCGAACATCCTGATTTCCGAGTACGGCGAACCGCAACTCGCCGATTTCGGGATCGCCCGACTGTCGGACCGGCAGGACACCACCCGGGGGCTCATAGTGGGTTCTCCCGCCTACACCGCGCCGGAGGTGTTGCACGGACATCCTCCATCGGTTGCCTCGGACGTCTACGGGCTCGGCGCGACCTTGTTCACCGCCCTGGCCGGTCGACCGGCCTTCGCGCGCCACCGGGGTGAGGAACTGGTGGCGCAGCTGCTGCGGATCAGCACCGAACCGATCCCCGACCTGCGCGAGAACGATGTCCCGGAGGGCGTCCGGGTGGTGATCGAGCAGGCGATGGCCCGCGCCCCTGCCCACCGCTTCGGGACGGCGGCGGCGCTGGGGGAGGCGTTGCGCCGGGCCGGGACGGATCTGGGATACCTCGTTGCCGACCTGCCGCTGCCGCTGGCGTGGGACGAGGAAAGCTCACCGCAGCGGGAAAAGCGTGAACCTGCGGGCACCGCGGCGTACCTGCGCCTCGATCCGTCGGCCGGGGCGTCCGGGCCCGTCCCTCCGCCCGCCGTGACCACCAAGTACCGCCCCCCGGTCACGGCGCACGCGATGGTGCCGCGCGCCCGGCTGCTCGGCAGGCTCGGGACCGGAACCCGACCCCGGTTGATCTTGATTCATGGTCCGGCCGGATACGGCAAGACCACCGTGGCCGCCCAGTACGTGCAGATGCTCGAGCGCACCGGGGGGACGACCGCCTGGTTGTCGATCGACGAGGACGACAACACCCCGGCGTGGTTTCTCGCGCATCTCGTCGATGCGGTCACGGTGACCCTGCCCGGGTTGGGCAGAGAGCTGACCCGGGCGCTGGAGGGACACGGGGAGGGTGCCGAGCGGTTCGTGCTGACGACGCTGATCAACCGGGCGCACACGGGTGGACAGCACATCGCGGTGGTCCTGGACGACTGGCACCGGGTGACCAACCCTGCGAGCCGAGCCATCGCCCGGTTCCTGCTCGAACACGGCTGCCACCACCTGCAGCTGGTCGTCACCAGCCGGACCCGGCAGGGTCTGCCGCTGAGCGGCCTGCGGGTGCGCAACGAGTTGATCGAAATCGACTCGGCCGCATTGCGATTCGACCTCGACGAGTCCCGGGAACTACTCACCGGCGCCACGGATCTGCAACTCGAGGACGAGGAGGTCGTCGATCTGGAGGAATCGACCGACGGGTGGGTGGCGGCGCTGCAATTGGCCTCGTTGGCCCTGCGCGAACACCGCGATCCGCGTGCGGCGATCCGGCACCTGTCCGGCCGGCACCGGGCTATCGGCGAATACCTCGCCGAGAACGTCCTCGACACCCTCGAGCCGGATCTGCTCGACTTCCTGCTTGCCACGTCGATCACCGAGCGCACGTGCGCTGCCCTGGCCACCGCCTTGACCGGTCGGGGGCATACCCAGACGGTGCTCGAAGACATCGAGGCGCGGAACCTGTTCCTGACGCGTCTCGACGAGGACGGGCAGTGGTTCCGCTACCACCACCTGTTCGCCGAATTCCTACGCCGCCGACTCGAGCGTGACGATCCGGAACGCCTGATCGGTTTGCATCTCACTGCCGCCCGGTGGTTTCTCGGACAGCATCTACTCAGCCCGGCTGTGGATCACTTCCTCGCCGCCGGCAGCGACGACGACGCGATCGATGCCGTCGAACACGAGGCGATACCGCTGCTCGAGCGCTCCCAGATGAGTACCCTGCTCGGGCTGGCCGCAAAGCTCCCCGGCACATCCAGCGCGCGTCGGCTGCGCCTGCAGACCGCGCTGGCCTGGGCGCACGCCGTCCTGCATCATCGCGCTGCCGCTGCCGAGGCGCTCGGCAACATCGCGGCAACTCTGCCGTCGGCAAGTGCCGACGAAGCTGACATCCGAGCCGAAGCAGCGCTCATCCAGGCCACGGTCAACGCCTTCGACGACCGGCTCGACGGTATGGATGCGGCGGTCGAGGCCTGCAGTGCCCGTTCCGACCGGCTACGCCCCTGGGTCGTGTGCGGCACCGCTGACGTCGCGTCGTTTCGCTCGATCCATCGGTTCGACTTTGCCGACGCCCGGCGTTGGCAGCAATGGGTACGTCCATACCATCGGCGGTCTTCCGGGCCCTTCAGCGTCATCTACGGGTACTGCCTCGACGGGCTGGCCGCAAGAGAACAACTCGACCTCGACGGTGCCGAGGCCAGTTTCCGCCACGCCATGCAGCTGGCAACCGAGCGAGGAGAGGAACTGTCCTACGGCTCCCGGCTCACCGGGGCCCTTCTCGGAGACCTGCTGTACGAACAGGGGAACCTGGCCGAGGCCGAGCGATTCCTCGACCAGAGCTACAGTCTCGGGGCAGAAGGCGGCACGGTCGATTTCATGCTGTCCACCTACGTCGTCGGTGCGCGCCTGAAGCACCGGCTCGGCAGGTACGACGCCGCTGCCGAGCGATTGAACGAAGGCGAACAGCTGGCACGCACCCTGCACCTTCCGCGCCTGTCGGCGCACCTGGTGAACGAGCGCATTCGCCTGGGAATCGGATCCGGGTATTTCAGCCCGGACAGCTTTCCTCGGCAGCTCTCGCAGGAACCGCAGGACGGTATCAGTCGGGTCACCACCGAGATCGCAGAAGAATCGGTCATCCGGCTCCTTGTTGCCGGCTCGCCCGGCGCCCGGACACAAGCCTGTGACAGGGCTCGCGTGCTTGCAGAGTCGATCGACGCCACCCAGCGGCCGAGAGCATCCCTCTATGCGGGCGTCTTGCTGACCGAGTGCCTCGCCACTGCCGGGTCGAGCCGTGAGGCGGAGCGCGTGGTTCTTCCGTTGCTCGAGCAATGCGCCGGGGTGAGGATCGTCCAGCCGTTGCTGGATGCAGGATCGGCCCTCCGCGCCCTTCTACACCGCCTCGCGCAGGAGGGAAGCGCCCACGCTCTCAGTCCCGCCACGGCTCTCTACCTGGACCGATTGCTGGAGAGCCCGTACCACCCACCGGGCTGATGTGGCTGTCCCGGGTCGCGTATCGGATCCGCCGTGCATGTCACCGTCGTCGGCTGCGCGACATCGGCTTCTGCTGGACGACTGGTGGATAGCCGAGTTTGCGTGTGCAGAGGTTCTTCAGACGGCGGCGGGTCCCGGCGTCGATCTTCGGTTGCGCGTCGAGGAGACATCGCAATCGGTGGTAGAAGTCGGTGGGGACGAGTCCGAACTCGGGAAGGATATGCTCGTCGCCGCCGCCGTAAGGTGCCCACTGCACCGCGAAGTCGAGCAGCGCGACTTCATCTTTCGTCATTGTGTCTCCTTTCCTGACACCTACCGCCGCGGGCGCGGTCGCATGCACGTGCATGCGACCGCGCCCACGCCGGGGTCATCGCATGTCGAGGTAGATGCTCTTGAGTTGTTGGTAGCTTGCCAGTCCTTCGGGTCCGAGTTCCCGTCCGAGTCCGCTGTTCTTGATGCCGCCGAAGGGGGCGGTGGGATCGTTGGCGTAGCCGTTGATGCCGACGGTGCCGCTGGCGATGTTGCGGGCGAACCGGGTACCGCGGTCGGGGTCTGCGGTCCAGACCGAACCGCCGAGGCCGTAGTCCGAGTGGTTGGCGATGGCCACGGCCTCGGCCTCGTCGGTGTAGGGGATGACCGACAGCACCGGGCCGAAGATCTCCTCCTGGGCGATGGTGTGCCCGGTCTGGACGTCGGCGAAGATGGTGGGCTCGACGAACCAGCCGTGCTCCGCGCCGGCGGGACGCTTGCCGCCGGTGGTGATGCGTCCGCCGTCCGACTTGCCCTTCTCGATGTAGCCTTCGACGCGGTCGCGTTGGCGGGCCGAGACCAGCGGTCCCATCTGGGTCGTGTCGGAGAGCGGGTCGCCGACCGCGATGCCCTTCGCGAGATCGGTGATGGTGTCGACGATCTCGTCGTAGCGTGAGCGCGGCGCCAGGACGCGGGTGCCGAGCCAGCAGATCTGCCCGTTGTTGAGCAGAGTCGCCGCGTAGAAGGATTCGACGTTCGCGGCGAGGTCGGCGTCGTCGAGGATCACGGCGGCGGACTTGCCGCCGAGTTCGAGGGTGACCGGGCGCAGCAGTTCACCGCAGGTGCGGCCGATGGCCCGGCCGGCGGCGGTGGAGCCGGTGAACGAGACCTTGTCGATGCCCGGGTGCGCCACCAGGTAGGCGCCGAGTTCGCGGCCGCCCGGGACGATGTTGAGCACACCGGCGGGCAGTCCCGCCGCGATCGCTGCTTCGGCCATCAGGAAGGCGTCGAGCACCGTCTCCGGAGACGGCTTGAGGACCACGGTGCAGCCGGCGGCGAGTGCCGGAGCGAGTTTGAGGAACGTGATGGCCTGGGGGACGTTCCACGGCACGATCGCGCCCACCACGCCGATGGGGGCGCGGGTGACGAGGGTCGCTCCCCCCAGCATGCCGGGACGGATCTCGTCCTCCTGCTGGGCCGCCATCTCGGCGTAGTAGCGCAGCAGGAGGGGCGGGAAGCCGCCCTCGAACTGCCGGGCCAGGCCGATGGGCATGCCGTTCTGGCTGCTCACCCGGGTTGCGGTGTCCTCGGCGCGGGCTTCGAGTTCGTCGGCGAACCGGCCCAGGACTTCGGCGCGCCGGGCGGCGCTCCAGGACGCCCAGCCGTCCGGGCCGGTGAATGCTGCGCGGGCGGCGTCGATCGCATCGTCGAGGTCGGACTCGGTACCGTCCGGGACCGAGCCGATCCGCTGTTCGGTGCTCGGGGAGATGACCGGGATCGTGGCATCGCCGGACGGTCGTACCCATCCGCCGCGGATGTAGAGCTCGGTGTAGTCGATCGTCATCGGGGTGTCCTTCTCGGGAAGTGTGTCGGGGTGGGGTGGTCAGTCCTGCACGAGCACGGGTTTGAGCACCTCGCCCCGGTGCTGGGCCGCGATCGCGTCGTTGATTTTCGCGAAGGGGAAGGTGGTGACGAGCTTGTCGAGCGGGAACCTGCCCGCCTTGTAGAGCTCGACCAGTTCGGGGATGAACTCGTCGGGGACACTGTCGCCTTCGATGATCCCGGTGATCGTCAGTCCCATGGCGAGGGAGTTGATGATGTTCAGCGGTACGGAGGCCGCCGGGTCGGCGGGCACGCCGATGAGGCCGATCTTGCCGTGGAAGGTCATGGCGCCGACGAGCGACTCGATCACGGCCGGGACGCCGGAGGTGTCGATCGCGTAGTCGACACCGGCCGGGACGATGGCACGGACCTGCTCGACGAGGGGGCCCGCGGCCGGATCGACGACGTGGGTGGCGCCGAGTTCGAGGGCGAGGTCGCGCCGGGACCGATGGGGTTCGACGGCGATGATGGTGGTGCAGCCCCGCACGACGGCGCCCATGACGGCGGCCAGGCCGACCGAGCCGGCGCCGGCGACCAGTACCGCGGAGCCGGGCCGGCAGTTCAGGGAGCGCATCACCGCGCCCGCGCCGGTCTGGATGCCGCAGCCGAGGGGAGCGAGCAGTTCGGCCGGGACGTCGTCGGGAACCTTCACGACGTTGCGTTCGAAGGCGAGGCTGTAGGTGGCGAACGAGGACTGTCCGAAGAACAGGCCGGTGAGGCGCTCCCCGTCGGTGGTGGACAGCGGTCCGGTGCCGTCCTCGCGCACCCCGTCGTAGGCGAGGTGCATGAACTGGTGGCAGTAGGAGGGTGCCCCCGTCGTGCACGACGGGCAGGTCCCACAGCTGTGGAAGGTGATGCCCACGCGGTCGCCGGGTGCGACCTTGGTGACGCCGGGGCCGACTTCCCTTACGATGCCGCATCCTTCGTGGCCGAGGACGGCGGGCAGCGCGGTCGGGAGGGCACCGTCGCGGGCGGCGAGGTCGGTGTGGCAGATGCCGACGGCCTCGATCTCGACGAGAACCTCACCGGCCCTCGGTCCCTCGATGAGGATCGGCTCGAGGGTGAACTCGGCGTGCGGCTCTCTCGCGACTGCTGCGAGTGCTTCCATCGTCACGTACTCCATGTCTTGAGGGCCGGCCCGGTAAGGCCGGCGGAAATCGAAATGCTCTACAGAACGGCGTCCCGCAACGAGGTCGCAGGATCGGCGAGTGCGGTGGGATCGAGCTTGGTGCGGTTACCGATGAAGCGTTTGCCGGCCATGAATTCGGCTGCGGCGTTGACGGTCTCGACGGCGATGGGCACGCCGTCGCTGTCAAGGTGGAACAGGGCGAAGGAAGACTCGGACGGATCTCCGCGCAGGACTGCCCGGGTGTCGGGATCGACCATTCCGGCCATCTTCATTCTCAAGTCGAACTGATCCGACCAGAACCACGGCACCTCGTGGGGTGGCAGTGGTGCGCCCGTGATGACAGCTGCCGCTTGCTTCGCCTGCTCTACCGCGCTGGGAATGCTCTCCAGTCGAACCATCTTGCCCAGGGTGTCGTGCAGGCGGTAGGTCACGTCCCCGATGGCGAGAACATGCGGATCGCCGGTGCGCGCGGAACCGTCCACCACGATCCCGGCGAGGCATTCGATGCCCGCGTCCCGAGCCAGTGCGTCGTTGGGGATCGCTCCGACGCCCACCAGCACCAGGTCACAGGCAATGTGGGTGCCGTCGGCGAGGGTGACTCCACCGACTCGACCGGCTGTCCCGGTGATCTCCCGGACCTCGGCTGCCGTGATGATGCGCGTGCCGCGGTCGCGGTGGAACCGGGTGAGGACGGCCGAAAGCTCCGGACTGGCGACCCGCGCCAGCACCCGATCCTCACGCTCGACGACTGTGACTTCGCACCCGCGGGCGCGGGCCGACGCTGCGACCTCGAGTCCGACGTACCCACCGCCGACGATGGCCAGTGAGGATCCGGTGTGGACCGCCTCGCGCAGTTGGGCGGCGTCGGCGAGGGTGCGCAGGCTCAGGACACCGTCGAGGTCGCTTCCGGGGAGCGTCAGGGTCCGCGGTGCGGCGCCGGTTGCGAGCACGAGCGTCGTGTACTCGAGGGCCGCACCGGATGCCGTCGTCGCGGTTCGGGTGTCCCGGTCGATGTGTACGACCGGATCGTCCAGCCGGGTCTCGATGGCGTTGTCGGCGTAAAAGGATTCCGGCTTGAGCCATTGCACGAACTCGTCGTCGGCGTACTTCTTCGACAGCGGCGGGCGGTGATACGGCGGATGCGCTTCCTCCCCGCACAGGACGATGCGGCCGTCGAACTTCTGTTGCCGCAGCATGCCGGCGAGTGTGCCGCCGGCATGCCCGGCTCCGACGATCACCACGGTGGGTGACGGGTGTGGCGTGAGCATCGTGTTATCCGGTGAACTCGATCTTGACGGGCATGTTCTTGAGTCCACCGACGAAGTTGGTCTGGATCATCTTGGTGTCGTCCACCAGCTCGAGGGACTCGATGTGGGGGAGCAGTTCCTCGAACATGATGCGCAGTTCCAGCTTCGCCAGGTGCTGGCCGATGCACATGTGCGGGCCGTAGCCGAAGGCGATGTGCTTGTTGGGCCGGCGGGTGATGTCGAAGCGGTCGGGGTCGGGGATGACCTCCGCGTCGCGGTTGCCCGACTGGTACAGCAGCATGAAGCGGTCGCCCTTCTTGATGTCGCGGCCGCGCAGCGTGTAGTTCTGCGTCGCCTGACGCATGAAGTGCTTCACCGGCGAGGCCCAGCGCAGCGACTCGTTCACGAGGTGCGGAGCGAGTGCCAGATCGGCCTTCACTCGGGCGAGCTGGTCCGGGTTGCGGCCGAGTTCGAGCATGCCGCCCGCGAGGGTGCTCGAGGTGGTGTCGTGGCCCGCGGTCGCGATGGCGATGAACCAGCCGTAGGCCATCTCGTTCGGGTAGTACTCACCGTCCTTGTCGCGGGCCAGGGAGATGATCGTCGCGAGGTCGTCTTTGGGGTTGGCGCGGCGATCCTGGAGCAGCCGTTCGAAGTAGGCGTAGAAGTCCTGGATCGTGGCCACCCACTGCTTGGCGGCGGCGTCCGGGGTGAGCGGTTCGACGTCCTCACGGACGGCGTCGGGGTCGGCCGTCCCGAAGAACTCTTGCGTCAGGGCCATCATGCGGGGCTCGTCCTCTTCGGGCACACCGAACAGGCTCATGATGACGTGCAGCGGGTAGTTCAGGGCGAAGTCCTTGACGAAGTCGATCCGGCCGTCCGTATCGAGGAGTCGGGCGACGGACGCCTTGGCAAGGTCACGGATGGTGGCTTCCCACTTTGCGAGGTTGGTCGGCCGGAACCAGTCGATCGCGATGTCCTTGATCTCGGTGTGCTCCGGCGGATCGAGGTAGGTGAGGGTCTCCAGGATGCGGAGACTGCCGTTGTTGATGCTCTTGGTGAACTCGTCGCCGGCCTGGTTCGCCAGGATCGGGTTGACGGACCCCTTCTCCTCGCCGCCCGCGCTCGTGAAGATGTCGGGCTGGCGCTCGATTTCCATGATGTCGGCGTGCTTGCTCACCAGCCACAGCGGGTCGTACCCCTCGACCACGGCGCGGCCGAGCGGGTTGTTCTCGCGCAGCCAACGGTAGGCGTCGAACAACGCGTCGTTGTCCCGGTGCCCTTCGGGCAGCACGATCTGACGGGCGACGGCGTCCGGGATCAGCTCCGTGACCTGCTCTGTAGTGCTCATCGATTCCCCTTCGTGGTGCAGTGAGATGTAGCGCCGTACGTCCAGGCGCTTACGCCGACTGGAGTGATTTCAGCCTGTCAGTCTCGAGAGTGAGGGGCATCACACCAGCGAACGAAAGTTGTCCACCTAACGGGGGATGTGTGCCCGGTCACCCCGCTGCCTCGTGCCGGCCCCGCCGCAACTTTCACCCTCGGGGAGGGGGGTAATCGGTCGATGTGGTGATGTGTACGCCGAGTGACCGGCGACACAATTTGGGCATGGAGAACGCGGCCGCCCCTTCCGGGTACGGCACTCGGCCCCGCGAGGCGGCCGCGCAGATGTTCACCGGTCAAACTTGAAGGAGATCGCCATGCCCACTGTCGTGTACCAGCTTCCGGACGGCTCGACGTCGTCCGTCGACGTCCCGGCCGGCCAGAGCGTTATGGACGGATCGGTACGCAACAACCTTCCCGGCATCGTCGCCGAATGCGGCGGCAGCTGCTCGTGCGCCACCTGCCACGTGTACGTGGACGAGGACTCCGCCGCGGTGTTCGGGCAGCCGACGGCAGAGGAGCAGGATCTTCTCGAGTTTCTCGACGGCGTCCAGCCGTGCTCTCGCCTCGCCTGCCAGCTCGTGCTGACCCCCGACGTGGACACCATCACGGTGACCGTGCCGCCTTCGGACGCCTGACGACGCGGCGTAGTGGGCCTGCATCGCCGGGCCCACCACGCCTGGACGAGTCACGGTGTCGGAGCCGCCGAGTCACCGGGGGGTGGACTGATACTTCGCGATCAGTTCGGCGCGGTTGGTAGCGCCCAGTTTTCGGAGGATGCGTTTCACATGCGACTTGACCGTGTCGACGGTGATGACCAGCTCGGCGGCGATCGCGGCGTTCGACGCGCCGGTGAGGATCAGCCGAACGACGTCCGCTTCGCGCTCGGTGAGCGGATCGAGCAGGCGCCGGTCCACGTCGTCGTGTTCTGTGTGGGACGGCGCGCTGTCGGGCGTGTCGCGTGGGGGCAGCGCGTCGAAGTCGGTGTCGCTGCCCCACCGCCGGGCGCTCTCGCGGAGGAGAAGGTCCTGGCGTTCGCGTCGCGATTCGAGGCCGACCCGCTCGAAGCAGCCGCCGAGCATTTCCGCGAACACGCTCAGGGCGTGGCGTCGTGGACCGTCCAGCACTGTGTCGACGTGCACGAGCGCAGTTGCATTCCCGTCGACGACGACCGGAACGGTAGAGAAACCATTGTCGCCCAGGATATCTCGAAACGACTCGGCAACCACTTCGTCCACCGTGACCGTGTTCGTCGCGAGCGCGTGCGCTTCGGGCGAACCCGGCACGAGGTCGAACCCGGGGGGCAGCGACGGCGACGTGCCGGGGTCGGTGCTGAAGGAGATCACGGGAACGATTCGATCTCCCTCGAGCCGAGACAGGAGGACCTTCCGCGCAGAGCAGAGTTCGGCGACACGCTCGCACGCGCGTCGCATGAGTTCCGCACTCGAGGCGGCATCGTCCAGGGCGTGGACGGCACGATCGATGCCTGACGCAAGTGCACCGATCTCGGCGGACCGCTTCTCCGCGAAGGCCTTTCTGCGATCGAGGAGATCGACGAGGCGCCGGCCGAGCTCGGTGGCTCGTTCGGGGGTCGCGGTGCGCATGTCGGTGAGGATGTCCGAGATGGCGCGATCGAGCTCGGCGTCCCCGATGTTCATATCCGGATGCGCATGCGCTTCGGGTACGTCAGGCGCCACCGGTCACCGTCTTGGCGTTGGCGTACAGCGCTGCCACCTCGGCGCGCGTCGATACCCCGAGCTTTTTGAAGATCCGCTGGACATGGCTCTTGACGGTGCCGTCGGAAATGCAGAGCCGCCGGGAGATTGCCGCGTTGGTCGCCCCGGTCGCCATGAGGGTGAGCACTTCGCGCTCGCGAGCGGTCAGCGACTGCGCGCGCGGAACGCCCGGGTCCCGCGACCCACTGTCCAGGGCCGCTACGTCGGAGCGGGACAGTTCACGGGTACCAAGTTCCGGCATCGTGACGGGCGCCTGTTCGAGGTGCCGCATTGCCCGGGTGAGGCGTTGGATCTCGGCCTCGACGTTCTCGTTGCGCGCATGGATCTGCTGCCGCAGGTCGGCGCGTTCCTTCGACGAGGCGCACACCGCGGCGAGCGCGCCGACGATGTGGACGTCGGTGTCGGACAGTCCGTCGCTCTGCCGGTCGACGTGGATCATCGCCACTGCGCGGGAGCCGACGACGACGGGAACGGCGATGTATCCCGCCGGGCGCGACAGGTCTATGAGGGGGCGGTACGTGTGCCGGTACGTGTCGGCCGCCTCCACTGCGTACGGCCGGCGACGTCGGACCAGTTCGGCTTCCCGCGGGGCTTCCCGCAGCGAGATCTCCCGACCGTCGATGGCCTCGAGAAGTGGGTGGAAATCCCCTGTCAGTTCCGGATGGACGGCGAGCGCGATGGGTGACCAGATGGAACCGCGGACGACGGAGAACATGGCCTTGGCGTATCCGAGGTTCGTGCACAGTTCCTGCGTCACGGTCCGTGCGATCTGGTCGGCTCCGGCGTCGATGGTGCGCATCGCGTGTTGGAGCGCCTCGAACTGCTCGGTGTGCACGCGCAGGCGACGCGCAATGTCGTCACGCTCGGCGGCGTCGAGTCGCATGACGAGTTCGGCGAGCCGCACCGCCTGCTCGGGGGAGTTGGCGCCCTCCCGGAGCGTGCGGGCTGCGAATGCGCGGATCACCGCGGGGTCGGGCGCGCCACCGGCCAGGCGAACCAGGTTCGGCTCGCTTCCGAGTAGTTCCTGCAGTTCTGCAATTGCCTGCTCGGCAAGCTCGAACGAACTCGTCGAAATGACCACTCACTACTCCTCGCGCCACGGCGGCCACACGGACGGCGGCGACGCCGTCGCGCCTCCCTGTGACACAACACAGTATAGAGAGTTGCATCGCCAGGACGTCCGGTCGCCGTCTGTGGCCCACCTTCAATGTATATGGTCAGTCCAATCCCGTCACCCCCTTGGCGGAAATCACTGCGATCGGCTCTTGTCTCCATCCTGTCGCAACGCTAGGGTCGAATGGTAAGACCAAAATGGAAGGATGGGCAGTATGGCTCACCCCGTGCGATACGACGTCGACGAGCACGTCGCCGTCCTCACTCTCGATCGCCCGGAAACCCGCAACGCTTTGTCCGACGACCTGTTGGACGAACTCCTGGCCGCGCTCGAGCGCGCGCGGGCGGACGACGATGTGCGGGTAGTCGTGCTGGCGTCGTCGCACGAGAAGGTCTTCTCGGCGGGCGGGGACCTGAAGGCGTTCGCGAGCGACACCCCGACGATCGTCAAGTATGCGGGCCTGGACCGCTTCCCGCGGTTGTACCGACTCATCGGCGGTCTCGGGAAGCCGGTGATCTGCGCCGCCGGTGGCGACGTGCTTGCGGGCGCGTTCGGGCTCGCGCTCGCCTGCGACTTCGTGCTGGCCAAGGAGTCGGCTCACTTCGGGTGCCCGGAGATCAATGTCGGCGTCTTCCCGTTCATGATCTCCGCGCTCATCTACCGGAACGTCGGCCGGCTCAAGGCCAATGAGCTGATGATGTATGGAGAGAAGCTCACCGCCGCGGAAGCTCGCGAACTGGGACTGGTGAATCGCGTGTTCCCGGACGGCGACTTCGATGCAGAGGTGTGTGCGTGGGCGCGCCGACTGGCGAGAAAGTCACCGCTGCTGATGCGCCTGGGCAAGGATGCGATCAACAACACTCGTGACATGTCGCTGCCGGACGCACTTGCGACGCTGCAGTCTCAACTGGCCCTTGCATTCACCACCGAGGATCTTCTCGAAGGTGTCACGGCTTTCCGTGAGAAGCGTTCGCCTGTGTGGAAAATGCGATGAAGGTTCCAGGGCCGTCTCCTGGGGCCCCGCCGTCGACAGGAACCGCGCTTCTTGCCGGCCCGGCGACGGCCTCGAGGATGCGGACGGCATGCGCCATCGATTGAACAGTGTGCCGCCGATGGCGAACATCTCTGGGCCCCTGTGCTTGCCGATCGACCGACGGGTGCGATGAGCGCTCGCGAATGTCGTCGAAGGTGGTTGCCACTTCGGTCTAACCATTCTAATCTTTACGTAAACGTGTGGCAGAGCAAGAAGGACGGAATCCTCCCATGACGCGCGAACGAAATCTCGGCCGATACACCCTCCAGCAGGTAGAGGAGTTCTATGCCAGTGGCCAATGGGCCGACGAGAACTTCACCGAGCTTCTGCGGGCACGCGCCGAGAGCAGTCCCGACAAGATCTTCGTCACCGACGGCGCGCAGGAGCTGACCTTCTCGCAGCTCTACGACAAGTCGCAGCGGCTGGCGCTCGGCCTCCACCGAACAGGGCTCCGGGCCGGCGACCGTGTCGCCGTTCAACTGCCCAACTGGGGGGAGTTCGTCGTCGTCGCAGCGGCGCTCGCTCGGCTCGGCGTGGTGACGGTGCCGATCATGCCGATCTACCGGGCGGATGAGGTGTCACACGTTGTCGCCGATGCCTCGATCCGGATGGCAATAGCGCCGGCACGGTTCAAGGGCTTCGACTATGTGTCGATGTTCGACGGTATCCGGCGGTCGTCGCAGACGTTGGAGACGATCATCGCGGTGCGCGCTTCGGACGGGAGCCGTCAGACACTTGCCGAGCGGGACATCGAGGCTCTCGAGAGCCTGGTCGCGGACGCGGACCTGGACGTCATCGACACGGAACTCGACTTCCGTGCCCACCCCGACGATCCGTTCGTCATCGTGTACACGTCCGGAACCACGTCGCGTCCCAAGGGCTGCCTCCACACCTTCAACACCTACGCTTCGGGCGCACGTGCACTGAGGACGGCCTTCGGGCACACCGAGGCGGATGTCCAATTCGGGCCGTCCCCGATCACGCACACCACAGGACTCGTCACCAGTGTGCTCATCCCTCTGCTCAGCGGCGCGGCGACCCACATCATGGCGGAGTGGGACCCGGAGCGCGGGCTGGCCGAGATCAAGAAGTTCGGATGTACGGCCGCGGTCACGGCCACCACGTTCCTGCAGACGTTGTTGGCTGCGGCCGAAGAGGATCCGGACGCCGATCTCTCCTCCCTCCGGGTCTGGGTGTGCGCCGGCTCCCCGATCCCGGCGGCCGTGGTGGAGAAGGCGAAGTCCGACCTGCCCACCACCGCCATCCTGTCGCTGTACGGGAGGAGTGAGAATCTCACCACGACGACCTGCACCGTCGAGGACGACCCGAGCCGGGCGGTCACGTCCGACGGCGCCGCGCTGCCGGGGGCAGAGGTCAAGGTTGTGGGGGACGACGGCCTCGAGGTGGCACGGGGGAGTGAGGGCGACATCGCCTATCGCGGGCCCTCGCATATGATCGAGTATCTGAACCGGCCCGAGGACACAGCGGAACTCTTTACCCCCGAAGGATTCTCGAGGTCCGGAGATCTCGGAGTCATGGATGCCGATGGGTTCGTCCGGGTTACCGGCAGAACCAAAGACATCGTGATCCGCGGCGGCATGAACATCAGTGTGCGTGAGGTCGAGGACAAGTTGGCCGAGCACCCCGATATCCTCGCTCTCGCCGTGGTGGGAATGCCCGACGAGCGGCTCGGGGAGAAGTTGTGCTGCTACGTGGTGCCCAAGGAGGAGCAGAATGCTCCCACCCTGGACCATCTCCGCAACTATCTGCTCGATCGGGGAGTTGCGATTCAGAAGACCCCTGAACGCGTCGAGGTGGTCGCCGAGTTGCCCATGACCGCCACCGGGAAGATTCAGAAACACCTCCTCCGCAAGCGCATCGCGGCAGAGTTGGATGCCGGTGCCCAACGCCCATGAAGGTTGGGAGGCAGGTGAACTCCTGGTAGCTCGTTGAGTGGCTTACGCCACGACCGACCAGGAGTTCACCTGCGCTCATCGCGCCATGCCCGTCCTGCCCCGACCCTGACACGGTGCCCGGACACGGGGGTGCGATGTACCCGTCGTCGCCGACCGACACCCAGTGGCGTTGCGAGAGCCGCCCATGCAGCCCGTCGGGCAACACCGACGGCGAGGTCGAACGGCCCGAGAAGCCCTGTCGCCGTATGGCGCTCGATACGGTCCTCCACGTCGTGCGGGGCGAAATCGCGTGGCGGCAACCGCCGGTGGACTTCCCCGCCGGTGACGCCGGTGTACGCGATCTTCGCCTGCTGCGTGCGGGTCGGGGTGCGGTGGCGGATACACGACGTCCTGCGCGAGGCGGCTCTGGGCCACCGACGGCCGTGAGCCGGCCAGGACCGGCACGGCGCGCACCGAGTGATCGCCGGATACCGGGCCTCGGCGCCGGATCACCCCTCCGGAATCCGTGGGCTGTCAGACTTCGGCGACGACGACCGTCGCCGAACCGGTGACAACCGGCCCCTTCGTTCCGGAGACGGTCAGATCGAGATCGGCCCGCGCCTCCCCATCGGTCTCGGTGATCGCCGTGATCGTCCCGCTCACGGTCAGGGTGTCGCCCAGGAAGACCGGGGCGACGAAGCGGACGCCGAAGGAACGGACGTGCTCGACGCCGAAGGTGTCGGAGAGCCAGCCGGCCAGGATCCCGGCCTGCATCTGACCCATCGCGATGACGCCCGGAAAACCGGACGTCGCAACGAACTCCGGATCATGGTGCAGAGGATTGAAGTCACCTCCGGCGCCGGCGAATCGCACGATGTCCGTCTGGGTGATCGGGCCGACGACACGCGTGTCGACGACCGCACCGATGCGGGCCTTCATAGGTGCTCTCATCGTTGTTCTCCTCGTTCGATCAGCACTTCCTCCAGTCGCACCACCGGATCACCGTCGGCGTCGACGTATTCGGTCTCCAGCGTTACGACGCGCATCGATCCGCCGCGCTTGCCCTCGCGCTGTGCGTCGTCGACGATGCGCCGCGTGCCGACGACGTGGTCGCCTGCAATCAGGGGTCGAAGGTATGTCCACTTCACCGAGCCGACCACCACTCGTTCGAGCGCCAGGCCGAGCGTCTCGACAAACCTGCGCTGGTCGCGCTGATGTCCGGCGACGACCGTGTGGGTCAGGGTCGCGGGGACATCGGCGAATCCGGCGGCGTGCGCGGCGGCCCGGTCCGTGTGGGCGGGATCGGTAGTGAACGTCGCACGGGCGAACTCACGAATCTTGCCGCGCTCGACGTCGTACTCGACTCGGTCCACCTCGCCGCAGTGGAGTGGTTCTGTCATCACGGTCCTCCTCTTTTGGACTGACCTATAGTATCATTTGGCCTAAATACGTGAGGAGGGGTTCTATGGAGCTCGCTGATTCCCCGGACGAAGCCCGGTTCCGCGCAGAAGTCCGAGAATGGGCCGAGAAGGCAGTCGCAACCCTGCCCTGGCCGGAACCGGTGGATCTGGTCGACAAGGTCCCGTTCTGGCGCCAATGGCAGCGGTTGCTCTTCGACGCCGGCTACGGAGGAATGTCGTGGCCGAAGGAGTACGGCGGGCAGGCAGCCGACCCCATCCGCAAGGCCATCTTCACCGAGGAGATGGATCGCGTGGGCGCGCCGGAGCGCCTCAACACGATCGGCGAGGACTTCGCCGGTCCCACCATCATCGACTTCGGCACACCGGCCCAGAAGGAACGGTTTCTGCGCCCGATCCTCACCGGAGACGAGATCTGGTGCCAGTTGTTCTCCGAACCGGAGGCCGGGTCCGACCTCGCATCACTGCGCACCAAGGCCACGAAGGTCGACGGCGGATGGAAGATCAACGGGCAGAAGATCTGGACCAGCCGAGCTCACATCGCGGCTCATGCCATCCTGCTCGCGCGCACGGGCGGGGGACCACGTCACAAGGGCATCACCTTCTTCCTCGTCCCCATGGACAGCGAGGGAATCACGGTTCGGCCGCTCGCCCATATGCTCGGTGAGGCCGAGTTCAACGAGGTCTTTCTCGACGACGTGTTCATCCCCGACGATCTCGTCGTCGGCGACGTCGACGGCGGGTGGAAGGTGGCCATGGGCACGCTCGCCTACGAGCGAGTGGCGATCGCCACCGGCCGGGTCAACACCAAACGGGCCGTCGACGACATCATCGGCGACATCGCGGAGATGACCGACGAGTCGGGCCGCCCGCTCGGTGCGGATCCGGTGATCCGGCAGAAGGTCGCGGACCTCTACGGCCGCGCGCTCGTGCACTATCTCATCGGCCAGCGCGTGATCACCCTGGCGGCGAACGACGGCCCACCCGGTCCGGTGACATCGATCGGCAAGCTGTTCTTCTGCCCGCTCGTCGAAGAACTGGTGGATTTCCGGCTGTCCCTCGAGCCCGCCGGCGGCCAGTTCGCGCTCGACGACGAGGAGCAGCGAACGTCGCGCTGGCTCCGGCTGGCGTATCAGGCGCGCGGCACCGCCATCGCCGGTGGTTCCACCTTCATCCAGCGCAACATCGTCGCCGAGCGCATGCTCGAGATGCCGAGGAGCTGACCATGTCCGACTACACGTGGGTCCCCACCGCCGACTACGTCGACAACGCCAACGTCACGCGGCTCGCCCGCGCGCACGGCCTCGGCGGTCTGGACGAGTTGCGTGCCCGTTCCGTCGCCGACGTGCGGTGGTACTGGGATGCGGTGGTCCGTGATCTCGAGCTGCCGTTCCAGGTGCCGTATCGCGACGTGCTCGACACCTCACGCGGCATCGAGCATCCCGACTGGTTCGTCGGCGGACGGACGAACGTCGTCGATGCGTGCCTGCGTCGCTGGGCCGCCGATCCGGTGGCCGCCGATCGGCTCGCCGTCGTGCACGAGGCGGAGGACGGCACTGTCCGCACGCTGACGTATCGCGAGTTGGAGGCGGAGGTGGAGCGTGCGGCCGCCGGACTGCGGGAGCTGGGAGTGGGCCGGGGCGACGCTGTCGCCCTGTTCCTGCCGATGATTCCGGAGGCCGTCGTGTCGGTGTACGCGGTCGCCCGGCTCGGTGCGGTTCTCGTGCCGCTGTTCTCGGGGTTTGCGCCCAGCGCGATCGCGTCCCGCATTCAGGATGCGGATGCGAAAGTGGTGGTCGTCGCGGACGGCACCGTACGCCGGGGCAAGTCGGTCGCGATGAAGCCGGCCCTCGACGAGGCCCTGAGGACCTGCCCCACGGTGGAGTCGGTGGTCGTGGTCGACAACCTCGGCGCCGGAGCAGGATCGGGTGAGCACGAGATTTCCTGGACCGGACTGCTCGCGAGCCGTGATGCGGGTCCGATCGAGGCGATGGACGCCTCCGAGCCGTTCGCGCTGGCCTACACGTCCGGCACGACCGGCAAGCCCAAGGGCGCCGTTCACACCCACGCCGGGTTCCTGGTGAAGACGGCGAGCGAAGTGGCGTACTCGTTCGATCTGAAGCCGGGCGGGGTGTTCTGCTGGATCACCGACATGGGCTGGATCATGGGTCCGTTGTCGATCGTCGGCACGCATGCCAACGGGGGGACGCTGCTGCTGTACGAGGGCTCACCGGACATACCGGACCGGGACCGGCTGTGGCGGCTGACCGAACGGCATCGGGTGACGATGCTCGGAGTCTCGCCGACGCTCATCCGGACGCTGCGCGGGCAGGGAAGCGATGTCGCCGCGCGGTACGACCTGTCCTCGGTGCACACGATCGGCTCGACCGGAGAGCCGTGGGACCCGGACTCGTACGAGTGGCTCGCACGCGAGGTGTTCGGTGGCCGCGTCCCGATCATCAACTTCTCCGGCGGTACCGAGGTCGGCGGATCGTTCCTCGCACCGTATCCGGTGCAGCCGATCCGTAGCTGCTCGCTGGGCGGTCCGTCGCTGGGCATGGACGTCGACGTCGTCGACGATGCTGGCCGTCCGCTGCGCGGTGAACAGGGCGAGCTGGTGTGCCGGCAGCCGTGGCCGTCGATGACCCGCGGGGTCTGGAAGGACGAGGAGCGGTACCTCGAGGCGTACTGGTCGACGTTCCCCGGTATGTGGCGGCACGGAGACTATGCGCTTGTCGACAGCGACGGGCAGTGGTACATCCGGGGCCGGTCCGACGACGTCATGAACGTGGCCGGCAAACGCCTGGCTCCGGCGGAAGTCGAGGCGGTCCTGACCGCGCACCCGGCCGTGTCGGAGGCCGCGGCGGTCGGTGTCCCGGACCCGAAGAAGGGGGAAACGGTCTGGGCGTTCTGGGTGCCCCGCGCGGATGCGGACGGGACGGACATCTCGGGGGAGCTGGCCGCCAGTGTGGCCGCAGAGCTGGGTAAGCCGTTTGCGCCCACCGTGGTTCATCGGGTGTCGCGTCTGCCGAAGACGCGGTCGGCGAAGATCTTGCGCCGCGCGGTGCGAGCGGCGGCGTTGGGCACCGATCCCGGTGACCTGTCCGGTGCCGAGAACCCGGAGGCGGTGGAGGAGATCCGCGCCGTGGTGACCGGCGCCGAGCCGGGCGCCGTACGGACGTAGGCAACACGATGGCCGCCCATACCGAAGTGGTATGGGCGGCCATCGTTTCTGTCCGGTGAGGGGACGCCCGCGAGCCTGGACGGGGGCGTCGCTCAGGACTCCTGGTCCAGTGGAATGTCGGTTCGCTCTTCGAACTCCCGGATCGACTCGGCGTACGAGTGGACGTGGCGGCTCATGCGACGGACCGCAGCATCGGGGTCGCGGTCTCGGATCGCTCTGGTGACCGAACGATGCGCCTTCACGGTGATCTCGCGGACCTTCTCGTCGATGAAGCCCTCGTTCTCGGTGGCAGCGTAGATGGCACGGGACAGCGAGATCATCAGACCCGACAGCAGTTCGTTGTGGCTCGCGCTGGCGACGGCGATGTGCCAGTCGACGTTGGCCTGGAGGAACGCGTCGAGCTTGTCGCCGGCGGCCGCGATGTCCTCGTTCGCGGCGTCGAGCCGCGCGAGATCCTCGTCGGTCCGATGACGGGCGGCCAGTTGCGCGCAGAACGGTTCGATCGCCTCACGCGTTTCGAGCAGCGCACCCAGGCGGATCTGGCGTCCTCGGATGAGCAGCGCCACGGTGTCGGCCATCGACTGCTCGCCGGGTCGCTGGACGAAGGCACCCCCGGCGCGTCCCGCCTTGATCCGTACCAGGCCCTGTACCTCGAGGATGCGCAGAGCCTCGCGCACCGTGGTCCGGCTCATCTTCGTCTGGACGACGAGTTCGCGTTCCGGGGGAAGCGGGGTCCCTTCGATGTATTCGCCGCTGAGGATGCGTTCGCGCAGCTCGTTGGCAAGAACATCCGACGCCTTGGGAACCTCCATCGGAGTCAGCTGGATGGAGGAACGTCCGGTCCGGGTCGTACTCGGTGCGGCTGGTGACATGACTCCCCACCCTCTCTGGTCTAACGGTCAGACCTAATATACCATCGAATCGTCGCTGCATTCATCTTGCAGGGTATTCCCCGACTCATCGAGAGGACCAGTTCCATGCGTTGGGAGCTGTCAGAAGAGCAGGAAATGTTCACCGAAGCCCTCGGCGGCTGGCTCGAGCGATTCGCGGCACCCGCGAACGTGCGGAAGTGGGGCGAAGCGGGTGAACCTGCAGAGTTCGAACGCAGGTTCGTGGAAGAGGGATGGTTCTCGGCCGGCCTGCCGGAGGACATGGGCGGACAGGGCGGCGGTCTGCTCGAGCTCGCGCTGACCGCCGAGGCGCTGGGCCGGTATGCCGCACCGGCGAGCGCGTGGACCGCCTCGGTGCTCGCGGCCCCTCTGTTGCCGCCTGATGTCGCCGACGCGGCACTCACCGGTGGCGAATTCGCTTCCCTGGCAGTCGATTCCAGTCGCCCACTCGGGCTCCGCGATGCCGTGCGCGTCGACGAGCGAGGGGTGCTGACCGGTCGCGTGTCCGCCGTGCTCGGCGCCGAACGGGCCGCCCGGCTCGTCGTCCCCGCCGACGACGGCGACGGAACGGCCCTCTACCTCGTCCGGGTCGCAGACCCGGGCGTCACTGTCACGCCGCGGCGCTTCCTCGATCCGTCCCGGGGCGCGGCCGACCTCCGGTTCGAGAACGTCGTCGCGCAGCGCCTCGACGTCGACGCGCCGGCCGCGCTGGCCGACGCGGGATTGCGCGCCGCCGTGCTCGTCTCCGCGGACGCGCTCGGCGCGATGGAGCGGATGCTGCACTTGGCGGTGGACTACAGCCGAACACGCCACCAGTTCGGTGTGCCGATCGGTTCCTTCCAGGCGATGAAGCACGCTGCCGCAACGATTCTCGTGTCCGTGGAGGCTGCTCGGTCCATCGCCTACTATGCCGCGGCCTCGGTGGATCTCGGTCTCGAGGAGTGTGCGATGCATGCGGCGATTGCGAAGGCTCAGGTGACCCGGAGCGCGGTCCAGGCCGCCGACAGCGCGCTGGTGATGCACGGCGCCATCGGCTACACGTGGGAGCACGACCTGCAGCTGTTCTACAAGCGCACCAAGCTCGACGAGAAGCTGTTCGGAAGCCCGGAGGTGTGGAACGAGCGTCTCGCTCGGGACCTACCTCTTCTGCCGGCGGCCGGCTGACCTACCGTTGACTAAATGGTCTGTCCTTTAGTAACTTAATGCCAAACGGTAGCGACGACGACGGGACTGTGTTGTGGACTTCGATCTGACCGAGGATCAGGCAACGATCCGAGATGCGGTACGAGAACTCGCCGGCAAGTTCGACGAGCAGTACTGGGTGGAGAAGGATGCCGCCCACGAATTCCCCACGGAGTTCTACGACGCGTTCGCCAAGGGCGGCTGGCTGGGCATCACCACCCCCGAGGAGTACGGCGGACACGGCCTGGGCATCACCGAGGCCTCGATCCTGCTGCAGGAGGTCGCCGCGTCCGGCGCCGGTATGAACGGCGCCAGCTCGATGCACCTGTCGATCTTCGGCATGCACCCGGTGATCGTGCACGGCTCCGAGGAACTCAAGCAGCGCACCCTGCCGCGGATCGTCAACGGAGACCTGCACGTGTGCTTCGGGGTCACCGAGCCCGGCGCGGGCCTGGACACCACCAAGATCACCACCTTCGCGCGGCGCGACGGCGACAAGTACATCGTCAACGGACGCAAGGTGTGGATCTCGAAGGCGATGGAGTCGGAGAAGATTCTCCTGCTCACCCGCACCACCAAGTTCGAGGACGTGACGAAGAAGACCGACGGTCTCACGCTCTTCCTCACCGACCTGGACCGCTCGAAGGTCGAGATCCGCCCCATCAAGAAGATGGGCCGCAACGCCGTCACCTCCAACGAGTTGTTCATCGACGGCCTCGAGATCCCCGTCGAGGATCGGGTCGGCGAGGAGGGCAAGGGCTTCAAGTACATCCTCGACGGGCTCAACCCGGAACGGATGCTCGTCGCCTCCGAGGCCCTCGGCATCGGCCGTGCCGCCCTGCACCGCGCCACCCAGTACGCCACCGACCGTGAGGTGTTCGGCCGCCCGATCGGCATGAACCAGGGCATCCAGTTCCCCCTCGCGGATTCCCTCGCCCACCTCGACGCCGCCGAGCTCGTCCTGCGCAAGGCGACCTGGCTCTACGACAACGGCCGCCCCTGTGCACGCGAGGCCAACATGGCCAAGTACCTGTGCGCCGACGCCGGCTTCCAGGCCGCCGACCGTGCCCTGCAGACCCATGGCGGCATGGGCTACTCGGAGGAATACCACGTCGCGCGCTACTTCCGTGAGGCGCGCCTGACCCGCATCGCACCGCTGAGCCAGGAAATGGTTCTCAACTACCTCGGCGAGCACGTGCTCGGCCTTCCCAGGAGCTACTGATGTTCGAACTCACCGGAAGATCCGCCCTCGTGACCGGCGCGGGCAGCGGCATCGGCGCCTCCGTGGCGCACGCCTACGCCGCCGCCGGCGCTGCCGTCCTCGTCACCGATGTCAACGAAGACGCGGCCGCCGCCGTCGCCGCGGAGATCATTGCCGCCGGCGGTACCGCCAAATCCGCCGTGCTCGACGTCCGCAACGTCGCGCAGGCCGCCGCGGCGGCGGAACAGGCCGCCGCACTCGGTGGCGGCGTCGTCAACATCCTGGTCAACAACGCCGGGGCCATCGCACCGGCGATGTTCCCGAATCTCGAGGAAGACGACTTCCGCCGCATCGTCGACATCCACCTCGTCGGCAGCTACGTGTGCAGTAAAGCCGTACTGCCCTATCTGCCGGAGGACGGCACCGGGCGCATCATCAACGTCACCTCCGCCGCCGGCCTGCAGGGCACCATCGGCCAGGCCAACTACGGGGCGGCCAAGGCGGGCATCATCGGCCTGACCAAGTCGCTGGCCCGCGAGCTCGCCCGCAAGCAGGTCACCGTCAATGCCATTGCGCCCCTTGCGGCCACGCCGATGACCGAGAACATCCGCAGCAACGACAAGCTCGCGGCCAAGACCCTCGAGCGTGTCGCGCTGAGGCGCTGGGCCGAGCCGAACGAGATCTCGGCCAGCTTCGTGTTCTTCGCCTCCGACGGCGCCTCGTACATCACGGGCCAGGTGTTGCCCGTCGACGGTGGAACGGTGATCTGATGACCAACGCAACCAACCCGTTCCAGCGCTCCGCGCGCGAGGTGATCATCGCCGAAGCGGCTCGCACCCCCATGGGCCGATCCCACGCCGAACGCGGGTGGTTCCGCGATACGCATCCGAACGAGATGCTCGGCGCGGTCTACACGGATCTGATCCGCCGCAGTGGTCTGGCCCCGGCGGCGGTGGAGGACCTCATCGTCGGTTGCACCGCGCCCTTCGGTGAGCAGTCCCGCAACATCGGCCGCAACGCATGGCTGCAGGCCGGATACCCGCCCGAGGTGCCGGCCGTCGTCCTCGACCGCCGTTGCGGCTCCGCGCAGACCGCGGTCGAGATGGGTGCCGCCCTCGTCGGGTCCGGCACGCACGACCTCGTCATCGCCGGCGGCGTCGAGCACATGGGCCACGTGCCGATCAACTCCCCGGCCAAGATCTCCGAGCTCTACGGCGATCCGTGGCCGGCCGAGCTGCGGGAGAAGTACGACTTCGTGCACCAGGGCGAGAGCGCCGAGCTCATCGCCGACCGGTGGGGCATCACCCGGCAGGAGATGGACGAATTCGCCGTCCGATCTCATCGTCTGGCGACCGAGGCCATCGAGGCCGGGCGGTTCGACGAAGAGATGATCCCCCTCGAGCTCGACGGCGAGTTCCGCAGGACCGATCAGACCGTCCGGCCCGGCACGAGCCTGGACACCCTGGCCGGTTTGAGGACCGCGTTCCGGGAGAACGGCCGGATCACCGCCGGCAGTTCGTCGCCGATCTCGGACGGCGCGGCCGGTGTCCTGCTCGCGTCCCGGGACGCGGTCGATACCCACGGTCTGCGCGCCCGCGCCCGGATCCTCGACCAGACCACGGTCGGAGTCGACCCGATCATCATGCTCACCGGTCCGATTCCGGCAACGCAGAAGCTGCTCGACCGCAACGGGATGACGATCGACGACATCGACCTCTTCGAGATCAACGAGGCGTTCAGTTCCGTGGTCCTGGCCTGGGAGCGCGAGCTCAAGCCCGACATGGACCGGGTCAACGTCAACGGCGGCGCGATCGCGCTCGGGCACCCGGTCGGTGCCACCGGCGCCCGTCTCATCGCGACGATCGTCGCCGAACTCGAACGTCGCGACGCCGAAATCGGGCTGGTCACCATGTGCTGCGGTGGCGGACTCGGAACCGCCACCCTGATTCAACGGATCGACTGATGATCGACCTCACGCCCCACGTCCGGGCCGGCGACGGAATCTGGTGGAGCCAGACGAGCGCGGAACCCACCCCGCTCGTCCACGCCCTGCTCGACCAGCTCCCGTCGATCGGCGCGGTCCGGGCGTTCGTGGGACTGACCTGGGACCGCCGACTCACCGAGCAGACCCCGGACGAATTGTCCGTCGTCTCCTACGGTGGGCTCGGTGAACTGCGCCGGCTCAGCCAACGGGACCGGCTCGAGGTCGTGCCCTGCCACTACGCGGCGTTGCCCCGGCTGTTCGCCGAGCACCGCCTGCCGTGCGACATCGGGTTCGTGCAGGTCGCTCCTCCCGACGCCGACGGCAACTGCTCGCTCGGCGTCGGCGTCGACTACGTCGCCGACGCACTCGAGCACACCCCCGTCCTGATCGCCGAGATCAATCAGCGCATGCCGAGAACCCACGGTGCACCCGCGATCCCGCTGTCGCGGTTCGCGGCGGTCGTCGAGACCGACCGGCCGCTCCTCGAAGCGCCCGACCGTGAGCCCGCCGCCGTCGAGACGGCGATCGCCCGGCACGTCGCCGGCCTCGTCGAGGATGGTGACACCATCCAGGTCGGCGTGGGCACGCTGCCCTCGGCGGTGCTGGCGGCTCTGGAAGGACATCGGGACCTCGGCCTGCACTCCGGCATGATCTCCGATGCGGTGCTGCGGCTGATCGACAAGGGCGTGCTGACCGGTGCGCGCAAACAGATCGACGTCGGACGCCACGTCACCGGGGCGGCGCTGGGCACGGCCACCCTGTACGAGCGTCTGCCGCACCTGCCGGTGGAATTCCGTCCCGCCAGCTATACCCATGCGCCGCAGGTGCTCTCGCAGCTGACCGCGCTCGTGTCGATCAACTCCGCCATCGAGGTCGACCTCACCGGGCAGGTGGGGGCGGAGCAGGCCGGAGTCGCCTACGTCGGCGCGGTCGGCGGCCAGGTGGACTTCTCCCGGGCCGCGGCCCTGACCGGTGGACGCTCGATCATCGCGCTGCGGTCCACCGCGCGCGGCCGCTCGTCGATCAAGCCGGCCCTCGAGTTCGGCTCCGTCACCACGGCGCGCGCCGACGTGGACTACGTCGTCACCGAGCACGGCGTCGCCGAACTGCGGGGCTGTTCGCTCGCGGAACGGGCCCGACGAATGATCGCGGTCGCAGCCCCGCAGCATCGTGAGCAGCTGGACATCGCACTGACCGAGCACGACCTTGCTTCGTAGCGGAGCGAGCGGAAACGAGGAGTGAACGCCATGACGCGTCCCCAACGGGTACAGATCCGAGAAGTCGGTCCGCGCGACGGCTTCCAGAACGAGCCGGAGACCATCCCGACCGACGACAAGGTGCGGCTGATCAACGCCCTCGGGCGCGCCGGCCTGAAGCGGATCGAGGTCGCCAGTTTCGTGCGGCCCGATGTCATCCCGCAGCTGTCGGACGGGGTGGAGGTGCTCAGCCGCATCGACGTGCCCGACGACGTGAGGCTGATGGTCCTCGTGCCGAACAGCAAGGGCCTGGACAACGCGCTGAAGGTTCGCGACACCTTCCACGAGGTCGCGATCTTCGTCAGCGCGTCCGAAACCCACAACAAGAAGAACGTCAACCGCACCGTCGACGAAACCATGGCGGACAACGACATCATGGCTCGCCGGATCGTCGCCGAGGGCCTGCACTGCGCCGCGGTCATCGCGACGTCGTTCGGATGCCCCTTCGAGGGCAAGGTGGAGTTGAAGCGGGTGTTGGACCTGGCGGAGCGATTCGCCGAATCCGGAGCCACGGAGATCGGCTTCGGTGACACTACCGGCATGTGCAATCCGGCCTATGCCTCGGAGTTCTTCGCCGCGGCCATCGAACGTCTGCCCGGCGTCGAGGTCACCGCGCACTTCCACAACACCCGCGGCCAGGGCCTCGCGAACGCGTTCGCCGCGCTCGAGGCGGGATGCGCGAGCTTCGAGTCGAGCTTCGGTGAACTGGGCGGCTGCCCCGTCCCGGTGGGGTCGACCGGCAACATCGCCACCGAGGACCTGGTGAGCATGTTCCACGAAATGGGTGTGGACACCGGCCTCGACCTCGACCTGGTCATCGACGCCGCTCGCGAGGCTCAGCAGGTGCTGGGCCGCAAGCTCACCAGCCACTCGATCGTGGCCGGCCCGATCCAGTGGGCCGCGGGCGTGCGCTGACGCCCTCGTCCCCGGTACGACTTCGACATCAGAACCGACAACACGGAGTGAAATCATGAGCAATCGAGTCGCATTCGTCACGGGCGGCGCGCAGGGCATCGGCAAGGGAATCTCCGATGCGCTGGGTGCCGCGGGCTTCCGCGTCGCGGTCGCCGACCTCAACCTCGAGGCCGCGGAGGAGACCGCGGCCGCCATCCGCGAGGCCGGAGGCCAGGCAATGGCCGTTCCGGTCGACGTGACGGACACCGAGTCCGTGCAGGCGGCGGTCAAGCAGGTCGCCGAGCAGTTCGGCCCCGTCGAGATCGTCGTCAACAACGCCGGGTGGGACGACTTCATGCCGTTCGTGAAGACCGACGAGGCGTTCTGGGACCGGATTCTCGAGATCAACTTCAAGGGCCAGCTGCGAGTCGTCCAGGCGACCCTGCCGGGCATGGTCGAGCAGGGCTGGGGGCGCGTCATCAACATCGGTTCGGACGCCGGACGCGTCGGCTCGTCGCTCGAAGCGGTGTACTCGGGTGCCAAGGGCGGCATCATCGCGTTCACCAAGACCCTCGCGCGGGAGGTCGCCACGAAGGGCGTCACCGCCAACACGGTGTGCCCCGGTCCGACGGACACCCCGGCCCTGCGCAAGTTCGCCGACAACTCCGGCCAGGAAGCCGACAAGGTGATCGCCGGCATGACCCGCGCGGTGCCGATGAAGCGGCTCGGCAAGGCCACCGACATCGGCGCCGCCGTGGCGTTCTTCGCCTCCGACGAGGCGGAGTTCGTCACCGGCCAGACCTTGTCCGTCAGTGGTGGTCTGACGATGGCCTGACGGTCATCGGTCGGTTCTCACCCCGACAGCGCAGTCCGGAGCCTATCCGGCCGCGCTGTCGTGCGTCGCGGTCCGTTAACGATCGTTTGCAGGAGAGCTTATGATCGGTATATGACGAATAATTGCGATACAACGGATTTCGTGGAATGGACCTCGCTCGGCGAGTACGCGGACATTCGGTACGAGCACAGCGGCGACGGGATCGCAAAGATCACGATCTGCCGTCCGGAGGTGCGCAACGCGTTCCGGCCGCAGACGTTGATGGAGATCTCCGACGCGTTGGTCGATGCCCGGGAGGACTCCTCGATCGGTGTCATCGTGCTGACCGGGGAGGGGCCCGATGCATTCTGCTCGGGCGGGGATCAGCGGGTGCGTGGCGACACCGGCTACCTCACCGAGCCGGGCAAGGCCGGCGGCGTGGGGCGCTTCCACGTCACCGACCTGCAGATCCAGATCCGCCGACTGCCGAAGCCGGTGGTGGCCATGGTGGCCGGGTATGCGATTGGTGGCGGGCACATCCTGCATCTGGTGTGCGATCTGACGATCGCAGCGGACAACGCCCGCTTCGGCCAGGTGGGTCCCAAGGTCGGTTCCTTCGACGGCGGGTACGGCGCGGGTCTGCTCGCGGAGTTGGTCGGGGTGAAGAAGGCCAAGGAGATCTGGTTCCTGTGCCGCCAGTACGACGCGCAGCAGGCCCGGGAGATGGGGCTGGTCAACACCGTAGTCCCGTTGGCCGATCTCGAGCGCGAAACCGTCCAGTGGTGCCGCGAGATGCTCGAGCTCTCCCCCTTCGCGCTGCGCCTGATGAAGGCCAGCTTCAATGCGGCGGAGGACGGCATGGCCGGCATCCAGCAGCTCGCCCACGATGCGAATCTGCTGTTCTACTCCACGGAAGAGGCGAAGGAAGGGCGGGAGGCGTACAAGGCGAAGCGCCGGCCTGAGTTCGAGAAGTTCCCGCGTCGGCCCTGACCTTCCATTTCGGTCCAACAATTAGTATGGTTGGGTCATTGTTGGACCGAACAGGATGGTGTGCATGTCGGAAACCGCTACGCCCGCAGTCGCATGGAGTGACGTCGACGCCGGTGTCATGACGATCACGCTCCAGCGCCGGCCCGCGAACGCCCTGGGCCTGCCGATCATCGACGGCCTGAACGCGGCGCTGGACGCCGCCGATGCCGACGGTTCGGTGAAAGTGATCGTCGTCCGATCGGACATCCCCAGCTTCTTCGCTGCAGGGGCGGACATCAAGCACATGTCGTCAGTGGACGCGGAGTCGTTCACCGCCTACGGCGATCGGCTCCGCGGGGCGCTAGACCGGCTCGCGTCCGCCGACCGGATCACGATCGCCGCGGTGGACGGCCTCGCGCTCGGGGGCGGCCTCGAACTCGCAATGGCCTGCACCCTGCGGGTCGGCGGTGCGGACGCGAAGTTCGGGCTTCCCGAGGTCAAACTCGGCCTCATCCCTGGCGCCGGCGGTACCCAACGTCTCCCACGCCTCGTGGGCCGGGGCCGAGCGCTCGACATCATGCTGACCGCCCGCCAGATCTCCGCCGACGAGGCACACGCGATCGGGCTGATCGACCGGCTCGTCGACGCCGGCGGCGCGACGGACGCGGCGCTCGCCCTCGCGGCCGAGCTGTGCACGATGTCGCTGCCCGCGCAGCGCGCCGTCATCCGGACCGTCGACGCGTCCTTCGACACGCCGCTCGACGAGGGCTTCCGCTTCGAGGTCGCCCAGGAACAGGACCTGTTCGAGAGCGGGGAGGCGAAGGAGGGCATCACCGCGTTCCTCGAGAAGCGCACCCCGCGCTTCGCCTGAGCGCCGTGCCGTCCGGATCCGCCGGGCGCGGAGCGATCGCACTCGCACTGTCGCTGGTCTACCTGATCTGGGGGTCGATCTACCTCGCGATCCGCCTGGTGATCGAGGAGGTGCCGCCCCTCGGCTCGATGGGTGCGCGCTTCCTTCTCGCCGCCCTGCTGATGGCCGTGTTCCTCGCCGTCCGTGGCGGCTGGAGGCGGCTGCTCGTCACCCGGCGTGAGGCCGGCGGGGCCGCGTTCCTCGGGGTCCTGCTGCTCGCGTGTGGAAACGGCTTGACGTCGGTGGGCCAGTTGCACGGTGTGCCCTCCGGAGTGACGGCGCTTCTCGTCGCGATGGTGCCCGTGTGGATCTGCCTCTACCGTTCCGTGTCCGGCGACCGCCCGCGAGCTCTCGAACTGGCCGGCGTCGGGGTGGGCCTCGTCGGCCTGGCCGTGCTGGTGCTGCCGACCGGAAGTGAGCGTTCGAGCCTTCCGCTGGTCGGTGTGGCGGTCATCGTGCTGTCGAGTCTGTCGTGGTCGTTCGGCTCCTGGATCAAGCCGAGGCTCTGGTTGCCGCAGGACGTGTACGTGGGCGCGACGTATCAACTCCTGGCGGCCGGTGCGGCGATGATGCTGGCGTCGGTGGTTACCCGCGAGCGCTTCGGAGGTGAGATCGGACTGCGGGCCTGGGGCGCGTTCGGCTACCTCGTGGTCTTCGGCTCGGTCGTCGGATTCACCGCGTACGCGTGGCTGCTGCACCATGCACCGCTTCCGCTGGTGGCCACCCACACGTACGTGAACCCCGTGGTGGCCGTCGCCCTCGGATCCGTCGTCCTGTCCGAGCCGGTCACTCCTGCGCTGGTCGTCGGTGGCGTCGTGGTCCTGGTGTCCGTCGTGTTGGTGGTGAGTGCGCAGGCTCGGTCCCGGCGTGGGCGCGCTGCCGACCGCTCGGGGGAGACGAGCATGGTCCGCGACTGAGCTGGAGCATTCCGGGTGTTCTGGGAAGCTTCCCTGAACAACGCGAAGGTATTATTATCGGACCAAATTCGGGAAGGTGCAGCAATGACGCAGAACGGCACGAAACGCTCGTTCACGGGTCCGCTGTCGGGTCTGAAGGTGGTCGAAATCGGTTCGATCGGCCCGGGGCCGTTCTGCGCCATGCTGCTGGCCGATCTCGGTGCGGACGTGGTGCGGGTCGACCGCGCCACCGGCGCAGGGTTGGTCGGGCCGAATGCAGAGTTCCGCACCGAACTGCTGCACCGGGGACGTCGTTCGCTTGCCGTCGATCTCAAGCACCCGGACGGAGCGGAGGTGGTGCTGTCGCTCGTAGCGGACGCCGACGTGCTGATCGAGGGCTTCCGCCCCGGCGTCACCGAGCGGCTCGGGATCGGACCGGACGACTGTGCCCAGCGCAATCCGCGGCTGATCTACGGTCGCATGACGGGCTTCGGGCAGGACGGCCCTCTCGCGCAGCACGTCGGTCACGACATCAACTACGTGGCACTCAGTGGTGTCCTGTCGCTGATCGGACGCCACGGTCACCCGCCCACCCCGCCGCTCAGCCTGATCGGTGACTTCGGCGGTGGCGGAATGCTTCTCGCCATGGGAGTGCTGTCTGCACTCTACGAGAGGCAACGTTCGGGCACCGGGCAGGTGATCGACGCCTCGATGGTGGAAGGAGCCGCCCTCCTTGCGACGCCGTTCTTCGGCTTCACACAGAGCGGGTCGTGGAACCGTGAACGCGGCACGAACCTCGTCGACAGCGGCGCACCCTTCTACGACGCCTACGAGACCGCCGACGGCAAATGGCTCTCGGTCGGCGCGCTCGAACCGCACTTCTACGCCGACCTCGTAGCCCTGCTGGGCCTGCCCGACGATCTGCCGGATCAGAACGACCGCGCGCAATGGCCGCAGATGAAGAAGGTCTTCGCCGACGCCGTACGGGGCCGCGCCCTCGCGGAGTGGCTCGACGCGGCCGAAGGACACACGCCGTGCATCGCGCCCGTCCTCGACGTCGACGAGGCACCGTCGCATCCCCACCATGTCGCCCGCGGGACCTTCGTCGAGGTCGACGGACTCGTCCAACCGGCCCCCGCGCCCCGATTCAGCCGGACGGCGGCGGCAGTGGACCGCCGTCCGCCGACTCCGGGGGAGCACACCACCGAGATCCTGACCGACTGGGGAATCGACCCCGACCGCACCGACCAATGGCTGCGCTCGGGCGCGGTACGACACGCCCCCGCCGAAGCCTGACCGATCACACGAACTCACGGCGCCCACCTGGAACCGCCGGACCGAAGAAGGAGTGAACCCGTGACCGAGCCCACGACATGGGAAACGTTCACGCTCGAGCGACCCGAACCCGGGATCGCCGTCGTGACGCTGAACCGTCCCGAACGAATGAACTCGATGACGAACACGATGTTCGTCGAACTCGAGAAAGTGGCGTTGCACCTCGACCACGAGGACGACCTGCGGGTCGTGATCCTCACCGGAGCCGGCAAGGCATTCTGCGGCGGGTTCGATCTCGACGACGCCGAAGGGCTGTCGTCGTTGACGCCGATGGGGATGCTCGATCAGCAGGAGCTGGCGGCGCGGGCGCTCTCGGCGATCCGCAGCATCCGCGTTCCGGTGATCGCGGCGGTCAACGGCGCGGCGGCCGGTGGAGGACTGTCCCTGTCCCTGGCTGCCGACATCCGGATCGGCTCGCCGGCCGCGCGGTTCAACGCGGCGTTCGTGCGAATCGGCCTCTCGGCTGGGGACCTGGGCGCCTCCTGGCACCTCACCCGGCTGATCGGCCCGGCGCGGGCCGCGGAGTTCGCCTACACGGGCCGATTCATCGAGGCCGTCGAGGCGGAGTCGCTCGGGCTGCTGAACGCGGTGGTTCCCGCCGAGTCGCTGCTCGACGAGGCGCTCGTGATGGCGCGCCTCATCTGCGCGAACTCGCCTGCCGGCGTGCAGCTATCGAAACGCGCACTGCACGCGAACATGGAGGTGTCGTCCTACGCCGCGGCGCTCGAACTGGAGAACCGTGGCCAGGCGCTGCTCACCCGTGGTGAGGACATGCCCGAAGCGCTGGCCGCGTTCAAGGACAAGCGCAGCCCGAAGTTCACGGGCCGGTGATCGACATGACGCAGATGGACACGCGGGAAAATACGTCCGTGCTGAGCAACTACGAGCCACCCCGGCTGGAGACCCTCACCCTCGAGGTGCTCGAGGGCAAGATCGCCGTTCTCACGATCAACCGGCCCGACCGGATGAACTCGATGGTCGTGAAGATGTTCGAAGAGTTCAACACGGCCGCCTACGCATTGCGCGACACCGACGCGCGGGCACTGATCATCCGCGGTGCGGGCGAGCGGGCGTTCTGCGCCGGGTTCGACCTGGACGAGATCAGTGTGATCACCGAAATGGGCGTGCGCGAGTTCCTGAAATTCCAGGAGACCGCGACCGGAGGCCTTGCTGCGCTGCGGCATCTGCCGTTCCCGGTCATCGCGGCGATCCACGGCGCTGCCTCCGGCGGCGGTATGTCGCTCGCCCTCGCCGCCGACATCCGGCTCGTCGCCCCGACCGCGAAATTCAACGCGGCCTTCGTCAAGGTGGGGTTGTCCGTCGGGGAACTCGGCACCTCCTGGCAACTGACCCGCCTTGTCGGGCCGGGCCGGGCGGCGGAGATCGCGTACACGGCGCGCTTCGTCGGCGCCGAGGAGGCGGTCCGGATCGGGCTGGCCAACCGCGTGGTGCCGAGCGAGAACCTCTTCGACGAAGCCGTCGCACTGGCCGAGACGATCGCGACGAATTCTCCCGGCGGGATCCGGATGTCGAAGCGCGCGTTGCAGCGGAACCAGGAGGTGACCTCGTACGCGGCGGCGCTCGAGTTGGAGAACCGGGGGCAGGCGCTACTGACCCGATGCGCTGACATGCCGGAAGCGCTGGCCGCATTCAAGGAGAAGCGCGCTCCGCGTTTCACCGGGGCGTAGACGTCGACGAACGACTGCGTGCAGCGATCGGGGCCGGGCGGCGCGGCCGGCGGCACAATCTGATGGAGGCGAGAATATGACCTGGGAATGGACTCCCGACACCCTCGGCGCGCTGGAACGATTTCTGCGTGAGCGGGGTATCACAGATGGACCGCTGACGACGTCGCGTATCGGTGACGGGCATTCCAATCTGACGTTCCTGGTGTCCGACGGGGTACGTCGGGTGATCGTCCGTCGACCGCCCCCGCCGCCCGTCCCGCCGGGTGCTCACGACATGCTGCGGGAGGCTCGGCTCGTCGGTGCACTCGCCGGCAGCGGCGTGCCGGTGGCGGCCGTTCTTGCCGTCGGTCAGACGGGCGACGTGCTCGACGTCCCGTTCTACGTGATGGATTACGTCGCCGGTCCGGTGGTCACCACCGAGACCCCGGCCGCGCTGAGCGCGCCGGCCGACCGTCGCCGGATCGGTGAGGCGCTGATCGACACCCTCGCGGCACTGCACGCGGTCGACTGGCGGGCCGCCGGCCTCGGTGACCTCGGCCGGCCGGACGGTTTCAACGAGCGTCATCTGCGCCGCATGGGCCGGTTGGTGGCTGCCGAGGACGGGACGCCGCCGCCGGAGTTCGCGGAGATCGATGCGTGGCTCGCCGCCCACGTTCCCGCCGAGTCCGGTGCGGCGATCATCCACAACGACTACCGCATCGGCAACGTCATCCTCGCTTCTGACCCGCCGGGACGTATTGCGGCGGTGCTGGACTGGGAGCTCGCGACGATCGGCGACCCGCTGTTCGATCTGGGGTATTTCCTTGCGTCGTATCCCGTCGAGGGGGAGGAACGCACGCCGACCGAAGATCTCGGTGTCGCGGTCCTCGAGGAGGGGTATCCGACCCGCGACGAACTGGCCCAGCGGTATGCGGCTGCCACCGGCGCGGACCTGTCGAACCTCGACTGGTACACGGCACTGGCCCTGTGGAAGCTGGCGGTGCTGTACGAGTACGGGCGGCGCCGGGCCGTGGCCGGCGTCGGGGATCAGTACTACCGCGACGGCGCCCTGGTGCGTGCCTTTCTCGACGCCGCGCACCGGGCGGCGGGGCTGACGGTAGCCGGGGTCTGATCGGGCCGGTACCAGCCGGGCTCCGACCCGGTGGCCCCTACCCGACGCCCGCGATCTCACGCCAGCGAGCGTGCGCTGCCGGCGTCCACTCGGTACGCAGGTCGCGCAGTCGCTTCGCCGCCCGCAGTCCGGCCCAGTCCGGCAGCAGGACCTCGGGCAGTCGGGGGTCCAGGTAGGGCATCCGGCGCAGGGAATCGGCCAGCTGCAGGTGGGTGATGAGCAACTCGTCGTCCGAGGCGAATCCGCGCACGTCGAACCGGGCGAGCAGCTCGTCGTAAACCTTCTCGGCCTCGTCGAGATCCCAGGACCGCCGCACGAGTTCGGCCTCGGTGATGCCCGGCTGGCCGATTGGGCCGACGAAGGTGACCGTGTTGTCGGTCAACCCCAGCGACTCGATCGTCCTGGCGGCCTCCGCGGCGCGATCGACGTGGGGGGTCACCCAGACCCCGGGGGTCGGGTTTCCGAAGCCGGCCCACCGCAATGCCGCATACAGTTTCTTGCGGCTCGAGCGGTGAGATTCGGGAACCGGGACGTTGATCACCAGCCAACGGCCGTCCCACTGGGTGACGTCGACATCGGGGGGAAAGACACGCATGTCGCCTTCGGCGAACAGTCGGTGCGCTTCGTCGGTCAGGTGCCACAACGTCTCCCGACCGACCCGCTCGGCGGCGATCAACCCGGACGATCCCGTGCGGGCCAGAGCCTGCCGTGCCGCGGGCTCACCGAATCCAAGTCCCTTCAGGACGTGGAGCAGTGCCGCGGTACGAACCGGTCGACCGTATGGTTCGACCAACTCGCCGAGCACCGTCACAAGCACGGATCGGGCGCTGCGGGTGGGGGTTGCGTCCTTGTCGGACGCGGATCCGATGTCGGGATCAATCATGGGTCCATCGTCGCGCAGGCGGTCGGAGCAACGCCACACCGGACCCCGGCGGGGCGGGGGCGGCGGGATGTCGCACATCAGTCCGCACCGTCGACACCCCAGTCGCGCAAGACGGCGTCGGTGTCCGCGCCGGGCACGCGAGGTGCCGAGTACGTGGCCGGCGCCGCGTTCGCGAAGCGTGGCGATGCCGCCGGCTGACGCTGTCCGAACGATTCGACGACTGTCCCGCGTGCGGCGATGTGCGGGTGCGCCGCGACCTCGTCCAGGGCGAGCACCGGCGTGAAACACGCGTCGAGGGGGGCGAAGTGCTCCACCCATTCGTCGCGATCGCGTCCGCGGAAGATCTCGGCGAACCGAGTGCGCACCGTAGGCCAGGCCGTGCGATCGTATTGATCGGGAAGGTGTGCCGGGTCGAGTCCGAGGCCCGTGAGCAGGTGCGCGTAGAACGCCGGCTCGACCGCGCCGACTGCGACGTACCGCCCGTCGGCACATTCGTAGGTGTCGTAGAACGGGGCCGCGCCGTCGACGACGTTGGTTCCCCGGTCGGCGGACCATAGGCCGTTTTCGGTCAGCGTCCAGTACATCGTCATCAGCGTGCTGACGCCGTCGACCATCGCGACGTCGACGACGTCACCCTGCCCGGACCGCTCCCGCGCATAGAGGGCACCGAGGATGCCGGTGATCGCCAGCATCGAGCCTCCCCCCAGGTCGGCGACCAGGTTGAGCGGCGCCAGCGGGCGTTCGCCTTTCCGTCCGATCGCGTTCAACGCCCCGGTGAGGGCGAGGTAGTTGATGTCGTGCCCCGCGTAGGGGGCCAGCGGACCGTCCTGTCCCCATCCGGTGATCCGGGCGTAGACGAGTCGGGGATTGCGTGCTCGGCACACCTCGGGGCCGATGCCGAGGCGTTCCGCCGCGCCGGGGCGGTAGCCCTCGATGAGCACATCCGCATTGTCGACGAGGTCCAGCACGCGCTGCAGATCGTCGGGATCTTTCAGATCGGCGCGGACCGAGCGACGGTTGCGCAGGCCGGCGTCCTGCTCCACGGGCAGGAGTTGGCTCACCCCGCCGGGACGTTCGATCCGCACGACGTCCGCCCCGAGGTCGGCCAGCAGCATCGCGGCATGGGGGGAGGGGCCGATCCCGGCCAGCTCGACCACCCGCAGCCCGTCGAGTACACGCGTCATCTTCTACCTCCGAACGGCATCAATGTTTGACAACTCTGGATACTAACTACCAAATTAAGTATTATCTAGCTCGACGTCGCAGCGAAGCACCGACTTGTCGCTGTCGGCATCCATCGACGAATCCGAGGGCGAAACGTGAACAGACTCAGTCCAGAACTGATGGCGACGCTGCGCGCCGCGGCCGACGATCCGGTCACCTACGCGCAGACATGGAAGGCGACCCATGGCCGCAGCTTGATCGGTTCCTTCCCGATGAACTTTCCCTCCGAACTCGTGCACGCCGCCGGCGCCCTTCCGGTGCTCATCCAGGAGAACCGGACCCCGATCACCGAAGGCCGCAACCTGCTCGCCGAGTTCTACTGCGGATACACCCGCAGTGTCGCCGATCAGGCGGCGCTCGGTCAGCTCGACGTCTTCGACGCCTTCGTGGCGGCGGACCACTGCGTGCAATTGCTCGGCGCGGTGGACGTGATCCGATGGGCGCGACCCGAGAAACCTGTGCACTTCGCCCAGCTCACCAGCGCCATGGACGATACGTGGACAAGACCGCGGGTGGCGGGTCGCATCGGCGAACTCACCACCGAGATCGAAGCCGCCCTGGGTGTTTCGATCACTTCCGATACCTTGACCGCCAGCATTCGGATGTTCAACGCCAACCGGCGTCTGCTGCGCGAGTTCTATGAGCTGCGTCGCTCCGGCCGGCTCCGCATCACCGCAAGCGAAATGCAGGTGCTGGTGAAGTCGAGCATGGTGATGGACATCGTCGAACACACCGCTGCCCTCGAGCGCCTTCTCGACGCGATCGAGCCGGCTGCGGAAGCGCAGCCCGACGTGGTCAGGCTCTATCTGTCCGGCCACTTCTGCCACGCCCCGCGGCCCGAACTGCTGGACGTGATCGAGGAGACCGGGGTGATCGTGGTCGACGACGACCTGTACACCGGATACCGCTACATCTCCACCGATGTGCCCGAGAACGGTGATCCGTTCGAGGCGCTGTCGACCTGGTATCTGGAGCGAAACCTCAACGCCCCATGCCCCACCCGAGTGACCACTCAGGTCGACTGGGACCGATACCTGATCGACGAACTCGCTCGAAGCAACGCGAACGGCGTGATCGTGATGATGGCGAAGTTCTGCGAACCTCACATGCTCTACTACCCGGAACTGCGGAAAGCGCTGGAGAGTAACCGAACCCCCGTGCTCCTCATCGAAACCGAACACGAGGGCAATCCTGTGGAAACACTCCGGACCCGGGTCGAGACCTTTGTGGAGCGAATCCGCCGGCTCCCCGCGCCGGTGCTGTCCTGAAACCTGCTCGACCACCCGAGGGAGATCGTGATGACTGTTGCACAACCGCGCAAGGACAAGGCCCACCGTCTGTCCAGTACCCGCGTCGGCGGCAAGCTGGTCGCCGACTACTGGGAAAACATTTTCACCGCGAAGGAGCGCGGTAAGCACGTCGTCTGGTACAACGGCGCAGCGTTGAACCCGCTCTTCCAGGCGGCCGGCCTCGAATGGTGCCACGGTGAGGCGTTCGCTGCACGACTGGCCGCCCAGCATCTCGAGGGTCCGGCTCAGGCCGCCGGGGCCGAGTACGGCTACATCAACGAGCTGTGCTCGTACGCCCGCACGCACCTCGGCTGCGCCGTGCTGACGCATCAGAACAGCGGGCGGAGCGAGACCGGCGTCGTGGGCCTGACCGATCAGCAGGAGCTCGCGAGCAAGCTGCCCGCTCCGGACTTCTTCGTGAACGGATATGCCGGCTGCAGCACCGGACAGCAGTGGGACGCCATGACGTACCGAGTGTTCGACCGCAAGTTGCCTCTGTTCAACGTCTCGCTCCCGATGCTGTGGGGCAACAAACCCGACGCGGGATACATGCGCGGGGAGGAGTGGGTCGAGGTCGGCAAGTACGTCGAGGGCCAGCTCCGGGAGCTGGTCGACTTCCTGGAGTACCAGACCGGCCGGCCGTTCGACTGGGATGCGCTCAGCGAGAGCATGTCATACATCAAGCGAGCTTCGGAGTTGCGTCTCGAAGGTATGGAACTTTGCCGGCAGGCGCCGACCCCGGCGACCTACTGGGACTGGGTGGCGAGCATCGCGCCGATCAACTTCCTGCCTGGCAACCAGGATCTCGTGGACTACTTCGCCGGGGTGAAGACCGAGATCGAACAGCGGATCGCCGACGGTGTCAGCGCCGTGGAGAACGAGCGCTACCGGGTCTACTTCGACGGGATCATGAACTGGAACAAACTCGGATTCCTGACCAGGAAGTTCGCCGAGTACGACGTGGCCGTGGTGGCAGGCCGGTACACCCACGAATCCTTCTGGCAGGAACCACAACTCATCGACGTCGACAATCCGCTGCTCGGTATGGCGCAACACTACCTGCTCTGCCCGCTCAACCACGGGCTGAAGAACCTGCAGGAGCTGTTGTTGCGTCGTCTCGACGAATATGCGATCGACGGCATCGCCTTCCACTCCACCCGGACCTGCCGGGCGATGACCAACCCGCAGTCGATGCTCGCCCGGGCCGCCGAGACCGGGCGAGGAGTCAAGTCGTTCTTCTTCGAGGGGGACGTTGCCGACGCATCGTTCTACAACGACGAGTTGTTCGACAGCCGCCTCGAAGCGATGCTGGAGGCGATCGATGTGCAGCGGATGAGGTCCGCGGTCTAGCGCGATACCGTACCGGAAGAGACGAGTGCGATGAGTACCGACAAGTGGTTCGTCATGGGCGTCGATCTGGGATCGACGACCGCGAAGGCTGCCGTCGTCGATCAGGACGGTGCGTTGTGCGGGACGGATGTCGTGCAGATGGGCGCTGTGAGCCGCGAAGCTGTCACCCGTGCGATCGAGGGTGCCGCCGTCGCGGCAGGAGTGCCACGCGAGGCCATTCGATGGACAGTGAGCACCGGGTACGGCCGCCGATTGGTTCCGGGCGCCGACCGCACCTTCACCGAGATCACCTGCCATGCGCGCGGCGCGGCAGCACTGCGTCCGGGGGTCCGGCTCGTCATCGACATCGGCGGCCAGGACAGCAAGGCGATCATCGTCGACGACGACGGATTGGTGGAACGTTTCGCCATGAACGACCGTTGCGCGAGCGGAACGGGTCGATTCTTCGATGTGCTGGCCCGCGCGCTCGAGATCGACATCGATGCGGTGGGGGATCTTGCGCTCGCCGGTGCCGACGGCCTCGAGGTCAGCAGTATGTGTGCCACATTCGCCGAAACCGAGGTGATTTCCCTGCTCGCACAGGGGCAGGACAAGGCCGACATCGCCGCGTCCGTGCACCGTGCGGTTGCGGCGCGCACCCTGGGGCTGGTCGGTCAAGTCGGCAGGGCCACACCGGCGGTGATGACCGGCGGTGTGGCCAAGAACCCGGCTGCGATCCGGTGTGTATCGCAGGCGTTGAGACATCCGATCGAGGTGCTCGACCAGCCGCAGATCGCCGGTGCCTACGGCGCGGGGCTGCTTGCACGCGACGAGTATCGCGGCGCCCGAACAGCCCTGCCCGCTCGCGATGCCGCGACGGAGACGAACATGGCATCGCGAAGTCCGGGCGGTGGTCAGCACTGTGCGAGCTGCGACGGTGTCCTGGACGGTGATCATGCGCATGCCGGCCGACCGGTGATGCTCGATCTGCGGAGGAACGATTGATGATGAGAGAACCGAGTGAGTTCCGGGTGCCGGTACCGGCCGAGTCGACGATCTACATCGTCGGGGGGACGAGTGGTGTCGGGCTCGAGGTGGCGCGTCGGTTCGTGCGTGCGGGCGTCCAGCGGATCGGTCTGGTGGGGCGCAACGTCGAACGTGGCGAGAAAGCGGCACAGCACATTCGGACCCTCGCACCCGGCGTGTGGTGTCTGTTCGCTGCGGCCGACGTGAATGTTCCGGGGGAGGCCGTGCGGGTTGTGACGGAACTTGCGGATTCGCTGGGTGCTGCCGACATCCTCGTCAACAGCACGACGGGTTCGTTCAACCCGCGACTGTTCCACGAGATGGACCCCGAGGACATTCCGGGGGTGCTGTTGAGCCAGGCTCTCGGTCCGATCAACATGTGCCGAGCCGTCCTGCCCGCGATGCGACAGCAGCGCGGCGGGGTGATTGTGAACATTGCCTCCGATGCGGCGAAGCACCCGACGCCGGGCGAGAGTGTGATCGGTGCGGCCATGGCAGCGATCGTCATGTTCTCCAAAACCCTTGCAATGGAAGCCAAGAGGGACGGCATCCGAGTCAATGCCGTGACGCCGTCGCTCATCCGCGACACCGGTGGCTTCGATCGCGTCATGTCCGAGCCGTTCAGTGCGAAGCTGTTCGAGAAGGCGAGTCGGCTGGCGTCGTTGGGGGTGGCGGAGCCGGGCGATGTTGCCGACCTCGTGCTGTTCCTCTGTAGTGCGCAGGCGCGGCGGATCACCGGGCAGGTGGTCAGCCCGAACGGGGGGATTTCCGCGGGATAGTGGTTGCCGCGAGAAGCCGGCCGAGGTGGGAACCTCGGCCGGCTTCAGGTGCTTCGGGGATGGACCCGGAGGTGTCGTCTTCCAAAATGTTTGACAGATCTGTAGCGGAAGGCAACTGACGCGTACTATATTTTGTGTGACCGCGATTACAATTCGGGGTGCCCGGTCCAGGGCCCTGGTCGGTCCCTGCAGTCTTCCTTTCTTCCATCTCGCGCAGCCGAAAGCAGGAGCACACCATGTCGCTACAGATGTCCTATTGGCCGGCGGCCACGAGCACGGGCATTCGAGACATCACGTTCAGTGATCTTCTTCGGGAGGGGGCCGCGACCGTTCCCGACCGCGTCGCGCTCGTCGACGGCGTTGCCGACCCGGCGGACCGGAGAGAATGGACCTACCGCCAGTTGCTCGCCGACACCGAATCGACGGCCCACGCGTTGCTCACACGCTTCTCCCCCGGGGATCGGATCGCGGTGTGGGCGCCCAACAGTGCCGACTGGGTGATCCTGCACCAGGCCATCGCGATGGCGGGCATGGTGCTGGTCGGCATCAATCCGGCGTATCGCGCACACGAACTCGAATACATCCTGCGGCAGTCCGAGGCAGCCGGTCTCTTCTTCCGCGAGTCCTATCGCGGTGCGGATCTGTCCGCGATTCTGGACGAGGTCCGGCCGACTCTGCCCGGACTGCACACAGTGGTGTCCGGCAGCGAGTGGGCCGAGTTCGTGCGTACGGGTGATCCGAACGCGCAGTTCCCGGCCGTCGCGCCGACGGACGCGGTGCAACTGCAGTACACCTCGGGCACCACCGGATTCCCGAAAGGCGCACTGCTGCACCACAAAGGTCTTGTCAACGAGGCCGCGTTCGTGTTCGAACGGGCCGGCCGGACAGACCCGCTGGTGTGTGTCAATGCCATGCCGATGTACCACATCGGGGGCGGTGGCGTCACCGAGCTCGGTACGTTCGCCGTCCATGGAACCTACGTGATCCTGCCGGCCTTCGAGCCGGCCGCGATGCTCGAGATGATCGAGACCTGCCGGGGCACCCACTCGTTGATGGTGCCTACGATGCTCATCGCTTTGCTCGACCACCCGGACCGGCACACGCGTGACCTGTCGAGCATCCACACCGTCATGTCCGGCGCGGCGGCAGTACCCGAGGCGCTCGTCGAACGGGTGACCCAGGAACTCGACTGCAACTTCACGATCCTGTTTGGCCAAAGCGAGATGCACGGAGTGATCAGCCAGACGCGGATCACGGACGATGTCGTCGACCAGGCGACCACGGTGGGACAGCCGCTGCCGGAACTCGAGGTCAAGATCGTCGATCCGTTCTCCGACGAGGTCGTTCCCGTCGGTGAGCAGGGCGAGGTGTGCTGTCGCGGCTACCAGGTGATGCTCGGGTACTCGGACATGCCCGACGAAACTGCCGCCACCATCGATGCGGACGGATGGCTGCGCATGGGCGATCTGGGTGTGATGGACCGCCGTGGGTTCCTCCAGATCACCGGTCGTCTCAAGGAGATGATCATCCGGGGCGGCCTCAACATCTATCCCCGCGAGATCGAGGAACTGCTCTACCGGCATCCCGCCGTCGCCGAGGTGGCGATCATCGGTGTGCCGGACGAGAAATGGGGTGAACAGATCGGCGCCGTCGTACGGGTGAAGGACCCCGACTCGCCCCCCAGCGCGGCGGAGCTGAAGTCCTGGCTCCGCGAAAGGCTCGCCGCACACAAGACGCCCGCCCTGTGGTACTTCACCCGGTCCCTTCCCATGACCCCGTCGGGCAAGATCCAGAAGTTCCGTGTGCAGGAACAGATCGCCGCCGGGACGCTGACCGCGGCACCGATGGCCGAGGGCGACGCGGCCGAGCAGTCCTCGGCCGATCTGGTGTCGTGACGACGTCCGCCGCGGCCGAGAACCGACCCGTGACCGGCGGAAGGACCACACCTTGACACAGTTGCTGAACTCCGATGTGCGCGGGATCCGTGACGCGGTGCGGGCCTACGCGGCGAAACGCCCGGCACCCGGTATCTCGAGTGCACGGAATCCGCCACGTTCCCATGGGATCTGCATCGCGAGATCGCCGGCCTGGGACTCAACGGTCTGCTCGCGGGGAAGGGGTACAACCCTCTCGAGCGGGAGGACTTTGTTGCGGCCGGCGTCGCCGTCGAGGAACTCGCCTACGCGGACTTCAACGTCGCCAACATCACGATCCCCGTCATGCTGATGAGCACGTTGATCCGGCACCACGCATCCGAGACGATCGCCGAGGCGTGGCTGCCGCGCCTGATTGCGGGTGAAACGTACGTCGCGTTCGGCTCGACGGAACCCGAGACCGGATCCGACGCCGCCAACATCAAGACCGTCGCGCGAGCTACCGCAGATGGGTACGCCATTTCCGGCGAGAAGACGTCGGTGACCATGCTCGCCGACGCGGAAGCGATCATCCTCGCCGCACGGACCATCCGGGACGGCAAGGATGCCGGCGTGTCGACGTTCCTGGTGCTGCTCGATGCGCGTGGCATTGCCACGTCGACGGTTGCGGATACGGGATGGGGCATCCTCGGTCGCGGGGTCCTGCATCTGGACGGAGCCGAGGTGCCACCGGAGAACCTGATCGGCCTCGAAGGCCGTGCGTTCTCCCGCGTGCTGAACGGGTTCGACTTCACTCGGCCGCTGCTCGCACTGACCGGACTCGGCGCGGCCCGGGCGTCCCTCGACGAGACAGCCGAGTACGTGCGCCGGCGCACGGCGTTCGGTGCTCCGCCGGCGAAGTTCGAGGGCGTGTCGTTTCCCATGGCCGAACACCTCACCAAGGTCGAGGCGGCGCGGATGATCTGCTACGCGGCGCTCGAGAAACGCTCCCTCGGTCTGCCCCACACCATCGAGGCGGCGATGGCGAAGTGGTACGGCCCGCTCGTCGCGAGCGCAGCGGTCAAGGAATGTCTCCTCCTGCACGGCAACTACGGTTACTCGCAGGAACTTCCGTTCGAGCAACGCCTGCGTGATGTGATGTCCGTCGAGATCGCCGACGGTACGGCACAGATCCAGAAGATCATCATCATGCGGGAGAAGTATGGGACCGACTTCGTTCCCTACGAGAGGCGCGGCAGCGACGCGGCCTCGTCGTGGCAGAGAGGAGCGGCCCGCCCCGCGCCCGCGACACAGTGAGTTCGTCGAGTGTCCATCACCTACCGACAGGCGAAGGGGGACCCGAATGGCCGGGCCTGCCGATCTCATGGTGCGGATGCGAGCTCGAGTCTGAACGTGATTCCGCCCTGGGCTACCCCTGCACCCTCAGATAGGCGCAGGGGTAGTCACGGGCTCGGCGTGTTACGCCAAGGAGGGGCGGTAGGCGTACGACGACGACCGCGACAGGGCGAATTCGAAAATGCCGTATCCGGTCTGTCCGTTCCAGCCGAACGTGCAGCATCGGTCCGTCAGGGCGGAGTCGAGAGTCGTCGGTCCCACCGTCCCGTCGAGGGGATAGACGTCGAACTCTTCGAAGTCGCGACCGCGAACCTTTCCGTGGTGTCCGCCGTAACCGCCACCGGCCATGTATCCACCGCCGGCCGAGGCGTCGGCGTCGAGGCGGTAGGTCGCGCCGGCGGCGGTCACGATCTCCACGGTGCCGCTGGTCAGGTCGTTGCCTGCCGTGAACGCCAGGTTGTGCCGGACGCCGGTGATGTCGTCGAGTCGGCCGTCGTCGTGCATGACGGCGCCCTCCAGCAGGATCCGTCCGCCGTTTCGGCCCTCGACGAGGAGGAATCCGAACGTGCGGTCCGGGAACTGGGCCTGGTACCAGATGTGCAGGCCCTGGCCTCCGGACATGGTGCGTACTCCGCGGGAGCGGTCCCGCAGTCCGTACCATCCGGCGACATCGGTGGTGGTGCCGTCCAACGTGAGCGTGCCTTCGTAGCGGCCGGGCTGGAAGAGGTGGTCGAACGAGGTGACGTTTCCGTCGGTGTTCGCCACATCCACCGACCCGAGCCAGTAGGGCGCCCGGGCGTGCCAGAGGAGGTCGAGTTCGAGTCCGGTTTTGTTCTCGTCGAGCTGGATTCGCCACGCCGTGTTGTCCGCGACGGTCTCCCAGCGCAGGGGTCCGACGGACGCGGCGTCGGTGGTGTTGTGCTCTGTGGAGAAGCGGAGGTTGCGTTGCTCGGACCCGGTGGTCAGCACCACGAAGCCGTCTACGACGTTGCGCGGCGGATAGACTCCGGCACCGAGGATCACCGACGGTGCGGTGCTGCCGTCCGGATGAAGATTGAACATGAACCGGTCGAAGAATTTCTCCGGCATGTCCGGGGTGGCCCGGGTTACCAAGGCGTCGTGGAATCCGTCGGTCATTCGTGCTCCTTCTGGTCGACGGGTTATCAGTTGGAAACCGGTGATGTCATTGTCTCCTGGGCCTCATCAGCAGCGTCGACCTGCTTGTGGTCGAGGGTGAAGCGGTAGGAGCCCATCATCAGCAGGCAGGCGATGCCGATGCCGACCAGCACGATGATCGGTATCGCGCCGGCACGGTAGGAGCCCGTGGCGCCGTAGATCTGTCCGAGCAGGAAGATGCCGAATGCCGCGCCCTGGGCGTAGAGGAAGTAGATGAATCCCAGCACGCGGCCGTACGAGTGCTTGGGGAAGTATCGGCTCACCATGTAGGCGGCGAGGTCGCCCTCGGATCCCAAACCCAGGCCGATCAGCAGGGAACCCACGAAGAGCAGGCCGATCTCCGACGAGGTGATCATGAGGAAGACTCCGACTGCGCACAAAGCGAAGATGATCGAGCCGATGACTGGAGCGTAGAACCGGTCGAGCAGATAGCCGACGAGTAGACGAGCGGAGATCGACGCCAGGCTGAGTACGGACAGGATGGAAACGGCAGTCCCCTGGCTGATGCCCTTGTCGGTGGTCATCGGCACGACCTGCGACATCAGACCGAAGGTGGCCGAGGACACCACGAAGATCGCGACGGAGAGCAGCCAGAACTGTCGATATTTCCGCGCCACGGTGAGGAGGGACTCCCCGGCCATCCGGCCCTGCAGACGTGCGGCCGTGCGCTCGGCATCGTGTTCGGCGGGCATCCGGGTGACGAATGCGTAGACCGACGCCGGGATTACGGTGCACACGGCGCCGATGACGAGGAAGGCGACGCGCCAGCCGCCCATACCCAACACCCAGTTCGCGAGATAGGGCATCAGTACCCCGCAGGCGCCGAGACCGGCCATGAGGACGCCCAGCGCCATGCCACGGCGATCCTGGAACCACGCGCTGACCACGGTGGAGTGCGCCACCGGGTTCACGGCGCCCGCGCCGGCACCGATCACGATGCAGAGGGCAAAGAAGAGCATTTCGTTGTTCGGAAGTGCGGACATCAGCATGAGGCCGATTCCGAACGCCAAGGCCATCGGTACCGAAGGCATCTTCGGACCGTAGCGGTCGATGAGGAAGCCGAGGATGACGATGCTGACTCCGACCATCACCGTCTCGAGGGACAAGCCGTTGGCGATGACACTGCGGTCCCATCCGAACTCCTCGGTCATGGGCTTGCCGAGGACGTTGAACAGAACGTTGACCGTGCTGGTGCCGAACAACAGGGTGACAAAGCCGGTGATGACGTACCACCAGCGGTTCAAGTGCCGCGAGGGCGCCTGCAACCCAGTCGTGCCGACTGCGCTCATGGAAGCTCCTGTGATTGATATCGGTGGTCGGGGCGGCGATGCTGCGCACGAATCCACGAGGCGTGGTCTCCGTCACACGATGAGAGCATACGGACAGTCCAATGTAAAGGACAGTCCAAAGTGTTCGGATGAGCGGGCGGGGCGACAGCGTGCTGCACGTGCGGCGCAGCGTGATCCCGTGAGCGATGGGTCATACCATTGGACTGTAGGTCCCCGTCTGGGTACCATCGATCGGTGATTTCAATCACAAAGAGGTGGGAGTGCCGTGGACAACGAGGTCGGGATGCGAGACGAAGGTGAGTCGGATGACTTCACGCATCTCGTAGAGCGAGCCGCCGAGTGCCTCGGTACGGCCGGCAAACTGCTGGGCGACCGAACCTGCGACATGCGCTCTTCCGCGCTGTCGGTGTCGCTGGCCATGGCACGGCGTCGACTCGCCAGGGCGCTGACCGAGGGACGGGTGACCGGAACGGACATCGAGGACGCGTGTCGAGTTCTCGTCCGCATCGAACACCTCGAGGAGCAGTTCGCCAAGGCCGAGGCGATTCGTCCTGTCGCCGAAGTGGTCGAGGTGCACGACGCGGCACTCCAACTTCGGGAGCTTCCGCCGCGCGAGATCATCGAGTCGGCTCCAGAGATCGTCTGCACCGCGTTGCCGTTCGCACGCTCGTTGATTTCCGCGGTATCGGGCACTCGGTGGCAGCCGCGCCGCCTCTATCTGCGGCCCGAACTCGACGGCTCCCCCCTCGACTTCTCCGACTACGTAGACTCCGCCGAACTCTCGTTGGTGGAGGCACCTCTGGAAACCGAGCTGGTACGTCGACGGGTTCCGGCGCTGGTTGCGGCCCCGGCCGATGACAACCGCACACACAGGGAGATGGTCAGTGCGTCCCGGACGTCGGCGTACGTCGCTGCGCCGGTCATGTCCGGGGGAAAGGTCATCGGGCTGCTCCATGCCGATCGTCCTGGCTCGACCGAGGCGCTCGACCCGGGGGATCGAGACCGATTGGACACGTTCGCAACCATCCTGGCGATCATTTACGAACAGGCCGTTCTGAAGCATCGGCTACAACTACAGCGTGCACGGATCGAGAAGTCGTTCGACGCAACTCAGGCCATGCTCGATCGGATCTCGAAGGCCGACGCGATTCTCTCCCGCCGTGCCGACGGTCCGGCGGACGGTGCCGTTGGCAAGCCCGACGACCACCATGTGGTCGAACTGGCCTCGGTACTTACCCCCCGCGAACGCGAGATCCTCTCCCATCTCGCCACCGGAGCAACGAACAGCCAGATCGCCCGAGCACTGGTCATTTCCGAGGGCACCGTGAAATCGCACGTGAAAGCGGTACTCAAGAAGCTGCACGCACCTACGCGCGCTGCCGCGGCTGCTCTCTACTCGAGCCAGGCTCGACGACCGCGATGAAGGAGAAATCTCAGGGGCAAAGAGCCGCCCGGGCGGCCGTCGACCGCGAATTGTCACACGCCGTGATCGCCCTCCTCGACCATCTCCGGAACACCTACGGCGTCGGTCCGCGTCCCTGCACGACTCGGTCGGATTCACTCGACACTCGAATGACACTGCTGGACGAAGCCACCGAATCTGCGTTCGCCGCGCTTGCCGACCTCGACCCGGAGCGGCAACGGGCACTCGGTCGCCTCATCGTCGACCTCCAGGACTTGCGCCGGCGAATCCGCACGGAGCATTCCGGACCGGTACATGCGTTCTCGCCCCACGACTTCGCCGGCGCGATCCGTCGTCTTCGCGGAGCCGAGTCGGTCGCCGGTCTCCGCAAACTCATCTGCCGAGAAGTGGCGCACACCGCCCACCTCGACCGAATACTGTTGTCCGAGGTACACAAAGGAACGTGGACAGCGCTCGAACTCTACAGCGCGTCAAGGACGGAGGAGGTACTCCAGTTGCCGCACGCCCTACCCCTCACCTCCGAATCGGCCGAGGGCAGGGCCTGGGAGACACGGTCGGCGGTACTCGCCGGCTCGGGCACCGACGTCGGACCGACGCAGGAGGCTGCGCAGATGCTCGCCTCGAGCTCGTACGTGGTGGCTCCGATCGCCGTGTCGACCGGTGTGATCGGGCTCGTGCACGGAAGCCGCACCACCGGTGAAGCGTTGGACGCGGTGGTACGCGATGTGGTCGGCGAATTCGCGCGAAGTTCCGGAACGCTGTTCGAACGGCTGATGCTCGCCGATCGCCTCAGCGAACAGAAGAACCTGATAATCCAACGATTGCAGCAGGAAGCCAGGGAAGCCGAGCTTCTCGAGCATGCCGATGTGCATTTCGTCGACGAGAACTCCACTCGGTGGGCCGTCGCGCCGGCGGGGGGCTCGAACGAAGACCTGGATATCCCGGCGCTCGGCTCTCTGACTGCTCGTGAACGTGAGGTCTTCGCATTGGTTGTCCGGGGTGCGTCCAACGCCGACATCGCCGAGGAGTTGGTGATCAGCATCTTCACGGTGAAGACACACGTCAAGAAGATTCTCCGAAAACTGGGCGCGATGAATCGGTCCGAAGCCATCTACCGCTACCTCGAGATGACAGGCTCGCGGTAGGCAGCTCGAATCCTTTCGCTGACGGACAGATACGCGGTGGCCGGCGATCTCGAAGTGCACAACTCCTTCGTGGCCTGCCGTCCGAGGCCGGCTCCCGATGAGCCGCCCCGGGCGGCGGTAGCCGATCAGGCGTCGGTAACCGATTCGGCTGCCTGCTTGCGGAGGAGGAACTTCTGGATCTTTCCGGTCGCGGTGGTAGGGAGTTGATCCACAACCACAAGCTTTTCCGGAATCTTCTGCATCATGGCCTTGCGTTCGTTCCGGAGGAAGTCGGCCACCTCCTCCAAAGTCGGCGCGGAGTCGTTGACGACGATGAAGGCGCACACCTTCTCGCCGAGGCGGGCGTCGGGCATCGACACCGCAGCTGCCGCGACGATCCGCGGATGCGCCAAGAGGTGCTCCTCCACCTCCCGTGCCGAAATGTTCATGCCTCCACGGATAATGAGGTCCTTGATTCGTCCCGTGACCCGGAGATAGCCGTCCGCATCGACGCGGCCGAGATCACCGGACGCGAGGAACCCACGGCCGTCGACCGACGCGGCCGTGCGCTCGGAATCACGCCAGTATCCGAGGAAGATGCCCGGTCCTCCGTAGAAGATCTGACCTTCCTCGCCTGCCGGCAGGACGGTCCCCTCTTCGTCGCGGACCTCGAGATCGACGCCGTCGAAGGCCCGCCCGTCGGAGGAGAGCACCTTCTCGACGGGATCGTCGATGCGCACGGCTGTCACCAGGAGTCCCTCACTGCTGCCGTACACCGGAAGGAGGGTGCAATCGGGGAGCGCCGCCTTCCAATTCCGCAGTAGGGTTTCCGGGATCGGGGCCCCGGCGCTCACCCAGAGTCGCATCGAGCTCAGGTCGTGAACTGCGCCGGCCTCGATCGCCCCGAGCCCCATCTGGAGGAACGGCGTCGCGGCCATGCTGACGGTCGTCCTGTACTCCGCGATACGTCGAAGTCCCTCGTTGGGCTCCCACACGTCGAGAAGGTGAATTCCGCTTCCGAGGATCAACGGTGTCGCCACGCCCACGGCGAGCCCGGTCGCATGCGTCACCGGGGAAGGCATGAAGACCACATCGTCGGAATTCAGGCCCATCACCTCACGACCGAGACCGTAAACGGTGAAGGACAGGGTGTTGAACGTGTGCTGGCAACCTTTCGGACGTGATTCCGTCCCGGAGGTGTAGATGATCGCGTGGGCGGCATCGGCCGACGGTGGCGATCCGAGCTCGTCGTTACCGGGCACATGGTTGCCGGCGATCAGCGAATCGAACGAGAGCTCTCCGACGCCTACCGCCCCGCGTACGACGACGACGTGCTCGAGGCCGGGCACTTCCCGACGGACGTCGGTCAACATGTCGGCATAGCGGAACTTGCGAAACTCCTCGGTGACGAAGGAGATCTTGGCACCGGAGTGCTCGAGGACGTAGCGCACCTCGTCATGTCGGTAAACCGGCATCGTCGGCACCAGAACGGCGCCGATCCGGGCCACGGCCACATAGATGACGACGAATTCGTTCCAGTTCGGCAGCTGCACCTGCACCCGGTCGCCAGCGGAGATTCCGAGTCTTCTCAGAGACGCCGCCAGTCGGTACGCCTGTGCGCGAAGTTCGCTGCGGGTGAGCGCTGCATAGCCGTCGGTGACGGCGACGAAACCCGGGTCGACCTCCGCCCAGCGGTCGACGTGTTCGGTCAGGCTCTCGTCACGCCAGTAGCCGTTCGAGCGGAACGCGTGCAGAGTGCTCGCGCTGTAGCGGTCCTCGGGAAGGATTGCCCGTCTGTGCTCCACGACGTCCATGTGCGGATCCTTGCTTTCAGGTGCCCCTCCGCAGGGCGGAAGCGGGCCGAAGTTGTCAGTCGAACCATGATGTCGACCGGGAATGGGGAAGAGAACGATTCGGACGCGATCTCAGCCTCGAGGGGGAAGAAGTTGCCCCGATGGGATGAGAGGCCGGGAGTGGCGCAAACGCGCCCTACCCCCAGCGGCGTGGTTGATGGTGAAACAGGGTCGAGTCTTCGCTTCGGAGGTAATTTTCAGGCCGCGGATATCCCCCCGTTGACGCTGATCGCCTGTCCGGTGAGCCGCCGTGCGGCGGGGGAGGCGAGGAAGACCGCGAGTGCTGCCAGGTCCTCGGATTCGGGGACGCCGAGGTGGGCCTGCTGGGCGGCCTTGGCGAACAGTTTGGCGCTGAATCCGTCGGAGGTGATCCGCTCGGTCGAGCCGGTTCCGGCGACCAGTGACGGGGTCAGGACGTTGACTCGGATCCCGTTGCGCTTGGCTTCGATAGCCAGGGTTCGGGTGAACATGACGATCGCCGCCTTGGCTGCTCCGATGACCGCTTCGCCGGGCGTGGCGGTCTTCGCGGCATCCGAGGCGACGTTGATGATCACCCCGGACTTCCTTGCCGACATGTGCGGAACGATTTCGCTCGCAAGGTACATGCACGGCAGTGCGAGTTGGTTGAAGATGCGTGCGATGTCGTCGGTGGGGATGTTCGCGAAGAGTTCCGGCCGGGTGTCGGCGGCTGTCGTGGAGACCAGGATGTCGACGCCGTCCAGGACCCGTTCGGCCTCGGACGCGATGTGCGCGGCGCCGTCGACGGTGGTCGCATCGGCGGACAGGAAGGTCACGTCGCACGACGAGTTGGCGGACGAGATACGTTCTCGGGCAGCAGCTCCACGTTCCGATCCGCGACCGACGATCATGATCCGCGGTACCCCGGACTGGGCGAGGCCCACGGCGGTCGCCAGGCCGATTCCGGCTGTGCCTCCCACGACCAGGGCGCTGCTGTCCTTCAGTTCCTTCGGTGCTGCAATGTCAGGCGTGCTCATTCGTGTATTCCGTTCGGGAGTGGTGGGTCAGAGAGATACCGTGCCGCGGGCGAAGATGTCCTTGGCGATGACGCGCTTCTGGATCTCGGCCGTGCCGTCGGCGACGAGGTAGGCGGTGACGTCGCGGTATCTCTGCTGCAGAGGTGATTCGGTCGAGTAACCGAGGTTTCCGTGGACCCGCATGGCGAACTCGATCGCGTTCTTGGCCACGACGGGCGGCCACCACTTGCTCATCGACGCGAGGGCGGTGTGCGGTTGAGCGGTTTCCCGCAGCCACAGCGCCCGATAGCAGATCCAGCGGGCACCCTCGAGGTAGGTGGCGTGTTCTGCGAATTGGAATGCGAGGCCTTGGTGTTCGGAGAGAGGATGCCCGAAGGTTTCCCGATGCCGGGCGTAGTCGGCGGCCTCCTCGAGGCTCTGCTTCGCGGCTCCGAGACACATCAGCCCGAGGGCGGCACGGCTGAAGTCGAAATGCTCCATGACCGAGTGGAAGCCTTTGCCGAGTTCGCCGACGAGATGCGATTCGGGGACGAAGACGTCGGACAGGTGGATGCTTCCCCAGCCCAGCGGGAGGCAACCCATGCCCGGCATGTGGCTGACGGTGACTCCGTCCGCGTCGAGCGGGACGACGAAGCAGCTGACGCCCCGCGCCCGCTCCGATCCGGGCTCGCGGGCATAGACGAGTGCCGCGGTGGCGTTCATCGCCCACGAGATCGCGGTCTTCTCACCGGTCAGGCGCCACCCGCCCGCCACGGCGGTGGCGGTGGTGCGAAGGGCGCTCGCGTCGGATCCGGACCCCGGCTCGGTCAAGGCTATGGCGACGGTCTGTTCGCCGCGAATCAGTGGTGGAAGGTAACGCTCCTGGACCTCGTCCCGGCACAGCGCCAGCTGGGAGGCGACCAGACCGATCTGTACGGGAGCCGATGCCATGTTCACGTCGCCGTATGCGAGAGTCTCGGTGGCGATTCCGAGCAGAATCGGATCTTCGGTGCCGGTCCCGCCGTACTGCTCGGGTAGCCCGATGCCCAGTAGGCCGATGTCGCCGAGTCTCTTCAGGATGTCGAAGGGAAAGTCCGTCGATGCTGCTCGGTCGCGGTAGCCGGGGAGGAGAACGCGGTCGCTGAACGCTGTCAGCGTCTTTCGGAACTCCTCGTGCTCGTCGGTGAATGCGAAGGAAACCATCGGAGAGTGCTCCTGTGCGTGATTCGATCGGGGGTGATCACGGCGAGGGAAGCGTTGACGCGCAATGTGAAGGCGGGTGGACCTGTTCCCTGCCGGGAAAGAACTCTAGATTTGAATAGTAGGTCGATAGAGTTGTTCTGGCAAGGGGTGTGGGGCGGGAGCCGGAGAAGCGCGGCACACGACTGCTACTGCCGCGAAAGGTTCAGTCGCTCAGTGGCCGGTCTCGATGTCGCCGACGGCGCGGCGGACGAGCTGCAGGTGTGCGATCAGGGATTCCAGTGTCTCGGTGTCGACCGAGGCGAGACCGAACCGGGCGCCGGCGAGTCGATCGTTCGCTTCCTCGACCACGTCCATGCCGGCTGGGGTGAGAGTGGCGAGAACGGTCCGGCGATCCGTCGCATGAGCGTGGCGTTCGACGAGGCCGGCCTTTTCGAGTTGGTCGACGGCCATCGATACCGTGGTGGGATGGACCATGAGGTACTTGCTCAGCTTTCCGAGCGGGCGGGTTCGGTCCTCGGAGAGTTGCAGCGACGTCAGAATGAGGTAGGCGTTGCGTGACAATCGGAGCGAGCGCAGTTCCTGATCCATGGCGCGGACGATCCACTGGTGCGTACGCAGTAGGGCCATCGTAGTGGCGAATTCCAGTTCGCCCGAATCCCGCCGTTCCGTCCACTCGGCGCGCATCCAGTCGATCACGTCGCGGCTGTCGTCGGCAGGGGCCGGCCGTTCACTCGCCACTGCGCGTCCTCTCGTCGTCGCCGAATCGCGTCTCGGACCGACAGCCGGTCGTATCGGGATTCGATGATAGCGACATGGGCATGGACTGCCGGCGTGCGAACGGCTCTCAGCTGTTCGAGAGAACGATCTTCCCGAACCCGCTTCCCTGTTCGAGGTGCTTGTGTGCGGCGGCCGCTTCGGCGAGAGGGAACACCGCGCTGATGGGCAGTGGGGGAACGGTTTCGGCGTCCAGCAGACGTAACAGGCCCCTGAAGTCGTGCGGGCTGCCCATCGTGGTCCCGATCAGTTCGTACTGCCCGAAGTAGAACGGGCGGACGTCGAGGGTGGCGCGTTCGCTGCGTGATGCCCCCAGCACGACCAATCGACCACCCGGCCGCAATGCTGCGACGGACTGTTCCCACGTCCCGACGGAATCCAGGACGAGATCGAAGCCCCGGCCGCGGGGTGAGAGTCGGCGCGCGGCGTCCGGCCATGCCGGGTCGGTGTACAACACGCCGTTCGTCGCACCGAGCTCTTGCGCCTGCGCGATCTTGGAGGTGGACGAGGAGGTGACGGTGACGCGCGCACCCACGGCGGCCGCGAGCATCACGGCCATGGTCGCGACGCCGCCACCGGCGCCGAGAACCAGGATGTTTTCGCCGGCGCGGAGTCGGCCGCGTGTGAACAGGGCGCGGTACGTGGTGAGTCCGACCAGGGGCAGTGCAGCGGCCTGCTCCCAGGTGAGGTTGCGGGGCTTGGGAGCGACGCAGTCCTTCGGGACTCGGACCAACTCGGCGTAGGTGCCGCGCTGGTGATCCCCGAGGATCTCCCACTGCGCCCCTGGGGCCGCTTCACGATCGCCCCACCACAGCGACGGGAGCACGAGGACGTCCTCGCCGGTGTCCGTGCGGATACCCGCGCCGTCCGCGCCGAGAATGTGGGGCAGGGGTGACGAGTATTTGCCCTGTCGCACCAGGACGTCGTGCCAATTGAGTGCGGCGGCCTTCAGTCGGACGGTGACCCACCCCGGGCCGGTTGTCGGATCGGGGACCGACTGCCACCTCAAGACATCGGGTCCCCCGAACTCCTGCATCACCACGGCGTCCATAAAGATCCTTTCGGTCGTACCATTTGCACGATACTGCACACCCCTGCGTTGTGGCGACGGGCAGGCCGCGCTCCTCACCGGCGCCGATCCGAGGGACGAGCCGGTGGGCGCCGTCGGGATCGGTTCGTTCCGGCCTCACCCCCGCTGGCTACGAGGATCTCCACAGCGGTCGTCGGTGTCGCTTGCGGTCGATCTCGGTCAGGCCGCCCCAGATGCCGTACTGCTCGAAGTGGGCCAGTGCATGCTGTCGACATCGGAGAAGCACGGGGCATGGCTGACACACGCGCTTCGCCTCGGTTTCGCGCAGCGCTCGTTCGTGACCGGATTCGTTCTCCGGTCCGAAGAACAGCGAGGGGTCCGCATCCCGGCAGCGGCCGTCCCGCTGCCAGTCCGCGACGGCGACGACGACCGAGGCTGTCATGAGCACTCCCTGGGGCTGTTGCGGGTCGGAAGGGGTGTCCTCCGCCGGTCAGTGGACCGCACTGCAGGTGATGGTGGCGGTGGTGCACGTCTTTCCGGCTGTGGTGCGACTGGAGACCTCGACGATCCCGAGGCTGCGACCCCGGTGCGCAACCTTCGGCGCGAAGGTGACGGGTTCGTCCGACGGACACGGGCGCAGATACGAGATGTGGATCGAGGTGGTGCGGAACTCCGCGTCGGTGGGTAGCGCGGCCGAACCCGTGATCTCGGAGGCGCACAGGAGCACACCGCCGTGGATGTTGCCCATCGGATTCGCGAGCGTCGGAGACGGGCCGAACTCGATCCCATTGGCCCCCCGCGCGTGCTCTGCCCCCAGCAGGTCGATGATCGAGTGGGCACGGAGTCGAGAGTCCAGGTCGTCGGGGGAGACCACGGGTGCGCCCGGTGGGTCGGTGAGCGGCACGGTCTGAAGGCGGGTGGACCCGCACGCAATCAGACGGCCGTGCGCGTCGACGACCCGACCACCGGCCAGCCCCGTCTGCGCCCCTCGACCGAGAACCCAGCTCTCGGCGCGGAGAACCGATCCGTCGACCGGTGGGTCCGCTACGAAGTCGAGATGGATTTCGGTGCTCACGGCCCAGAATCCTTCGGGGGTCATTCCATTGACGAGATGTCCCATCACGTCGTCCATCGCGACACCGAGAGTTCCTCGGCACGGTCGTCCGAGTTCGTCGGCAAGCCATGGCCCCGTGACCATTTCGGTGTACCCGTTGGTGTCGTCCCCGGTCACGTCGGCGACTCGAAACAGTCTTTCGGCGCCGGTGGAAAAGAATCGGAGCGCGGTGGGGTTGTCGGTGGTCATGGCTCTCCTGACGGACGTGCGGTGTCGCCGAGTGCGGGAACGCGCCCGAGGGCCTGACCGCCGGAGAGTGGTCTCCGGCGGTCAGGCCCGTCGGGGTGGGAAGCTCAGACGCCGCGTTGAGCCTTGGCGGTCTCGCTTGCGGCCTTACTGCGTTCGCGTGCGGCGGCCCAGTCCGCGTCGGTCATGGAGGTCAGACCGGCGAAAGTGCCGGGGCCGGCGAGCATCTGGCCGCCGTCCATGGCGATGGTCTGGCCGGTGAGGTAGTCGCAGGCGTCGGACAGCAGGAAGATCGTCAGGTTGGCAAGTTCCTCGATGGTGCCCATCCGCCCCATCGGGACCTGGTCGGCCTGAGTGGCGCCGACCGCGCTCTTGTCGGTGGGGTTGAGCATCTCCCAGGCATAGTCGGTGGGGATCGGACCCGGGGCCATAGCGTTGAGGCGGATTCCGTAACGCGCCCATTCGACCGCGAGGGACATCGTCATCGAATGCACGGCCGCCTTGGCCATCGCGGAGGGGACGACGAACGCCGAGCCGCTCCACACCCAGGTGGTCAGCGTGGACAGGACCACGCCTTTGGTGCCGCCCTCGATCCAGCGGCGACCGGCGGCGTGGGTGGTGTTGAACGACCCGTTCATCACGGTGGAGGTGACGGCCTCGAAGGCTCGCGGGCTGAGTGATTCGGTGGGGGCGATGAAGTTGGCGGCGGCGTTGTTGATCACGCCGGTGAGCGGGCCGTGCAGGGTCCAGATCTCGTCCATCGCCGACGACACCAGGTCGGCGTTGCGGACGTCGACGGTCTGCCAGTGGACCGAGCCGGGTCGCGAGACGGACGCCTCGGTGGCGGCTTCTTCGAGGACGGCGGGCCGGCGACCCCAGAGGTGGACGTCGGCGCCGTGGTCGACCAGGTGGCGGGCGACGCCGCGACCGAGGCCGGTTCCGCCGCCGGTGATGAGGATTCGCTTGCCGGCGAGAGCCTCGGACGTGAACGGGGAGGTGGTCATGCCAGGGGTCCTATCGGTCGGGGAATCGGGAATCACAGTCCCAGGCTCTTGCTGATGATTTCGCGCTGGATCTCGTTGGTGCCGCCGTAGATCGTCGGTGCGAGGGATCGACGCACCTGCTCCTCCATCCCGTATTCGCGGGTGTAGCCGTAGCCGCCCATCATCTGCATGGCTTCGAGGGTGGTCTTCTTCGCGATCTCGGTGCACTTGAGCTTGGCCATCGAGCCCTCACGGTTGAGATTGTCCTCCTCACCGGCGTCGATGCGTTCGGCGACCTCGTAGACGAAGGACTTCGCGAAGGCGATCTCGGTGGCGAGGTCGGCGATGCGGTGACGGATCGCCTGGAAACTGCCGACCTTGCGACCGAACTGCTCGCGTTCGGTGACGAACGCGATGACGTCGTCGAGCGCGCGTTCGGCCGCACCGAGCGACATCGTGGCGATGATGAGCCGCTCGACGCTCAGGCCGCGCATGAGGTGGCGCCACGCCTGGTTCGGAGTGCCGACCACTGCGGTGACCGGGACGGCCACGTCGGTGAAGTAGAGGTCGTTGCAGGTGCGGGCCTCCATGGTGGCAATACCGTGGATCTCGAGGCCCGGAGTATCGGTGGGCACCATGAACAGGGTCAGACCCTCGTGCTTGGAACCGGAGGAGTCGGTGCGGGCGAGCAGCAGGACGTGCTCGGCGACGTGGGCTGCGGAGATCCACGTCTTCTGGCCGTTGATCACGTAATGGTCGTCGACGAGTTCGGCCTTGATGCGGACGCCGCCGAGGTCGGATCCCGCCCCGGGCTCGCTCAGGGCGATCGCCTCGAGCTTGCCCGCGGCCATATTCGAGACGATCGTGCGCTTCTGCTCCTCGGTCCCGTAGCGCAGGTACGTCTGGGCGGCGGTCAGGCCGGTCGAGTAACCGGTGATGGGGGCGAGGCCGCGAGAGGTCTCCTCAAGGAAGATGCACTCCTCGATCATCCCGGCGCCGCCACCGCCGAATTCCTCGGGCAACGACACCGCGAGCCAGCCGAGCCCCGCAAACTTGTCGAGGATGACCTGGCTGTTGGCCACGGTGCCGTCCGCGGTGAGAGCATCGCGTTGTTGAAGAGTTTTGCACTCGGCGTCGCAGAACTCGCGGACCGCGAGTGCAAACTCCTGTTGTTCTCGGCTGAAGCGCATGTCGACAACTGCTCTCTGTGAAGGACCGGGGAGGACGACAGAATCGGGAAGGTAGGTCACCGGGCGGCGGGACGGTGGTGTCCCGCCGCCCGGGAGCTGGGGGCGGTCAGGCGCCGCGGAACTTCGAGAAGTCGGGCTTGCGCTTCTCGTTGAACGCGCTGATGCCCTCGAGTGCCTCGGCGGACTCACCGAACAGCTTGAGCGTGGAGTAGGCCATGTTGCCCTGGGCGATGAAGTGCTCGGTGTCGGCGTTGAGCGACTGCTTGAGCACCTTGAGCGAGGTGGGGGAGAGCTGCAGGATCTCGTCGGCCCACGCCCGGACCTCGGCGCGGAGCTGGTCGGCGGGCACGACCTTGTTGACCAGACCCCATTCCAGGGCCTGCTGGGCGCTGTAGCGGCGGCACATGAACCAGATCTCCCGCGCCCGCTTCTCGCCGATGGCGCGGGCCAGGTAACCGGTGCCCAGGCCGGCGTCGAAGGATCCGACCCGCGGGCCGTTCTGTCCGAAGATGGCGTGCTCGGCGGCAATGGACATGTCGCACAGCAGGTGCAGCACGTGTCCGCCGCCCACGGCGACACCGTTGACGGCGGCGATGACGGGCTTCGGGGTGTCCCGGATGACACGGTGCAGGGCCTCGACCTCGAACAGGCCGCTGTCGGACGGGCCGTAGTCACCGGTCTCCATGCGCTGCTTCTGGTCGCCGCCCGAGCAGAAGGCCTTCTCGCCGGCGCCGGTGAGTGCGACGGCGCCGACCTCCGAGCTGCCCCAAGCCGCCTTGAAGGCCTTGACGAGCTCGTCGACCGTGCGGGCGCGGAAGGCGTTGTAGCGATCCGGCCGGTTGATCGTGATCCAGGCGAGCCCGTTGTCGACCTCGTACGTCACGTCCGTGAATGCGGTGAAATCAGTCATCGACCTGCTGGTCCCTTCCTGCTCTGGTGGCTCGCCGTCGCCGCGAGAACAGGTCGCGGGGACGGGGTCGTCGGGTTTGGTCCGACCGTATGACAAATGTATCCGCGTTAACGATCGTTTTCAAGGGGTGGGTTGCGAGCTGCGGCCCGAGGCCGAGGGGGGGAACCGCGCAGTATGCCCACGGCTGAACCGGGGCGGAGGACGATCCCGGTCGAATCCTCGCGGGAGTTACCTGCAGGAATCGACATTCGCGACCGGTTCGAGGTGCGTCGCGGGGGACCGACCGACCGTAGGGTTCGCTCGTCGCTGTGCTCCCGACCGGGCGCGTTCCGCCATGCCCTCATCCACGGAGAATGAACTTCATGGAATTCGACGTCACGACACTGCACGCCCGCTACGCGGATCAGCGTTGGAATCGGATGGCCGTGAGCGACCTGCTCGACCGGCGGGTCTGGCCGCCGGCGAACGCGTTCTGCTCTACTACGCGAACTCCGTCGAGGCTGTGGTGACGATGTTCGGTATCGCCAAGGCCGGTCTCGTCGTGGTGCCGGTCATCGACCGGCTCGATTCCGCCGCGACCTGATCCCCATCACTCCGCACAGCGGCGCCGGCCAGCCGACCTCCTCGGTGGCCGCGAGTTCCCGATCGACTGCCTCCGCGACGTCCGGGGCGAACGGAACGACGCGCCGGGTGGTGAGGTCGACATGGGGTGCGACGACCTCGAGTGTGTTCGCCAGCGCCTCGGCCGTGTCGTCGACGAGCAGGGCTATGCCGTGGATGATCTTGTCGGAGCGTTCGACGACCCGGAAGTAGGCCGAGATTCGGTGGCCGACGTGCACTTCCGCGTAGTACTTCAGGTGATGCTCCGCGGTGAAGAAGCCCTGCCTGCGTGTGGCCCGGTAGTCGTCGGTGAGACCGATCCTGCGGAACGCGGTGTCGATCGCTTCGGCACCCAGATCCAGGTAGTGCCGGATGTTCATGTGACCGTTGGCGTCCTCGAAGTCCGGCGGGACGACGAACGGGCCGTACTCGCGAGGAAGACGAACGACCTGGTCGTAGGTGGGCAGGGTGACGGTGGCGGTCATCGGTCTCCTGACGGGTGCATCCTGACGGCGGTCGGTTGCCGGCGCGTCCATGCCTTCGAGGCGCGACCGTCGGCATGCGCCGTCCCTGTCGCTCGGCCCGCGTCGCACGGCCGGAAGCGTTCCCGCAGTATAACGATCGTTCACACATCGTGCTAAACTCGGCGAGTGGACAGGAGCCGGAAGATTCTTGACATCGCCGCAGAACTGTTCTACGAAAAGGGATTCCACGGAACGAGCGTTGACGAGCTGGGTGCTCGTGCGGGACTCACCGGGCCGGCGATCTACCGGCACTTCTCCGGCAAGGACGAAATCCTGGCCACCCTGTTCGACGAGGCGATGGACGAGCTGATCCGCGCCGCGGAGCCCATGGACGAGGACGCCGACAGCGACTTCGAGCGTCTGGTCCGCCATCATGTCGAGTTCGCGATCCGGCACCGACACCTGGTCAATGTGACCCAGCGTGAAGACCGGTCACTCGTGGACCCCTGGCGCCGCAAGGTCAATCGCCGGCGCAAGCTCTATGTCGGCTGTTGGGAAACCGCGGTGGCCCGGTGTCTCCCCCGGGCGACACCGGCGGAGGTCGCCGTGGCGACCCAGACCTGCCTGGGCACGATCTTCTCGATCGCCTACTGGCCGACCAAGGTCAGCCGCACCCCCGGGCTGGCCGACCTGATCGTCCGTCTCACGAACGAGGGGCTCGACGCCTTCCGTGGCTGACCACCGTCGCTGCCCGACTCCCTGGGGCCGATGCTCGTCGGCGATCGGCGCGGTGGTCGGCGAGGTGGTTCCGCCGCCGAACGATCACGTTGTCACGGCGCTCGTATCTTTGTCGTCCAGGTCGGCTTCACCGACGAACTGCGCTGCGAGGCGGTGTGTGCGGAGTCGGATCCCGAGGTGCGGCGATCAGCTCTCGACGAGCAGCTTCCGCACGGCGGCGGCGTGCTCGACGGATGCCTCCATCGAGGTTGCGGCGGGGATGAGCGTGATGCTGTCCGCTCCTGCGTCGACGAACGGGTGCAGCCACTCGGCGACCTGTTCGGGCGTGCCGGCCGGTGCCAGGTGCCGGAACTTGTCCCGGGGAAGGTGGTAGAGGGCCTGCATCTGCTCGCCCACCAGGCGGTCGGCCGTGGCGGCGTCGTCGTCGAGTCCGCACCACACGTTGACTCCGAAGGTGCTCAGCGTGCGGTTCTCGCGGGCGGCAGCGTCGAGAATCGCGGTGCGTGTCTCGCCGAATCGGCGGGGCGTCGAAAAGATGGCGAGCCATCCGTCGCCGTACTTCGCGGTTCGACGGATCGCGGCGTCGCCTCGGCCGCCGATGACGATCGGCACGGTCGGTTGGGGCGCGGGCAGGATCCGGGCACGGTCGAGGGTGAAGAACTCTCCGGTGTGGGTGACCTCTTCGCCGGACAACAATGCCCGGAGAACCTCGAGTGTTTCGTCCAAGCGGCGACCCCGGGTGCGTGGGTCCACTCCGGAGTTGGAGATCTCCGATCGGTCCTCGCCGCCGACTCCCGCGCCGAGGATCAACCGCCCTGGGGCGAGCTGCGCGATGGTCGAGATCTGTCGAGCTGCGAGCATCGGATGCCGCAACCCAAGCAGGTAGACGCCGATGACGACGGAGAGCGTGTCGTGGGCTGCGAGCACCGAGGTGGCGGAGACCGTCCCGTCGAAGCCGGTACCGCCGTGGAAACTGATGTGATCCCCGACCGTGATGTGGTCCAACCCGGCATCGGCGACGGACGCGAGCAGTCGTCGCCGGGCGAGCGGGTCGGGAACCAGTATGGAATCTGTGATCGACAAACCGACTTGGACGGTCACGCGACCCCCTTCCGAAGTATTGGACTGACCATAGGTCCGAAATCGTCGAGTGGCAAGAGGGCGCCTCGCGGGTGTCGATCGACGTGTCGATCCCCGGCTCGGCATCAGCGCGGTTCGACAGGAGCAAGCACTGCGTGCCGACCGATCGCCGTTCCCGACGCTGCGGCCGAACTTGTCCGCCCCTCCGGCATCCGCACATGGCCTGGCGTGGGCCGATTCCGAAGATGCGAGCAAGTCCGCGCGCCCCCTATTGCCTCACGTCAAGATGCGCGCGAGGTGCGCTTCGTTGACTCATTCAAGGATGCGCGCGTGGAGGAGGGCTCGACGATGGGGGTACGCCCCGGGCCGGCCTTGGCGGTGGTGAGCGTGAGCAGCTCGGCGGTCAGGGCCTGAATCTGCCGCTGGATCGCTGCCGGGTTGAGCGTGACGTAGGTGCCGGCGAGGATCGCCTTGTCCTCGGCGGTGACGGCATCGTGCCGCTCGACGCGACGATGCGGAGTGGTCGCGGTGTCGTACTTCTTGGTCACCTTCGCCCCGTCACGTACCTTCGATATCAGCTTCTGCTGCGGGCAGAAGAAGTTCGACAGACTCGATTGAAGAACCCAAATACCGTTGAGCACCAACAACTCTGCCGATGTGTCGTAGCGGTGGTAGCCGACCACGGTCCGTACAATCGCCCAGTTCTTCTGCTCGACGTGCGCGCCGTCGTTGGAGTTGCCGGGCCGGGACCGGGTGAAGGTGATCTGCCGCTGCGCGCACCAGGCGAGCAGGTGATGGTTGATGAACTCGCTGCCGTTGTCGGAGTCGACCCCGCGGATCGGGAACGGCAGGATGCCGGCGATCTCCTCGAGGGCGGCGAGCACCCACTTGCGCGCCTTGTTCGGCACGCTCCGGTTCTCCGTCCACCCGGTGGCGATGTCGGTGACCGTCAACGTGTAGGCATGGTCGCCGACCGCGTTGCCGCCCTCGTGCCCGACCAGGTCGATCTTGCGCGTTCCCGGGCACGGCGTCGCCCCACTGCGCCCACGTGCGGATCGGGATCTGCGACTCGAGCACCCGACCCCGGCTTGGTGTGCGCTCTGCCTTTCGGATCGAGCCTGCGCCGGTCCTCGGCAAGCCGGCGGTCGATGGTCGCCGCCGACATCGACACCAACAACTCTGCGGTGGCGTCGTCGATGCTCAACTCGCCGAACCGACGCAGGATCGGCACCAGGTCCGGCAGCACCGCCGCGAGGCGCTTGCCCGCCGGCGCACCGAGCACCGCCCAGCAGAACCGCAGCGCCGCAATCACGTCGGAGCCGTACTTCGGTGATCTCGGGGTGCGTCGCCTGACCGCGGTGGGCCGCAACGCCTGCATCAACGCCTTGCGGGCGTGATTGCGGTGCCAGCCGGTCGTGGCACACAACTCGTCGAGGATGACACCCTTGGTGGCCTTGTCGGCCCGGGCGTACCGCGTCGCGATCGTCTTGGTCACGGCCTTGCGTTGACTCATCGACAGCCCCATCGTCCGGGCCTACCGCCCGGCCCAGGCCGGACACGGCAGGCGCACCGTACGCGCGCATTCTCATTTGAGGCAACGACTACCTCTACGCGCGCATTTTGGATGAGTCAACGCGCGCCCTTGACACCCTCCGTGCCCCGCCCTCAAACTGACAACGTGCGTAGTCAAACTGAGCTCGTGCCGCTCGGGCCCGACAACCTGACGTGGAAGTACTTCGGCGGCTGGCGCGGAATGGTGTTCGGGCCGTGGGCCGGATCGATGCAGAACATGCATCCCGGTCTCGGCGCGGCCGTGGAGGAGCACTCGCAGTTCTTCGACGAGCGCTGGGAACGCCTGTACCGCTCGCTGTACCCCATCTACGGCGTCGTCTTCGACGGTCCGCGCGCCCCGGAGACCGCCGCCCAGGTGCGCGGGTACCACGACACGATCAAGGGCATCGACAAGCAGGGCCGGCGCTATCACGCCCTCGACCCCGACACCTTCTACTGGGCGCACGCGACGTTCTTCTACAGCCTCGTCGTCTCGATCGAGTGGTTCGACGGTCCGCTCCCGCTCGCCGACAAGCACCGGCTGTTCGACGAGCACGTCCAGTGGTACCGGCTCTACGGGATGTCGATGCGGCCCGTCCCCGGCAGCTGGGAGGACTTCCTCGCCTACTGGGACCGCATGTGCCGCGAGGTGCTCGAGGACAACAAGGCCACCCGCGACGTGCTCGACCTCTCGCACCTGGGCCGGCCGCCGTTCCTGCGGTGGGTGCCTGCGAGCGTGTGGGCGGTGCTGCGGCCGCCCGTGACCCGCGGGTTCGTCTGGCTGACGATCGGCCTGTACGACCCGCCGGTGCGCGAACTCCTGGGCTACCCCTTCTCGCGCCGGGAACAGCGCCTGCACCGCATCATCGGGCGCTCGATCGGGCTGGGGGAGAAGCTCGTTCCCCGGCGCTACCGCTACCACCCGCGCGCCCGCGCCGGCTGGGACCGCGCCCGGGGACGCGTCCCGTCGGACGCACCCGTCGTGCACACCCCCGACCGCAACCTGCCGCCGGTGCACCTGCGCGACAGCCCGATGCACTACACCGGCGCGCACGAGCCCGCCGGCACCTCCTGAGCGTTCGACGAACGTGCACTTCTCGTGACGACACGCCGGGCAGTGGCACGAGAAGTGCACGCTCGGTCGCCGGGCGCGCCCCGGGTTCACACGGACGCGAGCACCTCGTCGAACAGCGCGGCGTAGCGGTCCCGCGCTGCGCGACGCCGGGTGGGCACGTGCTCGGTGGGGATCCGGTCGGCAGGGGCTTCGTAGCCACGCAGGATCAGCTTGGCGACGGTGTCGCGGTGCACCTCGTCCGGGCCGTCGTAGAGTCGCGCGGCGCGCGCGGCGCGGTACATGAAGTCGAGCGGCAGATCGGAGCTGTAGCCGAGGGAGCCGTGGGTCTGCACGGCGCGGTCGATGATGTCGTGCAGGATCTTCGCGCCGAAGTACTTGATCATGGCGATCTCCTTGCGGGCCGCCTTGGTGCCCTGGGTGTCGATCACCCAGGCGGCCTGCAGCGTCATCAGCCGCAGTGCCTGCATCTCGGCGGCGGAGTCGGCGATCCAGTTGCGCACGGTCTGCTTCTCGCCGAGGACGCTGCCGTGCGCGAAGCGGTAGGTGGCGCGTTCGCACATCATGTCGAAGGCGCGGTTGGCCTGGCCGATCCACCGCATGCAGTGGTGAATGCGGCCGGGGCCGAGCCGCTTCTGGGCGATGAGGAAGCCGTCGCCGGGATTGCCGAGCAGCGCGTCGGCACCGACCCGCACGTCGCGCAGGGTCACCTCGCAGTGCGAGCCGTAGGTGTTCTCGCGCGGCGACGGGTTCTCCATCGAGGCGATGTCGCGCACCACGTCCAGGCCGGGGGTGTCGATGGGGACGATGAACTGTGAGGCGCGGCGGTGTCGCTCGGCGTCGGGATCGGTGACTGCGACGACGATGACGAAGTCGGCGGTCGAGGCGTTGCTGATGAACCACTTGTCGCCGCTCAGCACCCAGTCGTCGCCGTCGCGGACGGCGGTGGTCTGCAGGTTGGTCGGGTCGGCGCCGGCGTTGTCCGGTTCGGTCAGGGCGAAGGCCGAGTACTTCTCACCGGCGAGCAGCGGGTCGAGCCAGCGGCGCTTCTGGTCGTCGGTGCCGACCGCGGCGAGGATCTCCGCATTGCCGGAATCCGGTGCCTGGCAGCCGAACACGATCGGACCGAGGGGTGACGAACCGAGGATCTCGTGCATCAGACCGAGCTTGACCTGGCCGTAGCCCTGTCCGCCGAGTTCGGGGTCGAGGTGCGCGGCCCACAGCTGCTGCGCCTTGACCTTCTGCTGCAGCGGCGCAATCGCGGTGAGCAGTTGCGGCCAGGTCAGCTCGAGGGTTTCGAGCGGACGGATCTCCTCGCGCACGAAGGCGGTCATCCAGTCCAGCTTCTGCTGGAATTCGGGTTCGGTGGAGAAATCCCATGCCATGTGTGTCTACCTCCGGGGTCGGCGGGTCAGTCGAGGAAGCGCAGGGTGCGCTCGAACAGGTGGAGGGCGTACCGGTGCAGCCGGTCGCCGACCGGGCGGGGGGCCTGCCCGGAACAGGCGCGGGCGTAGGTGCCTTCGAGGATGATGCCGAGTTTGAACGCGGCCAGCGCGGTGTACCAGTCGAGGGCGGCGAGATCGCGGTCGGTGTTCTCGGCGTACCGCCGCACCAGTTCCGCACGGGTGGGCAGTCCACCGGCGTCGGCGAGGCGGCTTTCGAGCAGGTCGGGCTCGCCGTCGGTCTCGGGCCAGATCGCGAGCATCCAGCCGAGGTCGAGCAGCGGATCGCCGACGGTGGCCATCTCCCAGTCGACGATCGCATTCACCGTGGGGGCGATCCGATCGAACATGACGTTGGAGACGTGGTAGTCGCCGTGCAGGATGCCGGGTGTCCACTGCCGGGGCCGGTTGTCGTCGAGCCACGACGCGAGGCGGTCGACGCCGGGCAGCAGCACCGTGGGATATCCGGACAGCAGCGTGTAGGACTCGAGTTCGCTGGTCCAGCGGCCCACCTGCCGTTCGAGGAACCCCTCCGGGCGTCCGAATCCCGTCAGACCGATCGCGGCAGGGTCGACCCGGCCGAGTTCGGTGAGCGCGTCGACCATTGCCAGGCCCATGCGACGGCGGGTGTCCCGGTCGGCGGCGTGGGCGGGGGACAGGCTCTCCGCTGCGTTGTAGCCGTCCACAGCGTGCATCAGATAGAAGACGGCGCCGAGGACGTCGGTATCCTCGCACCCGGCGATGAAGCTCGGGTGCGGCACCGCGGTCCCGGCCAGGGCACGCAGCAGGGTCATCTCCCGCAGCATCATCCGGTTCGAGTGCGGGCGAAGGTGTTTCGGTCCGCGGCGGAGAACGTAGCGGGTTCCCGCCCGCTCGAACGCGAGCATGATGTTCTGCGTTCCGCCGCCGATCGGGGAGACCTCGGTGAGGTCGCCGGCACCGAGGCCGCTTGCGTCCATCCAGTCGCGCAGCGCGGGGAGATCGATCCCCGTCAGTTCGCTGTCTGTCATATCGGTCGGCATACCACGACGGTATCGGCCGGGTCCGGTGGGGGCAGTGCGGCTTTCGTCGCTCGTTGTGGGTTTCCACAACCGCCGTGGGAGTAGGGTCCGCGCTGGTCAGCTCCCGGAGAAGTCGAGGATCTGGAAGGCGAGCCGCGCCGAGAGCATGACGTCGAGACTGGCCGGATCGAGCCGGGTCAGTTCCTTGATCTTGCCCATCCGGTAGCGCACCGTGTTCTCGTGCACGTCCAGCGTCTGTGCGGCGCCCTGGACCCGCCCCTCGGCGGTGACGAACGCGCGCCACGTGTCGAGCAGGACGCCGTCGTCGGCCGTCTGCACGGCGTGCAGGTACTCGTGCGCGAAGTGCACCGCCTCCTTGACCCGGCCGGAGCTGACGACCAGCCGGAACAGTCCGAGCTCGGTGACGTCGAGGACCCCGGCGGACCATTCGAACGACCGCGCGATCTCGGCGACCTCCCGCATCTCCCGGGCGGCCTGCGAGAAGTCGGTGACCTCCCGGCACACACCGGAGATGACGGTGGCGCCGGTCGCCAGCTGCGGCTGCAGCGACGCGCGGATCCGCGACACCGCGTCGCGCACCCGCTGCAGTTCCTCCGCGCAGCCACCGTCGGGCAGCGGCACGAGGACGATCACGCTGCCGGGCAGTTTCACCGCCGCCGGCTCGTCGATCCCGAGCACCTCCTGGAAGCGGCGGGTGACCAGACGCTGCGCGGCGGAGGCGGACATCCGCTGGTTCGCCGCGAGGGTGAACCGGACCAGCACGTGCGGATACGTGAGGTCGATACCGAACTGCGGGCCGCGCCGCACCAGGTGTTCCTTGTCGCGGGTGTTGCGCAGCAGATCCGACAGGTAGTCGTCGCGGGCCTGGCCCTGGGTCTCGATCTGCCGGCGTTCGGAGAGGATCTGCAGGGACAGCACCGTCGCGCCGTGTTCGGCGATGTTCGCGTCGACCTGCTCGAGCGAACGGCCGACCTCGACGATGCCCAGGTAGCCGTTGGGTTTGCCCTCGATCATCAGCCGGCACAGCAGATGCCGGCGGCCGAGGCCGACGGACAACGTGGGCGGCACCACGGCCGACGGCCGGTCCGGGCTCAGGCCGGCGAGTTCGGCCTCGACCGAGGGCATGCGCCGGATCTGCTCCGAGATCACCGGGGCGCGGTCCAATCCGAGGGTGACCGGCGCCGCCCAGGCGAGTACCCGGAAGTCCTCGTCGTAGAGGACGACGGGCTTGGTCGACAGGTCGCTGAGCAGCCGCACCACGCGCTGGATGTCGGCGCCCTCGAGCACGGCGTTGGTGAGCTTGCGGTGCACGTCGGCGAGGTAGGCGAGCGTGTTGCGGCTGCGGGTGATCTCCGAGGCCTGTGCCCGCAGCCGCGAGTTGAGCATCGCCTGGGTGAGAAACAACGCGCTGAGCTGGGCGAACATCTCGGCGATCTCGATGTCCTCGGCGGTGTAACGGCGGGGAAGATCCTTGTTGTCGACGAAGAGCAGGCCGATGACCTCTCCGTCGAACACCAACGGCACCCCGAGCATGGCGCGGACCCGCCAGTGCTCCATGGTCCGGCGATGGGGGCGCGGGTCGTTGGGGACGTCCTCGATGAGCACCGACCGGGCGGTCTCGATGATCTCCCGGCTGAAGTGGTCGCCGGCGATCCCGGATTCCTGGCGCTTGACGGCTTCGGTGATGTCACCCTCGTCGGCGCAGTGTCCCGCGGCGCCGCGGAACCGGCCGTCGGGGCGTCTGAGGTAGAGCGAACTGCGGGACACCCCGAGCACGGTGCACAGTTTCACGCACACCGAGCGCAGCAGCTGTTCGAGGTCGGCGTCGCCGATGGCTTCCCCGGTGATCTCGGCGAACGCGGTGATGACGTCGCGTTCGCGGGGCCGGGTCGCGGGGTGGGCCACCAGGGTGGGCGCGTGGGCGGCGGTCGGGACCGTCGCACGGGCGGAGCCGTGCTCAGGCGTCGTCGGCTCGACGTTCCCGCTCGGCAGCGCCATGCGTCTACCTCACCTCCCGGCGCCCGAGGGTGCGGCGCCGCCACGTGTCGATGTTGTTCATTATCACAATCTACGGGAAATCAGGTCGCGATCACAGTCGCCAGTGCGCCGTCGAGCTCGTGGCCCATCCGGTCCCGCTTGGCCCGCAGGTAGCGCACGTTGTGTGCGGTGACGACGGTCGGCAACGCCACCCGCCCGACGATCTCGATCGAATAGCCCTCCAGCCCACCGAGTTTGCCGGGATTGTTGGTGATCAGCCGCATCCGCCGCACGCCCAGGTCGGCGAGGATCCGGGCGCCCACCCCGTAGCTGCGCGAGTCGTCGGGCAGACCGAGCGCCCGGTTCGCATCGACGGTGTCGAGGCCCTGCTCCTGCAGCGAGTACGCGCGGATCTTGTGGGCCAGCCCGATGCCCCGGCCCTCGTGGCCGCGCAGGTACACGAGCACCCCGCACCCTTCCCGGGCGATCTCGGCGAGCGCACGCTCGAGCTGCGCCCCGCAGTCGCATCGCAGCGAACCGAGGATGTCGCCGGTCAGGCACTCGCTGTGCACCCGCACCAGCACCCCGTCGGAGGTGCGCCCGGCGGCGGCGACGTCACCCATGACCAGTGCGAGATGCTCGGTGCCGTCGAGCACCGACCGGAACGCCACGGCCCGGAACTCCCCGAACTCGGTGGGCATCGTCGCCTCGGCGACGAGCTCGACGAACGGCTCCGTCGCAGCCCGGTATCGCACCAGGTCTGCGATCCGCAGCAGGGGCAGGCCGTGCTCCCGGGCGAACGCGACGAGATCGGCGCCGCGGCGCATCGAGCCGTCCTCGGCGACGATCTCCCCGATCACCCCCACGTCCCCGGCCGCGGCGAGACGCAGCAGATCCACGGTCGCCTCGGTGTGCCCGGCGCGGGCGAGCACCCCGCCCTCGCGGGCGCGCAGCGGGAAGACGTGGCCCGGCCGGCGCAGATCCGCAGGTTCGGTCGTGTCGTCGGCGAGTGCCCGCACGGTCGCGGCCCGGTCCTGCGCGCTGACCCCGGTCCCGGTGGAGACGTGGTCGACGGTGACGGTGAACGCCGTGCCGTGCGCGTCGGTGTTGCGTTCGACCATCAGTGGCAGGTCGAGGGTGTCGGCGCGGTGCGCGGTCATCGGCGCGCAGACGATGCCGGTGGTGTGCCGGACGATGAACGCCATCTGCTCGGCGGTCATCGTGGCGGCGGCCGCGACGAGGTCGCCTTCGTTCTCCCGGTCGTCGTCGTCCACGACGACGACCATGCCGCCGGCGGCGAGGGTCTCGACCGCGAGTTCGACGTCCTGAGCGGGGCTGGTCCGTGGCATGGCGACTACTCCTGTTCTGCGCTGTGGGTGCCGAAGGTGCGCCGGTGGTACGTCAGCGGCGGATGGTCGACGCGGGCGGCGGCTTCGACGTGCCCGAGGACGACGACGTGGTCGCCGCCGTCGACGAGGTCGGCGACCCGGCACGCCAACCACCCCGGCGCCGCGTCGACCCGCGGCACCCCGGCCGACAGCGACCAGTCGACCCCGTCGAACTTGTCGGTGCCCTTGCGGGCGAACGTCAGGGCGAGGGCGTCCTGGCCGTGGCCGAGGACGTTCACCCCGAAACGTCCTCCGGACCGCACGACCGTGAGCAGGTCGGACCCGCGGTCGAGGGCCACCAGGACCATCGGAGGATCGAGCGACAGCGAGGCGAAGGCGCTGACGGTGGTGCCGTGCGGGCGGGCACCGTCGAGTGCGGTCACCACCGTCACCGGGGTGCACACACTGGCCATCACGTCCCGGAACTCGGCGGTGAACTCTTGGGCGGCAATTGGATTCATCTCGTCCTCCGACGGGGTCGGCCGGAGCGGTGCCCGACGGGACCGGGCACCGCCCCGAACGGCTCAGGCGTTCGCCGGAACCGGCGCCTTCATCTTGTGGAGCTCGGGGACGACCTTCTCGCCGTAGAGCTTCAGGGCCTTCTCCGCCTGCTCGATCGGCAGGCCGCCGAACGCGAACGCCGCATTGGCGAAGAAGTCGCCGATCATCTCGTGCCGGGCGGCGTACTTCTCGACGATCTGCTCGGGCGTGCCGTACACGTTGGCCTCGACGTACGCGTCGGCCGCGGCTTCCATTCCGGCCTCGCGGATCATGTCGGCGCCGACCTGGTAGGTCTCGTAGCCCTTCGTCTCGCGCCAGTGCTCGCCGGCGAAGTCGTAGTGCTTGATCACCGACAGGAAATACCGCGCGACGTGCTCGTAGGCGAGGCGACGGGCCTCCTCCGCGTCCTCGTGGCAGATCACGAAGTCCTGGATAACCGGCGGCAGCGGCTCGGTGTTCCAGCGCTCGCGGTACAGGTCGCGCCACCGATTGATCGCCTCGGCGTGCTTACCGAACTCGAACTGCATGAACGTCATCATGCGGACGCCGAGATCGGCGATGACCGGAACCGAGTCGGGCGACATCGCGGCGCCGAACAGGCGGTCGCGTCCCCACTCGTAGGCCGGGTTCGGGGCCGGACGGATCTCGACGCGCTGCTGCGGGTAGAACTCGCCGTCGGGCTGGTCCACCACACCGGTGCGCAGCCCCTCGATCGCGAGGTTGGCGGCTTCGATGAACCGTCCACGCGCTTCGTCCATCGGGATGCCGAACGCGTCGTACTCCATCTTGGCCAGCCCGCGGCCCATGCCGAACAGGGCGCGACCCTCGGACATCATGTCGAGCATCGTCATCTTCTCGACGACGCGGACGGGATTGTTCCACGGCAGGATCACCGCGCCGGTGCCCAGCTTGACGGTCGACGTGCGGGCCGCGAGGTACGACATGATCTGCATGTTGTCCGGGCACATCGAGTAGTCGTCGAAGTGGTGTTCGGCGGACCAGACGGCATCGAAGCCGTACTTCTCCGCGGCGACGCCCATCTCGAGCTCGCGGACGAACACTTCCTGGTCGCTGACGTTTTCGTGGTAGTTCTGGAACACGAGCAGCATGCCGACGTCCATGGACGTAACTCCTTGTGTGAGGGGGATGGAGGGAGACGGGAAGCGGATCAGGGTGCGAGGAACACGGCCCGGGTGTGTTCGGTGTCGAGGTACTCCTTGACCGACTGGATCAGGCCGTCCCGGATCTCGAAGACGAAGTGGTAGAGGTTGTTGTAGACGCGGCCGTTGGCCATCTCCGAGTACGACTCGGTTTCGACGGCGACCCGGTCGCCCTCGGCAGTCCATGCCCGCGGGGTCAGGGCGATCGCCCCGGTCCTGGTGGTCGCGGACAGGCCCGAGAGCATCTCGCGGAACTCCTCCTTGGTCTTGGTCCCGGAGATTCCGTCGATGGTGCCGGCCACCCACCACGTGGCGGTGGGGGCGAGGTAGCCGAGGATCGCCTCGACGTCGCCGGAGGTGAACACCTCCATGAACTCGGCGACGAGCTTCTTGTTGGCCGCTTCGAGGCTTCCGGCGGTCGCGACGTTGTCCATCTGAGCTCCTTCGAGTGAGGACTTGGACGAATCAGGGAGCGGGGGAAGAACTTCCCAACTGCTGCCTCCGACGGTATCCGGAAGACTGTGGTGTGGGTCACGCCGGTTTTCCGGTCGTTGTAGGCCGCTACAACGACCGGACGGTCACGACCGCGAGCTGAACGAGGACATCAGCCCACCGTCGGTGGCCACCACCGAGCCGGTCATGTACGGCGCGTCCGCGACACCCACGACGACCTGCGCAATCTCCTCGGGGCGGCCCGTTCGGCCCATCGGGATCGCCGCGACGACCCGCTCCCGGGCCCGGCCCGTCAACGCCGAGGTCATGTCGGTGTCCACGAAACCGGGGATGACGAGATTGACGCGGATGTCCCGCGGTGCGAGCTCGACGGCGAGCACCTGGGTCAGCCCACTCAGCCCGGCCTTCGCCGCACCGTAGGCGACGTCGCCGGGGAACCCTCGGAAACCCACCACCGCACCGACATTGACGATCGCCGCCCCTGCGGACAGCCGGGGGACGACGGTCCGGGCCACCTCGAACGCGCCGGTGAGGTTGGTGGCCAGCACCTCGTCCCAGTGGGCGCGGGGCAGATCGTCGATCTGGCCGCCGCGGTGCACACCCGCGGCGTTGACCACGACGTCGAGCGCCCCGAACCGGTCGAACACCGCGTCCACCCCGAGCCCGACCGACGCCGCATCGCTGATGTCGGTGTTGATCTCCACCACCCGCTCGGGGTGCGTCCACGGCGCCGTCGCCGGCTTGCGGGCGAACACCGCCACGTTGTCGCCGCGGACGGCCGCGGCCTCCGCCACGGCCCGCCCGATGCCCCGGGAACCGCCGGTGACCAGCCACGTCCTGACGCCGCTCATCGGTTCAGGAATCCTGTCAACGCGGCGAGGTAGCGGTCCCGCTCCTCGAGGAACGGGGCATGCCCGCTCGACGGGAACTCCACGACCTCGGCGCGGTCGTTGAGCGCCGGCACCGCCTCGGCGCCGGAGAACGGCACGAACGCATCGAGCCGCCCGTGGAGCAGCAGGATCGGCACCTCCAGCGCCGCGATCTCCTTGCGCAGATCGATCGTCGCCAGATCGCGCAGCGAGTCGTCGCCCCGCGGACCCATCGACATGAACATGTCCCAGATCGACTCGAGCACGGCCTCGCCGGGATCCTGGGCGCACACCGCCGCGGCGACCCCGCGGAACGTCTCGGCCCGGTTCGCGGCGGCGCCGGCGAGCACACCCTCGACGTCGGCGACCGTCCCCCCGTGCGGCCAGTCGTCGGTGGCGGTGTACCGCGGCGACGCCCCACCGGTGAGCACCAAGGCCGACGCCCGCTCCCCGAGCTGCGCGGCGGCCGCGGTCGCCACCGCCCCGCCGAGCGACCAGCCGTTGATCACCGGCCGGTCCAGGTCCAGGTGCTCGACCAGCGCCACCACGTCGGCGGCCAGCGCGGCGATCGACACGTCGTCGAAGTCCTTGTCGGATCGGCCGCAGCACCGCAGGTCGAGCGTCACGACCTCGTTGCCGTTGGCGCGCAGCGCCGGCAGTGTCGTGTCCCAGGCGCGGGCCGTGGCACCCCAGCCGTGGATCAGCACGATCGGCCGACCCTCCCCGCGGTGGTGTTCGAAGTAGATCCGGCGGTCGTTCTCGACGGGCAGATAACCCATGATGTCCTCCTGTGCGAGTGGGGAAGTGGGATCGAGCGGATGGGAAAGCAGAGGGGTGGCCGGGTCGGGCCGCAGGGCCCTCGGCACCACGGCCGGGCGATCCCGGAACCGGGGCATGACGTGTTCGGCGAACAGCTCGAGCGACCGCATCACCTTCTCGTGGGCCAGGCCGCCGAACCGCATCCAGCAGATCAGGTGCTGCAGGCCGGTCTCGTCGTGCAGCGACTCGAGCTGCCGGGTCAGGCCGTCGGGATCACCGACGTACACGACGCCGCCGTCGCGCAGCCCCTCGACGGTCATGCCGCCGGCCTCGTCGGCCGCGGCGACCAGCTCGGCGTAGCGTTCGTAGGTCGCCGGCACGTCCGGGCCCTGCGGCACCGCCGCGAGCGCCGCATCGAAATACCAGGTCAGGGCGTCCCGCGCGTTCTCGACCGCGACGTCCTCGGTGTCGGCGAGGTGGATCTGCCAGTTCATCGGGAAATCCAGGCTCAGCACGTCCCGGCCGAGGTCGCGCAGCCGTCGTTTGGCGTCGACGACGAACGCGTTAAGCTCCGGCATCGTCATCAACGTCGGCGTGACCAGCATGTTGTAGCCCTGGTCGGCCGCCAGATCCAGGGTCTCCGGGCTGATCGAGGCAATGTAGATCGGCGGGGTCGGCCGCTGCACCGGGGTCGGGCGGCAGTCGACGTTGTCGAGGTCGAAGTGCTTGCCGTGGTAGGAGAACGGCTCGCCGGGCTTCTTGCTCCACAGGCCCCGCACGATCTCGAGCGCCTCGACGAACACCTCGCGACTCTCGCCCTGTAGATCGGCGACGCCCATGTTGTGGAACTCGTCCGGCTGGTAGCCGCGCCCCACCCCGAAATCGAGGCGGCCACCGGAGATGACGTCGACCATCGCGTAGTCCTCCGCGATGCGCACCGGCCAGTCGAACGTCAGGTTGCTCACCGCGATGCCGATCCGCATCCGTTCGGTGCGGGCGGCGATCGCCGCCGCCGCCACCTGCGGCGACGGCATCGACCCGTAGTCGCTGCCGTGATGCTCGGCCAGCCACACCTCGTCGAAGCCGAGCTGCTCGGCGTAGGCGATCTGTTCGAGCATCTCGCGGTAGGCCCGGGAGAAGTCCCGGTCCGGGCACTCGAGGACGTAGAAGATGCCGAACTTCACGGTGTGCCTCCTTGCGACGACGCCTCCGGCGGGGCCGCCCGCGCCGCACCGGTGGACCCGACGCTAGAGCGGTGCCCGGTTCAGGCGGGGAATCTGGCTCCGCCGCCGTTGTGGGAGTCCACAAACACCCGGGCGTCGACGGTGCTGCGCAGGCGTTTCTTGTCGACCTTGCCGACACTGGTGCGCGGCAACGACTCGACGACCACCACCTGCTCGGGCACCCACCAGCGGGGTGCGAGGTCGGCGAGCGCGGTACGCACCGCCTCCGGGTCGAGAACCTGCCCTTCCTCGGCGACGACGAACGCCAGGGGCCGCTCCTGCCACTTCTCGTGCGGCACGGCCACGACCGCGGCGTCGGCGACGTGCGGGACCTGCACCAATGCCTGTTCGAGCGCGACCGAGCTGATCCACTCGCCGCCGCTCTTGATCAGGTCCTTCGCCCGGTCGACGATGGTGAGGTAACCCTCCTCGTCGATGGTGGCGATGTCGCCGGTGCGCAACCAGCCGTCGACGAACGCCTCCGGGTGCTCGTCGCGGAAGTATCGTTCGGCCACCCACGGGCCCCGCATGAGCAGCTCACCCCGATCGACACCGTTGTGGGGAACTACAGCGCCGTCGTCGTCGACGAGCTTCCACCGCAACCCGGGCAGCAACCGCCCCTGCCGGCGGATGTACTCGTAGCGCCTGCCCGGATCGTCGTCGGCGGCGCGGGGAGGCCGGGCGAACGTGCCCATCGGCGACATCTCCGTCATGCCCCAGCCCTGATAGGCCGGCACCCCGAGGTCCTCCTCGATGCTGCGGATCAGTTCCGGGGTCGGGGTCGAGCCGCCGAGCACCAGTGCGCGCAGACTCGTCAGGTCCGTTCCCGTCGCCAGGGCGTGGCGCACCAGCTCGACGGCGACCGTCGGCACCATCCCGACGTAGGTGACGCGTTCGGCCTCGAGGATCCGGGCGATGTCCGGCACCGCGGGGTGCGGTCCCGGCAGCACCTGGTTCGCGCCGGTCATCAACGCCGCGAACGGAATTCCCCATGCATTGGCATGGAACATCGGCACGACGTGGCAGACGGTGTCGCGCTCGCAGATCGCGTGCCCGTCGGCCAGGCACGCGGTGAACGTGTGCAGGTACAGGCCGCGGTGCGAATACCCCACCCCCTTGGGGAAACCGGTGGTGCCGGACGTGTAGCACAGTGCCGCGAGGTCGTTCTCGTCGCGGGGAACCGGCTCGGTCAAGGGTGCGGCGGCGTCGGTGAGTGCGTCCTGGGCGGGCAGGTCGATCCCGTCGCCGTCGGTGGTGACGACGAGCATGCCGGGCCGCCGGGCGCGGGCGGTGTCGAGCAGCGGCAGCAGCGCGGTGTCGACGAAGATCATCCGGTCGTCGGCGTGGTCGACGATGTAGGCGATCTCGTCGGCCTCGAGCCGCAGGTTGACGGTGTGCAACACCGCACCCGCCAGGGGCACCGCCAGGTACAGCTCGAGGTGCCGGCGATGGTTCCAGGCCAGTGTCGCCACCCGGTCGCCGGGCCGCACCCCGAGTTCGATCAGGGCCGCCGCCAACCGGAACACCCGGTCGGTGTAGTCGCGGTACGTGTACCGCGAGATCGCCCCGCCGTCCTGGTACTGCGTGATCGTCTTGGCCGAGAACAATTCCCGCGCGCGATACAGGAAGTCGGTGATCACCAGCGGGCTGCCCGGAGACGGGGTCATGCAGGCACCTCCTGCCGGGCGGCGGCCACCGCCGACCGGACCTCGGGCATCACCTTCGAGGTGAGCAGCTCGATCCGGGCCGAACCGCTGTCGACGGATTCGCCGGGCAGCTGCGCCCAGAAGTGCACGTCCTTGACCTGCGGCCGGGCCACGAGCAGGGTGGTGAGTTCCCGCACCGCGGTCGCCGCGTCCCACAGCTGGAACGCCCCCGCGTCGACGAGTGCCTGCGGCGAGTCGAACAACGGGGTGGACTCCGGCGGCCCGAACGCCCCCATCCGGATGTAGCCGTTGATCTGGTACAGCGCGTGCTCCCCGATCCGGGCCCATTCACGTTCCGGATCGTCGGCGATCACCGCCCACTGCCCGGCGTAGATGCGGCCGGCGTCGCGGGGGCGCCCGTGCCGCTCGAGTGCGTCGAGGTACGTCTCGTGGTGCGCGTTCTGGGTGCTGAGGAACCCGTCGGCGATGCGTGCCGCCCGGTCGATGGCCGGGTCGGCCATCGCGCCGACGAGCACCTGCGGGGTGCGTTCCGGCTGCGGCGTCACCGGCAGTGCCGGGAAGTCGAAGCGGCTGCCCCGGAACTCGACGCAGTCGCCGTCCCACGCCTGCCGGATCAGCGCGATGCCCTCCTCGAGCAGGCTCGGCCGGTGCCGCAGCGAGCGGCCGAACGCTTCGAACTCCGGCTGCCAGTACCCCTGCCCGACTCCCAGATCGAAGCGGCCCGCCGTCAGGAGCGACACGGTGGCCGCGTCCTCGGCGAGCCGGATCGGGTTGTGCAGCGGGGCGACGATCAGATTGGTGCCGATGCGCAGCTGCTCGGTGTGCGATCCGATCGCGGCGGCGAGCACGAACGGCGACGGGGTGTAGCCGTCCTCCATGAAGTGATGCTCGGTCAACCACACCGAGCCGATCCCACAGCGTTCGGCCCAGGCGATCTGTTCGAGGCTCTGCCGGTAGAAGTCGGTGAAGCTGCGCGGCCATCGCGTGGGGTTGCGGAAGTCGTACCACAGGCCGAAAGTGCAGTGCTCGTCGTTCACGGTGCGCGTCCTTCGAGTCGGATCGGGCTATGTCGCAGATCACACCCTGGTGGCATGAGGCCCGACGGTGAAGAGGGGGATGGGAGGGCGATTGTGGGTGAATCCAACCGTGCTGCCGGATCCACCCACGCTCGCGCGGCGGTCCGTCAGAAGTTGCCCTTGGCGGCCCACCCGCCGTCGACCGGGTAGATCTCGCCGGTCAGGAAGCTGCCCTCCCGCATCAGGTAGGCGACCATCGACGCGATCTCCTCCGGCCGGCCCAGACGCCGGACGATGTGGGCGTTGGCGTTCGCGGCGCGCATCTCGTCGGTGATGTCCGCCAGGATCGGGGTGTCGATCGTGCCGGGGCAGATCGCGTTGATGAGGACGTTCTTGTCGCCGTACTCGAACGCTGCCTGCTTGGTGAGGGAGACGACGCCGCCCTTCGCCGCCGAGTACGAGGCGAGGTTCGGCAGGCCGCGCAGCGCCGCCATCGACGCGATGTTGACGATCCGGCCGCCGCCACGCTCGATCATGTTCGGGATCACCGCCTGCATCCCGAGCCACACACCCTTCAGGTCGGTGCCGATGACGTGATCCCACGCCTCCTCGGTGAGCCCGACGACGCTGTCCTCGCTGATCATGTTGACGACACCGGCCACGTTGGCGAGCAGGTCGACGCGGCCGTGCCGCTCGATCACCTCGCGGACCGTGTCGGCCCAGCTGCTCCGGACGCGCACGTCGAGGGCGTGCGCCTCGGCCTTGCCGCCGGCGGTGAGGACGGCGTCCACGGTCGCCCCGGCGTCCTGGATGTCCGCCGCGATCACCGTCGCGCCTTCGGCGGCCAGCCGCTGGGCGGTCGCTGCGCCGATTCCCTGCGCGGCGCCGGTGACGATCGCGATCTTCCCGTTCAGTGTCATCGTCGACTTCCTTCTGTTCGATGGAGGCCCGACGTCCTCGGTGTGATGCAGGACACGTCGGTGCCGCCGACAGTAGGGATCGGATGTCCCCGGCGACACACCGTTGCGGGAAGGTGTTTGGAGGCATGCACAACGGACGGGTTCGGGGGCTGCGAGCGCGCACGCCACCGAACCGCACGGCGACTGAGCACTTCTCGTGCCACTGCCCGGCGTGTCGTCACGAGATGTGCGCAGTCGGCGCTCGCGTCAGTCCGGGTGAGCCTCGTGCCACGCCTGCCACACCTCGGGGCGGAGCCGGCCGCGGTCCGGCACGGGTAGGCCCTGCGTGCGGGCCCATGCTCGCACCTCGGCTGTCGACGGTGTCGTGGGGGCGGGTGCGGCGATGCGGGCGATCGCCGGGCTCTCGGTCTCGGCCCAGACGTACGCGGCCGCGAGGTACCGGTAGGTCCACTGTTCCGCGAGGGCGCGGGTGTCGCAGAACACGATCGGCACGTTCGGCCAGCGCACCTGCAACTCGGCCAGACCGTCGGCGACGGTCGCGGGCCGCACCCGGTCGAGGGCGAAGATCGCCGAGTAGCGGTCCTCGACGACCACCGCGGCGCGCGGCAGCGCGGCCAGCTCGGCCAGTGCGTAGCGCAGCGTGCCGTTGGTCAGGCTGCCTACCAGGTCCGGCACCGACTTGCGCTCGACCGAGGCCACGAGTCGGTCGTCGTGGAAGACGCCGTAGTCGCCGCACGGCAGCGCCCGCTTGGTGAGGACGACCTGCTGGTCGGCGAACCGGTAGGCGTAGCGCTCGTGCGAGTCCACGACGATCGGCAGGTCGGCGACGCCTGCGGCGCGGGCGGTGGGGGTGCGCACATTGGGGCGGGCCTGTTTGCGGGTGCGCGGGGACTGCCAGAACACGACGTCGCGTCCGCGGGCGGTGGTGTACACGATCTGCGACCGGTTCTCCCGGCCGCGGTCGAGCACCAGGTCGATCGCCGCGCCGCGGCGTGCGCACGACCGGACGGCGACGCGTTCGACGACCTCGGGGTCGGCGGGCCATTCGTCGCTCGGCACGGGGTGGCAGTAGAGCGCCTTCGTGCGCGGCCAGGTGCCGGAGGTGCGGAACACCAGTCCGCCGTCGAGGGGCACGCGCAGCAGGTAGCCCAGCTTGGACGCCGGGTCGGGGTTCACCGCGATCACCATCTCCACAGGTGTCAGGTTCTCACTCCGGGCGAGCACGCGGAGATGTTGCCTGCCGCTTCGGCCACGCTCTTTGCTCCGAATTCGAGCTTCCGACTCGGCCGCGACTGCGCAGTTGTCGTCGCCCGCATCGGCGTGGCGCCACGACAACTGCGCAGTCGGCGAGCGATCAGTGGGTGGCGAGCGCGACCCGGCGGCGGTCGTCGGCCCGCACACCCCCGCCGGGGGGAAGATCGATCCGGACGTGATGGAGCGTTCCGGTGAACGCGAACCGGCCGAACTCGGCGGTCTCCTCCGCGACCGGGCTTTCCGGGACCACTGCCGCGTAGAGGGGGACCAGCGCCGTGACGTAGACGGCGAGGAACGAGCACGACTTCGTGCCGTCCTTCGGCCGGAGCACGACCGCCGAGCGCCTCGAGCAGATGAGGGAGCAGTACCCGCCGGTGCTTCCCGCACCGGCGCGTGATGGAGCGGGTGTCGATCCTCGGCGACGTTCCGCGCTGACCCCCGGCACTGCGAGGCCGGTGACCGCGATGCCGGTCACCGGCCTCGTCACATGTTCGGGCGCACGATGCAGCGGAAACCGATGTGGCACGTCGACGTCTCGACCGACTCGCCCTGCCGCGCCGCCGGGCGGTAGCGGAGGCAGTAGTTCGGCGCGCACAGGTGCGACCCACCCTTGATCACGCGCCGCGGGTACGGGCCGGACCCGTCGCCGGCACCCGTGCGGGGATTGCTCGGGATGCAGCAGGCATGCGCGGGGGCGGTGTCCCGTCCGTCGGCGCCGTGGTGCGCGGTGTAGTGGTCCGTCGTCCACTCCCACACGTTGCCGGCCATGTCGACCAGTCCGTACCCGTTGGGACGGTAGGACCCGACGGGCGAGGTCCCCACGAAGCCGTCCTCGCCGGTGTTCTCCCACGGGAAGCGGCCCTGCCAGGTGTTGGCGCGGTAACGGCCACGCGGAGCGAACTCGTCGCCCCACACGAACCGCGCCCGATCCAGGCCGCCGCGCGCGGCGAACTCCCATTCCGCCTCGGTCGGCAGCTCCTTACCGGCCCACTGCGCGTAGGCGAGCGCATCGAAGTACGACACGTGCGCGACCGGGTGACGGTCGCGTCCGGCCACGGTGCTGCCGGGCCCCTCCGGGTGCCGCCACTGCGCGCCCGGCGTCCACGCCCACCAGCGGCGGTAGTCGTCGAGCGGCACCGGCCCGGGCGGCGGCACGAACACCAGCGACCCGGGCACCAGCAGGTCGGGTTCGGCGTCGGGGTAGTCCTTCGGATCGGGTGCCGTCTCGGCGGTGGTGACGTGCCCGGTGTCCTTCACGAACCGCCGGAACTCGGCGACGGTCACCGGGTGCTCGTCCATGAAGAACCCGTCGACCCGGACCTGGTGCACGGGACGCTCCTCGGGATAGAACTCCTCCGACCCCATCCAGAACGTTCCGCCGGGGATCCAGGTCATGTTCTTCGGCGGGGCGGACGTCGCTGGGTGAGTGGCCATGTACTCCAGGTTCGCAGAGTTGCGAGCCGAGTGGGCGGGGTGTCCCGCCGGCAGGTACTTCGTGTGCCGGCGGGACTTGGTATGTCGCCGCTGGTTGTCAGACCGGCGCGGCCGCCGAACGTCCCTGCAGGGCCGACTCGACCAGATTGCTCGTGGGCAGCGTCGCGCCGGACTTCACGGCGGCGATCCACTCGGAGGTCGTGGTGACCGCGGCGAAGTTGGACTGCAACAACACCATCAGCGTGGCGTGCAGGGACTGAGCGGAGACCTGCCCCGCCTGATTGGCGAGATGGATCGCGCCGGTGGCGTCGGAGAGGACCTCGGTGGCGAATCCGAGCGCCTCGGCTTCCGCGGCGGTCGCGAGGTCGCAGTTGTTGGTCATGAAGCCGACGATCGTGACGGTGTCGACCTCACGGGCACGCAGCCACTCGGCCACGTCGGTGCCTGCGAAGACGCTCGCGTACTGCTTGTCGACCCGCTTGCACGCCGGGTCGATGCGCCGCTCGATCTCCGGATGCAGCGACCACCCGGTCGAGCCCTCGACGAAGACGGGGGCGCCGTCGGGCATGCGGTGCTGGACGACGACGATCGGCACGTCGTGGGCCGCGGCGGCGTCGAGAGCGGCGGCGATGTTGGCGAGCGACTCCTCACGCGGCGGATGCTGGATCTCGAGCGGGCCGTCGAAGTATTCCTGCTGGACGTCGACGACGACGAGGGCGCGGCGGGGTGCGGTCACAGTGTTCTCCCGGGTGGTCGAGGGGTTTCGCGCCCCGGCGGGGCGCCTCCCGTTCGATTGTTCCCGCGCGCTACCCTGACCGTGAGTGGCACTAATGCACACTTTCGATGAAGTCGGGCCAATTCGGGAGGATCGGATGCGCATCGCCGTCTACGCCTTCGACGGCATCACCATGTTCCACCTCGCCGCACCGCTGATGGTGTTCGGCGAGGTGAGCCGGCTCGATCTCGCCCCGGACTGGCAGACCCGATTGTGGAGCGACCGGGCCGGGTCGGTCCGCACCGCCGAGGGGTACCCGATCGGAGAGGTCGCCGGGCCGGAGGCGGTCGACTGGGCCGACATCGTGATCGTCCCGTCGTGGTCCCATCCCCCGGAGCCGGTCGGGGACACCTTGAAAGAGATTCTGTACCAGGCACATGCGCGGGGCGCCGTGATCGCCGGCTTGTGCCTGGGCGCCTTTGCCGTCGCCGAGGCCGGACTGCTCGACGGTCGCTCGGCGGTCACCCACTGGGAGGCGATGCCGCTGCTCGCCGAACGCTGCCCCGGCACGGAGGTGGACTCGTCGGTGCTCTACATCGACCACGACGACGTCCTGACCTCCGCGGGGACCGCCTCGGCGATCGACGCCTGCCTGCACCTGGTGCGCAAGCACCTCGGCTCGGCGATCGCCGCCCGCGTGGCCCGGCACCTGGTCGTGGCTCCGCACCGGGAAGGCGGACAGGCGCAGTACATCGAGCGTCCCCTCGCCCGGCCCGCCACCGACACCGCGATCGCCGAGGTGCTCGAGTGGGCGCTGACCCGGCTCGACGAACCGCTCACGGTCGACCGTCTCGCCGACCACGCGAAGATGAGCCGGCGCAGCTTCGTCCGCCACTTCCGGCAGGCCACCGGCACCACACCGGCACGCTGGATCCTCGAACGTCGCCTGCAGGAGGCGCGCGTTCTGCTCGAGACGACCGACTGGAGCATCGACGCCGTCGCGTCCGCGTGTGGCTTCCCAAGTCCCGTCACCTTCCGGCAGAACTTCGGTGCCGCCTTCGCGGTCACCCCGACGGCCTATCGGAGGCAGTTCGCATCGACCCCGCCGGTGCGCACGAAGTCACGGCTGTGACACCGGAAACCGATCCGCCGTCACCGCGGTGAGCCGGCCGCCGTTCGTCACCCGCACGATACGGCGGCTCGGAACGGTGGTGGGGGAGCGGCGACCGGAGAATACTCGAAGGTGTGCGGCTCGGAGTCCTCGACATCGGCTCGAACTCGGCGCAACTGCAGATCGTGCAGGCGCTGCCGGGGGCCCCGCCGCTGCCGATCCACGCGGTCAAGACCTCCACGCTGCTGGGGGAGGCGATCGGCGACGACGGCTGCCTGGAGGAGGCCGGTATCGAACGCGTCTGCCAGGCCGTGAGCCGCACCCTCGCGGCGGCGCACCGGTACGAGGTGGAACAGCTGTACCCGTTCGTCACCGCGGCGATTCGTGACGCGGCGAACCGGGATGCGGTCCTCGAACAGATCCACGCCGAATGCGGGATCCGTCCGCAGTACCTGTCCGGGTTGCAGGAGGCCCGGTTGACGTATGTGGCGGTGCACCGCTGGTACGGATGGTCCGCGGGCCGAATCCTCATGCTCGACATCGGCGGCGGATCGATGGAGATCGCGTTCGGGCGCGACGCCGAACCGGAGTTCGTCCTGTCGCTGCCGCTCGGCGCCGGGCTGCTCACCCGCACCTATCTCCATTCCGACCCGCCGCGCCGGCGCCAGGTCAGGGAGTTGCGTCACTTCGTGCGCGACACGCTGAGCGAGTCGGCGGAGCGGCTGCGCTGGGAAGGAGAGTTCGGACGGGTGGTGGGCACGTCCAAGACGTTCAAGCAGCTGGCCCGGCTGACCGGCGCGGCGCCTCAGCGACGAGGCCCGTTCGTGCGCCGCACCCTGCGCCGCAGCGACGTGCACCGCTGGGCGGGACGGCTGACGCAGCTGCCGACGAGCGAGCGGGCGCGGCTGCGCGGCATCTCGCCCGCACGGGCCCGGCAGATCCCGGCCGGTGCGATCGTCGCCGACGAGGCGATGCGCGCGCTCGACGTCGATCTGCTCGACGTGAGTCCGTGGGCGCTGCGCGAGGGCGTGATGCTGCAGCACCTGGCGACGGTGACCGCCCCGGACGCCGCGTTGCCGCTGCAACCGCTGGTGCCCTCCGAGCCGGAGAAGGCGCAGCTGGTGTCGTTGCCGACGGAAGCGTCGAGGCGAACGGGATTCGCGTGACGGGACACTACTCGCGGAGCATCGCCCACGTGCGCGGCCCGTCGCCGGGCAGGTCCACCGCCCCGACGACGTCGAACCCGAGCCTGCGGTAGAACGCGACGTTCCGCTCCGACGACGTCTCGAGATACGCCGGTACCCCCGCCCCGCGGGCTTCCCCGAGGCCGGGACCGAGGACCGCGCCGCCCAGACCCGAGCCCTGCCGGTCCGGATCGACGGCGACGGTCGCGAGGAACCACGCCGGCTCGGTGGGCCGCAGCGGCGCCAGCGCCTCCTCCGCGGCCGCCGCCGCGCCGGCCCGATCGCCGGACAGTTCGGCGACGCGGCCGGCGATGCGTGCGAAAGCCTCTGGCATGCCGGTGGATTCGGGGATGGTCCACACCGCGACGGCCGAGGCGTCGTCGGACACCCACACCCGCCCGCAGCGCAGACCGATCTCGGTCAGGTACAACCGCTGCAACTCCTCGACGCGGCGCAGGTGGTCGCGGGCATCGACGGTGTGGCGGGTGAAGGGATAGTCCGCGAAGGCGCGCGCCAGGGTGCGGGTCGCGCGGTCGACGTCGGCGGGCTCGGCGGGGCGGATCTCGGTCATCGCGCCGAGCGTAGAGGCACGCCTGCGGCGGCCGCGAGTTCTTTTCAGTTCCTCACAGTCGCGTGACGGGGTGCTTTCCGGTCTCCGGCCGCTCGGCATCGCGTCCATGCCGGAGCCGTGGGGACACGCCCTGCCCGGCCCCGACTGATCGCACCCGACTCCGCGGATCGCATCATGTGCACCAGTCATACTTCGGTCATGCTTGCAGTATGACCGTCAAGTTCACGATCAGTCTCCCGGACGAGGATGTCCACGTCCTCGACGAGTACATCCGGGATCATGGGCTCCGCGGCCGGTCGGCGGGCGTCCGAGCCGCTGTCCGCCTGCTCGCGGCAGCCGGACTCGAACGGGACTATGCCACGGCCTTTGCCGAGGTCGACACGGACGACGCGTGGGACGTCACCACGGCCGACACCGAATGATCCGCCGAGCGCAGATCCACTGGGTCGATCTGGACCCGGCGCAGGGTGGCGAAGCGGCCGAGCGTCGGCCGGCAGTGGTGGTAAGCAACGACCGCGCCAACGCGACCGCCGAGAACCTGGGCAGAGGAGTGGTCACCGTCGTTCCTCTGATCGCCAGCACCTCACACGTCTTTCCGTTCCAGGTACTCGTGGAACCCGACGAGTCGGGTCTGACCAGAGCGTCGAAAGCTCAGGCAGAACAGGTACGTTCGGTGTCCGTGCGCCGCCTGGACGCCGAACCTGTCGGAAAACTCGGGGTGAGAACACTCGCAGCGCTCGACGAAGCTCTACGGCTGCATCTCGATCTGCGCTGACGGCCACGATGTCTGGCCGGGCGATCGCGGGGAGTTGCGGTCGCATTGCCGGTCGAGGTCCGTCACCCTGGTTCTCATCGCCTGACCGGGGCGGTGGGGCGGATCTCGAACCGCTCGGGGATCCGCAGCCATGCGGTGCTCACCGTCGACCAGTCCCCGACGCCGGGCCACGGCCCGGACTGGCTGTGCCGGTAGCCGCCCGCCTCGTACCGGTCGTACGGCACTTCCGACAGCCGCGGATGGGCGCACAGCAGGCCGAGGGCCGACAGGTGCACCGCGTCCCACCGCTCGGCGATCGACGGCCAGTCCGGGACGTGCGCGCCGCGGTACTCGAGCGGATGCGCGGCGATCAGCTCGGCCCAGTCGTCGGCGGTGTCGATCCGGACGATCCGCGCGACGTCCGGGTCGAAGTGCACCGTGTAGCGGGCGGGGTCGGTCGCGCTGCGCAGGTTCTCGCCGCTGGTGCCCCACGTGTCGGATGTCCCGTCGTCGAGGGGTGTCGCGGTCCAGAACGCGCCGTCGGGCAGCGCGCCGGGCCGCGCGCGGTTGCGCACCCGTGGCACGCTCAGTTCGGTGACGGCGCCCTGATGCACCTGCGGGCTGACCAGCGTGTCGCGGCTCGGCGCGCGCAGGGCTGCGCAGATCGCCTCGCTCATCTCACGGACGGCGGGGGAGGCGACAGCCAGATCCAGGATCTCGTTGGCGCCGTTGCCGTAGAGGTACTCGCCGATGATCCGCAGCGTGTCCTCGACGAAATCCTCGAGCGAGCCGGCCTCGACGAACTCGGTGACGGACGGCTGCGGATCCGCGGTGCGGTAGGCACGCAGATACCGCTGGACGAGCATGCGGCCCGGCACCGTGTCGAGCAGGTTCGCCGCCACATCGGAACACATGATCGACATCGTGCCGTAC
>NZ_BCXE01000038.1 GCF_001894945.1 Rhodococcus ruber NBRC 15591
CGGTACCTCCGCAATTCACGGCAGCCCGCCCCCTGGTCGACCAGGGGGCGGGCTGCCGTCGTCCTATCAGGCACCGTCCTATCAGGCACCGTCCTGCTCGGCACCGTCCGGTCCGCGGAGGAGCGTGCCCGCCTGGGATCATGCCTGGACGAGTCCCCGACCTCTGGAGCAGCAGATGGCCTACTTCGAACGGATCGGTCCGGCCGCGTTCCGGCCGACCCACCACGTCGGCGGCGCCTGGAACCCGCAGGAGCAGCACATCGCGCCCGCGCTGGGGCTGCTGGTCCACGCCGTCGAATGCGACCGGGATGCCCGCCGCGACGACGGACTGGTCGTCGCCCGCCTGTCCTACGACATCCTCGGCACCGTCCCGGTCGACACGGTCGAGACCACCGTGACGGTCCTGCGTCCCGGGCGCACCATCGAGCTCGTCGAGGCCGTCCTCACGCACGACGGTCGCGCCGCGGTCCGGCTGCGGGCCTGGCTGATGCAACCTCGTCCCACCCCCGCGCTGGAGGCGACGTCGCTGCCGCGGATCGACCCGCCCGAGGCCATGGAGCCGTGGGACGCCTCGACGGTGTGGCCGGGCGGGTTCATCGCCTCCACCGAGGTCCGTCGCGCCCAGCTCGAGCCGGGCCGGGCGGCGTACTGGGTGCGCACGCCGCTCCCCCTGGTGCTCGACGAGAAGGTCAGCGCGCCGGCCGGTGCCGCCGGTCTGTTCGACATCGCCAACGGCATGACCGTGCGGGTGTCCCCGAAAGACGTCGCCTTCCCCAACGTCGACCTCACCGCCCACCTGTTCACCGAACCCCGCGGTGACTGGCTCGGCTTCGACACCACCGTCTCGTTCGGTCCCGACGGTCTCGGCCTGACGAGTAGCGTCCTCTACGACACCCGCGGTCCCGTGGGCACCGTGTCCCAGATCCTCACCGTCCGTCCGAACTGACCGTCGCGCCGGCGGGGCGCACGCGCGACGGACACGGTCAGGCGCCGACGTAGGCCGCGAGGTGCTCGCCGGTGAGGGTGGACCGCGCGGCGACGAGGTCGGCGGGGGTGCCCTCGAAGACGATCCGGCCACCGTCGTGGCCGGCGCCGGGACCGAGGTCGATGATCCAGTCGGCGTGCGCCATGACCGCCTGGTGGTGCTCGATGACGATGACGGACTTGCCGGCGTCGACCAATCCGTCGAGCAGCCCGAGCAGCTGCTCGACGTCGGCGAGGTGCAGACCGGTCGTCGGTTCGTCGAGGACGTAGACGCCGCCCTTCTCGGCCATCCGGGTCGCCAGCTTGAGCCGCTGGCGTTCACCGCCGGACAGCGTGCTCAGCGGCTGGCCGAGGCTGAGGTAGCCGAGCCCCACGTCGGCGAGCCGCTGCAGGATCTTGTGCGCCGCCGGGATCCGTGTCTCGCCCGCGCCGAAGAACCCCTCGGCCTCGGCCACCGGCATCGCGAGCACGTCCGCGATGCTGCGCCCGCCGAACGTGAACTCCAGCACCGCGGCCTGGAACCGCTTCCCCTCGCATTCCTCGCAGGTGGATTCGACGGTGGCCATCACTCCCAGGTCGGTGTAGATGACCCCGGCGCCGTTGCACGTCGGGCACGCGCCCTCGGAGTTGGCGCTGAACAACGCCGGCTTCACGCCGTTGGCCTTCGCGAACGCCTTCCGGATCGGATCGAGCAGCCCGGTGTACGTCGCCGGATTGCTCCGCCGCGAACCCCTGATGGCCCCTTGGTCGACCGTGACCACGCCCTCGCGCCCGGCCACCGACCCGTCGATCAGCGAGCTCTTCCCGGAGCCCGCCACGCCGGTGAGGACGACCAGCACGCCGAGGGGGATGTCCACGTCGACGTTCTGCAGGTTGTGCGTGTCGGCGCCGCGCACCTCGAGCACACCCGACGGGGTCCGCACAGCGGGCTTCACCGATGCGCGGTCGTCCAGGTGCCGCCCGGTGAGCGTGCCACTGGTGCGCAGTCCCTCGACGGTGCCCTCGAACACCACCTCGCCACCGTCGGTGCCGGCGCCCGGTCCGAGGTCGACGACGTGGTCGGCGATCGCGATCGCCTCCGGCTTGTGCTCGACGACGAGCACGGTGTTGCCCTTGTCGCGCAGCTGCAGCAACAGGTCGTTCATCCGGGCGATGTCGTGCGGGTGCAGTCCGATGGTGGGCTCGTCGAAGACGTACGTGACGTCGGTGAGGGAGGAACCGAGATGTCGGATCATCTTGGTGCGCTGGGCTTCTCCGCCGGACAACGTGCCCGCCGGCCGGTCGAGGGAGAGGTAGCCCAACCCGATCTCCGCGAACGCGTCGAGAAGGTGCTGCAGCCCGGTCAGCAGCGGAGCCACCGACGGTTCGTCCAGGCTGCGGACCCAGTCGGCCAGGTCACTGATCTGCATGGCGCAGACATCGGCGATGTTCCTGCCGTCGATCTTCGAGGACAGGGCCTCCTCGGCGAGCCGGGTACCGCCGCAGGCGGGGCAGGTGGAGAAGGTCACGGCCCGTTCCACGAACGCCCGGATGTGCGGCTGGAGGGCATCGACGTCCTTGGACAGCATCGACTTCTGGATCTTCGGGATCAGCCCCTCGTACGTCAGGTTGATCCCGTCGACCTTGATCTTGGTCGGTTCCCTGTGGAGCAGGTCGTGCAGTTCCCGCTTGGTGTACTTGCGGATCGGCTTGCCCGGGTCGAAGAATCCGCAGCCCCGGTAGATCCGGCCGTACCAGCCGTCCATGCTGTACCCGGGAATCGTGAGTGCACCCTCGTCGAGCGAGAGGTTCTCGTCGTACAACGCGGACAGGTCGAAGTCGGTGACCGAGCCCATCCCCTCGCAGCGCGGGCACATGCCGCCGAGCCGGTGGAAGGTCGCCTTCTCGGTCTTCGTCCTGCCGGCGCCGCGCTCGACCGTGATCGCACCGCTGGCTTTCACCGAGGGGACGTTGAACGAGTACGCGTTGGGGGAACCGATGTGCGGTTGCCCCAGCCGGCTGAAGAGGATGCGCAGCATCGCGTGCGCGTCGGTGGCGGTGCCGACGGTGGAGCGGGGATTGGAACCCATCCGCTCCTGGTCGACGATGATCGCCGTCGTCAGTCCTTCGAGCAGGTCGACGTCGGGACGCGCCAGGGTCGGCATGAAGCCCTGCACGAAGGCGCTGTAGGTCTCGTTGATCAGCCGTTGCGACTCCGCGGCGATCGTGCCGAACACCAGCGAGCTCTTGCCCGAGCCGGAGACGCCGGTGAACACCGTCAACCGGCGCTTCGGGATCTCGACGCTGACGTCGTGGAGGTTGTTCACCCGCGCACCGTGGACGCGAATCAGGTCGTGGCTGTCGGCAACGTGCGGCGCGTGCGACCGCGTGTCCGTCTTCGTGGCCATGCTCATCGGGTCTCCATCTGCCGGGAGGGGAAAAGCTCGGGTCAACGGTGACGTCATGGCGGTCAGGCTAGTTGCGGCTCCGCGGCTCCCGCTTCTCGATTCCTGATCGGTCTGGTCACCGTCTTCGCGACACACGACGGCATCCCCGCCGCCGCGTGCGCCGCCTGACGCCGGTAGATGCTGGGTGGCACACCGACCAGCTCGGTGAAGCGGGTGCTGAAGGTGCCCAGCGACGAGCAGCCCACCGCGAAGCACACCTCGGTGACACTCAGATCGCCGCGACGCAGCAGTGCCATCGCGCGTTCGATGCGCCGCGTCATCAGGTACGCGTACGGCGACTCCCCGTACGCCGCCCGGAACTGCCGGCTGAGGTGCCCCGCCGACATGTGCACCCCGCGGGCGAGCGCCTCGACGTCCAGCGGCTGGGCGTACTCCCGGTCGATGCGGTCGCGGACGCGGCGCAGCCGCGCGAGATCGCGCAGCCGCTGCGCGTCAGCAGGTCCCCCGGTCACGTACGCGATCGTGCCACGTGGCAACGGAGTTGCCCAGCGCTTCCGGCGTGCCACGCGTGGACGGCGAGTTCGTCGACGAAGCGGTATCGGCCGCGCGACGGCGAGGAACGGACTCGCGCTCGGCGGATCGATCAGGAATCGAGAAGCGCGGGACACGGAGACGCTCCTAACCTGCTCGTCATGGACATCACCATTCACACGAGCTTCCTGCCGCACGACGACCCGGACGCCTCCCTCGCCTTCTACCGCGACGTCCTCGGCTTCGAGGTCCGCAACGACGTCGGGCAGGGCAAGATGCGCTGGATCACGGTGGGCCCCGCCGGTCAGCCCGACACGTCCATCCTCCTGGCGCCGCCGGCCGTCGACCCGGGCATCACCGACGACGAGCGCCGCACCATCGCCGAGATGATGGCCAAGGGCACCTACGGCTGGATCCTGCTGGCCACCCGGGATCTCGACGCCACGTTCGAGAAGGTGCAGGCCGGCGACACCGAGGTCGTCCAGGAGCCGACCGAGCAGCCGTACGGCATCCGCGACTGTGCCTTCCGCGACCCGGCGGGCAATCTGGTGCGGATCCAGGAGCTTCGCTGAGCCCTACGTCGGACACTGCCGCCGGCGGACGGCACACCGTCGACCGTTCCTCGCTGCCACCGGTGCCGCGGTGCACTCCCGGTGTCGCCGCGGCGCCGGCACGGTACTGACCTGCGTCACTTCTGGGTTGTGACGAGACATTCCGGACGGCAGTGGAATTCGGAACTCCGGCTCGGATGGGCTCGCGGGGTGTCCCGCGAGCACGGAGAATGCGGGAGCGTAAGACGACGGCAGCGGTCGCTGCACCTCCTACCCTGGGTCAGGCACTGCCCGGGCCGGCGGTTGCCGGTTCCACGTGGATGAAGGTCTCGGTGTGCGGCAGCACCGCGTCGATCGCCGCCTCGATGCGGTCGGCCATGTCGTGAGCGGTCCGCACGGTCCAGTCCCCGGGCACGGTCACGACGACGAACACCTGACGTTGCCGCCCGGATTCGACGGTACGCAGCGGCGCGAACTCGACCGGGCACTCGGCGCGGAACCGGTCCAGCACGGCATTGACCTGGTCCTGCTCGTGCTGGGGGAGGGCGGCGCTGAGGAGGCCGCTGACCGAGCCGCGCAGCAGCCGGTACCCGGTCCACAGGATGTTGACGCCCACGGCGAGCGCCACGATCGGGTCCAGAGGCTCCCAGCCGGTGACGGCGACCAGCGCGATGCCGACGATCACCCCGGCGGAGGTCCACACGTCGGTCAGCAGATGCTTGCCGTCCGCGACGAGTGTGATCGAGCGGTGCGTGCGTCCCACGCGCAGCAGGGTGAGGCCGACGCCGAGGTTGATCACCGAGGCGACGGTCGACAGTGCCAGTCCGAGCCCGGGCTGGACGAGCGGAACCGGGCTGATCAGGCGTTCGATCGCGGTCCAGATGATGGCGGTGGCGGCGACGAAGATCATCGCGCCCTCGACCAGGGCGGAGACGTACTCGGCCTTGCCGTGGCCGAAGTGGTGGCTCGCGTCCGGGGGGCGGGCCGCCACCCGCAGCGCGATCAGCGCCACCACCGCGGCGACGAGGTTGACACCCGATTCGAGGGCATCGGAGAGGAAGCCGACCGAGCCGGTCGACCACGCGGCGCTCGCCTTGAGGACGATGGTGACCACCGCGGCGGCCAGCGAGAGCAGCATGAAACGGAACAGCAGGCGGTCCTGCTGCTGTCGCGACTCGGGCACCGACGTCGTCATCCGACTCCTCCCGCTCGATCGGTCTCCTTGTCTGTGGAGCGCGCGGTGGGCGCAGGACGCGCCCGGGCAGGTGTTCCCGGGGCGCGGGAACACCTGCGTCGGGTCCGGTGTGTCAGGCGGCCGTCGTGGCGTCGAGCAGCGCCTGACGCTGGTTGGCGCCGAGGCCTCCGATGCGGCGGGTGTCCGGGATCGACAGCTGCTCGAGGAGCTTGGCGGCCTTGACCGCGCCGACGCCGGGCAGCGCCTTGATCAGGGCGGAGACCTTCGTCTTCTTCACGACCTCGTCGGTCTCGGCCTTCTCGAGCACGGCCGGGACGTCGATCTCTCCGGCCTTGACGGCGGCGAGCAGTTCGCTGCGGGCCTTGCGCACTTCGGCCGCCTTGGCGAGTGCGGCGGTGCGCTGTTCGTCGGTGAGAACGGGTGCTGGCATGACGGCCCCCTGTGTTGTCCGATGGTGAGCGGCCCCGGGCGAGGCTGCCGCGGCTGATGCTGCCAGGTCGGACCGACATTCGTCGGTTCGGCACGCGGAGACGGCGGTTCGTGGCGCGGATCTGCCCGATTCCGGCACACGCCCTGCGACTACGCTGTCAGCGGTTCACGACCGGCGGGACGGAGCAGACGATGAGCGCGGCGAAGGCGACTTCGGTCGGGACCGGCAACGGTCGGCAGGCGATCCTCGACTCCGCGCTGCGGAACATGACCGAGCGCGGGTACCACGGCACCTCGATGCGCGACATCGCCCGCGACGCCGACATCACCGTCGCCTCGATCTACCACCACTTCAAGTCCGAGCAGGAGATTCTGCAGGACATCATGACCCGGGCGCTGCACGATGCGATCGCCATGACCCGGGGGCGCTGCTGCGGCCGGGTGGTTCGCCGGACGCGCAGTTGCAGGCGCTGGTGCGCGCGTGGGTCATGTTCCACACCGCCCGGCAACTCGATGCGCTGGTCGGTGCGACGGAGCTGCGCAGCCTGAACGAGGCCGGTCGCCGGCTCGCCGTCGCCGACCTCGATCCCGGCGCCCCGGCCGGCCACCTCCGCGGTCGCCTCGCCGAGTACAGGCCCCCGCACCGGATCGTGGTCAGTGGCGACATGCCCCGGACACCGGCCGGCACGCTGGTTCCGCGAGTTGCTCGGAGAGCTCGAACAGCTCGGCGCAGAGCTTCGGCGCCATCATGTGGTCGAGGAGCACCAGCAGGGGCACCGCGAGTGCCCGTACCGTTCTGGTCAACATGGGAATGTCCTTCCGGTGCCGCGGGTTCGGGTCACCGATAGACCAGGCCGCCGTCGATCAACCCGGACTGCCCGGTCATGTAGTCGGAGTCCGGGCCCGCCAGGTAGGAGACGTAGGCCGCGACGTCCTCCGGTGTCTGCGCCCGGCCGAGCGCGATGCCGCCGACGAACTTCTCGAACGTCGCCCCCTTCGGCGCCCCGGTCAGCGCCGAGAAGCGTTCGTCGATGGTGACCCACATGTCGGTGCCGACGACGCCGGGGCAGTAGGCGTTGACGGTGATCCCGTCGGAGGCGTACTCCTTGGCCGCCGCCTGCGTGAGCGCCCGGACGGCGAACTTGGTCGCGGAGTACACCCCGAGCATCGCGAAGCCCTCGTGACCGGCGATCGAGGACGCGTTGACGATCTTGCCGCCGTGCCCGCGCTCGCGGAACTTGGCGGCGGCGACCTGGATGCCCCACAGCACGCCTTCGACGTTGACCGCCATGATCCGCGACACCTCCTCGGGCGTCACGTCGGCGATCGGGTTGACCTGGGCGATGCCGGCGTTGTTGACGATGATGTCGAACCCGCCCAGTTCGGCCTCCGTCCGGTCGACGGCGGCCCGGATCTGCTCGCGGTCGGTCACATCGGCAACGACGGAAATCGCCTTCGAGCCGGCCGCCCGCACCTCGTCCTCGACCGCGGCGAGCTTGCCGCCGTCGACATCGAGCAGTGCGACGGCCGCACCGTCGGATGCCAGTCGCAGCGCGATCGCCCGTCCGATGCCCTGTCCGGCCCCGGTGACCAGCGCGACCTTGCCTTCGATGCTCATGCCGACTCCCGTTCGTAGTGATCTGTGTCACTCGAAGGCAATCAGTGTGGCACGCGGCGCTCAAGCGTTGCAATGCGCTGCATCGGGCGCGATGCCCGCGCCGGTAGGGTCGGATCCGGACGGACGGAGGAGCCATGAGTACGCTGCAGACGCTCGATCGTGGTCTGCGCGCGCTCGACCTCATCTCCCGGTCACCCGCCGGAATCACGGTCGCGGACCTCGCCAAGGAGCTCGAGATCGCGCGGGCGATCTGCTACCGGATCGTCGCCACGCTCGAAACCCACTCGCTCGTCGTGCGGGCCGACGACGGCCGGATCCGGCTCGGCGCCGGTGCCGCCGTCCTTTCGTCGCGGTTCGTGCCGCAGTTCCAGCACGCGGCCGGCCCGGTGCTGCACGACCTGGCCGAGCGCACGCAGGCGACGGCCTTCGTCTCCGCCGCGCACGGGAACGAGTGCATCGTCATCCTCGTCGCGGAGCCGGAGGGAGCGCTCCTGCACGTGGGCTACCGGGTGGGCAACCGGCACCCGCTCGACCGCGGTGCGGCCGGGATCGCGATCCTCGCGCTGCGGCCCGAGGACGCCCGCGACCCCGACGCGGTGAAGCAGGCCCGGGAGCTCGGCTACAGCGTCACCCGTGGGCAGCTCGAACGCGGCGCCGTGGGTGTCGCTGCCGGGGTGCGCGCGCCCCGGGGGGCCGGTCTCGAATGCAGCGTCGGGGTGGTGGCCATCGCCGGTCTCGACGTCGACGCCGCGGCGCTCGCCGTCCAGGACGCGGCAGCGCGCCTGAGCGTTCTGCTCACCGACTGATACCCCCGCTGCCGGGCACGAGTCCGGGAATCGACGGTACTCCGGTGCACATCGAACGCGGGGCGGGAGAAAGAACGGCCGGGATGCCTTCGACTCCCTGCCCCTTTCAACGTATATCGCGCACGGGGCCTTGCCGCAAGGCCCCCGTCGTGCTGCAGAATCGCCAGTCGAAGCCGGGACCTGTGGAAAGTGGGGATTCGCAGGTGTGACCGGACGTGATCCCGGGGGAGTCGCGCCGCCGGTGGGGATCTGCGGGCGCGGGACGCCGGGCGGGCCGCCGGCCTGCGTGGAGGGGTGGCCGAAATTCAACCAGTGAACGGGGTTTTCATGATCGATGTGATCGTCGTCGGCGGTGGACCGACCGGCTTGATGTTGGCCTCCGAGTTGCGGCTGCACGGCGTGCGCACGCTCGTGCTCGAGAAGGCGACCGCACCGAGCGGGCAGTCGCGCGGGCAGGGTCTGCACGCGCGCAGCGTCGAGATGATGGACCAGCGCGGCCTGCTGGACCGGTTCCTCGCCGTCAGCGAGAAGTTCCGGGTCGGCGGTCTTTTCGGTGGAATCGTCAAGCCCTGGCCGGACCGGCTGGACACGGCGCACCCGTACGGCCTCGCCACTCCGCAGCCGGTCACCGAACGGTTGCTCGACGAGCGTGCCCTCGAACTCGGTGCCGAGATCCGGCGCGGCTGCGAGGTGGTCGGGCTGAGCCAGGACGATCACGGGGTGACGGTCGAATCGGCCGACGGCGCTCGGCTGCGCTCGCGGTACCTCGTCGGCTGCGACGGCGGCCGCAGCACGGTGCGCAAGCTGCTCGGCGTGGGCTTTCCCGGTGAGCCCAGCAGGGTCGAGACGCTGCTGGGGGAGATGAGGATGACCGAGGACCCGGCGACGGTGGCCGCCGTCGTCGCGGAAGTCCGTAAGACCCAGCTGCGGTTCGGCGCCGCACCGCTCGGGGACGGGATGTACCGCGTCGTCGTGCCCGCCGACGGGGTGAGCGAGGACCGGGCGGCCGCACCGACCCTCGGGGAGTTCACGCAGCAGCTGCGGGCGATCGCCGGCACCGACTTCGGTGCGCACTCGCCGCGCTGGCTCTCCCGCTTCGGTGACGCCACCCGGCAGGCCGAGCGTTACCGGGTCGGCCGGGTGCTGCTGGCCGGCGACGCCGCGCACATCCATCCGCCGACCGGCGGGCAAGGACTCAACCTCGGCATCCAGGACGCGTTCAACCTCGGCTGGAAACTGGCTGCGGCAGTGGACGGCTGGGCGCCGGCGGGGCTGCTGGACAGCTACCACGCCGAGCGGCACCCGGTGGGGGCGCGCGTGCTGGCGAACACCCGTGCGCAGATCGCGCTGATGGGAACCGATCCGGGCGCGACCGCGCTGCGGGAACTGTTCTCGGAGCTGATGGACCTCGAGGAGGTGAACCGGCACATCACCGGGATGATCACCGCGGTCGGGGTCCGCTACGACTTCGGTGCGGGGCACGATCTGCTCGGCCGGCGGATGCGGGATGTGGGGCTGAAGCGAGGCCGTCTCTACGAACTCATGCACGGCGGCCGGGGGCTGCTGCTCGATCAGACCGGCCGGTTGTCGGTGGCGGGCTGGGCCGACCGCGTCGACCACATCGTCGACGTCAGCGAGGAACTGGACGTGCCCGCGGTGCTGCTGCGACCCGACGGCCACGTCGCGTGGGTCGGCGACGATCAGCAGGATCTGCTCGGCCGGCTGTCCGAGTGGTTCGGAGCCGCCGTCGGCTGAGGCGCGATCGGGGCCGTTCCGGCCGAGCGGGTGTTTCCTCGGGACGTCCGGTTCCGGCATCGGGTGCAGGTGGAGTCGGCCGGGCGGACCCCCGATGTGGAGCCCCGGCGAATGTGACCGGATCTCGAGCTTGACCTGATCTGTGACGCCCCTTACTCTGCTGCTTGTCCGTATATAGGACGAAACTGTTCGATAAAAGTAACAGTGCAGGTGGAGAGGTTTTCGGTGTCAGCATGAGTGCATCAGTTCCGTCGGCGGCGTGTCCCGTCGATCACGCGGCCCTGACCGGCGGCTGCCCGGTGTCGGCGAACGCCGCGGCGTTCGATCCGTTCGGGCCCGCGTACCAGGCCGATCCGGCCGAGTCGCTGCGCTGGTCCCGCGACGAGGAGCCGGTGTTCTACAGCCCCGAACTCGGCTACTGGGTGGTCACCCGCTACGAGGATGTGAAGGCGGTGTTCCGCGACAACCTCGTGTTCTCACCGGCCATCGCCCTCGAGAAGATCACCCCGGTCTCCGAGGAGGCCACCGCCACCCTCGCCCGCTACGACTACGCCATGGCCCGGACCCTCGTGAACGAGGACGAGCCCGCCCACATGCCGCGCCGCCGCGCACTCATGGACCCGTTCACCCCGAAGGAACTGGCGCACCACGAGGCGATGGTGCGACGGCTCACGCGCGAATACGTCGACCGCTTCGTCGAATCCGGCAAGGCCGACCTGGTGGACGAGATGCTGTGGGAGGTACCGCTCACCGTCGCCCTGCACTTCCTCGGCGTGCCGGAGGAGGACATGGCGACGATGCGCAAGTACTCGATCGCCCACACCGTGAACACCTGGGGCCGCCCCGCGCCCGAGGAGCAGGTCGCCGTCGCCGAGGCGGTCGGCAGGTTCTGGCAGTACGCGGGCACGGTGCTCGAGAAGATGCGCCAGGACCCGTCGGGGCACGGCTGGATGCCCTACGGGATCCGCATGCAGCAGCAGATGCCGGACGTCGTCACCGACTCCTACCTGCACTCGATGATGATGGCCGGCATCGTCGCCGCGCACGAGACCACGGCCAACGCGTCCGCGAACGCGTTCAAGCTGCTGCTCGAGAACCGCCCGGTGTGGGAGGAGATCTGCGCGGATCCGTCGCTGATCCCCAACGCCGTCGAGGAGTGCCTGCGCCACTCGGGATCGGTCGCGGCGTGGCGACGGGTGGCCACCACCGACACCCGCATCGGCGACGTCGACATCCCCGCCGGCGCAAAGCTGCTCGTCGTCAACGCGTCCGCCAACCACGACGAGCGGCACTTCGATCGTCCCGACGAGTTCGACATCCGGCGCCCGAACTCGAGCGACCACCTCACCTTCGGGTACGGCAGCCATCAGTGCATGGGCAAGAACCTGGCCCGCATGGAGATGCAGATCTTCCTCGAGGAACTGACCACGCGGCTTCCCCACATGGAACTCGTACCCGATCAGGAGTTCACCTACCTGCCGAACACCTCGTTCCGCGGTCCCGATCACGTGTGGGTGCAGTGGGATCCGCAGGCGAACCCCGAGCGCACCGACCCGGCCGTGCTGCAACGGCAGCATCCCGTCACCATCGGCGAGCCCTCCACCCGGTCGGTGTCACGCACCGTCACCGTCGAGCGCCTGGACCGGATCGCCGACGACGTGCTGCGCGTCGTCCTACGGGCTCCTGCAGGAAATGCGTTGCCCGCGTGGACTCCTGGCGCCCACATCGATGTCGACCTCGGTGCGCTGTCGCGGCAGTACTCCCTGTGCGGTGCGCCCGACGCGCCCACCTACGAGATCGCCGTTCTGCTGGACCCCGAGAGCCGCGGTGGCTCGCGCTACGTCCACGAACAGCTCCGGGTGGGGGGATCGCTCCGGATTCGCGGGCCCCGGAACCACTTCGCGCTCGACCCCGACGCCGAGCACTACGTGTTCGTGGCCGGCGGCATCGGCATCACCCCCGTCCTGGCCATGGCCGACCACGCCCGCGGCCGGGGGTGGAGCTACGAACTGCACTACTGCGGCCGGAACCGTTCCGGGATGGCCTATCTCGAGCGGGTCGCCGGGCACGGGGACCGCGCCGCCCTGCACGTCTCGGCGGAAGGCACCCGGGTCGACCTCGCCGCCCTCCTCGCGACGCCGGTGTCCGGCACCCAGATCTACGCGTGCGGGCCCGGACGGCTGCTCGCCGGACTCGAGGACGCGAGCCGGCACTGGCCCGACGGTGCGCTGCACGTCGAGCACTTCACCTCGTCCCTCACGGCACTCGACCCGGACGTCGAGCACGCCTTCGACCTCGACCTGCGCGACTCGGGACTCACCGTGCGGGTCGAGCCCACCCAGACCGTCCTCGACGCGTTGCGCGCCAACAACATCGACGTGCCCAGCGACTGCGAGGAAGGCCTCTGCGGCTCCTGCGAGGTCACCGTCCTCGAAGGCGAGGTCGACCACCGCGACACCGTGCTCACCAAGGCCGAGCGGGCGGCGAACCGGCAGATGATGACCTGCTGCTCGCGTGCCTGCGGCGACCGACTGACCCTCCGACTCTGACTCACCCGATCCGAAAGGGACCCGCCATGGGATCCACGCTCGACCCGATCGCCGTGCGCACCGCGCCGGACGCGCCACGCAGCAGCTTCAAGCGGGTCCTCACCGGCAGCATGGCCGGGGCCGTGCTCGAGTGGTACGACTTCGCCATCTACGGCATCCTCGCCGCCACCGTCCTCGGACCTCTGTTCTTCCCCGGATCCGACGGCATCACCAAATTGCTGCTCGCCCTCGCCACCCAGGGGCTCGGCTTCATCGCCCGGCCGCTCGGCGGCATCGTCTTCGGTCATCTCGGTGACCGGTTCGGCCGCAAACCGATGCTCGTCATCACGTTCGTGATGCTCGGTACGGCCACCGCGTCGATCGGGCTGCTGCCGACCTACGAACAGATCGGCATCTGGGCGACGGTCCTGCTCGTCGCGCTGCGCATGATCCAGGGTTTCGCGCTCGGCGGTGAATTCGGTGCGGCGGTGCTGCTGGTGAGCGAGTACGGCGAGCCCAAGCGTCGCGGCTTCTGGGCGTCGTGGCCGCAGGCGGGCGCGCCGTCGGGGACCGTGCTCGCCGCCGTGGTCGTCTCGACCCTGGTGCTGCTGCTTCCGGCCGACGCGTTCGACGCATGGGGCTGGCGGATCGCATTCCTGTTCGCCGTTCCCCTCCTCGTCATCGGCTTCTGGATCCGGCACGGCGTCGAGGAGTCCCCGGTCTTCCGGGCGGCGCAGGCCGCCGCGGCGGACCGCCCCGAGCCCCGGTCGAGCATCGTCGAAGCGCTGTCCCGTCCGCGCCCGGTGCTGATCGGCATCGGCATGCGGCTCGGCGAGAACATCGCGTTCTACGTGTACACGATCTTCGTCATCGCGTACGCCACCACCTATCACGGCTTCGCCCGGGGCGACGTGATGCTGGCCGTGACCTTCGCGTCGGTGTTCCAGTTCGTCGGCATGATCGGTGGCGGCCGCTGGTCCGACCGGGTCGGCCGCCGCGTCGCGATGCTCGTCCCCGCCGTGGTGCTCGTGGTGTGGGCGCCCGTGTTCTTCTGGCTCGTGCAGATGCAGAGCGTGCCGATGCTGTGGGTGGGGGTCTGCGTCGGCGCCTTCTTCCACGGCGCTCTCGCCGGTCCCGAGGCCGCCTGGATCACCGAGCTGTTCCCGACCCGGTACCGGTATGCCGGATCCTCGCTGGTGTTCCAGGGCTCGTCCATCATCGCCGGTGCGCCCGCGCCTTTCATCGCCGTCTGGCTCGTCGACCGGTTCGGGGTCGGGACCGTCGTCGCGTATCTGGTGGTGACCATGATGATCACCGTCGTCGCGGTGCTGAGCAGCCGCGAGACCAAGGGCGTCGATCTCGACCGCATCGAGTGACCGGCCGCCGCTGCCGGGCCGCGGAGGCCCGGCAACGGCACTGCCGGTTACCCCGTCCGGACGGCCGTCCCGCGGTACGGTCGGACCGGAGGTGATCGACACATGGAAGAGATCGCGAAGATCGTCGGTATTGCTTTCGTCTACATCGTCGTCGCAGAGGTGATCATCGGAACGCTCGCCCTGCTGATCATTTCGACGATCAGTCCGCACTTTCTGCAACGCAAGCCGAAGTACGGCGCGACGGGACCGCGGTACGGGGCCACTAGCCCCACCCCAGCTCGTGCAGACGAGCATCCTCGATTCCGAAGTAGTGAGCGATCTCGTGAATGACCGTCACCGCGACCTCGTGCACCACGTCGTCGTCGGAGTCGCAGATGTCGAGAATCGCGTCGCGGTAGATGGTCACGGTGTCCGGTAGCGCCCCCGCATAGTGGCTGTCGCGCTCGGTGAGCGCGATCCCGTGGTAGAGCCCGAGCAGGTCGGGCTCTTCCTCGTTTCTGGGCTCGACCAGCACCACGACGTTGTCGATGGCCCGCGCGAGTTCCGGGGGGATCAGATCCAGGGCCTCGCCGACGAGTTCCTCGAACCGCTCGTCGCCCATTCGTGCCCTCACCTCAGGAGCCCGGCACGGGACCTGCGCCCGGCAGCGGGGTCGGCAGTGAGCGGCCCTCGGGCGCGGCGGGCGGCGGCACCGGCGGCTGGCCGTCGATGAGGATGTCGCCCTTGGCCGTGCCGGTGACCGACGCGAATCCGCCGCCCTCGACCTGCTTGCCCACCGAGCAGTTGACCTTGCGGCTGCCCGCGAGCCAGCTGTCGAAGTCGAGGTTGTCCCAGAACAGCGTGAGGGTCTTGTTGCGCAGCGCGTCGGGACTGCCCAGGTAGGCGTTGGCGTTCTCGGTGCACGTCCCCTCGAGGTACCGGTCCTGGTCCTCGACGCTGGGCAGACCGCCGGGGAACTGCCCGGACAGGTCCACCACGGAGATCACCTCGAAGGCGTGCGGCTGGGCGCACTCCACCGGATCCGCCGGCACGCCGTTGTTGATGCCGATGCACGTGCCCACGTCCCAGACCTTGGACTGGTCCTGGTCGGCGACCTTGCCCTGGATCGGCAGCAGGTTGCCGGTGGTGGAGGAGAACTGCAGGCCGCAGCGCAGCGTCCGCTCGCCGGCCGCCCAGCCCGCCTCCCCGGGGTTGATCAGGCCCACGCTGAACTTGCCGTGCGGATCGAACCGGCCGTCGAGATAATCCATCGCGGCCGGTGCGCACAGCTCGTCGCGCAGCTCGGTGAAACGCAGCACCGACGGGAAACGCGACCCGGGACCCCACTCGGCGCCCGGATACACGCTCAGATCGATGTCCTCGACCACCTCGAACAGGTGCGACTCGGCGCAGTCCACCTTCGCGAGGTCGCTCGCATCGAGTTCGGTCCAGGTCAGGCAGTCCCCGGCGACCGCAGTGCCGAAGGCCTCGCCGGCCACCGCGCCGGTGGTGACCACGGCACTGGTCGAATCGCCGGGTTCGTCGTCGGACCCGCCGAATCCCGCCACCACCGCCGTGACGACGGCCGCGAGCACCGCGCCCGCGGCGACCAGCATCAGGGCGCGACGGGTCAGCTTCGCGGACGGGGCACGCCGGACCCGCGAGGCGGACGGTGTCGTCCGGTCGGACTGCTGCTCACTCTCCTCGGCCATCACCGTCCATCATGCCTGTGCGCGCCGCCCCGGGTAACTTCGGTGGGCATGACGGAGCCCATCGATCCCGAAGTCCAGGAGATCGCGCAGCGACTGTTCGATGCCGCCCGCGCCGGGCACGTCGAGACCCTCGCCGCCTACATCGACGCCGGAGTGCCGGTGAACCTGTGCAACGAGAAGGGCGACACCCTGCTCATGCTGGCGTCCTACCACGGCCACGCCGACGCGGTGCGGGCCCTGATCGAACGGGGCGCCGACGTCGACCGGCTCAACGACCGCGGGCAGTCGCCCATCGCGGGCGCGGTGTTCAAGGGGGCGATCGACGTCGTGCGGGTGCTCACCGAGGCCGGAGCCGACCCGCACGCCGGGCATCCGAGCGCCGTGGACTCGGCGAAGATGTTCGAACGCGAGGACTGCCTGCAGCTGTGGGCGCAGTAGGCCGGCCTCGGCCCGGGGCGTCGCCGAGTAGGCTGTGACCTCGTGATCGACCTCAAGTTCCTCCGCGAGAATCCCGACGTCGTCCGTGCCTCGCAGCGCACCCGAGGCGAGGACCCCGGTCTCGTCGACGCGCTGCTCGAGGCCGACGCCGCCCGCCGCGCTGCGGTGCTGGCCGGCGACAACATCCGTGCCGAGCAGAAGGCACTGGGCAAGAAGGTCGGGCAGGCCTCCCCGGAGGAACGGCCCGCGCTGCTCGAGGGCGCGAAGGAACTCGCCGCGAACGTCAAGAAGCTCGAGGCCGAGCAGCACGCCGCCGAGGAGGCGCTGGGGCGCGCGCACATGGCGATCTCCAACATCGTGCAGGAGGGCGCTCCCGCGGGCGGGGAGGACGACTTCGTCACTCTCGAGACCGTCGGCGAGCTGCCCACCTTCGACTTCGAACCGAAGGACCATCTGGCCCTCGGGGAGTCCCTCGGGCTGATCGACATGGAACGGGGTGCGAAGGTCTCCGGCGCCCGGTTCTACTTCCTCACCGGTTACGGCGCGCTGCTGCAGCTCGGCATGCTGCAGCTCGCGGCCCAGCGGGCCGTCGCCAACGGCTTCCAGATGATGATCCCCCCGGTGCTCGTGCGCCCGGAGATCATGCAGGGCACCGGCTTTCTCGGTGCCCACGCCGACGAGATCTACCACCTCGCCGACGACGACCTGTACCTCGTCGGCACATCGGAGGTGCCGCTCGCCGGTTACCACTCCGGCGAGATCCTCGACCTGTCGGGCGGCCCGAAGCGGTACGCGGGCTGGTCGTCGTGCTTCCGCCGCGAGGCCGGCAGCTACGGCAAGGACACCCGCGGCATCATCCGGGTCCACCAGTTCGACAAGGTCGAGATGTTCGTCTACTGCAAGCCCGAGGACGCCGTCGCCGAGCACCAGCGGCTGCTCGCGTGGGAGCGCGACATGCTCGCCGCGATCGAGGTGCCGTACCGGGTCATCGACGTCGCCGGCGGCGACCTCGGCTCGTCGGCGGCCCGCAAGTTCGACTGCGAGGCATGGGTGCCCACCCAGGAGCGCTACCGGGAGCTGACCTCCACCTCGAACTGCACCACCTTCCAGGCTCGTCGCCTCGGCGTCCGGTACCGCGACGAGAACGGCAAGCCGCAGATCGCCGCCACCCTCAACGGCACCCTCGCCACCACCCGCTGGCTCGTCGCGATCCTCGAGAACCACCAGCAGGCCGACGGGTCCGTGCGCGTCCCGTCGGCGCTCGTGCCGTTCGTCGGGCGTGAGGTGCTCGAACCGCCCGCGTGAGCCGTCCCCCTGCGTGTGGGTGGTGGTGGTGGCCGAATGTCACATCGCGTCGATCGATCGACGCGATGTGACATTCGGCCACGGAGGGCGGGGCGGGTGGGCTCAGCTGCCCGGGTCGCAGCCGACGGCCACGTACGCGTGCAGGCCCTCCGGATCGTCGCGCAGCAGGTACTCGTAGTCGCTCGTGCCCATCACACTGTCGTTCGCATCCCGGAAGGACCAGCGCACCCGGGCCCGCACGATCTTCTCGGTGACCGGGGAGAGGTCGAGCAACTCGTGCCCCACAGCGGCGAGACCGTGCTCCCGGTAGGTCTGGTTGCTCTGCGCGAGGGCCTCGGTGATCTCCTTCCGGGTCGGCAGCGATCCGGCGAACGAATCGGTGAGGATCGTGCCCGGCTCCCCCCACAGCGCGGCCGAGGCCTCGGCGTCGAACCCGGCGAGTGCCTCCCCGTAGAGGGTGAAGAAGCGGTCCAGTGCGGTGCGTTCCACGCTCATGTTCTTCAGTGTGCAGGTCCGGCGACGGTTGTCAGCGCAGAATCAGGCACGTGGTCGACGCGGTCGCGAGCAACCGGTCGTTCTCGTCGCGGGCCTCCCCGCGGGCGGTCGCGGTGCGACGGCCGCTGTACTCGCAGATGCCGTGCACGCGCACGACGCCGCTGCCCGCCTGGATGCCGCGCAGATACCGCACCTGCAGGTCCAGCGTCGTGTATCCGACACCGGCCTCGAGCGTGCTCGACACGCTGAAGCCCATGGCGGTGTCGAACATCGTCGCGATCACCCCGCCGTGCATGCTGCCCACCGCGTTGGCGTGGAACTCCTGCGGCTCCATGCTCACCTCCACCCAGCCCTCCCGGGCCTCGGTCACCCGGAAGCCGAGGGTGCGCGACGTCGGATGGTGCGGGATGGAGCCGTCGATCAGTCCGCGCAGGAAGTCGAGGCCGTGCATGTCGCGGTTCGCGGCGGACGTCGGGGCGGGGTCGTCCCACGTGTAGGTGCGCTGGCGTTCGGTCACCTGCCGACCGTATCGCGCGGTGACAAACCCGTCCGCGCGTGCCACGCTGGAGCCATGCGACATCGATGTTGATCCGGCTCCGCTCCGACCTTCCGGGTGGTGGCGTATGCGGCCACCCGTGAACTCGTGCCGCTCTACGGCGTGTACGCCCTGCTCTTCGAGGACCACGGCCTCGGCACGGGTGAGATCTCGTCGCTGTTCGTGCTGTGGTCCGTCGTCGCGTTCGTCGCGGAGGTGCCGTCGGGCGCGTGGGCCGACACGGTGTCCCGCCGCGGTCTGCTGCTGCTCAGCTCGGCCCTGTTCACCGCGGGCTTCGCCCTCTGGCTGCTGTTCCCCGGCTACTGGGGGTTCGCGGCCGGCTTCGTGGCGTGGGGGATCAGCGAATCGCTGAAGTCCGGGACCTTCGAGGCCCTGGTGTACGACGAACTGTCCGCCCGCGGTGCGGCACACCGGTTCCCGGCGGTGCTGGGCTATGCGAACGCCGGTGAGACGATGTGCGTTCTCGTCGCGACGCTGTCGGCCGCACCGCTGTTCGCGCTCGGCGGCTATCCGCTCGTCGGATGGCTGTCGGTGGGGATCACCGTCGCCAACGGGTTGCTCGTGCTCGCCCTGCCGTCCGCACCCCGCGACACCTCGGCGGACGAGACCGGTTTCGTTCCGGGCAGTTTCGCAACTCGCTACCGCGCGGTGCTGCATGCCGGGACGGCCGAGGCGCGCCGCAGCGCCGGCGTCCGCCGCGCGGTGCTGCTCGCGGCGCTGCTGTCGGCGTGCCTCGCCTTCGAGGAGTACTTCGCGCTGCTCGCGCGCGAGGGCGGGGCGAGCACGTCCGCGGCGCCGGCGCTGGTGGCGATCACCGTGGCGGGACAGGTGCTCGGCGCCGCGACCGCCGGTCGCACCGCGGCGACGACCGGCCGCGCGATGGGTGCGGTGATCGCCGTCGGTGGCCTGCTGCTGGCAACGGGGGCCGCGCTCGGCGGAGTGGCGGGCTTCGTGGCGATCGGGATCGGCTACGGCGCCCTGAACAACGCGATGATCGTCGCCGAGGCGCGGATGCAGGACACCATGAGCGGAACCGCCCGCGCGACCGTGACGTCGGTGTCGGGCGTCGTCGGCGAGGTCGTGTCCGTGGCGGTCTACGCCGGATTCGCGCTGGGAACGGTATGGCTGCCGCTGTCGGCGGTGCTCGCGGCATGGGCGGTGCCGCTGCTCGGCCTGGCCGCCGCCGCGGTGCGGTGGCTGCCGCCGTCTCAGAGCTCTCTCAGATCGCCGGACTAGGGTCCTCCGCCGTGCGTGCCAGTCTCCTTCCCGTCCTGTTCGTCGCCGCCGGTCTCGGCCTGATCGGCACCGGCAGTGCCCTCGCCTACGCCCATGCGCCCACCGTCGCGACGACGACCGAGGCGCCGCCCCCGTCGACCGGCGACCCGCTCACCGACACCCGCGACAACCTGCAGCAGGCCGGACTGCCGCTCGCTCTGCTCGGCGGCGGAATCGGGCAGCTCACCGACGGCAGCCGGCAGCTCGACGACGGTGCTCACCAGCTCGCCGACGGACTCGCGCAGGCCAGTGCCGGCGGGCAGCAACTCGCCGACGGGCTCGGGCAGCTGCAGGGCGGGGTGGACCTGCTCGGCGACGGTGCGACCCAGGTCAGCGGCGGCGTCGACGAGGTCGTCGACCGGCTCGCCGGTTTCGGGGAGATGCAGGCGGGCGTCACCGAGCAGCTGACGGCCGTCGCCGGCACCCTGCGGCGCTCGCCCGACGCGGTGTCCCAGGAGGCCGCCGCCCGGCTCGACGGGCTCGTCGGCCGGCTGGACAGCGAGGGGCTCGGGCCGGAGACGCTCGCGCAGCTCGAGCAGTTGCGCGGCGGTGCGCGGCAGCTCGCCTACGAATTGAGTGACCCGAACGCGCAGTTCGTCGCCGGCATGATGCAGGCTGCCGACGGCTCGCGGCAGCTGCGCGACGGACTGATGCTCCTCGACGACGGCGGCCGGCAACTCGTCGACGGCACCGGGCAGCTCGTGGCCGGCGTGGGTCCGGTCACCGGGGTGATCGAGGGAGTCTCCGACAACGTGCGGGAGGCGACGGCCGCGCTGCCGAAGTCGCCGGCCGCCTCGTCGCCCGACGTCGTGACGACGGGGGCGACGACCGGGGAGCGGCAGTGGTGGCCGTTCGCGCTCGTCGCGTCGGGGGCGCTGGTGCTCGCCGTCCCCGCCCTGGGTCGTGGCCGAATGTCACATCGCTTCGATCGCATCGACCCGATGTGACATTCGGTCACCACACGCGGCGCGAGGGGTCAGAGCTTGCGGGAGCGCAGCTCGTGACCGCGGGAGGTCTTGCAGCGACCGGTGACGAGGTCCCACTGCCAGCCGTGCAGGTTGCAGGTGAGGCTGGTGCCCTCGACGACGCCGAACTTCGACAGATCCGCCTTCAGGTGCGGGCAGCGGCGCTGGATCTCGAAGCCGCCCAGCTCGATCGACGCGGAATCGTCGTGGGCTTCGGCGAACCAGCCGTCCGCGTAGGCGATCCGCTCGTCGGTGAGGCACTTGAAGAACGTGTACAGGAATTCGTTGTAGCCGCCCACCCGCCACGCCTCGAATCGGGTCGACAGGAAGATGGTGTTCACCCAGTCCGGCTCGTCGTCGCGCAGGACCGTGCGCACCAGCTCCGGAGGAATGCGGAAACCGTAGCGGTACTTGCCTTCTCCCTCGATGGGTTCGCGGACGACCCGCTTGGGGAAGTCCAGCACGACCGTCTCGTCGCCCATCACCAGGCCGACGGGGTAGCCGATGCCGTCGCAGATCAGATCGGACTGCGCCATGATCGGCTCGAACTTCGCCTTGAGCGGACCGAGCAGCGGCTCACCCTCGGCCGGGGCCCACGTCGCCTTCTCGGCCTCGAGCACCGGGGCCAGGCGCTGGGCCATCTCCTCGATGTACGCGGCCTTGTCGGTGAAGATCTTCTCGACGTCGGCGTCGGGGATCGGATGGGTCAGCGTCATCGACTCGCTGCCGTGCACGTCGAGGACCGAGCCGGGGATCATCAGCACGCCACCGTCGTTGCCGTGCAGGCGCATCTGCTCGAGGAAGACCATCTGGTCGGGGAAGATGTTGCCCTCGTCGCCGTGGTCGTCGTTGAGGTGGCGCAGCGCCGGGTCGAGGAACACCGGCGGACCGGCCGACGGGACCACCCACGTCGCCCCGACCTGGTCGATGTAGCTGCGGCAGCGGTCCATGCCGCGCTGGCGCTTCTGCTTGCCGAAGTTCGCCTTGGTGCGCTTGGGGATGTCGTAGACCATCGGGTACCAGATCGCGCCCGAGTACTGCAGCAGGTGGACGTCGATCTTCCCGAAGGACTCGAGCATCGTGTCCATCTCGACCGGGCGGGCGTCGTTCATGTTGAACACCGTGGTCTCGCCGTCCGAGACGACGAGACCGGAGTCGCCGATCGGTCCGTCCGCGGGTGCGCGCAGGGCGATGATCATCACGTCCAGGTCGCCCTCGGGCCCGCTGACGGTGTGCTTGACGGAATCGGTCGTCTCGAGGAACTTCGTGAACCCGAGCTTCTCGAGCTCGCGACGCAGGTCCGGGACCGGGAAGTCGGGCAGCAGCACCGTCGCGTCCTTGCGGACGTGCTTGCTCAGGTTCTCCGGGTCGAAGTGATCCTTGTGCAGGTGCGAGACGTACAGGTAGTCGACGTCGCCGAGCGCACCCCAGTCCAGCTGCGTGTTGTCCGGGAAGGGGAACCACGACGCGAAGTACGCGGGGTTGACCCACGGGTCGCACAGGATCGATCCCGCTTCGGTCTGAATGTGGAACCCGGCGTGTCCGACGCTGGTGATCTGCACTTCGTTGCCTCCTGACGTGCTGACCGACGTACCCCCAAGGGTAGGGGGACGCCGGTGGGGCGCCTCGCCCAGGCGGTGAACCCGGGCCGGATACGGGCCGTTGATCCCGAATCGGGCGGGCCCGCGGACATCGGGCGAAGCCCGCGGGCGCCGATCCGGCTACTCTGACCGACTGTGGAACCCTTCTACCGGACCGTCATCGGCCTCGCCCGGACCGTCTTCGCCGCGCAGGGACTGAAGTTCACCGTCACCGGCGCCGAGAACATCCCCGCCGTCGGTGGCGCGGTGATCGCCATGAACCACGTCGGCTACATGGACTTCACCTACGCGGGCCTGCCCGCCCGCACCTCCAAGCGCTACATCCGGTTCATGGCGAAGAAGGAGGTCTTCGACCACAAGATCTCCGGTCCCCTGATGCGGGCGATGAAGCACATCCCCGTCGACCGGGCCGACGGCGCCGACTCCTACCGCGCCGCCGTCGACGCGTTGCGGGCCGGTGAGCTGGTCGGCGTGTTCCCCGAGGCCACGATCAGCCGCAGCTTCGAGATCAAGGGCTTCAAGACCGGTGCCGCGCGGATGGCGATCGAGGCGAACGTCCCGATCATCCCGGTCGTCCTGTGGGGGTCGCAGCGGGTGTGGACCAAGGGCCACCCGAAGCGGCTCGGCCGCACGAAGACGCCCATCTCCATCGCGGTGGGCGAGCCCATCCGGCCGTACGAGTCGGCGTCGGAGCTGACTGCGGAGTTGCACAGCAGGATGGAAAGCATGCTGCGGGAGTTGCAGAGCAGCTACGTGCACGAGCCCGGTGCCTACTGGGTGCCCGTGCGGCTCGGCGGCACCGCTCCGACGCTCGCGGAGGCCACCGCGCTCGACGACGCCGACACCGCCGCACGCAAGGCCCGCCGCGCGCAGAAGGATGCCGGCACCGACGGGTGACGGCCCTACGGCGCGGTGACTCCCGGATGCGCCGCGCCGTGGCGGACCGGCACAATGGCGAAGTGAGACGAGATCTGCCGAGCCTGGTTGCCACCGACGTCGACGGCACCCTCATCGACGACGAGGAGCGCGTCTCGGACCGGACCCGCGCGGCAGTACAGGCCGTGGTGTCCTCCGGGACGCCGTTCGTCCTGGCCACCGGTCGTCCCCCGCGATGGATCCCGCCGGTGGTCGAGCAACTCGGCTTCGCGCCCCTGGCGGTGTGTGCCAACGGTGCGGTGCTCTACGACAGTGCCGCCGACCGCGTTCTCAGCGCCGCCGTGCTGTCCGCGGACGAACTGGCCTGGGTCGCCGACGTCGCCAACAGTGTGCTGCCCGGCTGCGGTCTGGCCGCCGAGCGGATCGGGGCGAGCGCCCACGACGCCGCGACACCGCAGTTCGTCAGCGCCCCCGGCTACGAGCATGCGTGGCTGAATCCGGACAACACCGAGCTCGCCGACCACGAGGTGATCGCCGAGCCGGCGGTGAAGCTGCTGATCCGGTTGGCGTCGGCGACGAGCCACGAGATGGCCGAGGCGCTGGCTCCGCGGCTGTGCGGCATGGTGGACGTCACCTATTCCACGGACAACGGCCTGATCGAGATCTCCGCCTCCGGGGTGACCAAGGCGTCGGGCCTGCATCTGATGGCCGAACACCTCGGGGTGGCCGCCGACGGGATCGTCGCGTTCGGGGACATGCCCAACGACATTCCGATGTTGTCGATGGCGCGGCACGGGGTCGCGGTGGAGAACGCGCATCCGGACGCGAAGGCGGCCGCGGACGAGGTCACCGCCACCAACACCGAGGACGGGGTGGCCCGCATCCTCGAGCGCTGGTGGCGGTGACGGATCGATCGGTCAGGGCGCCGGAGCGGGGGCCGGCGCTTCCGGTGCCAGGGCCTCGGGAGCCGGGGCCTGGGGGGCCGGAGCCTGGGGGGCCGGAGCCGGGGCCTCGGGGGCCGGCGCGGCGGCCGGGGTCTGTGCCTGTTCGTACGCGTCGTTGTAGGCGCGCAGCACCTTCGTCACCGCGCCGGTGAGCTCGTTGAAGATCAGCGAGCCGAACTCGAAGTCCGAGCGCCAGCCGTCCGGGACGCGGTACTCGTCGCTGGTCGGCAGGCCGAGTTCACCCGCGTCGAGGCCGCTGCGCTGCCACGTCTTGTAGATCTCGCCGAGCACCGTCCACACACCACCGTTCGGCGAGGTGTAGATGGCGCCGTTGACGAACTCGGCGCGTTCGTACCCTGCCTTGGCGGGCAGGATGCCGGACACAGCGGCCCCCAGACGGCCGGTCTCGCCGCCCTCGGCGATCCACTTCTGGGCCAGCGGCGAGTTGTCGGTGAGCCGGATCAGCTCGCCGACGAGGTCCGCGACCTTCTCGGCCGAGCCGGTGTCTGGCAGGCGGTCCGCCGAGCCGGTGTCTGGCAGGCGGTCCGCCGAGCCGGTGGCCGGAGCCCCCGCGTCGACGTCGGGCACCTGTGCGCGCGGGTTGTCGGTGACGAGGTCGGACGAGTCGTCGCTGGGCTCGGACGGCGTGGTGCTCTGTCCGGCGGCGGTGGCCGCGGCGATGTCGCGGATCTCGTCCATCTTCGCGTAGCCGGAGTCGCCGGGGCAGCTGGTGTTGCCGACGTCGCGGTGCGCGAAGATGATCGGCAGGTCGACGGCCGCGCCCTGCGGGTACGGGGTGAAGGACGTGCCCTCCGAGTACATGGTGGTCTCGCCCTCGGGGTCGAGCCCCGCCTTCGCGAGCCGCCAGCCGAGGAAGCGGCCCACCGCGTCGACCGCGGCCTTCGGAGGCTCGACGTTGGAGAAGTCGCCCATCATCGCGATGCCGACGGTGTTCTCGTTGAAGCCGCCGGCGTGCGCGCCCTGCACGGGCTTGTCCAGGCCGCCGGCGCGGCCCTCGAAGATCTGCCCGTATCGGTCGACGAGCACGTTGTAGCCGACGTCGCACCAACCCAGGGTCTGCGCGTGGTAGGCGTAGATGGCGCGCACGATCTCCGCCGATTCGGCCTTGGAGTAGTCGTTGCTGCCGGCGGTGTGGTGCACGGTGGCTCCGCCGAGCGAGTCGTCGTAGGTGGCGTCCTGACAGCGGATGGACTCGTCGGCACCCCACTGCGCTCGGGTGATCACCTTCGGCCCGGACCCTCCGACCGGACCGGCGATGTCGTCGAGCGCGGCGTCGGCGCTGCTCGACCCCGGGTCGATGAGCACGGCGCTGACGTCCTCGGTGGCGGCGGGTTCCTGGGCGTGCAGGGGCCGTGACGACGACGCGGGCGCATAGCCCAGCTCCGGCTGGGCGGGAGCGGGGGCCGGTGCGGGTGCCGGGGCCGGCGCGGGGATCTCGGCGCCGGCGAGTGTCGGTTCAGGTTTCGGGCGCGGGGTGAGCAGGACCTGCACGACCTTCGTGGCGCCGACGTAGATCGGTTCGGTGCCAGCCCGCTCGTCGGGCGTCTGGTCGTCGCGGCTCGTGTCGATCGGTTCGGTGGCCGTCCACGGCCCCCAGCTGCCGTCCTCCCGCTGGGCCCGGATGCGCGCGTCGGTGTCGGCGACGTCCTTGGCGGCCAGCGCGATCATGCTGAACGGGGCGTCCCTGGTGAGCTGCTTGACGGTCGCTCCGATGCGGTCGACGACGTCCGCGGCCGCGGGGGCCGGCGCCGGGGTGGTCGACGGGGCGGGCGCGGCGATCTCCGGCAGCCCCGCGGCGAGTTCCCTCAGGCTCAGATCGGGCAGGTTCAGGCCGGTGAGTTCGTGGATCGGGATCACGATGTCCGGCACGGATGCGAGCACGACCTCCGCGATCTCGGGCGGTACGACGGTGGGGACGGACTCGTTGGTGGTGCGGACGTCCGATGTGGTGCTCGTGACGCCGTAGACGGCGAATGGGCTGGCGACGGCCAGGGCGGCGACGGCACCCAGGACGATCGACGGCTTCGGTCGGCGATGCGGCACGGTGCTTCTCCCTGTCGGTGTTCGCGGCGGTCCTCGGCGGCCGGGCGGCGCTCGGCCGAGGCCGAGGAGCCGGCTCGAATCGAACCGAATCCTCCGTCATCCGGACGACCCGACGTGCGGAACGGCCGAGAATCGTGTGCAACTTGTGATTCTGGTGTTACTGCTGTGGCTGTTGTTGCTTCATTCAGTCACTCTTGCCACACTAGTCGCAGACAACCTTAAGCCTCAACCTGAGCTTGAGGATCCGTCTCGAATGTCCGATACGCGCGGACCTGCGTCCGGGCGGCACACGGTGCGAGAACGAGGGAGTGCAGCGCATGCCACGAATGTCCATCCGCCGGACCCATCGCCGGCGGCGTCTCGTCGTCGGACACCCCCTCCGCAACGGCTGGCGGCCCGCCACGGCCCGCGCCGCGGCGATCGGCCTCGCCCCCGCGCTGCTCATCGGCGCCGCGATCGGCGGGGTGATGCACGTGCGCACCGCCGAACCCGACGTGGCGCAGGCCGTCGCCGCCGACACCCCGTTCACCTTCGTGGGCTTCGGTCACGGTCACGGTCGCGGCATGGGCCAGTGGGGTGCCTACGGCTACGCCTCGCAGCACGGCTGGTCCGCCGATCGCATCCTCGGCCACTACTACGGCGGCACCACCCTCGGCGCTCTGCCCGAGAACACCATGATCGCGGTCCGGCTCGTCGGGCAGGACGACGCGCCCCTCGACGTCTACTCCGACACCGGGATGACCGTCGCCGGCCGGCAGACCGGGCCCGGGGAGGCCGCCCACCTGACGCCCACCGCGGACGGGGGAGCGGACGTCGTCGTCACCGCCGGCTGTTCCGGCGAGGTGCTGTGGCAGGGCCGCGCCGACCTGCCGTGGGTCGACCCCGTCGACATGGGTGAGGGCCGGCCCGTCGCCGAACACCTCAAGCTCTGCGGCAACAGCGCCCCCTACCGCGGCTCGCTCGGTGTCGTCCTCGACGGCGCGGCGCCGCGCACCGTCAACCGGCTGTCGATGGAGGACTACCTGCTCAGCGTCGTCCCGGCCGAGTCGCTGCCCAGCTGGGCCGACACCGGCGGGGCCGAGGCGCTGCGCGCGCAGGCCATCGCCGCCCGCTCCTACGCCGCGGCGGAGAACCGCTCGCCGCTGTGGCAGACGTGCGACAGCCAGAACTGCCAGGTGTATGCGGGGTCGAGCAAGGAGGACCCCCGCACGAACGAGGCGGTGAACTCGACCCGCGGCACCGTCCTGATGACGGACGGCAAGGTCGTCGCCAGCGAGTTCTCGGCCTCGACGGGCGGCTACTCGGCCGGTGGCACCTTCCCCTCCGTGGAGGACCTCGGGGACGCCGTCGCTCCCAACCGGCAGTGGGCCGAGACGATGACCGCGGGGGAGATCGGCACGGCCTTCGGGGTCGGCGAACTGCAGGCGTTCGAGATCGTCGGCCGCAACAACCTCGGGGCCGACGGCGGCCGCGTCACCCACGTCCGCATCGTCGGTGCCGACCGCACGGTCGAGACCACGGGTGCCGAGGCGCGCGCCAAACTGGGGCTGCGCTCCGACTGGTTCACCGTCCAGGAGGGTGCGGAGGCCGCGGTTCCGCCGTCCACTCCCGCGCCCGAGCCCGGTCCCGAGGTCGGCGACGAACCCTTCGAGACCGGTCATGGCTCGCCCATCGAGGAGAAGTACCTCGAGCTCGGCGGGCACGACGGGGCCCTGGGCACCCCGGTCGGACCGGAGCTGATGCTGCCCGACGAACGCGGCAAGTTCCGCGTCTTCACCGGCGGCATCATCGTCTGGACCCCCGACCTCGGCGCGCAGGTGATCGACTCGAGCATCATGCGCGAGTGGCTGCCCGGGACGGGAAGCGCCGAGTAGCACCTGGTTTCGT
>NZ_BCXE01000039.1 GCF_001894945.1 Rhodococcus ruber NBRC 15591
GGGAGCCCCGCGTCGGTGAACCGCTATCCGGAGGCGCCGAGTACCGCGAGCATCCCGTCGACCGATGCCGCCCAGCCGAACTGCTCGGCGCGACGACGGGCGGAGCGGCGCAGGACGTCGTCGGGGCCGCGGAGTATCTCGTCGACCGCCTCGGCGAACGCCGTTCCGCGGTCGGCCGACAGGGCGCCGCACTCGGGTGTGAGGATCTCCGTCAACGCCGACGAGCGCGACGCCACCACCGGCGTGCCGGCCGCGAGCGATTCGAGCGCCGACAGGCAGAACGTCTCGTGCGGGCCCGGGGCCAGCGACACGTCGGCGGTGGCGAACAGCGCGGCGAGCCGGCGGGCGTCCCCGATGTACCCGGTGAACGTCACCGGGAGCCCTCTGGCTCTGTGTTCCAGGGCATGTCGTCTCGGCCCGTCGCCGGCGACGACGAGGTGCACGTCGTGCCCGCGACGACGCAGCAGCCGGGTCGCGTCGATGCTGCGCTCGACCTTCTTCTCGACGGACAGCCGGCCGCAGTGCAGCAGCAGCCGCACCGAGCCCGGCACGAACCGCTCGCGCAGGCCCCGATCGCGACGGGCGGGATGGAAGCGGTCGAGGTCGACGCCGAGCGGCACCCGCACGAGGTTCGGCGTCCCGATGCGGGTGAACTCCGCACCCGCGAACTCCGTCGTGCACACCACCGTGTCGTAGTCCGCAGCCATCCGGCGGTTGGCCAGGTCGGCGGCCCGGCGTGCGGCCGGTGCCGGCAGCGCCTGGCCGAGCAGGCGATCGAGCCGCTCGTGGGAGACGACGACGCTGCGGACGTCGCGCCGTCGCGCCCATCGCCCGAACCCGCGCAGGGTCAGCCGGTCCGACACCTCCACCGCGTCGGGCCGCAGGCCGCGCAGCACGTCCGCGACGCGTCGCGGGTCGGCCACCCGGTATCCGCCGGTCCACGGCACGACCGGCGCCGGAACGGTGATCCGCAGGACCCCGTTCCCGAGCAGTTCCTCGCCGCGCCGGGCGCCGGGCACCACCAGTGCGACGTCGTGCCCGCGCGCGACGTACCCGCCGCCCCACTGGTGCAGGGCGGTGCGCAGGCCGCCGGACCGGGGCCCGTAGAAGTTGGCGAGCTGAACGATGCGCACCGGTCTCAGTGAGCCGGACCGCGGCGACGGGCGCGCCAACGACGCCGGGCGCCGCGGTGAACGCCCGCGGAACCTCCCGATCGCCGCAGGCGTCGCATCCGCGGCGGTGCCTGCACCCCGCGACGTTCCGCCGTGGCCGGGATCAGGGCGACGGAGGGGACAGCTTGTCCACGAGATCCAGGCCGTCGCGCGCCCATTCGATCTCGGCGGTCGCACGGTCGACGAGTCCCTGGTAGGCGAATGCCTTGTAGGCGATGATCCGTTCGTGTTCCTGCGCGGGGTATTTCTCGATGCGGGTGGCGATCGTGGGGTGGGAGGCGTCGAGGATCGAGGCGCGCATCGCGGCCCATCGGGCCCGCTGTTCGGTGTAGTAGTCGATGTGCCGCTGTAGGTTCTCGCGGACGCGGTCGGGGTCGGCCCACTCGAAGTAGGCCGCTCGCATGTGCGGGGCGTCGCGGATCGGCCCGTAGTCCACCGGGGCGTTCATCCAGTCCCGGAAGGCGCGGATGCCGTCGTCGGTGATCGAGTAGCGGGTCTTGGTGCTGTTCGGCCCCCAGCGGACCTGCTCGCCTTCGATCAGGCCTTCCTTCTCCATCCGGCGGAGTTCGGGATAGATCTGCGAGTCGGGGGCGTGCCAGACGAAACCGACGGAGCCGCCGAAGCGTTTGGCGGCGTCGTACCCGGTGAGGGGTTCGGCCGTGAGCAGCGCCAGCAGGGCATAGCGGAGGCTCATCTCGTCCTCACCTCTCGTTTCGGGGACCGGTCTTGCCAACCACTATATCGATAGTTAGTGTGTGGTTCACGTCACTGACTATCTATGTCGATAGGTAGTCTCGCCGATCTTCCCGAAGGAACGACATGACCGATCTGGGGCCCGCCGGGGCGACCGCGAAGAACATGGCCTACCCGCTCGACGCCTGGTACGTCGCGGCCTGGGACCACGAGGTCGGCAGACGCGAGATCCTGGCCCGCACCATCGCGGGCAAGCCGCTCGCGCTCTACCGCACCGAGGACGGCCGGCCGGTGGCCCTCGCCGACGCGTGCTGGCACCGCCTCGCCCCGCTCTCGATGGGCACCCTCGTCGGCGCCGACGGAATCCGGTGCCCCTACCACGGCCTGCAGTTCAACTCCGCCGGCCGGTGCACCCACATGCCCGCCCAGCAGACGATCAACCCGTCCGCGATGGTGGCCTCGTACCCGGTCGTCGAGCGGCACCGCTTCGTGTGGGTGTGGCCCGGGGATCCGATGCTCGCCGACCCCGACACCATCCCCGACATGTTCCAGATGGATTCACCCGACTGGGCCGGCGACGGACGCACCATCGACGTGCAGGCCAACTACCAGCTCGTGCTCGACAACCTCATGGACCTCACCCACGAGGAGTTCGTGCACTCGTCGTCGATCGGGCAGGACGAACTCAGCGAGTCCGACTTCACCGTCACCCACGACGACCGCACCGTCACCGTCACCCGGTGGATGCTCGACATCGACGCGCCCCCGTTCTGGCAGAAGAACATGCGCGACAAGTTCCCCGGCTTCAGCGGCAAGGTCGACCGCTGGCAGATCATCGAGTTCCAGGCGCCGTCGACCATCCGCATCGACGTCGGTGTCGCCAAGGCCGGCACCGGCGCCCCCGAGGGGGACCGCAGCCAGGGCGTCAACGGATTCGTGATGAACACCATCTCCCCGGTCGACGAGAAGACCGCGCTCTACTTCTGGGCGTTCATGCGCAACTACTGCCTCGACAGCCAGCTGATCACCACCCAGACCCGCGACGGCGTCCACGGCGTCTTCGGGGAGGACGAGGCGATGCTCACCGCCCAGCAGAAGGCGATCGAGGCGAACCCCGGCCACGAGTTCTACAACCTCAACATCGACGCCGGCGGCATGTGGGTGCGCAGGATCATCCAGCGCATGATCGAGGCCGAACGGATCGTCGCCACCGGCACCTCGATCCCCGAGGCGGTGCGCTGAGATGAGTGCCTTCAACCAGCCCTCCTGGCAGCGCGGCCGTGTCGTCTCGACCGACCCTGCGGCCGACGCGATCGCCCGGATCGTCCTCGCCCTCGACACACCGGTCCGAGCGGAACCGGGATCCCACGTCGACGTGCGCCTCGACACCGGCGAGGTGCGGTCCTACTCCGTCGTCTCCACCGGCACCGCCGGCACCGTCGTCTCCGCCGGCGCCGACGGCCGGACCGTCACCCTCGGTGTGCACCTGTCCCCGACCTCGCGGGGCGGATCGCGATTCATGCACGCGCTGCGCCCCGGCGACGAACTCGACGTCACCGCACCGCTGCAGAACTTCCCGTTGCGGATCGGCGCGCGGCGCTACGTCCTGCTCGCCGGTGGCATCGGCATCACGGCGATCTCCGCGATGGGCACGGCACTGAAGCGGGTCGGCGCCGACTACCGCCTCGTCTACGTCGCCCGCACCCGCTCGGCGACGGCCTTCCTCGCCGAACTGGCCGCGCTCCACGGAGACCGGCTCGAACTGCACCTCGACGACGAAGGGACCGGCCTCGACGTGGGCACCCTGGTCGACGGCGTCGATGCCCACACCGAGTTGTACATGTGCGGGCCGATCCGGCTGATGGACGCGGTCCGTCGCGCCTGGGTGGACCGCGAGCTGCCCCTGCCGAACCTCAGGTACGAAACCTTCGGCAACAGCGGCTGGTTCGACGCCGAGGAGTTCGTCGTCAAGGTTCCCGACCTCGGCGTCGAAACCACCGTCGGAACCGACGAGTCCCTGCTCGACGCACTCGAACGCGCCGGCGTCGACATGATGTTCGACTGCCGCAAGGGCGAATGCGGTCTGTGCCAGGTCGGCATCGCCGCGGTCGACGGCGCCGTCGACCACCGTGACGTCTTCTACAGCGAAGAGCAGAAGGCGGCCGCGACGAAGTTGTGTGCCTGCGTGTCGCGGGTGGTGCGCCGTCCCGGCGCTCCCGCCGTGCCCGGCACCGTCACCCTCGCCGTCCGCTGACGGCCTGGTCATCGGATACACCCTCCCTCAAAGGAATTCGGCATGGACCTTCGTGCTCGCATCGACACGTCGCCGATGCGCCCCTACCAGTGGCTGATCGTCGCCCTGTGTGTGGTGCTCAACATCCTCGACGGCTACGACGTCATGGCCCTGGCCTTCACGGCCAAGAGCATCGGCGCCGACTTCGCGCTCGGCGGCTCGGCGATCGGTGTGCTCCTCAGCGCCGGGTTGATCGGCATGGCCGTAGGCGCGATCACCCTCGCCCCGGTCGCCGACCGGATCGGCCGCCGGCCGCTCATCCTCCTGTCGGTCGCACTCGCCACCGCCGGAATGGCGCTGTCCGCCACCGCAGGATCGGCATGGCAGCTCGGTACCTGGCGTGTGCTCACCGGTCTCGGCATCGGCGGAGTGCTCGCCTGCACCACCGTCATCGCCAGCGAATACTCCTCGGCGCGGTGGCGCGGCCTGGCCATCAGCATCTACACCGCCGGGTACGGCGTCGGTGCCACTCTCGGCGGATTGGCCGCGGTGGGCCTGCAGACCGAATACGGTTGGCGGGCAGTGTTCGTCGTCGGTGCGGTGCTGACCGGAACGGTGCTGGTGCTGCTGGCCGCGCTGCTGCCGGAATCGATCGAGTTCCTCGGGGCCCGCGGCCGAGACGGCGACCTCGCGTCGATCAACCGGATCGCCCGTCGTATCGGCCAGGACCCGATCCACTCGCTCGACGGCTCCAGCCGCGACGCCGGGGCGGGGGCCGGTCGCATCGCGGACCTCTTCACCGGAAGCCGCGCCCGTCCGACCCTCCTGCTGTGGGCGGCGTTCTTCACCACCATGTTCGGCTTCTACTTCGTCAATTCCTGGACCCCGTCGCTGCTCGAGACGGCCGGCCTGACCAAGGATCAGAGCGCGACCGCCGGCATGATGCTCACCCTCGGCGGCACGGCCGGCTCCGTGCTGTTCGGCGTCCTGGCCAGCCGGTGGTCGACTCGGTCCGTCCTGATCACCTTCACCGGCCTGTCGGCTGCGGCCATGGCCGTGTTCATCGCCTCGATCTCGGTGCTCGCCGTCGCGTTCGCGCTGGGAATCGTGATCGGCGGTCTGATCAACGGCTGCATCGCCGGTCTGTACACCCTCGCTCCGTCCCTCTACGGCCCGCGGGTGCGCAGCACCGGCGTCGGCTGGGCCATCGGCGTCGGCCGCGCCGGCGCGATCCTCGCCCCCACCGCCGCGGGCATGCTGCTCGACGCGGGCTGGTCACCGGCGCAGCTGTACTTCGCCGTCGCCGGCGTGGTCGTCCTGGCCGCGGTGGCGCTGTTGCTGCTGCGACCGGCACGCACCCCGGTCGCGGCCCCGGACGCAGCGGCGCCGGACACAGGGGCACCGGCAGCGGTCTGACGCACTGTCGCTACGGCAGCCGTCCGGTCCACACGGCCTCGGCGCCGGACTCGCCGACCCGGACGGTCTGCACCGTCGCACCCACCGCGGCGACGACGGCCAGCGCGGCCGCGACGACGGTCAGGGCTCGTCGCCCGCCGCCGTCGTCGCGGCCGCGCAGCACGTGCGCACCCGCGAGCAGCATCGTCGCGGCGAACAACAGCGCGACGACGAGGGTCATCGTCTCGCCGAGTTCCTCGTGCGTCTCGATCAGCGGGGACGGGCCCAGGACACCGGCGAGCTGCTCGCCGGTCTCGGCGGTGATCGGGGTCAGGACCAGCGCCGCGGCCGCGAGCACCACGACCGGCCACAGCAGGCGTCGCCGCGCGGCCGGCCACAGCGCGCACAGGACCAGTCCCAGCGACACCAGGGGCACCAGAACGACGACCCCGTGCACGAGCAGGGGGTGGGCGGGCAGTCCGCTGATCAGCGTCATACCGTCTTTCCTTCCGGCCGGAGCATCAGGGAAACCGTAGGCGGGGATCCGGACGAACGGGACCCGAACGCGCTTGACGTTGACGCAGCGTCAAGACGCATCCTGGGGATACCCGACGAGAGAGGCCCGCGAATGAAGGGCGAATGGTCCATCCAGGAACTGGCCCGCGCGGCCGGAGTCACCAGCCGCACGCTGCGTCACTACGGCGACGTCGGCGTGCTCGAGCCCAGCCGCACCGGCCCGGGCGGCATGCGGTTCTACGACGCCGACGCCCTGGTCCGGCTGCAGCGCATCCTGCTGCTGCGTGACCTGGGCCTGAGCCTGCCCGCCATCGCGGAGGTGCTCGAGGGACACCGCGACGCCACCGCGGCGCTGCGCGTGCACCTGGAACTGCTCGAGCACGAGCAGCGGCGGCTGGCCCGGCAGATCGAGTCGGTGCGCACCACCATCCGCAGAACAGAGAGAGGTGAGGAACTGATGGCGGACGAAGTGTTCGACGGGTTCGACCACACGCAGTACCGCGACGAGGTGATCGAACGCTGGGGCGAGGACGCCTACGAGAGCAGCGACCGCTGGTGGCGGGGCATGAGCGACGACGAGCGGGCGGACTGGAAGACCGTCGCCGCCCGCCTGGGCGCGGACTGGACGGCCGCCGCGGCCGCCGGCCTCGACCCCGCCGGCCCGGAAGGACAGGACCTGGCCCGTCGCCACATCGCGTGGCTCGGCAGCATCCCCGGCACCCCCGGGTACGGGGCGCAGCCGAACCGGGACTACGTCCTGGGCCTGGCCGACATGTACGTCGCCGACGAGCGGTTCGCCGCGAACTACGGCGGCCCGGACGGTGCGACGTTCGTCCGGTCTGCCCTGCGGGCCCACCTCGCCTGACCCGTGTGTGTTTCCGGTCGCTCCCGCTACCGGAAACGCGCACGGGCGCGCGGGTCGCCTACCCTGGTCTTCCGTGACCGCTGCACCCTCGCCCCAGCCTGCCACCGGTGAGTACGACCTGATCGTCGTCGGCTCCGGGTTCTTCGGACTGACGATCGCCGAGCGTGCCGCCACGCAACTCGGCAAACGCGTGCTCGTCGTCGAGCGCCGCCACCACCTCGGCGGCAACGCCTACTCCGAGCCCGAACCCGAGACGGGCATCGAGATCCACAAGTACGGTGCCCACCTCTTCCACACCTCCAACAAGCGGGTGTGGGACTACGTGAACCGGTTCACCGACTTCACGAACTACCAGCACCGCGTGTTCGCGATGCACAAGGGCCAGGCCTACCAGTTCCCCATGGGGCTGGGGCTGGTGTCCCAGTTCTTCGGCCGGTACTTCAGCCCGGAGGAAGCCCGGGCCCTGATCAGGGAGCAGGCCGCCGAGATCGACACCGCACAGGCGCAGAACCTCGAGGAGAAGGCCATCTCCCTGATCGGCCGGCCGCTCTACGAGGCGTTCGTGCGCGACTACACCGCCAAGCAGTGGCAGACCGACCCGAAGGAACTGCCCGCCGGCAACATCACCCGGTTGCCGGTCCGCTACACCTTCGACAACCGGTACTTCAACGACACCTACGAGGGCCTGCCCGTCGACGGCTACACCGCGTGGCTCGAGAACATGGCGAAGGACGAGAAGATCGAGGTGCGGCTCGACACCGACTGGTTCGAGGTGCGCGACGAGATCCGCGCCGCGAGCCCCGAGGCCCCGGTGGTCTACACCGGCCCGCTCGACCGCTACTTCGACTACTCCGAGGGCCGGCTCGGCTGGCGCACCCTCGACTTCGAGACCGAGGTGCTGCCCACCGCGGACTTCCAGGGCACCCCGGTGATGAACTACAACGACGCCGACGTGCCCTACACCCGCATCCACGAGTTCCGGCACTTCCACCCCGAGCGGGACAGCTACCCCGCCGACAAGACCGTGATCATGCGCGAGTACTCGCGCTTCGCCGGTAACGACGACGAGCCGTACTACCCGATCAACACCCCGGAGGACCGCGCCAAGCTGACGGCCTACCGGGAGCGGGCCAAGCGGGAGGCCACGGAGAACAAGGTGCTGTTCGGCGGCCGGCTCGGCACCTACCAGTACCTCGACATGCACATGGCCATCGCGAGCGCCCTGAGCATGTTCGACAACGCCCTCGCGCCGTACTTCGATTCGGGCACCCCGCTGGCGGGGGACGCCTCGTGAGCGCCCGGCACCTGCTCGTCGAGCCCGACGCACCCGTGGACGAGCGGCTCGGCAAGGCGCTGCTGCAGCGGGTGATCCTGCCGCGTCCGGGTGAACCGCTCGACGTGCGCACCCTCTACCTGGAGGAATCGCCCACCAACGCGCGGCGCGCCCACGCCGTCGGCCGGACGTCGCTGAACATCGGCGCCGAGTCCGAGGTGTCGATGTGCACCTACTTCAACGCCTTCCCGGCGAGCTACTGGCGACGCTGGAGCACCCTCACCTCCGTGGTGCTGCGACTCGAACTCACCGGGCACGGCCGGGCCGACGTGTACCGCTCGAAGGCCGACTCGAGCCGCATCCACGTCGAGGGCCGCGAGTTCTCCGCCGCGCACGACGCCGCGACGGTCGAGTTCGAGATCGACCTCGGCCCCTTCGAGGACGGCGGCTGGATCTGGTTCGACATCACCACCGACTCCGACGTCACGTTGCGCTCGGCGGGGTGGTACGCGCCGGTCGAGGCGCCCGGCGAGGCCTCCGTCGCCGTGGGCATCCCCACCTTCAACCGCCCGACGGACTGCGTGAAGGCCCTCGTCGCCCTCGCCTCCGATCCGCTGGTCCTCGACGTCGTCGACGCCGTGATCATTCCGGACCAGGGCACCCGCAAGGTTCGGGACGAGCCCGGCTTCACCGAGGCGGCGGCCGCGCTCGGCAACCGGCTCGCCATCCACGACCAGGGCAACCTCGGCGGCTCGGGCGGTTACAGCCGCATCATGTACGAGGCGCTGAAGACGACCGACTGCCCGTACATCCTGTTCATGGACGACGACATCGAGCTCGAGCCCGACTCGATCCTGCGCGCTCTCGCGTTGTCCCGGTTCGCCAAGAGCCCGATGCTCGTCGGCGGTCAGATGCTCAACCTCCAGGAACGCAGCCACCTGCACACGATGGGCGAGGTGATCGACCGGGCGAACTTCATGTGGACGGCGGCGCCGAACGTCGAGTACGACCACGACTTCTCCACCAAGCCGCTGCGCGACCGCGAGCAGTCGAAGCTGCTGCACCGGCGCATCGACGTCGACTACAACGGCTGGTGGATGTGCATGATCCCGCGGCAGGTGGCCGAGGAGATCGGTCAGCCGCTGCCGCTGTTCATCAAGTGGGACGACGCCGAGTACGGCCTGCGGGCGCGTGCCGCCGGTTACCCGACCGTCACCATGCCGGGCGTCGCGATCTGGCACATGGCGTGGAGCGACAAGGACGACGCCATCGACTGGCAGGCGTACTTCCACCTGCGCAACCGTCTCGTCGTGGCGGCGCTGCACATGCCGGGCGACGGACGTGGCCTGGTCCTCGACACCGTCAAGGCCACGCTCAAGCACCTGCTGTGCCTCGAGTACTCGACGGTGGCGATCCAGAACAAGGCGATCGAGGACTTCCTGGCCGGCCCGGACCGTCTGTTCGAACTGCTGCCCACCGCGCTCGGGGAGGTGCACGCGCTGCGCAGGCGGTTCTCCGACGCCGTGGTGCTGCCGTCGTCGACCGAGCTGCCGCTGCCGTCGGGTGCCGAGGTCGGGGCGGTCGGCGAGCCGCGCGGCGCCGTCGGCAAGATGGTGCGGCTCGCCAAGGGCCTGGTGCACAACGTGCGGCCGGCGCATCCGGAACACCACGAGCGCCCGCAGCTGAACGTGCCCACCCTCGACGCCCGCTGGTTCCTGCTCTCGCAGGTCGACGGTGTGACCGTGACCACCGCGGACGGGCGCGGCGTCGTCTACCGTAAGCGCGACCCGCGGCAGGCGCAGGCGTTGTTGTCCGAGGCTGTGCGGCTGCGCCGGGAGCTTGCCCGCAGGTTCCCCGAGTTGAAGGACGAGTACCAGGCCGCGGTTCCCGCCCTGACGAGCAAGGAGGAGTGGGAGCGTGTCTTCGAATCGTGAATGGCCGACCACCGAGGCCGAGATCCAGGTGCTGCAGGCCGTGCAGTCCACGGTCGGTTCGCGTCCCGGGGCGCTCGCGGCGGCCCGGGGGTTGTCGCACTTCGGTGAGCACGCCTTCGGCTGGGCGGTGATCGGCGGTGTCGGGGCACTGGTCGACCGCCCGCGCCGGCGCCGCTGGGCCGGTGTCGCGGTCGGCGCCGTCGGTGCGCACGCCGCGTCCATCGTGGTCAAGCGGGTGGTGCGGCGGCCGCGGCCCGTGGACCCCACCGTCCAGGTCAACGTGTCCACGCCGAGCCGGCTCAGCTTCCCGTCCTCGCACGCCACCTCGACGACGGCCGCTGCCGTGCTGCTCGGCCGGCTGACCGGGCTACCCTTACCGGCGGTGTTGGTCCCGCCGATGTTGCTGTCCCGCCTCGTGCTCGGCGTCCACTATCCGACGGACGTGCTGGCGGGGGCTGCGCTCGGCGCCGCGTCCGCCGCGGCCGTCGTGCGGGCCGAGAAGAAGTTTGGAGAGAGATGAGCGAGGAACCGGTAGCCGTCGCGGCACCTCCGAAGAATCTGGCCGAGGGCATCGTCAAGGCGGTCCGCCCCCGGCAGTGGGTGAAGAACGTGCTGGTGCTGGCGGCGCCGCTCGCGGCCGGCTCGGCGACCGAGGTGGACGTCCTGATCCCGGTCGCCCTGGCCTTCGTGGTGTTCTGCATGGCCGCCTCGGGCATCTACCTGGTCAACGACGCGATGGACGTCGAGGCCGACCGCGCCCACCCGACCAAGCGGTTCCGGCCGATCGCCGCCGGCGTGCTGCCGGTGAACCTGGCCTACGGCATGGCGGTGGTGCTGCTGGTCGGCTCGATCGCACTGTCGTTCCTGGCGAACTGGCAGCTCGCGGTGGTGATGGCCGTCTACATCACCGTCCAGCTGGCCTACTGCTTCGGGCTCAAGCACCAGCCGGTGCTGGACATCGCCATCGTCTCGTCCGGGTTCCTCCTCCGCGCGATCGCCGGTGGTGTGGCCGCGGAGATCCTCCTGTCGCAGTGGTTCCTGCTGATCATGGCGTTCGGTTCGCTGTTCATGGCGGCGGGCAAGCGGTACGCGGAGCTGCGTCTCGCGGAGCGGACGGGCGCGAAGATCCGCAAGTCGCTCGAGTACTACACGGGCACCTACCTGCGGTTCGTGTGGACGTTGTCGGCGACGGCGGTCGTCATCTGCTACGGCCTGTGGGCGTTCGAACGCGACCAGGCCAACGACACCAACTGGTTCGCGATCTCGATGGTTCCGTTCGTGATCGCGATCCTGCGGTACGCGGTCGACGTGGACGGCGGGGAGGCCGGCGAACCGGAGGAGATCGCCCTGAAGGACCGGGTGCTGCAACTCCTCGCGGTGGCCTGGATCGGGGCGGTCGGCGGTGCTGTCTACCTCTTCTGACCTCGACGAGGATCTCGACACCCCGGCCCGCCGGGCCCGGCCGGCCCGTCGGGACGGCATGCGGCCGTGGGTGCCGACCGCGGTGTTCTCCGGTGGAGTCGCGCTGGCGGCCCTGCTGATGTTCTGGGGCGCGTGGGAGCGCCGCTGGATCGCCGACGACGGCCTCATCGTGCTGCGCACCGTGCGCAATCTGCTGGCCGGCAACGGCCCGGTGTTCAACGCCGGCGACCGCGTCGAGGCGAACACGTCCACCCTGTGGACGTATCTCGTGTACGCGATGGGCTGGCTCACCGGGGTGCGACTCGAGTACGTGGTCCTGGCCACGGCGCTCGTGCTGTCGACCGCGGCGGTGGCGCTGGCGATGCTCGGCACGGGCCGGCTGTACCGGTGGCGGCTGCGGGGCGGCGGCGCCACCTTCCTGCTGGTTCCCGCCGGCATGTTCGTCTACATCGCGGTGCCCCCGGCGCGGGACTTCGCCACCTCCGGCCTCGAGAGCGGGCTGGTGATCTGCTGGATCGCCCTGTTGTGGCTGCTGCTCGTGCGGTGGGCGACGGCGCCGGGGACCCCGTCGGCGCCGTCGGTGCTGGCGACGGCGTTCGTGGCCGGCCTCGGCCCGCTCGTGCGTCCCGAACTGGCACTTCTCGCGCTTCCGGCCCTGCTCATGCTCTTCCTCGCCGCGGGCCTCACGTGGCGGGTGCGGATCGCGATGGTGGCGGTGGCCGGTGCCGTGCCGGTGGCCTATCAGATCTGGCGGATGGGCTACTACGGGCTGCCCTACCCGAACACGGCGGTGGCCAAGGATGCGGGCGGCGCGAAGTGGGCGCAGGGCTTCGAGTATCTCGGGAACCTGGTGAGCCCGTACCTGTTGTGGCTGCCGTTGCTGTTGCTGCTGCTCGGTGCCGCGCTCGCGTGGCGCGACCGGACACCGCTCGCACCGGGTGCATCGAAACGTGAAATCCGTCACACGGAAGCCTCGTTCGCGGTCCGCGCGCAGCGGGCGTTGCGCACTCCGTCCGCCGTGGTCGTCTTCATGCTCGGCGCCGGGGTGTTGCTCACGCTCTACGCCCTTCGTGTCGGCGGTGATTTCATGCACGGCCGGGTGCTGCTGCCGCCGCTGTTCTGTCTGCTCGTTCCCGTCGCCGTGATTCCGTTGCGTGTTCCCACCGAGATCGGCCGCACTCGCACGACGGCCGTCGCGGGTGCGGCAGGCGTGTTGTGGCTCGGTGTGGTGGTGTGGTCGGCGATCGCGGCGAACACCACCGGAATGCCCGAGGGGGCGGTGGTGGGCCGTTCCGGGATCGTCGACGAGCGGGCGTTCTACGCCCTCAACACCGGCCACCTGCATCCCGTCCGGGCCGAGGACTACCTCGACTATCCGCGCATGCGGGCGATGGTCGAGGCGATCTCGAACACCCCCGACGGCGGACTGCTGCTGCCGACACCGTCGTTCGACGCCTGGGATGTCGTCCCGCCGCCGGGGCCGGTCCCGCCGGGTGGTGCCGGCCACACCGTCTACTTCCTCAACCTCGGGATGACCAGCATGAACGTCGGGCTCGACGTGCAGGTGCTCGACCAGATGGGACTGGCATACCCGTTGGCGGCGCACACCGAGCGGCTCGAGGACGGGCGCATCGGGCACGACAAGCTGCTCTACTCCGACTGGGTCGTCGCCGACACGGGGATGGTGGATGTGCACCCGTGGCTGCCTGCCTACCTGGACGAGGACTGGGTGGCGCAGGCGCAGGTGGCGCTGACGTGCCCGCAGACGCAGGAACTGCTCGCGTCCTCCCGCGCGGAATTGACGTGGCCGCTGTTCAAGCGCAATCTTCGCAATTCGTTCGAATATGCGGATTACCGATTCGAGCGGGTGCCGAAATACGAGATCCAGCGGTGCGACCTCGAGCTTCCGCCCCCACGTGACGGGGGCTGAACGCAGGCGTCCGGCCAGCGAATTACATCGGTGTCGTTTTCCTTCCGGGCGGCCCCGTGCGACCCGCCGGGCATATCTCGGTATGATCACAGCCGATAACGGACGAGTAACGCATCGGCAGTGTGGGCCGATATCGAAGCCGACACACGGTTCGTTGACCTGGGTTACCGGGGGTTTGTCAGAGCCCACGGTGTCCTTTACAGTCTTGACCGCAGTGTGACTTGTGACGGCCCGCTCGGTCGTCGCCGCCGGTATCCGACGGGGGACGCGCACGCGGACGCCGCAGATGGAGAAAGAGAGCATTGTTCATGCGTTTTGTCCCGAGGTTGTCGCAGCGCCTCCGCAGGCGCGTGCTCGGCGTGGGCGCCGCAGCCCTCGTTCTGCCGGTTGCCGCCGGCGTCGCCGGAAGCACCGCCGCGCTCGCCGCTCCCGCAGCCGCCGCCCCGATCTCGCACCGGGCACCGGCCGGTGGGTTCGAGGAAGTCTTCGTCGACTCCGACATGGGCCCGATCAAGGTGCAGATCCAGTGGGCCGCCCGCGGCGGTGACGCGGCGCTGTACCTGCTCGACGGCCTGCGCGCCCGGGACGACGCGAACGCGTGGAGCTTCGAGACCAACGCGCGCGACCAGTTCGCCAACGACAACGTCACCCTGGTGATGCCGGTCGGCGGCCAGTCGAGCTTCTACACCGACTGGTACGCGCCCAGCAACCTCAACGGCCAGGACGTCACCTACAAGTGGGAGACGTTCCTGACCCAGAACCTGCCGGACTACCTCGCCACCCGCGGCGTCTCCCGCAGCAACAACGGCATCCTGGGCCTGTCGATGGGCGGCAGCGCCGCGCTGACCCTGGCCGCCTACCACCGCGACCAGTTCAAGTTCGCGTCGTCGCTCTCCGGCTACCTGAACCTGTCGGCCCCCGGCATGCGCGAGGCCATCCGCGTCGCGATGCTCGACGCCGGCCGCTTCAACGTCGACTCCATGTGGGGCCCGCCGTGGAGCCCGGCCTGGCTGCGCAACGACCCGTTCGTGTTCGCGCCGAAGCTCGCCGGCCTGTCGATGTACATCTCGGCGGCCAGCGGCCTGCCCGGTCAGCACGACAACCCGCAGGGCCTGGTGGGTGTCTACAACACCGCCAACGCCATGGGCCTCGAGGCGCTCGCCCTCGCCCAGACCCGTGCCTTCCAGATCAAGCTGGCCACCCTCGGCGTCCAGGCCCGCTTCGACTTCCCGGCGCGCGGCACGCACTCCTGGAAGTACTGGGAAGAGGAGCTGTGGAAGGCTCGCCCCCAGATCCTCGAGGCTCTGAACGCCTACTGATCGCGCCGCACCACCCGGCGCACACTGACGGTCCGCATGCCGCCCCACGATCCCGAGAGGGTCGAGGGGCGGCATGCGCCGTTTCCCGGATAGTTGACGAAAACCCCGGACAGTTGACAAAAACCCCGGATAGTTGACAAAAACCACAGCCGTCACAGCGCGGCACCCCCACCCGGCGCCCGTTCACGTGTAGAAACAGTCTTCGAGACGCGGGGCCCGGTCGCCCGCCGACGCCCCAGCAACGCAGAAAGTGAGCGATGCCGATGCGAACTGTGCTTGGCGGAGGTCGAACCGTGCGCGCCCGGCCTCCGGTGCCGCCCACGCGACGGGGCCGGCGGATCCTCGGGGTGGTCGCCGCGGCCCTCGTCGCGCCCCTCGTCGCCGGAACCCTCGCCGTCGGCGCCGCGTACGCGGAGCCGGTGGATCGCAGCGAACCCACCGCCGCGCAGGCCCCGTCCGGGGTGACGGTGCAGCGGGTGGACTGGCTGACCGACCGGCGCGTGGCCCTGTGGGTGAATTCGCCGGCCATGGGCAGCCCCATCCAGGTGCAGTTGCTGCTGGCCCGGGACTGGAACATCGCACCGGATGCCCGGTTCCCCGCCGTCTACATGCTCGACGGCCTGCGCGCCCGCGACGACGAGAACGGCTGGACGATCGAGACGGACGCCGAGGCCTTCTTCGCGGACAAGAACGTCAACGTCGTCCTGCCGGTGGGCGGACAGTCCAGCTTCTATGCCGACTGGGTGGACCAGAACAACGGGCGCAACTACCAGTGGGAGACGTTTCTCACCAAGGAACTTCCCCCGATCCTCGAGGGCAACTGGCGCACCACGAAGGACCGCGGCGTCGTCGGCCTGTCGATGGGCGGCACCGCCGCGATGTTCCTGCCCGCGCGCAACCCCGGCTTCTTCAAGTTCGCGGGGTCGCTCTCCGGCATCCTGACCACCACCACCCTGGGCATGCCGCAGGCCATCCAGTACGCGATGCAGGATGCCGGCGGGTTCGACTCGTCGGCCATGTGGGGCACCCCCGGCGGTGAGCAGTGGGCCGCCCACGATCCGTACCTGCTTGCGGACAAGCTCGAGGGCGTGAGCCTGTACGTCTCGAGCGGCAGCGGTAGCACCGGGCCGTACGACCAGCCGTCGGGTATCCCGGGCGTGAGCACGAACTACGCCGGCATGGGCCTCGAGATCCTGTCGCGGCTCACCTCGCAGGCGTTCGCCACCAAGCTGAACAAGGTCGGCATCCCCGCCCAGGTCGTCTACCGGCCGTCGGGCACCCATTCGTGGCCGTACTGGGAATTCGAGTTGCACCAGCTGTGGCCGCAGCTCGCCAACGCCCTCGGCGTGGAGGTCACGAAGCCGAACTGCAGTGCATCCGGTGCGATCGGCGACGCGGCCGCCCCGTGGATCGGCGACTGCCTCACCCCGGAGTACGCCGTCGCGGGCGGGCGCGTCCAGGACTTCCGCTTCGGCCGGATCTTCTCCTCCACCGAGGGCGGTGCCCGCCCGGTGGCGGGCGCCATCGGCGGGGCCTACCAGGCCGCCGGCGGGCCGGCCGGTCCGCTCGGCTACCCGACCACGGAGGAACGCGGCACCCCCGACGGCCGCGGCCGGTTCAACCACTTCCAGCACGGCTCGATCTACTGGACCCCGCAGACCGGGGCGCACGCCGTGCGCGGCGCCATCCGAGACGAGTGGGCACGCCAGGGCTGGGAGGGCGGTCCGCTCGGCTACCCGGTGGCCGACGAGGTGGCCACCCCGAACAAGCCCGGCGTGGTGCAGGGCTTCGAGATCGGCGCCCTCTACTGGACCGAACCGCTCGGCGCCCACGCCGTGCAGGGGATGATCATGGGCAAGTACGCCGAACTCGGCTACGAGAACGGCTGGCTCGGATTCCCGAAGACCAGCGAGATCCCCGTCAAGGACGGCGGCCGGTTCAACGAGTTCGAGGGCGGCAACATCTACTGGAGTCCGCTCAGCGGCGCCTGGTCCGTTCGGACCGGGCCTGTGTTCGACGCATGGAAGAGCGCCGGATACGAGAACGGTCGCCTCGGTTTCCCCGTCGGCGACGAGTTCCCCATCCCCGGCGGTGTCCAGCAGAACTTCCAGGGTGGATTCGTCACGGTGGTCGACAACGTGGCCACCGTCCGCCCCTAGGATCGTCACCCGCGGTTCCGGTGCCGCCGCGGCGGCCCGCAACCGCCGGATCGGGCGGTGACCGCGACGCACGGGTCGCGGTCACCGCCCGGTTCGCATCTGTAGCCTGGGCACTGCCCATTTCCGACGATTGGATGCGAGGACACCACCACATGCCTGCACGGACCCGTTCGAGCCTGACCCGCGTCCTGGGCGCCGGCGCCGCGGCGCTCGCCGCCACCGCCCTCCTGGGCGCCTGTGGAAGCGACGATTCCACGGCGACGAACACCCCGTCGACGTCCGTGTCGGCGACCACCTCGACCTCCGCCGCCGAGACCACCGCCGCCAAGGCGACCACGACCGCGCCCGAGGACACGCCCACCACGAGTCCGGGCGAGGCCGCCACCGCGCCGCCGGCGCAGCCGGAGACCGAACCCGGATTCCCCGGCCCGGCCGAGGTGCCGGTGGACGACCGCGGCCAGGCGTTCCTGGACGGGTTGCGGGAGCAGGGCGTGGAGCCCGCCGCCGACGGCAGCATCGCCATCAACACGGCCAACTACATCTGCGCGGCGACCGCACAGGGCAGCTCGCCCGAGGAGATCAAGACGATCGTCACCGCGGCGGTGGGCAGCGAGGCCGCGGCCGCCGGCAAGGAGATCTCCGACGCCGACGCCGCGACGACCGCCGACGTCTACATCACCGTCGCCCGCGACACCTTCTGCTAGGAGCGACCACCATGACGGCCCGAGCGAAGCAACGACGCCGGAGGCGGGGAATCCTCGTACTCGGGATCCTGGTCGTCCTGGCGGCCGTGCTGGCGCTCTGGTACATCCTCGCGGGCCGGCTCCCGGTGCCTGGGCCGCCGGGGCCTCTCGGACCCGAGAAGCCGGAGGCGCAGCCCGCCTCGTGCCCGGACGTCCAGGTGGTGGCGGTGCCGGGCACGTGGGAGTCGGCCGCCTGGGACGACCCGTACAACCCGACGTTCAATCCGCTGTCGCTGATGCTGAACGTCACGCGTCCGCTGCAGGAGCGCTTCGACGCCCAGCGTGCCGACGTGTACACCGTTCCGTACGTGGCCCAGTTCTCGAATCCGGTGGCGCTCCCGCCGGACGGCCAGCAGTCGTACAACAACAGCCGGACGGCCGGCACCGCAGCGACCGAGGACATCCTCGAGCGACGGTTCGCCGAGTGCCCGCTGACCAACTACGTGCTGACCGGCTTCTCGCAGGGCGCGGTCATCGCGGGCGACGTTGCGTCGCGCATCGGTGCCGGTGACGGGCCCGTTCCGGCGGATCGCGTGCTCGGAGTGGCCCTCATCGCCGACGGCCGTCGCGACCCGGGGACGGTCGAGACGATCGGACCGCCCGTCGCGGGCGTCGGCGCCGAGCTGTCGCTGAACGGGTTGCGGTTACCGGGGATCACCATGACCGGCGCGCGACCGGGTGGGTTCGGCGAGCTCGAGGACAAGGTGGTGGACATCTGTGCACCGACGGACGGGATCTGCGACGCCCCGCCGAATGCGCTGAATCCCGGCAACTGGCTCGCCAGCGCGCCGCGGTTGCTCGAGTACATGAACAACCCCGTGCACGCGTTGTACAACACCTTCGTCGTGGACGATTCGGGTACGACGGCGACGCAGTGGGTGGCGAACTGGGCGATCGAGAAGATCGAGGAGGCGCCGACCCCTCGCGAGGAGTGAACTCTCCTCGTTGTTACCGGTCGGTAGTGTCGGGGATCACCACCCGATACACTCACTGGTCGGTCGGCGCTTAGACTCGACCTTCGGTCATGACCCGGGAAATCCTTCCGGGCCCGTGACGCGCGACCACCGCCACACGAGAAGAGGTTCGATGAGCGCCACCGACGGCTCGGCTGTCACGCAACCGCGGAAGTTTCGTTTCGCCGCGGGTGGCGAGGGCAACGCCGAGGAGGGCGGTGCCCGGCGCTTCGTCGAGCTGGCGCGCAAGGCGGAGGAGCTCGGCTACGACAGCTTCATGATCCCGGACCACCTGGGCAACCAGGTCGGGCCCATGGCCGCCCTCGGTGCGCTCGCCGTCGCCACCGACAAGATCCGCCTCGGCACCGCCGTCCTCGCGAACGGCTTCCGGCATCCCGCGATCCTGGCCAAGGACGCCGCGACCGTCGACGTCCTTTCGGGTGGCCGGCTCGAGCTCGGGATCGGCGCAGGGTGGATGAAGGAGGAGTTCGACAAGGCGGGCATCGCCTACGAACGTCCCGGCGTCCGGATCGAGAAGCTCGAGGAGAGCCTGCAGATTCTGGACGTGCTCCTGCGGGGCCGGGAATGCAACTTCGAGGGCAAGCACTACCGCATCGACGGCCTCAAGGGCAGTCCGCGCCCGCGGCAGGGCCCGCGTCCGCCCATCGCGGTCGGCGGCGGGGGACCGAAGATGCTCGCGCTGGCGGCGAAGTACGCCGACATCATCTCGGTGGCCACCCCCACGAATCGGGACGGCCGTTTGTTGCTGTCGGGGATCACGATGGGCAAGACTGTGGAGCGGGTGGACGTGATCCGTCGCGCAGCGGGGGATCGGTTCGATGACATCGAGCTGAACTGGACCATCACGATGATTCTCGTCACGGATGATCGGGAGCAGACTGCCGAGATGGCGCTGGCTGCCCTCGACCAGGGCTTCCCCCCGAACATCGAGGTGGACGTCCGGCTCACCGTGGACGAGATCCTCGAATCGCCGTATCTCGCAATCGGTTCCTACGAGGAGATCGCCGAACAGATCCGTAACGTGCGGGCGAAGACGGGGATGTCCTATGTGGGGGTCTTCCCCACCCAGATGGAGGCGTTCGCACCGGTGATTCCGCTGTTGGCGGGGGAATGACCGATGCGGATCTGTAACATAATCGTGATTTCGGATCGATGGACAGATTCGTGAGATGCACCGCCGGATGCTGTTGAGCTGTACAGGTACGACGATCCGCTAGCGCGAGGACAAGGACGGGGCGCAACCATGTCGAGTGGTTGTGGGATCGCTTCGACAGGGAGAAGGAATGAGCGTCGGGTTCGAAGAGTTCATCGATGAGAACGGACAGATCGTGTTGCCCGAGGGCAACACTCTGCTCGACCACCTCGAGCAGCATTTCGCCGAGAACGGCGACGATCTTGCGTACCGTTACATCGATTACTCGCGGGAACGTGACGGCGAGGTCCACGAGCTGACCTGGCAGCAGTTCGGGGTACGTCTGCGCGCGATCGCGGCCCGGCTGCAGCAGGTCACCGAGCCCGGCGACCGCGTCGCGATCCTTGCCCCGCAGGGCCTGGACTACGTCGTCTCCTTCTTTGCGGCCATCTATGCCGGCACCATCGCCGTCCCGCTGTTCGATCCCGACGAGCCCGGCCACACCGACCGGCTGCATGCCGTCCTCGGCGACTGCACACCCAGCGCCATCCTCACCGCCACCACCTCCGCGGCCGGGGTCCGGCAGTTCTTCCGGCCGCTGCCCGCCGCGCAGCGCCCCCGCATCATCGCGGTCGACGCGATCCCCGACACCGTCGCCGACTCGTGGACGCGACCCCGGATCGGCACCGACGACATCGCCTACCTGCAGTACACCTCCGGATCGACCCGCGTGCCCGCGGGCGTCGAGATCACCCACCGCGGTGTCCTCACCAACTGCATCCAGATGGCCGACTCCATCGAACTCAACGAGGGTTCGCGCGGTGTGACGTGGCTGCCGCTGTTCCACGACATGGGCCTGCTCACGATCATCCTGCCCGCGATCGGCGGCAAGTACATCACCATCATGAGCCCGCGCGCCTTCGTGCAGCGGCCGGGCCGGTGGATCAAGGAACTCGCCGCCGTCTCCGACGGCGCCGGCACGTTCGCCGCCGCGCCGAACTTCGCGTTCGAGCACGCGGCCGCGCGAGGACTGCCGAAGCCGGGTGAGACCCTCGACCTGAGCAACGTGATCGGCCTGATCAACGGCAGCGAGCCGGTGACCACGTCCTCGATGCGCAAGTTCAACGAGGCGTTCGCGCCGTACGGCCTGCCCAAGACCGCGATCAAGCCGTCGTACGGCATGGCGGAGGCGACGCTGTTCGTCTCGTCCACCCGGCACACCGACGAGGCCAAGGTCATCTACGTCGACCGCGACCAGCTGGGCGCCGGCCGCATCGTCAAGGTCGACAAGGAGGCGCCGAACGCCATCGCGCAGGTCTCCTGCGGATACGTCGCGCGCAGCCAGTGGGCCGCGATCGTCGACGCCGAGACCGCCACCGAGGTGCCGGACGAGCACGTCGGGGAGATCTGGCTGCACGGCGAGAACATCGGCATCGGGTACTGGGGACGCACTCAGGAGACCGCGGAGACCTTCCGCAACACGATCGCCGACCGCCTGACCGTCGGCAGCCACGCCGAGGGCACGCCGGCCGACGCGCACTGGCTGCGCACCGGCGACTACGGCGTGTACGTCGACGGCGAGCTGTACATCACCGGCCGCGTCAAGGACCTGGTCATCGTGGATGGACGTAACCACTACCCGCAGGACCTGGAGTTCTCGGCGCAGGAGGCCAGCTCCGCGCTGCGCCCCGGCTTCGTGGCCGCCTTCGCCGTGCCGGCCAACCAGCTGCCGCAGGTGGTGTTCGAGAACTCGCACTCGGGCCTGCAGTTCGACCCCGACGACGCCTCGGAGCAGCTGGTCATCGTCGCCGAGCGGGCGCCGGGTGCGGGCAAGGCGGATCCGCAGCCGGTTGCGGACACCGTGCGGGCGGCGATCTCGGCACGGCACGGTGTGACCGCACGCGACGTCCTGCTCGTTCCGGCCGGGTCGATCCCGCGCACGTCGAGTGGCAAGATCGCGCGGCGCGCGTGCAAGGCCGCGTACATCGAGGGAACCCTGCGCGGCGGTTACACGCAGCAGGCCTTCCCCGATAGCGTTTAAACATTGTTCTCTTTCCCGGGTAGCGTGGTGGGTTGATGGCTGACACTGAAATGACCGTCGCGCAGCTGCGCGAATGGCTGCGAAACTGGATCGCCGAGGCCACCGGGCAACCGGTGGCACAGATCTCCGACGATCGCCCGATGGAGGAGTTCGGTCTCTCGTCCCGCGACGCCGTCGCGCTGAGCGGCGAGATCGAGGAACTGCTCGGCGTCACCCTCACCGCGACGATCGCGTACCAGCACCCGACCATCGCGTCGCTGGCCACGCGCATCATCGAGGGCGAGCCCGAGCTCCCGGAGGGGGACGACAGCGCCTTCTACGCCGCCGGTCCGGCCGGCCGGGCACACGACATCGCGATCGTCGGTCTCGCCACGCGGCTGCCCGGGCACGTGAGCACCCCCGCCGAGATGTGGCAGCTGCTTGCACAGGGCCGCGACGGGATCACCGACCTCCCCGAGGGACGGTGGTCCGAATTCGCCGACGACCCGCAGATCTCGTCCGCCATCGCCGCGGCCAACACCCGCGGCGGGTATCTCGACGACGTCAAGGGCTTCGACGCCGAGTTCTTCGCGATGTCGCCGCGCGAGGTCGAGATGGTCGATCCGCAGCAGCGCCTCGCCCTCGAACTGACCTGGGAGGCGCTCGAGCACGCCCACATTCCGGCCAGCGACCTCAAGGGCCGCCCGGTCGGCGTGTTCATCGGCAGCTCCGCCAACGACTACCAGCTCCTCGCGGTGAGCGACCCGTCCGCCGCGCATCCGTACGCGCTGACCGGCACGGCCACGTCCATCGTCGCCAACCGGGTCTCGTACTTCTTCGACTTCCGCGGACCGTCCGTCGCCCTGGACACCGCGTGCTCGTCGTCGCTCGTGGCCGTGCACCAGGCGGTGCGGGCCCTGCGCGACGGCGACGCCGACGTGGCGCTGGCCGGCGGCGTGAACATGCTCGTCGCGCCCGCCGCGACCCTCGGCTTCGACCAGCTCGGCGTGCAGGCCCCCGACGGCCGCATCAAGGCCTTCTCGGCCGACGCCGACGGCATGGTCCGCGCCGAGGGCGGCGGCCTCGTCGTGCTCAAGCGGCTCGAGGACGCCGAGCGTGACGGCGACACCGTGCTCGCCGTCATCGCCGGTTCCGCCGTCAACCAGGACGGCCGCTCCAACGGGCTGGCGGCGCCGAACCCCGAGGCCCAGGTCGACGTGCTGCGCCGCGCCTACCGGGACGCGCGCATCCTGCCGTCCGGCGTCGACTACGTCGAGGCCCACGGCACCGGAACCGTGCTCGGCGACCCGATCGAGGCGGACGCCCTCGGCCGTGTCGTCGGCCGCGGACGCGACGCCGACAAGCCGGTGCTGCTGGGCTCGGCGAAGACCAACTTCGGCCACCTCGAGGCGGCCGCCGGCGCGGCGGGCCTGATCAAGGTGGTCCTCGCGATGCAGGAGAACCACCTGCCGGCGACGCTGAACTACACGGCGCCGAACCCGTACATCCCGTTCGAGCAGGCCCGCCTGAAGGTCATCCCCGAGGGCGCCGAGTGGCCGCGCTACACCGGCAAGGCGATCGCCGGCGTCTCCGGGTTCGGCTTCGGCGGCACCAACGCCCATGTCGTGGTCCGCGAGTACACCGGCCCCGAAGCGGCGCCGGCCGGGCCGGACGAGGCGCCCGTGGCAGAGCCGAGCGAAGGTGTCGTTCCGTCGGCTGAAGGAGCTGAGGGGCACATTCGCTCGGACGAGAACGCCGAGCGCCCGGTGCTGCTCGCGGTGTCCGCGGCGATGCCGTCGCGCCGTCGCCGGGCCGCCGCCGACCTCGCCGACTGGCTCGAGACGGAGGCGGGCAGCACCACGCCGCTCGCCGACGTCGCCCGCACCCTTTCCCGCCGCAACCACGGCCGCTCGCGCGCCGTCGTGATCGCGACGACCCGCGCCGAGGCCATCGCCGGGCTGCGCGCCGTCGCCGCCGGAAAGCCCGCCCAGGGCGTGTTCTCCGCCGACGCCCCCGCCGCCAACGGGTCGGTGTGGGTGCTGTCCGGGTTCGGATCGCAGCACCGCAAGATGGCCAAGCAGCTGTACCTCGAGAACGCGGTGTTCGCGGCGGCCGTCGACGAGATCGACGAGCTGATCGAGGACGAGGCCGGCTACTCCATGAAGGAGAAGTTCCTCGACGACGCCCAGGACTACGACGTCGAGACCTCGCAGGTCGGCATCTTCACCATCCAGGTCGCCCTCGCGAAGCTGCTGCGTCACCACGGCGCCGAGCCGTCCGCCGTCGTCGGCCACTCCATGGGTGAGGCCGCCGCGGCATACATCTCGGGTGGGCTGTCGCTCGAGGACGCCGTCCGCGTCATCTGCGCGCGCTCGCGCCTGATGGGCGAGGCCGAGGCGCTGCTCGAGGGCGACGACATCCGGCTCATGGCGCTCGTCGAGTACAGTGCCGCGGAGATCGAGCAGGTCCTCACCGACTACCCGCACCTCGAGGTCTGCGTCTACGCGGCGCCGACGCACACCGTCATCGGCGGCCCGCAGGACGAGGTCAACGCGATCGTCGCGCGGGCGGAGTCGGAGGAGAAGCTCGCCCGCGTGCTGCAGACCAAGGGCGCCAGCCACACCTCGCAGGTGGATCCGCTCCTCGGCGAGCTCGCCGCCGAACTCGCCGGCATCGAGCCGCACCGGTTGAAGGTCGACGTGTACTCGTCGGTCGACCAGGACACCCACTACCGCGCCGGGCACGAGGGCATCCACCAGGTCGAGTACTGGACCAAGGGTCTGCGGCACAGCGTCTACTTCACCAATGCGGTCAAGCTGGCCGTCACCGACGGGCACACCACCTTCGTCGAGCTGGCCCCCAATCCGGTCGCGCTGATGTCCGTGGCCGCGACGGCGTACGCGGCCGGGGTCATCGACACCCAGCTGATCCAGACCCTCAAGCGCAAGGAGGACGAGCCGCTGGGCGTGCTCACCGCCCTCGCGCAGCTGTACGTGCACGGCCACACCGTGGACCTGCACAGCCTGCTCCCGGCCGGCGCGTACGCCGACCTGCCGCGGACGGTGTTCCTGCGCAAGCCGTTCTGGCTCGAGACCCGCATCGGGACCGGCGGCAGTGCCCGCGTGCCCGGCGCGCACGTCGCGCTGCCCGACGGCCGGCACGTGTGGGAGGTGCGCGCCGACGCGGTCACCGACCTCGGTGAACTCGCCGTCGCCGCCGCGTCGCAGGTGCTCGCCGACGTCACCCTCACCGCGTCCGTGCCGTACGGTGACGTCCCCGCCACCGGCACCCTCACCACCACGCTGACCCGGCACCTCGGCGGCGCGTCGCTGCACGTGCACGGCCGGGACGCGGCGGACGGCGAGTTCCGGTTGCTGTTCGATGCGGTCGTCGCCTCCGGTGACGCGCTGCCGGCCCCGACGCCCGCGCCGGCCGAGCGCTCCACCGGGCCGGTCGAGACGCTGTCCGAGGTGGTGGAGAGCTTCGGCGACAAGTGGAATCCGAACGGGTCGCAGACCCTCGAGGATCGGCTGGCGCTGATCGTCGCCGAATCGATGGGGTACGCGCCCGAGGATCTGCCCGTCGAGATTCCGCTGATCGAGCTGGGGCTGGACTCGCTCATGGCGGTGCGGATCAAGAACCGCGTCGAGTACGAGTTCGACATCCCGCAGCTGCAGCTCGCCGCGGTGAAGGACGCCAGCCTGCGCGACGTCGCGAAGTACCTGCGGTACGCCGTGGAGAACCGCGAGGAGGTCGCCGCGCTCGCCGCCCAGCAGGCCGCCGACCGCGACACCGCCGCTCGGGAGGACGCGTCGCTCGAGCTGCCTGCGGTCTCGCCGGTGGAGGACACCGGGGTGGTGCACGAGGCGGAGGCGATACTCGAGGCCACTGAGGCCGCCGAGGCCGCCGAGACCGCTGAGGCCGCGGAGACCGCAGAGGCCGGCAAGACCGGTGAGACCGCTGCGAGCACCGAAGCGGACAAGGCCACCGACGTCACCGACCGGCAGGCGGTCGCGGAGGCATCCGGCACCGACGTGCCGCCGCGCGACGCCGCCGAGCGGCTCACGTTCGCGACGTGGGCCGTGATCACCGGGCAGTCGGCGAAGGGCATCTTCAACACCCTGCCGATCCTCGACGACGAGACGGCCGAGCGCCTCGCCGCCCGGCTGACCGAGCGGGCGAACGGCGAGATCACCGTGGACGACGTGCTCGACGCCGAGACCATCGAGCAGCTCGCCGAGAGCGTGCGCCGGCACCTCGAATCGGCGGATCGCATCGACGGGCTCGTCCGTACGCTGCGGCCGCGGCCCGAGGGCTCGGACGCCGTGCCGGTGTTCGTGTTCCACCCCGCCGGCGGATCCACCGTCGTGTACGAGCCGCTCCTGCGCCGGTTGCCCGAGGGCACCCCGATGTACGGCTTCGAACGCACCGAGGGCCCGATCGAGCAGCGTGCCCAGGAGTACCTCCCGCAGATCAAGGAGATCCAGGGCGACGGTCCGTATGTGCTGTACGGCTGGTCGCTGGGCGGTGTGCTCGCCTACGCGGTCGCCCGGCTGCTGCGCGCGGAGGGCAAGGACGTGCGGCTCGTCGGCCTCATCGACACGGTGATGGCCGGGGAGAAGGTCGAGGACACTGCCGAGGAGATCACCAAGCGCTGGCAGCGGTACGCGCAGTTCGCGAAGAAGACCTACGGGGTCGACGCTCCGCTGCCGTACGACAAGCTCGCCGCGACGGACGACGAGGGGCAGGTGCGCATCCTCATGGACCTGCTCAAGATGAGCGGTACGAGGATCCCCGGCGGCATCATCGAGCACCAGCGCACGTCGTGGCTGGACAACCGGGCCATCCAGACGGCGAAGCTCGAGCCGTACGACGGCGACGTGGTGCTGTACATGGCGGACCGCTACCACGACGACGCCATCGAACTCGAGCCCGCATTCGGGACCAGGCAGCCCGACGGTGGCTGGGGTGAGTCGGTCCGTAATCTGGAGGTCATCCGTGTCGGCGGCGATCACCTCCAGGTGGTCGACGAGCCGTACATCGGGAAGGTGGGGGCCGACCTGACACGCAAGCTGGCCGACATCGAGGCCACGAGGAGCTGATCGAGTAGTGACCACGACGACGGCCGAGAAGCTGGCCGAGCTGCGCAAGAATCTCGAGATCGCCAAGGAGCCGGCCGGGGAGGCCGCGGTGGCCAAACGCGCCGCCAAGGGCATCCCCAGTGCGCGACAGCGCATCGACATGCTGCTCGACCCGGGCAGCTTCGTCGAGATCGGGGCGCTCATGAAGACGCCCGGCCGTGACGACGCGCTCTACGGTGACGGCGTCGTCGTCGGTCACGGCACCGTCGACGGCCGGCCCGTCGCGGTGTTCTCGCACGATCAGACCGTGTTCGGTGGCAGCGTCGGCGAGATGTTCGGCCGCAAGGTCGCCGCGATCCTCGACTTCGCGCTGAAGATCGGCTGCCCGGTGGTCGGCATCAACGACTCCGGCGGTGCCCGGGTGCAGGACGCGGTGACGTCGCTGGCGTGGTACGCGGAACTGGGCAAGCGGCACGAGCCGCTGTCGGGGTTGTGCCCGCAGGTGTCGATCATCCTGGGCAAGTGCGCCGGGGGCGCCGTGTACGCGCCCATCAACACCGACGTGGTCGTCGCCACCGAAGAGGCGTACATGTTCGTCACCGGCCCGGACGTCATCAAGTCCGTCACCGGGGAGGACGTCAGCCTCGACGAACTCGGCAGCGCCCGTAAGCAGGCCGAGTACGGCAACGTGCACCACGTCGCGCCGGACGAGAAGGCCGCGTTCGAGTGGGCCCGCAAGTACCTGAGCTACATGCCGTCGAACGCGCAGGAGAAGCCCCCGGTGATCAATCCGGGCCTCGAACCGGAGATCACGCCGGACGATCTCGAGCTCGACACGTTCATGCCCGACGCCGACAACTCCGGCTACGACATGCACGACGTCCTGCTCAAGATCTTCGACGACGGCGACTTCTTCGAGATCCGCTCGCAGGTCGCCCCGAACATCATCACCGGCTTCGCCCGCGTCGACGGGCGGCCCGTCGGGGTGGTGGCGAACCAGCCGCTGTACCTGTCCGGGGCGCTCGACGCGGCGAGTTCGGACAAGGCCGCGCATTTCGTGCGGGTGTGCGACGCGTACGACATTCCGCTGGTGTTCGTCGTCGACACCCCCGGCTTCCTGCCGGGTGTGGAGCAGGAGAAGATCGGGGTCATCAAGCGCGGCGGCCGGTTCCTGTTCTCGTTCGTCGAGGCGTCGGTGCCGAAGGTGACCGTGGTGGTACGCAAGTCCTACGGCGGTGGCTACGCGGTGATGGGCTCCAAGCAGCTCGGCGCGGATGTGAACTTCGCGTGGCCCACGGCGCGGATCGCGGTGATGGGCGCCGAGAGTGCGGTGGCGGTCATCGGCCGTCGCCAGATCGAGGCGGCCGGCGAGAACGCTCCGGCGGTCCGTCAGCAGCTGATCAACTTCTACAACGAGCACATCGCGACGCCGTACATCGCGGCCGAGCGCGGCTACATCGATGCGGTGATCGAGCCGCACAAGACGCGTCTGGAGATCCGCAAGGCGCTGACGTTGCTGCGCGACAAGAAGGTGTTCAAGAATCCGCGCAAGCACCACTTGCTTCCGCTCTAGCCCTTCTGGTGGGCCGAATGTCACATCGCGTCGATCGATCGACGCGATGTGACATTCGGTTCGCCTCGCGGGGCTACCGAACCCGCACGTCGGGTCGTGGACGTTCGAGACCCTGCCGGTAGGCCGCCGCAAGATCGGCGAGCACGATCGCCGGTTCGTGCCGGATCTGTCTGGGCAGATGGGTGACGACGATGATCCCGTGCCGCTGCATGACCGCCCGGCGCCGCATCGTTGCCTCGTGGTCTCTTGCGCTGAGATGATGTGCGAACGAGTCGATCTCCCACGCCAGTGCCACGGCATCGAGCCAGCCGTCCGGACGGGCGATCCAAGTTCCGTTCGAGTCCTCGACCTCCCGGTTGTGCACCATCGGGGGAAGACCCGAGGTGGAGTACAGCTTCTGGGCCTCGATCTCGGCGACCGAATGCGCGTCGTCGACCAGTTCCTGGATCACCTTGCGCGGCACTGCGGTTCCTCGACTGCTGCCCTCTGCAAGTTCGCGTGCCAGGTGGTCCACGGTGACATCGCCGCGTTGGAGCGCGGCGGCGAACAAGGCGCGGCAGTCGTCCGTTCGTGACGTCCGCCGTCCGGCATCGAGCAGGCTGCGCGCGACGGGTGCGATCCGCAGTGTGCCCTTGCGTACGGGTTCGGGTACACGCCAGCTGCGTTCGACGGTGACGAACGAGAAGTTCCTGCGATGCCGATTCTGCGGGATGAGCAGCAGGATGTCGCTCTTCGTCGCCGAGGGGGCGTATCCGTGCACGCCGAGCGCGGCGTGGCCCGAGATGACGGCCTCGTCGCCTCCGTACATCTGCGCTGCCGTCTGTCTGTGCAGTTGCGTGAGCGGGCCGCTGTGCAGCGCAACGACACCGGGCAGAATCCGCTGCCACGGACCACCCTTCCGGCAACGGCCGGAGATGGTGCTGCTGCTCATCCCGCATCCCAACAGTGTCGAGGTGCGGATGATGCCGTTGACACTCAGCCCGACGAGCTGTTCGACGTCGTCCCCCCACGTTCCGCGTCTCATGCCGCCCATGATCACCGGGAAATGCCGCGCTCGAGGGGTGCAACGGGAGGGTGGGCAAAATCTGTGGATGAACGGCGAGGTTGTGGACTACCCGTCGCGGGCGGACCGAGGCGGACCGACGGACGGACCGAATGTCACATGGGTTCGATGCAATCGAAGCGATGTGACATTCGGTCCGGACGGTCAGGGGACGACCCAGGTCCCGACTCCCGGCAGGTACGTGAAGCCGTTCGGGACGGTGACGGTGGCGACGATTCGGCCGGAGCCGGTCTCGGCGCGGGGCGTACCGGTCATTCCTCCGCCGAGCACCGGCCGGGACGGGAGTTCGTTGGTTCCGCTGGCCCCGGTGGTGATGTTGGTCCAGGAGATCTTGCAGTAGCACCACATGCTGCCGCCGAACCAGCTGATGCCGGGCTCGTCGGGGTCGACGCGCACCGTGACCGCCTCGTTCACCAAGGCTCCGCCGTAACCGAACGAGCCGGACTCGCCCGATCCGATGACACGCGTGAGCGTGGTGGCATTTTCGGGAGCGGCGACGGCTACCGGGGCAGTCGCCACTCCGGCGCCGAGAACCGCGGCGGTAACCGCCGCGAGTCCGAATGCACGCTTCTTCGACATACAGTTCCTTCCGTAGCCGGCCCACCCCCGCTGGCCCGATGAACAGTTCGCGATCGAGCAGAATCGAACATTCGTGACATCGCGCCCGAAACGGACGACGTTACCGGCGGCGCGACTGGCCGAATGTCACATTCGGTCGATGGAGCCGAACCGGTGTGACATTCGGTCCGAAAGGCGCGAGAGGACCGCATGCGGCCGCAGCGGGATGGCCTACTCGTACACGCGCAGCGTGCCCGGGTTCCACAGCCCGGAGCGGGTGACCGTCTCGGTCTGCGGCTCGGCCGGCACCGCGTCCGGGTAGAACCGCACGTACCGCTCGAGCGAGCCCCAGTCGCGGGCCCAGTCGTCCTTCAGGTACGTGGGGATCTGCTCGGGGCGCGCGAGGGCCTCGGTGAAGCCCAGCGGTCCGCCGTTGTCCGCGGACTGCCACGTATCGGTGGAGGACACGGCCAGGGGTCGGTCCGGCAGGATGCGGTAGTTCGGCATCTCGGCGATGCCGTAGCGGTGGTCGAACGGACGCTGGCACGGGAACTGCAGGCCCACCGCCCAGTCGAGCAGCACCGGCTGCTCCGAGCCGACCACGGTGTCGAGCGTCTCGAGTTTCGGCACGCGCGGCGGTGTGAACGCCAGCCACTGGTCGCCCGTGAGGTTGGGGTCGTTGGCGACGATGCGGACGGCGTCGGTGTCGGCGGGCAGCTCCGACAGCGGGATGCGCAGGTTCCGCCACGACGGCGCGGGCCCGATGTCGCGCGGCAGGTAGGTGCCCTGCGGTTCGACGGTGCCGTCGGGCAGGCGCCTGCCGTACTCGACAAGCAGCGACTGGCCGTAGGTGGTGGCGCCGGTGTCGTCGACGGACCAGATGCGACCGGCCGCCGAGATGACGACGAGCGGCGCGTCGTCGGTGCGCTCGGGTAACCCGTACCAGCTCGACGTGAGCAACGCCGGTTCCTGCACGCCCTCCTGGTAGCTGCCGAGCACGGGGGTCACGGCCGGGTCGAGGCCGAACGGCAGCTTGGCGTCCGAGCCGTTGACGGTGCGCGCCCCGGTGCCGCCGGTGGTGCCGCCGCCGGCACCGGTCTCGAACGTCGGCCCGACGCTCTGGTTGTCGGTGTTGCCCTGGCCGGGCTTGACCTCGACGTAGTCGGCCGTCAGGTCCGACGGGATGCCGTTGGGACCGAAGCCCACGGGGGCGGCGCCGGCGAGGGCGTCACCGTCACGGGGCGGGTTGTCCGGGTCGACGATGGGTGCGAGCCGACCGGAGTTCGGGTCGGATTCGACGAGGACGTCGTCGGCCAGCCCGCAGGTCTGGCCTGCGAGTGCGCCGACGTTGGACCGGGCGAGCGAATACGCCGGATACTGCGACACCGCGCCCTTGAGCAGCGACAGCACCTCGAAGAGCACCATTGCTCCGGCGACGACGGTCAGGGGCGCCGCGGCGAACTTGCGGATCCGGCGGCCCTTGCGGGTCGTGGGTCTGGGTTGCGGCGGCGCGTAGCCCTCACGCAGGTACTGCCACGCGACGAGCCCGAGGGCGAGCCCGAAGAGGATCAGGAACAGCGAGCTGGACTGGTTGCCGTTGAAGGAGACGGTCTTGTCGAACCACGGGATGCCGTAGCTCGACACGTACCACCAGCCGTTGATACCTGCGAACGACACTGCGAGCACGAACAGCAGTCCGGCGAGGAAGATCGTGCGGTTGCGCCGCGACCGCAGCGCGCTCGCGGAGACGATGACCGCGGTGAGGGCGGCGAGGGACCCCGCGATGCCCGCGTACGCCCCGAAGTGGTGGGTCCACTTCGTGGGGTTGAACATCATGAAGAAGATCGTGCCGAAGACGATGCCGATCAGCCGCCACGACGGGCCCGTCGCGACGCCGGGGATCCGGCGCCGGCGCAGCAGCACCAGCAGCGACGTGAACAGGCACAGCAGCATGACGAGGAACGCGAACCGGCGGGCGAGCGAGCCGTCGACGGTCTGCACGAACAGGTAGTAGTAGCGGAGGAAGTCGTTCCACCACTCCTCGTTCGGGCCGATGATCGTGCGCACGCGGGTGGCCTCGAGCACGGCGGCGAGGGTCTGGTCGGAGAACACGACGACGAGCACGAGGGTGCCGGCGGCGGCGATCGGGGCGAGCAGCGGCAGCGTCCCGACCTCGCGGTGGCGGCGCACCACGATGCGGGTCATGGGCCGGATGCCGGCGAGCAGGGCGGCGACGCACATCAGGCCGGTGGGGGCGGCGGCGAGGGTGAACGCGCCGATCACCACCGCCGTCGCGGCCGGCAGCAGCCGGCCCGTGGCGATCGCCCGTTCGATCGAGCACCAGGTCAGCAGGGCGCCGAGCGCGACGATCGGCTCGGGGCGCAGGCCGTTGTTGTAGGGCAGCCAGAAGGCGAGGAACACCAGGCCGCCGGTCCACAGCGCGACGGTGTTGTGCCGGACGGCGCGGCCGAGGCGGGGCACCACCTCGCGGCTGATCACCATCCAGCAGGTGATGCCGGCGAGCAGGGCGGGCAGCCGCATCCAGACGCTGGCGGTGGAGACCTCGGCGAACGCGGCGAGCATGTCGTAGTACCAGCCGAAGGGGGCCTCGGGGACGCCGAACCAGCGGAAGTAGTTGGCCATGTAGCCCGAGTGCTCGGAGACCCTGGCCATGGTCAGCAGGTAGCCGTCGTCGGAGGTGTTCGCCCCGAAGAAGTGCCACCCGAGGAGGGTGCCGACGACGACCGCGTCGACGCCGGTGAACTTCCACCAGTGCGACGGCAGGAAGCGGCGATGCCCCCGGCCGTCGGTGCCGTCGAGTTTGGCGAGCGCACCGATCGCCAGCGCGGTCGACAGGGCCGCCAGGATCATCGCGAGGAGCTTGACCACCGTCGGCGACGACGAGAACCGGGAGTCGACGTCGACGGTCACCGACATGCCGGGCACCGTGGTGTCCAGGTCGCTGAACACGCCGACGACGAGGGGGCGCAGGTCGCCGGTCAGCTCACCGGCGCGCGGGTTGCCGTTCTCGTCGCTCAGGCCGACGAACTCCGCGGTCGTGCGGTCGACGTCGGAGAAGATGCTGATCTCGGTGCACGCGGCGGATTCGACGTCGCTGCGCGGGGCGGTGGCCACGACGACGTTGCGGTCGAGAACGTCCACGTTCGCGGCGCCCACCCGCACGAACATCGCGTTGAGTGCGGCGCCCTCACCGCTCGGTGGTGCGGTCGCGAGGAGCATGCCACCGCCGGGCGGCATGCTCGCGACGGCGGTGCACGGCACGGTCGCGCTCAGCTGCAGCGGCACCTGCGACATGAGCGGCACCTCGACCGGCCCGGTCGAGCCGTTCTGCGGCCAGGTGACGGTGGCTTCGGTGACCTTGACGGGCAGGAACGGGGTCGCGACGGCGAGGAGCACACCGAGCAGGCCCGCCACCGTGGCGACGAGCCGGGCGGTGCGGTACTGCGCCCGCAGATCCCGGGCAACCGGCGGCCGGGGCACGGCTGCGGAGGGGGCGGGAACTGTGGTCACGTCGTCGGGCACGATTGTCGATGGTATCGGGCGCAGATGAGCGGACGCACCGTCCCTACCGACGCGTAGGACCTCATTCACGCATTACGGGCACACCGTCGCGGATCGGGCCGGGTGTCCACCAGCCCCAGCGGACGACGTCCTCGGTGGTGATCTCGGCAGTCCTCGCGCTCGGATCGATGGGTGAGTATCGCTCCAGCGAGCCCCAGTCGCGGTCCCAGTCGTGGTTCAGATAGGTGGGAACGGTCTCGGCGGTGAGCAGCAGCGGTATCCAGCCGAGCGGGCCGCCCCCGATGTCGTCCTGCCAGCCGTTGGTGGAGTCGGCCCCGACCCGGTCGGGCAGGATCCGGAACTCGGGGACCTCGGCGACACCGTAGCGATGGTCGAACGGACGCTGGCAGGGGAACGCCAACCCCACCGACCAGTCGAGCAGGACCGGTGCCGTGGAGCCGACGACGGTGTTCAGGGTCTCGAGGCGCGGCATCCGCGGCGGCGTGACCGCCACCCACTGGTCGGGGGCCAGGTTGCCGTCGGTCACCACCAGGCGGACGGTGTCGGCGTCGGCGGGGATCCGGTCGCCCGGCACCCGCAGGTTGCGCCACGACGGAGACGGTCCGATGTCGATGGGCGCGACGCGGGTCAGCGGCTCGACGCTCGAACCGTCGCCGGTCCGGCCGAACTCGAGCAGCACGTCCGCACCGGGGATGAGGACGCCGTCGGGGTCGACGTAGTGCACGCGGCCGGCGACGGTGACCACCAGCAGCGGCGTGGCGTCGGTGCGGTCGGGCAGCGCATACCAGCCGGACTCGAGCACGGCTTCCTGCTGCGCGCCGGCGCGGTAGCTGCCGAGCACGGGGGTGCGGGCGGGGTCCAGGCCGAACGGCAGCGCGACGGTGCTGTCGTTGATGCCGGCGGCACCGCGGCCGCCGCCGGTGCCGGCGCCCGTGGAGGTGGTGGTGCCGCCCTCCTCGGTGTCGACCGTGTTGGCGCCGCCCGTGGTGGAGATCTCCTCGTCGGCGGTGAGGTCGAGGGCGACGCCGTTCGGGGTGAAGCCGTCGGCGGTGCCGGCGCCGAGGGCCCCGGCGACGTCGCCGTCGACGGGGGCCAGCGCGGTGGCGTTCGGGTCGGTCTCGACGAGGACGTCGTCGGCGAGGCCGCAGCTGCCGCCGGTCAGGGCGGCGGCGTTGGACCGGGCGATCGAGTACGCCGGGTACTGCGCGACCGCGCCCTTGACGAGCGAGAGCACCTCGAACAGGACGACGCCCGCGGCGACGACGGTCAGCGGCGCCGAGGCGATCGCCTTCACGCGGCCGTTGCGGTCGGGTCTCGGGGTGGCGAACGGTTCGCGCAGGTGGAACCAGGCGGCGACGCCCAGCGCGACGAGGGCCAGCGCCAGCAGGCCGGTGGAGAAGGCGCGTCCGGAGATCGACGGCGGCTTGTCCCACCAGGGAATCCCGTAGCTCGAGACGTACCACCAGCCGTTGGAGCCGGTGAATGCCAGCGCCAGCACGAACAGCACCCCGGCGGTGAAGAGCGCGCGGTTGCGGGCCGAGCGGATGCCGACGGCGCCGACCCCGACCGCGGCGAGTGCGGCGACGGATCCGGCCAGTCCGGCGTACACGCCGAAGTGGTGGGTCCACTTGGTCGGGGTGAGCATCATCAGCAGCAGGGACGCGAAGACGATGCCGAGGATGCGGCGCGACGGCCCGAGGGCCGTGCCGGGGATGCGGCCCTTGCGCAGGATCAGCATCACGCACACGACCAGGCACAGCAGCATGACGAACACGCCGAACCGGCGGCTGAGGGAGCCGTCGGGGGAGACGGTCAGCAGGGCGTCCCAGCGCAGCCGTTCGTCGAACCACGGCACGTTGGGTCCGACCGCCGAGCGCACCCGGGTCGCCTCGAGCACCGACGCGAGGGTCTGGTCGGCGAAGACGACGACGAGGACGACGGTGCCCGCGGCGAGGATGGCGGCGAGGGGCGGGACCACCCCGACGAGCCGGCGGCGGCCGACCAACCGGACGAGGACGGGCCGCGCCCCGGCGACGAGCGCGGCGACCGCGATGAGTCCCGTGGGTCCGGCGGCGAGGGAGAAGGCGGCGAGCAGCACGGCGATCGCGGCGGGCAGCATCCGGCCGGTGGCGACGGCGCGTTCGATCGAGCACCAGGTGAGCAGGGCGCCGAGCGCGATGACGGGCTCGGGGCGCAGGCCGTTGTCGTACGGCAGCCAGAAGGCGAGGAACACCAGCCCCGCGGTCCACAGCGCGATGCGGTTGCGGCGGACGGCGACACCGAGCCGGGGAATGACCTCGCGGCTGATGACCATCCAGCAGGCGATCGCGGCGAGCAGGGCGGGCAGCCGCATCCACACGCTGGCGGTGGAGACCTTCGCGAGCAGGACGAGCACGTCGTAGTACCAGCCGAACGGGGCCTCGGGGACACCGAACCACCGGTAGTAGTTGGCCATGTAGCCGGCCTCGTCGGAGGCGCGGGCCATGGTGAGGATGTAGCCGTCGTCGGAGGTATTGGCGCCGATGACGTGCCACAGCAGCAGTGTGCCCACGACGACCGCGTCCACCGCGGTGAACCGCCACCAGTGGGCGGGCAGGATCCGGCGGGCGCGGCGGTTGTCGACGCCGTCGAGGCGGTGCAGCGCCACGAGTGACAGCAGGGTCGCGAGGATGCACACGAGCATCGCGACGAACTTGACCAGCGTCGGGGTGGAGGTGAACCGCGAGTCGAGGGCGGCACGGACGGACAGCCGCTCGGCGTCCGGGCCGGAGGTGAGGGCCTGCGCCGATCCCTGCAGGTCGGAGTAGACGCCGACCATCTGCGGCCGATGATCGCCGTCGAGCGTGGCGATGTGGTGCCCGTCGTCGTGTTGCCCGAGGCCGACGATCTCGGCGGCGGTGCGGTCGGCGTTGGTGGCGACGGTGACGGCTGTGCAGCGGTGCTCGTCGTCGATCGGTGCCGACACGACCACCGAGTTGCGCAGCACCACCTCCATGGCGGCGGGCCCACCGTCGGTGCCGGGGACCGTGCGGATCACGAGGGCGTTCTCGGTGGCGTCGGGGGCGTCCGGCGGCACGGTCGAGATCAGGGTGCCACCCTCGTCGCCGAGCAGCGGGAAGGCCGAGCAAGGCACGCTCGCGCGCAGTTCGAGGGGGGCGTAGGAGACGAGGGGCGCCTCGATGTTGGTCAGGTCGCTGCCCTGCGGCCAGCTGACGGTGGCGGCCTCCTGCCGGACCGGCAGGAACGGCACGGCCAGGGCGAGCAGCATGCCGAGCAGTCCGCTGACCGTCGCGACGATCCTGGCCGTGCGCACGCGCGCCTTCGTATCGGCGTAAGCGGGCGTTTCGGGCGAAAGGACATCGACGGGCACAAGGATCGATGCTAGGCGAGGGACGGGGGAGGCGGGGGTGGCCTCCTCCGGTCAGGAGGCGGCCTCGTGCTCGGCGGGATCGTCCGTCGGGTCGCCGGCCAGGTCGTCGAGGGAGAGTCCGAGGACCCGGGCGAGCGCGGTGACGGTGAAGAAGGCGGGCGTGGCGATGCGTCCGGTCTCGATCTTCCGGAGGGTCTCGACGGAGATGCCGGCCTCGGCGGCGACCGTCGCCATCCCGGCGGCGCCGCGTGCCGCGCGGAGGCGTTCGCCCAGGCGTCGTCCTCGCTCGAGTTGGGCCGGAGTAAGTGGTTCGCGCACCATTCCCGTATAGTAATACCGGTATTTCTATTGGAGGTGTGATGGTCGAGTTGAAGACGCCCGGCGAGGTCGAGGCGATGCGCGCCGCCGGTGCCGTGGTCGCGGAGGCGCTGGCAACCGTGCGGGCCCACGCGGGAATCGGGGTCTGCCTGAAGGACCTCGACGACGTCGCCGCCGAGGTCCTCCGAGCCGCCGGCGCGACCTCCCCGTTCCTGGGCTACCACCCCGACTGGGCGCCGTCGCCGTTCCCCGGTGTCGTGTGCGCGAGCGTCGGCGACGCCGTCGTCCACGGCATTCCCGGCAGCTACCGGCTCCGTGACGGTGACCTGGTGAGCATCGACTGCGGGGCGGTGCTCGACGGCTGGTGCGGGGACGCCGCCGTGAGCTTCACCGTCGGGACCGCCGACCCCGAGGACCTCGCCCTGATCGCCGCGGCGGAGGACGCCCTCGCGCGCGGCGTCGCCGCGGCCGTGCCGGGAAACCGTCTCGGCGACATCGGCGCGGCGATCGGCGGATACGTCCGCTCCCGCGGCTACGGCATGCTCGCCGACCACGGCGGTCACGGCATCGGCCGCCGCATGCACGAGGACCCGCACGTGCCCAACGAGGGCCGGGTGGGGCGGGGGATGCGGCTGCGGCCGGGACTGGTGCTGGCCGTCGAGCCGATGCTGCACGCCGGCGGCGGCGACGCCTACCGGCACGACCCGGACGGATGGACGCTGCGCACCGCCGACGGCAGCCGGGCCGCGCACTGTGAGCACACCGTCGCGATCACCGAGGACGGACCGGTCGTCCTCACCTCCCGCTGACGGCGCATCGACCCCGGCCGTGCCGGTCCGACCTGCGACGAAGCGACCCCTGCAGGCACTAGCATCGGCCTATGGCCCGGGCGAGGACGATCGGCGAGGCCCTGCGCGACGCGGGCATCTCCGAGGTGTTCGACGACACCACCACCCGCGCGCTCTACTCGTCCGACGCCTCGCTCTACCGGGTGCCCCCGCAGGCGGTGGTGCGGCCCCGCGAGATCGACGAGGTCGGCACCGTGCTCGAGGTGTGCCGCCGGCACGGCGTTCCGCTCACCTCACGCGGCGGCGGGACCTCCGTCGCCGGCAACGCCGTCGGGCCCGGCGTCGTACTCGACTTCGCCCGCCACCTCGGCCGGGTCCTGCGGATCGACCCCGAGGCGTGCACGGCGACCGTGCAGCCCGGCGTCGTCCAGTCCGAACTGAAGCGCGCCGCCGCCCCGTACGGACTGCGCTTCGGACCCGACCCGTCCACCCACAACCGCTGCACCGTCGGCGGGATGATCGGCAACAACGCCTGCGGTGCCCGCACCCTCGGCTACGGACGCACATCCGACAACGTTCTCGGTCTCGAGGTGCTCACCGGCGCGGGCCGGCACCTGTCGCTGCCCGACGACGCGCCCGTTCTCGAATCACTGCGCCGGATCACCCTCGACCACCTCGCCACCATCCGCACCGAGTTCGGGCGGTTCGGCCGACAGGCTTCCGGCTACGCCCTCGAACACCTGTTGCCCGAGAACGGGTTCGACGTCCTGCGCTTCTTCGTCGGCAGCGAGGGCACGCTCGGTGTCGTCACCGAGGCGACGGTGCGGCTCGTCGCCGACCCCGCGGTCCGCGTCCTGGTGGCCCTCGGCTACCCCGACATCGCGACGGCGGGCGACGCCGCGCACACGTTGCTCGGCTTCGGTCCGACCGCGTGCGAGGGGCTCGACTCGCGGATCGTCGACGTCGTGCGCGCGCGGCGCGGCGCGGCGGCGGTGCCTCCGCTGCCGCGGGGGGCGGCGTGGTTGTTCGTCGAACTGTCCGGCGACGACGCCGACGAGGTCCTGGCACGGGCGCGATCCGTCGAACACGCTGCGGTGGCGGTGGATTCACTGATCGTGACCGACCCCGGCAAGGCCGCGCAGCTGTGGCGCATCCGCGAGGACGGGGCGGGACTGGCCGGGCGCAGCCCCGCCGGGCGGCCCGCCCACTCCGGCTGGGAGGACGCCGCCGTCCCGCCGGAACGGATGGGGGAGTACCTGCGCGAGTTCGAGTCGCTGCTGTCCCGGTACGGCGTGACCGGCTATCCGTACGGTCACTTCGCCGACGGCTGCATCCACATCCGCCTCGACGTGCCGCTCGAGATGCCCGGAATGTTCCGTGAATTCCTTTTCGCAGCAGGGGAACTCGTGGCGTCGTTCGGGGGGTCGATGTCGGGCGAGCACGGCGACGGCCGGGTGCGAAGCGAACTGCTGCCCCTGATGTACTCGCCGACCGCGCTGCGACTGTTCGGCGCCGTCAAGGCGGTGTTCGACCCCGAGGGCCTGCTCAATCCCGGTGTGCTCGTCGACCCGGCTCCCGTGGACCGGGACCTTCGGATCCCGGCCGCGCACCGGGTCCGGGACCTGCTCGCCTTCCGGTACGCGGGCGACGACGGCGACTTCAGGCAGGCCGTGCACCGCTGCACCGGCGTCGGCAAGTGCCGCGCCGACACCGCCGGCCTCGGCGGGGTGATGTGCCCGTCCTACCTGGCGACCCGGGAGGAGAAGGACTCCACCCGCGGCCGGGCCCGGGTCCTGCAGGAGATGCTCAACGGCACGCTCGTCACCGGGTCCTGGCGCTCACCGGAGGTGCACGAGGCCCTCGAACTGTGCCTGGCATGCAAGGGCTGTGCCTCCGACTGTCCGACCGGTGTAGACATGGCGACGTTCAAATCCGAAGTGCTGCACCAGAGTTACCAGGGTCGGCTCCGTCCCGCCACGCACTACACGCTGGGACGGCTCCCGCGCTGGGCGGCGCTGGCCGGTCGCGCACCACGCGTCGTGAACACCCTCGCCAAGCTGCCGGGGGTGGCGTCCGCCGGACTGACCCTCGCCGGCGTCGACCGGCGTCGCCGCGTGCCCGAGTTCGCGCCCCGCACGTTCCGTCGCTGGTTCGCGGACACGGCGGCCGAACGTCGTACGGACGGCGAGCCCGTCCTGCTGTTCGTCGACACCTTCACCGAGTACTTCACGCCGGAGGTGGCGATCGCCGCGGTGCGGGTCCTCGAGGCGGCCGGCCGACGGGTGTGCGTGACCGAAAAGCAACAGTGCTGCGGGCTGACGTGGATCACCACCGGCCAGCTGGATACGGCCCGGAAGATCCTGGGCCGCACCATCTCCGCACTGTTCCCGGCCGGCATGCCGATCGTGGGCCTCGAGCCGTCGTGCACGGCGGTCCTGCGCTCCGACGCCGTGGAGCTGCTCGGGTTCGAACCGGCACGCGCCGTCGCCGACTCGACGGTGACGCTGGCCGAACTGCTCGGCGACTGGGAACCGCCGTCACTGTCCGGGACGTCGGTGGTGGCCCAGCCGCACTGCCACCACCACGCCGTGATGGGCTGGGGCGCCGACGCCGCGCTGCTGCGCCGGGCCGGTGCAACGGTCACCCGGCTCGGCGGATGCTGCGGTCTCGCCGGCAACTTCGGGGTGGTGCCGGCGCACTACGACGTCTCGGTCGCCGTCGCCGGGCACCAGCTGTTGCCCGCGATCGCCGCGGCGGGTCCCGACGACGTCGTGCTCGCCGACGGCTACTCCTGCCGCACCCAGATCGCCGATCTCACCGAGCGTCGCGGCGTCCACCTCGCCGAGTTGCTGGCGTCCCGGTTGTGAGCCGGGGCTCGGTTCCGGGTGTCGGGACCGGGCCGGGCCGGGCTCGGGTCGCCGGATCGGCACGGTGCGGTGCGGTGCGGTGCGGTGCGGTGCGATGAGTTTTCCGGGGCCGGCTGGTCAGTCCGTAGCGAGACCGCCACCCCGACCGAGGAGCCTGCCATGATCTCGACCACCACCCGCCCCGCCGAGCGTCCCACCGACCGGAAATTCCGCATCGCCGGCCTGGTGATCACCGGCCTCGTCGTGCTGTTCCTGCTGTTCGACGCCGCGATCCACGTCCTCAACGTCGACCAGGCGCGGCAGGCGATGATCGATCTGGGCTTCGATCCGAACCTCAACTACGTCATCGGCGTCGTCATGCTCGTGTGCCTGGCGCTGTACCTGGTCCCGGCCACCTCGATCCTCGGGGCGGTGCTGCTGACCGGGTATCTCGGCGGCGCCGTGGCCACCAACATGCTCAACGAGATGCCGCTCTTCAGCACCATCCTGTTCCCGGTCTACGTCGGTGTGTTCGTCTGGGCCGGACTGTATCTGCGTGATCCGGTGGTGCGGTCGGTGATGCCGCTGCGCCGCGGATAGCACGCCCACGTCACGACGGTCCGCGAACGGTGTTCGCGGACCGTCGCGTGCCCGCTATCCCGTGCGGGCGACGACGACGAACGGTCCGATCTCCGAGACCGTGAACCGCGGATCGTCGAACAGCGACTTCGGATACGTCACCGTGTAGCGACGGACGTTGGGGTCGTTGGGGTACACGTCCTCGGCGAGCCGGAGGGTGTAACCCTCGGCGCCCTGCCGGAACACGATCGCATCGGGTCCCCGCCACGGGGACTCGTCCCACGCGGCGAGCAGCTCGTCGGTCGTCTCGACCGACGCCCAGTCCTCGATCGCGGCGGCGCGTCCCTCGAAGTCCGCCAACGGGTTCGCGTAGTGCGACGTCAGCGCCTGGAACCCGAGATACGGGTAGTAGGCGAGGAAGGCGGTGTCGGCGGTGAGGACGACGATCTCGTCGCGCGGCCGGCCCAGCGCCACGGTGATCGTCTCGTCCAGCTCGGCGTAGTAGGCGCCCGCGCCGGGCGGACGCTGATCGGCGCGTTCACCGTTGCCGTCGGTGTCGGTGTAGGCGACGGTGATCTCGTTCGCGAGGACCTGGGGGATGTTCTGGGTGAACGCGAGCGCACCCAGCACGCCGACCGCGATGAGCGACCACCGCACCCGCTGGTTCTCGCTGGTGGCCAGCACGATCCAGCGGGTGAAGTCGACGAACGCGAACGTGCCGGCCGCCGCGAGCAGCACGAGCAGGATCACCTCGAGGCGGAAGGCCAGCAAAGTGTTGCCCAGCGCGGTCAGCGCCATCGACGCCAGGTACCACAGGTACACGGACACCACGCCGAGCCCGAGGGCCTGCGCACGCCGCGACGACGTGGCCCGCCCGACCAGCCACACCGTGCCGAGCAGGCACAGCAGCCCGATCAGGGAACCGTGGAACATCGGCAGGGGCAGCCGCGCCCCGGTCTCGGGCAGGTAGTGCGTCGCCGTGCCGGATCCGGCGGTGGACCCGCCCCGCAGCACCTCGAGCACGAACGGCGCCCACACGAGCAGCGCGACGGCGACGGCGATCCCCGCGATCACGCCCAGCCGTACCAGCACGGGGAGCGCGGCGCGCCAGGTGCCCGCCGCGCGTCGCGCGAGTACCGCGGCGACGACGGCCATCACCGTCACCGCGAACGCCGCGATCCCGAGGTAGAGGGAGTAGAACGTCGCGGCCAGGCCCAGGAAGAGCCCGGTCCCGACGACGGCTCCGCCGCCCGGTGTGTCCTTTGGGCGGCTGGGGCAGCCCAAAGGACGCACCGGGCGCGACAGCGCCCCCCACGCCATGACGAGGGCAGGCGCGATCAGCAGCGCGACGAACGCGCCGTACGGCTCCGGAGAGCCGTAGGCGAGGACGACGGCGGTGGTGGCGGTGGCGACCAGCACGGCCAGGTCGACCCGCACCAACGCGGTCCACAGCACGAGCCCGACGACGGCGGCGACGGCCAGCGACACGATCGACCACGGCTTGAACGCCTCCCAGCCGTCCAGGCCGAGCAGGCTCGCGAAGCGGCCGCCCATCCAGAACCAGCCGGCGGGGTAGAACGGCGGCAGGTCCGCGTACGTCATGTCCCGCAGCGCGGGGGAGTCGGTGAGCCGCGTCAGGTACTCGGTGCGGAACTCCTGGTCGACGGAGATGCCGTGCAGATAGAGCTTCGTCGCCGCCAACGGCATCCCGAGGGTGACGGTGACCAGACCCGACAGACCCGCCCACGACAGCACCCGCGCGAACGCCGTCCACCGCCTCCGGCGCAGCAGCACGACCGAGCCGGCGAGCACGGCGAGCGCCCCCACCTGCAGCACCGTCGTGACGGCCTGCGTGACGTTCGAGGAGTTGAATGCGGGCCACTGCACGCGCGCGAACGCGAACAGCCCCACGGCGGCGACGATCGTCGCGACGACAACCGCAGCGGCCCCCTCGCCGGCGGTGCGGAGGGCTCGCCGGAAGGGGGCCACGTCGGAAGAGGATACGACTGGGTCGGACACCCCCGCAGCCTAGATCGGCAGCTTCCGGAAGATCGCGCGCGGGATGTGCCGCAGCACCATCATCACGTACCGGAAGGCGCCCGGAGCCCAGACGATCTCCTTGCCCTTCGCGGACGCGGCGACGGCCAGCGCGGCGACGTCCTCCTTGTCGACCGTCAGCGGCGCTTCCTCGACGTGGGCGCTGAACTTGGTGCGCACCTGTCCGGGACGCACCACCGTCACCCGCGGACCGAACGGCGCCAGGGCCTCCCCGAGGCCCAGGTAGAAGCCGTCGAGCCCGGCCTTCGCGGAGCCGTACACGAAGTTGGCTCGCTTGACCCGCTCACCGGCGACGGAGGACATCGCGATGATGCGCCCGTAGCCCTGCGCCTTCATCTTCTCGCCG
>NZ_BCXE01000040.1 GCF_001894945.1 Rhodococcus ruber NBRC 15591
CACACCGACCGACACGGCCGCGGTGTAGTTGATCTCGGCGACCCGGATGGCCTTGGCCTGGTTCTGCCAGAGCTCCTCGGCATCGGCGTCCATGCCGAACGCGACGATCGCGACGTCGACGTCCCCGGCAGGAGCGGAGCCTGCGGAGCGACCGTTTCCGGCGAGATCCCAGGCCCGGGCGATCATGTCCGGGTGGTTGCCGGTGTCGAGGGCGTCGAAATCGATCAGGTCTACCTTTGTGGCCCCCGCACCCTTCATCTGCGCGACGGCGTCGTCGCGCAGGGGGTCGTTGGGCAGCGCGGCGAGGATCACCCGGGCCGGCGCCTTGCGCAGGTACTCCTCGACGATGGCGAGTCCGATCTCGGACGTGCCACCGAGGAGCAGCAAGGTCTGGGGGTTGCCGACGGCGTTGATCATCAGTGCAGTTCCAACCTTCTGGACATATCGGAGGCGAACACGTTGGTGGGGTCGACCGAGCGGCGGATCTTGATCCATTCGCCGATGCGCGGGTACATCGCGTGGAACGTCTCGGCGGAGGTGCGCGAGTCCTTCGCGGTGTAGAGACGGCCGCCGAACTCGAGGACGCGGCGGTCGAGTTCGCGGACGAACTCGTTGAGCCCCGCCTTGATGGGGAAGTCGACGCAGATGTTCCAGCCGCGCATCGGGAAGCTCAGCGGCGCCTTGTTGCCTTCCCCGAACAGCTTGAACACGTTGAGGAACGAGTAGTGCCCCGAGCGCTGGATGTCGACGATGATCTTCTTGAACTCGTCGACCGCCTCGGTCGGCACCACGAACTGGTACTGCAGGAACCCGTTCGAGCCGTAGGCGCGGTTCCACTCCCCGAACATGTCGAGCGGGTGGTAGAACTGCGTCAGGTTCTGGACCTTGCCCGTGTAGTTGCCGGACTTGCGGTACCACAGCTCGCCGACGGCACTGAAGGTGTACTTGTTGGCCAGGCCGTTCGGGAAGATGTCCGGGAACGTCAGCAGCGTCGGCGCATCGAACTTCAGCGGGTTCTTCTGCAGCTTCTTCGGGAGCTGGTCGAGCTTGGCCAGCGAACCGCGCGAGATCGCGGCCCGGCCGAGCTTCGGCAGCGGCGCGACCGCGTCGAACCAGGCGCTCGAGTAGTCGTAGTTCGCCTCGGACCCGTCGCTGTGCACGGCGATCGTCTCGTCGAGGGTGCTGGTGACCACGCCGTCGGCGATGAAGTATGCCGTCTCGGTGGGCGTCATCTCGATGGTGGCGCGCAGGATGATGCCGGTCAGGCCCATGCCGCCGACCGTCGCCCAGAACAGCTTGGAATTGCGCCCGTTGGGAGTGAGGGTGCGCACCTGGCCGTCCGCGGTGAGCAGGTCCATCGACCGGACGTGGTTGCCGAAGCTGCCCGCGCTGTGATGGTTCTTGCCGTGGATGTCCGCGCCGATAGCACCGCCCACGGTCACCTGCCGGGTGCCCGGCAGCACCGGGACCCACAGCCCGAACGGCAGCGCCGCGCGCATCAGCTGGTCCAGGTCGACGCCCGCGTCCACGGTGACCAGCCGCGATTCGCGGTCGATCGTGTGGATCCGGTCCAGCACCGTCATGTCGACGACGAGCCCGCCCGCGTTCTGCGCCGGATCACCGTACGAGCGGCCGAGACCGCGGGCGATGACACCGCGGCGCAGGTGCGACGGCTTGGACTCGTTCTGCTCCGCGACCCGGGCGACCGCCTGCGCGATCACCTCGACGTCGGGAGTGGACAGCACTTCCGCGGTGGTCGGGGCGGTGCGCCCCCAGCCGGTCAGAGTGCGGGTCTGGGTGGGGAGCGGCGCGGCGGCCGGCTCTGCAGCTGTCGTGGACATCGCCGTACAGGTTACCCGCCGGTCGCAGCGGCGAGAGTGTGTCGCCGGTGACGTCCGGCGTCCCGGCGTCCGGATTGCCGGAAGCGTCCGGCTGCGTTCCGTCGCGCAGCGGGGACGCGGGCCCCGCTCGCATAGGCTGTCGCCCGTGTCCGAGCATCCGCAGCACCCGCACTGGCAGACGCAACCGGAGCATCACGCCCCCTTGCCGGTGGAGATCCCCGTCACCGACAGCACCGCGGACGAGGCGCTCGACCTGAAGACGCAGATCGTGCGGTTCGTCCTCACCGGCGGGCTGTCCGCGATCGTGGACTTCGGCCTCTACGTGCTGCTGCTCGCCGTGGGGCTGCACGTCAACGTCGCGAAGTCGCTGTCGTTCGTCGCCGGCACCACCACCGCGTACCTGATCAACCGGCGCTGGACCTTCAGGGCGGAACCGAGCCGGGCCCGGTTCGTCGCGGTGGTGATCCTGTACGCGATCACCTACTCCGTCCAGGTCGGCATCAACTACGTGTTGTACGACGCGCTGCCCGACGAGTGGTGGCGCGTGCCGCTGGCGTTCGTCGTCGCGCAGGGCACGGCCACCGTCATCAACTTCGTGGTGCAGCGCGCCGTGATCTTCCGCCTGCGCTGAGCCGTGGGGCGAGCGAATGTCTCGCTCGTCTCCGGGGCGATACGGACCGTTCGCTCGGGGCGGCGGTCAGCCGCGCTCGGCGCGACGGAAGGAGAAGTCCCGGTAGCCGAAGAAGCTCGCCGTCGCGGTCACGACGGTGATCACGATCTGCGACGGAATCGGCGGGAACCCGAGCACCGAGACGGCCACGGTCATGAGGGCGAGGTTCAGCAGGAAGGCGCTCAGGTTGACCGTCACGAACCGCCACAGGTCGCGCAAGAAGTGACCGCGCACCCGGAACACCAGATAGCGGTAGGTGGAGAAGGCGCACAGCACGTTCGAGGCGTAACCCGCCACGATCGCGAAGTGGTAGCCGAGGGTGTCGCCGACGGCGAGCTGCCACACGATGAACCACGCGGTGCCCAGTGCGGTGTTGAACGCCCCCACCAGCAGGAACGCCACCGCCTGGTTATTGAACAGGCGCATGAGCGGACCCGGCGCCCCCGTCATCCCGCCGGGCGCGCCGGCGGGCTCGGTGGCGGGATCGGGGGCGGACACCGGCTGCGCGCTCACCCGAGGTACCGCGGCAGCGACCCGGCGGCGACGACGTCGGCTAGCGACGGTGCGGCCTTGTCCTTGGCGGAGAGTTCGTAGTGCAGGGGTGTGCCGTCGCGGCCGGTGGTGGGCCAGTCGATGCCGATCTGCGGGTCGAGGGGGTCGATCTCGTGTTCGCGGTCGGGGTTGTAGGTGGTCGAGCACAGGTAGACGACGGTGGAGCCGTCGGCGAGGGAGCAGAAGGCGTGGCCGAGGCCTTCGGGGAGGTAGATGGCGCGGCGGTCGACGTCGTCGAGCAGGACCGCGTCCCACTGTCCGAAGGTGGGGGAGCCGACGCGCAGGTCGACGGCGACGTCGAGGACCGCGCCGGCGACGCAGGTGACGTACTTGGCCTGCCCGGGCGGGACGTCGGCGTAGTGGATGCCGCGCAGCACCCCGGCGGCGGAGACCGAGCAGTTGGCCTGGGCCAGGTCGAGCGGGCGGCCGGCGGCGTCGGCGAAGGTGGGTTGTTTGAACCATTCGTAGAACACGCCGCGGTCGTCGCCGAACTGGCGGGGGGTGATCTCGAAGGCGCCGGGGATCTTCAGTTCGCGGTAGTGCACCGTCAGTGTCCTTCCCGGTCGAGCAGGTCGAGCAGGTAGCTGCCGTAGCCGGATTTGACCAGCGGCGCGGCCAGGGCACGCAGTTCGTCGTCGGTGATGAAGCCGCGCCGCCACGCGACCTCCTCGGGGGCGCCGATCTTCAGGCCCTGGCGTTGTTCGATGGTACGGACGTAGTTGCAGGCGTCGAGCAGCGAGTCGAAGGTGCCGGTGTCGAGCCAGGCGGTGCCGCGGGGGAGGACTTCGACCTGGAGGCGGCCGGCCTCGAGGTAGGTGCGGTTGATGTCGGTGATCTCGTATTCGCCGCGGTCCGACGGGCGCAGGTCGCGGGCGATGGCGACGACGTCGTTGTCGTAGAAGTACAGTCCGGGCACCGCGAAGTTCGACTTGGGGGTGGCGGGTTTCTCCTCGAGCGACAGAGCTCGGCCGTCGGAGTCGAATTCGATCACGCCGTAGGCGCTGGGGTCGGACACCCGGTAGGCGAACACCGCCCCGCCGTCGAGGTCGGCGAACCGGGTGAGCTGGGTGCCCAGGCGCGGACCGTAGAAGATGTTGTCCCCGAGGACCAGGGCGACGCTGCCGTCGCCGATGTGCTCGGCGCCGAGGACGAACGCCTGGGCGAGACCGTTCGGTTCCGGCTGCACCCGGTAGGTCAGGTTCACCCCGTATCGCGACCCGTCGCCGAGCAGCCGATGGAACTGCGGAGCGTCCTCGGCGGTGGTGATGATCAGGATGTCGCGGATCCCGGCGAGCATGAGCGTCGACAGCGGGTAGTAGATCATCGGCTTGTCGTAGACCGGCACCAGCTGCTTGCTCACTCCCAGGGTGATCGGATGCAGTCGGGACCCGGTGCCGCCGGCGAGAATGATTCCGCGCATGACGGGCAGTCTCCCATCCGGGGTGGACGCGGACCAACGACCGCACCGCCGGTAGGGTTGCCGCATGCGGTTGCTCGTCACCGGCGGTGCCGGTTTCATCGGTGCGAACTTCGTGCATCGGACCGTCGCCGACCGCCCCGAGGCGCAGGTGACGGTGCTCGACAAGCTCACCTACGCCGGCAACCTCGCCTCCCTCGACCCGGTCGCCGAGCGGATCCGCTTCGTCCGCGGCGACGTCGCCGACGCCGCCCTGGTGGACGCGCTGGTGGCCGAGTCGGATCTGGTGGTGCACTTCGCCGCCGAATCGCACAACGACAACTCCCTGGCCGATCCGTCGCCGTTCGTGCAGACCAACCTGATGGGCACGTTCACCCTGCTCGAGGCGGTGCGCCGGCATGCGGTGCGCTACCACCACATCTCCACCGACGAGGTGTACGGCGATCTCGACCTCGACGATCCGGCGCGGTTCACCGAGGCCACCGCCTACAACCCGTCGAGCCCGTACTCCTCGACCAAGGCCGGCTCGGATCTGCTGGTGCGGGCGTGGGTGCGCTCGTTCGGGGTGGCGGCGACGATCTCGAACTGCTCGAACAACTACGGGCCGTACCAGCACGTGGAGAAGTTCATCCCGCGGCAGATCACCAACGTCCTCGACGGGGTGCGGCCCAAGCTGTACGGCACCGGAGCGAACGTGCGGGACTGGATCCACGTCGACGACCACAACCGGGCGGTGTGGACGATCATCGACAAGGGCGAGATCGGGCAGACCTACCTGATCGGCGCGGACGGGGAGACCGACAACCGCACCGTCGTCGAGACCGTCCTCGAGCTGTGCGGCAGGGACCGCACCGACTTCGACTTCGTCACCGACCGGCCCGGCCACGACCTGCGCTACGCGATCGACGCGACCCGGCTGCGCACCGAACTCGGCTGGCAGCCCCGCTACCGGGACTTCCGGGAGGGGCTGGCCGCGACGATCGAGTGGTACCGCACCCACGAGCACTGGTGGCGACCCCAGAAGGACGCGACCGAACAGGCCTACGCCGCCGCGGGCGAGCGTGTCACTTCCGACCCGCAGGATTAACGACGTGTGCGGGGGCGGGCGGGCGCTGCTGCTCACGTTTGACGCGCTCCTCCGGCGGGGATTCGAATCCGTAGAGGGATCCGACCAGGTACAGCGGTCGGGCCTGCACCTGTGCGTAGATCCGGCCGATGTAACTGCCGAGGACGGACAGCATGATGATCTGAATTCCGCCCACGCCGAGGACTGCGATGACGATGAACGCCCAGCCTGGTACCAGGTTCTCCGGCAGCAGCAGCTTACCGAGCAGCACGTAGACGATACCGAGCAAGCTTAAGAGTGAGACGACCCACCCGACCGTGCGGATGAGCTTGAGCGGCACGGTGGAGAACGCCAGGATGCCATCGGCGGCGAACCGCAGCATCTTGCGCAATGGATAGCCGGACTCGCCCGAATAGCGCTCGTCGCGGTCGAACAATACGGGTGTTTGACGGAACCCCACCGCAGAGACGAGCCCGCGGATAAACCGAGCTCGCTCGGGAAACAGCTTGAGAGCATCGACGACCTTGCGGTCTATGAGGCGAAAGTCGCCGGTGTTGCGGGGGATTTGCACCTCGGACGCCCACGCCAGGACACGGTAGAAGGCGTTGGCGGTCACTCGCTTGAACACGGTGTCCTTGCGGCTGCGACGCTGCGCGTACGCTACGTCGAACCCCTCGGTCCACCGGTCCAGCAAATCAAGACACACTGCCGGCGGATCCTGGAGGTCGGTGTCCATCATGATGACGGCGTCTCCCGCAGCGTGATCCAGGCCAGCGGTCAAAGCCATTTGATGTCCGTAGTTGCGCGAAAGGTCTACCACCTTCACCCGAGGGTCGTCAGCGGCGAGATCACGCAGCTGGGCGAGGGAGTCGTCCCGGCTGCCATCATTGACGTAGACGAATTCCGCGTCGTGGTCGAACCGCGGCGAGTTTACGACGTCGTCGAGCAGTTTCCGGTACAGCAGATGGAGGTTGCCGGACTCGTTGTAGACGGGCAGGACAAAGCTGATCAGAGCCATGCTCGCCCCCTGTCTTCGTCCGACACCACTCAGGGCAGTTTATCGGGTAGGTAGGGACGCCCCGACAGCACCTGAGGTTTAGACCGCTTCAGGAGAATGGCACGCGGCGATGTACGGTGACGCAGTCCACCGGCCCCGCCACCATGCCGGCCGCCTTCGAGAACGGGAGGATCAGCAGTGATGAGGCCGAAACTGTCAGTGGTGATTCCGGCCTACAACAATGCGCCGTTCATCGAGGCGACGGTCGAGTCCGTGCTGGGGCAGGACTTCGAGGATTTCGAACTGATCATCGCCGATCACAGTTCGACCGACGGCACTGCCGACCTGCTCGGCAAGTACGCCGCCGACCGGCGCGTGACCCTGTTGTCGACCCCGGCGGGCGGTGGTGCGCCCCGGAACTGGCAGCGCGTGACGGCCGAGGCCACCGGCGAGTACGTCAAGCTGGTGTGCGGCGACGACCTGCTCTATCCGGGTGCCCTCGCCGCCCAGGTGGCGGCCCTGGATGCGCACCCGTCGGCGGTGGCGGTGGCGTCGCGGCGCGACATCCTCGACGCGCGCGGCACGAAGATGATCGGCGGCCGGGGGCTCCAGGGACTGTCGGGCCTGGTGCCGGGTGAGAAGGCGATCCGGCGCACCGTGCGGCTGGGCACCAACGTCTTCGGTGAGCCGATGTGCGTGACGATGCGGCGCGACGCTCTCGAACGGGCCGGCGGATGGGACGGTCGCTTCCCCTACCTCATCGACATGGCCTCCTACACGAAGGTGCTGTTCCACGGCGATCTGTATGCCCTCCGGCAGGTCGTCGGCGGGTTCCGCGTCAGTGCCGGTCAGTGGAGCGTGGCGCTCGTCGCCGAGCAGGCCCGGCAGGCGAAGGCCTACCACCGGTGGGTGGCCGGACAGCTGCCCGGCGGGCTCCGGGCGGCCGATGTGTGGCAGGGAAATCGTCGCGCCGAACTCGCCGCGCTTCAGCGGCGGGTGTTCTACACCGTCTTCCGGTCGCGGCTCAGCCCCCGATAGTTTCACCCGACCGTAGTGTCAGCCGACCGTGTCAGCCCACCGTGGCGGGCGCCACGGGCAGCGCGGTCTCGTCCGGATGTTCCCGCCGGGTCTTCCGCCGGTCTCGCAGGTACAGCAGTTGCATGGTCGCGGCACCGGCGAGACCGAGGCCCAGTCCGGCGAATCCGGCCCCCTGTCCCGGCGGGGTCCAGCTCACGACGAGTTCCCCCGCGTCGGTGCCGGCGGGGATGTCCACCGCGAGGAACATCTCGTCCACCGACCGCGGATCCAGCGGCCGGCCGTCCAGCGTGACCGCGTAGCCGGGCCAGTTCAGCCGGGCGAAGACGACGCGTCCGCCGTCCGCCGAATCGACGCGGACCCGGCTCGTCGCGTAGTCCTCGGCCACCGTGGTCGCGGTGACTCCCTCGGTGAAGGAGATGCGTCCGTTCCCGCCGCTGACCGGTCCGCCGATCCGTTCGAGGATCACCGCGTCCACGGCGTCCGCGGACCCGGGCGGCGACTGCACCCACCGCCAGCCGGGCGGCGCCGGCTCCGAGCCGGCGTCCGGATACTGCCGGCGCTGCAGCACGACCCGATCCACGAGCATCAGGTCCACGTACGTGCGATCGGTACTCGGCTCGGTGGCGAAGGCAGCGGCGAACGCGTCCGCACAGCTCGAACCGTCGTGCCGCATGCACAGGTGGAAGGCGAACTCCTCGAAGCCGATGGGGGTGTAGGCGTTGACGTAGGTCTCGTCGAGGGACTTGGCGAAGTTGCCGAACACCAGGGAGCGGTAGACGCCCTCCGGGTTCGCCGTCCACGGCAGCACCAGTTCGCGGTCGGCGAGTTGCAGCGTGGTGCCCGGCCGGTCCGGGAAGTTCGCCTTCGCGACCGACTGCCGGGCGGGCAGATCCCACGCGAGCGGATGCGGTGTCGTCGACGCCACCTGGAAGTACACGACGGGCAGTGCCGAGAGCAGCAGGAGCGTCGCGACCGTCCGCTCACCGGCGCGGAGCGCGGCCCACAGGACGACGGCCCCGACGAGGAGGACAGCACCCGCCCACAGCAGGTGACGATTCATGAACTCGGGGGACGAGGATCCGGAACGCAGCGTCATCAACAGCACGAGTGTGGCCGCCGCGCCCGCGCGGACCCGGATCCCGCGGAGTGTGCCGTGGCGGCTGAGCAGCACGCACACCACCACGAGCGTCGCGAGAGCGAACATCGGCAGCAGCCGCGCCGGCCAGCGCAGCGGCCCCATCACGCTGGGTCCCGCGGTCGCCATCAGCATGGCGACGAGGAAGATCAGCGCGCCTGCCAGGCTGCGCACGGACCGGTTCACGGTCTTCCAGTCCACGAAGGCGAGAGCCGGGACGACGAACCAGGCGATGTAGGTGACGGGGAACGGCTGCACCTCCCCGAACCAGGCTTCGATGCCCGGCAGTGCCGAGGGGATACCGGAATTGAGGGTGTCCGACCAGGGGGCCGCGAGGAAATTGTCGTTCTGGAAACCCTGATCGGAGCGCCACGTGACGGAGCTGGACAGCACCCCGGGCAGATAGGTGATCAGCCCGCCCGCGGCGGCACAGACTGCGACGACCGCCAGCCGCAGCGACGGCCGCCACGAGTTCCGATGGATCCGTTCGCCGATCATGAGGCAGCCGGTGAGGATCCCGGCCACCAGGGCGGGAAAGACGTAGCCGACGCTGATCGCGAGGTACAGGAACACGAACGCCGGCAGGGGGCCGGAGCGGCCGCGCAGGTAGCGCAGCGAACTCGCCCACGCCTGGGCCACCCAGGCGGATCCGGTGAGGGCCGTGACCCAGGTGGCCTGGTCGTAGAAGAGCGCGAACCCGGTGAAGGGGACCGCGGCGCCGGCCACCGCCGCCCACGGCGCGCGAGCACCGTACTCCAGGCAGATCCGGTACACCCCCAGCGCCAGCACGACGGTGAACGCCCACTTCACGCCCGTCGCGAGCAGCACCATGTTGTCGACCGAGGGTGCGATCAGGTTGACGAGCAGCTGCGGCGGATTCCAGAGGCCGCCCTGTCCCTCGACCGGGTAGTTCCCGGCCATCCACTGTTCGGGCACGAGACTCGGCAGCTGTCCCGTCCGCAGGATCCGGCCGAGGAAGATCCAGTTCGGTATCGCACCCGATTCCGTGTCGTCGGTGTAGAACCAGCGGTCGTCGACCGTGAGGATCACCAGGTAGGTGGCCGTCACCATAGCTGCCACTGCGGCACCCCACGTCCGGCGCTGCCGACGCGTCGTCACCGCGGGCACGACGGCGGAGGTCACATGTGCTCCAGAGGTCGGGGACGAGGCTGGCCAGAGGCCAGGGACGAGAGTGGCCAGAGGCCAAGGATAACGGGGGTGGGCCGGGCGACGACCGGCCGGGCGCGGGGATGGAGCCGCGGGCACGTCGGCCGGTCCGCGGCCCGTTGGTAGCCTGGGACGAGTTGTGTCCAGGGGGGCAGCAAGGTTCCGAAAGGTGTTTCGACGGATGGACAAGGCCGAATTCGCTGCGATCGAACCGACGGGAGGGGTCGGCACCGCGGCCGACGGTTCGTCCGTCCCGGAGCGCCCTGCAGCCCGGCAGACCGCGCAGCGCGCGCTGTTCGCGGGACCGTCTCCGCTGGTCAGTGACGACATGTACGTCACCGTCAAGGGGACTGTGGACCGCGAGCGGACCCGGGTGCGCCTCGGCCGCCGGAGCCGTATCGAAACGGACACCTACTTCGGCAGGTTCCCCGCCAGCTACTGGCAGCGCTGGACCGCGGTCACCGAGGTCGCGTTCGTCGCCGAGGTCGACGGAGACGGCCGCCTCGAGCTGGTCGCCACCGACGCCCGCGGCCGGCGACGGATCGTCGCCACGACAACCGTGTCGTCCCACGGCACGCCCACGTCGGTGACGGTGTCCACGCCCATCGACCGGTTCGTCGACGGCGGTGCCCTGTTCGCGCGGATCTCGACCGGCTCCGGCGAGCTGACCGTCGCGAACGCCCGGTGGACGGTGCCGGCTCCGGAGACGCTGCGGCCTGCGGCAGTGGTCATCTGCACCTTCAACCGCGCCGACGACTGCGCGGCGACGCTGGCCGCGATGGCGGACGACCCGATCGCGCTGGCCGACGTGCAGTCGGTGTACGTGATCGATCAGGGCAACGACCGCGTCGAGACCCGGGAGGAGTTCCGGCGCGTCGCATCCGAGCTCGGCGACAAGCTCGTCTACATCACGCAGCCCAACCTGGGCGGCGCCGGCGGATTCACCCGCGGTCTGTACGAGGTCACCGGGTCGGCGCGGAATCCCGGCGCCAACATCGTCTTCATGGACGACGACGTCCTGTGCGAACCGGAGGCCGTGGTCCGGCTCAACATGTTCGCGAACTGCACCGTCGAGCCCGCCATCGTCGGCGCGCAGATGCTCTACCTGCTGCACCCCGACCGGGTCCACGTCGGCGCCGAGGTCGCCGACCTGCAGCGTCTCCAGGCCGGCCTCGAGGTGAAGAACGCGCTCGCGGACAAGAGCACGCTGAAGAAGCAGCAGGACATCCGGGTCGACGCCGGCTACAACGGATGGTGGTCCTGCCTGATCCCGTCCGAGGTCGTCGACAAGGTCGGCTACCCGCTGCCCCTGTTCTTCCAGTGGGACGACATCGAGTACGGCTACCGCTCGCGGGCGAACGGCGTCGCGACCGTCACGCTGCCCGGCGCCGCGGTGTGGCACGCGGACTTCGCGTGGAAGGACTGGGACGAGTGGCATCGCTACTTCAACCTCCGCAACGCCATGATCACCGCCGCACTGCACACCGAACTCGACGGCAAGGCACTCGCCAAGCAGTTGCGGACGGACCTGTTCCGCTACCTCGTCTCGATGCAGTACGGCATGGCGTTCACCCTGATCAAGGCCGTCGAGGACTTCCTGCGCGGACCCGAATTCCTGCACGACGGCGGCATGGAGGCCGCGGCCGCCATCCGGCGTGAGCGCGCGGAATACGGGGAGACCATCCGCCACAACGCGAACAACGTGCCGGGTCTGCGTCCGGCCGACATGTTCATCACCCCGGCCGGCCCGCACCCGCGCAAGAGCCTCGAGTGGGCGGTGCTGGCCAAACGCGCCCTCAACCAGTGGCGGGGCCGCCTCCCCGCCCATCCGGTCGCGGTCCCGTCGTCGGACGCGCACTGGTGGCACGTCTCGCTGTTCTCGCATGCCGTCGTCACCGACGCCTCCCAGGAGGGCGTCCGCGTGCGCAGGCGGGACAAGAAGCGGGCCGTCGCGCTGCTCCGGCGCGGTATGCGTGCGCTGCAGGCCCTGAAGCAGGAAACCCCCGCGGTGTCCCTGCGGTACCGCGAGGCCGCGCCGCAGCTGACCAGCCGGGAGAATTGGGCCCGCCTGTACGGGCGATAGCGGATGGCCGATCGGACCACGTGCGCGCGGGATGCCGTCCTCGTCGCACTGCTGGGTTCGATCGTCGCAGCGTGGGGGTCGTGGCGGCCCTCCTTCTGGTACGACGAGCTGGCCACCCTCTCGGTGGCCCAGCGCTCCCGCGCCGACCTGGACCGAGTGCTCGGCAACGTCGACGTCGTCCACGGCCTGTACTACGTGGCGATGCGGTACTGGTTCGCCGTCTTCGGGGCCTCGGAGTTCTCGGCGCGGGTGCCGAGCATCCTGGCCGTGGGTGCCGCGGCCGGCGGCGTGGTGGTGCTGGGGTGCATGCTCGCGGACCGGCGTCTCGGCGTGCTCGCGGGTGTCGTCTTCCTGCTGCTGCCCCGTGTGACGTGGGCTGCGGTCGAGGCCCGCAGCTACGCCCCGTCCGCGGCCGTCGCCGTGTGGCTGACCGTGCTGCTGCTCGTGGCGTGCGAGTCGGGCCGGCTCCGATGGTGGCTGCTGTACGCCGCCGTGCTCGCGCTGTCGGTGGTGCTGTTCCTGTACACGATTGCGCTGGTGCCGGCGCACCTGATCACCCTGGCGTGGCGGGGTGACCTGCGGCGCCGCGGACCGGCGTGGGCGGCGGCGGTGGTGGCGGGCTCGGCGGCGGCGAGCCCGCTCGTGCTCGAGGCGTTCGCCCAGGCGGGGCAGACGTCGTGGATTCGGCCCCTCGACCGGAATCTGCCGCGGATCGTGTGGGAGTACCAGTGGTTCGTGGGCGCCCCCTGGTTCGCGGCGGCGTTCACGGTGTTGCTCGTCGCGGGAACCGTCGCGGCGGTGCGGCGACGCACGCCGGTGCGGCGACACGGCGTTCTCGCGGTGGCCGTTCCGTGGATCGTGCTGCCGATGGCGATGCTCGTGACGTACTCGCTCGTCGCGACCCCGGTCTACCTGGACCGGTACCTGACCTTCACGACGCCCGCGGTCGCGCTGGTCGGTGCGGCCGCCGTCGCGGCGGTGGCCGTGCGGACGTGGGCGACGGTCGGTGTCACCGGTGCACTGGTGCTGCTGACCGTGCCGTCCTTCGTCGCACAGCGCTCCGCATGGTCCGACCCCAGCGGCATGGATTTCAGCACGGTCAACCACGATGTCGCCGACCGGCTCGAGCCCGGTGACTGTGTGCTGTTCGGTGGAGCCGCGTGGAACCCGGCGTCGCAGCGGCTGGTGATCACGGCCCGGCCGGAGACCTTCGCGGGCACCCGTGATCCGGGGCTGGGACGGACCGCAGCCGCCGAGGGCTGGCTGTGGGACGAGAACCTCCCGTTCCAGGCGGTCGCGGGGCAGCTGTCCACGTGCGACGTGGTGTGGTTCTTCGCCGACGCCGAGCGGACGGTCGAACAGCGGATCTACCACACGTCGAATCAGTGGTGGACGCTCCCACCGCACCGGTTCGAGACGACCCCGGAGTACGCCGGGCTCGTGGAAGCCGGTTTCCGGATCGACGAGCGCCGACAGTACAACGTCAGTCAGGCGATCCGTTTCGTGCGCTGAGAGTCACCGCAGCTGCACGACGACCTGCTCGTTGTCGGCCGTGTAGGCGAGGTACTCGAACGCGACGCCGGTGCGCGCGACGAACTCGGTCCACGCCCGGTACTCGTGCTGCTGCCAGCCGGGATAGTTGAAGAACTCGTCGAACACCAGCACGCTGCCGGGCACCAGGCGGTCTTCGAGCAGGTCGAGCACCGTCGTGGTGGACGAGTACAGGTCGGCGTCGAGATGGACGAACGCGACGTCGCCGGGATGCGCGGCGAGGAAGCCGGGCAGGGTGTCGGCGAACAGACCGGGCACCAGCTCGGCGCCGGGCACCTCCGGCGGGGCGTCCTGCGCGAACTCCCCGGCCGGGAATCCGCTGCGCCACGTCTCCGGCAGCCCGGTGAAGACGTCGAACCCGAACACCGGGTGCTTCGCGCCCAGCACATCGGCGACGATCCGCAAGGTGGTGCCCGACGCGACGCCGAACTCGAGTGCCAGGCCGGGCCGGGACACCCGGTCGAGCGCGAACCGCAGGGTGTCGTGCGGGGTGTCGAGGACGGCGGCGGTGGGCATGTTCGCGACGGCGAACGCCGCTGCGGTGTCGGTGGCGGCGTGGTCCATCGCGTAGCGCAGGTCGCGGCGCTGCCGGTGCTCGAGGTCGGCGACGCGTTCTCGCAGCAGGCCCACCTCGGACCGGGTCCGCGCGAGTTCTGCCAGCACCTGCCGCAACTCCGCGGTGGTCGCGGTCAGTTCGGCCAGCACACGGTCGTGGTGGTTCTCCTGCAGCTCGCGGGCGCGTCGCGCCGAGAGGTCGACGACCTCGGCGACGGCCCGCTGCAGCTTGCCCCGGGTCATCGCCCGCCACCGACCCAGCATCGCGCCCTCCCGTGCCGCCCGAGATCTTGCCCCGAACCTAGACAGCGCGAGAACCGGGCGCAATCGCGCCTTCCCACCGGCCGAATGTCACATTGCGTCGGTTCCATCGACGCAATGTGACATTCGGCCCCTCACGCGGGCCGGTCGAACCGCTCCTGCCGCCCCAGCTTGCGCAGCCGCACCCACTCGCGCAGCCCGGCAGGGTCACGACGGGTGACGAGGAAGTACCAGCCGAACCGCACCCACTCCTGCGGCAGCAACCGGCGCAGGCCGGGCTGGGAGAGCAGGTAGCCGCGGTTGCGGTAGGTGAAGAACCGCTTGGTGTCGTTGTCCGGGTACTGGGTGTGCATCCGGCCGCCGAGGATCGGCTTGAACTCGTCGGCGCCGTTGGGGTGCAGATAGGCGGTGCGCAGGCAGGTGCCGAACGGCAGACCCGAGCGGACCAGGCGACGGTGCACCTCCACCTCGTCGCCCCGCACGAACAGCCGCAGGTCCGGCACGCCCACCGCGTCGATCGCGGCGGCGGTGAACAGGGCGCCGTTGAACAGCGACGCGATGCCCGGCAGCAGATCATCGGTTTCGACGTCGCCGAGTTCGCTGCGGTGACGCCGCCACGCCACGCCCCGGCGCAACGGGAACGCGAGACGGTCGGGGTCGTCGATGTCGCACACCACCGGCGACACCTCCGCCAGGCCGTGCCGCTGCGCGCAGTCGAGCAGTGTCGCGAGGACGTCGGGGCCCTCGGGACGGCCGTCGTCGTCGGCCAGCCACACCCGGTCCGCGCCGAGCGACAGCGCGTACAGCATCCCCAGCGCGAAGCCGCCGGCGCCGCCGAGGTTGTGCTTGGACCCGAGGTAGCTGGTCGGCAGCGGGCAGGACTCGACGAGCTCACGCACCGCCGCCTCGTCGGCGTTGTCGACGACCACCAGGTGGTCGAGCGGCCGCGTCTGGGCGCTCAGGACCTTCAGGGACTGCGCCAGCTGTTCGCGCCGCCGGTGGGTGACGACCACGCCGACGATGCGTTCACTCACGCCGAGCGCTCCTGCGGCAGACCCTGCTCGCGTTCCAGCTCGGCGATGACGTGGTGCACGTGATCGGCCGCGTCGTCGCCCTCGTAGGCGCGCACGACCTCCTCGATGCCGCCTTCCATGCGGATCCGGCCGTGGTCGATCCACAGCGCACGGTCGCACAGCTGCGCGAGGAACTCGTTGGAGTGGCTGGCGAAGACGAGGATGCCGGAGCGCTCGACGAGCTTCTGCAGGCGCACCCGGGCCTTCTTCATGAACTCGGCGTCGACCGCGCCGATGCCTTCGTCGAGCAGCAGGATCTCGGGGTCGATGCTGGTGACGACACCCATCGCGACGCGGACGCGCATGCCGGTGGAGTACGTGCGCAGCGGCATGTTCAGGTACTCGCCGAGCTCGGTGAACTCGGCGATCTCGTCCATCTTGGCGAGCATCTGCTTGCGGGTCTGACCGAGGAACAACCCGCGGATGATGATGTTCTCGTAGCCGGAGATCTCCGGGTCCATGCCCACACCGAGGTCGAACACCGGCGCGACGCGGCCCCGGATCCGGGCGCTGCCGCGGGTGGGCTCGTAGATCCCCGCGAGCAGCCGCAGCAGGGTGGACTTGCCGGCGCCGTTGTGGCCGACGAGGCCGATGCGGTCGCCTTCCTTCAGCGACATGGTGATGTCGCGCAGCGCCTCCACCACCACCACGTCGGAGTTGTTGCGGCCGATCGAACCGCCCGCCTTGCCGAGGAACGCCTTCTTCAGCGACCGGGTCTTCGCGTCGAAGATCGGGAAGTCGACGCACGCTCCGCGCGTCTCGATGCTCACATGTTCGGTCATATCGACGGCCCCTCAGACCCAGTAGGGCACGCGTGCCCGGTACTTACGCAGTGCCAACAGCGCCAGTGCCCAGCCGACCACGGTGATCGCCAGCACGATGTACCAGTGGTAGGCCTGCTGATCCTGGCCGATCATCGGCGCCCGGATGATGTCGAGATAGTGGAACAGCGGGTTGATCTCGGCCAGCTTGACGCGCTTGGCGGCCTCCCCGCCCTGCGCTTCGAGGCTCTGCGTGGTCCACATGATCGGGGTGAGGACGAACAGCAGCAGCGTGAGGCTGGACAGGATCGGCGCGATGTCGCGGTAGCGGGTGGCGAAGATGCCGAACACGATCGACACCCACACGGCATTGAGCACGATCAGGACCAGCGCCGGAATCGCCGCGAGCGACGTCCACGTCAGGTCCCGCCACACCCCGAAGGCGACGACCATGATCACGTAGATCACCAGGTTGTGGGCGAAGAACAGCAACTGCCGCCACACGAGCCGGTAGATGTGCACGCTCAGCGCCGACGGCAACTGTTTGATCAGGCCCTCGTTGGCGATGAACACCTCCGAGCCCTCCAGGATGGAGGCGCTGATCATGTTCCACACGATCAGCCCGACCGTGACGTACGGCAGGAACTCGTCGAGCGGAATATCCAGCAGCGCGGCATACAGGATGCCGATGGCGGTGGCCTGGACACCGGTGGCGATCGTGATCCAGAACGGGCCGATCACCGAGCGCCGGTAGCGCTGCTTGATGTCCTGCCAGGCCAGGCTGAGCCACAGCTCGCGCTGGGCGAAGCCGTCGCGCAGATCCTTCAGGCCGCGCCGGAAGGTCTGCGAATCCGACACCACCGGGGAGTCCGCGGCGGTGGGCTCGGGATCGAGGGCAGAAGCTGACACGAGGTTCGAGCCTACCGGGGATCGGGTCCGGGCCGGCGTTACAGGTACTGCCCGGTACCGGGTGCACCCGGACCGGGGCCGTGCCGCTCGTCGGGACGCGGTCCGCCCCCGAGCATGCCGGGCGGCAGTGCACCCTGACGCATCTGCTCGAGCTGCGCCCGCGCCGCCATCTGCTGCGCGAACAGCGCCGTCTGGATCCCGTGGAACAAGCCTTCGAGCCATCCGACGAGCTGAGCGTGCGCGATCCGCAACTCCGCGTCGGAGGGCACCTCGTCCTGACCGAACGGCAGCGCGAGCCGTTCGAGCTCCTCGCGCAGCTCCGGCGCCAGGCCCTCGCCGAGTTCCTGGATGGAGGACTGGTGGATCTCCCGCAGACGGGCACGGCTCGCATCGTCGAGCGGCGCGGCGCGGACCTCCTCGAGCAGCTGCTTGATCATCGTGCCGATCCGCATGACCTTCGCCGGCTGCTCGACCATGTCGGCGAGCGACTCGCCGTCGTCCGGCTTCTCCTGAGGCTCTGCGGGCGACTCTCGCGGATCACCGGAGGCGGTCCCGTCGCGCGGGACCGGGACGGGTCGGCCGTCGGGCCCGATCACGAGGACGTGCTCATTCTCCGAATGCGTCATGGTTCCATCTTGTCCTCTCGCCGCTGCCCCTGCCGAGTCAGGTTCCCGATACGAGAGGTTTCGCCCCACATTCCGCCCGTCGACGTGCACCTGCGGAGGGCAGGCAGGACCGACGTGGACGACATCCGATTGACACCGGGATTTAGAGTGTCACGCATGGCTTACGACGTTGCCCGGATCCGGGGGTTGATTCCCTCGCTCGGCGACGGTTGGATCCATCTCGATCCCCAGGCCGGAATGCAGATTCCCGACGCGGTCTCCCGAGCGGTGTCGACGGCATTCCGCAACGCCGCGGCGTCCCCGGCGGGCCGGCACACCTCCAACCGCCGGAGCGCGTCGCTGCTGCAGGCGGCGCGGGTCGCCGTGGCCGATCTCGTCGGCGGTGACGCGGCCGGTGTGGTGCTCGGACCGGATCGGGCGGTCCTGCTGGCCTGGCTCGCGGAGTCGCTCAGCTCCCGGCTCGGGCTCGGCACCGGGCTCGTGCTGTCCCGGCTGGACGACGAGGCGAACGTGGCGCCGTGGTTGCGCGTCGCGAGCCGGTACGGCGCGCAGGTGCGGTGGGCCGAGGTCGAAATCGAGACGTGCGAGCTGCCGAGCTGGCAGTTCGAGGAACTGATCACCCCGACGACGCGGCTCGTCGCGCTGACCGCGGCATCGTCGCTGGTGGGGTCCGCGCCGGACGTGCGCGTCGCCGCCGACCGGGTCCACGAGGTCGGGGGACTCATGGTGGTCGACGCGGCCGGGGCCGCGCCCTACGCGCACGTCGACATCCACGAGCTCGGCGCCGACGTGCTCGCCCTCGACGCCTCCGCCTGGGGAGGACCGCAGGTCGGCGCCCTGGTGTTCCGTGACCCGGCGCAGCTCGACCGGATCCCCGCGGTCTCCCTGGATCCGCACGCCCGCGGTCCGGAGCGGCTCGAAGTCGGCGGCCACCAGTTCGCGATGCTCGCCGGGCTCGTCACGTCCGTCGACTTCCTCGCGGCCCTCGACGACGAGGCGACGGGTACGCGGCGGGAGCGCCTCGAGACGTCGATCAGCTCGCTCCAGGGCTACCAGGACCAGCTCTTCGAGCGGCTGATGCGCCTGCTGGACAACCTGCCCGACGTGATGGTGATCGGTCGTGCGTCGAGCCGGGTCCCGACGTTGAGCTTCACCGTCGCGGGGGTGCCGGCCGAGAAGATCGCCGCGCATCTCGCCGACCGTCGCATCGCGTCCGTCGCGGTCAGCCGCGGCACGAGTCGTTTGCTCGACTCGCTCGGCGTCAGCGACGAGGGCGGCGCGGTGACCGTCGGACTGGCCCCGTACACCACCCGCTACGAGCTCGACCAGCTCGTGCGCGAACTGCGCAACCTCACCGCCCCCTGATCCGGCGGACCGGGATCAGTGCCGGTCGATCCGCAGCACGACCTTGCCGACGGTATCGGGGGAATCCAGCATCTCGTGGGCCCGCCCGGCCTCGGTGATCGGCACCTCTGCGTGGACGACGGGCCGGACGCGGGCCTCGGCGATCAAGGGCCACACGTGCTCACGGACCTCCGCGACGATCGTGCTCTTGCCGGAGCGGCCGGTCTCCGGTCGCCCCCGCAGACCCGTGGCGAGGACGTGCCCCCGCTTGGCGAGCAGCTTGCCGAGATTGAGTTCGCCCTTCGCGCCGCCCTGCATGCCGATCACCACGAGCCGGCCGTCGGGGGCGAGCACGTCGACGTTGCGGGACAGGTAGGCCGCGCCCATGTTGTCGAGCACCACGTCGGCGCCGCCGAACGCATTCCGGACCTCGGCGACGAAGTCCTGCGTGCGGTAGTCGATCGCCAGGTCGGCGCCGAGTTCACGGCAGTAGTCGAGCTTGCCGGCCGAGGCGGTCACCGCGACCTTCGCGCCCAGCGCCTTGCCGACCTGGACGGCGTGGGTGCCGATGCCGCCACCGCCGCCGTGCACGAGGAGCACCTCGCCGCGGCGCAGTCCCGCCGCCATCACCACGTTGGACCACACGGTGCAGGCCACCTCGGGCAGCGACGCGGCCACCGCGAGATCCACCCCCTCGGGTACGGGCAGGACCTGTCCGGCGGGGACGACGACCTGCTCGGCGTAGCCGCCGCCGGAGAGCAGCGCGCACACCCGGTCGCCGATCGACCAGCCGCTCACGCCCTCGCCGAGCTCGGCGATCACTCCGGAGCATTCGAGGCCCAGGATGTCGCTGGATCCGGGCGGCGGCGGGTACAGGCCGCGCCGCTGCAGCAGATCGGCCCGGTTGACGGCCGTCGCGGCCACGTCGATCAGGACCTGTCCGGGACCGGGCGTGGGGTCGGGCTGTTCGGCCCACTGCATGGCCTCGGGGCCGCCGGGTTCGGTGATCGTGATTGCGCGCATGGGTTCGACGCTATCGCGACACGCCGACGCAGGGGCGACACGCAGCGAACTGACCAGTGAGTAACACCGGTGGTGGCCTGCCCTTACACTGCCCGCGTGACAGCCGAACCGCATGCCGAACGTCCCGACCCGCGCTGGCTCGACACGGACGAGCAGCGGGCATGGCGGGCCTACATCGACGGCAATCACCGGCTGATGGATCGACTCAATCGCGACCTGCAGCAGGCCCACGGTCTGTCCCTCGCCGAGTACCGGATCCTGGTGCTGCTCTCCGAAGCCCCGGACGGGTCGCTGCGCATGAGCGACCTGGCCGACGGCGTGCTGTCCTCCCGCAGCCGCCTCACCCACCAGATCCGTCGCATGGAGGCGGCGTCGATGGTGGTGCGCAGTTCCTGCGCCGAGGACGGACGGGGGGTCCTGGCCACTCTCACCGACGAGGGCCGGCGCCGCCTCACCGAGGCCGCGCCCACCCACGTCGCCGGGGTGCGCCGCAACCTCGTCGACCTGCTCACGAGGACGCAGATCCGCGCCCTCTCCGAGATCTTCACCAAGGTGGAGGCGGCCGTCGACGAGCGGTGTGGTTAGGATTTGCCACGGAAGCGTGGCAGAGCGGCCGAATGCACTCGCCTTGAAAGCGAGCGTCGTGAGAGCGACCGGGGGTTCAAATCCCTCCGCTTCCGCCGGAGCCCGCCACCTGTATGTCAGGTGGCGGGCTTCCTCGTGGGACGGTCGCGCGGAAAAGTGCTTGTCGCGCGCGTTCGGACGCGCGCAAGTAGCACCACAGCGCGCGGACCCGCCGACAATCCCTGGAACGCGTTCTCGCCTCCTACACTGGCGCCATGGTCGGCGCAGCGGTTCGAGCGGCGGCAGCGCTGGCAGTGGGCCTGCTGACCGCCTGCGCGGCGCCGCAACCGGCGGCCGAACGGACCGCGGTCGACGTGGCCGCCGACGGTTACGTCTACGGCTACGCACCCGTGACGCTCGCGCGGACCCGGGCGAACATGCTCTGCCTGCTACCGGTGAACCGGCTGCACCACCAGTCCGCGACGGCCGATCCCACCTCGCGTGTCGTCGTCGCTCCCAACGTCGACACGCTGTATTCGATCGCGTGGCTGGATCTTCGCGGCGGTCCGGTGCTGCTGACCCATCCGGACATGGGAGCCCGGTACTTCGACTTCCAGTTTCTCGACATCTACACCGACGTCTTCGCCAACGTCGGCACCCGGGCGACGGGACCGGCGGCCGGTGCCCACGTCGTCGTCCCGCCGGGGTGGGACGGTCCGCTGCCCGCGGACGCGGCCGTCGTCGAGTCGTCCACCTGGGACGCGTGGATGATCGGCCGGACGCTCGTGGAGTCGGCGACCGACCTCGAGGCCGCCCGTGCCGCGCAACGGCAGTACTCGCTGACCGTGCTGGCCGCGCCCGTCGCCGGGGCGCCGCCGCCGCTGCCGCCGACCGCGTGCGGCAGCAATCCCGACCCGCAGGCGCTCGCGGCGTCGGGTCCGCGGTTCTTCGACGAACTGTCGGCGATCCTGGCCGCGAATCCGCCCCCGCCGGCGGACGCGCCGCTGCTCGACGAACTCGCGGACCTCGGGGTCCGGCCGGGCGCCCGGCCGAGTACGGGTTCCGCGGACACCGTCGCCGCACTCGCGACCGGGGTGGTCCGCGGCGAGCGACGCATCCGGGACCTCGTCGACTCGGATCGAGGGTCCGGCGAGGTGTGGCATTCGCTGCCGACCGCGGGCCGGTACGGCACGGACTACCTCCAGCGCGCGGTCGTCGCGACGATCGGGCTCGGCGCGAACGTGCCGGAGGAGTCGACGTACCACGTGGCCCGCGTCGCGGCCGACGGAACGACGCTCCGGGGTGAGACCGGCTATCTCCTGCGTTTCCCACCCGGGGGCCTGCCGCCGGTCGACGACCGCGGCTTCTGGTCCGTCACCGTGTACGGCCCGGACGTGTTCCTCGTCGCCAACCCCGTCGACCGCTACGCCGTCGGCGACCGGACGCCCGGGCTCGTCCGTGGTCCCGACGGTGGGCTCGACGTGTGGGTTTCGTCGCGGCCGCCGATTGCGGCCGGCCCGAACTGGCTGCCGGCGCCGCCGGGCGAGTTCGTGCTGATGTTCCGGTCGTACCTGCCTGCGGACCAGGGCTGGCTTCCGCCGGAACCGGTCCCGCAGCGGTAGCCCGCGTCCTCGTGTCCTGCCGTCACCAAGGGCTGCGCTCCGCGTTGGTGACGAGCCCCACTTTCTTGACCCGCCCCGGTCCGTACTGTGGAATCGGTGTTTCCGAAGTCGGGGGACGAAGGAACTTGATGCTCAGATCTGCGGTCGCGGCGCTCGTCGCGGCGTTCGTCGTGCCACTGTCCACGCTGTCCGTCGCGTCCGCCGAACCGGCGACGTCCGCGCGGGTGGAGCGGGTCGAGTCCGTCACGCCTCGTCGTTCGGCGGTGTTCGTGTACTCGCCGTCGATGCAGCGGGTCGTGCAGGTGCAGGTGCTGCATCCCGCCGGGGACGCGCCGCGCCCGTCTCTCTACCTGCTCGACGGTGTCAGCGCCGGAGCCGAGTCGGACTACCGCGAGAGTACGTGGACGCAGCGCACGGACATCGTCGACTTCGTCGCCGACAAGAACGTGAACGTCGTGCTGCCGGTCGGCGGAACCGCGAGCTACTACACGGACTGGCTCGCCCCGGATCCCGTCCTGGGCGTGAACGCGTGGGAGACGTTCCTGACGAAGGAACTGCCGCCGCTGATCGACGCCCGTTTCGCGGGCAACGGCGTCAACGCCGTCGGCGGCCTGTCGATGGGCGCGACGGGGGCGGCGAGCCTGATCGCCCGGAATCCGGACCTGTACCGGGGCGTGGCCGCGCTGAGCGGGTGCCTGGACACGTCGAAGGCGTCCGCGCAGGACGCGGTCCGCGGCACCGTCGCCTACAAGGGCGGCAATCCGGACAACATGTGGGGAGCGCCGGGGGATCCGGCGTGGGCGGCGCACGATCCGTACGTCCTCGCCGAGCGGTTGCGCGGCAAGGAGATCTTCATCAGCACCGGCAACGGTCTGCCCGGCCCGTACGACGTCGGACCCGATGCGGAGGCCCTCGACGTGGGCGGCCCGCTCGAGGTCGGTGCCTTCGTGTGCACGATCGGGTTCGACCGGCGACTGCGGGAGCTGCGGATTCCCGCCACGATCGTCTACCGCCCGTACGGCACGCATTCGTGGCCGTACTGGCAGGACGATCTGCGCACCGCCTGGCCGACGCTCGAGCGTGCACTCGGGCTCGACTGAACGGGATCGGTCAGGGCACCGTGATGCGGTCGGTGGCCGGCGGCGTGACGGGCGAGTGTGCCGCCAGATAGGCGTTCAGGGCGTCGAGTTCGGCGCCCGCCCCGGTCGTCCGTCGCGCGTGCGTGAACCCGGTGAACCCGTCACCGCCGTCGGCGAGGAACCCGTTGACGACCACCCGGTACGTCGCGGCCTGCTCGAGCGGGCGGCCCGCGACGGTGACGTCCCGGATCCGGCCGCCCGGCGCCGCGGCCCGGTCGAGGACGTAGCGCAGCGTGTGCGACGGGGCGAGGATCCGCTCGCGGTTCGCGCCGCCGGCGTCCTGCTGGAACTGTTGTTCGAGGACCCCGACCAGTTCCGCACCGGTGAGCTCGAGCACCTGCAGCCGGTTCCCGAACGGTTGGGCCGCGTAGGTGTCGCCGTGGGTGACGACGCCGTCCTCGGAATGCAGCAGGTCGGCGCGCACTCCACCGGGATTGGTGAGGGCGAGCTGCGCCCCGGCGGGTTCGGCGGCCGCCAGCTGCGCGTCCGCGACGAGATTGCCGAGGGCCGACTCGCCGCCGGCCGTGGTGTCGCGGGTCAGGTCGGCGGCGATGCGGCCGACGAAGCGTTCGGCGACGTCGCGGGACTTGTCGACCGCCCGGTCCACGAACTGCTGCGTGCGCGGGTCGGGGGCGATGTCGTGGGTGACGACCTGGTTGAACGCGTGGGTACGGTCGCGCAGCACGTCGCGGCTCTCGCGGTCGATGGTCAGGTCCGCGACCGAGACGATGCGTCCGTGTGAGGCGCCCTGCAGTACGGTCCGGGGATTGCCCGCCGGATCCGGGTAGCTGCAGTTGAAACTGTCCTCGCCGTCCGCGGTGACGACGACATCCACCTTCGGTGACACCCGGGAGGTGAGGGCGCGCGCGGGCCCGGCGGCCGGGTCGCACGGGTCGGTCCCCGCCGACGGGGTCAGCGCCCCCTTGTAGAGCAGCACGATCGAGCGGACCCCGAGGGCATCGAGCGCGTCGGCGGTGCGGTCGACGGCCGTGATCTCGTCGGTGAACTGCAGGCCGGAGATGTCGTCGCCACGCACCACCTGCGGTGTGTCCTGGGGGGCGACACCGATGACGCCGACCGGCACCCCGTCGACGTAGTCCACGCTGAACGGCAGGGCCGCGGGACTGCCGTCGGCCTCCGCGACGTTCGCCGCGATCAGCGGGAAGGCGGTTCCGGCGTACTCCTCGTCGTACCGGCAGCCCTCGGGGTGGCACCCGCCGTCGCGCAGGCGCCGCAACTCGGCGTAGCCGTTGTCGAATTCGTGGTTGCCGAGGGCGGCCGCGGTCACATCGAGGCCGTTGAGCAGGTCCACGGTGGGTTCGTCGTGGAACATCGCCGATTCGATGGGCGACGAGCCCCACGTGTCGCCGACGGAGTAGAGCACCGAGTTGTCCGCCTGCGCGCGCAGTTGCCGGACGTAGGCGGCGAGATATGCCGCGCCGCCCGCGGGAACGGACGCGCCGTCGGAACGGACGACCTCGCTGCGGGGACCCTGGGGTGGGAGGAGGCTGCCGTGCAGGTCGCGGAAGGCGATCAGTCGCAGCGGCAGGGCGTCCGGAGGTAGTGCGGTCGCGGGGACGGCAAGCGACGTCCACAGGACGCCGGTCAGCAGGGCCGCGGACAAGGTCCACCGGCGTGTCACGCCTGAACCCATCCGCACACTCCGCTCCCTAGCCGACCGGACGAGTGTGCCAACGGTTGGTCACGTGATCGCCACCCGCTGATAACGGTTGGGTCTCGTAGACGCTTTCTCGCAGGTCAGGACGTCGAAATTTCCGCGATGTCGAGGCCCTTGCCGGTCGCGAATGTCAGGAATGCGTCGTTCTCGTGCGGATCGCCGATGGTCACCCGCACTCCGTCGTCCGCGTACGGGCGGACCAGCACGCCCGCCTCCGCGCACGCTTCGGCAAACGCCGCCGACCGGTCTCCGAGCGGCAACCACACGAAGTTGGCGTAGCTCTCCGGCACGGGATATCCGGCGTCGACGAGCCCCGTCCGCACGCGGTCGCGCTCGGCGAGCACACTGTCGGTGCGCGCCAGCAGCTCGTCGGCGGCCGCCAGGGAGGCGATGGCCGCCTGCTGCGCGAGCGAGCTCACGCTGAACGGGGTGTGCACCTTGTTCAGGACTTTGATCACCGAGGGGTCGCCGACCAGGTAGCCGACCCGCAGACCGGCCAGACCGTAGGCCTTCGAGAAAGTGCGGAGCACCACGACGTTCGGCCGGCCGGCGGCGAGCACGACCCCGTCCGCCAGTTCCGCGCCGGGCTTCGGGCGGGTGTACTCGAAGTACGCCTCGTCGAGCGCGACGAGCACCTGCGGTGGCACCGCGTCGATGAACCGCTCCAGCTCCGCCCTGCCGAGCAGCGCACCGGTCGGGTTGTTGGGATTGCACACGAACACCACCCGGGTGCGATCGGTGATCGCGGCGAGCATCGCGTCGAGGTCGTGGCCGTGCTCGGGGGTGTTGGGCACCGGCACCGGTTTCGCGCCGGCCACCGCCGTCACCACCGGGTACGCCTCGAACGAGCGCCAGGAGAACACCACCTCGTCGCCGTCGTTGCAGGCCGAGAGCACCAGCTCCTGGCACAGGCTCACCGAACCGTTGCCCACGGCGATGTTCTCGGGCTCGACCCCCAGCCGTTCGGCCAGCGCGCCGATGAGCACGGCGGCCATGTTGTCCGGGTACCGGTGGACCGAGTACGCCGCCTCGGCGATCGCGTCGCGCACGCTGGGCAGGGGACCGACCGTGGTCTCGTTGCTGGCGAGCTTGATCGCGCCCGGAAAGCTGCGGCCGGGCACATAGGACGGGATCGAGACGAGGTCGGGGCGGGTCCGTGGGGTCACCAGCCGATTATGCGCCCGGCGATCACGTGCACTGTCGCGGTGGGTCGTGTCATCGTGGACGGTATGTCGGGAATCCACACTGCCGCGGCCCGGTTGCCGGACGGGTCGGGGCAGGTACCGCTGACCGTGTTCCGGCCGGAGGGCGCCCTTCGCGGTGGCATCGTGGTGTTGCACGAATCCCGCGAGTTTCCACCGGCCCTGCTGGCCTTCATGGAGGTGCTGGCTGCCGAGTGCTGGCTGGTCGTGGCACCGCACCTGTTCCATCGCGAGTTCACCGAGGACGACGAGGTGTTCGGGCAGAACCTGTTCGACGACGTCGATGCCGCGATGGACTGGTTGGTCCGCAGCGGGGTCTACCCCGACGCGGTCGGCGTGATCGGATTCGACGACGCCGGCACGGCGGCGCTCCTCGTCGCCGCGAACCGGCGGGTGGGGGCAGCGGTCACCGTCGCGGCGCACGGCATCCTGCAACCGCTGCGGCCCGACGTCCCCGCACTCGTCGAGGCCGTGCGCAGCCTGCAGGCGCCGTGGCTCGGTCTGTACGGCGAAGACGATCCCACGACCCCGCCCGGCGACGTCGAGCAGTTGCGCGAGGCGGCCGGACGGGCCGATGCGCCCACCTTGGTGATCGGGTATCCGGGGCTGGCGCATCGACCCGACGAGCCGCCCGTCGAGCACGACACGGCCGATCCCGAGACCGACCCGGCCGAGGCGGCGATCATCGACGCGCGGCGTCGGATCTTCGACTGGTTCGACTCGAACCTGCGCTGACCAGCCGTTTTGCGTTTGCTGTCCGAACGTGTGTAATCTTTCGTCCCGGCGGTTCGAGAGAATCGAAACCCCCCCAGGGAGGCGTGCCAGAGCGGCCGAATGGGACTCACTGCTAATGAGTTGTCCCCTTTACGGGGGACCGGAGGTTCAAATCCTCTCGCCTCCGCCACGTCGGTGCAGCGTCACCGGCGACAACTGAATACGAGAACTGCATGCAGGACACAACTGCGTGCACGAACTGCGCCCGTAGCTCAACGGATAGAGCATCTGACTACGGATCAGAAGGTTAGGGGTTCGAATCCCTTCGGGCGCACAGTGAAGAACCCCCACCGCTCCGGTGGGGGTTCTTTCGTCGTCGGTCCCGGAAGGGACCCTCACGAGTCGGTCAGACCGTGGTCGTACGCCTTGTCGAAGTCGTCGTTCACGAGGACGACGGTGCGGTCGATCCGGTCGATCATCGAGGCGGCGATCGAGGCCCGGTAGCCGGACCCGCAGTGCACCCAGACCTCCCCGTGCGGGACCTGGTCGAGCCGGTCGGCGAGGTCGTGCAGCGGGATGTTGACCGCCCCGCGCACGTGGCCGTCCTCGAACTCGTCCTTCTGGCGCACGTCGAGGACCCGGACCCGCTCGTTGTCGATCTCCCCGGTGAGTTCCGCGAAGTCCGAGACGCGGTACGACCGCAGTTCGTGCCCGTTGACGAGGGTGTGGATCTCGCCGACGGCCGCGCCGGCGAGTTCGTCGATACCGATGCGGACCAGCTCGCGCTTGGCGTCGGCGATCTGCTCGTCGCTCTCGCCGATGAGGGTCAGGGGCGCACCCCACTTGTAGAGCCAACCCAGGTAGGTGACGAAGGAGGTGGACAGTTCGAAGCCGAGCGTGCCGCCCAGGTGTCCTGCGGCGAAGGCGGTGCGCTCACGCAGGTCGACGACCCACTCGCCGGCGTCGATACGCCGGCGCAGCTCGGCCGGGTCGACCGGTTCCGGTGGCGACAGGTCGACCGACGACGGACCCGCCTTGTTGATCACACCCATGTGGGCGTAGTACGCGGGATAGGTGTTGAGTCCCGCGATGAGTTCGTCGACGTAGGCCTGCTCGTCACGGGTCAGCGCCGGGTTGACGTCGCGCTGCTGTCCCACGGTGGACGAGTCGCCGCTGGTGGGGGTGGCCGAGCAGAAGCTGCCGAAGCCGTGGGTGGGATACACCGGGGTGTCTGCCGGCACTTCGTCGGCGATCCGTCGCACGGAGTGGAACTGCGCGTGGGTCAGTTCCTCGGTGTACTGCGGGCCGACGAGGTCGGTGCGGCCGGTGGATCCGTACAGCATCGACCCGCCGGTGAAGATTCCGTGCGTGGCACCGGTCTCGTCGAGCAGCACATAGCTGACGTGGTGGTGGGTGTGCCCGGGTGTGTGCATCACCCGCAGCCGGATGGGACCGGCGTCGATCAGGTCGCCGTCGTGGACGGCGCGTCGCTCGTAGTCCACATCGTCGCCGGCCGGGACGATGTACTCGGCCTCGACGGCACGGGACAGTTCCAGCCCGCCGGTGACGTAGTCGTTGTGGATGTGGGTCTCGAGGACGTGGGTGATGCGCGCTTCGCGGTCGTTGGCGAGCGCGAGCACCCGGTCGATGTCGCGCTGGGGATCCACCACGACGGCCACGTCCGCCTCGGTGATCAGATAGCTGCGGTCGCCGAGACTCGAGGTTTCGATGATCGATACGTCCATGTCGGTGCCTTCCCACGGTGCTTTCTCACTATGCCCCCGGATACCCGGGGGCGTACGAAGAATGCGCCGGTTACGCGACGAGTTCCGGCTCAGCGCAGGAACAGGGTGTCCACCAGCACGTACGCGGCCACGACGAAGACGAGCCAGGCGAACCACCGCCGCAGCCGGTCGGTTTCCATGCGGGTACCGAGGTGACCGGCAACCAGTGACGCGACGACCGCGGCCCCGGCGAACGCCGCGGTGAGCGGCCAGTCGATGTCGGCGTCCCCGATGTGCGCGACGAGCCCGGCCGTCGAGTTGGCGACGATGACGATCAGCGAGGTCCCCACGGCGACGCTCATCTCCAACCCGAGGAGGATCACCAGCGCGGGGATGATCAGGAAGCCGCCTCCGACGCCGAACAGCCCGGTCAGGAAGCCCACTCCCACACCGGCCGGGATCGACCTCGGCGCGCATCGCTTCCAGTCGATGCCGGAGTCACCGGTCGTGCACGCGGTTCCGGCGTCGTCGTTCTCGCGCAGCATCCGGATGCCCGCCAGCACCATCACGGCGGCGAAGCCCACCAGCAGTACCGGCTGCGGCAGCAACGTGCCGACCGCCGTGCCCGCGAACGTCGCGGGGATGCCGGCCGCGGCGAACACCGCGGCCAGCCGCCAGTCGACCTGCCCGGCCCGGATCTTGGGGATCGCCCCGGACAGGGCTGCCGCCCGACGACGATCAGCGAGATGGGGATGGCCTGGCGGAACTCGAGTCCGAGGCCGTACACCAGGGCGGGAACCGCGAGGATGGATCCGCCGCCACCGAGGAGGCCGAGCAGGACCCCGAGGAGCGCTCCCAGAACGAGCGCGATTGCCGGTTCCACCGCATCCTCCCTTCGGTAGTCAGAAATCGGCAGTACCCGGTTCGGCCGCGGACAATGCGGCCTGCACCCGGTCCGCGGCCTCCACGGGATTCTCGTGCTCCCAGATCCGCACCACCGTCCACCCGGCCGCGGCGAGCGCGGCGTCGGTGTTCCGGTCCCGGGCCACGTTGGCGGCGAGCTTGGCGGCCCACCACTCGGCGTTGTTCTTCGGATCGGTGGCGTGCTGCGGGCAACGGTGCCAGAAGCACCCGTCGACATACACCGCCACTCGGCGACGCGGAAACACCAGGTCGGCGCGTCGACGGATGCCCTTCAGCGGCGCCCGATCGACGAAGTAGCGCACCCCGCGCCCGTGGAGCTCCCGGCGCAGGGCCACCTCGGGGACGGTGTCCCGGCGTCGCTGCCGTCTCATCCGGGCGCTGGTCTGCGGGTCGGTGGAGGGCACGGCAGCCGGATCCGTCCTCAGGCCGCGGCTTCGGGGAAGCCGCCCATGCGGTCGAGGTGGGACTCGACGTCGTCGAGGAAGCCGGGCACGAATCTCAGGTTGCCGGACCGGGCCCGCCGCAGGAATCCGGCCGTGGCCCGCGCGGACAGCAGTCGCGCGTCCTCCAGGTATCCCGCGAGGTCCTCGTACGGCTCCTGGACCGGCCAGTGCGACTCGTGCACCCGGAACGCTCGTCGCCGAGCCCCCCAGGCGGCACTCGGCCAGGGGTCCCCCGGCCGCAGCGGTGTCTCGTGGTCGGGGGAGTAGTCGATGGGCCGGCCGAGCCGTCCCCCGACCCAGGCCGCCATGCGGACGCTCACGGCGTTGCCGACGAGCCGCCACCGATGCCCGGTCCGAACGCCCGGTGCCTGGGTGGCGGGTGCGGTCCAGTCCGGGTCGAAGCCCTGGAGCCGTTCGGCGTCGATCAGACCGGGCGTGACGATCTCTCCCGACGGCAACCGCACCGCCGGCGGACTGGCGATGCCGACCGTGGACCCGCCCTTGAGGGTGGGCACGGCGTTGACCGCCCAGCCCAGACCGCGTACGCCTTCCGTCCAGTAGAAGCCGCACGGGTGGGTGTCGGGATCGCCTTCCGCGGGGGCACCGGCGTCCTCGCCGAAGAGCACCGCGCGGGGATCGTCGGTCCGCGAGGCGAGCATGAGCACCCGCTGTCGCCGCTGCGGAAGTCCGAACGCACGGGCGTCGACGACCCGGTACGCCCACGCGTACCCGAGATCTTCGAGCGCGTCGGTGATGTGACGCATCGCGGCGCCGCGGCCGAGTTGCAGCATGAAGGGGACGTTCTCGATGAGCAGCCAGCGCGGTCCCTGCTTGCGCCGCACCAACCGGAACACCTCGTCGACGAGGCCCGACCGGGAGCCGGTGATGCCGGCGGTCCGGCCGGCCTGCGACAGGTCCTGGCACGGAAAGCCCGCGGTGACGATCTCGGTTGCCTGAGGAAGGGAACGAAGGCGCGTGACATCGGTGTGCAGCGTCACGTCGGTGAAGCGAGCGCGAAGTACGGCTTGCGCTCCGGCGTCGATCTCGCAGAGCAGTTCGGTGCGCCAGCCGTGCTCGGCCAGTCCGAGCTCGAGTCCGCCGATTCCGGCGAACAATCCCACCATGTTCCCGGTCGACGTCACGGCACCCTTTCTCGCTTTGCTCACGGAGCACGTTACTCGAGAAATCGGGCGGCCCGTGCCGCGACGCGTGATGCCGTGATCACTGTCGCCGAAAGCCGGCACGGCTACCCGAGGGGACGCGACGACTCGAACGCGGCCTTCATCCGGACGACGGTCGCGATCCTTGCGGCGACGCGCGGTGCGACGTCACACGCACAGCCGTCCGACGCGTCTGCGTCGAGCTCGAGGAGGACCTCGTCGAGCGTGTCGAGCATGTCGTCGCAGGCGGCGGCGCACAGCGCCGCCGCGAGCGAACGCGGGTCGGGGCCATCCATCCGGGCCGGCTCGACGATCTCTGCGGGAAAGCCGCTCATGGGTCTCCTGTACCTGAGTGGGTGGCACGTAGCCCTCGGTAGATGAGACGCAGCCGGGCACAGGACGGTTCCGCGTCCCGGAAACACACGTACTCGAGCGCAAATGATGGCTCTGAGCTGGCGATTTGGCGTACAGCCGGATGTTCACGTAACTTATTCCAGGTCAGAGCGACACGGACACCGACCCGGCCCGCAGGGGCTCGGGACAACGAGGTTGGACGCAGGCGCCTGATTACCTTGATTGAGAACCTTCTGGTAAGGTTTCCAATCGCCCCGAGATCGGATCGGCCGCAGAGTTTTGACTCCGAAGGCCCCCGATGTTAGGCTGGAACGGTTGCCCCGGAGCAAGGCACTGAAGGTGCGGAGCGATGGTGTGTGCGTGTTCTTTGAGAACTCAACAGTGTGCCGATGAATGTCAGTGCCAAATTTTTT
>NZ_BCXE01000041.1 GCF_001894945.1 Rhodococcus ruber NBRC 15591
CTCCCAGGTTCACCAGATCCGGCCGGCCCACATCCCCGATGAACAGCGAATCCCCGGTCAGCACCGCCGTCGGCGTCGCGCCCGGATGCTCGCGCACCAGCACCGAGATCGACTCCCAGGTGTGCCCCGGGGTGGACAGGATCTCGAGGTCCACCTCCCCGAGCGAGAGGTGCTCGCCGTCGCGCAGCCGGCGGATCGGGTAGTCCGCCTCGGCGGCCTCGCCGAACCCGATCCACGCCCCGGTCGCCTCGAGCAGCTCGAGGTGCCCGGAGACGAAGTCGGCGTGGAAATGGGTGTTGATCACACCCTCGATGCTCAGCCCGTGCCTGCGCGCGTCGTCGAGGTACTCGGTGACGTCCCGGCGCGGATCGACCACGATCGCCCGGCCGGTGCCCTCGTCACCGATCAGGTACGACGCGTGCGACAGGCACTCGATGTAGTACTGCTCGAGAATCATTCGGTTCTCCCTCTCCTCGGCCGCGAAGACCGGTCGCGTTCTGCGTTGACCCCATCCTGACATATACCCCCCTGGGTATGTCAAGTACCCCCTGGGGTATGCGGGTGGAGTGCGTCACGAAGGCGACCCACGGCCTGTGTCCGCCTTGCATATACCCCCTCCCGTATGCTTATCATTGTCGCCGACATACCCCCCGGGGTTTATTGCCCACGGCGATCGCCCCTCGCGCGTTCGCGCCACCGACCCGAAAGGCCCCCATGACCGAGCCGAGCCCCGCAACCCTCGATCCCGCCGCCCTGCGCGAGCTCCTCGACTCCGGCAAGAACGTCCGCGTCGTGGACGTCCGCACACCCGGCGAGTTCGAGTCCGTGCACATCCCCGGCGCCTACAACGTCCCCCTGGACCTGCTGCGCGAGCACCGGGACGAGTTCCTCGCCCACCTCGACGAGAACGTCGTCCTCGTGTGCCGGTCGGGCCAGCGCGCCACCCAGGCCGAAGAGACCCTCCGCACGGCCGGGCTGTTCAACGTGCACATCCTCGAGGGCGGCATGACGGGCTGGGAAGCCAACGGCTTCTCCGTCAATCGCGGCGTCGAGCGCTGGGACCTCGAACGGCAGGTCCGCCTCGTCGCCGGCTCCCTCGTGCTGACCTCCGTCCTGGGCAGCATCGCGGTCCCCAAGCTCAAGTGGCTCGCCGCCGGTGTCGGCGGCGGCCTCACCTTCGCCGCGCTGTCCAACACCTGCGCGATGGGGATGCTGCTCTCCAAGCTGCCCTACAACCGCGGCGCCTCGTGTGATCCGCAGACCATCGTCGCCCAGCTGGTCGATTCGAAGACCGCTCCGGCCGAAAGGAACTGATCATGATCGCGCTGACCGTTGCGCTGGCGGTCCTCGTCGGCGTCACCCTCGGACTGCTCGGCGGCGGTGGATCGATCCTCACCGTCCCGCTGTTGGCGTACGTCGCCGGTATGGACGCCAAGGAGGCCATCGCCACCTCGCTGCTCGTCGTCGGCGTCACCAGCGCGGTCGGCGCGATCTCCCACGCGCGGGCAGGCCGCGTCCAGTGGCGCACCGGCATCCTGTTCGGCCTGGCCGGCATGGTCGGCGCCTACGCCGGCGGCCTGCTCTCGCGCTTCGTTCCCGGCAGCATCCTGCTGCTCGCCTTCGCCGCGATGATGATCGCCACCGCCATCGCGATGCTCCGCGGCCGCAAGAACAAGACCGCGGCTTCGGACGGCACCCACTCGATGCCGGTCGGCAAGATCCTCCTCGACGGCGTGGTCGTCGGCCTGGTCACCGGCCTCGTCGGCGCCGGCGGCGGGTTCCTCGTCGTGCCGGCCCTCGCCCTGCTCGGCGGACTGCCCATGCCCGTCGCCGTCGGCACCTCGCTGATCGTGATCGCCATGAAGTCCTTCGCCGGCCTCGGCGGCTACCTGTCCACCGTGCAGATCGACTGGCGCCTGGCGGCGATGGTCACCGCCGCCGCCGTCGTCGGCAGCCTCATCGGCGGACGCCTGACCTCCATGGTCGACCCGGACTCGCTGCGCAAGGGCTTCGGCTGGTTCGTCCTGATCATGTCCTCGGTCATCCTCGCCCAGGAGATTCATCCTCTGGTCGGCATCGCCGCAGCGGTACTCACCCTCGTCGCCGCCGGCACCACCTTCGCCTGCAGCCGCAGTACCCACTGCCCCCTGCAGCGACTCGGACGACGGACGGAAGCCGCCACCTCGGCCGCCTGACGGCCGCACAACCCGGACGAAAGTCACTATCGATACCACGGCCCGGCGCCTAGAGTTCGGAGTATCCGCTCCGGATTCCGCGCCGGGCCGTGGTGCCGTCCCCGGTCCGACGGTGCGGACGGAGCGAAACCCGATCGTCCCGGCGGCCCGTGTGAGAAGTTACCGAGATGAGCAACGCAGCCGACCGTCACATGCAGCAGACGGACTACCTCACCTGGAGCATGGAGCGCGACCCCGCGCTGCGCTCGACGATCGTGGCCGTCGTCCTGCTCGACGCCTCACCCGACTGGGACCGTCTGTGCGAGATGATGGACCGCGGCACCCGCGAGGTGCCCAGCTTCCGCCATCGCGTGGTCGAGGTGCCCTTCGGGCTCGCGCCGCCACGATGGGTCGCGGATGCGAACTTCGACCTGTCCTGGCACATGCGCCGGGTCTCGCTGCCCGGGCCGGCAAACTTCGACGACGTCCTGGAGTTCGCTCGGACCACGGCCATGGCCGCGTTCGACAAGGACCGGCCGCTGTGGGAGATGACGGTGGTCGACGGACTCGCCGGCGGTCAGGCCGCGCTGCTGATCAAGGTGCACCACGCGCTCACCGACGGAATCGGCGGTATGCAGATCACTGCGCGGCTGGTCGACTTCGACCGCGACGGCACGCCCCGCGAACCCGCCCCGGAACCGCCCGCCCCGGAGTCCCCGGACAGCCTGGACCTGGCCGCCGAGGCGATCGGCTGGGACTGGTCGCAGCTCCGCGGACTGGCGGGACGCGGGCTGGCCTCGATCTGGCCGACCACCCGGGCCGTCGTGACGAACCCGATCGGTTCCGCCCGTAGTGCCGCGGGGGTCGCGGTGTCCGTCGCCCGTTACCTGCGCCCGATCCTGCGACTGGAATCCCCGGTCATGACGCAACGCAGCCTCAGCCGCCGGCTCCACGTGATCGACGTGCCGCTCGACCGGCTGCGCGATGCCGCTCACCGCGGCGGCGCCACCCTCAACAGCGCCTTCCTCACCGCAGTCCTCGTCGGCCTCGCCGACTACCACCGCCGCCACGGGACCGACGTCGACGAGCTACGGGTCACGATGCCGCTGAGCATCCGCACCGAGCAGGACACCCTCGGCGGCAACCGGATCAACCTCGCGCGTTTCCCGCTGCCCGTGCGTTCCGACGATCCCCTCACGCTCATGCAGGAGGTGAACAAGATCGTCGAGGGCTGGCGGCACGAGCCTGCGGTGCCGATGGCGCAGGCCCTCGCCACCCCTCTCAATCTGCTCCCCCCGGCTGTCGTCGGCGAGATGCTCAAGCACGTCGACTTCCTCGCCTCGAACGTGCCGGGGTCGCCGGTGCCGCTCTACATGGCCGGCGCGAAGGTCGAACGGTACTACGCGTTCGGTCCCACCCTCGGCTCGGCGTTCAACGTCACCCTGATGTCGTATCTGCACACGTGCTGCGTCGGATTCACTCTCGACACGGGCGCGGTTCCCGACCTCGAGGTGTTCGACGACTGCATGCGCGGCGGATTCCACGCCGTCCTCGACGCCTGAGCCGCCGGTAGGCTGGACGTCGACCGTCCAGTCCGCCGGAAGGGACCGCCGTGGAACTCCTACTGATCGTCGCCGTCCTCGTCGCCGTCGTGTTCCTGGTGTCCGCGGCGCAACGGAACAAGTCGGGGCGCGGAGCCCACGAACTCGACGACGCGAAGGCCGATGCCCGCCAGGCCATCGAACGGCTCGGCGGGCAGATCTACAACCTCTCCGGCACGGACGCCGCATCCAAGCAGGCGCTCGCCGATGCGTCCGAGCGCTACACCGCCGCCGGATCACAGATCGAGCAGGCCCGGACGCCGGTGCAGGCGCGGCTGGCCAAGCAGACCGCTCTCGAGGGGCTGTACTACATCCGCGCCGCTCGTCTCGCGATGGGCATGGATCCCGGTCCCGAGATCCCCACGCTGGACGGCCAGCAGACGGCCGGCCGGGTGACCGAGAACCGAGAGATCGATTTCGAGGGACGCAAGGTGGCGGCCTCACCGGCCCCGTCGTCGCGCACCCCGAACTACTTCCCGGGCGGTCGCGTCGCGGGCCGGCCGGTACCGGCCGGCTGGTACTCCGAGCCCTGGTGGAAGCCCGCCCTCGTCGCGGGGGCGTGGGGCGTCGGATCGATGCTGCTGTTCTCGGCGATGTTCTCCGGCATGGCCGGGGTGCCCTACGACGCACAGGCGTTCGAGCAGGGCTTCGACTCCGGATACGACCAGGGCCTCGAGGCCGGCCAGGACGGCGGGGACTACGGCGACGCCGGTGGTGACTACGGCGGCGGTGACTACGGCGGCGGTGACTACGGTGGCGGCGACTTCGGGGCCGGCGGCGACTTCGGCGGTTTCGACTTCTAGCCCGTCTGGCAGGCGGGGCACCAGAACAGGTTGCGGCCCTGCATGATCGAGTGCAGGACGGGTGTGGTGCACAACCGGCAGGGCTCACCGGCACGCCGGTAGACGTAGGTCCGGGGACGGCCCTTCGCGTAGGCCGGTGCCCCGCGGTCGTGTTCGCGTCGCACGACGTGGATCGCGCCGCGTCGCACTCCCGTCCGCATCAGCACGACGAGATCGTCCCAGATGCCGTCGAACTCGGCTCGGGTGAGATCACGTCCGGGGCGCTGCGGATGGATGCCGTGCCGGAACAGGACTTCGGCCCGGTAGATGTTGCCCACCCCCGAGATCACCGACTGGTCCATGAGAAGCGAGCCGATGGCACTGCGGGACTTGCAGATTCGCGCCCACGCCCGCTCGGGGTCGGCGTCCTTCCGCAACGGGTCGGGGCCGATCCGCGCGGCGATCGCCGCCACCTCGTCCGGGGTGAGGACCTCGCACGCGGTCGGACCGCGCAGGTCGGTGCCGTACTCGGCGCCGACCATGCGCATCCGTACCTGCCCGACCGGGTCCGGCATCGGAACCGGCGCCTCCGTGAACGAGCCGTACAGACCCAGGTGCACGTGCACCGTCAGGCCGTTGTCGTAGTGGTGCCACAGATGCTTGCCGAGAGCCTCGGCCCGGAGCAGCACCCGGCCGTCGACGAGCGCCGCATCGCCGGCGAAGCGCCCCTGCGGGCTCGACACCCGCAGGGGCGCACCCGAGAAACGCCGCTGGTGCAACCGGGCGAGCCGGTGCAGGGATGGTCCCTCCGGCACGGTCGATCAGGCTCCGTTCGTCAGGACGGCGCGCCGGGAACTTCCGGGGCCTGCCCGGTCTTCTCGTACTCGCTCAGGATGTCGATGCGCCGCTGGTGCCGTTCCTCCCCCGACCACGGGGTGGCGACGAACGCGTCGACGATGGCCAAGGCGTCCTCGAGGCTGTGCATGCGCCCACCGATGCCGATGAGCTGCGCGTTGTTGTGCTCGCGGGCCAGCTTGGCGGTCTCCACGCTCCACGCGAGGGCACAGCGGGCACCCGACACCTTGTTCGCCGCGATCTGCTCGCCGTTGCCGCTGCCGCCGAGAACGATGCCGAGGCTGCCTTCGTCGGCGACGACGCGGCGCGCGGCCTCGATGCAGAACGCCGGGTAGTCGTCGAGGGCGTCGTACTCGTACGCGCCACAGTCGACGGCCTCGTGGCCGTTGGCGGTGAGGTGTTCGATGATCTGGTTCTTACGTTCGAAGCCGGCGTGGTCGGCACCCAGGTAAACGCGCATGGCGTCGAGAATAGGCGGCTGCGCCGCCGGTGTGTCCTTTGGGCGGCTGTAGCCGCCCAAAGGACACACCGGCGCCGAAGGCGCCTACTCGAAGCTCGGGTCCTCGGTGCGCGTGCGCTTGAGTTCGAAGAAGTGCGGGTACGACGCCATGGCCACCACCCCGTCCCACATCCGCCCTGCCTCCTCGCCGCGCGGGATCCGCGAGAGGACCGGACCGAAGAATGCCACGCCGTTGACGTGGATGGTCGGCGTGCCGACATCCGGACCGACCGCGTCCATGCCGGCGGCGTGGCTGGTGCGCAGCGCCTCGTCGTAGGCGTCGGTCTCGGCCGCTCGCGCGAGGTCCGGATCCAGGCCCAGGTCGGCGAGGGACTTGGCGATCACCGCCGGGAAGTCCTTGTTGTCCTCGTCGTGGATCTGCGTGCCCATCGCCGTGTACAGCGGTTCGAGGACCTCGTCGCCGTACTTCTGCGCCGCGGCGATCGCCACGCGCACCGGGCCCCATGCCCTGGTCATCAGCTCCCGGTAGTTCTCAGGCAGGTCGTCGTTGCCCTCGTTGAGCACGGCAAGGCTCATCACGTGGAACTTCGCCTCGATGTCGCGGACCTGCGCCACCTCCAGGATCCAGCGCGAGGTGATCCAGCACCAGGGGCACAACGGGTCGAACCAGAAGTCGGCGGTGTCCTTCGAGATCGGGTCGCTCACGGGGTCTCCTCGCTGCAGAAATTCGGACTACGGTCCGATTCAACGCCGGTCGTCGTCGGATTCTTCCCGAACCGCCGGTTCCCGCGCCTCCACCGACGTACCGTCGAAGGACCGGTGCCGCACGGAACGGGGATGCGCGATGTCCAACGAGAAGCTCTTCGTCATCGTCGGCGGTGGGCTCGCCGGCGCCAAGACGGCCGAGCAGTTGCGCGCCCGCGACTTCCCCGGCCGGATCCTCCTCCTGGGCGAGGAGGAACACCTCCCCTACGAGCGACCACCGCTGTCGAAGGACTACTTCGCCGGCAAGAAGCAGCTTGCGGAGTTCACCGTGCAGCACGGTGACTGGTACCGCGACCACCGGGTCGAGGTCGAACTCGGCGTCACCGTCACCGCCCTCGACCCGGGAGCCCACACCGTCACCCTGCCCGACGGTTCCACCGTGCGCTACGACAAGCTCGCCCTCGCGACGGGTTCGCGCCCGCGACGGATCCTGCTGCCAGGCATCGACGCCGCGGGCGTGCACATGCTGCGCACCGTCGAGCAGTCCGACGCGCTGCTCGCGGCCGTCCGCCGCGACGAGGGTCCGGCGCCGCACCTGGCGATCGTCGGCGCCGGCTGGATCGGTCTCGAGATCGCTGCCGGGGCGCGCGGACACGGCGCCGACGTGACCGTCGTCGAAGCCGCCGCCCAGCCGCTGTCCGGCGCACTCGGCGAGCAGATGGGCGCCGTGTTCGCGGACCTGCACCGGAGCCACGGTGTGGACCTGCGTCTGTCGACGACGGTGTCGGAGATCCTCACCGTCGAAGGCCGTGCCACCGGCCTGCGCCTCGGCGACGGCACCGAGATCCGGGCCGACGCGGTCCTCGTCGCCGTGGGGGCGCAGCCCAACGTCGAACTCGCCCGCGACGCGGGACTGACCGTGGCGAGCGACGGCGTGGCAGTCGATGCGTCTCTCGCGACGAGCGATCCCGACATCGTCGCGGTCGGCGACATCGCCGCCGCCGAGCATCCGCTGCTGCGGACCCGGATCCGGGTCGAACACTGGGCCAACGCGCTCAACCAGCCCGACGTGGCGGCCGCCACCATGCTGGGCCGGCCCGCCTCCTACGACCGCCTGCCCTACTTCTTCACCGACCAGTACGACCTGGGCATGGAGTACGTCGGGCACGCACCCGCCGAGGCGCGGGTGATCACCCGCGGCGACGTCGGCTCCCGGCAGTTCCTCGCGTTCTGGCTCGACGCGGCCGGCCGGGTCCGCGCCGGGATGAACGTCAACATCTGGGACGCGGGCGACGACATCCGCGCGCTGATCTCCTCCGGCGAATCCGTCGACCCGCACCGGCTCTCCGATCCGCAGGTGCCCCTCGCGGAGGTCGCCGGGTGAACCGGTCCCTCACATGATGGGATGGCACCCGAGTCGCATCCCGTCTTGAGAAGGAGTCTTCCGTGGCACCACCGAATCTGACCCGCGAGCAGGCGGCCGAGCGGTCCGCGGTCCTGACCGTCGACAACTACCGCATCGAGCTGGATCTGACCGACGGCGCGGGCGCTGCGGGAACGACCACGTTCCGTTCGACCACCACCATCACATTCGACGCCACGGACGGTGCGTCGACCTTCGTCGACCTGATCGCTCAGTCCGTGCACTCGGCCACCCTCAACGGCAAGTCCGTCGACGTCTCCGGATACACCGAGGAGAACGGGATCGCGCTGAGCGGACTGGCCGCGCGCAACGAACTCACCGTCGAGGCGGACTGCCTCTACACGAACACCGGCGAGGGCCTGCACCGGTTCGTCGACCCCACCGACGACGCGGTCTACCTGTACTCGCAGTTCGAGACCGCCGACGCGAAGCGGATGTTCGCGTGCTTCGACCAGCCGGACCTGAAAGCCACGTTCGACATCGCGGTGACCGCGCCGGCGGACTGGTCGGTGATCTCCAACTCCGAGACCGTGCACAACGTCGCCGCGGAGCCGGGCCGGCACGTCTTCCGTACCACCCCGCGGATGAGCACCTACCTCGTCGCGCTGATCGCCGGGCCGTACGCGCAGTGGACCGACGTCTACACCGACGAACACGGCACCATCCCCCTCGGCATCTACTGCCGCGCCTCGCTGGCGGAGTTCATGGACGCCGACCGGCTGTTCACCGAAACCAAGCAGGGCTTCGAGTTCTACCACGAGAACTTCGGCCTGCCCTACGCGTTCGGCAAGTACGACCAGCTGTTCGTCCCCGAGTTCAATGCCGGCGCGATGGAGAACGCCGGCGCGGTGACGTTCCTCGAGGACTACGTCTTCCGCTCCAAGGTCACCCGCTACTCGTACGAACGCCGCGCCGAGACCGTACTCCACGAGATGGCGCACATGTGGTTCGGCGACCTGGTGACCATGCGCTGGTGGGACGACCTGTGGCTCAACGAGTCGTTCGCGACCTTCGCGTCGGTGCTGTGCCAGTCGCGGGCCACCGAGTACACGAACGCGTGGACCACGTTCGCGAACGTCGAGAAGTCGTGGGCCTACCGCCAGGACCAGCTGCCCTCGACCCATCCGATCGCCGCGGACATCCCCGACCTCGCGGCGGTGGAGGTCAACTTCGACGGCATCACCTACGCCAAGGGCGCGTCCGTGCTCAAGCAGCTCGTCGCCTACGTCGGGGAGGAACCGTTCCTGGCGGGCCTGCGGGAGTACTTCCGCGAGCACGCCTTCGCCAATGCCACGTTCGACGACCTGCTCGCGGCGCTGGAGAAGTCGTCCGGCCGGGACCTGTCGGGATGGGGCGCGCAGTGGCTCAAGACCACCGGCCTGAACATCCTGCGTCCCGACTTCGACGTCGACGACGACGGGCGGTTCACCCGTTTCGCGGTGATCCAGGAGGGTGCCGATCCGGGCGCCGGGGAACATCGGGTGCACCGGCTGGCGATCGGGGTCTACGACGACGACGGCTCGGGCAAGCTGCTCCGCACGCACCGCGTCGAGATCGATCTCGACGCCACCGAGCGCACCGAGGTGCCGGAACTCGTCGGCGTGGACCGCGGCCGGCTCGTGCTCGTCAACGACGACGACCTCACCTACTGCTCGGTGCGTCTCGATCCCCGGTCGCTCGAGGTGCTGACGGACCGGATCGGCGACATCGCCGAGCCGTTGCCACGCACCTTGGCATGGTCCGCCGCATGGGAGATGACCCGGCAGGCCGAGATGAAGGCCCGCGACTTCGTGGCGCTGGTGCAGCGCGGTATCGCGACCGAGACGGAGGTCGGCGTGGTGCAGCGGTTGCTGATGCAGGCGCACACCGCGCTCGGCAGCTACGCCGACCCCGGCTGGGCGACCGAGCGGGGCTGGAACGACTACGCGAACCGGCTGCTGGAACTGGCCCGCGAGGCGCAGCCGGGCTCGGATCATCAGCTCGCGTTCGTCAACGCGTTGACCACGGCCCGGCTCGCGCCGTGGCACACCGAAGTGCTCGGCGAGCTGCTCGGTGCCGATCCGGCGAACGTCGGGCTGGCCGGACTGGTCGTCGACACGGATCTGCGGTGGCGGATCGTGCAGGCGCTGGCCGCGGCCGGCGAGATCGACGCCGAGGGGGTGGAGTCGCCGTTCATCGATGCCGAGGCCGAGCGAGATCCGACGGCTGCCGGCGCGCGGCAGGCCGCCACCGCGCGGGCGGCGCGGCCGCAGGAGGCCGTCAAGGAGCAGGTGTGGGAGACGGTGGTGGGCGACGATTCGATTCCGAACATCACCGCTCGCGCGATCATCGGCGGCTTCGCGCCGGCCGGACAGGGTGAGCTGCTCGAACGGTACGTCGCGCGGTACTTCGCCGACGTGCCGGGCGTGTGGGAGCGCCGCTCCAGCGAGGTCGCGCAGACCGTCGTCGTGGGGCTGTACCCGTCGTGGTCGATCAGCGAGTCGTCGGTGGCGGCGGCCGACGAGTTCCTCGCCGGTGATCACCCGCCGGCCCTGCGCCGGCTGATCAGCGAGGGTCGCGCGGGGATCGTCCGGTCGCTGAAGGCCCGGGCGTTCGACGCGTCCTAGCCGCCCTACGCGTGTGGCCGAATGTCACATCGCGTCGATCGATCGACGCGATGTGACATTCGGCCACAGCAACGAGGGGCTCTACGGCGCGGTGATCGCGTTCGCCATGACGCGGATCGCACTGACGATGCCGTCGATCAGGTCGCCCTGGCCGAACGACGAGATCGCCGCGGTCACGCCGAGCTGCGCGATCCGGTTGTCGACGCGGTCGGCGACGCCGCGTCCGCTGCGGATCTCGATGGCGCGCTGGTTCGGGTACACGGCGATGAGCACCGAGTTCGACGATTCCGGCGTGGTCGGGAACACCGCGTCGGTCGTGATCGCGGGATCTGCGGCGTCCGCGACGTACACGTTGAAGCGCACCTTCGTCGCCCGGGTGGCCTCGGTGAGCGCATCGTCGAGAGCGATCATGTCGCGGTCGCTGAACGGCGGGCCCTCGAACAGGCCGTCGAGGACACGGGTCCGGGAGATACGGCCGCTCGACGTCAGGGCCGCACCGTACGGCAGCTCCGCGGGAGCGACCGCCGTCCGGCTGTGCATCACGTCACCACTTGCCACTTGCCCTACCTCCGATCGGGTCGACCGGCGCGCCGGCGACGAGTTCATGATGCCCACCGTGATGGCCGTGCGTGGTGACCTCGTCGACCGCGCTCCACAGCATCGGCTCGTGGTCCCACTTCTCCCCGAGCTTGTACTCGGCGGGCCGCGTGCCCGGAAGCGGCTTCGTGAAGACGGAGAAGACCCCGAATATCACGATGATCGCCACCGGGATGGCAACGAATATGAGGGTTGTCTCGAGAATGCTCACACCGCAAACGGTAGCCCAGCATGTCCGATCCCGGCGCGCTTGCCCCGACTTGCGGCGACGTCGGTCAGGCCGCGCCCTCGCCGAGGTACGGCAACCAGGTCGGATGCAGCTCCGGCAGCGTCGCCAGCAGCCGCCAGTGCCGGCCCTTGGGGGGCACGAGCGCGGCGCGCAGCGTCCAGCCGAGTTCGCTGAGCAGCTTGTCGGCCTTGCGGTGGTTGCACGACGCGCAGCACGCCACACAGTTCTCCCACGAGTGTTCCCCACCGCGGCTGCGCGGCACCACGTGGTCGATGGTCTCGGCCTTGGCGCCGCAGTAGGCGCACCGATTCCGGTCGCGGTGCATGAGCGCGGCCCGCGTCATCGGCACCCGCGCGTGGTACGGCACGTGCACGAAGGTCCGCAGGCGGATCACCCACGGGATCTGCACGGCCCACTCCGCGGAGCGCACCAACGGGCCGAGCGGGTCGTCGTGCACGGTGTCGGCCTTGCCGCCGGCCATGAGCACGACCGCACGACGGGCGGGCAACGCGGTGAGCGGCTCGTAGGTGGCATTGAGCAGAAGTACGCGGCGTTTGACCCAATCCGGGACGGCGTCGTCGCGTACGACACACAGGGAGTTGGCCCCCGGCGCCCCGGTGGGGGCGTCGGCGGGCGGGAGTTGTCGATGTGCGCTGCGTCGGTGCTTCATACGACCTCCGGAAGACTGCTCACAAGTTGACCACGGATCTACGCACGTCGCACCCCGATTCTGCGGACTTTCCGGGTCGCGGAGGTGAACATCCGGTACCGGCGACATGCGGCTCGGGCGCGTCCCCACCGAACCGGCACAATGGACGAGCGAGAGGAACGGTGAGCAGAACCCATGAGTGACGAGCAGACCTTCTACGACGCGGTCGGCGGCGCCGAGACCTTCCACAAGCTCACGGCGCGGTTCTACGAGGAAGTGGCCAAGGACGAGATCGTCCGCCCGCTGTACCCCGAGGAGGACCTCGGGCCCGCGGAACGTCGCATGCGGATGTTCCTCGAGCAGTACTGGGGCGGACCGCGCACCTACTCGGACGAGCGCGGGCACCCGCGGCTGCGGATGCGCCACCACCCGTTCCGGATCGGTCCGCTCGAACGCGACGCCTGGTTGCGCTGCATGCACACCGCCATCGCCTCGATCGATTCGCAGACGCTCGACGACGCGCACCGCAGCCAGTTGATCGCGTACATGGAGATGGCGGCGGACTCGATGATGAACTCGCCGATCTGACGACGGGCCGGGGCGGCGACATTCGAGTCGTGGCCCACCTGTCGGTTTGGCACTATGGGTGGCTGTGAGCACTCCCCCCGGCACCCCTGAACAACGCTGGTGGGCGGACGCCGTCTTCTACCAGGTGTACCCCCGCTCGTTCGCCGACTCCGACGGAGACGGCGTCGGCGACCTCGACGGGATCCGCGACAAGCTCGGATACCTGGAGCTGCTGGGAGTCGACGCGATCTGGCTGAACCCGGTGATGCGCTCCCCGATGGCCGACCACGGCTACGACGTGTCCGATCCGCGCGACGTCGACCCCCTGTTCGGCGACCTGGCCGCCCTCGACGCCCTGATCGAGGCCGCGCACGCGCGCCGGATCCGTGTCGTGATGGACCTGGTCCCCAACCACACGAGCTCCGAACATCCCTGGTTCCGGGAGGCCCTGGCCGCCGCGCCCGGCAGCCCCGCGCGGGCCCGCTACCACTTCCGGGACGGACGCGGGCCGAACGGCGACCTGCCGCCGAACAACTGGCCGAGTGTGTTCGGCGGCCCCGCATGGTCCCGCGTGACCGACCCCGACGGCGCGCCCGGCCAGTGGTACCTGCACCTGTTCGCGCCGGAGCAGCCGGACCTGAACTGGCGCAACGACGAGGTGTTCGAGGACCTGGAGAAGACCCTGCGCTTCTGGCTCGACCGCGGCGTCGACGGCTTCCGCATCGACGTCGCGCACGGCATGGCCAAACCCGGCGGGCTGCCCGACTTCGACCACTGGGAACAGAACCGGCTGCTGCGGCACTTCGACGACGATCCCCGCTTCAACAACGCCGAGGTCCACGACATCCACCGCCGGATCCGCACGGTGCTCGACGAGTACCCGGACGCGGTGGCCGTCGGCGAGATCTGGGTGCACGACCATGTGCTGTTCTCGGAGTACCTGCGCCCCGACGAACTGCACCTGGCATTCAACTTCCATCTGGCACTCGCGAGCTGGGACGCCGCCCGGATCCGGGAGGCGATCGACACGTCGCTCGCCGCGGTCGCACCCATCGGTGGGGTCGCGACGTGGACGCTGTCCAATCACGACATCGAGCGTGAGGTGACCCGCTACGGCGGCGGGCCGCTCGGGCGCGACCGCGCGCGGGCGATGATCCTCGTCGAGCTGGCACTGCCCGGCGCGGCCTTCCTCTACAACGGTGCCGAACTCGGTCTGCCCAACGTCGACGACCTGCCCGAGGAGGTGCTGCAGGACCCGGTGTGGGAGCGGTCGGGGCACACCGACCGCGGCCGGGACGGGTGCCGGGTGCCGATGCCGTGGGAGGGCGCCCGGCCGCCGTTCGGCTTCACCACCGCAGCACAGACGTGGCTGCCGCAACCGGACGAGTGGTCCGAGCTGACCGTCGAGGCGCAACTCGAGGATGTCTCGTCCACCCTGTCGCTGTACCGGGCGGCGCTCGAGGCGCGACGGCGACGGCCGGAGTTCGACGGCCCCGACGTGGAGTGGTACGGCAGCCCACCCGGATGCCTGGCCTTCCGCCGGCCCGGGGGGCTGATCTGCGCCCTCAACACCACCGAGCACCCGGTGGAGATGCCGCCGGGCACGGTGATCCTGTCCAGCGCTCCGCTCGTGGACGGACAGCTGCGCGGCAACTGCGCGGCGTGGCTGATCTGACGGCACACTGCACGCCGACCGGGCCACTCACCCTGGTGCCGGCGGCGTCAGCGCACGCTGAGGCCGAGACCGCCCCCGCGACGGAGGTAGACCGATCCGTAGCGGGCGTCGAGCCGCAGCCACGTCGCCGTCGCCCGCACGCGCACCACCTCGGCCGGATCGATCCGGTCCAGGTCGATCTCCGCCGTCGCGCGGGCGCCGCCGGTGGGCACGAACCCCATCGCGTTGAGCGCGAACACCAGCCGCATCGGCACCCCGGCCCGCTCTCCCCCGCCGGCGACCTCGAGCACCTCCTGCGCGAGCAGCGACGACGGCGGTCCCTGTCCCTGCTCGCGGCTGAGCGCGACGCCGCGCTGCGCGAGGTCGACGAGAATGCGGGCGGGAACGTCGTCGAGGTGGACGTACCCGGTTTCCGGGGGCAGCGCGCCGCGCCACACCGAGTCCATCGCCCACCCGGGATCCACCCCGTCGTCGCCGGCGGCGACGAGGATCGCGCGCAGCCCGTCCGCGGCGACGGTCGTGTCCGGCGGGGCGACCGTGCCGCGCAGCACCCGGACGGCGAGGGCATCGAATCCGGTGTTCACCCAGGCCGAGAGGAGGCCGTCGCGCCGTTGCCGCAGCCGCACCACGGCGGCCTCGTCGAGACGGACCGCACGGGTGAGGAACGCGACGAGGTCGGCGCGGTCGACGGGGTCCGGGATCTGCAACCACCGTTCGGGTGCCGTCCCGGCCGCTCCGACGGCGTCAGTCACGACGCCACCGTTGCAGGTACTCGCGTTCGGGATCGGTGAGCCGGCGCAGCCGCTGGGTTCCGATGTCGAACGCCGCGATCTGGGTCGAGGCGACGACGGAGGCCGTGGCGTCGGCCGGCGCACCACCGGGCCGGACCTCGTAGCCGATGGTGAAGTCGACCGCCCGCACCCGCTCGATCCACATCAGCACGTCCAGGGGGCTGTCCTCGTGCCGCAACTGGCCGCGGTACCGCACGTGCAGGTCGGCGATCACGGCGCCTTCCCGCAGGTTCACGGTGGGCCGGCCGTCGGCGAACAACCACGGGATGCGGGCCTCCTCGAGGAGGGTGACCATGCGCGCGTGGTTGATGTGCTGGAACGCGTCCATGTCGGACCAGCGGACCTCCACCGCGGTGTGGAAGCCGAACTGTTCGGTCGCGTCGCTCACTGCGCGGTCCCCACGGCTCCACGGTGGTCGGCCCCGGCGTGCTTCAACTGTCTACCTCCTGTCGGGTGCGCCGGCGCGCACCATGCTCCTGACCTGACGCGCCGCCACGGACAGCGTCGCGAGGTCCAGGTTTCCAGACAGGAAGATCTCCTCGAGCGCCGACCTCGCGCGGCCGAGCCGCGAGCCGTTGGTCAGCTCCCAGTCCTCGATCATCTCGCGGGTGCTCTCGCCGGGTTCGGCCGTGGCGAGCACGTCGAGGGTGAGCGTGCGCAGCGACCCGTACAGCTCGTCGCGCAGGGCGAGCCGCGCCAGCGAGTGCCAGCGGTCGCCGCGTTCGAGGGACGTCACCGCCGAGAGCAGCCAGTCGATCCCCATGTGCGCGTCCATCGCGTAGTACAGCTCGGCGACCTCGGCCTCGTCCCGTTCGGCGATGTCGGCGATGTCGATCACGTCCAGCAGCGGGAACTGGTCGAGGAGGCGGAACACGTCCCACGTCAACTCCTCGGGGGCGCCGCGCGCGAGCAGCGGCTCGGCGCGCTCCTTCAGGTCCTGCACGTGGTGACCCTGCATCCACTCCCCCACGCGGGGGGCGAGCCGCGCGAACATCGCCCGGTACCGGCTGATCTCGGCGCCGACGGCCAGAGGTTGCGGCCGGTTCGACAGCAGCCACCGCGACGCCCGGTCGAGGACGCGGTGCGATTCGAGCAGCAGGTCGTCGGCGACGGCCGTGGTCGTGTCGGCGGAGCGGATGCGGGCCCACACGCCGGGCAGGTCGAAGATCTCGGTGACGGCGGCGTAGGCGCGGATGGCGTCGGTGCTCGATGCGCCGGCCTCCTCGGAGAGCCGGTAGACGTAGCTGATCCCGCCGTTGTCGACGGTCTCGTTGGCGAGGATGGTCGCGACGATCTGCCGGCGCAGGGGGTGGGACCGGATGCCGGCGCGGAAGGGTTCGCGCAGTTGCCTCGGGAAATAGCCGGGTAGCCGTCCGGCGAAGGTCTCGCTGTCGGGCAGGTCGGTGTCGAGCAGGTCGTCGGCGAGGGCGAGTTTGACGTGGGCGAGCAGGGTGGACAGCTCCGGCGAGGTGAGTCCCTCACCTTCGAGGCGGCGCCGCTCGATCTCGGCGTCGCCGGGCAGCGCCTCGAGGGACCGGTCGATCCCGCGCTCGGCGACGAGATCGGCGATCAGCCGCTGGTGCACCGCGAGCATCGTGGGGGCGCCGGTGCGGGAGTAGCCGAGCAGGTTGTTCTGGGAAATGTTGTCCTCGAGGACGATTCGCCCGACCTCGTCGGTCATGGATTCGAGCAGCGGATTGCGGTCGGCGGCGGCGAGCGCGCCGGCGGTGACCATCGAGTCGAGCAGGATCTTGATGTTGACCTCGTGGTCGGAGCAGTCGACCCCGGCGGAGTTGTCGATCGCGTCGGTGTTGATCTTGCCGCCGGCCCGGGCGTACTCGATGCGGCCGCGCTGGGTGACGCCGAGGTTGCCGCCCTCCCCCACCACCCGGGCGCGGAGGGTGCCGCCGTTGACGCGGACCGCGTCGTTGCTCTTGTCGCCCACGTCGGCGTCGGTTTCGGGAGCGGCCTTGACGTACGTGCCGATGCCACCGTTCCACAGCAGGTCCACCGGGGCGCGCAGGATCGCGCGGATCAGTTCGGGGGGCGAGAGCTCGGTGACGTCGTTGTCGAGTCCGAGCACGCTCCGCACCTCGGCGCTGAGGGGGACGGACTTGAGGGAGCGCTCCCATACCCCGCCGCCGGTGCTTATCAGGTCCGTGTCGTAGTCGGCCCACGACGAACGGGGCAGCTCGTACAGGCGGCGCCGCTCGGCGTACGAAGCGGCGGGCTCCGGATCGGGATCGAGGAAGATGTGCCGATGGTCGAACGCGGCCACCAACCGGATGTGCGTGCTCAGGAGCATTCCGTTGCCGAACACGTCGCCGCTCATGTCGCCGATGCCGGCGACGGTGAAGTCCTCGCTCTGGGTGTCGACGCCCAGTTCACGGAAGTGCCGCTTGACGCTCTCCCAGGCTCCGCGGGCGGTGATGCCCATCGCCTTGTGGTCGTAGCCGGCGGAGCCGCCGGAGGCGAAGGCGTCGCCGAGCCAGAACCCGTACTCGCGGGCGACCTCGTTGGCGAGGTCGGAGAAGGTGGCGGTGCCCTTGTCGGCGGCGACCACGAGGTAGGTGTCGTCGCCGTCGCGGCGGACGACCCGCGGCGGCGGCACGGCCACGCCCCGGGCGCGGTCGAGGTTGTCGGTGACGTCGAGCAGACCGGCGATGAACCGCCGGTAGCAGGCCTCGCCCTGCGCGCGCACGGCCTGCCGGTCGGCGGCCGCATCGCCGGTCGGCGAGACCGGACGCTTGACCACGAAGCCTCCCTTGGCGCCGACGGGGACGATGACGGCGTTCTTCACGGCCTGCGCTTTCGCGAGACCGAGGATCTCGGTGCGGAAGTCCTCCCGCCGGTCCGACCAGCGCAGGCCACCGCGGGCGACCGCCCCGAAACGCATGTGCACACCCTCGACGTCGGGGGCGTAGACGAACACCTCGAACTTCGGTCGCGGCTGGGGCAACTCGTCGATGCGGGTCGGGTCGAGTTTGAACGACAGGGCCCGGGCGGGTGCGGCGTCGGCGCGTGCGGGCGGGACGGCCCCGTCGTCGCCCGACACGAAGTAGTTGGTACGCAACGTCGCCCGGATCAGGCCGAAGAGGCCGCGCAGGATCCGGTCGGCGTCGAGACCGACGACGGCGTCGATCCGGCCGGCCAGTTCGGCGGTGGTGTCCTGCTCGCGGTCGGCGGACGCCTCGGCCGGGTCGAACATCGCCTCGAACAGCTCCGCGAGCAGCGCGGTGGTGGCCGGGTCGGCGAGCAGGACTCCTTCGATGTGGTACTGGCTGTAGGGGAAGCCGGCCTGCCGCAGGTACTTGGCGTAGGCGCGCAGCATCATGGCCTGCCGCCAGCCCATTCCGGCCCGCAGGACCAGTTCGTTGAACCGGTCCGGTTCCGACAATCCGTGCCACACGGCGGCGAACGCCGCGGTGAAGCGGGTGGTCACCTTCGGGTCGGGTTCGAGGTCGACGGGCAGGACCAGTCCGAAATCGTAGATCCAGCAGCTCATCCGGTCGGCGCGGATGATCTGGTACGGCCGCTCGTCGAGTACCTCGACGCCGAGGCTCTGCAGCACCGGCAGCACCTGGCTGAGGGTGATGCCCTCACTGCCGATGTAGAGCGTGAAACGCCAACGCCGTGGGTCGGCGCCGGGCCGCCGGTACAGCAGCAGGTCGATGCTGCCGTCCCGCAGCGCCTCGAGACGGGCGATGTCGGCCAGCGCCCGGTCTGCGTCGAAGTCCTCCTTGTAGCCGTCGGGCAGCACCTCCGCGTACCGCTGCACGAGCACGGGATCGACGGTGTGGTCGGTGGCGGCCAGGTCGGCGAGGTGATCGTCCCAGCTGCGGCTGGCCTCGGCGAGCAGGGCCTGGATGCGCAGCCGATTGTCCTCGGAGGTGTCGATCCGCGGCAGGGCCTGGCCCGGCGGCGTCCGGATGGTCACGTGCAGCAACGCCAGATCGCCCTCGGTGACCCGGGCGGTGTAGTGGATGGCACCTCCGCCGTACTCGCGCAGCAGGATCTGCTGCATCGCGACCCGCACGCGGGTGTTGTAGCGGTCACGGGGCAGGTAGATCAGGCACGAGACGAAGCGGCCGTAGGGATCGACCCGCACGAACAGCCGCAGTTGCCGGCGCATCGCGACGACCGCGGTGACGGTCTCGTGGAGGGTCTCGGTGTCGGCGGAGAACAGTTCCACCCGGGGCAGCGCCTGCAGCACCTCGAGCATGGCCTGTCCGGTGAACGACGACAGTTCCACGCCGGCGCGGGCCACCACCTCTCGTACCCGCCGGGCCAGCACCGGAATGTCGAGCACGTTCTCGTGCAGCGCGGTCACGGCGAGCACACCGAGGAACCGGTGCTCGCCGACGACCCGGCCGTCGGAGTCGAGAACGGCGACTCCCACGAAGTACGGGTACACCGAGCGGTGCACCGTGGCAGGCAGGGACGCCTGGGTGAGCACCAGCAGCGGGCGGTCGGCGGCCTCGACCGTTGCCGACATGTCGATCACGTCGTCGGCGGCCAGGTCGGAGCGCAGCACCCCGAGTCCGCTGCCCGGCACGGCGCGGGCATGGCGCGTTCCCGAGGCGTCGGCGACGACGTCGTAGCGCCGATAGCCGAGGACGGTGTAGTTGCCCCGCGCGAACCAGCGCAGCAGCGCCGCCGTCTCCCGCAGATCCTCCGCGGCGCGCCGCGGCGGCGGGTTCTCGGCGAGCGCGTCGAGTTCGGTGGCGAGATCGCGTTCCCGGACGAGCATTTCGGCGGTGTCCGCGCCGACCTGCCGGACGTCGGCGAGCACGCCCCCGATCTCGGTGCCGACCGCGTCGAGGGCGGCCTCGGCGGTGGCCGGATGCAACTGGACGTGTATCCACGACTCGGTGACGAAGCCGGACGGGGGCGTCGTGTCGGCCACCATCTCGCGCAGGCCGCCGTCCTCGTCGCGCCGGACGGACACGACGGGATGGACAAGTTCGCGGATGGCGACGCCGAGCCGGGTCAGCAGCGCGATGACGGATTCGACGAGCAGGGGCATGTCGTCGGTGACGATCTGCAGGGCGGCACCGATGTCCCATCGGTCGCCGGGCCGGTAGACGCGGGTCAGGACCTCGGCCTCGTGCCGCTGCCGGCCGAGGTCCAGGTGAGCGGCCAGGGCGCGCTCGGGGGCGTCGACGGTGTCCGCGTAGCGCCGGTAGCTGTCCTCGAGAGCGGATGCCGCGAGCTGCCGGTTCGGCGAAACCCCGTGGGGTGGGGCGGACTCGGCCATGGTGCTCACTCCCTCATTCGCGGCCGGAAACCGGCAGCGCCGCGGACAGGCTCTGGTGCGAGCCTATCCGCGGCGCCGGGTGTGAGGGGGGAATCCCGCGCCGGGCGGTCAGGCGACCGGGGCGGCGACGTACTCCTCGAGAACCGCCCGCTCCTCGGCGGACAGCGGCCGGGCGGTCTCCGTGCGCGGGTCGAACCCGACGAGCACCGCGTCCCCGGAGCCGCACGGGTGGCCCTGCACATCGGTGATCACGTGCCGCAGGGTGTACGAGCTGTTGCCCACATGCAGTACCGAGATGGCGACGGTGATCGGACCGGAGTCGTCCTTGAGCGGACGCAGGAACTCCACGTCCATCTTCCGCACCACCACGGCGCCGCGCGCGAACGGGCCGCTCTGCAGGAACTTGATCCGGGCTTCCTGCATGTACTCCACGAACTTCGTGTTGTTGACGTGCCCGAGGCGGTCGGAGTCGGCCCAGCGCACCTCCAGCGTGCAGGTGAAGGTCTTCCGCTCAGTCACGGGTGAGCTTCCGGTGGGTGACGCGGTGCGGACGCGCCGCCTCCGCTCCGAGCCGCTCGACCTTGTTGGCCTCGTACGACTCGAAGTTGCCCTCGAACCAGAACCACTTGCCCTCCTCGACGTTGCCCTCCCACGCGAGGATGTGGGTGCAGGTGCGGTCGAGGAACCAGCGGTCGTGGGAGATCACGACGGCACAGCCGGGGAACTTCTGCAGCGCGTTCTCGAGCGAGCTGAGGGTTTCGACGTCGAGGTCGTTGGTCGGCTCGTCGAGCAGGATCAGATTGCCGCCCTCCTTGAGGGTCAGCGCCAGGTTGAGGCGGTTGCGCTCGCCACCGGAGAGCACCTCGGCCTTCTTCTGCTGATCCGGTCCCTTGAAGCCGAAGGCGCTGACGTACGCCCGTGAGGGCATCTCGTTCTGGCCGACCTCGATGTAGTCGAGCCCGTCGGACACGACCTCCCAGACCGTCTTGTTCGGGTCGATGTTCGCGCGGGACTGGTCGACGTAGCTCAGCTTGACGGTGTCGCCGACCCTCACGGTGCCGGAGTCCGGCTTCTCGAGGCCGACGATGGTCTTGAACAGGGTGGTCTTGCCGACGCCGTTGGGGCCGATCACGCCGACGATGCCGTTGCGCGGCAGCGTGAAGGACAGGTCCTTGATCAGCACGCGGCCTTCGAACCCCTTGTCGAGGTGGTCGACCTCGACCACGACGTCGCCCAGGCGCGGCGGCGTCGGGATCTGGATCTCCTCGAAGTCCAGCTTGCGGAACTTCTCGGCCTCGGCGGCCATCTCCTCGTAGCGGGCCAGACGGGCCTTGTTCTTGGTCTGGCGGGCCTTGGCCCCGGACCGGACCCACTCGAGCTCCTCGCGCAGGCGCTTCTGCAGCTTCTGGTCCTTCTTGCCCTGCACCTCGAGGCGCTCGGCCTTCTTCTCCAGGTAGGTGGAGTAGTTGCCCTCGTACGGGTGCAGCTTGCCGCGGTCGACCTCACAGATCCACTGCGCGACGTGGTCGAGGAAGTACCGGTCGTGGGTGACGGCGAGGACGGCACCGGGGTAGCTCGCGAGGAACTGCTCGAGCCACAGCACCGACTCGGCGTCGAGGTGGTTGGTGGGCTCGTCGAGCAGCAGCAGGTCGGGCTTGCTCAGCAGCAGCTTGCACAGGGCGACGCGGCGGCGCTCACCGCCCGACAGGTGGGTGACCGGCTCGTCCGGCGGCGGGCAGCGCAGGGCGTCCATCGCCTGCTCGAGCTGCGAGTCGATGTCCCAGGCGTTGGCGTGGTCGAGTTCCTCCTGGAGCTTGCCCATCTCCTCCATGAGCTCGTCGGAGTAGTCGGTCGCCATCAGCTCGGCGATCTCGTTGAACCGGTCGAGCTTGACCTTGATCTCGCCGAGACCCTCCTCCACGTTGCCGCGGACGGTCTTGTCCTCGTTGAGCGGCGGTTCCTGCAGGAGGATGCCGACGGAGGCTTCGGGATCGAGGAAGGCCTCCCCGTTGCTGGGCTGGTCCAGCCCGGCCATGATCTTGAGGATGGACGACTTGCCCGCGCCGTTCGGTCCGACCACACCGATCTTGGCACCCGGGTAGAAGCTCATGGTGACGTCGTCGAGAATGACCTTGTCACCGTGCGCCTTGCGCACCTTCTTCATCGTGTAAATGAACTCCGCCATAGGTCCAGCGTATCGGGCCGACCCGCGGACACCACATCCCGGACGACCGGCCCGGTCGGTAAGACCCGGAAGCGGCCCGGCTACGAGGCGAACAGCCGCGCCACGAACGGGGTGGTGTCGGGCAGGGAACGGGTCATGGTCGTGTTGTGGCCGGCGACGTACACCCGATAGTCGATGTCGGCACCCGCCGCCAGCAGGTCGGCTGCGAGCCCGGCCGACAACGGCGCGGGGACCATCGTGTCGTGGATGCCCTGGGCGAGGAACATGGGGCGGTCGTACCCGCTGGTCGGGACGCCGAGGTAGTCGGTGAACACGGCGGGAAAGGGGCCTTCGGACAGGGGCCGCGCCGCGAGGTCGCCGACCCGGACGTCGCCGGCGAGCGCGTCGAGCTCGTTGTAGCAGAGTCGTTCGGCCGCATCGACGAACTCCCGCCCGGTGGGGGTCAGGTAGCTGTTCACGTCCAGGTCGGGATGGGCGGCGCGGAGTCCGGCGAAGATGTAGGAGCTGAACGCGACCAGACCTTCGAAACCCGGATCGGGGAATCCGGGCCCGCCGAAGGGGAACAGCCGCTCGAGGTTGGACGGCGCCCCGGTGGTGACCGTGCCGCGGAAGTCGAGTTCCGGCGCCCGCAACGAGGCCCGGTGTGCGGTGTGCAGCGCGGCGTGCCCGCCCTGCGACTGGCCGACGACGACCCACCGCGGCGACAGCGACGGCTCGGCGGCACGGCCCGCGCGCACGATGTCGACGACGCTGTTGGCGGCGCTCTGGCCGTCGAGGTAGGTGTGGACGCCGTCGGTGCCCAGTCCCGGGTAGTCGGCCGCCACGACGGCGTACCCCTGGGCTAGCCAGTGTTCGAGGTACGCGCGCTCGACGTCGGCGCGCGGATTCCGCGACGGTGCGCAGTCGTCGCCGATGCCGACGGTGCCGTGGGCGTAGGAGATCACCGGCCGGCCGCCCTCCGGGGCCGGGCCCGGAGGCAGGAACAGCACTCCGGTGCCGACGGCCGGCGCACCGGAGCGCCACTCGGTGCGGTACGTGAGCCGCTGGGCGACCGCGGCGCCGGACACCGACAGTTCGGGTGGCAACGGTTCGACCGAGACGATCGCGCCGGGGTCGGCGGCTGCGGGTTCGGCCCCGGCGACGGGCGGAGTGAGCCCGCCCGCCAGCACCGCACCGACCGTACACAGCGCCCATCGCCACCGCCTGGTCCGGCCCATGAAAGTCCTCCGCTCGTCCGACGCGCGTGCCGGTCGTCGGCAGGCACCACCTCGCACGTCGGTCCCCGACCGTCCGGCGTTACCGGACGAATCGGGCGGTGACGAACCTCGTGGTGTCGGGGAGGGCCTCGAAGAGGGTGGCGAAGTGGTCGGCCGGATAGGTGCGGTAGTCGACGTCGGCGCCGCCGGCCCACAGGTCGGCGACGAGCTTGAACGACAACGGGGCCGGCACCATCCGGTCCTCCAGGCCCTGGCCCAGGAACAGGGGCCGGTCGTAACCGCGGGCCGGGACGCCGAGGTAGTCCGCGAGCGTGGCGCGCATCCGGTCGTCACCGAGCGGCCGGGACAACAGCTGCCCGACGGCCACACCGGCGGCGCGGTCCTCGAGCTCGCTGTAGCAGAGGCGCTCGGCGGCATCGACGAGTTCGCGTCCGACGGGCGTGAGGTAGCTGTTCACATCGACGTCGGGACGGGCCGTCCGCAGACCGGCCATGATGTACGCGCTGAACGAGACGAGCCCGTCGAGGTCGAGGTCGGGGAAGCCGGGCACACCGAACGGGAACAGCAGCTCGAGGTTGGACGGCGCACCGGTGGCGACCGCGCCGCGGAAGTCGAGCTCCGGCGCGCGCGCCGTGGCCCGGTGCGCGGTGTGCAGCGCCGCGTGCCCGCCCTGCGACTGACCGACGACGACCCAGCGCGACGAGAGGGACGGCTCCACTGCGCGCGCCGCCCGCACGATGTCGATCACGCTGTTCGCGGCCGTGGGCCCGTCGAGATATGTGTGCAGGCCGTCGGTGCCGAGTCCGGGGTAGTCGGCGGCCACCACGGCGTAGCCCTGCGACAGCCAGTGCGCGAGATACCGCTGTTCCCGGTCGACGCGTGGGTTGCGCGACGGGGCACAGTCGTCGCCGAGACCGACGGTGCCGTGGGCCCACGACACCACCGGACGGCCACCCTCGGGTGTCGGGCCCGGCGGCAGGAACAGCACCCCGGTGTCGACGGCGGCGGCACCGGAGCGCCACTGGGTGCGGTAGGTGAGCCGCTCCGCAACCGCAGCGCCCGGCACGGACAGCTCGGCCGGCAGCGGTTCCACGGACATCACCGCCCCGGGCACCGGTTCGGCGACCGCGACGGCCGGGCACAGCCCGGACGGGAACAACACGGCCGACGACGCGCAGACCGTCCACACCGCCCGGCGTACCCCCGTCTCACGACGACTCGGCTCGTCCACGGATCCCCTCGGGTCTCCCCGCGACGACGACGCGCGGTCGGGGACGGCGTGCCGGCCGCTGCGACGGTGCGATCCGGCACCCGGCGCGACCGGCTCGGGTCAGCCCACACGCTCGATCCGGGTCTTCAGGTGGGCCGGCATCTGCTGCATGCTGCTCTCGGTCCATTTCGGGAGATGATCGCCGAGGGGGACGTCGGCGACGAGGACGGCGACATGCGAGGTTCCTGCCAGCGTCACCTCGGTGCCGCCGTCGGCGGGCGCAAGCGTGAGCGTCCACAGGAACTCGATGCCCGCCCGGGGCGTCGACCGGACGACGATGCGTTCGTCGGGGACGACCTCGACGAACTCGACGTGATCCTCGAAATGCAGGCCCCGGAGTCCTCCGAACCACTGGGCGCTCGACCCGACACCGTCCGGGGTCGAGTGGACCTCCCGGACCGCCATGTTCGGGTGAGCGGACCACAGCTTCCCGATGTCGCGCGCGAACCCGAACACCTTCTCGACGGGGGCATCGATCGTGATGCTCTGCGCCGCACGCGCGCTCGGCGGCGCGGCCGGAGTCCGGGCACCCTCGACCCGTGCCTTCACGGTCGCGAGCATCCGTTCGATGTCACCCCCTCTCAACTTGAACATCAACTCCTCGACGGGCACCCCGACGACCGGAACGTCGAGTGTCCATTCGCAGTCCAAGGTCAGGCTCGTCGCGCCGTCCTGCGGCGCGAACGTGAAGGTCCAGACCGGTCCCATGCTGGATCGGGCCACGATGCGCTCGCCGGGGACGACCTCGGTGTACTCCACGCGTCCTTTCAGGTGCAGGCCCAGCAGCTTCTCGAACCACTCGGCACTCGTCCCGACCCCGTCCGGGGTGAGGTCGACGTCCCTCACTGCGCAGTCGGGAAAGCAGACCCACAACTTCCCGACGTCCTTCGCGAACTCGAACACCTCCGCCACGGGCGCCTCGATCGTGGTGGTGCGGCTCATCTTCGCCATCGGTCCGATCCCTTCCGTCCTGACTGTCCCCGAATTACGGCCGCCGGATCACACGTTTCGCACGCTACGCTCCGCCGGCCACCCGGAGCTCGGGATCGGCCGGTTGTGGTCTCGATGTCACCGCTCCGTGGGCCCAGGCTGCTGTGCTGTTCGACGATCTTCGAACAGCACTCCGTACGTTGGTTTCCCGACCTTCCAGCGGAAGGGCCGTATCGTCCGAGCGCATGGCATGGTTGGTGTTCGGAGTTCTGGCGCTGATGGGGCTGGTGGCGGGCGTGGTGGTGCGACAGCGAGACCGGGTGGAACGCGCTTCCGGGTTTCCGTGGTTCTGGGTGGCATTCCCGGCGACCTGCATCGTCATCGCGGCTGCGGTGAGTGTCTTCGCATGGCCTCAGGTGCTGACCGGCTCGGGCAGTTACTGGTGGGATCCGCCCACCGTGAATCAGCCGGGTTTGCAGTTCCTGTCGAACGAGCAGTACCAGCGGTTCATGACATTGCGTCGGTGGAGATGGGTACTACCTGCGATATCACTCGTGGGAATTGCCTTGTGCGTGTGGACCTGGCGGCGACGCCACGTGTGACCCCGCCCTTGTGATGGTCCCGCACAGCAACAGAGGTATCGCTGTGGGCGCGGCGGTACCGGTTACGAGGAGACGCGCCATGATGAGACACACACTCGACTTCGGTAGCCCGTTGCCCCCGGGCTGGACCACACTCGACGACCAGAACCGGTACTGGGATCAGTTCACCGACCGGTTCAGGTTCCGGCCTGGTCTTACCGAGTCGGATTGGCCGGCGATGGCAGAACCGACACCGTCGATCACGTTCGATCTCACCGCGCCTGCCGACATCGCAGGCGCGTGGCAGAGCCGCTTCGATGCGATCAACGCCGAAGCGTTACGTTGTTTCGTCTCCGATTTCCCCGAGGACCCGATGTTCGTGGTGCTGGACTGGCAGCACACCTGCTATCGGCTCGATACGGCCGTGCATGCCGCCACCCCGGACACCGAGTGGCGGGTTCCGGTCTACCCCAACGGCGACTACCACCTCTTTCTGCGCGACGACCTCAGCGAGGGCACGTTCGGACACCCGTGGGAGCAGACCCTGTGCGTGTTCGGCGAACGTCCTGTCGGTTCATTGGGCCGGACCCTCGCGACGTGGCTGCCTGTCATACGGATCGACGGCCGTCGACCCGACGCCCTGTAACACAACAGCACACCACTCGCGCACCGCGGGACGGGGCCACGACATCGGCCCGGACTGTGCGAAGCCCTCGCCACCTGTCGAGAAGGCGACACCCTCATCGTCGCCGGATTCGGCTGACTGGGCCGATCCGCCGGCGACCACAGTCTTCGCGCCGGCCTCGTGCAGGTCGAACATCTTGCGGCCCTGCGCCCGCGTCAGCTGACGCGTCGACCCGCAGCAGCCTCGACAATCACCGGGCCCCGCACGAACAGCGGCTCTACCCGCCGAACAGGGTCGCCGCGAACGGCGTGGTGGCCGGCAGTGCGTCGAACATGGTCTCGGAATGCCCGTTGGGGTAGGTGCGGTAGTCGACGTTTGTACCCCCGGACCACAGGTCGGCGACGAGCTTGAACGACAGCGGCGCCGGCACGACCTGATCGCGCAATCCCTGGCCGAGGAACAGCGGCCGGTCGTAGCCACGGGTGGGCACTCCCATGTAGTCGGCGAGGGCCGCGCGCATGCGGTCGTCGCCGAGCGGGCGGGCGAGGATTTCCCCCACTCCGATGCCGTCGACGCGGTCGCTGAGTTCGGCGTAGCAGAGCCGCTCCGCGTCGTCGACCACGTCCCGTCCGACCGGGGTGAGGTAGCTGTTCACGTCCACGTCGGGCCGTGCGACTCGCAGACCGGCCAGGACGTAGGACAGGAACACGGTGGTGCCGTCGAGGCCCAGATCCGGAAAGCCGGGACCGCCGAACGGGAACAGCGTCTCGAGGTTCGACGGCGCGCCGGTGGCGATCATGCCGCGGAAGTCGAGTTCGGGGGCCCGCGACGTCGCCAGGAGCGCGGTGTGCAGGGCCGCGTGGCCGCCCTGCGACTGGCCGATCACGATCCACCGGTTCGACAGCGACGGCTCGGCGGCGCGGGCGGCCCGGACGACGTCGACGACGCTGTTCGCGGCACTCGGCCCGTCGAGGTAGGTGTGGAGCCCGTCGCTGCCCAGGCCGGGATAGTCGGAGGCGACCACGGCGTAGCCCCGGGACAGCCAGTGTCCGAGATATGCCCGGTCGCGGTCGGTGCGCGGGTTGCGCGACGGGGCGCAGTCGTCGCCGACGCCGACGGTGCCGTGGGCCCACGACACGACCGGCCAGCCACCCTCGGGCGCCTGACCCGGAGGCAGGTACAGGACACCCGAGGCGGTCGTCGACGCACCCGATCGCCACTGGGTGCGGAAGGCCAGTCGCTCGGCCGTGGCCGCTCCCGGCACCGACAGCTCACCGGGCAGTGACTCGACCGCGACCACCGTGCCGGGCCCGGGTTGCGCGCCGGCCGTCGCGGGCACGACCAGCCCGGCCGCCACGGCCCCGATGCACGCGAGCGCCCGCAGCCGCCACCCGATTCCCCTCATCGTGTCCTCCCGTCGTCGGTGCAGGCGCTCGAACCTACAGGCGCTCAAACCTAGCAGCGGCGCCCAGCCGGACAGGACGTTTCGGGCACGGTGACGCCGGGCATCTTCCGAGGCATGACGACTTTCCCGGCGAGCTCGACGACCCCACAGGCCACCGCCGCCGATCGGCTCCGCGTCGCAGGCGTCGCCGTGTCGGCGATCGCCGCGGTCGCTCTGTCCTTCCTCGGTTCCGGGGCCGTGGTGGGCACACCGATCTCCGAGGTGGCCGACGGGGCGCTCTCCGCCGATGCGACGGCGGTGGCGCCGGGCGGTCCGGCATTCGCGATCTGGTCGGTGATCTACGCGGGTCTGCTGGCGCTCGCGGTGTGGCAGGCGCTGCCCGCGCACCACGCCGACCCCCGCCAGCGGGCGCTCGGCTGGTGGATCGCCGCGTCGATGCTGCTCAACGCCGCGTGGATCCTCGTCGTGCAGCTCGAACTGCTCGCGCTCAGCGTCGCGGTCATCGTCGCGCTGCTGGCCGTGCTGGTCCGGATCTTCCTCGGCCTGACCCGCACCGCGCCGTCGTCCCGCGTGGAAGCGGTCGTCGTGGACGGCACGATGTTCCTGTACCTGGGCTGGGTCGCGGTGGCCACCGTCGCGAACACGGCGGCGGCGCTGCGCGCCGCGGACGTCGACCCGTTCTCGCTGGGCGCCGACGCCTGGGCGGTGATCGTCCTGGTCGCGGTCGCCGCGGTGTCGGTGCTCCTGGCCATCGCCGGGCACGGGCGGCTCGCCGTCGCCGCGGCCATGGCGTGGGGCCTGGTGTGGATCGCGGTGGCCCGCAGCGGCGACACCGGATTCACCTCAGTCCCGGCCGCCGTCGCGGCGGGCGGCGCGGCGGCCGTGGCGGTGCTGTCCGCGGTGATCGTGCGGCTGCGCACCGAGGCCGCGCGGCGGCGACGCACCGACACCGCGCGGCGCCGGCGAACCTAGTGGCCCTCGTGGTCCCGCCGCGCCAGCTCGGCGAACATCGCGTTGTGGGCGGCGAGATCGGCGTCGTCGTCGCGCTCGGCGGCGCGGTCCACCCGTCGCGCGGTGCGCTCGTCGCTGCGCGACCACTGCACCAGCAGCGCCAGCATGACCAGCACCAGCGGGATCTCCCCCGCCGACCAGGCGATACTGCCCCCCACCTTCTGATCGGCGAACAGGTCGCTGTTCCAGGCCAGGCCGAGCCCGCGATAGTAGGACTCCGCCATCACCGAGCCCATGCTCATCAACGTCACGCCGAAGAACGCGTGGAACGGCAGGGAGCCGAACACCATCGCCAGCTTCGTCACCGGCGTCACGTCCCGCGGCGACGGGTCCACGCCGATCACGACCCAGTAGAACAGGTAGCCGCTGATCAGGAAGTGCAGGTTCATCAGCACGTGCGCGGCATGGCTGTCGGCGTTGGCCTCGAAGATCCCACCCAGGTACAACGCGTAGAAGCCGCCGACGAACATCACCGACGCGACGACCGGATGGGTGAAGAACCGCGACGGCGGGCTGTGCAGGAACGCGAGGAGCCATTCCCGCGGGCCGGGGTAGCCGTCGCGGCCCGCCGGTTTGAAGGCCCGCAGCGCCAGGGTCATCGCCCCGCCGAGGGCGAGCAGCACGGGCGCCAGCATCGACATCGCCATGTGGGCGCCCATGTGGACGCTGAACATCGCCGGCGAGTACATGCCCACGCCCGACGACGTGGCGACCAGCAGCACGAAGCAGCCGGAGAACCAGGCGATCGACCGGCCGACGGGCCAGCTGTCGCCGCGCCGGCGCAGCGTCCACAGCCCGATCGCGTAGGCGACCGCGAGGACGAGGGCGATCGTGCCGAAGATCAGGTCGAAGCGCCACGCCCCGAAGAAGAGGGTGCCGAGTGTCGGGGGGCCGTCCAGGTTGTAGCCCAGCTCCACCTCGAGCAGCGACGGCACCGTCGCGGGCGGGGGCGGCGGGGTGCGGCCCAGCCCGACGGCCAGGCCGACCGTGGCGGCCAGGATGACGGCCTCGACGGCCGCGAACCGGACGAGCGCGCCCCGATCGTCGGGGTTCGCCTCGAGCGCGGGCAGCGCACGGCGCCGCTGCATCCACCCGAGGACACCCAGGGCGATCAGTGCCAGCGCCTTGGCCACGATCAGCCGGCCGTAGGTGCTGGTGAGCAGCTCGTCCGCGGGCAGCCGGACCGCGGCGTTGACGACCCCGCTCAGGGCCATCACCGCGAACGCCAGCCCGGCGACGAACGAGAACCGGCGGGCCGCGAGGTCGGTGTGCGTGCCGCGGCGCCACCCGTGGGCGAGCAGGGCGAACAACCCGCCCGCCCACACCGACGCCGCGACCAGGTGCAGCACGAGACTGTTGGTGGCCATGTCGTGCGACCCGCCCGACGACGAGTGCCCGGTCAGGGCCAGCGGCATCAGGGTCACCAGCGACAGCAGCAGCAGGTACGGCACCCACGACCAGCGCACCGCGGCGCGGATCAGCACCGCCAGGATCAGGGCGAGCGCCGACGTCCACGCCCACGCGAGCGCCGTGTCGACCTGCCCGATCGCGCCCCACAGGTTCTCCGGCTTCAGCGCCTCGGCCAGCGGCTGCCCGGAGGTGTCGGACAGGGTCAGCGGCACCAGCACCGCCGAGCACAACGCCCAGATCAGGGCGGCGGCGCCCGCGGTCCGCACGGCCCGGTAGCCGCCCACGTCCAGCACCCCGCTGCGCTGCGGCGGCACCAGGAACGCGGCGAAGAACAACGATCCGACTGCGGCGACGGCCGCGACCTCCGCGATCGCGCGCACCGCGGGCAGTCCGTAGGTGGTGAGCGGTCCCGGGTCCGGGATGCCCAGCAGCACCAGCGCCTGCGCGGCGGACAGACCGACCACGATCGGCGCGACGACCGCGGCGACGAGCCCGAGGAGGACGTACAGTGCCGACGTGTTGCGCCGCCCGGCCGGCGGCGAGGAGGTCGGCGCGGCCGACGCGAGCTCGGGTGATGCCATAGGTACCAGGGTAGGACCTCGGCGAGCGCCGCTACGACGCACCGTCGGAGACGTGCGCCACCCACCCGGCGACCGGGTCGAGATCGAACACCACGCGCAGGGCGTCGAGGGTGTCGGCCGCGTGCAGAGCGTCGCAGTGCGGCAGCGCTGCCGCCATGGGCCCCGTCTCGGGACGGTAGCCGGGCCGGCCGGCCCGCGGGTTCAGCCACACCAGCCGGTGGGCGCGGCGACGGATCCGCGCGACGGCCCGGCCGAGCGCCTGCGGATCGTCGCTGTCCCACCCGTCGGAGGCGACGAACACGACGGCGCCGCGCAGCAGGTTGCCGTGGTGGGAGGCGAGCAACGCCTCGAGGCTCCCGGCGATGTGGGTGCCGCCGTAGCGGTCGACGACCGTGTCGTTGGCCCGGGCGACGGCGTGCTCGGCGGAGCGGTGCGCCAGGGTCGCGGTGAGCCGGGTCAGGCTCGTGGAGAACGCGAACACCTCGGCGTCGCCGGCGCGCACCGCGGCCCGCATCAGGTGCAGGTAGGTGTCGGCGTAGCCGTGCATGGACCGGCTCACGTCGCACAGCACCACGATCCGGCGCGGCCGGCGGATCGGCCGCGCCCGGCACAGACGGATCAGCTCGAACCCGGTGTGCCGGGAGGCGGCGAGGGTGGCCCGCACGTCGAGGCGGCCGTGGTGGTGCGGCGTGCGGCGGCGGCCGAGGCGCCGCGGCCAGCGCACCCGGGCCTGCTCGAGCCACTGCCCCAGCAGGCGCAGGTCCTCGGGCCGGAGGTCGCCGAACGGTTGGTCGGCGACGATCTCGACGGGGCTCGGCGCCCATGGCCCGGGCCGGCCCGTCTCGCCGGGTCCGCCGGATCGACGCGGGGCGCCGGTGTGCCACGGCACACCGGACTGCGGCGCCCCCGGCGGCGCGTGCGGCGCCGGCACGGTGGTCTCCCCCGCGCCCGTCGCCCCGTCGGGTCCGGTGCGCCGGGCGTGCGGGTCGACGGCGAGCGCCTGCTGGTCGAAGACCTCGGCGAAGACGGCGTCGAATGCCTCGAGCGCGTCCTGCCGGTCGACGAGGGCGATCCGCGCCGTCCAGTACAGGCGACTGCGGGTGCGCGGCGGGTGCAGGCGCAGTGCCCGCACCAGGGTCGCGGTGGCGGTCGCGGCGACGGGCACGCCGGCGCGGCGCAACCGGTCGGTGAGCGCCACGGTGAACGCGGCGAGGTCGACGCCGCGCAGCAGCAGCGCGCTGCTCACGCGCGGAACTCCTCGTATTCGGCGCGGATGGTGGTCCGGTCGTCGGGGGTCTTGGCGAGCGCGGTCAGTGTCGCCACCGCGCCCGGGTGGACCAGATCCGCCACTCCGAGCGCCACGAGTGCGGACACCCAGTCGATGGTCTCGGCGATGCCCGGCGCCTTGTCCAGGTCCAGCCGGCGCACGGAGGCGACGAAGTCGGCGGCCGATTCGACCAGCGCGAGGTTCGCGGCGGGGACGGTGCGGCGCAGGATCGCCACGGCGCGGTGCCGGTCCGGATAGTCGATCCAGTGGTACAGGCAGCGCCGGCGCAGCGCGTCGTGCAGGTCGCGACTGCGGTTGGAGGTGAGCACGACGATCGGGGGCCGAGCGGCGGCGAGGGTGCCGAGTTCGGGGATCGTGACCGAGTACTCGCCGAGGAACTCGAGCAGCAGCGCCTCGAATTCGTCGTCGGCCCGGTCGATCTCGTCGATGAGCAGCACCGGGACGGTGGGCCCGCGGTGGCGCACGCAGCGCAGCACCGGCCGTTCGAGCAGGAACTCCTCGGTGTAGAGGTCGGCCTCGCGCAGCGTCTCGCCGCGGGTTTCCGCGAGCCGGATCGCGAGCAGCTGCCGCTGGTAGTTCCAGTCGTAGAGGGCCTCGCTCGCGGCGAGACCCTCGTAGCACTGCAACCGGATCAGCTCGGTGCCCACGGCGGCGGCGAGGGCCTTGGCGGCGGTGGTCTTGCCGACGCCGGGTTCGCCCTCGAGCAGCAGCGGCCGGCCGAGTTCCACCGCGAGATACAGGGCGGTGGCGGTGCCCTCGTCGAGCAGGTAGTCCCGGTCGTCGAACCGGCGGACGACGTCGTCGACGTCGGCGAACACGCTCATCGGCCGGCTCCCGGAGCCGGTCCCGTCACGAACACGTGGCGTGTTCCTTCTGGTAGGCGCGGCGGCATCCCGGGCAGCAGAACCACACATCGGTGCCGGCGTCGGACAGATGCGGCGTGTCGGCGGTGACGGTGACGGTCATTCCGCAGACGGGGTCCACCGCGGTGCGCGGGGCCGCGATCGGCGCGGTGGGCGACCCGAGATTCTCGCGGCGGACCGCCTGCACCAGTTCGGCGACGATCGACAGCCCGATCTCCGCGGCGGTGCGCGCCCCGATGTCGAGACCCGCGGGGGTGTGCACGCGCGCTCGTTCGTCGGGGCGCACCTCGGCCTGCGCGAGCACGTCGGCGCCGCGCCGCCGGCTGGCGACGAGCCCGACGTAGCCGATCCCGGCGTCGAGGGCGGCCCGGATGACGCCCGGCTCCTCGCCACCGAGGCTCGCGACGACGACGGCCGCGGCGTCGGCGGCGGGCGTGGCGCCCGGCTCGAGGCGGTCGACCACGAAGTCGAGCCGCTCGGCGAAGTCCGCGATGGCCTCGGCCACCGGCGTCGACCCCGACACGACGAGCATCGGGGCGGGTAGCTGCGGCTCGAGGAAGATCTCCGTCGCGCCGCCCGACAGGCACGGATTGACCGCGACGGTGGCCCCCGGGGTGTCGGGGAAGGTCTGCGCGGTGCCGGGCAGGACCCGCAGCAGGGTGCTCTCCCCCGTGGTCAGGGCCTGTCGCGCGGCGTCCCGCACCGAGGTCTCGGTGCACTGGCCACCGACGAAGCCTTCGATCGTGCCGTCGTCGAGTACCAGCGCGCAGTCGCCGGGCCGCGCGGACGTCGGCCGCTGGGCGCGCACCACGGTGGCACGGACGAACGCCCGGCGCCGGCGGGTCAGTTCCGCGGCACGCATCGTCAGGTCCATACGGCTCTCCCTGGTTCGGGCCGGTGGGTCAGATCGGCGGGGTGGGCCGGCCCTGCATCGCCTCCCACACCCGGGACGGGGTCAGCGGCATGTCGGCGTGCCGCACCCCGAAGGGGCGCAGGGCATCGACGACGGCGTTGACCACGGCGGGCGGCGAGCCGACGGTCGCGGACTCGCCGATGCCCTTGGCGCCGATCGGGTGGTGCGGCGACGGGGTGACGGTGAACCCGGTCTCGAAGTGCGGCACCTCCATGGCCGTGGGGATGAGGTAGTCCATGAGCGAGCCGCCGAGGCAGTTGCCGTCCTCGTCGAACTCGATCATCTCCATCAGCGCCATCCCGATGCCGTCGACGAGTCCGCCGTGGACCTGGCCCTCGATGATCATCGGGTTGATGCGGGTGCCGCAGTCGTCGACGGCGAGGAATCGGCGGACCGTCATCTCACCCGTGCCGGGGTCGACGTCGACGACGCAGAAGTACGCCCCGTACGGGTAGGTGAGGTTCTCGGGGTTGTAGCAGATCTGGGCCTCGAGTCCGCCCTCGACACCCTCGGGCAGATCGCCCGCGCCGTGCGCCCGCATCGCGATGTCCTGGATGGTCACCGACGCGGTCGGATCGCCCTTGACGTGGAAGGAGCCCTTGGTCCAGTCGAGGTCGGCGACGGACACCTCGAGCATGCCGGAGGCGATGATCCGGGCCTTGTCGCGGACCTTGCGCGCGACGAGGGCGGCGGCCGCGCCGGAGACCGGGGTGGACCGGCTGCCGTAGGTGCCGAGACCGAACGGGGTGTTGTCGGTGTCGCCGTGCACGACGTCGATGTCCTCGGGTGGGATGCCGAGTTCCTCGGCGACGATCTGCGCGAACGTCGTCTCGTGCCCCTGGCCCTGGGTCTGCACGGACAGCCGCACCACCGCCTTGCCGGTGGGGTGCACGCGCAGCTCGCAGCCGTCGGCCATGCCGAGACCGAGGATGTCCATGTCCTTGCGGGGGCCGGCACCGACGGCCTCGGTGAAGAACGCCACGCCGATGCCCATCAGTTCGCCCCGCGCGCGGCGCTCGGCCTGCTCGCGGCGCAACTCCTCGTACCCGACCATCTCCGCCGCCTTGCGCAGGGTGGTCGCGTAGTCGCCGGAGTCGTACTTCCATCCGGTCTTGCTGGTGTACGGAAACTGTTCGGGCCGCAGCAGGTTCTGCAGCCGCAGCTGCACCGGATCGAGCTCGAGATCGTAGGCCAGGCAGTCCACGAGCCGCTCGACGAGGTAGACGGCCTCGGTGATGCGGAACGAGCACGCGTAGGCCACGCCGCCGGGCGCCTTGTTGGTGTAGACGGCGGTCATGTGGCAGTAGGCGGCCTCGATGTCGTAGCTGCCGGTGAACACCCCGAAGAAGCCGGCCGGGTACTTCACCGGGGCGGCGGTGCCGTTGAACGCGCCGTGGTCCGCGAGGACCTGGGTGCGGATCGCGAGGATCTTCCCCTCGCGGGTCGCTGCGATCTCACCGACCATCACGTAGTCGCGGGCGAAGCCGGTGCTCACCAGGTTCTCGCTGCGGTCCTCCATCCACTTGACCGGCTTGCCCGTGACGAGGGACGCGACGATCGCGCAGACGTACCCGGGATAGATGGGCACCTTGTTGCCGAACCCGCCGCCGATGTCCGGGGCGATCACCCGGATCTTGTGTTCGGGCAGACCCGCGACGAGGGCGTAGAGGGTGCGGTGGGCGTGCGGCGCCTGGCTCGTCGACCACAGCGTGAGCTTGCCGGTGATCCGGTCGTAGTCGGCCACGGCACCGCAGGTTTCCATCGGCGCCGGGTGCACCCGGGGATAGACCATCTCCTGCCGGGTGATCACGTCGGCCTTCGCGAACGCGGCTTCGGTGGCGGCGGCGTCCCCGGTCTCCCAGTCGAAGCAGTGGTTGTCGGTCTTGCCCTCGAGGTCGGTGCGGATCACCGGGGCCTCGGGTGCGAGGGCGCGACGGACGTCGACGACCGGATCGAGGATGTCGTACTCGACGTCGATGAGTTCGAGGGCGTCGCGGGCGGAGTACCGGTCCTCGGCGACGACGAAGGCGACCTCCTGGCCCTGGAAGCGGACCTTGTCGGTGGCGAGGACGGCCTGGACGTCGTTGGACAGGGTCGGCATCCAGGCCAGGCCCTTGTCCGCGAGGTCGGCGCCGGTGACGACGGCCCGCACCTTCGGGTGGGCCTGCGCGGCGCTGGTGTCGATGCCGAGGATCTTCGCGTGCGCGACCGGGGAGCGCAGGATCGCCAGGTGCAGCATGCCGGGTAGTTGCACGTCGTCGACGAAGCGGCCGTGGCCGCGGATGAATCGCGGGTCCTCCTTGCGCAGCATGCGGCCGTGGCCGCACGGCTTCTCGTCGTTGTCGACGGTGTCGAGCAGCTCGGGGGTCGGGTCGACGGCGGTCATGACGGCGCCTTCTCGGTGGCGGGGTGTTCGGCGGCCCAGCGGACGGACCGCACGATGGTGGTGTAGCCGGTACAGCGGCAGATCTGCCCGGAGATCGCCTCGCGGATGGTCTGCTCGTCGGGGTCCGGGTTGCGGTCGAGCAGGGCGCGGGCGGTGATCATCATGCCGGGGGTGCAGAAGCCGCACTGCAGCCCGTGGCAGCGCATGAAGCCCTCCTGGACGGGGTCGAGCACGCCGTCGCGCTCGAGTCCCTCGACGGTGCGCACGTCGTGGCCGCTCGCCATGGCAGCGAGCATGGTGCACGACTTGACGGGCTCGCCGTCGACCGCGACGACGCAGGTGCCGCAGTTGCTGGTGTCGCAGCCCCAGTGCGTGCCGGTCAGGCCGAGGTGATCGCGCAGGAAGTGGACGAGCAGCAGCCGCGGTTCCACCTCGGCACTGACCTCGTCTCCGTTGACGGTCATCGAAACACGCATCGGGTCAACCCCTTTCGGAGGTGGTGAGCCGCTCGACGGCGCGGCGCAGGGTCCGCACCGTGAGCTCCGCGGCGAGGTGGCGTTTGTAGTCGACGGTGCCGCGCTGATCCGCGACCGGGTCGCTCGCGGCGGCGGCGAGTTCGCCGGCCTCGCGGTAGAGGTCCTCGGACGGCGTCGCGCCGCGCAGCCGGTCGGAGATGCCGGCCAGGGCCTGCGCGTCCGCCCGGACCGCGGTGAGGCCGACGCGCGCGTCGTCGATGGCGCCGTCGCTCATCCACACCGCCGCGCCGGCGGCGGCGATCGCCCAGTCCCCCGTTCGTCGCTCGACCTTGGCGTAGGCGCTCGACCCGCGGCCCCGTCGCGGCAGCCGGACCTCGACGAGCAGTTCGTTGGCGGCGGCGGTCGTCTCGTAGGGGCCCAGGTGGAACTCCTCCATCGTCAGCGTCCGGCTGCCGCGCGGACCGCGCAGCACGACCGATGCGTCGAGGACCTGGCACACGGTGGACAGGTCCTCGGCGGGGTCGGCCTGGCACAGCGACCCGCCGATCGTGCCGCGGTTGCGCACCACGGGGTCGGCGATGACGCGTTCGGCGTCGCGGAAGATCGGGAAGATCTCGGCGAGCGCCTCGTTTTCGAGGAGTTCGCGGTGCCGCGCCAGCGCGCCGATCCGCACGACGTCGGGCTCGACGGCGATGTAGCCGAGCTCGCCGGCCAGGTCGTTGATGTCGATCAGACACTCGGGGCCGGCGAGCCGCAGTTTCATCATCGGCAGGAGACTGTGCCCACCAGCGACGACTCGGGCTTCCTCGCCGCGTTCGTCCAGTAGAGCGATGGCGTGTTCGATGCCGGTGGCGCGCTCGTATTCGAAAGCCGAAGGTACTTGCATGTGGCATACCTCACATTTCAGCTACCTACGGAGTGTATGCCCGCGCTCGCGGCGCGACGGGCGGATTCGCCGCCCGATCGGGACGCACGCGCCCACCGCGCCGGCAGCGGCGGGGCCTCGGTCGGGCACGCACCGGCAAACAGTTAAGATTCTGGCCGCGCCTCCGTAGCTCAGCTGGATAGAGCAAGAGCCTTCTAATCTCTAGGTCGCAGGTTCGAGTCCTGCCGGGGGCACCACAAAACCGCTGGTCAAAGCGGTTTCTTCTCCCTCAGCGGACTATACGTGCAGTTCACGTGCAGTTGCCTGGCCTCGGTCGAACATAAACGGCCCTGGTCGGTGCTTCCCACACCTTCCAGGGCCTCGGCCACAACGGAAGAGACCCGTCATGAACCGTCCCAGCAGTCTATCCACCCTCACGGCCGGCCCCGGCGAACGTGTCCTCGAGGTCCTGGACTTCCACGTCTGCGCCGGCGAACTGTGCGCCACCGTCGTCCTCGAGCCGATCGACGGCTGCCCCGCCCTCGAGTGCTGCATCCCAGTCGAGCAGCTGCACGTCGACACCGTCAGCAGTAACATTGTCGGCGCCGACAACGTGGCTGCTCACGACCTTTTCTCGGTTGACCGTGAAAACGGGGCACCCCCTCTCCTGGGATCGCAGGAAAAGGTTCCCGGCGCCGGGAACCGTGCAGCCCTGGTCGTGGCCGCGGCCCTCGGCTTCGGACTGCTGTACTTCCTTCCCCTCGGCCTCCTGGAGCTCGCAGTCAGCAACGGCTGGCACGCAGCAGCCGGGGTCATCGCAGTGTCATTCCTGCGGCCCAACGGCGAACGTGTCGTCCTCGGCCGTCTCGACTCGTTCCTCGAGGCAGCAGCAGCGATAGCCGACCACACCGAAATACTCACCCTCCAGCACGGCGAGGTTCAGCTCGTCGAGGCCGTCGCTCCGATCGTCACCGAATTTGCGGACGGCACAGTCCTGCACTACCGACTCGAGGTTGTCGACCAGGACGCCACCCTCTGAGGTGACCGGGGTACTCGCTCAGTGAGTACCACTCCCCCGGCCAGTTGCTCCAACCGTGGTGAAAACCGCCATGGTTGCCCGATCTGATCCGCCCGGCACCCGACCTGTTGGCGTCGTGCTTACCCCCCCGCCAGACGGAGAGTAAGCACGGCCCTGCACGCCGCGGTCCGTGAGCCTCTGCACGTCGCTTCTGCCGTCTCCGACGTAAACCGAGACGGTCCGGGTTCCATCCCCAGTCCCCGCGAACGGCGCGGGGCACCCGATCGAGTACGGGTCGACACGTCCGAACGGGTCCAGTACAGCCGCGACACCACAAGGTGCCGGGGCTATTCGTGCTGGCTCAGACGGTCTATGAGGGCATGGCGACCGGGCGACGTTGGGGAAGGGGCAGCTAGCACAGGCACCGCTCTGCGGTGTCCTCGAGGTCCAGCACAGCCGCCCCGGCAGGGGCGTCGATCCGACCGACACACCGAAGATGCCCGGAATCAGATTCCGGCCGTCGCTGAGCGAGCACCCCAGGGGGCTGGTGGAAAAAACCAAGGGAGAGAGCGGCGCCAAGGCCGGAGGATGCACCGTGGGGGTGGGGTAGCGGTCATCCCCCCCTGGGGGTCAGTCGGTGTCGGTGAGGAACGGATGCACGGTCGGGACCGGGGCGGCCGGCACGGTGTCGATGGTGAATGCGCCGCTGCTGCCGGTCTGGCACAGCTTCTGTAGCTGGGTGATCTCGCTCGGCCAGAACATGCCGCGGCGTGCGGTGCTGGTGTCGATGGTTTGGGCGAACGGCCCCGCAGACTGGGAGACGATCGCGCCGGCGCCGGAGTCGTGCCAGCGCAGGACGGCGCCGCGGAGGATCGCTTTCGCGGCGCCGGCTGCGGTGAAGGTGTCTTCGAGGATGCAGGGCGCCACGACGGCCGCGAGTGCGAGGGCGTCGTCGATCATCGCGGTTGCTTTCCCCGGTTCGATGTCGGGGGCGAACGGGGTCAGGTCGTCGACGGTGAGGGTGACTGCGGCCATCGTGTGCGCTCCTGTCAGGCGGGATCGGTGACGGTGAACGATCCGATTCGGTCGGGTCGCACGACGTTCGCACCGAACCGCCAGGTGCAGCGGATACCGACGCTGTCGGATGCGAAGTACACGTCCTGACTGACGGCGAGCTGTACGTCACCGACTGCGGACACGACGGCGCTGCGGTCGATGACCAGGCCGGTGCCGCTGGTGAGTGCGGACGAGACGATGACGGGCAGGTCGAGCAGGGACTTGGTGGCGTCGGCGGTGCCGGCCCCGAGCAGGGTCTGTGCCGATCCGGTGGCGGTCTTGAACTTGCGCAGCGATGCCCACGCGTCGGGGGCGAGCAGGATGTGCGTGGGGGTGGCGCCGTTGCCCTCGAGGGTGGCGATCAGGTCGACCAGGCCGTCGAGGGCACTGGCGACTGCTCCCCCGGCTTCGATGCCGGTGACGTTGAGCAGGCCGGCGGGCGGGGTGACGGCCGGGGCGGTGGGCGCGGCCTGCGCGATGTATGCCTCGTTGGCCTTCTTCGTCACGGCCCGGCGCACCGATTCGGAGAGCAGCGCGGCGGTGTTGTTCTGGCTGTACTGCTCCCGCGACAGCCGGACGAGCTGGGCGACCTTGCCGGTGTGGACGAGGACTTCGGACAGGGCCGGGTCGGCCTCGGGGATGGTGGCGGCTTCGGCGACGAACGTGGCCGCGGCGTCGTCGACGTAGGCGACTCGCACGGCGGGTTCGTCGCCTTCGATGCGACCGACCACGGTGGAGGTCTGGAGGATCAAAGCGTCGGGGATGACGTCGGTGGCGGCGAACGCGTTGACGTCGGGGGACCAGGCCTTCGCGCTGGTCGAGGTGGTTTCGGTAGCCATGTCTGGGGCTCCTTCGGGTTCAGGCAGCGCAACGGCCGCCGGCGAATGATGGTGATTTCGCTCGGGCGGCACCTGGCCTGTCCGATCGGCCCTCCTGGGGCTTACGTGTCCGCGGGACGGGCTCCCGGCCCGGTTCCTGCGTTCGGGTGCAGTCTACCGGGCCGGGGCGACAGTCAGCGGGGGCTGAATGCCTCGGTGAAGCGGTCTCCGCCGCGCGGCCGGGGGTTGGCGCCCTCGCGGGGGACGACGTTGCGGCCCTGCTGCTGCACTCCGAGGCGTTGCACGGCGTCGGTGGCGTTTGCGGCGACCTTGGCGGGGTCGATGTTGCCGTCGTCGTCGAGCAGCTGGTCGACGGTGATGCCGGTTGCCCAGAACCCTTCGGGCTTGATGCGGTGAGTGCGCTGCACGTCGGTGTCGATCGCGGCCCGGCGCAGCGCCGAAACCTGCTCTTGCAGGGCGTCGCGCTGCTTCTCGGTCTCCCGCAGCCGGCGCCGGTACTTGGCGGCTTCCTTGCCCTCGTCGGGCATGTCGGTCTCGGGGGTGTCGGCCTGGTCGACGGCCTCGGCGGCGTTTTCGGTGGCGTCACCGGAAACCGTGGTGTCGTCGATGGTCTGGTCGGTGCTCTGGTCGCTCACTTCGATTCTCCTTCGGTGGGGTCGGGCAGGACGTGGACGTTCGGAACGTCCTCGGGGGTCAGGTCCAGGTCGGCGAGTTGCCGGCGGGTCAGGGCGACACCGCCGAACGTGATGTGTTCGGTGCGGCTGGGATGCACTCCGATGGGGATGCCGTCGACGTCGGTGATGACGTCCCCGGGGTAGGTAGCGGTGACGGGCTTCCCGGTGAGTGCATTCATGCGGAGCACGTCGTCTCGGGTCAGGCCGGCGCCGGGCACTATGTCACGCGGCGACGGGTCACCGAAGATGCTGCGCAGCCATGCGCGGGTGTCGTCGTCCATCAGGGGGTGTCCTTCCTGTCGAGGGCTTCGGCGGCGTCGTGCAGCCGGTCTGCGAGGTCGTGTGCTTCCCCGGCGGTGAGGGTCCACAGGTCGGTGCCGACACGCAGCCGGACCCGGTTCTCGGCGTGCTGCGCGGTGACGTGCGCCTGGGCGCGAGTGGGGTGGCGCCTCACGCTGATTCCTTCCTCGGCCGTCCGTAACCGTGGGGGTTGCGGATGGTTCCGGCCCACATGCCGGTGGGACGGTCTTGTTCGCGGGCTGCTGTCCGGCAGGCGGACAGCACGGGGCAGCCGCGGCAGATGCGTGCTGCGGCGGCAAGCCGGGAAGAGCGGTTCTCGGCGGACTCCTCTTCGAGTTCGGCGTCGAACAGTGGTGCTCTGCCGGTACAGGCCGCGCCGGTCAAACGAGGATCGACGAGGGCGGTGAGCGTCGGGGGGATCGGGTACAGGCGGGCCTGCCGGCGGGTCATTTGGTGTTTCCCTTCCGCGTGAGCGGGATGTGGGCGAAACGAGCGAAACGGGGGTAACTGTGCAGGTCAGAGCGTTTCGCTTCGGATTCGTGTTTCGCTTGATCCGAAACACGGTTTCCATCCGAAACGCTGTGACCTGGGAGGTTCCGCTTGTTACGCACGTTTCGCTCCTATCCCGGTTTCGGTGGGTAGGTAGCGTTTCCAGGCGTCGTGGAATCCGTTCACCCCGACCGCGGTGTAGCCCTTGACGGTGCGTTCCCCGAGCCGGATCTGGGTGGAGCGCACCCCGTACGGCTTGAGCATCTTCGCGAGGGCGCGAACATCGATCATGCGGCCGTGCAGGTCCGACCACGGTGCTTCCTCGAGGGCGCGGAGCGCGGTGATCAGTTCCTCGGTGGCGACCCGGTCGCGGCCGTGGAAAATCGTTCGGCAGTCGGCGAGCAACTGCACACCCAGGGAAGCCTCGGCCGGTTCGGCTTCGAGCACGAAATGCCGGCACGCGGCGCGGGCGGTGTCGGGCCAGTGCCCACCGGCGGCGTCGGCGATGGCAAGCAGCGCTTCCCACACTTCGGCGGGGCGGTCCTCCACCCCGCGAGGCATGACCGGTCGGGCCTCGGCCAGTACGGGCGCCTGCGCTGCCATCCACTCGGCCAGGTCCTCTCGGATCGGAGCGGCCTCGGCCGCGGCGTCGCGCTCCCGGAACGGGTGGACGTGCTCGCCTGGAGCACGCTTGCGCTTGTGGACAGTGACGGCGCGGGTGGTGATCGTCGCGGGCATGTTCCCGGCGAGGCCGGCCAGCGCGGCAGGGGCAAAGACGGGGAACTCACGCACCTTCATGTTCTTCGCGTCACCTTCGCAGCGGTCGACGGTGGCGCCCCGCTTGTACCCGGCGTTGAGCAATGCCCGCAGGTCCTCGGTCTGCGGGGTGGCCGACCGGCCGAAGATCGCGTCCACCTCGTCGTAGAAGAACGCCGGTGGCATCTCTCCCTCGTCGACGGAGGCGGCGATGCGCCGGTAGATCGCCGCGGTGGTCGCGGAGATGGTCAACCGCGGGTTGTGGGCCAGCAGCGCCCCGAGCTCGAGATCGCGAGTCTTCCCCGATCCCGGTTCGGGACTCGAGAAGATGATGCGCGGGCTGACGTAGAACGCGGTCGAAGCGTGCGTGTGGGCCAACCACAGCGCGTACGTGGGGGCGCAGTGCTCGTCTGGGTAGATCGAGTAGAACCGCAGGAATGCGGTCACGTCGTCGAGGATCGCGGCCCCGCCCGACGGTGCCGGCGCGGCCGTCGGCACGCTGCCCCCGCTCTGGTCGGTGTTGTCTCCGAGGTACACCATCTAGGCCACCTCCCCCCGGAGCGCGGCGAGCCGGTCGGCGTGGCGGACCGCGTCGGTGCCGATTCCCCGCAGCAGCGGCAGTAGGTCCGCCTCGGCCAGGTCGGTCGCGGCCTCGGCCAGTGCTTTCCCAGCGGTTTCGTACCGGCGCCGGTATGCGTCGGCGACTACGGCGGTCGCGTAGCTGCGAACAGCGAGGGTGTTCGCGCTGGCACCGCTGGTGATTGCGTCAGCGAGACGACGGGCGGTAAGTCGGCCGGCTTCCCCGGCGAGGGCTCCGCACCGTTGCAGCTCGTCCCCTACGGCCACCCCGTCGTGCGGCCGGTTGGCGGCGACCAGGCGGCGAATCGCCTCGAGGAGCGGGTGCAGATGCGGGTCATCGAGGTCGTCGGCGCCCACGAGGGTGAGCACCGGGCGCACGACGTCGGGCGCGGCCCACAGCAGGGCGCCGACGCACAGCACCTCGAGACTCGGTTCGGGACCGACCGGGCGGATGGGGCCTGTCATGCCTGCACCCCCTTGGCGGCGCAGCGCGGCCCCTGGTGTCGGGCAACGCTTGTCGCAGTCACGAGGGGGTGTCCGCAGCGGGTGCAGCGAACGGCGATGCTGTAGCCGGCGGCGGCGACAACGGCCAGAGCCTGGAGGACTTCGCGCTCTGAGGGATCGGACAGTTCGTAGCGCGCATCACGACCGGACGACACGATATGATCGATTGCGGATTGGACGTTCTGCTGCTTGCCGTTTCGGGCCCCCGGGATTCGGACACCGGGGGCATCGGCATTTCTGGGCTCTGTCACTTCGCACCCCCTGCCGTGGCGAGGGGGCGGAGCACGGCGTCTATCTCGTCCAGGTCGACGCGGATGAGGCGCGGCCCGAATCGGTATCCGGTGATCGTGCCGTCCGAGATTCGGCGGCGAATAGTCTTGCTACAGACGCCGGCGTATTCGGCGGCTTGGGGTACTGAGACGAGGCGTCTCTGCGATTTGCTCGCGGGCATGGCTGCTGATCCCCTCTCGGGTCTCACCGGCAGCCATTCGTCCCGGGTTCGCCATATCCATGGCGGGCAAATCGATTACGTGGACACTGTAACCCACGCCCCCGACACGCTATGACAGGAACACCGTGCGGTTCCTCTGTCCAGCTTCAATCTCAGCGGCAATATCGTTGGTGTTGAACGTCTTTCGAGAGTGATCGCAGCGAAGCTCAAAGTTCAAATCCGACACGAAGTACCCGGCGTGTCGCTTCCAATGACGGTCCCCGTCCTCGGTGTTGTTCGCTCGGCCAGACTCGTTCGAGGTCTCGAGATTGACCCGATGCGACAGCTTGTGCCGAGGGAAACCGAGCAGCACACCATTCGGCGTCTGGATCACGTGCAGCACAGTGCAGCGACACCGCTGGAATCGATACGTCAGGAGCGCGTGTTTCGATACGGTGCGCGTCTTGACCAGCGCGTCATAGATTCTGTCCGCGGCATCATGCGCAGCAAACAGTTCCTCGAGTGGATTGGTCACTTCTCCCCCTTGGCGAGTTCGGACAGTCGAGCCGCAATGTGGGCATCGCGGCCAGCAGCGACGTGCTGGTAGCGGATCGACATTGCCGGTGTGGTGTGCCCCAACCTGAGCATGAGTTCGGCGGTGGTCGCGCCGGCCTGCGCAGCGAGGACAGCACCGACGTGGCGCAAGTCATGCACCCGCAGACTGTCCCGGCCAATCTCCGCTGCGGCCTTCTTGAATGCCTTCCGGTACTCGTAGTCGCCCATGTGCCCACCGTTCTCCGAGGGGAACAGCAGGGACTCTTTCCCGCGGCTCACGTGCTCGTCCAGGTGCTCGGCGAGCAGACCGGCGACGTGCGGCGGTATGGCAACGTCGCGACGGCCGGCGGTGGTCTTCGGCGTCGACACGATGAACTGCCCACTCCGGTAGACCACGGCCCGATGCACGTGCAGCACGGTCCGGTCGGAGGACACGTCCTTGCGGCGCAACTCCGAGGTCTCGCCCCAGCGCAGGCCACACCAGGCGGCGAGCAGGACAGAGCAGCGCAGCCGGCCGGGCATGGCGGCGGCGAGCTGGTCGAGTTCGGCCGGTGTCAGCAAAGTGATGGTGCGGGCGCGCTTGGTCTTGCTGGCGCCACGGATACGGCACGGGTTCACGTCGATCAGTTCGTCATCGACGGCGGTCGACAGGATCGCGTGCAGCAGGCCGTAGGCGTGGGCGTTGCGGGTCGGCGTCTTGGTGCCGAGACCGGCGTGCCAGCTTCGGACGGCCGCGGGTGTGATCGCGGTCAGTTCGGCGTCCCCGAGGGCGGGAAGGATGTGCAGGCGCAGCAGATCGCGGTACAGGGCCCGGGTGCGCGGTTTGAGGGTGCGCTCTGTCAGCCAGCGTTCGGCGTACGCCTCGAGGGCGAGGGGTGCTGCCTGGTCGGTGCCCTCGTCTGGTTCGGCGCCCGGCGGTGTCCACACACCCAAGTCGATGCGTCGGCGTTCGTGTGCGAGCCAGGACACAGCGTCATCCTCTGCCGCGAACGTGCGGGGCGCGTTGTATCGCAGACCGTCCGGGCCGACGTAGCTTGCCTGCCACCGGCCGGACGGTAGCTTGCGGTTCATTCCCCACCCTCGGCGCTTCCCGGCCACCCGATCCCCTGTCGTCGTGCAGTATCTGTGCAGTCCAAGGGTAATCGCGTGTCCACTTGTGTGCCTTTAAGACACGCGGTAGATTCGTCTCCTACCAGCAGGATTCACCAATCCCCGCAGGTCATCCCACAAGTCCAAAGCGACACCGAGGCAGGTTCGAGTCCTGCCGGGGGCACCGTGACACTGCCGGCCTCCGGCCGCGGTGACACTGCCGGCCTCCGGCCGGGGTCCAGTATCCGCGGCGTTCCCAGTCAGCCGCGGCCCCGATAGTCGCCGCGGTTGACTGGCGCCCGCGCGTCTGTGCCGGTGGCGGGCTGTGCGGTCACGCCGCGCGGGTGAGACGTTCGGCGAGTTCCCAGAACCGCCGGGCCTGAGCGACGTCGTGGGACTGCGGGCTGGAGTCGATCTCGTGGCACTCGCCGAAGAACCGGCCGCCGATTCCGTCGAGCGACGGGTCGACGGCCATGAACACCAGCGAGTCGGTGGCCGCGTCGACGGACGTGGCGAACGGCATGTGCGGCAACACGTGCGCCATGAACAGCCGCATGAGACCGCGGGTGCTCGCCGCAGCGGTGGTGGGCACGAAACCGGGGCACACGGCGTTCGCGGTGATCGGACGCCCCTCGAGGCGGCGCTGGAGCTCGTAGGTGAACCACAGCACCGCCAGCTTCGAATTCTTGTACGCCCGATCGGGGTGGTACCCGTGCTCGAGCTGGACGTCGGCGAAGTCGAAGTCGACCGGCGCACCGCGGGATCCGGGCAGATGCAGCCGCGAGCCGACGGTGACGACGCGCGCGGCCTCGCTGCGTTCGAGTGCCGGTAGGAGCAGGCGGGTGAGCAGAAACGGGGCCAGGACGTTGACGGCCACCGTCTCCTCGTACCCGTCGACGGTGAGCCGGCGCTGCTTGCTCGTCTGCAGGATTCCGGCGATGTGGAACAGCACGTCGATCGGTGCGCCCCGCGCGGCTTCCGCGACGGCGAAGGAGCGGACCTGTTCGAGGGAGGACAGGTCCACCCAGCGGGGCTCGGCTCGCGCACCGGGATGCTCCCGCCGTATCGCCGCGACGGCGTCCTCCGCGGCAGCCCGGGTACGCGCGGTGAGCAGGACGTTGTGCCCTCGGGCGGCGAGCTTCCCGGCCGTGACCCGGCCGAGTCCCCGCCCTCCCCCGGTGATCAGCACGGTCTTGCTCACGTACCCGCGTCCTCCGTTCCGCTGCTGGACGTCCCCGCGGACGCCCGGCCGGCCGCGTGCACCCGCTCGCCGAGCCGGGCGAGGATCGGGCGCTGCCCCTTCACGAGCTTGACGTCCGCGACGGCGAGCGGGAACCAGCGGGCGTCGTCCACCTCGGGAAAGCTCTGCACCTTTTCGGACCGCGGCGGCCACTCCAGATCGAAGGTGTTGCTGCCCAGGAAGGCCAGCTCCGCGGCGGTCTCGGCGGCGTAGACGGTGACGATCTTCCCGGAGGGCTGCTTGAACCGCCCGAGCATCTCGTAGTCCACCGAGGGCGCGGGCATTCCGCATTCCTCCTCGAATTCCCGTAGCGCCACGGCGAACGGATCCTCGTCCTCGCCGTACACACCCTTGGGAATCGACCAGGCCGCCTCGTCCTTGCCGGTCCAGTACGGGCCGCCCGGATGCACGATCCACACCTCGAGCACACCGGCATCGTCGATCCGGTACAGCAGAATCCCGGCGCTCGTGACAGCCATCGATCCACCTTTCCGGCACCGGCCTGTACGCCCGCACCCACACGGTAGTTCTTCCGGGCAGACTGAGACCCGGCAACCGTGCCCCCGAACCGGAAGGACCCAGCCGTGACCGATACGACCGGCGATCATCCCGTCACCGCCCGCGCGAACGGACCCGGCGTCGTGCTCGACCTGCCGGAAGGCCTCGGTGTCGCTCTCGACATCGCGCAGGCCCGAGCGCTACTGGACCAGCTGCAGGCGGCAATCGAGGAGGCCGAGCAGCTGGAGGTCTGATTCCGGACAGCGGTGCCGGTTCGGGCGAACGCCTGCGCGGCGGGTGTCCGCCGGTGATCATCGAGGGGCGGGTTCCGGCGGAGGACGCGACAGGCTGCCGGGACCGTTCCCGAACCGAAGGAGTCCTCGTGTCGAAGAAGGTCGCCCGCCGGGCCGCCGCCCTCGCCGGTCTGGTCGCCGCCCCGGTCGTCCTCGGTGCCACCGTGGGACCCGGGACCGCCGCTGCGGCGCCGTGGCGCATCGGTCCGCTCTACCGCGCCGAATTCGCGGGGCCGGAAGGCAGCGCCGTCTGCTCCAAGGCCGAGGCGTTCGATCGGTCCATCGGTGCTGTCGTCCTCGTGTCGTGTTCGTGGGATCCCGCGGCGAATGCCTGGTTCTACGTCGCCTTCAACCCGAGGACCTGGTCGTAGCCGACCCGACCGGCGGCGGGCCGCATCGAAACGGGCCTGCCCACCGGCGAGCACATCGTAGAATCGGGAAAACTCCTGTGGGCCTGTTCCGCAACGGCGCCGAGGGACAGACTGCCATGCACTCATCATCCGAGCCGAGCCGATGACCACCCCCACGGTCGAACCGCGTCCCCGTGACCGCCGGCTGTCGGAAATCCCGGACGCCCTGGCATCCCGGCACCAGGCGACCGCCATGCTGCGCACCCGCCGCTACGCCGTGTTCCTGGACTTCGACGGCACCCTCGCCCACCTCGCGGACGATCCCAGTGCGGCCACCCTCGTGGACGGCGCGGCGGAGGAGCTCGCCCGGCTCGCCCGGTACTGCCCGGTCGGCGTGATCAGCGGCCGCGATGTGGCCGACCTGCAGGCGCGGGTCGGCGTGCCCGGCCTCTGGTACGCGGGTAGCCACGGTTTCGAGCTCGTGGGTCCGGACGGCACGTACCACCGGCACGAGGCCGCCGATCGCGCGGTGCCCGACCTCGGGCAGCTCGCCGTCGCCCTCCGGGACAGCCTGGCCGCCGTGCCCGGCGTTCTGGTCGAGCCCAAGCGTTTCACCGTCGCCGTTCATCATCGCCACGTCGCCGGGGACCGGATGGATGAGGTCCTCGCGGCGGTGCGCGATGCGGCCGGCCGGGACGGCCCGCTGCGGGTCACGCACGGGCGCGGGGTCACCGAACTGCGCCCCGACGTCGAGTGGGACAAGGGACGGGCGGTGGCCTGGGTACTCGACCACGTCCGCGGCGCAGGCGACCCCATGCCGGTCTACATCGGCGACGACCTCACCGGCGACGAGGCGTTCGGGGCCCTGACGTCGACCGGGATCGGCGTCGTCGTGCGCCACCCCGGGGAGGGTGACCGGCGGTCGACGGCCCAGTTCGCGGTCGACGGCCCGGACCGGGTTCGCGAGATCCTGCAGCGGCTGGCGGATCTGCTCGGCAGCGACCCGGGGATCGCGCCGCCCCCGGACGACGCCTGGACGATGTTCTTCGACGGTTACGACCCGTCCACCGAGAAGCTGCGCGAGGCCCTCTGCACGGTCGGCAACGGCTACTTCGCCACCCGCGGCTGCGCTCCCGAATCCCGGGCCGACGGCGTGCACTACCCCGGCACCTACGTGGCCGGCATCTTCAACCGGCTCGACGACGAGGTCTCGGGGAGCATCGTCGACCACGAGAGTCTGGTGAACCTGCCGAACTGGCTGCCGGTGACCTTCCGCGTCGACGGCGGGCAGTGGTTCGACCTCGACTCGGCCGAACTGCTCGACTACCACCAGTACCTCGATCTGCGCCGCGCCGTCCTCACCCGGCGGCTGCGTTTCCGCGACGCCGCGGGCCGCACCACCTCGGTGCGGCAGCGGCGGTTCGTCGCCATGAACGTCCCGCACGCCTGCGCCCTCGAGACGACGATCGCGGCCGAGGACTGGTCGGGCCGGCTCGAGATCCGTTCCCTGCTGGACGGCACGGTCCGGAACTCCCTCGTCGAGCGCTACCGCGCCCTCGCCGACGAGCACCTCGGGCCGCTGCAGTCCACCGCCCTGTCGGCCGACTCGGTGCTGCTGGCGGTGCAGACCAACCAGTCGCGGATCCCGGTGGCGATGGCGGCCCGGCACACGGTGTGGTGCGGCGGGGAACCCGTTGCGGCCGAGTGCCGGTTGGTCGACGGCGGCGACCGGATCGGACACGAGATCGTCGTCGACGTCGACCCCGACCGGGCCGTGACGCTCGAGAAGATCGTGACGGTGTTCACCGGACGTGACCCGGCGGTGTCCGAACCGGCCGACGAAGCCGCGCGGTGGCTCCCCCGGCTGGGCCGGTTCGACGAACTGCTCGACGGCCACGTGCTCGCCTGGGGATACCTGTGGGATCACCTGGGCATCGACTACGAGGGTCCGGGTCACGGCCACGCCCTGCGCGTCGTCCGGTTCCATCTTCTGCATCTGCTGCAGACCGTCTCCGCGAACACCACCGACCTCGACGTGGGCGTGCCGGCCCGTGGGCTGCACGGTGAGGCGTACCGCGGGCACGTCTTCTGGGACGAGCTGTTCGTGTTCCCGGTGCTCAACCTGCGGCTGCCCGCGCTGACCCGGTCGCTGCTGCGCTACCGCTACCGTCGCCTGCGGGAGGCGCGCCGGATGGCACGCGAAGCCGGGCACCGGGGCGCGATGTTCCCGTGGCAGTCGGGCAGCGACGGCCGCGAGGAGAGCCCGCAGCTCCACCTCAACCCCAGATCCGGGCGGTGGAACCCGGATCCGAGCCGGCGCCAGCACCACATCGGCATCGCGATCGCCTACAACGTGTGGCAGTACTACCAGGTCACCGGCGACCTGGAGTTCCTGATCGAGTACGGCGCCGAGATGCTCGTCGAGATCGCCCGCTTCTACGCCGACCTCGCGTCCTACGACGAGACTCGCGACCGGTACAGCATCCGGGGAGTCATCGGCCCCGACGAGTTCCACTCCGGCTACCCCGGCGCCCCGTACGACGGGATCGACAACAACGCGTACACCAACGTCATGTCGGTCTGGGTGATCCTGCGGGCGCTGGAGACACTCGACCTGCTCCCGCTGCAGATCCGCTCGTATCTGACCCAGGCGCTGGGGCTGCACGCGCAGGAGACGACACGCTGGGAGGACATCACACGCAAGATGTTCGTCCCGTTCCACGACCGTGTCCTCAGCCAGTTCGAGGGGTACGACGAGCTCGCCGAGCTGGACTGGGACGGCTACCGGCGCCGCTACGGCGACATCCAGCGACTCGACCGGATCCTCGAGGCCGAAGGCGACGACGTCAACTGTTACCGGGCGTCGAAGCAGGCCGACGTGCTGATGCTGTTCTATCTGCTGTCCGCCGACGAACTGCAGGAACTGCTCGAACGGCTCGGCTACCGGTTCCCGACCGAGGAGATCCCGCGGACCATCGACTACTACATGGCGCGAACCTCGCACGGCTCCACCCTGAGCGGGGTGGTCCATTCCTGGGTGCTGGCCCGAGCCCACCGGGACGAGGCCGTGGACTACTTCTACCAGGCGCTGAAGGCCGACATCGCCGACATCCAGGGCGGCACCACCATGGAGGGCATTCATCTCGCGGCCATGGCCGGCAGCGTCGACTTCTTGCAGCGGTGCGTCCCCGGCCTCGAAACCCGCGGCGGCCGGCTCGTGTTCTCCCCGCAGTGGCCCGAGCCGCTGGGCGCCCTGGAGTTCCCCATCTTCTACCGGGGTTACCGTCTTCGCCTGCGCATCAAAGGCAGAGAGGTCCAGGTGAGCGCGGGCCCCGGGAACCAGGCGCCGATCGAGATCGAATGCCGCGGCCGCGTCGCGCATCTGCAGCCGGGAGGCACGGTTCGCCTGAGCTAGTGCGACGACGGACCGCCCTGCGGCGCGCGACCGCGAACGTCGATCGCCACGGTTCCCGCGTGCAGGTCGAGGATCATCCGTTCGGTTTCCCCCGCGGCCGTGTCCGACCGCGACATCTGCCTGGAGCGGCCCTCGTCGATCACGTGCCGGTGCGAGGGCGAGAACAGCGCCTGCATCTCACCGAAAAGACCCGCGGCACCGGCTCCGTTCGCCGGTGGCCGATTCTTGCGCCAGTAGACCCAGCCTCGACGCTCCGCCCACAGCCCGAGCCGATCGAGCAGCAGCACGGCGACGACGAGCGCGACGGCACCTGCCAGCAGATACATGACTCTCCTCGGGGCGGCGGCCGACATGTCCGAGGATAGAGCGCCGAGTCCCGTCCACGCCCCGTCGGCGCCGCCCTCTCGGGACCAACGGCCCTGGAACGAGCACGGTTCCGCGGTTCACGATGAGAACGAGCCCGCTCCCGCGGGCCGGGATCGGGAGGATGGGCCGTGGATTCTGCTGCCTCGTATGTCCGGAAGCAGGCCGTCGTCACCGGCCTGGTGAACGTCGTCGTCAATCCACTGCTGGCGTGGGCGGGCAAGCGCGGCACGTCCTTCGTGCCGCTGTGGTCCGCGGACGGGATCGTCGTCGACATCGCGCTGACCGCGATCATCCTCTCCGTGCTCGTCGCCGGGTTCTCCGCCGCCGGGGTGCGTCGGGCGCTACGCGGAGGGCTCGACGCAACCACCGCAGACGCCCCGCAGGCCGGTCGGTGGCTGTCGCGGTTGCCGTCCGGGACCTGGTCTCTGGGTCTGTCGCTCGGGGCGGCCGCCGCGGCCGTCTCCGTGCTCGCGATCTGGGTGCTGCACCTGCTCGGTGTGTCCGGGCTGTCGACGGGATGGTTCCTGGTGCTGAAGGCCGTCTACGGCGGTGTCCTCGGCTACCTCGTCGCGCGCTGGGTGATGGTCCGGCAGCTGTCGGCGAATCGGACGGCGCAGCTCCCGAGGAGCAACAATGCCGGACGGTGACTCCACTGCGACCGACCGGCAGCTGCCGGTTTTCGAGCAACGGGTCGTACGCGCGCGGGTGGTCGACGCCCCCGCCGGGGACACGTTCGCCGCGATCCGCCGCATCGACTTCATGCGATCCCCGGTGATCGCCGCCCCCAATCTGGCCCGGATGGCCTTCGACGCCGTGCGCGCGCCGCGGCACCGGACGGTGCGGGCGCGCCGCGCGGTCCGTCTCGGGGACCTGATCGGTCCGCAGGGCGGCTTCGAGGTGGTCGCCGAGGAACCGGGGCGCGAACTCGTGCTCGGCTTCGTCGGCCGGTGGTGGGAGCCGGGGTACGGCCGTGTCGACTGGGATCCCGGCACGCCCCTGTCGAGCATCTCGGTTCCCGAATGCGGGGTCGGCACATGGAGTTTCACCGTTCTGCCGTACGGCGCGCAGACCTGCGTCCTGCTCACCGAGATCCGGGTGCACGGCACCGACGAAAAGGCCCGCAGACTCTTCCGCCGCTACTGGACGGCGGCCGGGCCGTTCGTGCGGGCCATGGCACGGCCGACTCTGTCGATGATCGCGGCCGAGGCCCGACGCTGACCGACGGCTCCACCGCGAACGTCGCGTCGGCAGAACCGGATACGAGCGTCCGCCGCCGTCCGCCCGCGCCGCTCAGGCCGAGCCGTCCGTCCGTTCGGTCTCGGGCGCGAGGGCGAAGTAGTTCTCCTCCTCCTGCACGAAGTGCAACCGCAGCAGCGCGTACAGCCCGTACAGGCAGGCGAGCAGGTCGTCGCACTGGTCCGGTCTCAGGCCGCCGCCGGCGTCGGCCTGCGCCAGGTGAGTGCGCAGGCGGCGGCTGAGCCGGTCGATCTCGGCGTGCATCCGGCTCATCGTCGCGGTCGCCTCTCCGCTGCCGAGCGGGACCGCGAGCGCCGGGTACAACTCGGCGTCCTCGGCCCGTTCGTGCGGAAGCAGCGTGTCGAACAGGAACGCATCGGTGCGGCGCAGCGCGGCATGAGCAGCCGGCAGATCACCGGAGGCGAGCAGCTGGGCGGTGTCGCGCAGGATCGCGAGGTCGTCCCGCAGCACATCGTGTTCGGCCGAGAACCGGTGCAGCATCGCCTCGGTGTCGTCGGGCAGGGCCAGCTCCCGGTCCCGGTCACCGCGCAGGGCACGCAGGGCGTTGAGGATGACCGCGACGTCGATGCCCTCCTGCAGCAACGCGCCCACCGCGGGCGGCAGGTATCCGAACGCGGCGAATCCCATGGCGACCAGCGACAGGCCCATGCCGACGACGGCGCTCTGCACGGCGATGCGCCGGGAGCGGCGGGCGATCTCCATCGCATCGGCGAGCCGGTCGAGCCGGTCGGTGGTGAGCACGATGTCCGCCGCCTCCGAGCTCGCCGTGGATCCGCGGGCACCCATCGCGACTCCGACGGTCGCCGCGGCGAGGGCCGGGGCGTCGTTGACACCGTCGCCGACCATCACCGTGACCGCCGCCTCCCGCTCGGCGCGGACGCCGTTGACCTTGTCCGCCGGGGTCTGCTCGGCGTATACGCCGTCGAGGCCGAGGACGGAGCCGATCTCCTCGGCCGGTTCGCGACGGTCGCCGGTGAGCATGACCAGCCGGTCCAGGCCGGCCGCGCGCAGCCGCCGCAGGGTGCGCGCGGCGTCGCGGCGCAGCGGGTCCACGAGCAGCAGGGCGCCGGCCAGAGCGTCGTCGACGGTGACCCAGGCGACGACGGCGCCGTCGAGGGCGGCACGGCTGAGCACCGCCCGCGCCCACCCCGGCGCGTCGTCGGGCAGGACCAGGCTGCCGACGGTGACGCGGCGGCCGTCGACGGTCGCGGCCACGCCGGTGCCGGCCTGCTCGGCGACGTCGGTGGGCAGCGACAGGACGAGCCCTCGCATCTTCGCCTCCTGCACGATGGCCTCGGCGAGCACGTGCGGGGAGAGCTGGTCGGCGGACGCCGCCAGGCGCAGCACCTCGGTGCCGTCGCCGCCGGGCGCGGTGACGATGTCGGTTCCGGCGGGCCGGCCGCTGGTGAGCGTGCCCGTCTTGTCCATCACGAGGGTGGTCGCGTGCCCGAGGTTCTCGAGTGCGCCGCCACTGCGGATCACCACCCCCAGTCGCGAGGCGCGGGAGAGGCCGGAGACGATCGCGACGGGCGCGGCGAGCAGCAGTGGGCACGGGGTGGCCACCACCAGCACGGCGACGGCGCGGGTGGCCGAGCCGCTGATCAGCCACGCGAGTCCCGCCGCCGTCAGCGACAGCGGCAGGAACCACGCGGCGACCCGGTCCGCGATCCGCACCACCGGGGCGCTCTCGGCGGCGGCCTCGCGGGCCAGGCGCACGATGCCGGCGTAGGTGCTGTCCTCGGCGGTGGCGCGGGCGTGGAGCTCGAAGGCGCCGCCGGCGGCGACGACGCCGCTGCGCACGGCCTCCCCGGTGCGGCGCTGCACGTGCATCGGTTCGCCGGTGAGGACCGACTCGTCGAGCACCGCGAGCTCGGAGGCGACCCAGCCGTCGACCGGCACCACCTCCCCCGGCCCCACGACCAGGGTGTCTCCGGGCACCACGTCGCCGAGCGGCACGACCTCCACCTCGTCGCCGACGCGGCGACGGGCGGTGTGCGGGGCGTGCTCGAGCAGGGCACGCAGGTCCTTGGTGGCACGACGTTCCGCGGCCGCGTCGAGGGCCTGCCCGGAGGCGAGCATCACGCCGATGAGCGCCCCGGCGACGTATTCGCCGACGAGCAGGGTGCCGACCAGGGACAGCACCGCGATCAGGTCCACCCCGACGCGTCCGCGCCGCAGCGCATCGATCACCCACCAGGTGGCGGGGACGATCGCGACGACGGTGCCGGCGATCCAGCACGCGTCGGCGACGGCGTGCGCGTCGAGAAGCCACGCGATGCCCCCGGCCGTCAGGGCGGTGAGGGTGACGGCGAGCAGCGTGGGTTCGAAGGCACGGCGAAGCTTCTCCCGCCGCGCGGATTCCGGTTGCGTCGCCACTGCCGCACTCTCCCGTTCCGCACCTGGGCCGTTGTGTCGACCTTCACCGTGCCACCCTCAGCCGTCGGCCGGTAGGGACGGAAGTCGGTCCCGGGTCGCCGTCCCGTCAGATCCCGCGTCCCGGGTTGAGGATCCCGGTCGGGTCGAACGCCGCCTTGACGCGGTGCATGAGGGCGCGCTCGACGGGGCCGACCTGTGTTTCGAGGTACGGCTGCTTGAGCACTCCGATGCCGTGCTCACCGCTGATCGACCCGCCGAGCGCCAGGCATTCGGCGACCATCTCGTCGAACGCCTGCCGGGCGCGTCGCGCGACGGCCTCGTCGGCGGCGTCGAACACGATGGTGGGGTGCAGGTTTCCGTCCGCCGCGTGCCCGAACGTGCCGATGAGCAGGTCGTGCCGCGCGGCGATCGCCTCGATGGCGGCGAGCATCTCGGGCAGGCGGGGCACGGGGACGGCCAGGTCGTCGAGGAGGGTGCTGCCACACCGCTCGAGCGCGGTGAGCGCCACCCGCCGCGCGGCCATGAATTCCTCCCCCTCGACCGGGTCGGCGGTGTCGTACACCTCCGTCGCGCCCGCCGCGGTGCAGGCCAGCGCGCACACCTGGGCCTCGGCGGCGGCGTCGCGCCCGTCGCACTGGACGAGCAGCAGCGCGCCGGCCGTGCGGTCGAGCCCCATGTGCGTCATGTCGTCGACGGCGGCGATGGTGGTCCGGTCCATCAGTTCGACGAGGCACGGTTCGGCCTGCTCACGGATGGCCAGGACCGCGGCGACGGCCTGCGCGGTGCCCGGGAAGCTCGCGACCACCGTGGCCGCCGCGGTTGCGGCGGCGCGCAGCCGCACCGTGGCCTCGACGATGACGGCGAGGGTGCCCTCGGAGCCGACGAGCAGTTGCGTGAGGTTCAGTCCCGCCACGTTCTTCCGGGTGGTGGCGCCGGTGTGGATGATCTGCCCGTCGGCGAGCACCGCCTTGATGCGGGCGACATGGTCGGCCGTGACGCCGTACTTCGCGCAGCAGGTGCCGCCGGCGTTGGTGGCGAGGTTGCCGCCGATGGTGGAGACGGCGCGGCTGCCGGGATCCGGCACGTACCACAACCCCCGCTCGGCGGCCGCGGCGGCGAGATCACCGTTGATCACGCCGGGTTGCACTGTGGCGGTGCGTGATTCGGTGTCGATGTCGAGGATGGCGTTCATCTTCTCGACACTGAGCACGATGCCGCCGTCGAGGGCGTTGGCCGCGCCCGCGAGGCCGGTGCCGGCGCCGCGGGTGACGACGGGGATGCCGTGCCGGTGCGCGACGGTCAGGGTGGCGACGACGTCGTCGGCGTCCCGGGCCCGGACCAGCGCGAGCGGCGTCCCGGCGGGCGTGAGCAGCGACTGGTCGCGCCGGTAGGCGAGCATCCGGTCCGGATCGGTGACGACGGCGTCGCCGACGGCGGCGACGAGTGCGGCAACGGCCTGCCCGGTGCCGGGGACAGAAGTTACGGCGCCGGCGTTCACGGGACCGTCCGATCGAGAACGGGGGTGGGCTGCCGGTAGGCGACGGCGAACCCGAGCGACCCGAGGCTCCAGTCGATCAGGCGGCACGGGACGACGGCCCCGGCCTGGCCGGTCACGGCCGACCAGGCGAGGGAACCGCCGGTCGGGTCGAGTGTCTGCTGGTCCATGAACGCCCTCTCGTCGTGAGGCCTGCCGCCGATCGCGAATAATTGTCAGACAAGTACACAAGCATGTCAAGGATGCATGTGCGGCGTCGTGCAAGAATGCAGGGATTCGTGCAGGTCCGTGCGGGTGCGCGGAGAGCGGGAAAGGAGCGGAGCGTTGGCCGGACGCGTCGAAGCCCTGTCGATCGTCGACGCCCTCGCCCTCGAACTCCGCCGACGGGTCTTCGCCGGCGAGCTGACACACGAGGATGCGCTCACCGAGGCCGAGGTCTCGCGCGCCTACGAGGTCGCCAGGCCGACCGCCAAGGCGGCCATCGAGAAGCTCGTGGGCGAGGGTCTGCTGCAGCGCAGTGTCCACAAGACCGCCCGCGTGCCCCACCTGGGTCCCGACGACGTGCGCGACATCTACCGCACCCGAGCCCACCTGGAATCCGTGGTGTTGCGGGCGCTGGCCGAGACCCGCACGGTGCCGGCGGCGGCGTCGGCTGCCAATGCCGAGATCGCCGCCATGACCGAGGGGGACCCGCTCACCGTCGTCGATCCCGACATGCGCTTCCACGCCGCTCTGGTGGACGCGCTGGGCAGCCCGCGCACCAGCCGCATGTTCGGTTCGCTCGTGTCCGAGGTCCGGTTGTGCATGGTGCAGGTGCAGGGCAAACAACTGCTCACCACCGCGAGTATCGCCGCCGAACACCAGCAGATTCTCGACGCCGTCCTGGCCGGCGACGGCGAGGCGGCGGTCGAGGCGATCACCCGCCACCTCGGACGCGCACGGGAACGCCTCGTCGCCGCACTCGGCGGCAGCCCGGGTCCGGAAGCCACCCTCCCGGAGCCTGCGTAACCACCTCCCCCGCCGTGCCGGGCCGACGCCGCACGCATGTGGGTGCTCGCCACCCCTCTACGGGACCTCTCGTGGCTGCGCCTAGAATCAACGTGTTAACGCCATGTAACAGTCTCCTCACAGTCAGGTAGGTGAGCGTGTCGACCGCGGACCGCATTGCAGAGATCTACGAACAGGTGAAGGCGCGCAACGCCGGTGAACCCGAGTTCCATCAGGCAGCCGCCGAGGTGTTCGAGTCCCTGCACGTCGTTCTCGAGCGCCACCCCCGGTACTTCGAATCCGGACTCATCGAGCGGCTCACCGAACCCGAGCGGCAGATCATCTTCCGGGTGCCGTGGACCGACGACCAGGGCAACGTGCACGTCAACCGCGGCTTCCGGGTGCAGTACAACAGCGTGCTCGGTCCGTACAAGGGCGGCCTGCGCTTCCACCCGAGCGTCAACCTCGGCATCGTGAAGTTCCTCGGGTTCGAGCAGATCTTCAAGAACGCCCTCACCGGCCTGCCCATCGGCGGCGGCAAGGGCGGCTCGGACTTCGACCCCAAGGGACGGTCGGAGCAGGAGGTCATGCGCTTCTGCCAGTCCTTCATGACCGAGCTGCACCGCCACGTCGGCGAGTACACCGACGTCCCGGCCGGCGACATCGGCGTCGGCGGACGCGAGATCGGCTACCTGTTCGGCCAGTACAAGCGCCTGACCAACTCCTACGAGTCGGGCGTCCTCACCGGCAAGGGTCTGACCTGGGGCGGTTCGCAGGTGCGCAAGGAGGCGACCGGCTACGGCGTCGCCTACTTCGTGGCGGAGATGGCCAAGTCCGTGAACTCCTCGCTCGAGGGTCGCAAGGTCGTCGTCTCCGGGTCGGGCAACGTGGCGATCTACGCGATCCAGAAGGTGCACCAGCTCGGCGGCATCGCCATCGCCTGCTCCGACTCCTCCGGCTACATCGTCGACCAGAACGGCATCGACCTCGAGCTGCTCAAGGAGATCAAGGAAGTCCGTCGCGGCCGCATCAGCGAGTACGTCGACGAGCGTCCCGACGCGCAGTACTTCCCCGGTGGTTCGATCTGGGACGTGCCGTGCGACGTCGCGATCCCCTGCGCCACCCAGAACGAGCTGGACGAGACCGCCGCGAAGACCCTGGTGAACAACGGCGTGCGCGTCGTCGCCGAGGGCGCGAACATGCCCACCACCCCCGGCGGCATCGCGGTGTTCCGCGAGGCGGGCGTCGCGTTCGCCCCGGGCAAGGCCGCCAACGCCGGCGGCGTGGCGACCTCCGCCCTCGAGATGCAGCAGAACGCCTCCCGCGACTCGTGGCACTTCGACTACACCGACGAGCGCCTCGCCGGCATCATGCGCGACATCCACCAGAACTGCGTGGACACCGCCGCCGAGTACGGCAAGCCCGGTGACTACGTCCACGGCGCCAACATCGCCGGCTTCGTGAAGGTGGCCGACGCGATGTTCGCGCTCGGCGTCATCTGACCCGAA
>NZ_BCXE01000042.1 GCF_001894945.1 Rhodococcus ruber NBRC 15591
CCCTCGCCGTCTCTGCGTTCTCGGATCGGTCCGTGTGCTACACCTGCCCGCCGGAAGGCTCGGACGACGGACCCGCTCCGCGCTCGTCGTCGGCGCCGGCCTTGCGGGCGGCTTCGCGCATCTCGATGCCGTCGCTGATCCAGTCCCCGATCTCGCGGGTGACCTCCCGGACCGCGCCGGTGATGATGCCGGCGATATTGCCGACGTGCGTCGCCGCGGATTCGGTCAGTTCCTGAAACGTGTCCTTGTTGCGTTCGAACCTACCCACCATGGCGGTACCCCCTTCAGGCGCTGTCGTGGGCGAGGGTACCCGCGACCGGCACGCTGCGCTCGATGAGCACCGACGTCGTGGGCTCCTCCGTGACCCAGCTCGGCGGCAGGGCCAGCTTCACGATCTTGCGCCACACCGAACCGACCTGGGCGAGCAGTCCGCCGGTGTTGTAGGGCAGGCCGTGCCGTTCGCACAGCTCCCGCACCTGGGGTGCCAGCTCCGGGTACCGGTGCGCCGGCAGGTCCGGGAACAGGTGGTGCTCGATCTGGTGCGAGAGGTTGCCGGACATGATGTGGAACAACGGCGTGCCGGTGATGTTCGCGCTGCCGAGCAACTGGCGCACATACCATTCGCCGCGGGTCTCGTGCGCGGTCTCCTCCTCGGTGAAGGACTGCACCCCCGACGGGAAGTGCCCGCAGAAGATGATGGAGAAGGCCCACACGTTGCGGACGAGGTTCGCGGCGACGTTGCCGAGCAGCGTCGGCACGAACATCGGCCCGGACAGCAGCGGGAAGGCGACATAGTCCTTGACCACCTGGCCACGCGCCTTGCGCCACCAGCCCCTGGCGAGCGGGATCACGTCGCGCCAGCTCCGTTTGCCGGCGACCACGTTCTCGACCTCGGCGTCGTGCAGCATCACGCCCCACTCGAACAACAGCATCAGTGCCGTCGCGTAGACGGGATTGCCGAGGTAGTACGGGTGCCAGCGCTGCGCCGGGTCCATCCGCAGGATGCCGTAGCCGACGTCGCGGTCCATGCCGAGGATGTTGGTGTAGGTGTGGTGCAGGAAGTTGTGCGAGTGCCGCCACTGGTCGGCGGGACATACGGTGTCCCACTCGAAGTTGCGGGAGTTCAGTTCCGGTTCCCGCATCCAGTCGTACTGGCCGTGCATCACATTGTGGCCGATCTCCATGTTGTCGAGGATCTTCGACACACTCAGCGCCGCCACGCCCGCCACCCAGGCCGGCGGCAGGAAGCCCACGAACAACAGTGCGCGACCGGCGATCTCGAAGCGTCGCTGCGTCCCGACGATGCGATAGATGTACTCACGGTCGGCCGCGCCGAGCGAGGCGACGGTGCGTTCGCGCAGCGCGTCGAGTTCGCGGCCGATCTCCTCGACCTGCTCGCGGCGCAGCACGACCGGTGCCGGGTCGGGTTCGCGACGGCCGGCCAGGAATGCGGGAAGGGGAAGGGACAAACCGAACATGCTGTCCTCCAGGTGTTTCGATGGGGTCAGAGGTCGAAGGCCGCGTCGCCGAGGGGGACGTTGACGCAGATCTGCACCTCGGCGCCGGGCTCGTCGTCCGTCTCGCCGGTGCGCACGTCGCGGGTGCAGCCGGACAGCCGGGTCACCGTGCAGGAGTGGCAGATTCCCATGCGGCAGCCGTGCTCCGGGGTGAGTCCGGCCGCCTCGGCCTGCTCGAGGGCGGTGACGCCGCTGTTGTCGGCGCGGATCCCGGAGGCGGCGAAGGTCACGGTGCCGCTCGCGTCGTCGTCGCGGACCACCGCGGGCGGCGTGAACTGCTCGGTGTGCAGCAGATGCGTGGCGTCGGCGTCACCGTAGACCGCCCGCACGCCGTCGACGAGGGCTGCCGGGCCGCAGACGTAGGCGGGCGCGCCGGCGAACCAGGGTGCGACCTGCTCGAGATGGTCCCGCTCGAAGTGGCCTCGCACTGCACCGTCCGCCGCCCGGGTGTAGCCGAAGGTCACGTCGATACCGGGGTGGGCGTCGGCCAGGGATTCGATGGCCTCCCGGTGCGGCACGTGCGCGGCGGTCGGCGCGTAGTGCAGGAAGGCGACGGTCCCGGAATGGCCCTCGTCGGCGAGGGTGCGCAGCATCGACAGCACCGGAGTGATGCCGCTGCCGCCGCTGACGAGCACGAGCCGGTCCGGCCGCTGCGCGGGCAGGCAGAACTCGCCGGCGGCGGCCGCGAGGTCGACGACGTCGCCCGCGGCGGCGTGCTCGTGCAAGTGCCGTGAGACGACACCGTCCGGCCGCACCCCGACGGTGAGCTGAATGCGTCCGTCGGGGCGATGCTGGGAACCGACCGGCGAGTAGGTGCGGCTGTGCCGCACGCCGTCCACCACCACGCCGAGTTGCACGTGCTGGCCGGCCCGGAACCCGAGGGGCCGGGCCGGATGCAGCTCGAGCGTCACCGACCCGGGGACGGTTCGGTCAACATGCGTGATTCGGGCCCGGGTGCGCTGCAGGGCCAGGAGAGGATCGGCCAGTTCGAGGTACCGGTCCGGGTGATGCGGGGCGGAGAGCACGTTCAGCGCCTTGATCAGGGCTTTTCGTCCGATATCCGGCCCCGCGGCGCGTCGGGCGCGATGAAGCAGTGTCATGGCGTCGCTCCTCTCGAGCGAGTCTCCAATTTCAGTGTACAAACGTGCACTGAACTCAGTGTGCCAGGCCCGCCCGGCCCGCTGTCAACGTCGATGTGGCCGCCGTCACCCCCGTCCCCGGCCACCGGTTCACCGCACTGCCTAGACTCGAACCCGTGTCCGCAGCCCCCGTTCCCGAACCCGCGACGCGGGCTGCGCGCAAGGAGCGCACCCGCCAGGCCCTGCTCGACGCCGCGCTCGAGCTCTCGGCCGATCGCAGCTTCGCCACGGTGAGCCTGCGCGAGGTGGCCCGTCGGGCCGGAATCGTGCCCACGGCGTTCTACCGCCACTTCGACTCGATGGAAGAACTCGGCGTCGCGCTCGCCGCCGACACCATGCGCATGCTCCGCCGGCTGCTGCGCGAGGCCCGGCGTGCGCGCGGCCCGTCCTCGGCGCGAGCATCGCTCGAGACCCTGGTGCGGCAGGTCCGCGCCCACGAACAGGCGTTCCGGTTCCTCGCCCGCGAGCGCCACGGCGGGCAACCGGCCGTCGCGCGCACCGTCACCGTCGAATTGCGGCTGATCACCAGCGAACTCTCCGTCGACCTCTCCCGCATGCCCGGCATGGCGGACTGGGAGGTCGACGACCTGGAGATGGCGGCCGACCTGCTGGTGACCGCCATGCTCGAGGTGGTGCTCGAACTGCTCGACGTGGACCGGCCCGGCGGACCGGCGGAAGCCGAGGTCCTGGCGCGCGCCGAGAAACAGATGCGTCTCATCGTTCTCGGCATGGGGGCCTGGAGACCTACCCACCGCTGACGGCAACCCGTACGGTGGGCGCCATGTTCGAGACCACGCGCGTCACCCTCGGAGACCTCACCTTCGACGTCCACACCGCCGGGCCCGTCGACGGCACGCCGGTCGTGCTGCTGCACGGCTTCCCGGAGACCGCCCGCAGCTGGGAGTCCGTCGCCCCGCAGCTCGCGGAGGCGGGACTCCGGGTACTCGCGCCCGACCAGCGGGGCTACTCCCCCGGTGCCCGCCCGGACGTAGTGGCGGCCTACACCGTCGACCTGCTCGTCGGCGACGTCGTCGGGCTGCTCGACGCGACCGGGCTCGACCGGGCCCACCTGGTGGGGCACGACTGGGGGGCGGCCGTGGCCTGGCAGGTCGCGGCACACCACCCCGACCGCATCACGACCCTGACCGCGGTGTCGGTGCCGCACCCCGCGGCCTACGGTTGGGCCTTGCGCGAGGACGCCGATCAGCAGGCCCGCGCGGCCTACATCAAGCTGCTCCGGCAGGAGGGAAAGGCCGAGCACGTCCTGCTCGAGGACGATGCTCGTCGGCTGCGCGCGATGTACGGCGACCGGGTGAGCTCCGAGTCGATCGACGAGTACGTGCGCGTGCTGTCCGAGCCCGGCGCCCTGACCGCCACGCTCAACTGGTACCGCGCCATGACACGCGAGTTCGCCGAACTCGCGCCGGTGCGGGTGCCCACCACCTACGTGTGGAGCACAGCGGATTCGGCCCTCGGCCGGGCGGGCGCCGAGCGCTGCGGCGAGTTCGTCGACGCGCCATACGAATTCGTCGTCCTCGACGACGTCAGCCACTGGGTTCCCGAGGAGGCGCCGGACGCGCTGGCGAAGGCGATCCTCGCCCGGATCGACGACCGGCCGTGAGCGGATGTCCGCACGAGACGCCGTGACCACGGCACGGCACCGCCGGCTCGGCGCGGTCGCGGCCGCCGCCTTCTCCGTGCTGGCCGCCGCGGCCTGCACCGATCCCGGGCCGTCGACCGGGTCCGGGGCGTCGACCGGGTCCGATCCGGGTCCGGCCTACAGTTCCTATGTGGCCCTGGGGGACTCGTTCACGGCAGGCCCGATGATCCCGCCCCGGGTCGACCCGGCATGCGCCCGCTCGGGCAGCAACTATCCCCATGCCGTGGCCCGGACACTCGGCATCGAGGACTTCCGCGACGTGTCGTGCAGTTCCGCGACGACAGCGAACCTGTCAGGGCCCCAAGTAGTCTCGTCGGGCTCCACTGTGGCCGCCCAGTACGAGGCGCTCACCCCCGACACCGAGCTGGTCACCGTCGGGATCGGTGGCAACGACATCGGCCTGGTCGCCCTGGCCGGGTCGTGTCTCGCGCTCGATCGCTCGTCCGGAAGGGCCTCGGCACCGGCCGGACCCCTGTGCGCGACCGCGAACGTCCGCGACGGCGTCGATCTCGTGGATCGCGCGATCGACGACTTCGCGCCGACCTACGGCGCGATTGTGCAGGAGATCCGCGACCGCGCCCCGCAGGCGCGCATCCTGCTGGTCGGCTACCCGACCGGGATCCGGGACGGCGGCTGCTATCCCGATCAGCCGATCCTGCCGGACGACGCGACGTACCTGCAGGCCAAGATCGACCGACTCAACGCCGCGATGCGGCAGCAGGCCGACGCGGCGGGTGTCGACTACGTCGACCTGCGCGAGTCCACAGTGGGGCACGATGCGTGCCAGCCGGCCGCGCAACGCTGGACCGAGGGCCTGTTCCCGTCCCAGCCGGCGGCCCCGCTGCACCCCAACGCGGACGGCCATCGCAACGCCGCGGAACAGGTGCTGGTCACCATCGCGGACTAGATCGGACCGGATCGCGATCGTCGCTTCGGTCCATCCGAGGAGTGGCGGGCCTCGACAGACCATGACTTTAGAAGCAATTTTAAAGTATGCGCATGGATGAGGTGTCGTTCTCGGACCTGCAGTTGCGGGGCAAGGCCACGGTCGAGCGGCTCCGGCGCTCACCGGCGCGGTCGCTGCGGGTGCGCCGGCGCGACGCGGAGGACCTGGTGCTCACCACCGCGGCGCGGGCGGAGCTCGAGCACGCGGCGGCGTCGGTGACGACGCGGATGTTCGTGGCGGTGATGCGACGTGACACCCGCGCGCGGGAGCTGGTGACCGAGGTGCTGCCCGAGGTGTTCCCGTGGGTGACGTTCCTCTCCCGCGAGGAGGTCCAGGAGTTGGTGCTCGAGCTGGTCTCGACGCTGCGCGCTGCAGAATCGCTCGACAACCCGGCCCCGGCGGTACAGGTGATCGATGCCTGGCGGCACACCGCCGAAGCGCTGGCCGATCCGGACCTTGCGGCCCTGCTCGCCGCCGACACCGACGAAGACCACGGTGTGGTTTCCCCGCCGGGCGCTGCGTGAGCCCCGAACGCGGTGACCGGGTCGCCCCGCCCGCCGACCCCACCGGCGGGTGGGAGTTACGGTTCGCCACCACCGACGCCGTCAAGGGTGGGAAGCGCTGTGTCAGCAGGCGCCGTCGAACACCCTCACCGCGTGGAACGAGCTGCGCGCCCGCCCCGAGACACCGGCACCGACCTCGCGACACCATCAACTCAAAGGCTCTCTGGCCACCGCCGCGCACGGCGGGACGGTGACGGAGCAGTGGCAGTACGAGGTCACCGCCGGCGGACGGCTGTGGTATCTCGTCGACACCGCTCGCCGCACCCTGTGGATCAAGGCCGCCGGCACTGCGCACCCCAAGTCCACCGAATAGTCGACGGTGCTGACACTCGAAGCACTCAGCCGATGTGCTGCAACAGAAGGCATTCGATCCCCGTCGCAGCGGTGCCGGGCCCTCCCTCGATGAACCCTCTCCGGAATCTCCGCTCATTCAGCGCTCGCGACACGCCTCACCGCCCGAACGGCCTGGTGATTCCACACTTCCGAAACACGGCCCGACAGCAGGGTCGATCGCCGATCGGCACAGGACCGTGAGCTCGTCGACCACCGCGTCGAGCGGCGCCGAGCTGCGTTGTGCCTGGGCGAGCACCAGCGCGCCCTCGAGCGCGCCGACGACGAGCACCGCCAGCGACCGTGCGCGTTCCGGACCGACCCCGTCCGCGACGAGAGCGTCGGCGAGCAGGTCGCACCAGGTCTCGAACGCGACGCCTGCGACGTCGCGGGCGCCGCGTTCGGTGCCGAGGGCGGCCGCGACGATCGGGCAGCCGACCGCGTAGTCACCGTCCTCGAGCCCGCGGCGCCACAGGTCGGCGAGCGCCCGCAGCGCACCGGGGGTGTCCGAGGCTTCCAGCACCCGCGTCACGCCGTCGCCCAGGTGATCGGCGGCGCTGCGCGTGGCCTCCTCGACGAGCTGCGCCTTTCCGCCCGGGAAATGGTGGTACACCGACCCGCGGGGCGCTCCGCTGTGGGCGAGCACGTCGGCGAACGAGGTCGCGGCGACGCCCCGCTCCCGGATGAGCCGGATCGCGCTGCGGATCATCGCGGCACGGGGGCCGGTGGTCGGGTCGCTGCGCCTCGCCATGTTCCTGCTCCGCTCTTGCCGCCGATTTCTATGTATGTTGTCATACTTAAGTCCGGTTCGCGCCGGAACGGACCCGTTCTTCCCGAGGAGTCGTCGTGACCGAGATCGCCGCCCCGCCCCACCCCTTCGACGCCGCCGTGGCGCTCGAGCCCACGGAGGACGGTCACACGCGGGGGCGGACCAGCCCCGAGTACACGAACATGGTCGGCCCGTTCGGCGGCGTCACCGCCGCCGCCCTGCTGCGGGCCGTCCAGCAGCACCCGGACCGGCTCGGCGATCCCATCTCCCTGACCGTCAACTACGCCGGCCCGGTCGCCGACGGCGAGTTCGACATCACCGTGCGGGCGGTCCGCACCAACCGCACCAACCAGCACTGGCTGCTCGAGCTGACGCAGGACGGCATGGTCACCACCACCGCCACCGCGGTGTTCGGCACCCGCCGCGACACCTGGTCGGACACCGAACTCGACGTTCCGGAGGTGCCGCCCGCGGAGACGGTTCCCGCCCGGACCTTTCCGGACTTCATCGCCTGGGCCCGCAACTACGAGATGCGGTTCGTCGAGGGCGCGGTGCCCGAGCAGGACGCCGGCGAGCACCCCGACTCCACCACGACACTGTGGGTGCGCGACGCACCGGTCCGCCCACTCGACTTCCCGGCGCTGACGGCGCTGTGCGACGTCTTCTACCCGAGGGTGTTCCTGCGGCGCGGCCGGTACATGCCGGCCGGGACCGTGTCCCTGACCGTGTACTTCCACGCCGACGCCGCACAGCTCGACGCCCAGAGCGACGACTTCGTGCTGGGCACCGCGCGCACGCACCGCTTCTCGCAGGGCTACTTCGACCAGGCCGCCCAGCTGTGGGGCCGCGACGGCACGCTGCTCGCCACGAGCCACCAGCTCGTCTACTTCAAGGACTGACCCTCCGGGGCCCGCACCGCGAGCAGCGCCACCAGCCCGGCGCCGAGCACGACGAGCAGACCGGCGATGCCGGCCCGGTCCGCGCCGAAGGTCCAGGCGAAGAGCCCGAACAGGGTCGGGGCCAGGAACGACACGGCGCGGCCGGTCGTCGCGTAGAGCCCGAACATCTGGCCCTCCCGTCCGGCGGGGGTGATGCGTGCGAGGAAGGTGCGGGCCGACGACTGCGCGGGCCCGACGAACAGGCACAGCAGCAGACCGAAAATCCAGAACATCACCGGCCCCGACACCACGAGCAGCACGATGCCGACGGCCATCATGGCGGTGAGTGAGGCGACGATCACCGCCTTGGGGCCGACCCGGTCGTCGAAGCGCCCCGCCGCGAGGGCACCGAGCGCCGACACCACGTTCGCGGCCACACCGAACAGCAGTACGTCGGCGGCGTCGATGCCGTACACGTTCACCGCGAGCACCGCGCCGAACGTGAACACCCCGGCCAGACCGTCGCGGAACAGTGCCGACGCGCCGAGATAGCCGACGGTGCGCCGGTCCATCGCCCACAGCTCGCGGAGGTCGCGCAGCAGCACCCGGTAGGAGTGCACGATCCCGGTCCGTTCCGCGCCGGGATCGGCGCCGGTGGGCCGAACCTCGGGCACCGCGAGCAGCACCGGGACGGCGAAGATCGCGAACCACACCGCCGCGGCCAGCACCACCAGGCGGATGTTGAGACCGGCCTCGGTGCTCACCCCGAGGAAGCCGCGGGTGTCGCCGTCGCCGGCGATGAAACCGAAGTACCCGAGCAGCAACAGCAGCAGCCCGCCGACGTAGCCCATGGCCCAGCCCAGACCGGAGACCCGGCCCATGTTCTCCTCGGTGGAGACCTGCCGGAGCATGGCGTTGTAGGGCACCTGCGCGAGTTCGACGACGACCGACGACACCCCCAGCAGCACGAGGCCGAGCCACAGGTAACGGTGGTCGTCGCGCACGAACACCATCGCCGCCATGAGCGCGACGCCGGTGTAGGACAGCACCGCGAGGGACCGCTTGCGCCGGCCGGCCGCGTCGTAGCGCTGCCCCGAGACGGGGGCGGTGATCGCGATGACGAACCCCGAGATGCCCAGCGCCCACCCGAGCCACGTGCTCGCCGACATCGACCCCGGCAGGTCGTCGCCCACGGCGTCGGTGAGATACACGGAGAAGACGAAGGTCAGCACCACCGCGTGGTAGGCCGACGACCCGAAGTCCCACATGCCCCAGGCGAAGACCTGGCGCCGCGAGGTGGCCTCCCCGATCCCGGCGACGGCGTCCGTGTGCGCACTCATGCCCGCAGCCTAGGAGATCGTCGCGCCGAGAACCGGCCTCTGACGATCCGCGCGATCCCCCGTCAGCCGCGAACACAATCGCGTTCGCGACTGACCGGGTGGTTCGCGGACGTCCTCTCCAATGTGCACTTGATTGCATATGCACCTCGGTGCATACTCGCGGCATGGCACTGGAACACGCGCTGCTCGCCGCACTCGTCGAGCGGTCCGGCTCCGGCTACGAGCTCGCCCGCCGGTTCGACAAGTCGATCGGCTTCTTCCACAGCGCAACCCACCAGCAGATCTACCGCGTGCTGCGGCGGATGGAGGAGAGCGGCTGGATCACCGGCCGCACCGTGCCCCAGGACGGGCGACCCGACAAGAAGGTCTACCGCGTCAGCGCCGCTGGACGCACCGAACTGGACCGCTGGATCTCCCAGCCCTCCGACCCCGAGCAACTACGCAGCGACCTGGCCGTGAAGATCCGCGCCGCCGGGCCCGACACCCTCCCCGCCCTCCTCGCGGAGCTCACCCGCCACCGCGACGCCCACGCCGCACGCCTCGAGGTGTACCGCACCATCGAGAAACGCGACTTCCCCGCACCTCACCGGCTCACCGGGCTCTCACTCCACCAGTACTTGGTCCTGCGCGGCGGCATCCGCGTCGAGCAGGGTTTCGCGGACTGGTGCCAGGAAGTGCTCGACGCCCTCACCATCGAGGACAACACGTGACGAATCCGTATCCCCACCTGCTCTCCCCCCTCGATCTCGGGCCGTTCACCGTGCCCAACCGGGTCGTGATGGGCTCGATGCACACCGGTCTCGAGGACCGGGCCAGGAACACCGGTCGCCTCGCCGCGTATTTCGCCGAGCGCGCCCGCGGCGGCGTCGGCCTCATCGTCACCGGCGGCTACGCCCCCAACCGGACCGGCTGGCTGCTGCCGTTCGGCGCCAAACTCACCAACCGGCTCGAGGCCCGCCGGCACCGGACGATCACCGATGCGGTCCACGCGGAAGGCGGCCGCATCCTGCTGCAGATCCTGCACGCCGGGCGCTACAGCTACTGGCCGCTGAGTGTGTCCGCGTCGTCGATCAAGGCACCGATCAACCCGTTCCGCCCGCGCAGGCTCACCTCGTGGGGGGTGCGGTGGCAGATCCGCGCCTACGTCCGCTGCGCCCGCCTCGCCCAGCAGGCCGGCTACGACGGCGTCGAGATCATGGGCGGCGAAGGGTACTTCATCAACCAGTTCCTCGCCGAGCGCACCAACCGCCGGACCGACGCGTGGGGCGGCAGCGCCGAGAACCGTCGCCGGCTGCCCGTCGAGATCGTCCGCCGCACCCGCGAGGCCGTCGGGCCGAACTTCGCGATCTGCTTCCGGCTGTCCATGGCCGACCTCGTCGACGGCGGCCAGCGCTGGGACGAGATCGTCGCCCTCGCCCAGGAGATCGAACGCGCGGGCGCCACGCTGATCAACACCGACATCGGCTGGCACGAGTCGCGGGTGCCCACCATCGTCACCTCCGTCCCGCGCGCCGCGTTCGCGGACGTCACCGCCGAGCTGGCGAAGCACGTCGGGATCCCGGTCGCAGCCTCCAACCGGATCAACATGCCCGAGACGGCCGAGGAGATCCTCGCTCGCGGCGACGCACAGCTGATCTCGATGGCGCGGCCGATGCTGGCCGACCCGGAATGGGTCCGCAAGGCCGCCGCCGGCGTACCCGACGAGATCAACACCTGCATCGCCTGCAATCAGGCCTGCCTCGACCACGCCTTCGTCAACAAGCACGTCTCGTGCCTGCTCAACCCCCGCGCCGGCCGGGAGACCGAACTGCTGCTCGCCCCCACCCGCCGCCGCAAGACCGTCGCGGTCGTCGGCGCCGGACCTGCCGGACTCGCGGCGGCCGTGAACCTGGCCCGTCGCGGCCACTCCGTCACCCTGTTCGAAGCCGACGACGAGATCGGCGGCCAGTTCGGCATCGCCCGCCGCATCCCCGGCAAGGAGGAGTTCGCCGAGACCGTGCGGTACTTCCGCCGCCAGCTGGAGCTGACGAAGGTGCAGGTCCGCCTCGGTACCCGCGCGGGCGCCGACGACCTGATCGGCGCGTACGACGAGGTGGTCGTCGCGACCGGCGTCACCCCCCGCGTGCCCGCAATCCCCGGCATCGATCATCCCAGCGTGCTGTCCTACCCGCAGGTCGTCCGGGACGGTGCGCCCGTCGGCGCCCGTGTCGCCGTGATCGGGGCGGGCGGGATCGGCGTCGACGTCTCCGAGTTCCTCACCCACGACCGTTCCCCCACCCTCGACCTGGCCGAATGGAAGCGCGAGTGGGGCGTCACCGACCCGAAGGCCGCCCCGGGGGCACTCACCGCGCCCCGCCCGTCGCCGTCGCCGCGGGAGGTGTTCCTGCTGCAGCGCAAGCCCGGCCCGATCGGGAAGGGCCTCGGCAAGACCAGCGGATGGGTGCACCGGGCGTCCCTGAAGCACAAGAAGGTGCACGAGATCTGCGGTGTCAACTACGAGCGGATCGACGACGCCGGCCTGCACATCAGCTTCGGTGCGGAGCGCCGTGACCCGAAGGTGCTCGACGTCGACAACGTGGTGATCTGCGCGGGGCAGGAACCGGTCCGTGACCTCGTCGATCGGCTCACCGCCGCGGGCGTGACCACCCACGTCATCGGCGGGGCCGACGTCGCCGCGGAGCTCGACGCCAAGCGCGCGATCGAGCAGGGCACCCGCCTCGCGGATCGCATCTGAACCGGCCGCCGCTACGCTGAGCGACCATGACTCTGCCGACTCCCACCCCCGACGCCCGAGCCGTCGTGACCGGCGCCTCCTCCGGCATCGGCGAGGCCCTCGCCGCCGAACTCGCCGCGCGCGGGCACTCGCTGATCCTCGTCGCCCGCCGCGGCGACGTGATGGAGGAACTCGCGGCGACGCTGCAGGCGAAGCACGGCGTCACCGTCGAGGTCCGCGCGTGCGACCTGTCCGACCGCGACGCACGAACCGCGCTCGTCGAGGAACTCGGCAAGCGCCCGATCAGCATCCTGTGCAACAACGCGGGCATCGCGACGTTCGGCCCGGTGGCCCAGCTCGATCCGGCCTACGAACGGGCTCAGGTCGAACTGAACGCCGTCGCCGTGCACGATCTGACCCTCGCGGTGCTGCCGCAGATGGTCGAGCGCCGATCCGGGGCGATCCTGATGGTCGGTTCCGCGGCGGGCAACATGCCGATACCCAACAACGCGACCTATGCGGCGACGAAGGCGTTCGTCAACACCTTCTCCGAGTCGCTGCGCGGGGAACTGAAGGACAGCGGCGTGCACGTGACGCTGCTGGCGCCGGGCCCGGTGCGCACGGAGACCCCGGACCCGGCCGAGGCGTCGATCGTCGACAGGCTCGTGCCGGATTTCCTGTGGATCTCGAGCGAGCACACCGCGAAGGTGTCGCTCGACGCGCTCGCGGAGAACAAGATGCGCATCGTGCCGGGCCTGATCAGCAAGGCGATGTCCGTCGCCGGCAACTACACCCCGCGCGGTGTCGTCGCGCCGATCGTCGGCGCCTTCTACAAGAAGCTGGGCGCGTAGCGCCCGGTGTGCCGTTTGGGCTGCGGGAGCAGCCCAAACGGCACACCGGACTCGGCGTCGGATCGACCGTCATCCGGTGTCCTCCTCGTCCACGTGCGGCCGTGGAATGGTCACCGTGACCGTATCGCCACGACCGGGCTGACTACGCTGTGTTTCGTGCAGGACAAACTTGTGTGGATCGATTGCGAAATGACCGGCTTGCGGATCGACAGCGACCAGCTGATCGAGATCGCCGCCCTCGTCACCGACAGTGATCTCAACGTGCTGGGAGACGGGGTGGACATCGTCATCCACGCCGACGACGAGGCACTCGCCGCGATGCCCGACGTCGTCACCGAGATGCACGAGCGCTCGGGGCTCACCGAGGAGGTGCGCAGGTCCACGGTGAGCGTCGCCGAGGCGGAGAAGACGGTGCTCGACTACATCCGGGCACACGTCCCGGAGGCCGGCACCGCGCCCCTGGCGGGCAACTCGATCGCGACGGACCGCGGGTTCATCGCTCGCGACATGCCCGAGCTCGACGCCTACCTCCACTACCGGATGGTGGACGTCAGCTCCGTCAAGGAGCTGTGCCGCCGCTGGTACCCGCGGATCTACTTCGGCCAACCGGCCAAGGGCCTGTCGCACCGGGCGCTCGCCGACATCAAGGAGTCGATTCGCGAGTTGCGGTATTACCGGCGTACCGCGTTCGTCGCGCCTCCGGGCCCCCCGTCCGCCGAGATCGCCGCCGTCACGAAGGAGTTGGGCCCGGCCTGACCTGCGGATTCGCCGTTTCCGGCAAACTCAGGCTAGTATCTGTACCGCAGGCGCAACCGGCCCAGGCCGATCGCGAATGCGATGGTGAGTGTAGTTCAGTTGGTAGAGCACCAGGTTGTGATCCTGGCTGTCGCGGGTTCGAGTCCCGTCACTCACCCCCACAGGGCGAGTCCCTGACCGGCGGAAGCCGGTCAGGGACTCGCCTGTTTTCGGCGGCGTGTATCGAACTCTGCACCAGCGCCCCCGTCCGAACACGGTCCGGGCAGCCATCGGGTTTGCCCAGACGGTGGGGCGGAAGGCGCCGTGCGACGACGCTCACCCGGTGAAGCAGTACGAGTCGCTGGACGCATCCCCGCCCTGCAGGCGCGTCTGGTGCACTCGAAGTCCGCGGAAGTCGTCGCCGTGCGGGAAGAACCCGCGGTCGACGACCAGGCCGCCGGCAGAGACATCGGCGTCGAACTTCGCCATCCACGCCCCCACACCGTCCGGGTAGAAGACCTCGTCCCAGGCCGCATAGAGCGAGTTGGTGGCGTAGACCCGACGCCCGTCGCGACTGATCTCCACCATCTGCGGGCCTCCCGCGATCGGGAGGTCCGGAACCGCCGAATGCGGCGCGCGGCCCACGATCCCACCGAGGCGCACCGATGCCGTCTCCCGCGGGTGGAACGGGTCGCCGACGTCGTACTGCTTGAGTTCTCCGGTGCCCCAGCACGAGACGTACAGCCAACGGTCGTCGACCGACAGGTCGATGTCGGAGACGAGCGGCGGTACCGCGCCGAAGGGTTTCAGCGCCGGCGGCAGATCGTCGGGGTCGGCCGGCTCCGCCGGAATGGTGATCACCTTCTCCACCGCCCACCGGTCGTCGCTCTTGTGCCACATCCACACCGACGCCGACAGATCCTCCACGCTGATGACGACGCCCACGAACCCGAACGCCGCGGAAGGATTGTGCGCCGGACGGAGTTCGAGAACCATCTGATGCTCGTCGCCGAGATCGATGCGCTGCGTCGGCTTGCGCTCGGACATGCTCCAGAAATTCAGATGGTGTCCGAACCTGCGGCCGAGGAGGTCCTCGGCGTTCAGTCCGTTCTCGATCATCGACGGCGTGGCCCACTCGGAGGTGATCACCGTGTCGTGCTTCAGGTGCCACCACACGTCGTACGCCAGGGACTGCTCGCCGTGCTCGGCCTCCCAGGCTCCGATGACGTCGAACGTGTCGTGGTCGAGCAGCGCGACACCACCCGGACCCTCGGCGCCGTCGGCGCCTCCCAGGGCGGACATGAAGATGCCACCCGGTCCACAATGCACCGTGTGCGGCCGCGAGTATCCCGCCTTCGTGGCGAGCTCGGCGGCCTCGATCGTGCGTGTCACCACCGGGTGCCGCGCATCGGGTTTGGTGTCGAGGATGTACGTTCTCGACGAGCGGATGCCCGGCACCACCAGGTACCGCCGCTCGAGCGGCTGGCCGTGGTGATCGCCGTGCCCCTCGTGACCGTGCCCCTCGTGACCGTGCCCCTCGTGACCGTGCCCCTCGTGACACAGCGCGCTCGAGCAGGCGTTCCATCCGAAGTGGTGCAACTCGTTGCCCGCCGTCGGCAGCTCGGTCCAGCCGATCACACCACCGTATGTCGGCGAACCCGGCTCGCAATCGACCACTGCGATCGCGTCCTTCGCCCGGCCGGCCGGATCGAAGGCAGCCACATAGGCAAGCCGCTCGGGCGCGGCTGCCACGGCGTCACTCGGGCTGCGGTAGAACGTGGGATCTGTCGTCGCAGACATGAATCCTCCTCGACTCGGACCTGTCCGCCGGGCCACGCTCGGTGGTCCACGGTCGGTCGACGTCACAGGTAGGCATGCCTTCTCCCTGATTCTCCGCCGCGCAGGACCGCATGTCGACCCTCCACGGTCGGGCTGCCCGGCGGTCGGCACCCGACACGGGAAGACCCCCGGGATCGTCGATCCCGGGGGTCTCGTGCCAACCGCTACCGCAGGAGGCGGACCCGGCCTGCCTCACGCCGGGGCGCCGGATCAGGCGCGCGCGTTTCCGGCCTTCCACGTCGACCACGGAATGTTCCAGTCCCCGAGTCCCTCGGTGCCCGAGAGGATGCCGCCGACGGTGTTCTGCACGACGACGATGTCACCGCGCTTGGTGTTGTCGAAGATCCACTTGGCGTTGGCCGGGCTCAGGTTGAGGCAGCCGTGGCTGACGTTGCGCACGCCCTGGTCGCCGAGGGACCACGGCGCCGAATGGAAGAAGATCCCGCTGTAGGACATCCGCGTCGCCCAGTCCACCGGGGTCCGGTACCCCTCCGCGGAGTCGACGGCGACGCCGTAGGTCGACGAGTCCATCACCAGATGCTCGAACCGGTCGCCGATCGTGTACACGCCGTTGGGGGTGGGCGTGCCGTCCTTGCCCATGGACGTGGGCATCGTCATCACGTCGACCCCGTTGCGGTTGACGGTGACCTGCTTGGTGTTGTCGTCGGCGGTGATGACCACCGCATCGCCGATCGTGAAGCTCGAGTGCACGTCCGACTGGCCGAACAGACCGTCGCCCAGATCGCGACCGTAGACCTTCACGTCCACCGTCACCCTCGTGCCCGGCGCCCAGTAGTTCTCGGGCCGCCACCGCACCTCACGGTTGCTCAGCCAGTAGAACGCGCCGTCGACCGGCGGCTCGGTGACGACGGTGATGGCCTGCTCGGCAGCGAGACGATCGGGGATGTTCTCGTCGAACTGGATCGCGACGGGCTGGCCGATGCCGACGACCGCGCCCTCACCCGGCATCACGTACGGCTGGGTGAGATTTCCCGGGGCGCTGGTGGTGAACGAGACGACGGTCGTCGTCGCTCCACCGAGCCCGTACGCGACGGCCTCGAGCCGGTACTGCCGGCTGTAGCCGAGCGGCTCGGTGTTGGCCCACGTGGCTCCGTCCGGACCGAGTGCCCCGGCTACGGGTTCCCCGTCCGGGTTGAGCAGCGTGACGGACTCGAGCTTGCCGTTGACCACCGAGACGGTCACCGGCTCGATGGGCGAGAAGCCGACTCCCCCGTCGACCACGCTCGCCGAGACCGTGGGCTTGATGAGCGCGGCGAGGGGATTCGAATCGATCGGCACCTCCTCGGCCCCGCCGGCGCCGGACGCGCCGGAGCAGGCCGTGACGAAGGTCATGACGCCGACCAACACCGCCCCGAGCACCGCCGCGACGGCATGCCGATTCCGCCGGCGGCGCGGCGCCGCACTGTTCCCAACCACTCTCACCCTCCGATTCCGGGCCTCCCCCGGGCCGCAAAACTGCACGTCGATGCGCGTGCGTTCGATGATGCCAGCCCCGCTCGAGGCACAGCCGCCGCGACGTCGACGACGCGAATAACGTTCGAATACCAATCGCCGCCGGCCCCCTCGGCGTTACGTCCCGCTTCCACCGAAATGCGGCATGACCAGCCGATTTGGTGCGCTCCTGGAAGGTGTGTAGTCTTTCCTTCGTCGCCGGGACAACGCCCCGGAGACGCACCGCCAAGCGCCATTAGCTCAATTGGCAGAGCAGCTGACTCTTAATCAGCGGGTTCGGGGTTCGAGTCCCTGATGGCGCACAGCACGAAGGAAGGCCGGCGATCTGCGAGATCGCCGGCCTTCCTTCTTCTTTCCGTCGTGTCCGCTGTCATCCCCGTCCAGCCCGACACGAACTCGTGCATCCCGCGAAGCAGGTCCCGCCGATCCGGCACTTCGCCGGCGGTGTCGTACACAGATTTCCCCTGTGCGGGATGACGGACTGCACAATTCGCCCGATGCGAGCGCTCGGCCGTCGCGAACAAACTGGGGCCATGTTCACGAAGAGCATTGTGCGAGACGCTGGGACGTCGGCGGACGACGGCCACGCGGGCCTGCGAGCATGGTACGAACGAGTGCTTCCGGAGGGCTCGGGATACAGCCGCAGGGTGGAATCGGACTTGCCCACCCGAGTGCACGTCCTGGAGAAGGGCGCCGGACCGCCGATGATCCTGCTCCACGGCACCGGGGTCGCTGCCGGATTCTTTCTGCCGCTACTCGCCGAACTCGACGGCGTCCGCGCGATTGCCCCGGACCTGCCCGGCCGGGGCCTCAGCGACCCGATCGACCACCCCCGACGGCACTTCCGCACAGCGGCGGTCGGGTGGCTGGATCGCCTGCTCGACGTCCTCGGCCTCGAAGAGACCGTGCTGCTCGGGCACTCCGCGGGCGGTGTGTGGGCCACCTGGTACGCACTCGCGCACCCGGAGCGGGTCGGCCGGGTCGTACTAGTCGGGCCGCCCGCCTTTCCGGGGACGCGGTGCCCGCTGCCGCACCGGGTACTCGCCACTCCGGGGCTCGGCAGGCTGGCGGCCGGTCTCGTTCCGCCCGGCCGGGAGTCCGTGCTCCGGTTTGCCGCCGTCATGGGGGAACGCGCGACGCTGGTCCGGCATCCCGACCTGATCGATCTGCTCGTTGCCATGCGCAGAGACCCCGTCGCCGAGTCGGCCGCGCGCGACGAGATACACGCACTCGTGTCTCCCCTGGCATTGCTGACGCCGTCCGGGTTCCGCCGGCGGACGCGCGTACGTCCCGATGAACTCGGCCGCCTGACCATGCCCACGCTTCTCGTCTGGGGCCGCGACGAGCCGCTCGGCGGCGTCGCCGTGGCCCGTGGGGTGACCGACCTGATCCCCTCGGCGAAGCTGGCAGTCCTCCCGGGCGGACACGCGCCCTGGCTGGGGCAGCCCGCGCAGACAGCTGTCGTGATCCTCGATTTCCTCCGTTAACGCCTCTCCTTCCAGAA
>NZ_BCXE01000043.1 GCF_001894945.1 Rhodococcus ruber NBRC 15591
GTCGCTTCGCGCTTTCGCGTTCGGCTCCGGGGCAACCGTTCTATCCTAACACTCCGAGTTCACCTACGCAATCAGCGTCTGCGATCATCGTGTCGGTCGTTCGGTCGGTCAGGACACAACCAACTTCCGTACCTCTCGGTCCGGGTCGGTGTCCGTGTCGCTCGAACGACGACAAAGTTACGCCACCGCTAACAGGCCGTCAAACCCGCAGGTCAGCGGCCCGTCAGCGGTGAGGTCACTCTCGTCAGCCGCGCTCGACGCGGACGCCGGCGAAGTTGCGCTTGCCTCGCCGCAGCACGAGCCAGCGACCGTGCAGAAGATCCGCACTCGACGGGACCCAGTCCTCGGACGAGATGCGCTGGTTGTTCACGGAGGCGCCCCCTTCCTTGATCGTGCGCCGGGCCGCGCCCTTGCTCTCGCACAGACCTGTTGCGACGAGCAGGTCGACGATCGTGTCGGGTTGCCCGTCGCGCACCTCGGCGACGGAAGCCTCTGCCAGGGCGGCGGAAAGGGTCGCCTCGTCCAGCTCCGAAAGCTCGCCTCGCCCGAACAACGCCCGACTCGCCAGTTCGACCGCGCGAGTGTTCGCCTCTCCGTGAACGAGAGTCGTCATCTCGGCCGCGAGCCGGCGCTGCGCTTCACGGGCGTGCGGCCGCTCGGCCGTCGCCGTCTCGAGTTCGGCGAGCTCCTCCTGATCCAGGAAGGTGAACCACCGCAGGTACTTCACGACGTCGGCATCCGCGGCGTTGACGAAGTACTGGTACCAGGCATAGGGGGTGGTCATCTGCGGATCGAGCCACAGGCTTCCGCCGCCGGTGGACTTTCCGAATTTCTTTCCGTCGGCGGAGGTGACGAGCGGGACCGTGAGCGCATGCACTGCCGCGGCGTCCGTCCGCCGGTTGAGCTCGACGCCCGCGATGATGTTGCCCCACTGGTCCGATCCACCCACCTGCAGGGTGCACCCGTGCTGACGACGCAACTGCACGTAGTCGTTGGCCTGGAGCAGCATGTAGCTGAATTCGGTGTACGAGATGCCGTCGCCCTCGAGCCGGCGTCTGACGGTGTCGCGCGCGAGCATGACGTTGACGGAGAAGTGCTTGCCGACATCGCGGAGGAAGTCGACGACGCTGAGGGAGGAGGTCCAGTCGGCGTTGTTCACGACGATCGCGCTGGTCGGGGAATCGTCGAAGTCGACGAACCGCTCGAGCTGCCCACGGATGCGTTCGGCCCACTCGGCGACCGTGTCCGCCGAGTTCATGGTCCGCTCCCCCACCTCGCGCGGGTCGCCGATCATGCCGGTGGCGCCGCCGGCCAGCACGATCGGCCGGTGGCCCGCCCGCTGAAAGCGCTTGAGTGCGAGCAACGGCACGAGGTGACCCGCGTGCAGACTGGGGCCGGTCGGGTCGAATCCGGCATAGAGCGTGACCGGGCCCGCGTCGAGGTCGCGGCGGAGTGTGTCGAGGTCGGTCGATTGGGCGATCAGCCCGCGCCAGGTCAGTTCGTCGAGGATGTGCTCAGTCACTGCTCGATCATCCCATCCGGCGCGGAGCGGCCGGCGCGCGCGGGCTGCGCCGGTAGGCCGACACGCCCACCGCCCCCGGAATCCACAGCCGCCACGGCCGCTCGGCCGCGACGCTGATACCCACGCGGGGTCCCGCCGCGACCCGCTCGGCGTCCCCCAGGGTGAGCCTCACCGAGGCGCCTTCGTCGAGCACGTCGATCCCGTTGTCCGCGAGCGTCAGCCCCAGAGCCTCGGCCAGGTTGCCGGGTCCGCGGGCGAGGTTCGACGCCGGAGTCCCGGCCGTTCGCCGGGCACGGACGGTCTCCTCCCCCGCAACGACTTCCGCGCCTCGCAGCAGCACGGCGGCAGCCACTCCGTCGGCTCCGACCGAGATGTTGGCGCAGTGGTGCAGCCCGTAGCTGCGGTAGACGTAGAGATGGCCGGCGGGGCCGAACATCACCGCGTTCCGAGGCGTACGTCCCCGGTAGGAATGCGCCGCCGGATCGGGCCAGGGACCGTCCTCGGGGCCCCCGTATGCCTCCACCTCCGTGATCCGCAGCACCACCTCGCCCGCACACAGCGTGGCACCGAGGATCGTGTGGGCCGCCTTCAGCGGATCGACCGGGGTGAGCCGCTCGAACGCCACGGTCAGTCCGTCACCGGGTCCTCGGTCCAACCGGCCACCCCGCGCGCGACATAGTCCTCGTGTTCGGCGTCGGTCACGTCTCGGGCCTCGTCGACGAGGAGGACGGGGATGCCGTTCTCGATCGGATACGCCCGGCGCAACCGCGGGTTGTAGAGGACCGAATCGTCGACGAGGAGCAGCGGCCCCTTGTCCTGCGGGCAGGCCAGGATGCTCAGCAGCGTGGGATCGACAGCCACGGTTGTCCTCTCGACGGTGGTGTGGGGGCCGGACGGGCCCACGCTACCGTGCGCCCGGCGCCGGACCAGCGCCGACGCCGGCAAATCTCACTGCAACCGCTTTGGTGAACCGCTTGTAGGTGCCGGTATCGGGATCGGCGAACCACGACCGCACCGTCGGCTTCGGCAGGCCTCGTGCCGGCAGATCGCCGGACACGGGCCGGAATGTGGGCCCGAGGTCGATGTGCGGGACGACATGGACGAGATCGGGTCGTTCCGAGGCGGGGACTGCGTCGAGTGCCGCGGTGATCTCCGCGGCGCTCGGCGCGCGGTTCTCGCGGAGGGTGCAGGCGGCCACGGCGATTTCGGTGCCGGCGGTGCGCACACCGTAGACGACGCAGAGATCGACCTTCGGGATACTGCCGAGCGCGTCCGCCACCGGCTGCCCGTATACCGGCCCGTGCGGGGTACGGATGACACTGTGCTTGCTGTCGAGCAGCCAGTAGTCACCGTCCTGGTCTCGACGGAAGAGGTTCTCGGTGGGCACCCATACGTCACCGACTTCGAACACACCTCGCATGACACCGGGCAGTGCTTCGGTGGAGGCACTGGGCCGCCCGAGCAGGAGTCCGACCTCGCCGTCCGCGCTTTCGCGGACGAAGCCCCGCGGATCCTCCACCAGGCGCCCGGTCGTGGGATCCCATGCGGCAAGGCGAGCCTCGGCGCTGCCGGGCAGGGGCCGTCCCTTGCACCCGATCTTGGCACCCGAGACGTTGGCCAGGACGACCTCGCCGTCGGTGGAGGCATAGAACTCGAGCACCTGTGCGGGAGCAAAACGTTCGAGGGTCCGCCGCCACAGTCCGGTGGTCATGCCCGAGCCGATGAAGAGGCGGACGGGATGGATCTCGTCGATGTGCAGCGCGGGGCTGTCGAGGATGTCCCTCATCATTGCCCAGGTGTAGGTGACGACGGTGACGCCGTAACGGTGAACTTCCTCGCTGAAGCGTGCGGGATCGAGACCGTGGGACAGGGCTATCCGGCAGCCTCCCGCGAGTGCGCCGCCGAAGCTGACCAGCAGACCGGACGAATGATAAAGCGGGGCAAGGCAATAGACCGTGTCGCCACGGCCGAGCGCGGCGGCGGTGGCGGTCCCGAAGGCGGAGAGCGCCCATCGGTGGTTGGAGATCTGCCGCATCTCCAGGGTGTCACCACTCCCGGTGAACAGGAGAAAGGCAAGTTCCCGCGCGACACCGGGATCGGGGGCATACCAGCCGGGGAGTTCGATCGTGGTGATGTCGAGGTGCTCGAGATCGACGACGTCTGCACCGGGCGGGATGTCGAGTTCGCGAATGCTGCCCCCGCCGAGGACCAGGGCCGGGATCCCCGTGGCGAGTGCCCGATCGAGGTTCTCGGGGTCGGTGATGATCTTCTGGACACCACCCGATCGGATCGCCTCGTCGAGGTCGGGGCCGGGTGGGAGCAGGACCGACACCGCTCCGATCCGGGAGACGGCCGTGACCGCGGCCATCGCGCTGGGGCGGGTGTCCATCAGGATGCCGACGTGGGCGGCGGGACGCACACCGGAGTGCACCAGTCCGCGCACCACGTTGTCGATCCGGCGATTGACTTCGGCGAAGGTGTAGACGCGGTCTTCGTAGATGAAGCACTCGCGGTGCGGTCCCTTGCGGCACTGCTCGGTGAGGACACCGGCAAGGGAGATGCGGGTACGGGGCTGGATCTGTCCGAGCCGGGCCAGTCGCGGCAGGGCGCGGGCCGCTTCCCCCGACAGTTCCCGCGCGCCGCGCACTGTCTCGGAGGCCAGGTCGGCGATGCCCTTGCCGACCTCTACGCCGACCTCCGCGATGGTGGCGACGGTGTGGGTGAGCCGGGTCGCGACGGACACCCCGGTTTCCCCTTCCGCGTGGAGTTCGGGGATCGCCATCCGGCCGACGCCGACCGGTCGGTCGCCGTGCCCTTCGCGCCACTGCACCCATTCGCCGACGGCGGGCCAGGTCTGCCGGGCCGCGGTGCCACCCACGACGAGTCCGAAATGCCCTGCGCGTAGCGAATATTCGAAAACCTGGGCCCGGGGGGCGGCCTTGCGGATGCCGCGCACCGCAAGGGGTTGGCCGATGTCGTCCACCTCGCCGACGAACGCGAGGATCGGACAGGTTATCTCGGCCAGGCTCACAGCACGGTCGTTGATGACGAATCCGCCACTGACCATGCGGTTGTGCACGATGAACTGGCGGAGCAGTTCGGCCACCGCGGGACCGGACCAGGCCACCCACCCCTCGGTGTCGAGGAAGCGACGCTGGGGTTCGCGCGGCAGGAGGGCTTCCCGGTCGTGCAGTTGCATGAGGAACTCGATGCGCGACCGCACCGTCTTGACAGGATCGAGGAACTGGAAACCGGTCTTGGCCATCCAACCGGTGATGGCGAGACGGTTGAAGACGTGGTCGGCGAGGAAGTCGGCAGCCCGGACCGCGACGCCCTCCGGGATTCCGAACGGCAACGCGGCCAGGGTGTCCACCGGGCTGCCGAAGGTGATCAGGCTCGCGACGTGCCGACTGCGGCGGTAGGCCGCGGCCTGATAGCAGAACATCCCGCCCTGCGAGTAGCCGGCGAGGTGGATGTCACGACCGGTGTAGTCGTGCACGTGATCGACGATCTCGTCGAGGGCGATGATGTGATCGGTGAGGGTGCGGTCCCACCCGCCTTCCTCCCGGTCCGGGGAACCGAAGTCGACCACCCAGGGGTCGAGGCCCATCGAGTGCAGGATGCCGACCGCTCCCGTCTCACGGGTGACGTCGTACACGTCCGCCGACATCATCATCGGGGGAACCATCACCACCGGAGCACCGGTCTCGGCGGCGTCGGATTCCGGATAGTAGTGCCGCAGCCTGTACATGCCGGTCCGCTCGACGACCTGGAACGGGGACGGGGTCGCCCCCGTTTCCAAGCCGCCGTGACGGATCACCTCGAGGCCGTTCTGCGCGGTCGCCACCACACGTCGCAGGGGCCCCATCACCGATCCACCGCCCAGTGCCACGAACCTCTTCCCATCCGCCGAGTTCTGCGTGTGTCGACCCTGTCAGGAATGACAGCCTGCCACATTACGTCGACCCGATGGCCCCGTTCACCGTGCAGGCCGGTCAGCCGCGCACCCAGTCCCGCAGCGCGCGGGCGGCGGCACGGACACCGTCGAGCTGTTCACCGACCCGCACGCCCGCGGTGCCGCCGCGGGCGTTGCGCGAGGCGATCGAGCCCTCCACGGTGAGGACCTCACGTACCTGCGGGGTCAGTGCGGCATCGACGGCGGCCAGTTCGTCGTCGGTCAGTTCCTCGAGTCCGACTCCGCGCGCCTCCGCCGCCCGCACGCAGGCGCCGGCCGCTTCGTGCGCGATCCGGAACGGCACTCCCTGGCGCACCATCCACTCGGCGATGTCGGTGGCGAGGGTGAACCCGGCGGGTGCCAGCTCGGCCATGCGATCGGTGTGGAAGGTCAGGGTGGACACGAGACCGGTGATCGCCGGCAGGAGGAGCTCGAGCTGCGCGACCGAGTCGAACACCGGCTCCTTGTCCTCCTGCAGGTCCCGGTTGTACGCCAGCGGCTGGGCCTTGAGCGTGGCGAGCAGGCCGGTGAGATTGCCGATGAGGCGGCCGGCCTTGCCCCGGGTCAGTTCGGAGACGTCCGGGTTCTTCTTCTGCGGCATGATCGACGAGCCGGTTGACCACTCGTCGGCGAGGGTGATGTAGCCGAACTCCGGCGTGCTCCACAGGATGACCTCTTCCGCCATGCGGGAGAGGTCGACCGCGATCATTGCGAACACGAACGCGGCCTCGGCGGCGAAATCCCGCGAGGAGGTGGCGTCGATCGAGTTCTCGGCAGCGGAGTCGAAGTTCAGCTCGGCCGCGATCGCGTCGGGGTCCAAGCCGAGGGAGGAGCCCGCCAGCGCCCCGGAGCCGTACGGGGAGACCGCGGCACGCGCATCGAAGTCCCGCAGCCGCTGTACGTCGCGCAGCAGCGGATGGGCGTGGGCGAGCAGGTGGTGCGCGAGCAGTACCGGCTGTGCCGCCTGCAGGTGGGTCTTGCCCGGCATCACGGCCGTGGGATGGGCGGCGGCCTGGTCGGCGAGGGCGTCGACGACGGCGAGGACCCCGTCGGCGATGCGTCGCGCCGCGTCGCGCAGCCACATCCGGAACAGCGTGGCGACCTGGTCGTTGCGGGAGCGGCCGGCGCGCAGCCGGCCTCCGACCTCGGGTCCGACCCGCTCGATGAGCCCACGTTCGAGAGCGCCGTGGACGTCCTCGTCGGACTCGGCGGGGGTGAACGCACCGGAGGCGACGTCGGTGGCGAGCCTGTCGAGACCGTCGAGCATGGCAGTCAGGTCGGCATCGCTGAGCAGTCCGGCCTTGTGCAGCACCCGTGCGTGTGCCTTGGAAGCTCGGACGTCGTAGGGGGCGAGTGCCCAGTCGAAGTGGGTGGATTTGCTCAGCGCCGCCATGGCGGCGGCCGGTCCGGATGCGAACCGGCCGCCCCACAGGGCGCCTTCGTTGGTGCCGTGAGCGGTCATCGCTACAGGCCCAGATCCCGCTTCGCGGCGACCTTGGAGGACAGGCCGTGGATCTGGACGAAGCCCTTGGCGTTGGACTGGTCGAAGGTATCGCCCTCGTCGTAGGTGGCGAGGTTGAAGTCGTACAGCGATTCGGCGCTGCGGCGACCGTTGACGGCGATATGGCCGCCGTGCAGGACGAGCCGGATGTCGCCGGAGACGTGCTCCTGGGTGTTCTGGACGAACGAGTCGAGCGCGTACTTCAGCGGCGAGAACCAGAGGCCGTCGTAGACCAGCTCACTCCAGCGCTCCTCCACGCGACGCTTGTACCGTCCCAGTTCGCGTTCGAGCGTGACGTGTTCGAGTTCCTGGTGGGCGTGGATGAGGGTGAGCGCGCCGGGGGCTTCGTAGATTTCGCGGCTCTTGATGCCGACGAGCCGGTCCTCGACCATGTCGAGACGGCCGACGCCCTGGGCGCCGGCGCGGCGGTTCAGTTCCTGGATGGCCTCGAGCACGGTGACCGACCGGCCGTCGATCGCGGTGGGCACACCCTTGTCGAAGGTGATGATCAGCTCGTCGGGGGCCTGCCAGTTGAGGCTGGGGTCCTCGGTGTAGTCGTAGACGTCCTTGGTGGGGGCGTTCCACAGGTCCTCGAGGAAGCCGGTCTCGACGGCCCGGCCCCACACGTTCTGGTCGATCGAGAACGGGGACTTCTTGGTGACGTTGATCGGCAGGTTGTGCTCGCCGGCGAAGGCGATGGCCTTCTCACGGGTCCACGCGTAGTCGCGGACGGGTGCGATGACCTCGAGATCGGGGGCGAGGGCGCCGAATCCGACCTCGAACCGGACCTGGTCGTTGCCCTTGCCGGTGCACCCGTGCGAGACGACGGTGCCGCCGTGCTCGCGGGCCGCCTCGACGATGTGCTTGACGATCAGCGGGCGGCTGATCGCGGAGACCAGCGGGTAACGGTCCATGTAGAGGGCATTGGCCTGCACGGTCGGCAGGCAGTACTCCTCCGCGAACTCGTCCTTGGCGTCGACGACGACGGATTCGACCGCGCCGCAGTCGAGGGCGCGCTGGCGCACGACCTCCATGTCCTCGCCGCCCTGGCCGAGATCGATGGCGACGGCGACGACCTCCTTGCCGGTCTCCTTGCCGATCCAGCTGATGGCGACGGAGGTGTCCAGCCCGCCCGAGTAGGCGAGTACGACGCGATCGGCCATTGTGTTTGTGCTCCTTCTTGATTGAACGTGCGTCTATCGGTGCTCGGTGCGCGATCGGATCAGGCCAGGGATTCGATCTTCGCGGCGAGGTCGGCTCCGGTGAGGGGCTCACGCGCGATCACCGCGATGGTGTCGTCGCCGGCGATGGTGCCGACCACTTCGGGTAATGATGCCCGATCGAGTGCGCTGGCCAGATAGTGCGCTGCTCCTGGTGGGGTGCGGAGCACCGCGATGTTGCCGCTCGAGTCGGTGGAGACCAGCAGTTCGCCGAGGAGGCGGGAGAGTCGGTCGGTGCCTCCGGACACGCCTCGGACGGGGCTCCCGTCCTCGGGGACGACGTACACCCCGGGGCCGCCGTCGGCGCCGCGGAGTTTGACCGCACCGAGCTCCTCGAGGTCGCGGGAGAGGGTGGCGTTGGAGACCTCGATGCCTTCGGCGGCGAGCAGCGCGGCGAGTTCCGGTTGGCTGCGGATCGCACGGGTGGCGACGAGCGCGGTGATCCGGGCCTGCCGGGCCGCGCGGGTCGGGGCCGCGGCGGCGCCGGCGCCGCTCGACGGTTCGGCCACGCTGCTCACGGCTACCGTTCGCGCTGCTCGAGCAGCCATACGAGCAACGCCTTCTGGGCGTGGAGGCGATTTTCGGCCTCGTCCCACACCACCGACTGCGGTCCGTCGAGGACCTCGTCGGTGACCTCGTCACCGCGGTGGGCCGGCAGGCAGTGCAGCACGACGGCCTTCGGGTCGGCGAGCGCGAGCAGCTCGGCGTTGACCTGGTACGGACGGAAGGGACCGACGCGGTCGAGTCCGTCGTTCTCCTGGCCCATGGAGGTCCAGGTGTCGGTGACGAGGGCGTCGGCACCGGTGGCGGCGGTGCGCGCGTCCTCGGTGAGGGTGATCTGCGCGCCGGTGTCGGCGGCGCGGGCGCGGGCCGCTGCCACGACGGCGGGATCCGGAGCGAAACCGGCGGGGGCGGCGATCGTGACGTCGATGCCGGCGGTGACGCCGCCGAGCATGAGCGAGTGCGCCATGTTGTTGGCGCCGTCACCGAAGTAGGTCAGTTTCAGTCCCTGCAGCTCCCCCTTGTGCTCGCGCAGGGTGAGCAGGTCCGCGAGGACCTGGCAGGGGTGGTACTCGTCGGACAGGGCATTGACGAGGGGCACGGTGGCGCCTTCGGCCATCGCCTGGAGCCGGTCCTGGCCGAAGGTGCGCCAGACGACGGCGTCGACGTAGCGGGACAGGACGCGGCCGGTGTCCTGCAGGGTTTCTTCCCGTCCGAGCTGGGTGGTGCGGCCGTCGACGACGACGGCGTGGCCGCCGAGCTGGGCGATTCCCATCTCGAAGGAGAAGCGGGTACGGGTCGAGTTCTTCTCGAAGATGACGCCGACGCCGCGCGGTCCCTCGAGCGGGCGGGCCGAGAACGGCGCCTTCTTCAGGGCCGCGGCGAGGTCGAGAACCTCGCGCTGTTGTGCGGGCGTGAGGTCGTCGTCCTTCAGGAAGTGCTTCACCATGGGTCTAGTTTCCTTCCTGCCGGGCGGCGTCGAGCACGCAGGGCAGTGTCGCGACGAATCCGTCGGCCTGTTCCTGGGTGAGGATCAGCGGTGGGGCGAGGCGGATGACGTCGGGGGCGGCGGCGTTGACGAGATAGCCGGCGTCCCGGGCTGCCGCTTCGACGGCGGGGGCCCGGGTGTCGGTGAGGACGATGCCGAGCAGCAGGCCGGCGCCGCGGACGTGGTCGACGAGGGGGTGGCCGAGTGCCTCGATGCCGGTGGCGATGGACTTGCCGACGGCGTCGACGTGGGCGAGCAGGTCCTGTTCGTCGATGGTGCGCAGGACGGCGAGCGCGGCGGCGGCGCACACCGGGTTGCCGCCGAAGGTGGTGCCGTGCTTGCCGGGCTGGAAGAACTCGGCGGCCGGACCGGTGGCGAGGACGGCACCGATGGGCAGGCCACCGCCGAGACCCTTGGCGAGGGTCATGACATCGGGCACGATTCCGGCGGTCTGGTGGGCGAAGAACGTCCCGGTGCGGGCGATGCCGGTCTGCACCTCGTCGAGAACGAGCAGTGCCCCACGTTCTGCGGTGATCCGGCGGGCCTGGACGAGGTAGCCCTCGGGGGGCACGACCACGCCGGATTCGCCCATGATCGGTTCGAGGAACACGGCGGCGGTGTTCTCGTCGACGGCGGCGTCGAGGGCCTCGGCGTCGCCGTAGGGGACGAATTCGACGCCGGGGGGCATGGGTTCGAACGGGGCGCGCTTGTCCGGCTGGCCTGTGAGGGCCAGGGCCCCCATGGTGCGGCCGTGGAAGGCCTTCTCCGCGGCGATGATCTTGGGGCGTCCGGTGAGCCGGGCGAGCTTGAACGCGGCTTCGTTGGCTTCGGTGCCGGAGTTGCAGAAGAACGCCCGGCCGGGGTGCCCGAAGTGCGCGAGGAGGCGTTCGGCGAGTTCGACGACGGGTCCGCTGGCGTAGAGGTTGGACACGTGACCGAGCGTGTCGAGTTGCGCGGTGACGGCGTCGCGGATGGCGGGATGGCGGTGGCCGAGGGCGTTGACGGCGATGCCGCCGAGCAGGTCGAGGTACTGCTTGCCGTCGGCGTCGGTGACGACGGCACCGTCGCCGGCGACGAGGGCGACCTTGGGGACGCCGTAGTTGTTCATCAGCGACCCGGCCCAGCGCTGCTGGAGTTCGGAGGTGCCGGTCATGGGGTGCCTTCCTGGGTGGGCGCGGTCGCCCGGCGGTGGGTGGGAGTGACCATCGTGCCGATGCCTTCCTCGGTGAGGAGTTCGAGCAGCACCGAGTGCGGCTGGCGGCCATCGATGACGTGGGCGGTGGGCACGCCACCGCGGACGGCTCGCAGGCAGGCTTCCATCTTGGGGACCATGCCGGCGTCGAGGGACGGCAGCAGCTCGGCCAGGGCGTCGGCGTCGATGCTGGTGGCGAGGGAACTGCGGTCGGGCCAGTCGGTGTAGAGGCCCTCGACGTCGGTGAGGACGACGAGTTTCTCCGCGCCGAGCGCCTCGGCGAGCGCGGCGGCGGCGGTGTCGGCATTGATGTTGTGGACCACGCCGTCGGCGTCGGGGGCGATGGTGGAGACGACGGGGATGCGACCGGCCGCGACGAGGTCGTGGACGGCGGCGGGGTCCACGGAGGTGACGTCGCCGACGAGACCGATGTCGGTGTCCTCGCCGTCGACGACGACCGTGCGGCGGGTGGCGGTGAACAGGTGGGCGTCCTCGCCGGAGATCCCGACGGCGTACGGGCCGTGGGCGTTGATCAGGCCGACGAGTTCGCGGCCGACCTGGCCGAACAGCACCATGCGGACGACGTCCATCACCTCGGGGGTGGTGACGCGGAAACCACCGCGGAACTCCCCTGCCATGCCCAGTCGCTTCAGCATGGCGTTGATCTGCGGTCCGCCGCCGTGGACGACGACGGGATGGACGCCGACGGTGCGCAGGAATGCCATGTCGGCGGCGAAGGCGCGCTTGAGCCGGTTGTCGATCATGGCGTTGCCGCCGTACTTGACCACGACGGTCTTGTCCCGGAATTTCTGCAGCCACGGCAGCGCCTCGGCGAGGACGTACGCCTTCTGGTGGGCGGTGAGCTGCGCGATGGGATCGGTGGTCGTCTCGGTTCCGGTCATGACGAGTAGGCCGAGTTCTCTTCGACGTATCCGTGGGAGAGGTCGGTGGTGCGGATGGTCACCTCGGCGTCACCGACGCCGAGGTCGATGTCGAGGGCGATGTCGGGGCCGGACAGGTCGACCTCTCGGGCGCCGGGAGCGCCCACGCCGTCGAGGCACACCGGGGATCCGTTGAACGTGACGGAGATGCGATCGGGGTCGAGCGCGATGGGCGCGATGCCGATGGCGGCGAGCACACGCCCCCAGTTGGGGTCGGAACCGAACAGGGCGGTCTTGACGAGGTTGTCGCGTGCGACGGTCCGGGCGCCCACGAGGGCGTCCTGCTCGGTGGCGGCGCCGCGGACGGTGACGGTGACCCGTTTGGTGACGCCCTCGGCGTCGGCCATCATCTGCCCGGCGAGGTCGTCGCACACGGCGAGGACGGCGGCGTCGAGCTGCTCCTGGCTGGGGGCGATGCCGCTGGCTCCGGACGCGAGCAGCAGCACGGTGTCGTTGGTGGAGGTCGACCCGTCGACGTCGAGACGGTCGAACGTGAGCCGGGTGGCGGCGCGCAGGGCACGGTCGAGCTGCTCGGCGGTGGCCACCGCGTCGGTGGTGAGCACGCACAGCATCGTGGCCAGGGCGGGGGCGAGCATGCCTGCGCCCTTGGCCATGCCGCCGACGTTCCACTTGTCGGCGTGGTGCAGGGCGGCCTGTTTGGGCACGGTGTCGGTGGTCATGATGGCGTAGGCGGCATCGGTGCCGCCGGAGATCCCGCCGGCGAGTTCGTGGACGATCTCCGCGACACCGGCGAGCACCTTGTCCATCGGCAGTCGGTCGCCGATGAGGCCGGTCGAACACACCGCGACTTCGCCGGCACCGGTCTCGGTGCCCCAGTTGCTGAGCGTTTCGGCCACCTTCTCCGCGGTGGCGTGGGTGTCCTGGAAGCCGCCCGGTCCGGTGCAGGCGTTGGCGCCGCCGGAATTGAGGATCACGGCGCGCAGCGCGCCGGACGTCAGGACCTGCTGCGACCACAGCACGGGCGCGGCCTTGATCTTGTTGGTGGTGAAGACGCCGGCTGCGGTCAGCTCCGGGCCCTCGTTGAAGACCAGCGCGAGGTCCGGGTTGCCGGAGGCCTTGATGCCGGCGGGGATACCGGCGGCGCGGAACCCGGCCGGCGACGTGACGCCCTGGGTGCGGATCAGGCGGCCGCCGGCGATCTCGACCGCGTCGGCGTAGACGTGCTCGTCGGTGGACTGTCTGTCGATGCTCACGGGGCGACTCCCACGGTGGACAGGCCGGCGGTCTCGGGCAGGCCGAGCGCCAGGTTCATGGACTGCACCGCCGCGCCGGCGGTGCCCTTGGTCAGGTTGTCGAGCGCGGCGACGACGACGAGGACGCCGGCGTCGGGGTCGACGGTGACGGCGAGCTGCACGGCGTTGGAGCCGAGTACCGCGCCGGTGCTGGGCAGCGTCCCTTCGGGCAGTACCTGCACGAACGGCTCGTCGGCGTAGGCCTTCTCGTACACGGCCCGGGCCTCGTCGGCGGTGGCGGTGGTGGGGGCGGTGCAGGTGGCGAGGATGCCCCGCGGCATCGGCGCCAGCACGGGGGTGAAGGAGACGGACACTGCGGCGTCGGTCAGGGTGGCGAGGTTCTGCTTGATCTCGGGGGTGTGCCGGTGTGCTCCGCCGACGGCGTAGGCCCGGACCGAGCCCATGACCTCGGAGCCGAGGAGGTCGGCTCGGAGGGACCTGCCGGCGCCGGAGGTACCGGATACGGCGACGACGTGGACTGTCGGCTCGACGATGCCGGCCGCGACGGCGGGGGCCAGGGCCAGGGTGGCCGAGGTGGGATAGCAGCCGGGGACCGCGATCCGGGTGGCGCCGATCAGGTGCTCGCGCTTGCCGGGTAGTTCTGGCATCCCGTACGGCCAGGTCCCCGCATGTTCCCCGCCGTACCAGCGCTCCCAGTCGGCGGACTCGGACAGGCGGAAGTCGGCGCCGCAGTCGATGACGACGGTGGTGTCGGGCAGCTGTTCGGCGATGACGGCGGAGTGGCCGTGCGGCAGGCCGAGGAACACGACGTCGTGGCCGCTCAGGGTCTCGGAGTCGGTGGCGTCGAGGACGCGGTCGGCAAGCGGGAGCAGGTGGGGATGGAATTCGCGGAGCCTCGCGCCGGCGTTGCCACCGGCGGTGAGTGCACCGACGACGAGCCGGCCGTCCTGGTAGGCGGGATGCCCGAGGAGCAGACGCAGGATCTCGCCCCCCGCGTACCCGCTCGCCCCTGCGACGGCGACCCGAATCGGTGACTGTGCGGTCGCCGTGAATTCCGGTGAGTTACCCATGCGATTGATTATGCACCATCATGCAACTTCATTCATACGGGTGGGTCGGACCGAGCCCGGTTCACCCCTCGGCCAGCGAGCGACGGATCTCGCGCAGCCTGTCGGCGGCGGCCTGTCGGCGCTCGTCGAACTGCTCCTCGAGCGTGCGTCCCGCTGCGCTCTCGCGGGCGAGTTCCTCTGCACCGGTCGCGGTGCCCGCGCGGCGCTCGATCTTCTCCCGCACCGCGTCGAACGTGGGTACCCCGGCCGAGGTGTAGCCGGGGTCCTTCCCCTCGGCGGGTGTCACGTCCGGCCCGACCGGGGACGGCGGAACATCCGGCACCGACGGCGAACCCGGTTCCGCCGGGGTCACATCCGGCACCGACGGCGAACCCGGTTCCGCCGGGGTCACGTCCGGCACGGGCGCGTCCGGGGCATCGGGGGCGGGTGAGGACGGATCGGTGGTCATGCTCCCAGGCTACGTCCGCGGCGGTGGCTCAGTGCCGCAGTTCGGCGCCGACCGCCGTGCCGGCCGCGGCCACAGCGGCGTCCCGGGCCGCGCTGGCCTCGTCCTCCGTGAGGGTGCGGTCTGCCGCGCGGAAGCGCAGAGCGAAGGCGAGCGACTTACGCCCCTCCCCCACCTGCGCCCCCTCGAACACGTCGAACAGGCGGATGTCTTCGAGCAGTTCGCCGCCGCCCGCGCGCAGCGCCTCCTCGACGTCGGCGGCCGGGATCTCCTCGGCCACGACGACGGCGACGTCCTGCAGCACAGCGGGGAACGGGGAGATCTTCGGCGCCGGCAGCGACTCCACCATCGGCAGCGCGTCGAGGTCGAGTTCGAAGGCGCACGTGCGGGCGGGCAGCCCGGCCCGCTCGAGCACTGCCGGATGCAACTCACCGGCGTGACCGACGACGACACCGTCGACCAGCAGTTCGGCGCAGCGGCCCGGATGCCACGGCAGGTACTGCGCGGCGCGGCGCTGCAGCCGGACACCCGCGGCGGCCGCGACGGTCTCGGCCGCGGCGAACGCGTCGGTCGCGTCCGCGGGCCGGCCCGGCCCCCACGGCCCGGCGGGTTCCCGCAGGCCGCACAGCACCGCCCCGACGTGGACGGGCTGCGCAGGCAGCGAGCCCTCGAGCAGCGCGATCTCCTCGTCCGTGGGGCGCCGGTCCACCGGCAGGGGCGGCACCGGCCGGGTGCCGGGGCCGGGCAGGACGACCTGCGCGATCGCATAGAGCGCCAGGTCGCGCTGACCTCGGGACACGTTGCGGGCGAGCACCTCGAGCAGGCCGGGCAGCAGCGTCGTCGCCAGCTCGGGACGATCGGCCTCGAGCGGGTTGAGGACCGTCGTGGTGGTGCGGCGGGGGTCGTCGGCGGCGAGACCCCACGTGTCGAACACGTGCGCCGGCAGGAAGACGGGGGCGAGCACCTCGACGTGACCGTCGGCGGCCAGGGCGCGGCCCACGGCGCGACGTCGTTTCTGGCTCGGGGTCAGTCCGCGGCCCGCCGGGGCGGCCGGGAGCACGGACGGGATCTGTTCGAGCCCCTCGAGCCGGAGCACCTCCTCCACGAGGTCGGCGGGCTGACGCAGGTCGGGACGCCAGGTCGGCGGGGTGACCACGAGCTGGCCGTGTCCGTCCGGGCCGACACCGACCTCGACGCCGCACCCGATCTGGGTGAGCCGGCGCGCGGCGGTGCCGGTCGGGTAGGCGACCCCGGCGGTGCGGTCGGGCAGGTCGATGTCCATGCGGATCGAGACCGGCTCGACGGGGACGGACAGGTCGGTCAGGACCGGCTCGACGCGGCCACCGGCGATCTCCACGAGCAGCGCCGCGGCCCGGTCCAGGGCCGGCAGCGCCACTTCGGGGTCGACGTTGCGCTCGAAGCGCTTGCCCGCCTCGCTCACCAGCTTGTGGCGCCGGGCGCTGCGGAACACGGCCAGCGGATCCCAGGTGGCGGCCTCGAGCAGGACCTCGGTGGTCGTGCCGCTCACCTCGGTCGCGGCGCCGCCCATGATGCCGGCGAGGGAGATCACCCCGGAGTCGTCGGTGATGACGACGTCCTCGGGATCGAGGGTGCGTTCGACGCCGTCGAGTGTCGTCAGCTTCTCCCCCGCCTTCGCACGCCGGACGACGAGCTCACCGCGGAGGGTGGCGGCGTCGAAGGCGTGCAGCGGCTGGCCGAGCTCGAGCAGCACGTAGTTGGTGACGTCGACCGCCGGGGAGATCGGGCGGATGCCGGACAGCAGCAGCCGCCGTTGCAGCCACCACGGGGACACGGCATGGGGGTCGATGCCGGTGACCTTGCGGGCAGCGAAGCGGGTGGCGCCGGTTTCGCGTTCGAGCCGGATGGGGTACGCCGGGCCGTCGGCGGGGTGGGGTGCGACGTGCGCGGGATCGGCGAACTCGAGGTCGAAGCCGCACGCGAGTTCGCGGGTCAGGCCGCGCAACGAGAAGCAGTAGCCGCGGTCGGGCGTGATGTTCAGCTCGATGACGGTGTCGCCGAGGCCGAGGAGGTCGTTGGCGTCGGTGCCCGGCTCGGCGGTGCCCTCCTCGAGCACGAGGATGCCCGAGTGGTCCTTGCCGACCCCGAGCTCGGCGACGGAGCAGATCATCCCGTCGGAGACCTGGCCGTAGGTCTTACGGGAGGCGATGGCGAAGCCGCCGGGCAGCACCGCGCCGGGCAGTGCGACGACCACCAGGTCACCCTCGGCGAAGTTGCGGGCGCCGCACACGATGCCGCGCGGGGCGTCCTCGCCGACGTCGACCTGGCAGAATCGGATGGGCTTCTTGAATTCGGTGAGCTCGGTGATCTCGAGGACGCGGCCGACGACGAGGGGGCCGTCGATGCGCGCGAGGGTGTCGACCTCCTCCACCTCGAGTCCGACCCGGACGAATCCCGCGTCGAGTTCCTCGGCAGTGACGTCCCACTCGGGGGTGGCGCGCTGCAGGATCTCGGTCAGCCAGGACTGCGCTACTCGCACTTTTCGCTCAGCTCTTTCGGTCGGTTCGGTAGTCGGATCTCGGGTCGGGCGGTGTCAGCCCTGCACCCCGAAGGGGAGGGTGAAGCGGATGTCGCCCTCGACGATGTCGCGCATGTCGGAGATGCCGTTGCGGAACTGCAGGGTGCGCTCGAGGCCCATGCCGAACGCGAAGCCGGTGTACTCGTCCGGGTCGATGCCGCTCGCGCGCAGCACGTTGGGGTTGACCATGCCGCAGCCGCCCCATTCGACCCAGCCGGCGCCGCCCTTCTTCTTGGGGAACCACACGTCCACCTCGGCGGACGGCTCGGTGAACGGGAAGTAGTTCGGGCGCATCCGGGTGCGGGTCTCGGGTCCGAACAGGGCGCGGGCGAACGCGTCGAGGGTGCCGCGCAGGTGGGCCATGGTCAGGCCCTTGTCCACGGCGAGGCCTTCGATCTGGGAGAACACCGGGGTGTGCGTGGCGTCGAGCTCGTCGGTGCGGAAGGTGCGGCCGGGGCACACCACGTAGATGGGGATGTCCCGGTGCAGCATGGTGCGCACCTGCACCGGCGAGGTGTGGGTGCGCAGCACCTGCCGTGAGCCCTCCGGCGCGATGTGGAAGGTGTCCTGCATCGTGCGGGCGGGATGGTCGGGCAGGAAGTTCAGCGCGTCGAAGTTGAAGTGCTCGGTTTCGACCTCGGGGCCCTCGGCGATCTCCCAGCCCATGCCGACGAACACGTCCGCGATCTGGTCGGAGATGATCGTGATGGGATGCCGCGCACCGGCGGGGCGGCGGCCGGCGGGGAGGGTGACGTCGATGGCCTCGGCGACGAGGACCGCGGCGTCGCGCTCGGCGAGGAGCACGGCGCGGCGCTCGTCGTACGCCGCGGTGACAGCGCCGCGAGCGGCGTTGACCCGCTTGCCGGCGTCGGCGCGCTGGTTGCCGGGCAGGCTACCCAGGGCGCGTTTGGCGAGGGAGACGGGAGCCTTGTCGCCGAGGTGGTCGATCCTGGCCTGCGCGAGTGCGTCGAGGTCGGTGGCGGCGGCGAACGCCTTCAGTGCGGCCTGGGTGGACGCGGCGAGCGACTCCTCGCTCAGGGCGCTCGGATCGACTGCCGGCGGGGTGCCGCCCTCATTCTTGGCCACGACCGGTGCATCTCCTTCTTCGGGCGAACAGTGGGTGTGGTGCCACGTTCGGCGTCGAGCGGATCGCGCCAGCGCAGCACCCGAATCCTAGGTGATGGCCGGGTCCCGTCAGGGCACGGCCCTGTCGGCGCGATGCTGCACGCGCGCGCTCGCGTACAGGCAGATCGAGGCCGCGGTGGCAAGGTTCAACGATTCGGCGCGGCCGCGGATGGGAATGCGCACCCGATGGTCCGCCCGTGCCGCGACCGCCGGGTCGAGACCGTGCGCTTCGTTGCCGAACAGCCAGGCGGTGGGGGCGGCGAGCAGCTCGTCGGCGTCGTCGAGATCGACCTCGCCGTCGGCGGCGGTGGCGAGCACCTGCAGTCCGGCGGCGGCGAGTGCGTCGAGAACCGTACCGGTGTCGCGTTCCCGGGCGAGCGGGAGATGGAACACGCTGCCCGCGGAGGCCCGGACGCATTTGCCGTTGTGGGGATCGACGCTGTCGCCGGCGAGGACCACCGCGTCGGCGCCGACCGCGTCGGCCACGCGGATGACGGTGCCGGCGTTGCCGGGCTCGGCGATCCCGACGGGCACGGCGAGCAGCCGGGGCGACGGTGTCAGGGCCCGCGCGAGCGGCACGTCGAGCAGATCGCACACGGCGACGATGCCCGGCGGGGTGACGGTGTCCGAGAGCCGGGTGGCGGCCCGCTCGGTGACGGTGCAGACCCGCACGCCCCGGCGGTGGGCGGCGTCGAGCAGACCGTGGTAGCGGGCGGCGGCGGCCTCGGTGACGAACACCTCGTGCACGACGGCCGTGGCGAGGGCCTCGCCGACGGAGTTCTCGCCCTCGGCGAGGAAGCGGCCGGCCTTGCGGCGGTCGGCGGTGCGCAGCAGTTTGACAGCAGAAACGACCCGCGGGGTGCGCTCGGTGAGCGGGTCCACGGGTCGTTCCTGTGCCGGTGTGTCGTTCAGCGTCGTCTCGGCGCTGCGCTCAGGCGGCGTCGGCCGGCGCGTTGACGTCGGCGGGCAGCGCGGCCTTGGCCACGGCGACCAGGCCGGCGAACGCCTCGGCGTCGGAGACGGCGAGCTCGGCGAGGATCTTGCGGTCCACCTCGACGCCCGCGGCCTTCAGGCCCTGGATGAAGCGGTTGTAGGTGATGTCGTTGGCGCGGGCAGCGGCGTTGATGCGGCTGATCCACAGCTTGCGGAAGTCACCCTTGCGCGCGCGACGGTCGCGGTAGGCGTAGGTCAGCGAGTGGAGCTGCTGCTCCTTGGCCTTGCGGTACAGACGCGAGCGCTGCCCGCGGTAGCCCTTGGAAGCCTCGAGGATCGAACGGCGCTTCTTCTGGGCGTTGACGGCCCTCTTCACGCGTGCCACTGATATGTCCTGTCAATCTCGGGGGGCAGTCGATCGCCCCCGGGGGTCGGTCGGGGAAGGAAGCTCAGATGCCGAGCATGCGCTTGACGCGCGGGACGTCGACGTCGGCGACGGTGGCCTTGCCATCGAGGCGACGCGTCACCCGGGAGGACTTGTGCTCGAGCAGGTGGCGGCGGCCGGCCTTCTGGCGCAGGATCTTTCCGCTGCCGGACACCTTGAATCGCTTCGCGGTGCCGCTGTGGGTCTTCGACTTGGGCATGGAGTCCTCAGTTCGTCGGGGATTTACTCGTGTTCGTCCGGCACGCGCGCAGCGGCCGGCCGGGCGGTGGGCCCGGTCGACCGGCGGAGCTACGCGGTGCCGTCGCCTGCCGCAGGCTTGTCCGCGGCAGGAGCCGGCCTGGCGACGGAGGCCTGAGCGGTCTCCTGCGCCTTGGCGCGGGTCTTGGCGCCCTTGTGCGGCGCCAGGACCATGGTCATGTTCCGACCGTCCTGCTTGGGGGCGGTCTCGATGAAGCCGAGATCGGCGACGTCGGCGCCGAGGCGCTGCAGCAGCCGGAACCCGAGTTCGGGGCGGGACTGCTCGCGGCCACGGAACATGATCGTCACCTTGACCTTCGACCCGGCCTCGAGGAAACGCACCACGTTGCGCTTCTTGGTCTCGTAGTCGTGGTCGTCGATCTTCGGTCGGAGCTTCTGCTCCTTGATGACGGTCAGCTGCTGGTTCTTGCGCGACTCGCGCGCCTTCTGGGCAGCCTCGTACTTGAACTTGCCGTAGTCCATGATCTTGCAGACCGGTGGACGGGCGTCAGGGGCCACCTCGACCAGATCGAGATCGGCTTCGTATGCCAGGCGGAGTGCATCTTCAACACGCACGATTCCGACCTGTTCCCCGCCGGGTCCGACGAGCCGGACCTCGGGAACTCGGATGCGTTCGTTGATGCGGGTCTCAGCGCTGATGGGGCCTCCTAGGTAGAGCGGTGCGGTCCGGGTGACCGCGCCGCAGCACATGGGGCCGACTTCCGACGAAAAACCCCGCCGACGGTGCTCGCGCACCGGGCGGGGTCCGAATACCGACCGGCCCGACGGACCGCACGACTCGACGGTCGTGCGTTCTCGTCCCCCGATCACTCGGGGCGCACACTCCCCGGACATCCCGGAGGGCGGCGGACCGGACCACTGAGCGGAGATCATGACCAGGTCATGGGTCGCGCAGAGGTGGGAGTCGGACTCCACTTTGCTGCCCACGCGCAGTGCGCGCGGACGGTCGTGTCCCACAGCCTAGCAAACTTCGGCCCCGCGATCGAATCGCCGGCTGCGGCCCGACCCGCTCTCGCGGCAGCGTGCGGCGGGTGGGATCGTGAAGTCATGACCGACACCCCCGATCCCACCGTGGCCGACGACGTCCGGCACCTGGGCGAGATCCCGGCCGTCGAGGTGATCAGCCGCGCCGCCGTGATGCTCATGAGTTCCGCCGCCGAGAAGCTCGGCCTGGCCGACGAGGATCCCGAGGCCGGCACCCACCGCGACCTGGACGAGGCGCGCCGCGTGATCACCGCCCTGGCCGGGCTGGTCACCGCGTCAGTGGAGTACCTGGGCCCGCACGCCGGGCCGCTGCGCGAGGGATTGCAGGCGCTGCAGCGGGCCTTCCGGGAGGCGTCGGCCTACCCGGACGAGCCGGGCAAGGGTCCCGGCGAGAAGTACACCGGCCCGGTCTTCTGACCCGGGCCGGTCTCACCGCAGCGGCACGCCCGGCTCCTCCCAGGCCCGCAGGCGCCGCAGCAGCGAGTCCTTCTTGCGCTGATGGTCGGCCATCCGACACAGCACGTCGTCGAGGAACCGCACCGCGTGGTCGACGTACGGGCCCTTGTTGAGCATCACGCATTCGGCGCGGCCCGACGCCGCGGCGTCGGTGATCTCCGCGCGCGAGGGACGGCCGGTGCGCGCGAGGGTGTCGAGGACCTGCGTCGCCCAGATCACCGGGACGTGCGCCGCCTCGCACACCCACAGGATCTCCTCCTGCACCTCGGCCAGCCGGCCGTACCCGGCCTCGACGGCGAGGTCGCCGCGCGCGATCATCACCCCGACCCGGGGTGAGTGCAGGGCCGCGAACAAGATGGCCGGGAGGTTCTCGAAGCCCGCCACCGTCTCCACCTTGAGGATCACCCCGAGGCGGGCACCGCCGAGTTCGGCGAGCCGGTCCTGCAGGCGCGCGACGTCGGCGGCGCTGCGGACGAAGGACAGGCTGACCGCGTCCGCGTGCGTGACCACGAACGGCAACCGGTCCAGGTCCTCGTCGGTGAGCGCCGGCAGCCGCAACTCGGTGTCGGGCAGGTTGATGCCCTTGGCCGTGCCCAGCCGGGAGCCGCGCAGGTCCGCGTCGGTGATGCGGATCCGCAGCCGTTCCGGGCCGACCTCCTCGACGATCCCCCCGATCCGGCCGTCGTCGAAGAAGATCCGGTGCCCGATCCGGGTGTCGTCGAACACCCGGGGCAGGGTGCAGCCGATCCGGGGCGGATGGGCGTCCGGGTCGGCCGGGGTGAGGTCCGGGTCCAGGATCAGCTCGTCGCCGACGTGCAGGGTGAGTTTGCGTTCGCGTGGCGGGAGCGCCGCGACGGCGGTGGCGTCGCCGCGCGCGGTCAGCCGGGTGCCGGGTACGAGGTAGGCGGTGTCGGTCAGTTCGGTGCGTACGTCCCCGGCGGCGGTGCCGGTGACGACCAGGGTGCGTTTGGAACCGCGGGTGTCGCGGAAAGTGATGCGGTCGCCGGGTCGGCGCCGGGCCAGCCACAGCTCGTCGGCGACGGGGACGACCACCTCGCCGGGGGCGGCCGCGGAGCCGGGGCGGGTGAGCCGCACCTGGACGGGCGCGACGGTGCGGCCGAGCGCGTCGCGTTCGGGTTTGGCGTGCACCACCGCGGGACCGGGGGCGACGGGGCCGGTGCGCAGCTTCGGGCCGGCGAGGTCCATGGTGACGGTGACGTGCCGGCCGTGGGCGCGTTCGGCGCGGCGCACGTGCTCGATCATGGCGGCCCACGCGTCGGGTTCGTCGTGGGCGCAGTTGATCCGGACGAGTTCGGCACCGGCCCCGACGATCCGGTCGACGAGGTCGGCGTCGGTGGCCGCTTCGCTCGGCAGCGTCACCATGATGCGGGTCCGGCGGCCACCGCGGACGGGGCCGAGCAGGGCGGCGGCGTTGCGTTCGAGCAGGCGTTCGCCGGTGACGAAGTCGACCGGGCCGGGGCGGGTGTCGACCTCGGGCAGGTCCGCGAGGCCGGCCACGGCGCGGCGCACCGCGTCGACGGAGGCCAGGACGTGGGCTTCGGCGCGTCCCAGCGACGACAGTCCCCACGCGGCGAGTTCGGATTGCAGCTCGCGGATGTCGCGGCGCCGCAGCGCGACGTAGTGCGCCAGGTTCTCCGCGCCGGCCCGGTGAGCGGGGTGCGCCTGCGCCCAGCGCTCGTCGGCGCCGGCCGCGGTGACGAGGCCGTCCCGCAGCTCGTCGAGCGCGGCGGCGAGGGCCGCGAGGTCGCCGTGCGCACCGGTCATGCGCCCACCGTAGGGGCGCGGAGTTTCGCGGGGTTTGCGCCCGGTTGAACAGTGTCGTTCCTGCGGGCGACCGTGTCGGTGGCCCGCACCGTCACCGGGATGCCCGAGGATGGTGGTCATGGGCACGCACCTGGTCCTCGTTCCCGGATTCTGGCTCGGCGCGTGGGCGTGGGAGGCCGTCGCCGAGGATCTGCGGGCGCAGGGGCATCGGGTCGACGCCCTGACACTGCCCGGGCTCGAGTCCGTCCGGGCCGACCGCTCCGGCATCACGCTCGACGACCACGTCGGTGCCGTCGTGGAGGCGGTGGCGGGCGGTGCGGTCGTCGTCGCGCACAGCGGCGCCGGCCCGGTCGCGTACGCGGCGTCGGACCGGGTCCCGGCGGACGTGGCCCGCCTGGTGTACGTCGACACCGGCCCGTTGCCGGAGGCCGCCGCGCTGCGGCCGGATCTCGATGCCGCCGTGGCGGAGATTCCGCTGCCGCCGTGGGCGGAACTCGAAGCGGCCGGCAACAGCCTGATGGGACTCGACGGCGCCGCGCTGGACCGGTTCCGGGGGCGGGCGGTGCCGCATCCGGCCGGTCCGGCGCGGACCCCGCTCGCCCTGCGCGGGGACGCGCGCCTGGCGGTCCCGACGACCGTCGTGTGCACGAGCTTTCCGTCCGCGTCGATCCGGCAGATGGCGCAGGCGGGGCACCCCGTGGCGAGTGAGCTCGGCCGGATCGCCGACGTGCAGTATGTGGATCTGCCGACCGGGCACTGGCCGATGTGGTCGCGTCCCGCCGAACTCGCGGCGGTGCTCGACGCGGCAGCTCGCCGTTGAGGGGTGAGGTCACCCACCCGGGGCGAACAGGTCGCGGACGAACGCCGTCGCGTCGGACAGCGAGGCGCGCATCGTCTCGAGGTGACCGGCCGGATACGGGTGGAACACGAATCGCGTACCGGCCGCGGTCAGGTCGGCGACGAGCTTGACCGTGAACGGCGCCGGGGTGACGCTGTCGGTCAGGCCCTGACCGAGGAACAGGGGGCGATCGTAGCCGCGGGTGGGAATCTCGAGCATGTCGCGGGCGGCGCGGACCAGGGCCGGGTCGTCGGTGCGCCGCGCCAGCAGATCGCCGATCGACAGGTCCGCGAACTCGGCCGCAGCTTCCCGGTAGCACAGGTCCTCGAGCCGGGTGAGAACGTCGCGGCCCCGCGGGCTGAGGAAGCGGTCGACTTCGACCTCGGGGTAGGTCGCGCGCATCCCGGCCAGCAGGTAGGCGATGAACACGGCGGTGCCGGTGAGCGGCAGCGGCGGAAAGGCGGGGTCGCCGAGCGGCACGAGGTGCTCGATGTTGGACGGCACGCCCAGCGCGACGGCGCCGCGGTAGTCGAGTTCGGGTGCGTACCGGGTCGCGAGGGAGGCCGCGACCATGACGGCCTGGCCGCCCTGCGACTGGCCGAGTGCGACCCAGCTCGGCCCGAGGGACGGTTCCACCGTCCGGGCGGCCCGCACCATGTCGATCACGGCGTGCGCCTCCGACGACGCGTCGAGGTAGGCGTGCACGCCGGGGGTGCCGAGGCCGACGTAGTCGGTGGCGACGATGGCGTATCCCTGGGCGAGCCAGTGCGCGAGGTATCCGTTGTCGATGCGGCCGTCGACCGTGGGGGCGCACCGGTCCGCGATCCCGACGGCGCCGTGCCCCCACGAGATCACCGGCCAGCCACCGGGGGGCGCGGCACCGGGCGGCACGAACACCGCGCCGGTGCTCAGGGCCGGCACCCCGCGGGGGCCGGTGGTGCGGTAGGTGACCACCGAGGCGGCGACCGCGCCGGGCAGCCACCACTGCCGCGGTAGGGGCTCGACCCGGACGACGCTGCCCGGCGGGTCCGTCTCACGGCTCGGCGGCTGCGCCGCCGCGACCCCGGCCGTGAGCAGCATGCTCGTCACCAGCACGGCGACGACCCCACGGACACGAGCCTCGACGAACATCCGCGTCACGGTCCCCCCTTTGCGGTCCGCGGCGCGTCGGCGCCGTCAGGGTCAGCTCGCCGCTGCCACCTTCCGTGGTGCGCGCTTGCGTGCCGGCTTGCGGGCGGGCGCCGGCTCCGGCGCGACGGGCTCGGCGAGCGCCTCGCTCAGGAACCTGCCGGTGTAGCTGCCCTCGACGGCGGCGACGTCCTCGGGTGTGCCCTGCGCAACGACGGTGCCGCCGCCCGAGCCGCCCTCGGGGCCCATGTCGATGATCCAGTCCGCCGTCTTGATCACGTCGAGGTTGTGTTCGATCACGATCACCGTGTTGCCCTTGTCGACGAGACCGTTGATCACGCCGAGCAGCTTGCGGATGTCCTCGAAGTGCAGTCCGGTCGTGGGCTCGTCGAGCACGTACACGGTGCGGCCCGTCGACCGCTTCTGCAGTTCCGCGGCGAGCTTGACGCGCTGGGCCTCGCCGCCGGACAGGGTCGGGGCGGGCTGGCCCAGGCGCACGTACCCGAGGCCGACGTCGACGAGGGTGCGCAGGTAGCGGTGGATCGAGGTGACCGGCTCGAAGAACTCGGCGGCCTCCTCGATCGGCATGTCCAGCACCTCGGCGATGGTCTTGCCCTTGTAGTGCACCTCCAGGGTCTCGCGGTTGTAGCGGGCCCCGTGGCACACCTCGCACGGCACGTACACGTCGGGCAGGAAGTTCATCTCGATCTTGAGCGTGCCGTCGCCCGAGCACGCCTCGCACCGGCCGCCCTTGACGTTGAACGAGAACCGGCCCGGCTGGTAGCCGCGCACCTTGGCCTCGGTGGTCGCGGCGAACAGGGTGCGGATCTTGTCGAACACACCGGTATATGTGGCCGGATTCGACCGCGGCGTACGCCCGATCGGCGACTGGTCGACCTGGACGAGCTTGTCGAGCTGGTCGAGCCCGTTGACGCGGGTGTGCCGGCCGGGCACCTGCCGCGCGCCGTTGAGCTTGTTGGCCATGACCGTCGCGAGGATGTCGTTGACCAGGGTCGACTTGCCGGAGCCGGAGACGCCCGTGATCGCGGTGAGCACGCCGAGCGGGAAGGCCACGTCGATGCCGCGCAGGTTGTTCTCGCGCGCGCCGACGACGGTGACCTGACGTTTGCGGTCGACCGGCCGGCGCTGCTGCGGCACCTCGATCCGCTGGCGGCCGGACAGGTACGCGCCGGTGAGCGAGTCGGTGCAGTCGAGCAGTTCCTTGTACGGGCCGGTGTGCACCACCCGACCGCCGTGCTCACCGGCGTACGGCCCGATGTCGACGACCCAGTCCGACGCCCGGATGGTGTCCTCGTCGTGCTCGACGACGATCAGGGTGTTGCCGAGATCACGCAGCCGGGTGAGGGTTTCGATAAGCCGGCGGTTGTCGCGCTGGTGCAGGCCGATGGACGGCTCGTCCAGGACGTACAGGACACCGACCAGGCCCGAGCCGATCTGGGTGGCGAGCCGGATACGTTGCGCTTCCCCACCGGACAGGGTGCCGGCCGCGCGGGAGAGGGTGAGGTACTCGAGTCCCACATCGAGCAGGAACCCGAGACGTGCCTGGATCTCCTTGAGCACCTGCCCGGCGATGGCCTCCTCCCGCGCCCCGAGGGTCAGCGCGCCGAGGAACTCCGCGCATTCGGCGATGGACAGGTCGGAGACCTCGGCGATGGACTTGTGCCCGTGCTCGCCCGCGGCGACCGTCACCGCCAGGATCTCCGGACGCAGCCGCGCCCCCTCGCACGCCGGGCACGGGATCTCCCGCATGTACCCGTCGTACCGTTCCTTCATCTGTTCGGATTCGGTCTGTTCGAGCCGGCGGTGCAGGAACGGCATCACGCCCTCGAACTCGGCGTAGTACGACCGGGTCCGGCCGTACCGGTTCTTGTAGCGGACGTGCACCTGTTCCGGGCTGCCCTCGAGGATGGCCTTGCGGGCCTTGGCCGGCAGCTTGTTCCACGGGGTGGACATCTCGAAGCCCATGATGTCGGCCAGCCCGGACAGCAGCCGGGTGAAGTATTCGGAGGTCTGCCCCATCGACCAGGGCGCGATCGCGCCGTCCTCGAGGCTGAGTTCCGGGTCCGGCACGACGAGTTCCGGGTCGACCTCCTTCCGGATGCCGAGGCCGGTGCACTCGGGGCAGGCACCGTACGGGGAGTTGAACGAGAACGACCGGGGTTCGAGCTCGTCGATGGACAGCGGGTGCCCGTTGGGGCAGGCGAGTTTCTCGGAGAAGCGGCGCTCGCGGTCGGCCGCGTTCTCGTCCCGGTCGACGAAGTCGAGGACGACGATGCCCTCCGCCAGGCGCAGCGCGGTCTCGATCGAATCGGTGAGCCGCTGCTTGGCACCGGACTTGACCGCGAGCCGGTCGACGACCACCTCGATGTCGTGCTTCTCCTGCTTCTTCAGCTTCGGCGGATCGGTGAGGGGATGGACCACCCCGTCGACCCGCACGCGGGCGTACCCCTGCACGGTCAGCTGTTCGAACAGGTCGACGAACTCGCCCTTGCGGGTGCGCACGACGGGTGCGAGCACCTGGAACCGCGTGCCCTGCTCCATGTCGAGGACCTGGTCGACGATCTGCTGCGGCGTCTGCCGGGCGATCCGCTCCCCGCACTGCGGACAGTGCGCTGTGCCGGCGCGGGCGTACAGCAGGCGCAGGTAGTCGTAGACCTCGGTGATGGTGCCGACGGTCGAGCGCGGGTTCCGGTTGGTGGACTTCTGGTCGATGGACACCGCCGGTGACAGGCCCTCGATGAAGTCGACGTCGGGTTTGTCCATCTGGCCGAGGAACTGGCGCGCGTAGGCGGACAGCGACTCGACGTAGCGGCGCTGCCCCTCGGCGAAGATCGTGTCGAACGCCAGGCTCGACTTGCCCGACCCGGACAGGCCGGTGAAGACGATCAGGCTGTCACGCGGCAGGTCCAGGTCGATCCCCCGCAGGTTGTGCTCCCGCGCGCCACGCACGATCAGGCGATCCGCCACGCCACGTCCCTCCTCGTCGGATCCCCTGGATGGTCGGATCCGGTCGCATCTCGATTCACCGACGTCACGTCGCGCAACTCGGCCCTGGACCATGGTAGGCGCGCCCACCGACACGTTCCGGTTCCCGACCGCCGGGCACGCGGGCGACGGACCACGGCGGTAACGTGCCTCACATGTCGCAGCAGCCCTTGGTCATCGACGACGACTACACCGGCGAGGTCACCCCCGGCGGACCCGCGCAGCGCCGCACCGTGCCCGGCGCGACCATCGTCAAGCTGTCCGTCGGACCCATGGACAACAACACCTACCTGATCACGGATTCCGCCACCGGCAACTCGGTGTTCCTCGACGCGGCGAACGAGCCGGAGTTGCTCACCCGGTTCCTCGCCGAGCACGCCCCGAAACTCGAGCTGATCGTCACGACCCACCAGCACTGGGACCACTGGCAGGGCCTCGAGGCGGTCGCGGCCTCGACCGGGGTTCCCACGGCCGCGCACCCGCTCGACGCCGAGCCGCTCCCGGTCACACCCGATCGGTTGCTCATGGAGGGCGACACCGTCGCCGTCGGCGAGCTCGGCCTCGAGGTGATCCACCTGTCCGGACACACCCCGGGCTCGATCGCGCTGGTCCTCACCGAGACCGGCACCGGCCGGCACCACATCTTCACCGGTGACTCCCTCTTCCCGGGTGGGCTGGGCAAGACCGCGGACGCCGAGAAGTTCGCCTCGCTGTACGACGACGTCGACACCAAGTTGTTCGGCCGCTTCGGTGACGACACGGTGATCTACCCCGGCCACGGCAAGGACACCACGCTCGGCGCGGAACGTCCCCATCTCGGGGAGTGGCGCGAACGGGGCTGGTGACCCGGTGAGCTGCGGCAGGTCGCCGTCCTGCGGCAGCGCACTCGCGCAGCTGCGACGGTGGCCCCTCCGTGACCGGAGGGGCCGGCGTTCGTTGCGCAGACCACCTCCTCCGCGGTCACTCGGAGACCGCTCGCCGGCTCACAGACCCCGGTCGATGATGTCGAGGATCTCGTCACCGGTCGCGGCGTGAATCCTGCCGACCGTGTCGGCGCGGCTCCCCTCGGCTCCCTCGAGGTCGGCCAGCAGGGCTTCGAGCCGCCGCGCGACCGCCGCGCGTGCCTCGTCGTCGGCGCCGAGTTCGGCGACGGCCGCCCGCAGGCGGTCGATCCCGGCGACGGCCACCGACACCGGATCCGGGACCAGCTCGGCGCGCAGGAACTCGGCGACGGCCCGGGGACTGGGATGATCGAACACCACCGTCGGCGGCAACCGCAGACCGGTCGCGGCACCGAGATGGTTGCGCAGGGCGACCGCGGCGAGCGAGTCGAAGCCGAGTTCCTTGAACGCCTGGTCGGGATCGACCGAGTCCGACGCATCGTGGCCCAGGACTGCGGCAGCGCCGGCTCGCACCAGCTCCAGCACGAGGTGCCGCTGTTCCGGCACCGGCCGCTCGGTGAGCCGCTGCGCCCACTCGGACGGCCCGGATCCGTTCGGTCCGGACACGGCCGACCCCGATCCCGCCGCGCGGGGCCGCGACTGCCGCACGAGTCCGCGCAGCGGGGCGGGAACGGACGGCCCGGCCGGATCGGGGTGCTCGAGCCGGGCCCCCACCACCGCGGGGGCGTCACCGGCGACGGCACTGTCGAACAGGTCCAGGGCGTCGGCCTCGCTCATCGCAACCAGACCGCTGCGGCGGGCCCGGGCGAGATCCCCCGCGCCGAGCCTGCCGGTCATGGCGCTCGGCGGTGCCCACATTCCCCACGCGATCGACACCGCGGGCAGGCCCTGGGCTCGCCGGTGCTGGGCGAGGGCGTCGAGAAACCGGTTCGCCGCCGCGTAGTTCGCCTGCCCGGGCGCGCCGAGAACCCCGGAGAGCGACGAGAACAGCACGAAGGCGTGGACCCGGGCGGTCAGCCGGTGCAGGTGCCAGGCCGCGTCCACTTTCGGCCGCAGCACCGCGTCGAGCCGGTCGGGAGTGAGCGAGGTGAGCGTGGCGTCGTCGAGGACACCGGCCGCGTGGATCACCGCGGTCAGGGGGTGCTCGGCGGGGATCCGGGCCAACAGCCCCGCCAGTGCCGCCTCGTCGGCGGTGTCGCAGGCGACGACGGTCACCTCGGCGCCCGCACCGCGCAGTTCGCGGCACAGCCGGTCACTTCCCTCGGCGTCGGGTCCGCGCCGGCTCGTCAGCACCAGGTGCCGCGCCCCGTGTGCGCTGACGAGGTGGCGCGCCACCGACGTTCCCAGCGTGCCGGTGCCGCCGGTGACGAGCACGGTGCCGCGGGGATCGAACAGCGGTCCGGACCGCTCGACGGCCGGCATGCGCCGCAGTCGGGGCACGAGCACCGTCCGGTCCCGGACCGCGACCTGCGGTTCCCCGCTGGCCACGGCCGACGTGATCGCCACGTCCACGTCCGTCTCCCGGTCGAGGTCGAGCAGCACGAACCGCCCCGGGTTCTCGTTCTGCGCGGAGCCCACCAGACCCCACACGGCCGCAGCCGCGAGGTCGACGTCGTGCCCGTCGGCCTCCTCCCCGGTGGCCGCCGCGTTGCGGGTGACGACCACCAGCACGCTGTCGGCGAACTCGGCGTCGTCGAGCCAGTCCTGCAGCAGTCGCAGCGTCCGGGCGCACAGGCGGTGGGTCGCCTCCGGCCCTGGGTCGCCGTCGGTGCCGCATCCCACCAGCACCGTCCAGGGCCGCCCGTCGTCGGGAGTGGCTGCCCTGGCGGTGCGCAGCGCCGCCGCGTCGGGACAGCGCGGGAAGCTCGAGCCCAGATCCGCGTCGCCGAGCACGACCAGCGGCCCGGGCGGCGGCGCGGACGGGACGTCGTCGATTCGGGTCCAGGCCAGCCGGTGCAGTCGCCGCGCGCCGGACGGGCCCGCGCCGTGCCCGTCGTCCGCCCTGGGTGTCACGTGCAGCGCCTCGACGGTCAGCACCGGCGCGCCGTCGGCATCGGCGGCGACGACGCGATGCCGCCCGTCCTCGCCCGTCCCGAACCGCACCGACACCGCCCGCGCACCGGTGCGGTGGAGCCGGGTTCCCGACCAGGTCAGCGGCCAGTCGTCCGGGCCGAGGACGGGGTCGAGCGCCGCCTGCAGCAGGTGCGGATGGATGCCGAAGCCGCTCGGGTCGAGGTCGTCGTCGAGGCGCACCTCGGTCGCGGTGTCGCCCGGGAGCCGGTCCGGTGGCGCGGCGGGCACGTCGTCGACGGTCGCCGACGCGTTCCGCACCCAGGGGCCGTCGGCCGGTCCGATGTTCGACGTGACGGTGACGGTGCGCGCGCCGTCGTCGCCGGCCGGCGCCACGAGCACCCGGATCGGCAGCAGCCCCGCGGCCGGGAGGACCAGGGGGTGGTGCAGCGTGAGAGTGGCGATGCGCTCGCACCCGACGTGGTGGGCGGCGTGCAGGGTCAGCTCGACCAGGACGGCTGGTATCAGCGTCTGCGGAGCGTCGGTCGGTGGAGCGCCGTCGTCGGGCTGCGGCGCCGCGAGCGACGAATCCCGGTGCCGGGAAAGCGCTCCGGTGAACACGGTGGTGTCGTCGTCGAGGGTCACGGCCGCGCCGAGCAGCGGATGCTCCGCGGGGCTCAACCCCAGCTCCGTCGGATCACCGCTGGTGCGTGCGGGCGCCGACGGCCAGAAGGAGCGGCGCCGGAAGGCGTAGGTGGGCAGGTCCACGGGGCGGCGGCCGGGCAGCACCCGATCCCAGTCGATCGTCAGGCCCTGCACGGACGCGGCGGCGACCGCCTCGACGAACCCCCGGGCGTCGTCCCCGCGCCCGGGCAGCGCGGCGATCGGGTGCGCGACGACCTCGGCGGCGTGGGCGGCCAGGCCCGCGCCGGGTCCGATCTCGACGCAGCGGGTGACGCCGAGTTCGGCGAGGGTGCGCATGCCGTCGTGGAAGCGCACGGCGTCGCGGAGGTGCCGGCGCCAGTACTGCGGTGACGTCAGTTCCTCGGCCGTGGCGACGCGCCCGGTGAGGGTGGAGACGACGGGGATCGTCGGCGGCTGCGCCGCCGTGCTCGACACGACGGTGGTGAACTCGTCGAGGACGGGGTCCATCAGCGCCGAGTGGAATGCGCGTTCGACCCGCAGCGGGGTGACCGGGATCCCTGCGGTGGACAGTTCGGCGGCGACGGTGTGCACGTCGGCCGCGGCCCCCGCGAGCACCACGGATTCGGCGCCGTTGACCGCGGCGAGGTCGACTCGGCCGTCGATCCGCGACCGGATGTCCTCCGGGCGTGCCCGGACGGCGATCATCGCCCCGGGGGCGGTGGCCTGCATCAGTCGTCCGCGCGCGGCCACCAGGGCGGCGGCGTCGGGCAGGCTGAACACGCCCGCGACGTGGGCCGCGGCGAGTTCTCCGATCGAATGCCCGATCAGGTAGTCGGGTGTGAGGCCCCATTCCCGCAGTAGTCGGTAGAGGGCGACCTCGACGGCGAACAGGGCCGGCTGGGTGTACTCGGTGCGGTCGAGTTTCGCGGCGGCGTCGTCCGCGTCGCCCCGGAGCACCTGCCGGATCGGGGTGTCGACGTGTTCGTCGAGCGCGGCGCAGGTCTCGTCCAGGGCGCGGGCGAACACCGGGTAGGTGTCGTAGAGGCCGCGGCCCATTCCGATCCGCTGCGCGCCCTGACCGGTGAACATGAACGCCGTCTTCCCACGGGTGCTCGTCCCGGTGACGGCGTTGCCGCCTGCGCGTCCCTCGGCCAGGCGGGTCAGGCCGTCGCGCAGGTCGGCGAGCGTCTCGCCGGTGACGGCGGCGCGGTGCGTGAAGCCGGACCGGGTGGTGGCCAGCGAGTAGGCGAGGTCGGCGGGGTCCGGCGGGGACTGCGTGTCGAGGAGGTCGGTCAGCCGGGCGGCCTGCGCGCGCAGCGCCTCGTCGGTCTTGGCGGAGAGCACCCACACCAGGGGCGACGCCGGCCGGGGCGGGGCCGGTGGGGCGGCGACGTCGGGGGGCTGCTCGAGGATCAGGTGGGCGTTGGTGCCGCTGATGCCGAACGAGGAGACGCCGGCGCGGCGGGGTCGTCCGGTCTGCGGCCACGCGATCGGGTCGGCGAGCAGGGCGACCTCGCCGGCGGTCCAGTCGACGTGCCGGGTCGGGGCGTCGCTGTGCAGGCTCGGCGGCAGCACGCCGTGCCGCATCGCCATCACCGTCTTGATCACGCCGGCCACCCCGGCCGCCGCCTGGGAGTGGCCGATGTTCGACTTGACCGATCCCAGCCACAGCGGCCGGCCGTCGCGTTGCTGCCCGTAGGCGGCGAGCACCGCCTGGGCTTCGATCGGGTCGCCGAGTGTCGTGCCGGTGCCGTGGGCCTCCACCGCGTCGATGTCGGCGGGGTCGAGGGCGGCGTCGGCCAGCGCCTGCCGGATCACCCGTTCCTGCGACGGACCGTTCGGGGCGGTCAGGCCGTTGGAGGCGCCGTCCTGGTTGACCGCGGAGCCGCGGATCAGGGCCAGCACCCGGTGGCCGTGGCGCTGGGCGTCGCTCAGCCGCTCGAGCACGACCATGCCCGCACCCTCGCTGAGCCCGGTGCCGTCCGCTCGATCGGAGAACGGTTTGCACCGCCCGTCCGGGGCGAGTCCGCGTTGGCGGCTGAACTCGATCAGCACGCCGGGGGTCGCCATCACCGTCGCCCCGCCGGCCAGCGCGAGGGTGCATTCGCCGTCGCGCAGTGCCCGTGCCGCGAGGTGCAGCGCCACCAACGACGACGAACACGCGGTGTCGACGGTGACCGCGGGACCGGTGAAGCCGAGCGAGTAGGCGATCCGGCCGGAGGCGACGCTGTTGCTGGTGCCCGTCATGAGGTAGCCCTCGGCGTCGGTGTGTCGCCGGGTCATGAGGTGGAATCCGTAGTCGCCGCCCATCATTCCGACGTACACGCCGGTGTCGGTGAGACCGGGTGAGTTCGGCGGGATTCGCGCGTGTTCCAGTGCTTCCCAGGCGCTTTCGAGTAGCAGTCGGTGTTGCGGGTCCATCGCGACGGCCTCGCGGGGGCTGATCCCGAAGAACGCGGCGTCGAACCGGTCGGCGTCGTGGAGGAAGCCGCCGGCCCGCATGTAGGTCGTGCCGCTGCGCTCGGGATCCGGGTCGTACACCTCGTCGAGGTTCCAGCCGCGGTTGTCGGGGTACGCGCCCACGGCGTCGCGGCCGTCGCGGACGAGGCGCCACAGCTCGTCCGGGCAGGAGACCCCACCGGGGTATCGGCAGGCCATTCCCACGATCGCGATCGGGTCGTCGTCGCGGTGCCGGCGCGCCGCGGGGGCCGGGTGCGGGTCGTCCTCGGGGCCGAGCAGCCGGGCCGCGATCTCGCGGGCGAGCGCGTCCGCGGTGGGGTGGTCGAACACCACCGTCGCGGCCAGCCGCACCCCGGTGGCCGTCGTCAGCTGGTTGCGTAGCTGCACCGCGGTGAGCGAGTCGAAGCCGAGGTGCTTGAAGGCACGCTCCGGATCGATGGCCTCCTTCCCGTCGTGGCCGAGCACCGCCGCAACGTGCGTGGTGACGATGTCGAGGACCCGGGCGTGCCGCTCGGCGGGGTCGAGCGCGCGCAGCTCGTCGGCGAGGCCGGGGGCCGACGGGGCGGCCGCGGCGCGCCGGCGGGACGGGCCGAGCACTCGGCGCAGGATCGGGGGAAGGGCCTCGCCGTCGGGCCTGCGGGAGGGCGTGGAGAGCCGTATCGGCACCGTCAACGCACGGTTCGCGGCGAGTGCCGCATCGAACAGGGCCAGCCCGGCCTCCGGGGTGAGGGTGTCTATGCCGGTGCGCTGCAACCGATCCAGATCGGCCGCATTCAGATGGGCGGTCATCCCGCTGGGTCGGTCCCACAGCCCCCAGGCCAGGGACAGTCCCGGTAGCCCCTCGGCGCGGCGGTGCTGCGCGAGCGCGTCGAGGAAGACGTTAGCCGCCGCGTAGTTCGCCTGGCCGGCGCCGCCGAGCACACCCGCCGCGGAGGAGAACAGCACGAACGCCGCGAGACCGCGATCGCGCGTGAGCTCGTGCAGATGCCAGGCACCGTCCACCTTGGGGCGCAGGACGGCGTGCAGCTGGTCCGGAGTCAAGGTGGCGGCGGTGGCGTCGTCGAGCACCCCGGCGGCGTGGACGACACCCGACAGGTCGGGGACCGCATCGAGCAAGGCCGCCACCGCGGCTCGATCGGCCACGTCGCAGGCCACGGCGCGGATCTCGGCGCCCGCGTCGGCGAACTCGGCGCGGAGTTCCGCTGCCCGCTCGGCGCGGACCGTGTGTCGGCCGGTCAGCACGAGCCGGCGCACCCCGTACCGCCGCACGAGGTGACGGGCGACGAGCCGGCCGATGGTGCCGGTGCCGCCGGTGACGACGACGGTGCCGTCGGGGCCGAACGGCACCGGATCCCCGTGCGGCGCATCGGTGGTGGGCGCCGCCGGCGCGAGCATGGGCGCGAGGAGTGTCCCGGCGCGGACCGCCAGTTGTGGTTCGTTGCAGGCCAGGGCCGCGGACAGCACACCGGGATCGGGAAGGTCACCGGGCGGCCGGTCCAGGTCCACCAGGGTGATCCGGTCCGGGTGTTCGTTCTGCACCGCACCGATCAGCCCCCACACGGGCGCGGCGCAGACGTCGATCGGTTCGTCGTCGGCGACCGTCACGGCGCGCCGCGTCGTCACCAGCAGTCGGGTCTCGGCGAGACGGTCGTCGGCGAGCCACGCCTGTACCGCCCGCAACGCCGCCTCCGCGGCGGCGTGCGCGCGCGTCGGCACGTCGGGTTCGTCGCCCGGTTCCCCGGCCAGCAGCAGGGCGCGGCCGGCGGGATCGCCGCCGGTGAGCGCCTCCCCGAGCGGGGTGAGATCCGCCGTCGGCGCGGCGCCGGCGTCGACCGGGATCCACTCCACGCGGTAGAGGCCGGTGCCGGTCGCGGCGGCCGGGGTGCGCGGACCGGCGAACGGCCGCAGCGCCAGCGACTGCGCGGTCAGCACGCGATGGCCGGCGGTGTCGTACGCGGCCACCCGGTACCGTTCGGGTCCGGCCGGGGCGATGTGCACGCGCAGGGCGACGGCGCCGACGGCGTGCAGCTGCACGTCGTCCCAGGCGAACGGCAGCCGCAGGTCGCGGGCGCCGGCCGCGGCGGCGGCGAACGCGATCAGGTGCAGTGCCGCGTCGAACACCGCCGGATGGATCCCGTACCCGGCGACCGTCGCGGCGGGGTCCTCTCCCCCGAGGCGCACCTCCCCGTACAGGTCGTCACCGCGGCGCCACGCCGCGCGCAGGCCCCGGAACGTCGGCCCGTACCCGTATCCGGTCTCGTCGAGCGCGTCGTACAGGCCGCTCACGTCGATCGGCGTCGCATCGGCCGGGGGCCACGGCCGGATCGGAACGGGCGCGGTGTGTACCGCCGCCGTGAGGGTGCCGACGGCGTGCCGGGTCCACGGGGTCTGCGCCGCGGCGTCCGCCGGACGGGAGTGCACCGACACCGTGCGGTGCCCGGCGTCGTCGGCGGTGAGGACGGCGACCTGCACCGCGAGCTCCCCACCGGTGGGAATCGTCGCGGGTGTCTCGAGGGTGAGTTCCGCGAGACGGCTGCAGCCGGCGCGGTGCCCGGCGTGCAGGGCGAGTTCGACGAACGCCGTGCCGGGCAGCACGACGGTGCCGTCCACGGCGTGCTCGTTCAGCCACGGCAGTCGGTGCGGCGACAGCACGCCGGTGAACACGGCGCCGCGACCGTCGCCGAGCTCGACCGAGGCGGCGAGCATCGGGTGGTCCCCGGCGTCCATGCCGGCTGCGGCATCACGTCGGGGCGCGCCTCCGTCCAGCCAGTAGCGGCGATGCTGGAAGGCATACGTGGGCAGGTCCACCCATTGCCGGTGACCGGCGCGGCGAGCCCACCCGACCCGGCCCCACTCGATGTGCGCCCCGGACACGTGTGCCTCGGCGAGGGCGGCGGTGAACTGACGCAGGCCCGCCCGGTCGCGGCGGAGGGTGCCGAGGGCGCGACCCGCGACGCCGGCCGCGTCCAGGGTCTCCTGCAGCGGCACGGTCAGGACCGGATGGCTGCCCGACTCGACGAACAGCCGGTACCCGTCGCGGGCCAGGGACCTCGTCGCGTCTTCGAAGCGCACCGGTCGGCGCAGGTTCCGGTACCAGTAGTCGGCGTCGAGTGCGGTGCCGTCCATCACGTCCCCGGTCACCGTCGAGTAGAACGGGATCCGCGAACGCTGCGGGGTGATCGGGGCGAGAGCGTCGAGAATGGGCCGGCGCAGCACCGAGACGTCCGCGCAGTGGGAGGCGTAGTCCACGGTGATGCGCCGGGCCTGGACACCGTCGGCCTGCCACCGCGCGACCAGCACCTCGAGGGCGTCGCCAGGGCCGGACACGACCGTCGCGGCCGGACCGTTGATCGCCGCCACCTCGACGGTCCCGGCCCAGGGTTCGATCTGCTGCCGCACGGCGTCCGCCGGCAGACCCACCGACGCCATGCCACCGCCGCGGCGGGCCGATTCCGTGATCACGCGGCTGCGGGCCGCGACGGCGAGCGCCGCGTCGGGCAGGGTCAGCGCGCCGGCGACGTGGGCGGCGGCGATCTCGCCCTGCGAGTGTCCGACCACGGCCGCCGGTTCGACGCCGTGTGCCTGCCACAGCCGCGCAAGCCCGACCATCACCGCGAACAGCGCCGGTTGCACGACGTCGGCCCGGTCCAGGGCGGACGGATCGCGGTCGCGGAGCACGTCGAGCAGCGCGAACTCGGTGTGCGGGGCGAGGGCGTCGGCGCACTCGCGCAGGCTGTCGGCGAACAGCGGGGAGGATTCCAGCAGTGCGGTGGCCATGCCGACCCACTGCGCGCCCTGCCCGGGAAAGACGAACACCGGCCGGTCGCCCGCCTCGACCGCGACGCCGGTGATCACACCGGGGTCGGGGGCGCCTCGGCCGAGCGCGTCGAGACCGGACAGCAGGGCGCGCGGGTCGGCGCCGAGCACGGCGGCGCGGTGGTGGAAGGTCGCGCGGGAGGTCAGCAGCGGGCCGGCCACCTGCGCGGGGGTCAGCTCGGGGTGGCCGGCGACGTGGTCCCGCAGCCGGTGCGCCTGCGCGCGCAACGCCGGTTCGGTGTGGCCCGACACGAACCAGGCCACGACGTCGTCCGAGCCGTCGGTCCCCTCGGGGGGCGCGGCGTCCGGCGGTGGGGCCGGTTGTTCCAGCACGACGTGGGCGTTCGTGCCGCTGATGCCGAACGAGGAGACCGCCGCGCGGCGGGGCCGGTCGGTCGCCGGCCATTCCCGGTTCTCGGTGAGCAGGGACACCGATCCGGCGGTCCAGTCGACGTGGGGGGTGGGACGGTCGACGTGCAGCGTCTTCGGCAGCACACCGTGACGCATCGCCATGATCATCTTGATCACGCCGGCCACTCCGGCGGCGGCCTGGGTGTGCCCGAGGTTCGACTTCACCGAACCGAGCCACAACGGCCGGTCGGGGGGCCGATCGCGGCCGTAGCCGGCCAGCAGGGCGGACGCCTCGATGGGATCGCCCAGCGTGGTGCCGGTGCCGTGGGCTTCGACCGCGTCGACGTCGGCCGGGCCGAGTCCGGCGTCGGCCAGGGCCTGCCGGATCACCCGTTCCTGGGCCTGCTTGTTCGGGGCGGTCAGGCCGTTGCTGGCGCCGTCCTGGTTCACCGCGCTGCCGCGGACGACGGCGAGGATCCGGTGGTCGTTGCGCTGGGCGTCGGACAGGCGTTCCAGCGCGAGGATCGCGACGCCTTCGCCCCACGCCGTGCCGTCGGCCGCGGCGGCGAATGCCTTGCAGCGCCCGTCTCGGGCCAGTCCACGCTGCCGGCTGAACTCGACGAACACCGCGGGCGTCGACATGACGGTCGCCCCGCCGGCGAGGGCGAGTTCGCACTCGCCGTGGCGCAGCGCCTGCATGGCGAGGTGGACGGACACCAGGGACGACGAGCACGCCGTGTCGACGGTGATCGCGGGTCCGTTCAGTCCGAAGCTGTAGGCGACACGACCGGAGGCGACGCTCATCGCGGTGCCGGTGATGAAGTAGCCCGCGAGTTCCTCGGGCGGGGCGCCGCCCGCCCGTGCCGAGTAGTCGATCCCGGACAGACCGGTGAAGACGCCGATCTGCCTGCCGTGCACGGATCGCGGATCGATGCCGGCGTGCTCGAAGGTCTCCCAGCTCGTCTCGAGCAGGAGTCGCTGCTGCGGGTCCATCGCCAGTGCTTCGCGAGGCGAGATGCCGAAGACCTCCGGGTCGAAACCCGCCGCATCGTCGAGAAAGCTGCCGTGCACCGTGTACGTCCGGCCGGCCTGCCGGCCCGTCGGATCGTAGAGATCCGCCGCTTCCCAACCGCGGTCCGCGGGGAATGCGGCGACGGTCTCCGTACCGGATTCCACCAGGTGCCACAGGTCCTGTGGGGAGCGGACCCCGCCGGGGAACCGGCACCCCATCCCGACGACGGCGATCGGCTCGCGGCTCACCCCTTCGACCTCGCGAAGCTTCTTCCGGGCCTGATAGAGCTCTGCGGTCACCCGTTTCAGATAGTCGAGGAGCTTCGCATCATCGGCCATAATCGAGCTCCAATCCGAGAGCCGTCGTGCCTGCGCCGAGAACTCGATGGTATCCGCCGCCCCCCACCCGGACACAGCGATCTGCTCGTGCGAGTGTGACCGGTGCGGCGTGCGAGACGACTGTGGGCGCGCCTCGGACGAATACCGTCCGGAGCGCTCGGGGACCTCCGCGGCCTTCCGATCGAGTTGTTCGTCGGGCTCTTGCCGCGCACCGACGTGGGCCGACCGACACGTATCCGCAGGGCACCAGCGGTCCTAGACTGTGGCGATGGGCATCGCTCCGGATGTCAGGGCACCGAGCCGGATGTCAGGGCACCGAGCCGGATGTCAGGGCACCGAGCGTCGGCGCGGCACCGCCCGACTCGGTGCCACCCGCCGCCGCGGGCTCGGGCCGCCGCCCGGGTGCTGCTTGCGCCGGCGCATCGCGACGGCCCGCACCCGAGGTTCTGTCGTCGTCGACCTCGCCCCGGCCGCCCGTGTCGCCGTCCGCCGTTCCGCCGTTCCGCCGCGACAAGCCCACCGCACATCAACCCTCGACTTTCGCCTGGAGGACCCCGTGACCGGCACAGATACCGACACATCGGCAGAACTGCTGGCCCGGCTGCGGAAGGCCTACGCGACCGGACGCACGCGCGATGCCGAATGGCGCATCCGCCAGCTCCGCGGCATCGAGAAACTCGCCGACGAGCGCGAGGCCGAGATTGCGGTCGCCCTACAGGAGGACCTGGGCCGAAACGCGGTCGAAGCCTGGCTCGCCGACCTCGCTTCCACCCGGGCCGAAGCCGCCTACGCCCGCAAGCGGGTCCGGCGCTGGATGCTTCCTCGACCGAAGCCCTTGTCGCTCAACCAGTTTCCCGCACTCGGCTGGGTACAGTACGAGCCGATGGGAGTGGTCCTGATCATCGCACCGTGGAACTACCCGGTGTATCTGACGCTCGGTCCGCTCGTCGCGGCAGTGGCCGCCGGGAATTGTGCCGTGATCAAACCGTCGGAACTGGCCCCCGCCACGTCCGCTCTGCTCGCCCGGCTGATTCCGCACCACCTCGACCCGGAGGCCGTCGTGGTCGCCGAAGGCGATGCCGAGCTCACCCAGAGTCTGCTCGCGCAGGGTTTCGATCCCGCCCTGTACACCGGCGGCACCGAGGTGGGCCGCAAGATCATGGCCGCCGCCGCCCCGCAGCTCACGCCGGTGATCCTCGAGCTCGGTGGCAAGTCTCCCGTCGTCGTCGCCGAGGACGCCGATCTCGAGGTCACCGCGCGGCGTATCGCCTGGGTCAAACTCCTCAATTCCGGACAGAGCTGCATCGCGCCCGACTACGTACTGGTCGAGCGGTCCGTCCGCGACGCGCTCGTCGACACGATCGTCGACACGATCGCCCTGTTCCGCAGCGAGGAACCGCAGCCGGGGATGCGGGTAGTCAACCAGCGTCACTTCGATCGGCTCGAGGCGTATCTGGAGTCCACGACCGGGCGCATCGTCACCGGCGGCAGGTGCGATCGTGACTCTCTCACCGTCGAACCGACCGTGATCGTCGATCCGGCACCCGACGACGCGGTCATGACGGACGAGGTCTTCGGGCCCATCCTGCCGATTCTCACCGTCGACTCGGTCGACGCAGCCCTCGACTTCGTCGGTGCCCGCCCCAAACCCCTTGCAGCGTACGTGTTCTCCAAGTCGCTGAGCACCCAGAGGAAGATCACGCAGCAAATCAGCGCGGGTGCCGTGGTGATCAACCACGTCGGCATGCACGTCCTCGCGCCACAACTGCCGTTCGGTGGCGTGGGTGCCAGCGGAATGGGGGCATACCACGGACGCTACGGTTTCGAGGCGCTCAGCCACCGCAAGGCGGTGCTCGCCAAACCGTTCCGCCCGGATCCGGCGATGAACTACCCGCCCTACACCCAGGCTGCGCTGAAGATCATGCGGCGACTGTTCTGACCGGTCCCCCGACACCCTCCGGAACGGAGGACACCGACACCCTCCGGAACGGAGGACACCGACACCCTCCGGAACGGAGGACACCGACACCCTCCGGAACGGAGGACACCGACACCCTCCGGAACGGAGGACACCGACACGGCCGAGGACGGATCGACCGGTCGCGTCGGCCCCGACGGCTCGGAACCGGCGAGCCGCGCAGTGCTGCGGTCCTGGCTCGCCGCCCACGAACGCAGGGGCATCTCGGTTGCCCGGCACCCGCCCGGCAGCCCCGGCGCCTCGGTCGTCCTCGTACCCTGGGGAGGTGACCACGAGGAGGTCGCCGTGACAACCCGGCCGGAACCCGTCGAACCTGCTGCGGGGCAGGAGTCGGTCTGGGACTACCCCCGACCGCCCCGCCTCGAGACCTTCACCGGCTCGATCACCGTGGAACTGGGCGGCCGGACCATCGCGTCGACCACGCGCGCCTGGCGGGTACTGGAGACCAGCCATCCGCCGACCTACTACCTTCCCGCCGAAGCCTTCGCCGACGGGGTGCTGCGGGAGACGCCGGGCTCGTCGTGGTGCGAGTGGAAGGGCAGGGCGAGCTACTACGACCTGGTGACCGCCTCGCGGGTCGCGCCGAAAGCGGCGTGGACCTACCGCGATCCCTCCCCCGCCTTCCGGGCGCTCGCCGGGGCGGTCGCGGTGATGGCCGCCCAGGTCGACCGGTGCACCGTCGACGGCGAGGAGGTGGTCCCGCAACCGGGCGGTTTCTACGGCGGCTGGATCACCAGCTCGGTCGTCGGCCCGTTCAAAGGAATCCCCGGGTCGGCGGGCTGGTGACCGCTCCGAAGTACGCCGAAGCCGATGCGCGCCTGCGGGAGGCGCGGAAACCGGACTGGGTCGATGAGCGGTTCCTCGTCCGGCCGGCAAGGTTCGAGGTCGACGCCCCGGCGGCACGGACGATTCCCTGAGCCGCCGCGGAAGGCCGGCCGACCGGGACCGGGAGCGGTCGTTCCCCTTCCCGGGTCGACTCACGCCGCACTCTCCCGTCCCGGAAAACGCTGCGAACAGCACCCGGTGCGGCGGATGATCGAGAAACAGCGCCCGAGGGCGGTGGATCGTACGCGCGACCCTCCCGTTCCTGCGCGTGTCCGGCTCGTTCGCTCGACCTTCGGGAGACACCCGCCATGAGACTCGGCATCCTCGTTCTCGCCGTCGGCGCGTCGCTGCTCGCCGGCACCGGTGTTGCAGCGGCCGCCGATCCGGCCGTCCTCGGCGGCGGCTCCGGCATCGTCATGGACGGCCGGAACTACTGCACCCTCACCACGATCGGTCCCGATTCCGGGGGCCGGCTGGTCGGATTCACGGCGGGACACTGCGGAAACGCCGGTTCCACGGTTGCCTCGGAGGCGGATCCGGACGCCGGTGTGGTCGGCACGATCGCCTACACCGATGCGGACTTGGACTACGCGGTGATCGTGTTCGAGCCGGCGAAGGTGGTTCCCGTGAATCGGGTGGGAAACACGACGATCACGGGGATCGGGGGTCCGGCGCAGTTCCCGGACATCGTCTGCAAGCAGGGCCGCACCACGGGGCAGACCTGCGGGGTGGCCTACGGCGATGTGTTCGGTTCGGGGCAGACCTGGACGCAGACGTGCGTCGACCTCGGCGACTCGGGAGGCCCGGTGGTGGTCGGAACCACGCTCGTCGGCATGGTGAACGGCTATCTCACCGTTGCCTGCCTCGGTCCGGAGGTCGGCACGAGCATGACGGCCGTCGTCGGCGACGCCGATGCGCGGGGCGGGGCCGGGGCGGGGTTCCGTCCGATCTAGGGGCGCAGGTCGTGACGGCGCCGTCGCCCGGGTGCGGGACGGACCGGCGGCCACGACCGCATCCGGGGGGAGAGGTCCCTCGGTCAGCCGATCTCGGCGAGGAAGCTCTCCAGGATCCCGGTGACCCGGGCCGGGTCCTCCAGCGTCGAACTGTGGCCCACCCCGTCGAGTTCCACCAGTCGCGAGCCCGGGATCAGCGCGTGCATCTCGCGGGCGAGACGCGGCGGCATCTCGACATCCAGTTGTCCCGCGACGATCAGCGTCGGCACGCTCACCGCGGGCAGCTCGTCCCGGATGTCGGGGCGGACCATCATGCCGAGCATCGTGTTCGCCAGTGACGACCGGTCGGCCGTCGCCCACCGCCTGCGCCACACCTCACGCTCGGCCTCCCGGCCGGGGTCGGTGCGGAACGGTTCGCCGTAGAGTTCCTTCTCGATGCCGCGCAGCACGAGGGCCGGCGACGGCCCGAGAAGCCGGCCACGGCCGTGAGGGCAAGGTGCAGCGGGTACCTCACGGGCGGATGCGGCGTCGCGCCGGTGTTGAGCAGGGTCAGCGAGCGCAACAGGTCCGGTTCCCGCGCGCCGATGCGCATGCCGACGAAGCCCCCCATCGACAGCCCCACCAGATGCGCGGGTGCGAGGTCGAGCCGCCGGATCACGGTGAGCACGTCGGCGGTGAGCTGCTCGAGCTGGAATCCGGTCCGGGCGTGCCCGGATCGGCCCTGTCCCCGGAAGTCGAGGGTGAGGCAGCGGTACCGATCCCGCAGCGCCGCGATCTGCGCCTCGTACATTCGCCCGTCGAAGAAGAACCCGTGCAGGAACAGGATGGGCTCGCCCTCACCGCCGGTGTCCTCGCAGTACAGATCGACGTCCCGCACCCGCAGGTACGACCGTCGCGTATCCGGAATTCGAGGCATTGTCATGGCGCGCTCCGTGTCGACCCGGGACGCGGGACCGTCTCGGAATGGGTCGAGGATCGTTCCGGGCGCCGCCCGTGTCAAGGGGCGTGGCGACGGCGCTGTCCGGTAGCGCATTGCCGAGATAGCATTGCCGATATGTCGACGTCGCCTCGTCGAACGTCGTTCCCGGGTGTGGACCGTCTCTCCGATAGGCGGCGAGCGCTGGTGGACGAGCTGGCGGCGGCCCGGCGACGGCAGGGACTGAGCCAGACCCTGGTCGCGGCCCGGATGGGCACCTCCCAGTCGGCGGTGGCCCGACTCGAGCGCGGCGATCTCGATCCGCGCCTGTCCACCCTCGAACGGTACGCGCAGGCGGTGGGACAGACGGTCGACTGGCAGGTCCGCCCGCCCCCGGAGACGACATGAACATCTGGCCGCCCGTTCCTCCTCGCCGATCCGGCAGACAGTGAAGGCTGAGACGGCGCATCCTGAGTAGGTGGCGCGAGCCGTCGGGTCGGCGGCGGAGAATCTCGGCAAGGGCTATCGACACAGGAGGACGCGATGACCTCACCTGCGAACAGCACCCCGATTCCGCCCGGCATCGAGATGCCGGACGAGGTCCGCACCCGGTTGGGCACGCTGCGGTTCTTCGACGGAGTCCCGGACGACGAGACGACCCGGACACTGTTCGACAACCTGGACTTCCAGCGGGCGGTGTAGGCGTACCTGCTGGCGCAGCATCCGGTGTCTTGGGCGGCGTGGCGCCGGGGGCTGCTGCGCTGGGGCCCGGCGAACACCACGGTGGCGCTCTGGGAGGACCTGTGCCACCCGTGCACCGTCGGACCGGCGATGCACACGACCGTTGTGTACTTCTACATGTGGATCGACCTCCACGACGGACCCGTCGTCCTGGACGCCCCGCCCGACGTGTACGGCCTGATCGACGACTCGTGGGGGCGCTGGGTCGTCGACATCGGCGCGACCGGACCCGACAAGGGCCAGGGTGGCAAGTACCTGTTCCTGCCGCCCGGGTACGATGGCGAGGTCCCGGACGGCTACTTCGTGGTGCGGTCCCGTAGCTACGGGATGGGCCTCGTCTCGCGCGGTTTCCGCGACGAGCATGGCGACCCGCATCCGGCCGCCGACATGATCAAGGCGAAGACCCGGGCTTACCCGCTGGCTCAGGCCGACGACCCGCCGCCGATGCGATTCGTGAACGTCTCCTTCGAGCCGTGGGTCACCATCCCGGCCGCCGACTACCAGTACTGGGAGCTGCTCAACGAGGTGGTGCAGTCCGAGCTGCCGGAGTCATCCGACCCGGTCACGCTGGGGATGTTCGCCGCCGTCGGCATCCAGCACGGCAAACCGTTCGACCCCGACGAGCGGGTGCGGGCAATCCTGACCGAGGCAGCCGCGGTCGGCGACGCGACCGCCCGCGCGCTCCTCTACCGGGTCCGCCAGCCCGAGGCACGCTACTACCCGGACGGCGCCTGGCGGGTCTTCCTCTTCGCCGGTTACCAGTTCCAGGACAATGGCGCCGCGATGCTCGACACCGCCGCCGCGCTCGGCTTCATAGGGAGCGGATCGAGTCCGGCGTACCTGACGGAGATGGTCGGCGCCGGATCGCAGTATGTCACGGCGTTCGTCGACGCCACCGACGCGCCCTTCGACGGCGGCAGGTCCTACCGGCTGCACGTCCCGCCGAACGTGCCGGTCAACACCTTCTGGTCGATCGTCGTCTACGACACCCAGACCCGGTCGATGCTGCAGACCGACCAGGAATGGCCCACCGTTGCCAGCGACCGCGACATGATCTCGAACGAGGACGGCTCAGTCGACGTCCACTTCGGTCCCGAACGGCCCGAGGGCAGCCGCAACTGGATCCAGACCCTGCCCGGCAAGAGCTGGTTCGCGATAGTCCGGCTCTACGGTCCGCTGGAACCGTGGTTCGACAAGACATGGAGACTGCCCGACATCGAACCGGTCGGGTAACACTACGGGGGAGAGCAGCTCGTCTCCGGCCGCGAAGAACCGGGATCCGCTACGTCTTTCACCGCCACTCCCTGGTGGACGCGGAGGGTTTCGAACTCCCGACTGGTGTCCTGAGTCGTTGATTGTTTCATTGATTCGGGTGCAGTAGCGGGCGAGGTTCGCGAGGATCTCGTCCGCGGTCTTGACCCACACGAAGAGCCTCGGCGCCGTCCGCGGCGAGCAGCGTGATGCCGGCCCCGACCGAGCCGGGCAGGGTGTCCTTGGCCAGCGAGGTGATCGACTCCCCCACGCTCGCGACTGTCTGCTGCGACCACACCAGCCCCGACCTCCCCGCATGGACTGCGGCCCAGGCGTCCGACTCAGGTTCCCGGGAAGCCGTCATCGCGTGCCTCCTTCGGGCCGTTCCCGCGGCCGCCGCTCACCTCGAACCTAATCCCTCCCGGCGAGTCGATGCAACGATCGCCCGGCTCGGCCCCGCCGGGGCCGGTTCCGGCGCCGACCCGCCCGCAGAACACTCCGGAAACGAGAATCCGGACGTCTGGTGCAGCGATCCTTCGATGGTGAGGGCCCCGTGCCGGTAGGTCGTGGCCGCCCCGCCGAAGTCGTCGTTGCGTTCGAGAACCAGGACCCGATGTCCTGCCCTGGCGTACAACGCTGCGGCCGTCAACCCGCCCAAACCCGATCCGATCGTGATCGCGTCGTATCCGTCGGTCATCGCGGTATCCCCCTCGCGTGCGGACCGGTTTGTCCGATCCCGGCACGGAACAGCCGTGATGGACTGCTGACAGTGCATTCGCGACCCGGTTCCAGGGAGCGACGCTCTAGACAACCATGTCAGGGCAAACAGCGACGGGACCGACTCCCGCACCGGGAGCCCGGGGTAACCGAAGCTACGACCCCGGCGCCGGCAACTGCCCGACATACACCGCGGGCGTGGCACCGGCTGGGGCGGTCTCACCGAGCACCCACCCGGCCACATCCCCTGCCCGGCCCCCGCGCGAAGACGGCCCCCACCCGAGTCGACCGCTCGCCGGGTGCCGGCACGGGGACAGGAGTGCACCCCTCCGGGGTCATCGCGACTCGCTCGGACCCGAGGTTGTGGAACGGAGTCCGCGTAGTTCGGTGCGCAGTTCGTCGGCGTGTTCGCGGGCAGCGTCGACTTGGGCGCGGGCGGCGGCGGTTTCGGCGCGGGCGGCCGCGTTCGTGTTCGGCGGCTGCGTCCTCGTCCGCCCGGATCCCCGCGCTCGTCACGGAACCGTCAACCGAGGAACACCGCGACCCGGTCCACCAGCTCGAGCAACGGCTGCGGGAAGACGCCGAGCGCCACGGTCACCACCGCCCCGGCGGCGATCGTGACGGTCGTCAGGGCGCTGGGCGCCACGACCGCGGGGGCGTCGCGGTCCGGTTCATCGAAGAACATCAGCACGATGACGCGCACGTAGAAGTACGCCGCGACGGCGCTGCTGACCACGCCGACGATCACGAGCGGAACGGCGCCGCCGCCCGCCGCCGCCCCGAAGACGGCGAACTTGCTGACGAACCCGCTGGTGAGCGGGATGCCGGCGAACGCGAGCAGGAACAGGGCGAACACCGCGCCGACGAGCGGCGAGCGCCGCCCGAGGCCCGCCCAGCGGGACAGGTGGGTCGCCTCCCCGAGGTCGTCGCGGACCAGGGTCACGACGGCGAACGCACCGAGAGTGCTGAAGCCGTACGCGAACAGGTAGAACATCGTCGACGCCAGCCCGGCCCGGTCGGCGGCGATCAGACCGGTGAGGATGAAACCGGCGTGGGCGACCGACGAGTAGGCCAGCATCCGTTTGACGTCGTTCTGCGTCACGGCCAGCACCGAGCCCGCCACCATCGTCAGGATCGCCACGCCCCACAGCAGGGGACGCCAGTCGTCTCGCAGTCCGGGCAGCGCCACGTAGAACACGCGTAGCATCGCGCCGAACGCCGCGATCTTGGTGGCCGCCGCCATGAAGGCGGTGATCGGCGTGGGGGCCCCCTGATAGACGTCGGGGACCCAGGAATGGAACGGCACCGCGCCGATCTTGAACAGCAGACCCACCGCGAGCATCGCCGCACCGATCACCACCAGCGCGTCGCCGTCCGCGCGGACGGCGACGGCGTCGGCGATACCTGCCAGGCGCACGGTGCCCGCGTAGCCGTACAGCAGCGCCACCCCGAACAGGAAGAAGGCCGAGGAGAAGGCGCCGAGCAGGAAGTACTTCAGGGCCGCTTCCTGGGAGAGCAGGCGCTGCCGACGGGCCAGGCCGCACAGCAGGTACAGCGGCAGCGACAGGACCTCGAGCGCGATGAACATGGTGAGCAGGTCGTTCGACGCCGGGAACAGCAGCATCCCCCCGACGGCGAACAGCACCAGCGGGAACACCTCGGTCTGGGACATCCCCTGCGCGGCGGCCTCGCGCTCGGCGACGCTGCCCGGCACCACGGACGCCTGCGGGGCGAACGCGTCGGCCCCGCCGCGCCCGGTCGCCACCGCCGCGCCCGGCCCCTCCGGCGTGGCACCGCGGGCATTCGGCTCGATGCCGCGTTCGGCGACGAGCAGCACTGCGAGGATCGAGACGAGCAGGATGGTGCCCTGCAGGAACAGGGTGGGTCCGTCGACCGCGACGGCGTCGACCGCGGCGCTGTACCCGGGTGCGGCGCCGGCGGCGAAGTCCAGGCCCGCGGCGAGGACGACGACGGCCACGAACGCGGCGCCGAGACCACCGAGCGCGAGCAGCAGGTGGCTCGCGTACCGGCCGCGGCGGGGAACGAACGCCTCGACGAGCACCGCGGCAACGGCCACCCCGAACACGATCAGCATGGGAGAGAGCGGGCCGTAGCGGAGGTCGGGAGCCGGAATCGCCTGAGCGAGAACGAGGGTTCCGTTCAAGGGAGTCACCTGTGCGTCCCTCCGTGGGTGTCGGTGCCGGTCCCGCCCGCGACGGGCTCGGGCGGGGCGGCGGGCTCCGGATCGGGCCGGTCGACGGTGACCAGGACCTGGTCGACCGCGGGGGTGATCACGTCGAGGGCCGGCTTGGGGTAGACGCCCAGGACGAGGAGCAACGCGATGAGCGGCACCACGACGGCGAGTTCGCGGGGCACCAGGTCGCGCACGTGCTCGTTGCCGCCGGTGACCGGTCCGGTCATCATGCGCTGGTAGAGCCACAACACGTAGATCGCCGACAGGACGAGCGCGAGCACCGCGACCACGGCGGCGACCTGGTAGCGCGGATAGGTGCCGACCAGCACCAGGAATTCGCTGACGAACGGTGCCAGGCCCGGCAGGGACAGGGTCGCCAGTCCCGCGACGAGGAACGTCCCGGCCAGGACGGGGGCGACCTTGCGGACGCCGCCGTACGCGGCGATCGCGCGGGATCCGCGCCGGGAGACGAGGAACCCGGCGATCAGGAACAGCGCGGCGGTGGAGATGCCGTGGTTGACCATGTACAGCGTCGAGCCGGCCTGGCCCTGGCTGGTCATCGCGAAGATGCCGAGGATGATGAACCCGAAGTGCGAGATCGAGGTGTAGGCGATCAGACGCATCACATCCGTCTGACCGATGGCGACCGCCGCGCCGTAGACGATGCCGATCACCGCGAGCGTGACGATCACGGGCGCGAAGTACACCGACGACTCGGGGAACAACTGCAGGCAGTAGCGCAGCATGCCGAACGTGCCGACCTTGTCGACCACGGCCATCATCAGCACCGCCCCGGCGGGGGTGGCCTGCACCGCGGCGCCGGGCAGCCAGGTGTGGAACGGCCACAGCGGCGCCTTCACGGCGAACGCGAACATGAAACCGAGGAACAGGGCGTGGAGCACCACGGTGTCGGCACCGAGACCGCCGTCGGTGACGGCGGCGACGATCTCCCGGAAGTCGAACGTGCCGGCGCCCTGCCGGGCGGTGACCACGTACAGCCCGATCACCGCCGCCAGCATGATCAGCCCACCGAACAGGTTGTAGAGCAGGAACTTCACCGCCGCGCGGGAGCGCCGGCCTCGATCTCCGAGCCGATCCCCGAAGCCCCCGATGAGGAAGTACATCGGGATGAGCATCGCCTCGAAGAAGATGTAGAACAGCAACACGTCGAGCGCGGTGAACGAGACCATCACCATCGCCTCGACCGAGAGCATCAGCGCCATGTACAGGTGTGTGGTTCGCCGCGGCGTGGAGGGGCGGGCGGTGCCGGTGGGCTCGGCCGGTGTCGTGTCGTTCCAACCGGCCAGCATCAGCAGCGGAAGCAGCACCGCGGTGAGCAGCACCAGCACGAGCGCGATGCCGTCCACGCCCAGCGTGTAGCGGGTGCCCAGGGCCGGGATCCACGGGTGCGATTCGACGAACTGGTACTGCTCGCCCGCCGGGTCGAATCCGATCGCCAGCACGCACGCCACCACGAGCACCACGGCCGCGACCGCCAGCGCGGCGCCCTTGGCGAGGCTCCGCATCCGGGCGGGAATCGCCAGGACGACGACGGCGCCGACGAGCGGCACCACCCACAGGGTCGTCAACCAGGGAAAGTTGCCCACTACAGCCTCCCCAGCATCATCGCCGCGACCACGACGGCCGCGCCTACCAACATGGACAAGCCGTAGGACCGCACGAACCCGGTCTGCAGGTGCCGCATCCGGGCGGAGAGGGCGCCGACCGTGGCGGAGATCCCGTCGACCGCCCCGTCGACGGCCTTGTCGTCGACGGTCACCAGGGTCGTGGTCAGGGACCGTCCGGGCCGCATGAACACCGCCTCGTTGACGGCGTCGCCGTAGAGATCCCTGCGGGCGGCGACGGTGAACGCCGACACGTCGGCGGGGGCGGCGTCGGGGATCTCGCGCCGGGCGTACTGCCGGTAGGCCACCGCGACACCGGCGAGCACGACGGCGAGGGTGAGGGCGGTGATCACCCACACCGGGAGCAGGTGTTCGATCTCCGTGGCCCCCACCACCGGTTCGAGCCAGTTCTGCAGCGCCCCGCCAAGAGTGAGGGCGGCACCGGCGCCGACCGAGCCGAGGGCGAGCAGGACCATGGGCGCCGTCATCACGGCGGGCGCCTCGTGGGGGTGGACGTCGGCGGCCCAGCGACGTCTGCCGAAGAAGGTCATCAACATCACCCGCGTCATGTAGAACGCGGTGAGGCCGGCCCCGAGCAGGGCTGCCGTGCCGAGGACGATCCCTTCCGCACCGCCGGCGCCGAACGCCACCTCGATGATCTTGTCCTTGGAGAAGAACCCGGCGAACGGCGGAATGCCGATGATCGCGAGGTAGCCGAGACCGAAGGTGACGAACGTGATCGGCATGACGGTGCGCAGGCCGCCGTAGTGCCGCATGTTCACCTCGTCGTTCATCCCGTGCATCACCGATCCGGCCCCGAGGAACAGGCCGGCCTTGAAGAAGCCGTGGGTGAGCAGGTGCATGATCGCGAAGGCATATCCGGCGGGACCGAGGCCCGCGGCGAGGACCATGTAGCCGATCTGGCTCATGGTCGAGGCGGCGAGTGCCTTCTTGATGTCGTCCTTGGCGCACCCGATGACAGCTCCGAACAGCAGGGTCACCGTGCCCACGATCACCACGGCGAGTTGCGCGGTGGGGGCGAGGTCGAAGAGCACGTCGGACCGGACGATGAGGTAGACGCCCGCGGTGACCATGGTGGCGGCGTGGATCAGTGCCGACACCGGTGTCGGGCCCTCCATCGCGTCACCGAGCCAGGACTGCAGGGGCACCTGGGCGGACTTGCCGCATGCGGCGAGCAGCAGCACGAGGCCGAGTGCGGTGAGCACGCCGTCGCTCGCTCCGTCGGCGCCGGCGAAGACGTCGTCGAACGTCACGGACCCGAACGTCGCGAACATGATCATCATGGCGACGGCCAGACCCATGTCGCCGACACGGTTGACGACGAACGCCTTCTTCGCGGCCGTCGCGGCGGACGGTTTGTACTGCCAGAACCCGATCAGCAGGTACGAGGCGAGACCGACGCCTTCCCAGCCCACGTACAGACCGAAGTAGTTGTCGGCGAGGACGAGCAGCAACATCGCCGCGAGGAAGAGGTTGAGGTAGGCGAAGAACAACCGGCGTCCGGGAGCGGAGCCTGCGGAGCGACCCGACGCCCCCGCAGCGAAGCCTGCGGAGCGACCCGACGCCCCCGCAGCGGAACCTGCGGAGCGACCCGACGCCCCCGCAGCGGAACCAGCGGAGCGACCCGACGCCCCCGCAGCGGAACCAGCGGAGCGACCGGAGGGGTCGGGGCCGTGCGCCATGTACCCGACGGAGTAGACGTGGATGAGCGAGCCGACGCCGGTGATCAGCAGCACGAAGCACATCGACAGCTGGTCGAGCTGGAGACCGAAGTCGATCTGCAGTCCCGCGACCGGCACCCACTCGAAAAGGTCCTGGTTCACGGCGCGGTCGGCGGTGTCGCGGCCGAGCATGTCGACGAAGAGGGCGATGCCGAGCGCGAACGAGGCCAGTGCCGTCGCGCAGCCGAGCAGGTGTCCCCACGTGTCGCTGCGCCGGCCGGTCAGCAGCAGTACGACCGCGCCGAACAGCGGCAGCGCGGGCAGCAGCCAGACCGTCGACGAGATCCCGTTCATGCCGGTCCACCCGTCGGGGCGCCGGTTGTCGTCTCGGGCACGGTCGTCTCGGGCACAGTCTCCTCCTCGTGCGTGGGCGGACGGGTGTCGTCCGGGGGCGTCAGTACTTCAGGAGGTTGGCGTCGTCGACGGAAACCGAACGGCGGGAACGGAAGATGGTCATGATGATCGCGAGGCCGACGACGACCTCGGCGGCGGCGACGACCATCGTGAAGAACGCGATGACCTGGCCGTCGAGATTGCCGTGCATACGCGCGAACGTGACGAACGCCAGGTTCGCGGCGTTGAGCATCAACTCGATGCACATGAACACGACGATCGCGTTGCGGCGCAGCAGGACGCCGGCCGCGCCGATGGTGAACAACAGGGCGGACAGGTACAGGTAGTTCTCGGGGTTCACCGCGATTCCTCCTCACCCGACGACCCGCCGCGCGGTGCGTCGCTCTCGCGCGGTCCGGCGTCGTCGACGGTCACGGCGCGCTGCCGGAGCACTTCGCTGACCGACAGGTCCGAGTACGACCCGTCGGGCAGCCGGGCCGGCACGTCGACGGCGTTGTGCCGGGCATAGACACCGGGACTCGGCAACGGGGTGGCGCGACCACCGGCGCGGAAGCGTTCCTGCGACAATTCCCGCTGGGTCTTGCGCAGCCCGAATCGTTCCCGGTGAGCGAGGACCATGGCGCCGATCGTGGCCGTGATCAGCAGGGCGCCGGTGAGTTCGAACGCCCAGACGTACCGCACGAAGATCAGCTCGGCCAGGCCGGTGATGTTGCCGGCGGCGTTCGCTGCGTCGAGGCCGGCGAACTCGGAGACGGCGGCGTTGCCGAGACCGCCGACGAGCAGCAGGCCGAATCCGAGGCCGGCCGCGATCGCGGCGACCCGCTGGCCGCGCAGCGTCTCGACGAGCGAGTCGGAGGAGTCGACGCCGACGAGCATGACCACGAACAGGAACAGCATCATCACCGCCCCCGTGTAGACCACGATCTGCACGACTCCGAGGAACAGCGCATCCTGGGCGATGTAGAACACCGCGAGGATGATCATGGTGACCGCGAGGAACATCGCCGAATAGACGGCCTTGGACGCGGCGACGACGCCGAGTGCGCCGAGCACCGCGAGCGTTCCGAGGATCCAGAACAGCACGGCCTCGCCGGTGGAGGTGCGGGTGACGGCTTCGGCCGTCAGCAGGGCCGGCGTCATCGGGTCCATCGAGACCACTCCCCTCTCCGCCGGTCACGCCACATCGCGACCGCCTCGCGGCTGCGTCGGTTCCCGGTCGGGTGCGACGGCGTCCTCCCCCTGCCCGGCAGCGGCCGTGGTGGTGCCGGGCGCGGCCTCGGTCACCGCGCCGAGGTAGTAGTCCTCGTCGGTCGTGCCCGGGTACATGTCGTGGGGTGGTGCCACCATGCCGGGCCCGAGCGGGGCGAGCAGCCTGGTCTTGTCGTAGATCAGGTCGGTCCGGTTGTCGTCGGCCATCTCGTACTCGTTGGTCATGGTCAACGCCCGCGTCGGGCAGGCCTCGATGCACAGACCGCATCCGATGCAGCGCAGGTAGTTGATCTGGTAGACGCGTCCGTAGCGCTCCCCCGGCGAGTATCGCCCGTCGTCGGTGTTGTCCGCGCCCTCGACGTAGATGGCGTCGGCGGGGCACGCCCAGGCACACAGCTCGCACCCGATGCACTTCTCGAGCCCGTCGGGGTGGCGGTTGAGCTGGTGGCGGCCGTGGTAGCGCGGTGCGGTCGGTTCCTTCTGCTCGGGGTATCGCTCGGTCTGGGCCTTGTCGAACATCGCCCGGAAGGTGACGCCGAATCCGGCGATGGGATCGAGGAAGTCAGGCATCGCGATTCTCCTCGGTGGTCGGATCGCCACGGCGCCCGCTCTCGGCGGCTGCGGTGACGGGGGTGCGCCGACGCCGCGGTGGCAGCGTCTGGCCGGGTAACGGCGGGACGGGGAAGCCGCCGGCCATCGGGTCGAACGGTTGCTCGGTTTCGGCAGTGACCGCCGGGCCGCCGGGGGTGCCGGTGGGCCGGACGCGACCGGAGCTCATGCGGTTCCACAGCAGCGACGGCACTGCCAGGGCGACGACCACGCCGGTCGCGGCGAGGACGATCTGCCACCGGTCCAGGCCCTCCGTGCGCAGGACGCGGATCACGGCGACGACCATGATCCAGCCGAGCGCCACCGGGATGAGCACCTTCCAGCCGAGATTCATGAACTGGTCGTAGCGCAGCCGCGGCAGCGTGCCGCGCAGCCATACGAACAGGAACAAAAATCCCCACACCTTGAGGACGAACCACAGCAGCGGCACCCAGCCGGAGTTCGCGCCCTCCCACATGTTCAGCGGCCACGGTGCGCGCCAGCCGCCGAGGAACAGGGTGGTGGCCAGCGCCGAGACCGTCACCATGTTGACGTACTCGGCGAGCATGAACATCGCGAACTTCAGCGACGAGTACTCCGTGTGGAAGCCGCCGACGAGTTCGCCCTCGGCCTCGGGCAGGTCGAACGGTGCCCGGTTCGTCTCGCCGACCATGGACGTGACGTAGATGAGGAACGAGGGCAGGAGCAGGAAGACGTACCAGGTGCCGTCCTGGGCGGCGACGATGCCGGAGGTGGACAGCGTGCCCGACAGCAGGAAGACGGCCGCGAACGAGAGCGCCATGGCGATCTCGTACGAGATCACCTGCGCCGTCGAGCGCAGACCGCCCAGCAGCGGATAGGTGGACCCGGATGCCCAGCCGGCGAGCACGATGCCGTAGACGCCGATGGACGTCGCAGCGAGGATGTACAGCACGGCCACCGGAAGGTCGGTCAGTTGCAGCGGGGTGCGCTGGCCGAAGACGGAGACCACCGGTCCGAGCGGGATGACGGCGAACGCCATGAACGCCGGCACCGTCGCGATGATCGGCGCGAGGACGTAGATGGGTTTGTCCACGCCCGCGGGAACGATGCCCTCCTTCAGGGCGAGTTTGACGCCGTCGGCGAGGCTCTGCAGCAACCCCCGCGGGCCCACCCGATTCGGTCCGACGCGCATCTGCATGCGCGCCAATATCTTTCGTTCCACGAGGATGGCGACGAGCACCGTCAACACCAGGAAGACGAAGACGGCCACCGCCTTGCCGACGACCAGCCACCACGGATCCTGACCGAACGCGGCCGGATCGGGGTACCCGGACTGCGCCGACAGGACCCCCGGCCCCGGTACCGTCGCAGCGCCGAACAGCGTGACGTCACTCATCGGCCACCCCCTGCGACGAGCGCTCCGCCCGGCCGATCCGGACGATGTCGCCCACGGACGCGGCCAGCTGCCGATGCACCGCGGACCCCGGCGAGTTGAGGGGCAGCCACACGACCCGGTCCGGCATGTCGGTGACCACCAGCGGCAGCGTGACCGAGCCGCGGTCCGTCGCGACGGTCACCGGGTCCCCGTCGTCCGCCGAGATCTCGGCGGCGGTGGCGACGGACAGGCGCGCGACCGGCCGCCGGGCGGTCCCGGCGAGATGCGGTTCACCGTCCTGCATCCGTCCGCGGTCGAGAAGCATCCGCCATCCGGCGAGCACCGCCTCACCGGTGCCGGGCGCCGGCGTGCCGCGCGGCGCGACGTCCGGTGACCCGGCGGCTTCGCCGTCCCAGGACCCCAGCGCGACGAGCTCGTCGACGGCGGCCGCGGCGTCGGCGAGCCCGAGGCGGACCCCCATCTCGTCGGCGATCGCGCCGAGCACCCGCTGATCGGGCAGGGCGCCGGTATTGCGCAGTGCGGCGGCGAAGGGGCGCTCCCGGCCCTCCCAATCGAGGAACGTTCCGGGTTTCTCCACGGCGGGGGCGACGGGGAAGACGACGTCGGCTCGGTCGGTGAGCGCGCTGCGCCGCAGTTCGAGGCTGACGACGAAGCCGGCGGCGTCGACCGCGGCGACGGCGGCGTGCGGATCCGGCAGATCGTCGACGTCGACCCCGCCGATCACCAGGGCCCCGAGGGTGCCGGTTGCAGCGCCGGCGAGGATCTGTCCGGTGTCCCGGCCGACGGAGGACGGCAGGTCCGGCACGCCCCATGCGGCGGCAACCTGGCGCCGGGCCTCGGCGTCGGTGACCGGGCGGGCACCGGGCAGAAGTCCCGGCAGGGCCCCGGCCTCGAGCGCACCGCGTTCCCCGGCCCGTCGCGGGATCCACGCGAGCCGCGCGCCGGTGTGGTCGGCGAGCCGGCCGGCGGCCGTCAAGGCGCCCGGGATTGCCGCCGTCCGCTCCCCCACCAGGACGACCGCCCCGGGTCGGGTCAGGAGTTCGGCCGTCTCGGTGACATCGCGGTCGCCGGGTCGGGCGCCGAGGCGGAGCGTGTCGAGCAGGTCCGGCTCGGTGCCGGGGACGGCCCGCAGGAGCCGTCCGCGCAGTTTCGTCAGGCCGCGGCTCGCGAACGGTGCGATCGCGGACACCGCCAGTCCTCCCTTGCGGACCGCTCTGCGCAGTCTCAGGAACACGATCGGCGACTCGTCTTCGGGTTCGAATCCGACGAGCAGGACGGCGGGGGCGTTGTCGAGGTCGTCGTACGTCACGGCTCCGGCGCCGGGCCAGCGCCCGGCGACGCGGGCGGCGAGGAACTGTGCCTCCTCCGCGGAATGCGGCCGCGACCGGAAATCGATGTCGTTGGTGTCGAGGCCGAGCCGGGCGAACTTGCTGTAGGCGTACGCGTCCTCGACGGTGACGCGGCCGCCGACGAGCACCCCGGTACGGCCGCGCGCGGCGGTCAGGCCACGGGCGGCGACGCGCAGGGCGTCACGCCACGAGGCGGGCGTGAGCGTGCCGTCGTCGCCCCGCACCAGCGGGGTGGTGAGACGGTCGGGCTGGGTGGCGTAGGTGAAGGCCCATCGGCCCTTGTCGCAGTTCCACTCCTCGTTGACCTGCGGGTCGTCGCCGGCCAGCCGGCGCAGCACCGTGCCGCGCCGGTGGTCGGTGCGTTGGGCGCAGCCGCTGGCGCAGTGTTCGCACACGCTCGGGCTCGACACGAGGTCGAAGGGCCGGGCGCGGAACCGGTAGGCCGCTCCGGTGAGTGCGCCGACCGGGCAGATCTGCACGGTGTTGCCGGAGAAGTACGAGTCGAACGGTTCCTTCTCGTAGATGCCGACCTGCTGCAGGGCACCCCGTTCCATCAGTTCGATGAAGGGGTCGCCGGCGATCTGCTGGGAGAACCGCGTGCACCGGGCGCAGAGTACGCATCGCTCGCGGTCCAGGAGGATCTGCGCGGAGAGCGAGATCGGTTTGGGGAACGTGCGTTTGGTCTCGGTGAACCGGGACTCGGCACGCCCGTTCGACATGGCCTGGTTCTGCAGGGGGCATTCGCCGCCCTTGTCGCAGACCGGGCAGTCCAGCGGATGGTTGATCAGCAGCAGCTCCATCACGCCCTTCTGCGCCTTGTCCGCCACCGGGGAGGTCAGCTGCGTGTGCACGACCATGCCGTCCGTTACCGGGGTCGTGCAGGAGGCGACGGGTTTGCGTTGGCCTTCCACGTCGACGAGGCACTGGCGGCAGGCACCGACGGGTTCGAGCAGCGGGTGGTCGCAGAAGCGGGGAATCTGGACGCCGAGCAGTTCCGCGGCGCGGATGACGAGGGTGCCTTTCGGGACGCCGATCTCGACGCCGTCGACGACGACGGTGACCAGGTCCGGTGCGGGCGGCAGGCCGGTGGTGTCGCGGTTGGTGTGGACGCTCATCGGGCACCTCCGTCGTGCGGTCGGTTCGCGCCGGCCCCGGCCATGACGGTGGACAGGTGCGGGTCGAACGGGCAGCCGCCCTGCTCGAAGTGCGCCAGGTACTCGTCGCGGAAGTACCGGATCGAGGAGGTGACGGGGCTGGTCGCCCCGTCGCCGAGTGCGCAGAACGACCTGCCGAGGATGTTGTCGGAGAGGTCGAGCAGGGTGTCCAGGTCCGTTGCGGTTCCGTCGCCGCGCTCGAGCCGTCGCAGGATCTGCACGAGCCAGTAGGTGCCTTCGCGGCAGGGGGTGCACTTGCCGCAGGACTCGTGCGCGTAGAACTCGCTCCAGCGCAGCACCGCGCGCACTACGCAGGTGGTGTCGTCGAAGATCTGCAGTGCCTTGGTGCCCAGCATGGATCCGGCGGCGGCGACACCCTCGTAGTCGAGGGGGACGTCGAGGTGCTCGTCGGTGAACAGCGGCGTCGACGAGCCGCCGGGGGTCCAGAACTTCAGCCGGTGCCCGGCCCGGACACCGCCCGCGTAGTCGAGCAGCTCCCGCAGGGTGATGCCCAGGGGCGCCTCGTACTGGCCGGGGGTCGCCACGTGACCGGACAGGGAGTAGAGCGTGAAGCCCGGGGACTTCTCGGTTCCCATGGAGCGGAACCATTCGATCCCGTGGTGCAGGATCGACGGCACGCTCGCGATCGACTCGACGTTGTTGACGACGGTCGGGCGTGCGTACAGCCCCGCGACGGCGGGGAACGGGGGTCGGAGGCGGGGTTGGCCGCGCCGGCCCTCGAGGGAGTCCAGGAGCGCGGTCTCCTCCCCGCAGATGTAGGCCCCGGCGCCGGCGTGGACGACGAGGTCGAGGTCGTAGCCGCTGCCGAGGATGTCGCGGCCGAGGAAGCCGGCGGCGTAGGCCTCGGCGACGGCGGCCTGCAGCCGGCGCAGCACCGGCACCACCTCGCCGCGGACGTAGACGAAGGCGTGCGCGGCGCGGATGGCGTATGCGGCGATGACCGCACCCTCCACGAGGGCGTGCGGGGTGGCCAGCAGCAGGGGCATGTCCTTGCAGGTGCCCGGTTCGGATTCGTCGGCGTTGACCACCAGGTAGTGGGGTTTGCCGTCGCCCTGGGGGATGAAACTCCACTTGACCCCGGTGGCGAACCCGGCGCCGCCGCGGCCGCGCAGCCCCGCCTCCTTGACGGTGCCGATCACCTCGTCGGGGTGCATGCGCAGCGCCGTGCGCAGGCCCTCGTAGCCGTCGTGGCGGAGGTAGGTGTCGAGGGTCCAGGATTCGGGTTCGTCCCAGTAGCGGCTCAGGACAGGGGTCAGCGTCACGTCAGCCTCCCTCGGATCGGGGACCGGCGGCCGGGTCCGGGCCGGAGGGGTGGTCCGGTTCCGGCGCCCGCATGCCCCGTTCCCGGGCGATGCGCAGACCGGCGAGCGATGCCGCTCCTGCGCTGCCGCCCGCCGCCACGGCGCCGGGCCGCTCGTCCGGAAACCCGGCGAGGATGCGGGCGGTCTGCCGGAAGGTGCACAGCGGCGCGCCCCGGGTGGGGGTGACGGGCCGGCCGGCGCGCAGGTCGTCGACGAGCGCACGCGCCGAGTCCGGGGTCTGGTGGTCGAAGAACTCCCAGTTGACCATCACGACGGGCGCGAAGTCGCAGGCCGCGTTGCACTCGAGGCGTTCGAGGGTGACGGAGCCGGCGCTCTCGCCGCGCGAGTCCGGCGTGGTGTCCGAGCCCGGGTCCGAGGCGGTGCCGGCCGCGGGACGCTGCCCGAGGTGGTGTTCCAGCGCTTCGAGGATCTCGTCGCCGCCCATGATCGCGCACAGGGTGTTGGTGCAGACACCGACGAGGTAGTCGCCGGTGGGTTCGCGCCGGTACATGGAGTAGAACGTGGCGACCGCCCCGACCTCGGCTCCGGTCAGTCCGAGCCGGCCGGCGCAGAACTCGACACCCGCGGGGGTGAGGTAGCCGTCCTCGGACTGCACCAGGTGCAGCAGCGGCAGCAGGGCCGAGCGCGGCTGGGGATAGCGACCGACGATCTCGTCGGCGTCGGCCTCGAGGCGGGCACGGACGTCCGGGGGGTAGTGTTCGCGGGCGCCGGGCCGCGCCAGCCGGGACGGTTCGTCGGGGCGGACGCCGAACGGGATGAGCACCGGCCCCGTGGCCGGGTCCGGGTCGATCGCTACTCGCGGTTGCTGCGTCACCGGTCCACTCCCCCCATCACGGGATCGATGCTGGCGACCGCGGCGATGACGTCGGCGACCATGCCGCCCTCGCACATCGCGGACACCGCTTGCAGGTTCGTGAAGGACGGATCCCGGAAGTGCACCCGGTAGGGCCGGGTGCCGCCGTCGCTGACCATGTGCACCCCCAGTTCCCCGCGGGGGGATTCGACGGCGGTGTACACCTGGCCGGGTGGGACGCGGAAGCCCTCGGTGACGAGCTTGAAATGGTGGATCAGGCCCTCCATCGAGTTGCCCATGATCTTGCGGATGTGCTCCGGGGAGTTGCCGAGACCGTCCGCGGCGAGCGACAGGTCGGCCGGCCACGCGATCTTCTTGTCCTCCACCATCACCGGACCGGGACGCAGCCGGTCGAGGCACTGTTCGACGATCTTGATCGACTCCTTCATCTCGTCGATCCGGATCAGGTAGCGGCCGTAGGCGTCGCAGCCGGTGTCGGTGCACACCTCGAACTCGTAGGTGTCGTAGCCGCAGTACGGTTGTGCCTTGCGCAGGTCGTGCGGCAGGCCGGTCGAGCGCAGCACGGGTCCGGTGATGCCGAGGGCCATGCACCCGGTCAGGTCGAGGTAGCCGATCCCCTGGGTGCGGGCCTTCCAGATGTGGTTCTCGTTGAGCAGGTTCTCCATGTCCCGCAGTCGCCGCGGCAGCAGCGCGAGCAGGTCGCGGATCTTCTCGACCGCGCCGTCCGGCAGGTCCTGCGCGAGTCCGCCGGGCCGGATGTAGGCGTGGTTCATGCGCAGACCGGTGATGGTCTCGAACACGTCGAGGATCAGTTCGCGCTCGCGGAAACCGAGGAACATGGCGGTCATCGCACCGAGTTCCATGCCGCCGGTGGCGAGGGCGACCAGGTGCGAGGAGATCCGGTTGAGTTCCATGAGCAGCACCCGCACGACGGTGGCTCGTTCGGGGATCGCCTCGGTGATGTCGAGCAGCTGCTCGACGCCGAGACAGTAGGCGGTCTCGTTGAAGAACGGGGACAGGTAGTCCATCCGGGTGACGAACGTGACGCCCTGGGTCCAGGTGCGGTATTCGAGGTTCTTCTCGATGCCGGTGTGCAGGTAGCCGATTCCGCAGCGCGCCTCGGTGACGGTCTCGCCTTCGATCTCGAGCACGAGCCGCAACACTCCGTGGGTCGACGGATGCTGCGGTCCCATGTTGACCACGATGCGTTCGTCGCCGCGGTCGGCGGCCGCGGCGCGGGCGGCCTCGACGATGCTGTCCCAGTCCTCGCCGACGACGGTGTGGACCGGTCCTTCGGTCAGGTCGGTCATGTGTACGCCCTCCGCTCGTCGGGCGGCGGGATCTCCGCTCCGTGGTACTCGACGGGGATGCCGCCGAGCGGATAGTCCTTGCGCTGAGGATGCCCCGACCAGTCGTCGGGCATCTCGATGCGGGTCAGCGACGGGTGCCCGTCGAACACGATCCCGAAGAAGTCGTAGGTCTCGCGCTCGTGCCAGTCGTTGGTCGGATACACCTCGTACAGCGACGGGATGTGGGGATCGGCATCCGGGGCCGACACCTCGAGCCGGATGCGGCGGTTGTGGGTGATCGACATCAGCGGGTACACGGCGTGCAGTTCGCGGCCGGTGTCCTGCGGGTAGTGCACCCCGTCGACGCCGAGGCACAGTTCGAAGCGCAGGTCCGGGTCGTCGCGCAGGCGCCGGGCCACCTCGGGGAGGTGCTCCCGCCGGACGTGGAAGGTCAGCTCACCGCGGTGGACGACGACCTTCTCGATCGCGTCCTCGAACGCCGTCCCCGATGCGGCGACGGCGTCGCGCAGGGCGTCGGCGACGTCGTCGAAGTAGCCGCCGTACGGGCGCGGGGTGCCGGCGGGCAGGGTCACCGGGCGTACGAGCCGCCCGTAGCCGGAGGTGTCACCGCTGCCGCGCACGCCGAACATGCCCTGACGGACGCCGATCACCTCGGCGTCACCGGCGGGCTGCGCCGGCAGCGTTCCCTCGGGTCCGGTGGTGGCGGCCCGGTCCACCGGCAGCGAGGACCGTTCGTCGTCCGAGGGAGGGGTCATCGGGCCGCCCCCCGGGGAGTGGGCAGCACGGGCCGGCCGGCAGCCAGGGCCGCCTCCTCGGCGGCCTGCACGGCCTTCTCCCGGTCCACGCCGAGCGGCATCTGCTGGATCTTCTCGTGCAGCATCAGGACGGCGTGCAGCAGCATCTCCGGTCGGGGCGGGCAGCCGGGGAGGTAGATGTCGACCGGGACGATGTGGTCGACGCCCTGCACGATGGCGTAGTTGTTGAACATGCCGCCCGAGGAGGCGCACACCCCCATGGCCAGCACCCATTTCGGTTCGACCATCTGGTCGTAGACCTGCCGCAGCACCGGGGCCATCTTCTGGCTGACCCGGCCGGCGACGATCATGAGGTCGGCTTGTCGCGGCGAGGCCCGGAACGCCTCCATTCCGAACCGTGCGATGTCGAACCGCGGCGACACGGTGGTCATCATCTCGATCGCGCAGCACGCGAGCCCGAAGGTCGCGGGCCACAGCGAACCCTTGCGTGCGAAACCGGCGAAGCTCTCCACCGTGCTCAGCAGAAAGCCGCTCGGCAACTTCTCCTCGAGACCCATGTCCGACTCTTATCACTTTCGGTCGGTGTTCGAATCCATTACGGCACAATCCCATTCCCTGTCGCACCCAATACCTGCCGCGGTCAGTCCCAGCCGAGACCACCCCGCCGCCACTCGTAGACGTAGGCCACTGCGACGTTGAACACGAACAGCGCCATCGCGGCCAGCCCGAAGACCCCCAGGGCGTCGAGGTGGACGGCCCACGGGTAGAGGAACACGATCTCGATGTCGAAGATGATGAACAGCATGGCCGTCAGGTAGTACTTCACCGGGAACCTGCCGCCGCCCGGCGGCTGCGGGGTCGGGTCGATCCCGCATTCGTAGGCTTCGAGCTTGGCCCGGTTGTAGCGGCTCGGGCCGATCACCGAGGACACGACGACGGAGAACACGGCGAACGCGACCGCGATCCCGCCGAGCACGAGGATGGGGATGTAGACGTTCACGGCGCCTGGCTCCTCTCCGTGCGAGCCGGCCACCCGCGCCGACTCCGTTGCCCTTGCCGACCTCTCGGCCGCTGGGGCCGAACGATCACGAGGCGGTGTCGGTGCCGTGGGTCACTTCAACCGCATCATTGTGATGTACGGCTCAGCCTACCGGCGGGGTGTCTCCCCGAGGCGGATACCACGCGGCGCGATTTCTCCGTTTCGCCCGACCGTTCGCGGACCGGCCCACTCGCGCGGCCCGCCGGGGCGGGCGTCCCGCGGCGCCGTCAGGTGGTGCTGCGGCCGCGCAGCAGCGCGACGACCGTCTCGGCGAGGCGGAACGGGTCGAGTGGCCGCGGCACCGCGGCCTCGGCCCGGGACCAGTCGGCGAGCCACGCGTCGTCCGGGCGGCCGGTCAGCACGACGACGGGCGGGCACTGTTCGAGTTCGTCCTTGAGCTGCTTGGCGATCCCCATCCCGCCGGCGGGGGCTGCCTCACCGTCCAGGATCGCGAGGTCGATACCGCCGGCGTCCATGCGCCGGATCACCATCGGCGCGGTCGCCACCTCGACGAAGTCGAGTTCGGGGAGCTCGGGATCGGGTCGCCGGCCCAGCGCGCGGGTGACCTGCTCGCGCGTGTCGGCGTCGTCGCTGTAGACGAGGACGCGCAGGGCGGCAGGGCGGCTGGCACTCGCGGTCGCGTCGGTCACGGGGGAAGATGCTACTGGCCGGAGCCGGTCGGTCCCGGGAGGCGAGCCGGGGCGCACCCGACCCGGGCCGGGCGTACGCCGGGCACCACCGTCGGCAGGCGACCGGTCCCCGCGCTCACCTGGTGTTACCGGGTGAGGAGAACCAGGTTGCGGCGAGGGCCGGTCACGAGGCCGATTCTACCCGCGCGGAGTGGCCTCGAACGGTCCCGGCCTCGGCCCTTCGGCACCGGCGACGGCCGGGGCGTACCGGTGTTCCGGCAGCACCAGCATGCGGGCGTACGCGATGGCCCGGGGTGTGGTCGCGAAGACGTGCCGCTCCTCGCTGTCCTTGGTGGTGAACACCCCCAGGGCGGACAACGGCCGCAGATGTTCGGGCCTGGCCCCGGAGATCAGCACCGTGATGTGCCGGTGCTCGAGCTTGGTGATGGCGTCCTTGAGGACGATCGCACCGGTGGCGTCGATGGCCGTCACGCGGGACATGCGCAGGATCACGACCTTGACGTCCGTGACATCGGCGAGCTCGAGCAGGAACCGGTGGGCCGCGGCGAAGAACAGGGCGCCGTCGATCCGGTACGCGACGATGTGCTCGCGCAGCAACTCGTGTTCCTCGTCGGCGTGATCCCCGTCCTCGTCGAGGGGAACCTGCTCGATCCGGGCGGACCTCGCGACCGCCCGCAGCGCGAGAACCGCAGCGAACCCGACACCGATCGCCACCGCCGTCACGAGGTCGAGGGCGACGGTGACCAGGAACGTCACCGTCATGACGATCGCATCCGCGCGGCTGGCCCGCGTGATCGCGACGATCGAGGCGGTTTCGACCATGCGCACGGTGGTGGCGAGCAGAACCCCGGCGAGGGCGGCGAGCGGGATCTGCGCGACGAGCGGCGAGGCGAGGTAGACGATGCCGGCGAGGATGACGGCGTGGGTGAGGGCGGACAGCCGGGACCGCGCCCCCGACCGGACGTTGACGGCCGTGCGTGCGATCGCGCCCGTGGCCGGAACGCCGCCGAACAGGGGGGCGGCGATGTTGGCCAGGCCCTGCCCGAACAGCTCTCGGTCCGGGTCGTGCCGGGTGCCGACGCTCATCGAATCCGCGGCGGTCGCGGACAGCAGGGATTCGAGGGCCGCGAGCGCGGCCACCGCGAGCGCCGGCGCGAGGAGCGACGTCAGCTCGCCGAGGTCGAGGAATCCGAGGCTGGGGGCACCGAAGCCGGACGGGATGGCCCCGATCCGCGTGACGTCCAGATGGAACAGCTGTGCGACGACGGTGGCCAGCACCACCGCGACGAGCGAGAACGGCAGCTTCGGCAGGTACCGGCCCCCGATCAGGATGGCCGTCGCGACGAGCACCGCCACGGCTGCGGGCAGGAGGGACGGCCGGTCGGCGAACTGTCGGACGGCGTCGAACGCGCTCTGCCACACCTTCTCCCCCTCGGCGTGGGCGATGCCGAGCGCGGCCGGGACCTGCTGCAGGGCGATGACGACGGCGATCCCGGCGGTGAAGCCCTCGATCACCGGGGCGGGCATGAAGCGCACCGCCCGGCCGATGCCGGCGAAGGCGAGAACCACGAGAACGACGCCGGCGACGAGTCCCACCGCGAGGACGCCGGAGGCGCCGTGCTCGTGGAAGATCGGCACCAGGACGACGGTCATCGCGCCGGTCGGGCCCGACACCTGGAAGCGGGAGCCGCCGAACACGGCGGCGACCGCACCCGCGACGACGGCGGTCGCGAGCCCCGCCGCGGCCCCCAGTCCGGAGCTGATGCCGAAGCCGAGCGCGAGGGGCAGGGCGACGAGGGCGACGACGAGCCCCGCGGTCAGATCGGCGCGGGGCGAACGCAGGGCCGGTTTCCACTCACCCCAGCGTGGCATCAGCGCGGCGACCGACCGTGCGGCGCGAGCCACGACGGGGCCGGCTCCCGTCGCCTCTTCTCCGGTGCGCCCGGTCTCCGCATCGTGCTGCTCCGTCGACATCGACATCGTGCCTCCACCACAAACAACAACTAAGAACTTAATAAAGTCTGCAATCAATGCGCGCGTGGCGCCCCGGGTGAGCGGCCGGCTCAGCCGCGGGCCCGGACCCCCGCCGGTTCGGCAACATCGTCCTCGAGCAGTTCTGCCTGTCCGGCGACCACACCGGTGAGGATGGCGCGGGCGACGCCCAGCAGTTCCGCGACCCGCGGCGACGTCAGGGCGTAGGTCACCGACAGCCCTTCCCGGCGCGCAGTGACCAGCCCCGCACGCCGGAGGATCGCCAGCTGCTGGGACAGGTTCGCGGGTTCGATCCCCACCTCGGGCAGCATCTCGGAGACCGCGTGGTCGCGCTCGCTGAGCAACTCGAGGACCCGGATGCGGGCCGGATGCCCGAGCGTCTTGAAGAAGTCCGCCTTCATCCGGTAGAGGGGCTGACGTGCCTGCGCGACCATCACCGTTCCCGTCGTCCGAGCCACCGCAAGACGAGCGGTGCGTGTACTTGCGCAGTTTAGCAATCAGCAATACCGGGGCGCGCGTGACATGCGACACGTCGGGGCACCGCCGCACCGGGGGCGCGAGCACCGGGCATGCGGAGCAGGTCAGGAACGCGCGGCGCGCTCGAGTCGGGCGAGGCTCGCGGACATCTGCTCGGCCGAGACCCGCGGGAGCCGCACCCGGCGCAGGTACGCGGTGTCGGTCACCGCGGACCAGTCGCAGGTCTGTCGCACGGCGGTCCCCCCGGCCGCCTCGGCGAAGGTCCATTCCCATCGGATGCCGAGCGGCGGGGTGTCCGGGTTGGCGGGCAGCCAGGCGAGCAACCTGCCGGGTTCGAACGCCACCACGTGATTGACCACCGGATACGCCGTGCCCCCGGGAAAGTGCACCTGCGCGACGAAGTGCTGCCCGACGGCGGTGATCCGGGGCTGCCCCGCGGGGACGATCAACGTCCCCGAACCATCGATCTCACTGTGCCGCAACGGATTCCGGATCACCTCGAACAGCGCCGCGACCGGAACCGGTAGCGTGGCCGCGACCCCGAGCGAGGTCGGGGTCCGCTTTACCCGCACCCCGGCCACACCGACGTCGCCGCTCCTCGTCTCCTCGCCCCCACCGTGCACACCGACATCGTGCCACCTGCGGCGCACACCCGAGCCGGCGGGCGTGATCCCGGCCGGACGCGCATATCCCGCCGGGCGGCGGGGTATGCGTGCGAAGGTGGAACCGCCACCGATCACGGGAGGAAGCACATGATTGTCCGCAGAATCGCCCGCCCCATGCTTGCGTCGGTCTTCGTCGCCGGAGGCATCGACGCGCTGAGAGACTCGTCCACCAAGGCGGCGGCCGCGCAGCCGGGACTCGACCGGGCGGTGGGCATGCTGCCCGACACGGTGACGGGGAAGCTCCCGGACACGGTGAGCGAGAAGATCACGAACGATCCCGAGACGCTCGTGCGGATCAACGCCGCCGTGCAGATCGGGGCGGGTGCGCTGCTCGCGGTGGGCAAGGCCCCGCGGCTGGCGGCGCTCGCACTGGCCACCACGCTCGTCCCGACGACGGTGGCGGGCCACGACTTCTGGAACGTCGAGGACGCGGAGGCCCGCGCCATCCAGCGCACCCAGTTCCTCAAGAACGTGAGCCTGCTCGGCGGACTGATCATCACCGCGGTGGACACCGAGGGCAAGCCGTCGCTGGGGTGGCGCGGACGGCGGGCCGCACGACGCGCCCAGGAGGCCGTCGCCGGCGTCCTGCCCCATCAGGACGACGCCGCGGGCGAGGCGGTGACCGAGAGCCTGCACAAGGTGGCCGAACGGGTGCGGACCCTGTCGGAGGAGGCCTCGGACAGGGCCGGCACCGCCCGCGAACGCGGAAGCCACCTGCTCGACGTCGCCCGCGAGCGCGGCCCGGAACTCGCCGAGGTGGCCCGCGAACGCGGCACGCACCTGCTCGACGTCGCCCGCGAGCGCGGCCCCGAACTCGCCGAGGTCGCCCGCGAACGCGGCACCGGCCTGCTCGACGTCGCCAAGGAACGCGGCCCCGAACTCGCCGAGGTCGCCCGCGAACGCGGCACCGGCCTGCTCGACGTCGCCAAGGAACGCGGCCCCGAACTCGCCGAGGTCGCCCGCGAACGCAGCGCGCTGCTGTGGGGCACGGCCCGTGAACGCGGCCCCGAGCTGGCCAAGGTCGCCCGGGAGCGGGCGCTGACGGCGGAGGAACGGTCCCTGCTGCGGGCCCAGCAGGCCCGGCACCGCGCCGAAGAGGCCCTCACCCGCGCCCGCCTGCAGCTGCAGCGCTGACCGCACGGTTCGGTCCCGCACCCGGTGATTCTGCGCGGGTGCGGGACCGGCACTAGACTTCTTGGGCACTTCGTCGCGGCGCACCCGTCGCCCCGTCCGACCCCGAGGAGACCCCTTGCCGGCCGATGGCCTGTCCCACCCCGACCATGAGCGTGAGCAGGTCTACCTGTCGATGCTGTACGGCCACCTCGACTCCATGCGGGCCTACGCGCAGACCCGCCTGAGCCGTGTCCTGCTCGACACCGGCGGCACCCCCCAGGCCCGCAGTGAGCGGGAGTCCTTCACGCAGCTGTACACCGAGGACATCGCGAAGTACGACGCGGCCGAGCACGGACTGTGCTTCGGCCGCC
>NZ_BCXE01000044.1 GCF_001894945.1 Rhodococcus ruber NBRC 15591
TCGGCATCCTCGACGAGACGAACGACTACGAGCCGCTGCTGCTGGACTGGCGGGCGCCGTTGGCGCGGCCGTTCTACCTGGCGACGCCGGCGGCGCCGGAGGGAGTGACACGGCGCCGGCACATCCGGTCACGCCGCCGGGCGATCACCGCCCTCAACGACGAGTACCTCGATCTCGACGCGGCCCAGGCGCACGACGCGACCGTCTCGGCGGGCGGTGTCGCCGGCGAGTCGGCACTGCTGGCCGCGCTGAACGCCGCGCGCACGGGGCAGATGCAGGACATCGTCGCGACGATCCAGGCCGAGCAGGATGCGATCATCCGGTCCGAGCACAAGAGCGTGCTCGTCGTGCAGGGGGGTCCCGGCACCGGGAAGACCGCCGTCGCCCTGCACCGGGCGGCGTTTCTGCTGTACACCTACCGTCGGCAGCTCGCGAAGAGCGGTGTGCTCATCGTCGGACCGAACTCGACATTCCTGGACTACATCGGGCAGGTGCTGCCCTCCCTCGGTGAGACCGGCGTGCTGCTGTCGACGATCGGTGACCTGTACCCCGGGGTGCGTGCGACCGTGGAGGACTCGCTCGAGGCGGGCACCGTCAAGGGCTCCCTCGACATGGTCGAGGTGCTGAAGAAGGCGGTGCGGGATCGTCAGGAGGTTCCGGCGACGCCGATCCCCCTCGTCTTCGACACCTACCGGCTGACGCTCGACCGGAAGACGGTCACCCGGGCCCGCGGACGGGCCCGGTCGTCGCGGCGGCCGCACAACCTGGCCCGTCCGATCTTCGTCGCCGCGGTGGTGGACGCCCTCGCCGACCAGCTCGCGTCGATCATCGGTGCCGATCCGGTCGGCGGGGCGAATCTGTTGAGCCGCGAGGACATCGACGACATCCGTACCGAGATGCGGTCGGACCGGGACATCGTGGCGGCGATCGACTCGCTGTGGCCGCAGCTGAGCCCGCAACAGGTGCTCGCCGAGCTGTTCGCCTCGCGGGAACGGCTCGCGTCGGCGGCACCGGAACTCGACGAGAACCAGCGCGAGCTGCTGCTGCGCCCGACCGCGACGCGCGTGTTCAGCGCCGCGGACGCACCCCTGCTCGACGAACTCGCCGAACTGCTCGGGGTCGACGATGCCGCCGAACGCGAGCGGGCCGCGCGGCAGTGGCGCAGGCAGATCGCCGACGCGCAGGGCGCCCTGGACATCCTGACCGGGTCGGCGCCGCAGGATCTCGAGGACGACCTGGACCCGGAGATCCTGATGGCGTACGACCTGATCGACGCCGACCAGCTCGCGCAGCGGCAGGGCCGGTCGAGCCACGAGACCACGGCCGAGCGCGCCGCCGGGGACCGCACCTGGACGTACGGGCACGTGATCGTCGACGAGGCGCAGGAGTTGTCCGCGATGGCCTGGCGGATGCTGATGCGGCGCATTCCGAACCGCTGGATGACCCTGGTCGGGGACACCGCCCAGACCGGAGATCCGGCCGGGTGCTCGTCCTGGCAGCGGATCCTCGAGCCGTACGTGGCCAATCGGTGGAAGAAGGCCGAGCTGACCGTCAACTACCGCACGCCCGCGGAGATCATGGAGATCGCCCACGCGGTGCTCGCCGAGATCGACCCGCATCAGGTGCCGCCCCGCTCGGTGCGCGAGTCGGGATTCGCGCCGTGGGCCCGGCACGTCGTCGAGGACGACCTGCTCGAGGCCGTGTGCAGCGCCCTCGCGGACGACGACGGGCCGGGTCTGACCGCGGTGATCGCGCCGCACGAGCTGGCGGCGCAATGGGATCACCTGCGGTCGGATTCGGTGCGGGTGTCCACGGTGAGGGAGGTCAAGGGCCTGGAGTTCGACTCGGTGCTGCTGGTGGAGCCGGCCGCCATCGTGGCGGAGTCGCCTCGCGGGCTCAACGACCTGTACGTGGCGCTCACCCGCGCCACCCAGCGGCTCGGAGTGCTGCACACCGGGGAGCTGCCCGAGTCGCTGACGGCACTGGCGACGCCGGCCCGGTCGTGAGGGGTCGTCGATGTGCCGTGTCGACGTCCGCCCCGTCCCGGCAGGCGGTATGTTGCGGGCGAACGTGCGGCCGGTCGGAACGGGAGGCGGGGCGGTGAGGAAGGCGTGGCCTCGAAGGGACCAGACACGAAGGGATCGGACACGGAGGGATCGGACACGGAGGGATCGGACACGGAGGGATCGGACACGGAGGGATCGGACACGGAGGCACTGGACACGGCTCCTGGCAGGGTCCGGGCTCCTCGCCGCGGCGGTGGGATGCGCGGGGACCTCGGCGTCCGACGACTCCGGTCCCTCCGTCCCGGTGACGGTCCCGATGGCGGCCGCTCCGGTCGAGGCAGCGGCGCTGGACGGGCCGGCCCTGCGGTTCAAACAGGCCCTGGCCGAGGTGGGGCTGGCCGCCGGCGTGCCCGACGAGACGCTCGTGGCGCTGGTCCGCGGGACGTGTGCACAGCTGGCTGCCGGACTGCCGGAAGACCAGGTCCTCGGTTCGGTCCGGCCGGTCGCGGCCTTCGCGGCGTCCGTCTCGCGGGCGGCGTTGCAGGGCGACGATGCCGCCCGGTTCTACGTGGGTGCCGCCCGCGAGACGTACTGCTGACCCCGGGGGTCAGCGCACGGTGTGCACGATGAGCACGTCCGAGGTGGACTTGCGGGCGAGGTCGGACGGGACGGACCCGAGCAACCGGCCGGTGAGGGTGTTCAGGCCCCGGTTGCCCACCACGAGCAGGTCCGCTTCCACTTCCGCGACCAGTTCGAGGAGCGAGTCGACGGGCGCCCCGACGACGGCCCGTTCCAGAACGTTCTGGGCGCCGGCCGCGTGTGCCTTCTCCCGGGCGGTGCGCAGGATGTCGTACGTGGGCGCCGATCCGGTCACCTGGTAGGCGTCGTCCCCGAGCACGTCGGCGGCGCGGGCGCTGTCCTTCGGATCCACCGGGTAGTAGGCGCACGCGATGACGAGGCGGGCCTCGGCGTCACCGGCGAGAGCTGCCGCCTTCTCGACGGCCCGGTACGACGACTCGGAACCGTCGGTGCCGACGACTACGGTCCGGTAGGCGCTCATGCAATCCTCCATGAAGTTGGTCGGGTCTGGCCGGCGGGCGACCGTCGATGCGTCCCCCCTCCGACTGCTGCGTAGACAGTAACGGCCGATCGGACGGGTCCGGCAGCCTTTGGGGTGGATCCCACAGACCTGCCGGCGTGCGCTCGACGCCACTGACCGCCGTTGACGTTACCGTGCGTCACCGTAACGCGGGCCGAACATCTGCGCGGGGAACACGCCGGACTCCACGAGGGCGTCCCGCCACGGCAGCGCGAGCTCGATCAGTCGATCGGCCTTGCTCTCGCCCAGCGCCGCCCACGGCGCCGCCGCGAGGTCGTCGGTCAGGTCCTCGACGAGTTCGCGGACCTCGAAACCCTCGTCGGTGAGCTCACCGGCGCGGTCGAGCAGTCCGCGGGCACGCAGCGCCGTCGCCGCGGCAGTCCACTCCTCCGCGCTCCAACCGCGGCGCGCGCGGGCGAAGTCCTCGCTGAACCCGATACCTGCGGCGGTGTGGGTGACGAGGGCTTCGATGCCGGTGAGTCCGGCGGTCTGCAAGGCGGCGACGTGCCCGTCACCGCGGTACTCGCGCAGCAGGGTCAGCGCGTGCCACAGAACCAGGTGCGGGGCGTCCGGCCACGGCAGGTCGGCATGCCCGGCGTACAGCGGCCGGCCCTCCGGCCCGGGGACGGCCCGGGCGGCGCTCGCCGCGAGTTCCGCCGCCTCGTGCATCTCCGGGGAGTCGAGCACCTCGGCACCGAGGATCCGGGCCAGTGCCTCGTCGATGCCGCGCAACCGGGCGGCGACGACGGCGTCGGGAGTGGCCAGCTGCCAGGCGCGCGGGATCGCGGACGCGACCAGGCGGGGACTGAAGTTGTAGAAGGTGGCGGTCACGACGCCGGCGCCGACGGCCCCGAGCGCGGCGGAACGCGCCGCGAAGTACCGCATCCGGCCGCCTTCGAGGCCGGTGTCGCCGAGGGCGACGTCGACCTCGGGGGCGAAGTACCCGACGGAGTGGATCAGTTCGAGGGCACGGGCGGTGCGGCCGGCAGACTGTGGGTCCATGCCGCAGACGCTACGCGAGACCCGCGGCATCCATCCCGCGCAGTTCCTTCTTCAGGTCGGCGATCTCGTCGCGCAACCTTCCGGCCAGCTCGAACTGCAGCTCGCGGGCGGCGTTCATCATCTGGTCGGTCAGTTCCTGCACCAGGTCGGCCAGTTCGGCGCGGGGCATGGACTTCACGTCGCGGCCCTCGTAGACGCCGGCGCTCACGGCCCGACCGGATTCCCCCGGCGCGCGGCGGCCGCGGGAGGCGTTGCGGCCCGAGCCGCCGACCTCCACGGTGTCGTCGGCCTCCTCGTAGACCTGGTCGAGGATGTCGGCGATCTTCTTGCGCAGCGGCTGCGGGTCGATGCCGTGCTCGAGGTTGTAGGCGATCTGCTTCTCGCGGCGACGCTCGGTCTCCTCGATGGCGCGCGCCATCGAGTCGGTGACCTTGTCGGCGTACATGTGGACCTCGCCGGAGACGTTGCGCGCCGCGCGGCCGATGGTCTGGATGAGGCTGGTCGTCGACCGCAGGAACCCTTCCTTGTCGGCGTCGAGTATCGCCACGAGCGAGACCTCCGGCAGGTCGAGGCCCTCGCGGAGGAGGTTGATACCGACGAGGACGTCGTACTCGCCGAGCCGCAGCTGCCGGAGCAGCTCGACCCGCCGGAGGGTGTCGATGTCCGAGTGCAGGTAGCGCACCCTGATGCCGAGCTCGAGCAGGTAGTCGGTGAGATCCTCGGACATCTTCTTGGTCAGGGTGGTCACGAGCACCCGCTCGTCTCGCTCGGCGCGTTCGCGGATCTCGTGCACCAGGTCGTCGATCTGGCCCTTGGTGGGCTTGACCACGACCTTCGGGTCCACCAGCCCGGTCGGGCGGATGACCTGTTCGACGAATTCACCGCCGGCCTGCCCGAGTTCGTAGGGACCGGGGGTGGCCGAGAGGTACACGGTCTGGCCGATGCGTGCGGCGAACTCCTCCCAGGTCAACGGGCGGTTGTCGACGGCCGAGGGTAGCCGGAACCCGAACTCGACCAGGTTGCGCTTGCGCGACATGTCCCCTTCGTACATGGCGCCGATCTGCGGGACGGTGACGTGGGACTCGTCGATGACCAGCAGGAAGTCCTCCGGGAAGTAGTCGATCAAGGTCGCCGGCGCGGAACCGGCCGGCCGGCCGTCGATATGCCTCGAGTAGTTCTCGATGCCGGAGCAGAACCCGACCTGCCGGATCATCTCCAGGTCGTACTGGGTGCGCATGCGCAAGCGCTGCGCCTCGAGCAGTTTGCCGCGGTTCTCGAGGTCGGCGAGCCGGTCCTCGAGTTCGGCCTCGATGCCCGTCACGGCCCGTTCCATCCGTTCCGGTCCCGCGACGTAGTGGGTGGCCGGGAAGATCCGCAGCGAGTCCACCTTGCGCACCACGTCCCCCGTCAGGGGATGCAGGTAGTAGAGGGCATCGATCTCGTCGCCGAAGAACTCGATGCGCACGGCGAGCTCCTCGTAGGCGGGGATGATGTCGACGGTGTCGCCCTTGACTCGGAACGAGCCGCGGGTGAACGCCATGTCGTTGCGGGTGTACTGCACGTCCACCAGCAGGCGCAGCAGGGCGTCCCGGGGCACCTCCACCCCGACCTCGAGTGCGATCGAGCGGTCCAGGTACGACTGCGGCGTGCCCAGGCCGTAGATGCACGACACCGACGCGACCACCACGACGTCACGGCGGGAGAGCAGCGCCGAGGTCGCCGAGTGCCGCAGCCGTTCCACGTCGTCGTTTATCGAGGAGTCCTTCTCGATGTAGGTGTCGGTCTGCGCGATGTACGCCTCGGGCTGGTAGTAGTCGTAGTACGAGACGAAGTACTCGACGGCGTTGTGCGGCAACATCTCCCGTAGCTCATTGGCGAGCTGGGCGGCGAGGGTCTTGTTCGGGGCCATCACCAGGGTGGGGCGCTGCACCCGCTCGATCAGCCACGCGGTGGTGGCCGACTTGCCGGTGCCGGTGGCGCCGAGCAGCACCACGTCCTTCTCCCCCGCCTGCAGGCGGCGCGTGAGTTCGTCGATCGCGGCCGGCTGGTCCCCGGCGGGTTGGTGGTCGCTGACCACCTCGAACCGGCCCTCGGTTCGTTCGATCTCCCCCACCGGGCGGAACTCGGAGTGGGCGACAACGGGATGCTCGCTTGCGAACGCCATGGGAACCAGGGTAGGCGGCGGCACCGACAATGCCGATCGGCGGCGGGGACCCGGTGCGTGGCCGCCGC
>NZ_BCXE01000045.1 GCF_001894945.1 Rhodococcus ruber NBRC 15591
CGGATCCGGAACCCGCGGCGGGTGTACTCGAGCGACGGCAGGGTCTTCCTCCGCGCCTTGAACCGCGGCCGGCCCCGGCCCTCGACCGTGCACGACGCGTCGAGCGCCTGCGCGTAGGTGCGCAGCATCTGCTGCTGGGCGACCTGGGAGCCGTCCCGCAACCACGACGAGCGGGCCCGCGCCTCGGTCAACTGCTTGGCCAGCTTCCCGAACGTCGGCCGGCGACCGGCCTTGTGTTGGTGCACCGCCTCGTTCCACAGGAACCGGCAGCGATGCCACTCCTGCATCAGGGCATGTTCGGCGGTGGTGCCCGGCCGCAACCGGTAGTTGTAGCGCACCACCTCGATCCCCATGCCCGGCACGCTGACCGACCCCACCGACAGGTGTGCCCGACACCACCACTACCCCCGAAAGGAGGACGGCGCTTCCTCTCCCTCGTGAACGAGGCAGTATCCGCGCCGCACATCAGATGACGACGAGGCGTGCGTGTCCGGCTCGCACCGGCATGCCGCGACGACTGAGTGTGCCGAGCCGCCTTGCGATTTCGGTCCGATGCCCGTCGAACCCACCTACTGTGGGACGAACATCACACCGAATGCCGGAGGAGTACCACCATGGGTCAGCTCGAGGGCAAGGTCGCATTCATCACCGGTGCTGCACGCGGGCAGGGCCGCAGTCACGCGGTCCGGCTGGCGGAGGAGGGCGCCGATATCATCGCGGTCGATCTCTGCGCGCAGGTCGACTCCGTGGGCTATCCCCTCGCCACGCCGGACGACCTGGCCGAGACGGTTCGGCAGGTCGAGGCGCTGGACCGGCGGATCGTCGCCGGCCAGGCCGACGTCCGCGACAGTGCCGCCCTGAAGTCGGCGGTCGACGACGGCGTGGCCCAGCTCGGCCGGCTCGACATCGTCCTCGCGAACGCCGGCATCGCCAGCTTCGCGCCCGTCGAGGACCTGACGGACGAGATGTGGGACGACATGATCGACATCAATCTCACGGGGGTGTTCAAGACGGTGCGGGCGGCCGTGCCGCACCTGAAGGCCAACGACGGTGGCGGAGCGATCGTGCTCACCAGTTCCACCGCCGGCATCAAGGGACTGGCGAACCTGGCGCACTACGTCGCGGCCAAGCACGGCGTGGTGGGATTGACGAAGACCCTCGCCAACGAGCTCGCCCCGCACATGATCCGGGTCAACTCGGTGCATCCCACGTCGGTGGACACCGACATGATCCACAACGAGCAGACCTACGCGGTCTTCAACCCGGACAAGAAGCCGTCGGAGATCACCCGGGAGGAAGCGGGCGAGTCGTTCAAGACCATGAACGCCCTGCCGATCGAATGGGTCGAACCGGTCGACATCAGCAACGCGATCCTGTTCCTGGTCAGCGACGCGGGCCGCTACGTCACCGGGGTGCAGCTGCCGATCGACGCGGGCGCAGTGATCAAGTAGCCGTCCCGGGTCCGGTGCGCCGGCGGGCGAAGCCCGCCGGTCAGCCCTCCACGATCACGGGATCGCCGATCTTCACCCGGTCGAAGTACCACTGCGCGTTCTCGGTGCTCAGGTTGATGCACCCGTGGCTGACGTTCGCATACCCCTGCGAGTCCACCGACCACGGCGCGGCATGCACGAAGATGCCGCCCCACGTGAGCCGCACGGCGTACTCGGTGTCGATGCGGTAGCCCTCCGGGGAGTCGATCGGGACGCCGTAGGTGGACGAGTCCATGACGAGGTCGCGGAACTTCTCGAGCACCGAGAACGTGCCGACCGGGGTCTCGTAGCCGGGCTTGCCCATCGACGCCGGCATCGTCCGTACCACCTCGCCGTTGAGGAGGACCGTGAACTGGTGCGTCGAGCGGTTCGCGACGGCGACGAACTCGTCGCCCACCTGGAACTGGGTGCGCGCTCCGGCGACGGCGACGGTCACGGTGGTGTGCCCCGGCCAGAGGTCGTCGGGAACCCACTGCACCCGGCGGTCGTCGAGCCACGCGAAGTGGCCGCTCACCGGCTTCGACGTGGTGATCTCGACGGCACGCTCGGCGACGGCGCGGTCGGCGACGGGGGCGCCGAACCGGATGGTCACCGGGTGCCCCACCCCCACCACCGCGCCGTTCGCCGGCTCGAGCGCCGACGTGGGCAGCCGTGTCGGCGAAGCACCGCCGAGCGTCCCAGCAGTGGCCGCAGCCCCGGAGCCGAGCAGGGCCACGGCGGTCAGGATCGAGACGAGAAGAAGTCGTGCAATCCGCTGTGCGTTCGGCATGGCCGTCAGCCCCCTCCGAGATGGCGCGGTGTGGCTCACTCTCAGTCAATCACGCCATGATCGAACTCGGAACGGTCCAAGGTCACCGATCGGCCCGCGCGCCGACGCCGCCCGGAGACGACGAAGGGCACCGCGGTCCGGTACGCCGGACGACGGTGCCCTTCGGGGCCGGAACTCGGCGCGACAGAACTCGGCGCGACAGAACTCGGCGCGACAGAATTCAGCGCAACAGCTTGCGCAGCACCAGCGCACCGACGACGGCGCCCACCGCGACGAGCGCGTACTTGACGTTGGGCTGGTTCACCTTCTCCATCACGGTCTGCTTGGTGTGCGCCATCACGTTCTTCGGGCTGGCGCGCACACTCAATTCGTCGAGGGTGCTCGCAAGCTGGTTGCGGGCGTTCTCGATGTCCCGTTCGATGGCCTCGGTGTCCCTACCCACGTGATCCTCCAGTTGGTCGCTGCACTGTGCTGCGACCACGGTAGTGGACGCACAGGTCCGTTACCCTCTCGGAGGTGACGGAAAACAGCAGCAGGCTCGCTCCCGGCGACACGGCTCCCGAATTCACCCTCCCCGACGCGGACGGCAACGAGGTATCCCTGTCGGACTACCGCGGACGCAAGGTGATCGTGTACTTCTACCCCGCGGCAAGCACTCCCGGGTGCACCAAGCAAGCCTGCGATTTCCGCGACAGCCTCGCCGACCTGAACGGCGCCGGGCTCGCCGTCGTGGGCATCTCCCCCGACAAGCCGGCCAAGCTCGCGAAGTTCCGGGACGCCGAGCAGCTGACGTTCCCGCTGCTGTCGGATCCGGACAGGACCACGCTGACGGCATGGGGTGCGTTCGGTGAGAAGAAGATGTACGGCAAGACCGTCACGGGCGTGATCCGTTCGACGTTCGTCGTCGACGAGGACGGCCGGATCGAGGTCGCGCAGTACAACGTCCGCGCCACGGGGCACGTCGCGAAACTGCGCCGCGACCTGTCGGTCTGACCTCCGGTTCACCGGCCGAGTGAGGCGAGGACCAGCGCCTCCGCGACGGCCATGTGCTCGAGTTCGGACGGGTCGACGCTCTCGTCGGGCGCGTGGATGCGGGCGCCGGGCTCCTCCACGCCGAGCAGCGCGATCTCCGCGTCCGGCAGCACCTGCTGCAGCACGGTGCACAGCGGGATCGAGCCGCCCTGCCCGACCGTGCCGACCTCGCGTCCGTAGACGGCGCCGAGCGCCCGTTGCAGCGCGGCGTATCCCGGCCCGCCGGTCGCCGCCCGGAACGGTTCGCTCACACCCTCCCGGTCGACCCGCACCCGCACGTTCCAGGGCGCGTGCGCATGCAGGTGCGCGACGAGGGCATCCTGCGCGGCGAGCGGGTCCGTCCCCGGTGGGACCCGCAGGTTCAGCCGCGCGGACGCGCGCGGCACGACCGCGGCCGCCGAGCCGACGACGGGTGGCGCGTCGATCCCGAGGATCGTCACCGCGGGCCGCGCCCACACGGCGTCGGCGACCGTCCCGGACGACAGCAACGAGACTCCCTCGAGCACACCGGCATCCGCGCGGAACGTGGTGTCCGGATAGGGTTCGCCCTCCCACGTGCCGTGGCTGTCGAGGCCGTCGATCACGGTGTCGCCGGCCTCGTCGCGCAGGCTCGACAGCAGGCGCACCAGCGCAGCGAGAGCATCGGGGGCCGCGCCGCCGAACTGCCCCGAGTGGATCTCCCCGGCCAGGGCGTCGACGTGCACGACGACGTTCGCCAGGCCGCGCAGCGACGTCGTGAGGGTCGGCCGTCCCGCCTCCGCGTTGCCGCAGTCCGCGACGAGCACCAGGTCGGCGGCGAACAGCTCGGGACGCGCCCGGGCGAGGTCCTCGAGACCACCGCCGCCGGTCTCCTCCGAGCCGTCGCCGACGATCCGGACCCCGACCGGCAGCGGCCCGAGTTCACGCAGCGCCCGCAGCGCGAGCAGATGCATCACCAGGTTGCCCTTGCAGTCCGCGGCACCGCGGCCGTACCACCGGCCGTCGCGTTCGGTGAGCTCGAACGGCGGGCTGTGCCACAGCGACTCGTCGCCCGGGGGCTGCACGTCGTAGTGGCTGTAGAGCAGCACGGTCGGCGCCCCCGGCGGTGCGGGGGTGTGCCCGAACACCGCGAGGGAGCCGTCGGAGGTCTCGATCAGCCCCGTGCCCTCGATGCCCACGGCGGTGAACGCGTCGCGCACCCATTCCGCGGCCGCGACACACTGTTCGGGCGGGAACAGACGCGGATCCGCCACCGACCGGAAGGCCACGAGTTCCGCGAGGTCCGCGCGCGCTGCCGGCAGGAGCCGGCGCACCCGCTCGCACATCTCCGCGACGTCCACGGCACCTCCCGATCGTTGTGTCTCGTTTTCGGTACGGGTACAGCCCGTCCCGATCGAAGCATGCCCGGCGCGCCGATATCCGGCGTACATTTCGCGATGTCGGGTCGCCAACGGGCGGAACGGTCCACGGGAGGCGGGGGGCCGGCCGACCCTCGAACGGAAGGCACTGCGATGCCACCCAGTCCGCAGACCGCACTCACGCCCTTCTACCGGCAGGTCCAGTCCCACTACGACCTCTCGGACGAGTTCTTCACCCTGTTCCTCGACCCGTCCATGACCTACAGCTGCGCGTACTTCGAGCGGGACGACATGACGCTCGAGCAGGCCCAGGCCGCCAAGGTCGACCTGTCGCTCGGCAAGTGCGACCTGCACCCGGGCATGACACTGCTCGACGTCGGATGCGGCTGGGGCTCGACGATGCTGCGTGCGGCCACGCACTACGACGTGGACACCATCGGGCTCACCCTCAGCCGAAACCAGTACGAGCACGTCCGCGATCTCGCCGCGCGACTGCCCGGCCCCCGCACCGTGGACGTGCGTCTGCAGGGCTGGGAGGAGTTCGACGGGCGGGTGGACCGCATCGTGAGCATCGGCGCGTTCGAGCACTTCCGGAGCGAACGCTACGACCAGTTCTTCACCAAGTGCCACGACATGCTGCCGCCCGACGGCCGGATGCTGCTGCACACCATCGTGGGGCACCGGCTCACCACCCTGCGCGAGCGGGGAATCCCGGTGACCCGCGAGAACGCGCTGTTCCACATCTTCATCAAACGGGAGATCTTCCCCGGCGGGCAGTTGCCGCAGCCGGAGACGGTGGTCGACGGCGCGGAGCGGTCGGGGTTCCGGGTCGACCGCATCCAGGCCCTGGCTCCGCACTACGTCCGCACCCTCGAACACTGGGCCGCGGCCCTGTCGGCCCGCCGCGACGAGGCGGTCGCCCTGTCGTCGGAGGAGATGTACGAGCGGTTCATGAAGTACCTGAACGGTTCCGCCGAGCACTTCCGGACGGGACACATCGACGTCATGCAGTTCACCCTCGTCAAGTGAGCCGACGGCGGCTCCGCGGTGTTAGCTGGGACTCGCCCTCACAGCTAGAAGTTCGGAATTCGGACAACCTCCGGCTAGCCTGGGCGCGTGGAGTCTGCAACGAAGCGCGGCCGTACCCCACGCCGAATCGACCCGGCGCTGGAGGTCCAGGCGGCCCCCCAGGAGCTCGTGCCGCGCCGCCGCCCGACGCAGGAGCGCAGCCGGCGCAAGTTCGACGCGCTGCTCGCCGCGTCCCGCGAACTGCTCACCGAGGTCGGCTTCGAGTCGTTCACCTGCGAAGAGGTGGCCGCCCGGGCCGACGTCCCCATCGGCACCCTCTACCAGTTCTTCGCCAACAAGTACGTCATCGTCTGTGAACTGAACCGGCAGGACCTGGTGGGCGTGCAGGACGAACTCGCCAAGTTCGACGGCGTCGTCCCGTCCGTGGACTGGCTGCGGTTCCTCAACTCCTTCGTCGACCATCTCGCCGGGCTGTGGATGTCGGACCCGTCGCGGCGGGAGGTGTGGCTGGCGATGCAGTCCACCCCGTCGACGCGGGCGACCGGCGCGATCCACGAGAAGGAGTTCGCCGAGCAGATCGCGCGGATGCTGGCTCCGCTGATGCCCGACACCCCCCGCGAGCGCCGCACTCTGATGGCCGAGGTGCTCGTGCACGTCGTGTACTCGATGCTGAACTTCTCCGTGCAGGACGACCAGAGCCACGCCGACGCGGTCGTCGAACTCAAGCGGCTGATGGGCGCATACCTGATGGTGGCCGAGAAGGAGTCGCGGACGAGCGCCAAGCGACGCAAGCGCCGTGAGGAGGCCTCCCGGGCGGAGGAGTCCCGCCGGGCCGACGACCCCGAAACGCGGCAGGCGGAGGAAGTCCGCACTTCCTCCGCCTGAAACCCGGGCCGCTACCCCTGCGGGTCCTCCTCGAGCACGACGAACGCCCCCGCCATGTCTCCGTCGTGCGTGAGCGAGACGTGGATCCGCACCCCGGTCAGGTGCGCGGCGACGTCGCCGTGCAGCCGGATCCCGGGCCGCCCCCACGCGTCGGAGACCACCTCGATCTGCCGGTGCACGGTCTCCGGCAGCACCGGCGGGCTGCCGAACAGCGACGCCGACCACGCCTTGATCAGCGCCTCCTTCGCAGCCCACCGGGCGGCGAAGTGCCGGCCGGGACGGGAGCTGCGGGTGTTCGCGTCCCGACGCTCGCCCGGCGTGAAGTTCGAGAGCATCGCCGTACCTGCGAGGCCCAGCTGCTCCTCGAACTCCGACACCGTGACCAGGTCGAACCCGATCCCCGCAACTCCCATCCGTCCCGTGACCCGCTCTCTGTGACCGTGCGGCCGGCGGCTACTTGCAGCCGGGCAGACCCGAACGGTACACGTCGCCGTCGCCCAGTCGTGCCTGCGGCGAGAGCAGCACGTCCGCTTCGAGCTGGCGTGCCGCGTCGGCTGGCACCGAGTCCCCGCCGAAGCGGCGGTCGGCGGGCCGCTGGTACAGGGCCGCACCCCCGGTCATCGCCTCCGCGAGGCGGCGCTTACCGGCGACGGCGCGGGCCTGAGCCTGCTCGACGTAGGCCTGCCGGCGCTCCGCCGGGATCGCCTCGACGAACGCCTGCGGGTGGACCACCGCGATCAGCCCCGACACGTGGCCGAACCCGAGGCTGGTCAGCAGACCGGCCTTGAGCGCGTACTGCTCGCCGAAGCGGAGCGGGGTGCGCGGCCACACCAGGTGCTCGAACCCGGCCATCTTGTCGTCGACGCAGTCCAGGCTGCGGTTCGGCGGGACGATGCCCTGGCTGAGGACCTGGCACAGGCCGATCAGCTGGAACGCCGCCGCGCCGCCCTTGGCGTGACCGGTCAGCGACTTCTGCGACACCACGAACATCGGCGCACCGTCGCTGCGGCCCAGCGACCCCGCCAGGCGCTCGTGCAGCTCCGCCTCGTTCGGATCGTTGGCCGCTGTGGAGGTGTCGTGCTTGGAGATCACCGCGATGTCGTCGGCGGTGACGCCGAGCTTGCGCAGCTCCCGCGCCAGGCCCGACTCGAGCCCGCCGCGACCCGCGCCGAGGGCACCGATGCCCGGGGCCGGGATCGAAGTGTGCACGCCGTCCGCGAAGGAACCGGCCCAGGCGACCACACCGAGGACGGGCAGGCCCATCTCCAGCGCCAGGTCGCCGCGGGCGAGCAGGACCGTGCCGCCACCGGCGGACTCGACGAACCCGCCGCGCCGGCGATCGTTGGCCCGGGAGAACCGGCGATCGCTGATGCCCTTGGCCGTCATGTCGTCCGACTTCGCGGTGGCCGACATGTCACCGAACCCGACGATCCCCTCGATGCCGAGGTCGTCGAAACCGCCGGCGACGACGAGCTGCGCCTTGCCCAGCTTGATCTTGTCGACACCCTCCTCGACCGAGACCGCGGCCGTCGCGCACGCCGCCACCGGATGCACCATCGCGCCGTAGCCACCGACGTACGACTGCACGACGTGCGCGGCGATGACGTTCGGCAGGGCCTCCTGCAGGATGTCGTTCGCGCGGGACTCGCCGAGCAGCGTGTCGATGTACAGCGACCGCATCGAGGTCATGCCGCCCATGCCGGTGCCCTGGGTGTTCGCCACATACGAGGGGTGCACCCAGCGCATCAGCTCCGACGGGGTGAAACCGCTCGAGAGGAACGCGTCGACCGTGGTCACGATGTTCCACAGGCCCACCCGGTCCACGGACTCGGCCATGTCGGCGGGGATGCCCCACTTGGTGACGTCGAACCCGGTCGGGATCTGGCCACCGACCGTGCGGGTCAGGTTCATCTTGCGGGGCACCCGGATCTCGGTGCCGGCCTTGCGGGTGACGGTCCAGTCACCGCTGTCCGGAACCGACTGCGCGACGGTGTTCTCCGGGTCGGCGTCGACGAACGCGCGGGCCTCGGCCTCGGACCCGACCACGAACGACAGGTCCTTGTCCAGGAACACCGAGGTCAGCAGCGGCGCCGCATTGTCGATCATCGCGCCGTCGTCGCCGTAGCGGCGGATGCCGCAGCGCTCGACCACCGCGTCGTGGTACCGGTCGGCGATCTCCGCCTCGGGCACCAGATCGCCGGTCTCCGCGTCGTACCAGCCCGGCGTGGGATCGTTCTCCCACGCCACCAGGCCGGTGACCCAGGCCAGCTCGAGCACACCGGCGGCCGACAGTTCCTCGTCGACCTCCATCTCGAAGCGGGTGCGGGCCGAGCCGTACGGGCCGAGCTCGCCGGCGCCGACGATGACCACCAGATCGGCGGGATCGACGTCGAGCGCCTTCCATTCCGGCGCGGGCGTCGTCGCGTCCAGGCGCGGCGGCGCGGGCAGCGCCGCAATGGTGACCTCGTCGGACTCGGTCTCGGCCGCGGCGTTCGCCTCGGCCTCCTCCTGGGCCTGCTTGGCCAGAGCCGGCAGGTCGATGTCGGCCTCGGACAGGCCCCCGGTCAGGTCCGCCACCAGCGGTGCGGACGCGGCGGACTCCTTGGACCCGGCGGTGACGAGCTTCAGCAGCTCGACGGCCATCTCGTCGGTCGACCAGGTGCGCACCCCGGCGGCCTCGGCGGCCTCGACCAGCGGATCGTTGCCGCCCATCAGGCCCGTGCCCCGGACCCAGCCGATGAGGGCGTGGGCGAGGGTGACCCGCTCGGCCCACGTGCGCTCGGCGTGCCAGCGGTTGACGATCGCGTCCAGCGCGGCCTTCGCCTCGCCGTACGCACCGTCGCCGCCGAACTTGCCGCGGTTCGGCGAACCCGGCAGCACGACGTGCAGGTGGGTGTCGACGTCGCGGTCGTAGCCGATGTCGGCCAGCCCCGCGATGAGCCGCTCCACCGACCACAGCAGGACCCGCATCTCCATCTCGGCGCGGGCACCGGCGTCGGCCATCGACCCGACCACGCGCGGCGCGGCGAACGGGAACAGCAGCGTCGGGGTCAGGGCCTCCTTGATCAGCTTCTTGGCGCCGCCCGCGGTCTCCACGGTCTCGGTGCCGAGCCACTGCACCAACGCGTCGACGTCGGAGTAGGACGCCATGTTGGCGGGGACCACCCACAGGGCCGCACCGGACCGCGCGTTGCCTGCGTACAGCTCCTTGTAGAAGCCGAGGCGGCTGTCGCTCAGGCTCGAGGTGGTGACCACGACCGTCGCGCCGCCGGCGAGCAGCTTCGCCGCGACCGCGGCCGCGATCCCGCCCTTGCTGGCGCCGGTGACGACGGCGACCTCGCCGGCGTACTCGGCGTCGCCGGTCTGCCGGGCAGCCGTCGCGATCGCCTCGAAGGTCTGCGCGAGCTCCGCGCGGCCGGCCTCGGTGGCCTTACCCGCCCAGAACGTCGCGTGCGCGGCCACCGTGGCGCCCGCACCGGCGAAGCGCTCCGCGGCGATCTCGGCACCGAGCCACACGCGGGCCAGGTCCTCACGAGCCGTCGCCCACCGGTCGTCGATCAGCACGGCCTTGCGGGCGTCGAACGCCGGGGCGACCAGCCGCGGCCAGTCGGAACCGAGCTCCGCCGAGACCAGGTCGACCAGCTCGGTGTCCGCCTTGTCCGCGAGGTCCGAGACCGCGTCGGCCAGGCCCAGCTCGGACAGGATCAGACGCGCGGTCTTGGCGAGCACACCGTTCGAGCCGGTGATGCCCTCGGCGAACTCGCCGAGCGCGGCGGCGTCGACGGTGGCGCCGCCACCGCCACCGGCGGACGGCATCGACACCGCGACGCCGCGGCGACCGGCGACCGACTGCACCGCCGCATCGATCAGCTTGTCGACGGCACCGCCGTCGGACAGCGCGCCGTCGGACAGGCCGCCGAGCGCACCGCCGCGGACGGACGAACCGTCCCGGCTGCCGAGCGCGACCTCCGCGGTCACGTGCGACGCCCAGCCCTCGCCCAGACCCCACACCTTGGTGACGCGGTCGGCGACGTACGCGGGACGCTTGCCCGACGGGCCGAACACCTTGCGCAGGTGGTCGTTGATCGAGTCCGACAGCACCGGGCCGAAGGGCCGGTAGGTGCGGGCCAGGCGATCGACCGTGGCGGCGAGCGCGCCCATGTCGGCGTCGGCCGCACCGTCGATGGCACCGAGCGACAGCTCCGAACCGAGGTCGACGAGCAGCTGGTTGCGCCGCGAGGACACCCCGTCGCACAGCGCCTCGATCGTGTCGGCGGGACCGACCTGATCCGGGCGCAGCTTCGTCCACAGGGCGATGAGCACCTTTGTGGCGTCGGCGGCCTTGAACGCGATGTCGTCCGGACGCGGTCCACCCGCCGGAGCGGCAGGTGCGGCGGCCGGAGCGGCAGCCGCGGCCGGGGCGGCAGCGGACGTCTCGGCCGAGGCCGGCTCGTCGTCCTCCACCGGCGCCGGATCGACGTCCGTCGAGTACACGACCGAGGCCTCGCGCTCGATGTTGAGCACCTCGACCGGCTGCCCGAAGCGGCCCGGCAGCTTCAGCGTCTGCGACGCCAGGTTCGCGACCGTCGGGGCGGCACCGAGGCCGACCTCGACGAACCGCTCCACGCCCAGGCCACCGTCGGCCTCGTCGGCGAACAGCAGGTCCTGCGTCTCGATCCAGCGGACCGGGGACGCGAACTGCCACGCGAGCAGCTCGGCGAGCACCACGCGGCACAGCTTCGAGCGATCGGCCGCCCAGGTGTCGAAGTCCGCGAGGACCTCGGCCAGCGGCTCGGACGGCACCAGGTCGGCGATCTCCTGGACGAACTCCCGGCCCAGGTCGAACGGCTTGGGCACCAGGTTCGGGATGTAGCGGCCGATGAGGATGTCGGGATCGATCTGCTCCGGCAGCAGGTTCAGCAGACGCTCCCGGAAGTCGTCCACGCCGCCGCGCAGGACGGTCGAGTGGAACGGCACGTCGATACCCGGAACCAGGATGAACGCCCGCTTGCCACCGAACTCGGCGACCTTGCGCTCGATCACGGACTCGAGGACCTCGAGACCGGCGACCGTGCCGGCGATCGCGTACTGCGAGCCGCGCAGGTTCAGGTTGACGATCTGCAGGAACTCCCCGGTCTCCTCCGCGACCCCGGCGACGAACGCCTCGAGATCGGCGTCGGCGACACCGAACTGCGACGGACGGATCGCGGCCATGCGGTAGTTCGAGCGGCCGTGCTCGTCGCGCGGCACGAGGGCGTGCATCGCCGAGCCACGGCTGAACACCACCTCGAGCACCGCCTCGAGCGGCAGCACCCCGGCCACCGCGGCGAGGGCGTTGTACTCGCCCACCGAGTGACCGGCCAGGAACGCGCCCTCGACGAAGGCGCCGGCCTCACGCAGTTCCGCGATCTGGGCGACACCCAGGGTCGCCATCGCGACCTGCGTGAACTGGGTCAGGTGCAGCACGCCGTCCGGGTGCTTGTGGGTGACACCGCGGGCCTTGAGCACGGTCGGGTTGTCGCGCACCACGGCCAGGATGGAAAAGCCCAGGGCCTTGCGGGTGTGCTTGTCGGCGCGATCCCAGATCTCCCGGGCGGCCTTGCTGCGGGCACGCGCGTCCAGGCCCATGCCGGGCCGCTGGATGCCCTGGCCGGGGAACGCGTACACCGTGCGCGGGGCAGCGGTGCGGCCGGTGGCGACCATCACCAGGTCGCCGTCCACGCGGCAGCCCACCTCGACGATCTCGGCGCCGCGGTCGGTCGCGATGCGGTCGACTCGCACGTCGATCTGCGCGCCGGGGCGCACCATGCCGAGGAACCGCGCGGTCCACGCCGTCAGGCGGCGGGCCGGCAGCTTGGCGTCGGCCTCGAGGGCGGTGACGACCTGCTGGGCGGCGGCCGAGAGCCACATGCCGTGCACGATCGGGGTGCCCAGGCCGGCCAGCAGGGCGGCATTGTCCGAGGTATGGATCGGGTTGTGGTCGCCCGAGACACGCGCGAAGGCGCTCATGTCGATCGGGGCGACGATCACGGCGTCGCGGCGACGACGACGCGGGGTCTCCACCGCGTCCTCGCTCACGGCACCGCCGGCGCGGACCGGATCGGCCAGCTCCGCCTTGCCGATGCGGCCACGGATCGCGAAGCGCTCGATCAGCGTCGCGACCGTGGCGTCGCCGGAACCGTTGCCGTTGTCGGCGGTGATCTCCACGTGCACCTCGACCACCCGGCCGAGGTCGGTGTCGACCACGTCCTGCACCTCGGCCTTGACACCCAGGATGGACGGATCGGTCGGCAGACCGTCCTTCACGTCCACGGCGTGGTCGAGGTGGACCAGGTCCAGCATGCCCTCGATCACCGACAGGCTGGCGTCGGTCTGCGCGGCGCCGAGCGCGGCGAACACCGCCGGCCAGCACGCGCCGACGAGGACGTCGGGGACACCGTGGGCACTGGGGGTCAGGGTCGACGGCAGTCCCGAACCCGTGACACCGGCATGGTCGGCGATCTTCTCCGGCAGCCAGCCGAGGGTGATGCGGGCCGCGCCCTTCTTCACGGCGGGCAGCTCCTGGCCCGCGGCGACACCGAGCAGCGCCGACATGGACGCCGACGCGTCCTCCGCGGTGACCACAGGAGCGCCACCGGTGTGCACGGCGGCCGGAACGGTCAGGCGGATCTCGACGGTCTTGTCCCCCGCGAGCGGCACCGTCAGGCCCACGTGCTCGGCGTCGAGGACGCTCAGGGTGGCGCCCGTCGCGGCGTGCACGGCGGCCGTGTCGGACTCGACGGACCACTCGTCCAGGTCGCCGAGGCGGTGCACCGGGTTCACGGTCTGCCGGCCGGCCCAGTTCACATCCGGAGCCGACAGCACGGCGTCGAGCAGACCGGACGCAAGGTCCTGGTGACGACGAGCCGCGATCTGCACCGGCTCGACACCGGCCGCGACCAACTCGTCGACGGTGGCCTTCTCGAACCGGTCGAGCAGCTCACCGACGGGCTCGTCGGCGCGGGTGATGCCCGCGACGGCGACGGTGCCCGGGATGATGCAGACCTGATCGGCGCTGTAGCGCGGATCGTGGGCCTGCCACAGGGAATCGGACCGCCACCAGCGACGCACGTCCTGGTCGACCACCGGCACGAAGTTCACCGGCTTGCCCGGGGTGCGGCACAGCGCGACGAAGAACGGAACGTCGGCCGGGTGCAGGACCACCGACTCGGCGTCCGGGAACTGCCCGGTCAGCGCCGCCAGCGCCGCGTACGGCCGGTCGAGGGCCGCATCGTCGGCGAACAGCGTCGGGATCGGGCCACGATCGGCCGGGTGCAGCCGGGACTCGGCGCGCTGCAGCATCTCGCGGAAACGCTCACGCCAGGTGACGTCGATCCACGGGTTCTCGGCCGCGTCGGCCACCTCCTGCGAGCCGACGGCGAGCTCGAGGTAGCGGGTGAGCCACTGTCCGTAGGTCATCTCCGCGACGTCGCCGAAGTACGGCTTCGCGGTGACGTCCAGCGCGGCGATGATCTCGTCGCGGCGTGCGGCCACGGCCTCGGCATCGCCCGCGACCTCGTCGAGCAGGCGGCCCGTGCGGGACGCCGCGTTGTCGATCTCGTGGATGTCCGCGCCCAGCTGGCTCCGGCCGGAGGCCATGCCGCCGGAGGCGGTGCCGGCGCCGACCCAGTCCGGAGTGCCGGGGGTCTCGACGAGCATCCGCTTGACCTCGGGCGACGTGGTCGCCTCGAGGGTCGCCATCGCCGCGGTGCCGACCAGGATGCCGTCGAGCGGCATCGCCGGGAAGCCGTGGGCGGTGGACCAGCGGCCGGTCAGGTAGTCGGCAGCCCGCTCGGGGGTACCGATGCCACCGCCGACGCACAGCACCAGGTTGGACCGGGTGCGCAGCTCGGCGTAGGTGGCGAGCAGCAGGTCGTCGAGGTCCTCCCACGAGTGGTGGCCACCGGCGCGGCCGCCCTCGATGTGGACGATGACCGGGTAGTTCGGCACCTCGTTCGCGATGCGGATCACCGAGCGGATCTGCGCGACGGTGCCCGGCTTGAACGCGACGTAGCTGATGCCGGCCTCGGTCAGCTCCTCGATGATCGAGACGGCTTCCTCGAGTTCGGGGATGCCGGCGGTGACGACCACACCGTCGAACGGTGCGCCCGCGGCGCGGGCCCGCGGCACGAGCCGCTTGCCGCCCACGTGCAGCTTCCACAGGTACGGGTCGAGGAACATCGAGTTGAACTGCACGGCACGGCCCGGCTCGAGCAGCCCCTTCAGCTCCTCGACGTGGTCGGCGAAGATCTGCTCGGTGACCTGACCGCCACCGGCGAGCTCGGCCCAGTGGCCGGCGTTGGCCGCGGCGGCGACGATCTTCGGATCGACGGTGGTCGGCGTCATGCCGGCCAGCAGGATCGGCGAACGGCCGGTCAGGCGCGTGAACGCCGTCTCGACACCCTGACGGCCGTCGGGCAGGGTGACCGGCTTCGGCGCGAATGCGGACCACGGCTGCGGCACCTCGGGCTCCGCGCCCGGGGTCAGCAGGTTGCGCTGACCGCCGCGGGTCGCGGCGGCGATAATGCCCACACCCTGGCCCCGCAGGCCCGAGCTGGTCATCCGCGTCAGCAGCTCACCGGGACCCAGATCCAGGATCCACGAGGCACCGGCCGCGACGGCGTCGTCGACGAGGGCGACCCAGTCGACCGGGTCGACGAGCACTTCCTGCGCCAGCGAACGGGCGAGGTCGGCGTCCAGGCCGCAGCGCGACGCCCAGTCGGCGACCTGCTCGACAGCGTCGGCCAGCGCGGGGTGGTGGAAACCGATCTCGGCCGAGACCGGCTCGAAGGTCGGGGCGAACACGGCACCGCCGCGCTTCTTCGCCTCCCGCTCGCGGGTCTCCGCGGCGGCGATCTCCTCGCAGCGCTGCTGCACGCGCGCCAGTGCGGCCGGCGGACCGGACAGCACGACGCGGCGACGGGCGTTGCGGATGGCGACGACGGCGGACCGCTGCGGATCCTGGTCGGCGAAGACCTCGGCGACGACGGCGCGCAGGCGCTCGGGGTCGACGTTGGCGACGGCGAGCATCGGGAAGCGCTCGGCGCCGGAGATGATGCCGCGGCGACGGCCGACGAGGGTGGCAGCGGAACCGATGAGCTGGGCGATCGCGAGGATCTGCCCGTCCTTGGCGCCGGCGGCCTCGGTGGCCGCGACGGCGAGCACGCCCTGGGAGTGGCCGATCACGGCGGCCGGGGCCTGCGCGGTCACGTCGAGGCCCTGGTTCGCCAGCGCGCGCAGCGCGGCCACCTGGGTCAGGAACACGCCGGGCAGCGACACCGCGGCGGAGGTCAGTGTGGTCTCGGAGGGACCGGCGACGGGCGTCTCGTCCTCGTCGGCGACTTCCTGCTCGAGCATCCAGGCGATGGGGTCGAAGCCGCTCGGGCGCACCACGACGAGGTCGTGTGCGACGGGCGCGAGCAGCGCGTCGGCCTCGTTGACCAGTTCGGTCAGGACCGGCTCGAGTCCGTTGTCGCGGCTGAGTTCCTCGAGGGAGCTGAGCCACGGGGCACCCTGGCCGCCGAAGGCGAGGGCGTACGACTCCCCGGCGAGGAGCTTGTCGACCAGCGCGCCCTTTCGGGAGGCGGGGCCGATCCCCCGGTCGCCGGTGCGTCGTGATGCCTTCGAGTTCCGTCCGTTGTCGGCTGGTGTGGTCTCGTCGATCGTCACGCGTGTAGTTCCTCTCCTGAACACCTCGAGGGCGTGGTTCTCTCGTTGGCCGCCCGCGCCGCCGTTAGCGTTCTGATGGCTCTGATCTGCTCGTTCGGGCTACCCAAGAGTGACACAAAATCATGAGGGGTTCCTCATGTTTTGTTCCGTGCGGGTTACCGGGTACGGAAGGGCGCGTGAGATCACTCACAGCAGGTCGGAGAAGTGACTCACCGGTAGGGAGAGTCGGCGCAGGCTGCGCGGCTACGAGGACGTCCATCAACCTGAGGAATCCCTCACGTTTATCGTTACACAATCGTTACCATCTTGACGGGCCGCGAAACGCGTGCATGAGGGCGTTTTCCGCGGTTTGTCAGAACCGTCGGATACAGTCTTCGTATCGAACACACATTCGATCCAGGGGGGGGCGATGGGGCGGTCGACGAAGTACACATTGGAAATCCTCGAGGAGGCGGTCCGAAACTCGACGAGCGTGGCGGGGGTCATGCGCTACCTCGGTCTCGTTCCGAGCGGGGGTTCGCACCACCACCTGAGCCGGCGGATCAAGAAGCTGGGCATCGACACGTCCCACTTCACTGGATCGGCGCACACCAGGGGTGGGCGTGCACTGAACCGTCTCGAATGGAAAGAAGTCCTGGTCCGCAAACCGATTGACGCTCCCCGACAGAAACCGCCTCTACTCCGCCGCGCCCTCGTCGAGTCCGGCCGCGCGTACAAGTGCGAGAGATGCGGCCTCGGGGATCAGTGGTGCGATTATCCGATCACGCTCCATGTCGATCACATCGATGGGAATCCGAACGACTCCCGTCCGGAGAACATCCGATTCCTGTGCCCCAACTGCCATAGTCAAACCCCGACGTGGGCCGCGAGAAAGCGCTTCGGAGCCCCCTAGGTCGAGCGAAGAAGCACCGATGTGATCGCGTAAAGTGACGCTGGTACGCGCGAGTGGCGGAACAGGCAGACGCGCGGCGCTTAGGACGCCGTGTCTTCGGACGTGGGGGTTCAAGTCCCCCCTCGCGCACCACGTGACCTCTCCCACGGCCCTCGACCGCTCTTGGCAGGTCGAGGGGCCGCTCGGGTACTTTTGATGACGTGTCCGAGAACCGTCCGCCGCGTCGCCTTGCCCTCGTCGTACTGGTGACGGTGGCCGCGGCCGGTTGTCTCGGTCTGGGCTTCTGGCAGTGGACCCGGTTCGAGGCCGTGGGCGGCACGTTCCAGAACCTCGGCTACGCACTCCAGTGGCCCGCGTTCGCCTTCTTCTGTGTCTACGCCTACCGCCGGTTCGTGAAGCTCGAGTCCGAGGACGCCGAGAGTCAGGCCACGGGGGCGCCGCGCGCGTCGGAACCGAAGGAACCCACCGAGATTCCCGAGGATCTCCTCCCCCAGCGGCCCCGCGTGCAGTTCGATCCGAACGCGGACGTCGATCCGGACGACCCGGAGGCCCGGCAGATGCTGGAGTACAACGATTACCTCGCGCAGCTGGCGCGCAGGTCCGATAGGAGCGCTCAGTGAGCACGACCCCCGAGCAGGCACCCGACCAGACGAGCGGTTCGACCACGCCGCAGTCCCGCCCGGAAGCCGACCAGAAGAAGATCGCCTCGGCCCTGACCCGGTATCGCGCGCTCGCGTGGATCACCGGCGTGTGGCTGCTCGTGCTCACCGGCGAGATGGTCGCGAAGTACATCCTGAAGGTCGAGAACGTTCCCGGCTGGATCGCCGTGGTCCACGGCTGGGTCTACGCGGTGTATCTCGTGCTCACGCTCGACCTGGCGATCAAGGTGCGCTGGCCCGCGGGCCGCACGATCGGCACCCTCCTCGCCGGGACGATCCCGTTCCTGTCGTTCTTCGTCGAGCACCAGCGCACGAAACAGGTCAAGGCCGATTTCGGCGTCTGACGCCGGCCCACATCCACGCGATCGACCGGAATCCGCCCACGCCACGGCGTGGGCGGATTCCGTTTATCCGCTCGAATCCCCAGCCCTCGAATCCCAGCCTTCGAATCCTCAGCGCTCGAATCCTCGGCTCGGTGCGGCGGTCTAGCGCGCGAGCGCGGCGAGGTCCGGCACGAGCTGTGCCAGCGCCCGCCCGCGGTGCGACGACGCGTCCTTCTCCTCGGCGCTGAGTTCGGCCGCGGTGCGGTCCTCGCCTTCCGGCCGGAACACCGGGTCGTAGCCGAACCCGTTGGCGCCTCGGGGGCTGTGGACGATGGTGCCGCGCCACTCCCCGCGCACGACGTGCACCGCGATCTCGCCGTCGTCACCGGGGACGGCGAGGGCGCAGGCGGAGACGAACGCCGCCCCGCGTCGCTCGTCGGGGACGTCCTGCAGCTGCCCGAGCAGCAGTTCGGTGTTGGCGTGGTCGTCGCCGTGCCGTCCCGACCAGCGCGCGGACAGCACCCCGGGCATCGCGTTGAGGGCATCGACTTCGAGACCGGAATCGTCTGCGACGCAAGCCATTCCGGTCGCGGCTGCGCCGTCGCGCGCCTTGGCGGCCGCGTTCTCCTCGAACGTCGCGCCGGTCTCGGGCGCCTCGTCGTAGGGCGGCACCGCGTCGAGGCCGACGAGGTCGATCCCGGCGATCCCGGCGGAGTCGAGGACGCGCTGCAGCTCGCGCAGCTTCTTCGCGTTGCGACTCGCCACGAGCACCCGCACCATCTCAGACACCGAACTTCTTCCGGGTGCGCTCGGGTGTCACGGGCTGCGGGAGCGTGCCCGGGTAGGGCGCTTCGAGCGCCTGCTTCTGGATCTCGCACAGTTCGGCGATGCCGGCGAGCGCGGAGTCGAGCATCTTGTCGAGGGTGGAGCGGGCGAACGTCGCACCTTCCCCGGTGCCCTGGACCTCGACGAGGGTGCCGGTGTCGGTGGCGATGACGTTCATATCGACCTCGGCACGCACGTCCTCCTCGTAGGGCAGGTCGAGACGGACGCGGCCGTCGACGACGCCGACGCTCACGGCGGCGATGGCACACGAGATGGGCTGCGGATCGGTGAGGCGGCCCGCGGCGCTGAGCCACGTGACGGCGTCGGCGAGCGCGACGTAGGCGCCGGTGATGGCGGCGGTGCGGGTGCCGCCGTCGGCCTGCAGGACGTCGCAGTCGATGGCGATGGTGTTCTCGCCGAGCGCGGCGAGGTCGATGCAGGCGCGCAGGGCGCGGCCGACGAGGCGGCTGATCTCCTGGGTGCGCCCGCCGAGCTTGCCTTTGACGGATTCGCGGCCGCTGCGGGTGTGTGTGGCGGCGGGGAGCATCGCGTATTCGGCGGTGAGCCAGCCGAGACCGGAACCCTTGCGCCAGCGCGGTACGCCTTCTTCGACGCTGGCCGTGCACATGACGCGGGTCTGGCCGAATTCCACGAGCACCGAGCCCGCGGGGTGGTTGGTGAATCCTCGGGTGATCCGGATGGGGCGGAGTTCGTCGTCCGCTCTGCCGTCTTCTCGTGTGGTCACCCGGACGAGCCTATTAGATGCGGTAGACGTCCCCGGCGGACACCGCGTGGACGGGCCCGGAATACTGCTCCTTGGCTTCGGCGATGACGTCCTCGCGCGAGGTCCACGGCGGGATGTGGGTGAGCAGCAACTCCCCCACCCCGGCACGCGCGGCGACCAGGCCGGCTTCGGTGCCGGAGAGGTGGATGCCGCCGGGCCGGTCGTCGGGCGCATGGGTCCAGGAGGCTTCGGACAGCAGGACGTCGGCACCGCGCGCGAGGTCGACGACCTCGTCGCACATGCCGGTGTCGCCGGTGTAGACGACGGTGCGTCCGGAGTCGCTGGTGATGCGGAATCCGTAGGCCTCGGGCGGGTGGTCGACCCGGCCGGGGCGGATGGTGAGTGCGCCGAAGCGGAAGGCTTCTCCGTCGGCGAGGGGACGCACGTCCAGGGTGTCGCTGACGTCGTCCATCTCGCCGGCGATCTCGGCGGAGGCGGCTCCGATGCGGACGCTGGTGTCCGAGGGGCCGTAGACGAGGGTGCGTCCGGTGGGGCGGTTCGGGGAGTAGCGCCGCCAGACGAGCAGGCCCGGGATGTCGAGGCAGTGGTCGGCGTGCAGGTGCGAGAGCAACAGCGAGACCTCGCCGGGATCGGCGTACCGCTGCAATGCCCCGAGGACCCCGGGGCCGAAGTCGATCACCAGGGGCGGGGTGCCCGGGGCGGTGATCAGGTAGCCCGACGCGGCGGAATCCGGACCGGCCACGCTGCCGGAACACCCCAGGACGGTCATGCGCATGGGGCTCATGCTGCCACGTCCCTGTGGTTGCGACGAAGCCAACACGGGTATTGATCGAGAGATGTCACAGTCGCGCCGACGCTGTGATCCTACCGATCGGTCAGTTGCCGGGAGGGGGTGCGTCTCACCGGTACGGCGAGGTCGGCACGGCCGGCGAACGCCGCCGGCGACGCTCGTCGGCGGAGAGCAGCCACGCGGCCAGAACGCCGCCCACGGCGCCGAAGAGGTGTCCCTGCCAGGAGACCCGCGGGTCGCTGGGCAGCACGCCCCACAGGATGCTGCCGTAGACGAACAGCACGATCACGCCGATGACGATCTGGTTCGCCTGCCGGGTGAAGATGCCGCGCGTGATCAGGTAGGTGAGCCAGCCGAAGACGAGGATCGACGCACCGATGTGCACGAAGCCGGCACCGGCGGTGAGCCAGGTACCGAGTCCCCCGACGATCCAGATGATCGCGGTGGCGGCCAGACCGCGGCCGATCCCGGAGACGAGCACGAGGAATCCGAGCACGAGCAGCGGAATGGTGTTGGCGCTCAGGTGCGCCCAGTCGGCGTGGAGCACGGGGGCGAACACCACTCCCCACAGTCCGTCGGCGCTTCTCGGTTCGATGCCCGCGGAGTCGAGTTCGGCGGGCGCGGCGGCGTCGACGGCCTCGATTGCGTAGAGCAGGGCGACGAATCCGGCGATCAGGAGCGCGGCGCGCTGCCAGACGGGCCGGAGCCCGGGACGGGAACCGTCGGGTACGGTCATGCGCTCGCCCTTCGCGTGTGTCCTGCGTGGTGTTCCTGGCCTTCGAGCCTACCGGCGTGCGCCCCGCTCGGCACCGGGCGCGAGCCCCGGGAAAGCGCAGTATTCCGGCGGTGCGGTGGCTACCGTGGAACTCACCGTCCACCCGGGGAGGCAGTCGTGCCCAGAAGCGTCGGAGATCGCTACGCCTGCGAGAAGTGCGGTGCGCAGCTCGTCTACGAGAAGTCGTGCCCGTGCAACGAGGAGATGGCGCATTCGGAGATCTGTTGCGGTGACCAGATGAAGCGTGTGCCGGAGGGTGCGCCGGGCTGAGCCCGTCAGCGCGACGTGGCGCCCCCGGTCGTGAAGGCGGACGGGAACAGGTCGCGGTAGGCGGGGATGCCCGCGACCGCGGTCGCGTGCAGCACCGCGTCGACGACGGCATGCTGGACGACCTCGGCGGCCACCTCGCACACGGCGGCCAGCACGGGTAGTTCGGGGGCGAAGGCGTCGGGGATCGGGCGCGCCGGCGCGGGCACCGTCGCGGTCCCGGTGGCCAGGGCGAAGAGGGTGTCGCCGTCGAGCGGCGAGTGCGCGGGGCGGACGGCCCGCGCGAGTCCATCGTGCCCGGCGACGGCGACGCGGCGGCAGGCGGCGGCGGTCAGGTCGGCATCGGTGGCGACGACGCCGATGGTGGTGTTGAGGGCGGTGCCCTTCGGTGTGAGGGCGTTGGCGGCGGCGATCTCGGTGGCGGCCGGGGCGACGAGTCCGAGCCGGGCGGCCCGGGTGGGCCCGAGGCCCCACGGCAGGCCCGTCTCGGGATCGAACACGGCCCCGACGGGGTTGGCGACGACGAGGGCGGCGACGGTGACGCCGGCGGCGGGGCCGTCGGTCAGGGTCAGGCTCGCGGTGCCGATGCCGCCCTTGAGGGTGCCGGCGCGTGCACCGACCCCGGCGCCGACGGTGCCGCGCGCGACGGTCGTGCCGGCCGCCGCGGCGGCCCGGTATCCGCTGTCGGCGGTGGGGCGGGCGGTCCATGCCCCCACGGGCAGGTCGAAGACGACTGCGCCGGGCACGATGGGCACGACGGCGCCCGGCGGCCCCATCGCGATGCCGCGTCCCTGTTCCTCGAGCCACCGCATCACGCCGTCGGCGGCGGCGAGACCGTAGGCGCTGCCGCCGGTGAGGAGCACGGCGTCGACGCGCTGCACGGAGTGGCTGGGGTCGAGCAGGTCGGTTTCCCGGGTGCCGGGACCGCCGCCGCGGACGTCGACGGCGGCCGTGACGGCGCGGTCGGGGACGACGACGGTGCATCCGGTGGCCCGTCCCGTGCCGTAGGTGTCGTCGGAGCCGAGGGTGACCTCGGCGTCGAGGGCGTGCCAGTGCCCCACGCGGATGCCGGCGACGTCGGTGAGCGAGTCGGTGGGTCCGGGCGCGGCCGTCACGGCATCAGCGCCTGGACGAGGGAGTCCTGCATCCAGGTCAGCCAGTGGTAGACGTCGAGGTGGGGGGCACGCGGGTCGTCTTCGTCGAGCGCCTCGGGGGTGTCGTCGTCGATGCCGAGGGTGGTGCCGAGCGCGAGCCGCAGGTCGTTGAGCCCGTACAGCCAGGCATCGGCCTGTTCGGGGGTGAGCACCACCTTCCCGCCCGATTCGGGGACGGTGCGCAGGATGACGGCTCCGGCGGCGAGCTTGGCGTCGATGATGTCGGGTTCGTGCAGGCTGCGCAGGGCGCCGTTGAGGTCGGCCGATTCGTCGTCGGGATGCACGGTGGCGTCGGCGTCGGGCCGGTGGAAGTCGGGCAGCAACCGTCGCAGGGCGGGGACGTCCGGCGGGGCGGAGTTGCCGGTGCGCAGGCCGGTGAGCGCGGCGAGGTCGTCCTGGGGTGCGCCGGCGGCGCGTTCTTCGAGCATGCCGAGTACGGATGCGACGAGCGAACGCAGCACCGACGCCTCGTGTGCGTCCATCTCGGATCGCAGCTTCACGCCTCCGAGCGAGTTCTTCCTGCTCCACTGCCGCACGTCGGTCGGCTCCTCCTGGCTCCGCGGTCGGAATTGTCGGCGAACGGGCGGCCGGTCACTCGGCCCGCTGCATCGTCGCCCACAGCCCCGCGGCGTGCAGGCGTTGCACGTCGTGTTCCATCTTGTCACGCGAACCGCTCGAGACGACCGCCTTGCCTTCGTTGTGCACCTTGAGCATCAGTTCGGTGGCTTTGGCCTTGCTGTACCCGAACAGCTTCTGGAAGATGTACGCCACGTAGTGCATCAGGTTGACCGGGTCGTCCCACACGACGGTGACCCAGGGCCGGTCGACGGCTTCGATCTCCTCGACGGCTTCGGCTTCCGCCGGCATTGCCTGCCCTGCCGCCAGGGTGACCGTGGGGAACGAAGCCACGATGACTGCGTCGGACGGATCCGTGGGGGCGGTGTCGAACGGGCTTGTCGAGGAACACATCGCCATGGCTCCAGGGTACGGCGTCCGCGCCTGCCGATACAGCGGCATCCCACCGTGCCCCTCTACAGTGATCGGGTGCCCGATTCCCTTCTCCGACCGACCGCGACGGCGAGCACCGCCCTGTTCACGGACGTCTACGAGCTGACGATGCTCGAGGCTGCCCTTGCGGACGGCACCGGTTCCCGCCCTTGCACGTTCGAGGTGTTCGCGAGGCGTCTGCCGCCCGGGCGCCGGTACGGCGTGGTCGGTGGGACCGGCCGGCTGATCGATGCGCTCGGGACGTTCCGCTTCGGCGAGGCGGAACTCGCGGTCGCGGGACGATTCCTCGACGCGTCGACCGTGGAGTGGCTGCGGGACTACCGGTTCTCCGGCGACATCGAGGGCTACCGCGAGGGCGACTTCTACTTTCCCGGTTCGCCGGTGCTCGCGGTGCGCGGCACGTTCGCCGAGTGCGTGCTGCTCGAGACGTTGATCCTGTCGATCCTCAACCACGACAGCGCGGTGGCCTCGGCGGCGGCCCGGATGGTCAGCGCCGCGGACGGCCGCACACTGATCGAGATGGGGTCGCGCCGCACCCACGAGGAGGCGGCGGTCGCGTGTGCGCGGGCCGCGTATCTGGCGGGCTTCGATGCGACGTCGAATCTCGAGGCGGTACGCCGGTACGGGGTGCCGGGCACGGGTACTGCGGCGCACGCGTTCACGTTGGTGCACACGACGGGTGCGGGTCGCGACGAGGCGGCGGCGTTCCGCAGTCAGGTCGAGACGCTCGGGGTGGGAACCACGCTCCTGGTGGACACGTACGACATCACCAACGGGGTGCGCACGGCCGTCGAGGTGGCCGGCACCGGCCTCGGGGCCGTCCGGATCGATTCGGGTGATCTCGGCGTGCTGGCCCGGCAGGTGCGCGATCAGCTCGACGAGCTGGGCGCGACGAACACGAAGATCGTGTTGTCGGGTGACCTGGACGAGTACGCGATCGCGGGTCTGCGCGCCGAGCCGGTCGACGTGTACGGCGTGGGTACGTCGCTGGTGACCGGGTCGGGCGCGCCGACGGCCGGGATGGTCTACAAGCTGGTCGAGGTCGACGGCATTCCGGTGGAGAAGCGCAGTGCCCACAAGGAGTCCCGGGGCGGCGCCAAGCGGGCGGTGCGGTTCGCGCGCCCGACCGGCACGTTGGTGGAAGAGGTGATCTACCCGGCGGACGCCCCGGTCCCGGAGGGCGACGGCGAGGTGGTGCACGAGCTGATGGTTCCTCTGATCTGTGACGGCGAGCGCGTCGACGACGTGGCTACGCTGGAGGAGAGCCGGGCGTTGCTCGCCCACGGGCTGATCAGTCTTCCCTGGGAGGGTCTGACCCTGTCGGCGGGTGACGCGGCGGTGCCGACCCGATTCGTGAGGTGAGGACGATGTCGCGGGCGTTGATCGTCGTCGACGTACAGAACGACTTCTGCGAGGGCGGGTCGCTGGCCGTGGCCGGCGGTGCCGCGGTCGCCGCCGATATCAGCCGGTATCTGACGGCGCACGCGCGGGACTACGCGCACGTGGTCGCCACCCGGGATCACCACGTCGATCCGGGTGCGCACTTCTCCGACGAGCCGGACTTCGTCGACTCGTGGCCACCGCACTGCCGCGTGGGAACGCCGGGTGCGGAGTTCCATCCGGCGCTCGACACCGCCCGCGTGGAGGCGGTCTTCTCCAAGGGGAGGTTCGAGGCCGCGTACTCGGGCTTCGAGGGCAGTCACGACACGGGTGAGTCGCTCGACGAGTGGTTGCGCCGGCACGGCGTCACCGAAGTCGACATCGTGGGCATCGCGACCGATCACTGCGTGCGGGCGACCGCGCTCGATGCGGCGGCCGCGGGGTTCGAGACCCGGGTGCTGCTGCCGTACACCGCGGGGGTGAGCGCGACGACCGTCGAGTCGGCCCTCTCGTCGCTCCAGGCGGCGGGTGTGGACCTGGTCGGACAGGTCGGCCCGCGAAGCTGACGGTGGTGCCCAGTACCCTGGCGCGGTGCCCGAACTCCCGAATGTGCCCGACCTGCTGCGCACCGCGGTGCACGCGCTGGGCGGCAAGGAACGGCGCAACCAGCTGACGATGGCGTCGGCCGTGGCGCATTCGCTGGACACCGGTGAGCACCTGGCCGTCCAGGCCGGCACCGGCACCGGTAAGTCGCTGGCCTATCTCGTGCCGGCGGTGCGGTATGCGGTGCAGACGGGCCGGACCGTGGTGGTCTCCACCGCGACGATCGCGCTGCAGCGTCAGCTGGTGGACCGGGACCTGCCGCGATTGGCCGACGCGCTGGCGACGGCGCTGGGTCGGCGTCCCCGGTTCGCGATTCTCAAGGGCCGCGGTAACTACCTGTGCCTGAACAAGATTCACACCGGTCTGGCGGAGGAGCCCCCGGCCGACGACCAGCTGTTCGATGCGTTCGCGCTGTCGCGGATCGGCCGGGAGGTGCGGCGGGTCACGGAGTGGTCGTCGACGACCGACACCGGCGACCGCGACGACCTCGTGCCGGGCGTGTCGGACCAGGCGTGGCGTCAGGTGAGTGTGAGCGCACGCGAGTGCCTGGGCAAGTCGCGGTGCCCGGTCGGTGAGGACTGCTTCGCGGAGATCGCCCGGGCCGAGGCCGGGCAGGTCGACGTGGTCGTCACCAACCACGCCCTGCTGGCGATCGACGCGATCAGCGGGCTGTCGATCCTCCCCGAGCACGACGTGGTGGTGGTCGACGAGGCGCACGAACTCGTGGACCGCGTCACCGGCGTCGCGACGGCCGAATTGTCCGGCGGCACCGTCTCGGCAGCTGCGCGGCGCTGCGTGAAATTGGTCGAGGACGCGGACGTGGACCGTCTCGAGGGGGCCGCGGAGAACTGGGAGGCGCTGCTCGAGGAGCTGCCGCCGGGACGGTGGGACGAGTTGCCCGACGGTGCGGGCGCGGCGCTGGCCGCGATCCGGGACGCGGCGTGGGCCGTGCGCACCGCACTGGGTCCGCCCAAGCCGGGGCTCGACGCCGAGGCCGCCGCCGCCCGCAACCAGGCGCTCGCGGACGTCGACGAGGTGCACGACTGCGCGGTGCGGGTGCTGACCGCCTTCGAGGAGACCGATCCCGCCGCGCGTCGGGACGTCGTCTGGCATGCCGCCGACGAGTTCCGCGGCAACACTCGGCACACGGTGCGGATGGCGCCGCTGTCCGTCGGCGGACTGCTGCGCTCCCGGCTGTTCGCCGAGGCGACGGTCGTGCTGACCTCGGCGACGTTGACGGTCGGCGGTTCGTTCGACGCGCTCGCCGTCAACTGGGGGCTGCCCCCGGAGTCTCCGGCCCGCAGCGACACGGGCGCAGCGTCGGGGACCGAACCGCCGTCCGACGACGGGGACCTGCGGTGGAACTCCCTGGATGTGGGATCACCGTTCGACCACGCCAAGTCCGGCATCCTGTACGTCGCCAGGCACCTGCCGCCGCCGGGCCGCGACGGGCTCTCCCCCGCGTACCTGGACGAGATCGCGGAGCTGGTCGCCGCGGCCGGCGGGCGCACGCTCGGACTCTTCTCGTCGATGCGCGCCGCGAAGGCGGCCGCGGAGGCGATGCGGGAGCGTCTGGACACACCCGTCCTGTGCCAGGGCGAGGACGCAACCGGCGCCTTGGTGGACAAGTTCGCGGCCGACGAACCGACGTCACTGTTCGGGACTCTGTCGCTGTGGCAGGGCGTGGACGTCCCGGGGCCGTCGCTCTCGCTCGTGATCCTGGACCGGATTCCGTTCCCGCGGCCGGACGACCCGCTGCTGGTGGCGCGGCAACGGGCCGTGGAGGCGCGCGGGGGCAACGGCTTCCTGTCGGTGGCGGCCACCCATGCGGCGTTGCTGCTCGCGCAGGGCGTCGGGCGGCTGCTGCGCAGCACGGATGACCGGGGGGTCGTGGCGGTGCTCGATCCCCGCCTGGCGACCGCCCGGTACGGCGGATACCTGCGCGCGTCGCTGCCACCGTTCTGGGAGACCGCGGACCCCGAGGTGGTGCGCAAGGCGCTCACCCGGCTGCGCGGCTGACCGAGCCGCGACGCGTCGGTTCCCGATACGTTCCCGGGATTCCCGGAATTTCCGGCTGTTTCGCGGCAGCATCGAAGCAGGCGCAGCGGCCGGATTCGAAGGCCGCAGGGACAGGGGGCTTTCGGATATGCCACAGGGCATCGTCAAGTGGTTCGACGAGGAGAAGGGGTTCGGGTTCATCGCCCAGGACGGAGGTGGTCCCGACATCTTCGTCCACTACTCGGAGATCGCCGGCACGGGCTTCCGCTCGCTGACGGAGGGCCAGCGCGTGGAGTTCGAGGTCGGGCTGGGCGTGAAGGGACCTCAGGCGGAGAACGTCCGCCCGGTGTGAGAACCGGCGCCGCCGCCGCGGCGCGGCATTCAGACCCGCAGACCTACGTCGACGATGGCCTTGGCGACCGACCGCACGGGCGCCTGATTCCTGCGGGCGTGGCCGCGGATCAGCCGGAACGCCTCGTCCGGGGTGATTTTCCGGGCCTGCGCGATGACGCCCTTCGCCTGTTCGATGACGATGCGCGAATCGAGAGCGGTCTGCAGTTGCGCGTTCAACTGCTCGTGCTGCCGAAGCTTGTTGGCGTTGACGATGTAACCGGTGGCCATGTCGGCACACACCTGCGCCGCCGCGATCTCACGATCCGCCCAGTCGCGTGGTTCGCCCGCGTACATGTCGAGGGCGCCGATCTTCTCGTCCGCGAGCTGCATCGGGATCCCGGCCACCGCCGCGATCCCGTACTCGCGCGCCTTCTCTGCGAACTCCGGCCACAGGTCCTGGCGTTGCCGCACGTCGGCGACCGCGATGGGTTGCCCACGATCGAACGCGTACCGGCACGGTCCCACGCCGGTGTCCTCCTGGCAGCGTTCCATCTTCCCTACCACCTCCGCGGCCGCGGTGACGAACTGCAGCCGGCCCTCGCACTGCAGGCTCACCCCGCAACCGAGGAGGCCCAGAACGCCGGTCACTCCGTCGACGAGTTCGTCGAGCGCTGCCCCGACGTCGTAGGAGGTGGGCAGCCGGCGCGCGAATCGAGACAGTACCGCCATGAATTCGTCCTGGTCGAACACGCTGCGGTCCCTTCATCAGTACCCACAAATAGTGACATACATCACAGTGATCGGCTGGCGCCGTTCGGGTCACATGACATATCCTGATACACAGAGCGTCCGCCCCAGATCCCGGCGACGCTCTAATCGGAGCCGCCCCGACCCCCGGTGCTCCCCCTCTCGCTCTCCACGAATCGTGTGGACAAGTTCTCGGGAGAACACCGCGACACGTCGGCTGCTCGTCGTTCCACGTCGGTGTACCTCCTGGACACGATCCGCGAAGAAGGAACACCCATGGTTCACGTCGCCCCTTCCGCCACCCCCGCCGATGGCTCGCCGCTGCTCTCGGTGCCGGCGATCGTCGCCGGCGCGGGCACCCTCTCGTGCGGGCTCGTCGTCGCAATCAGCCATTCTCTCGCCCTCGGCGCCCTGGCGGCGCTCCTCACGGTCGCGACGGTCGCGGGCGCGGCCCTGATGATCCGCCCCTGACCACCCGATCCGACCGGCTCTGCCGAGCCCACCCGAGCAAGGAACCGATGAACCACCCCGATCACCTCGCCCACCGGAGCACCATCCCGGGTTCGGCGATGAGCACGGCCGAGATCAAGGCTCGTATCGACGCGATGTTCGCGGACGACCACACACGCGTCGACCGCACACCCGCCGCGACCCGGCGGCGCCCGGGATGGGCGTCGAGCCGGCGCGGCCCCAGAAGCTGACCACCGACGTTCTCCCGGCGTCGGTGGTCTCCGACCGGATCGCCGGCTTCCGGACAGCGCCGCAGGGGGGCGCTTCCGGAAGCCGGTGATCCGTCACTGTCGGGTCACGGTGCCGCGCACTGTCGGGTCACGGTGCCGCGCACTCTCGGGTCACGGTGCCGCGCACTCTCGGGTCACGGTGCCGCGACGAGCGCGGGGTGATCCGCCACGTCCCACCTCATCGAGACCGAGGTGCCGTCGGGGACGGAGACGACATCGGTGTGCGACGTCAGAGTCCGGATCAGCGCGAGCCCATGGCCGCGGCAACTGTCGCCGGACGCCGGGGTCCGCCATCGGCCGTGATCGGTGACGACCACCTCGACGGAGTGCTCGTCGGGTCGGTACACGGCCTCCAGGTCGACCGCACCGCGGTGATCTCCGGGTCCGTCGGCGTACGCGTGCTCGACGACGTTGGCCAGCGCTTCGTAGCTGGCGAGCAGCACGTCCTGTCCGAGTTCGGCCTCGAGGTGGAGGCGGTCCAGCCACCGGTCCAGGGCCTGCCGGAGCATCGTCACCTGGCCCGGCTCGGCGCGGACCCCACGGTAGAACATCCCGGTCGATGTGAACGCCTGAGAGGCGTGTCGCGAGTGCATCCTCCTCCTCGAATTTCGATGCGTCCTCGGTCGGACGCATCCGGTGTATACCCACGGCGGCGCGGTCCCATACCTCGAAGCGAGCATGTGCGCACAGCGACGGCGACCGTCCCGGTCAGGCGGCAGGGGCGACCCGCGCCGGATAGACGAATCCGGGCAGTACCCGCCCGGCCACGGTCGCGACGCCGAGGACGACGAGGAGCGCCGGGACCAGCGTGGTTCCCACGTAGCCGATCCCCGGGTCAGTGAGCCCGATCGCGCCGGCACACACGGCGGCGGGCACGTGCGGCGCCCGCAGCAGCGCCATGGCGACGACCGCGAGGCCCGCCGAGACGGCGGCTCCGGCCTGCGACGGACCGGCAACGGCCGCGACGACGAGCGCCGCGGCCGCGGCCGCGGGGTAGGCGCGCACGATCGCTCCGGGCCGGGCGGCCGGGGTGCCGGGTGCGAGAGCGATGAGGGCTGCGGACGCGACGTACGGCAGCCCGAACACCGCCCAGTGTGCGAAATTCTCGAGGGCGGCGAGCGCGCCGGCCGCGCCGAGCGCGACCGCCCCCGGCGCGAGGGCGGCCGCCAGAGCACGGCCGGACCCGTCCGGTGCATCATCGAGCAGCGCGGGCATCCGACCAGGCTCCTTCCGCCTCGGGGGTGCGTCCGGGCAGAGTGCGTCCCAGGAATCCGCGGACGAGGTTCGCGATCTCCGGCCCGTGCGTCTCGAGGGCGAAGTGGCCTGCGTCGAGCAGGTGGATCTCCGCATCGGGGAGGTCGCGGGCGAATGCTTCCGCACCCGCGGGACCGAAGATTTCGTCGCCCCGACCCCACGTCACCAGGGTCGGCGGCCGCCAGGCGCGGAAGTACTCCTGGAACGCCGGGTACGCGTCGAGGTTGAACTGGTAGTCCCAGAACAACTGGAGCTGGATCTCCTTGTTGCCGGGTCGATCGAGGCCCATCTGGTCGAGCAGCCAGGCTTCCGGGGCGACCCGGTCGAGGCGGTCCTCGGGCACGCCGTGGACGTACTGCCACCGGGTCGCCTCCGGCTCGAGGAGGGCACGGACGGCGGGTTCGTGGGCGGTGCGGTCCTGCGCATGGGCGAAGAGGGGCTCCCAGAACGGGGTGAACCCTTCGCGGTAGGCGTTGCCGCTCTGGGTGATCAGCGCGGTGACGCGCTCGGGGTTCCCGGCCGCGATCCGCAGGCCGATCGGGGCGCCGTAGTCGTGGAGGTAGAGGGCGAAGCGGGTCAGCCCGATCCGGTCGAGCAGCGCGGCGGTGACCTGCGCGAGACGGTCGAAGCTGTAGTCGAACTCGTGGACAGGGGGCATCGCCGATCGCCCGAAGCCGATGTGGTCGGGGGCGACGAGGTGATACTCGTCGGCGAGCTCGCCGAGCAGATGCCGGAACATGTGCGAGCTGGACGGGAAGCCGTGCAGCAGAACGAGTGCGGGGGCGCCCGGGTCCCCGGCCTCGCGGTAGGAGACGTCGAGCCCGTCGATGGTTTCGGTGCGGTGACGGACGGCGGAAGCGGACATGAGTCCTCCTCGGATCGGTCGGAGAACGATCGTTCTCCAGTACGGGGTGTAGCGTAGAGAACGATGGTTCTCTACGCAAGAGGAGGGGCTCGATGGACGCGGACACCGCGCAGACCCGGCTGCTCGATGCCGCCGAGGAACTGTTCAACGAGCACGGCATCCAGGCCGTCGGCATGGACACGATCCGGTCCCGCTCCGGGGTGTCGCTCAAGCGGCTCTATCAGCTCTACCCCGCCAAGGACCGGCTCGTGGCGGCCGTACTGACCCGGCGTGATCACACCGTGCTGACGGATCTGCGCCGGTATGTCGACGCCCGCGCCGATCCGCGCGAGCGGGTTCTCGCGGTGTTCGACTTTCTCGAGGAATGGTTCGCCTGCAGCGACTTCCGCGGCTGCACGTTCATCAACACGTTCGGCGAACTCGGCGGCATCTCCGGCGACGTCGCCGAGATCGCCCGCGCGCACAAGGACGCGTTCCGGCGCTACCTGCGCGGACTCGTCGCGGACGCGGGTAGCCCCCCGGCACTGGGCGACCAGCTGGCGATCCTGGCCAACGGGGCCATGGCGACGGCGGCGATCTCCGGTTCCCCCGCCGTCGCCCGGCAGGCCCGCGACGCCGCACGCGTCCTGCTCGACGCGAGCGGCCCCCGAACCCCGAGCTGAGGACCAGCTAGGCGAGCACGACCTTGCCGAGTTCGACGTCCGACGCGAGCAGCTCGTGGTGCGGAAGCACCCGCACCGTGTAGCCGACCGACCCGGCCATCGGCAGCGCGACCTCGACCTCGAAGACCTCGCCCAGCGGATCCGTGCCCGTGTGCCGCATCGGCACCGTCACCACGTCGGACAGGGTGTCGTCGGGTCCGACCCGGCCGACGACCGCCTGCACGACCACGTCGCCGGCACGGAGACCACCGAGGTACACGTGGGCGGTCAGGGCCAGCTTGGACCCGATCTCCGGGATGTCCGGCAGTCCGGCGCTGTCGACCTGGGCCACCCGCACGGCCGGCCATGCGGCCTCGGCGCGGCGCCGGTAGTGGGCGAGCTGCCGCGCCCCGGCGAAGCCGTCGGCGACCGCCTCGCGTGCGGCGGCAGCGGCCGGCGCGTAGTACTGCACGGTGTAGTCCCGGACCATGCGGGAGGCGAGCACCTTCGGACCGAGGTTCTGGAGCGTGTGCCGCACCATTTCGATCCATCGCCTGGGTACACCGCTGCCGTCCCGGTCGTAGAACCGCGGCAGGACCGACCGCTCGAGCAACTCGTACAGGGCGCTGGCCTCGAGATCGTCCCGGCGATGTTCGTCCATCACCCCGTCCGCGGTGGGGATGGCCCAGCCGTTCTCACCGTCGTACATCTCGTCCCACCAGCCGTCGCGGATGGAGAGGTTGAGCCCGCCGTTGAGAGCCGACTTCATCCCGGACGTCCCGCATGCCTCGAGCGGACGCAGCGGATTGTTCAGCCACACGTCGCAGCCCCAGTAGAGATACCGGGCCATGGACATGTCGTAGTCCGGCAGGAAGACGATGCGGTGACGCACGTCGGCCGCATCGGCGAACCGCACCACCTGCTGGATCAGTGCCTTCCCGCCGTCGTCGGCGGGGTGACTCTTGCCGGCGACGACGAGTTGCACGGGACGGTCCTCGTCGAGCAGCAGGGCCCGCAGTCGTTCCGGGTCGCGCAGCATCAGGGTGAGCCGCTTGTAGGTCGGCACCCGGCGCGCGAACCCGACGGTGAGAACGTGCGGGTCGAACACCCCGTCCACCCAGCCGAGTTCGGCCTCGGTGGCGCCGCGCTGGAGCCAGGACCGGCGCAGCCGCCGGCGGATCTCCTCCACCAGTTGCGCACGCAACGTGTTACGGGTGACCCACAGCTCGCGCGGTTCGACCGTCTGCAGCAGTTCCCAGCCCTTGGCTTCCTCCACCCGGTCGGGACCGGCGAGGCGGTTGGCGAACTCGAGCCACTCCCGGGCGGCCCACGTGTGCGCGTGCACGCCGTTGGTCACCGACCCGATCGGGACTTCGCCTGCGTCGAAGCCGGGCCACAGGTCGACGAACATCTCGCGGCTGACCCGGCCGTGCAGCTTCGACACGCCGTTGCAGCGCTGGCCGAGCCGCAGACCGAGATGAGCCATGTTGAACACCCGCGAGTCCGATTCCCGGCCGAGGGCGAGGATGCGGTCCACTCCCAGGCCGGGCAGCAGCGCCGACTCGTTCTCGCCGTTCGGCCCGGAGAAGTAGTGCCGGACGAGTTCCGCCGGGAACCGGTCGATGCCCGCGGGCACCGGGGTGTGGGTGGTGAAGACGGTGCCGGCGCGTACGGCGGCGAGCGCCTCGTCGAAGTCCAGACCGGCGCCCGTGACCAGTTCGCGAATGCGTTCGGCACCCAGGAACCCGGCGTGTCCCTCGTTCATGTGGAACACCTCGGGATCGGGCAGTCCCGCGATGCGGGTGTAGGCCCGGACGGCGCGTACTCCGCCGACCCCGGCCAGGATCTCCTGCTTGATGCGATGGTCCTGGTCGCCGCCGTAGAGACGGTCGGTAACCCCGCGCAGTTCCTCGTCGTTCTCGGCGATGTCCGAGTCGAGCAGCAGCAACGGAACGCGACCGACCTGGGCGATCCACACTCGGGCGGTGAGGGTGCGATGGCCGGGCATCGCGGCCTGGATCAGCGCGGGGGTGCCGTCCGCCTCGGTCAGCAGCCGCAACGGCAGCCCCTGCGGGTCGTAGTTCGGGTAGTGCTCGCTCTGCCATCCGTCGGCGGTCAGGGACTGCCGGAAGTAGCCGGAACGGTAGAGCAGGCCGACACCGATGAGCGGCAGTCCGAGGTCCGAGGCCGCCTTGAGGTGGTCACCGGCCAGGATGCCGAGTCCGCCGGAGTAGTTCGGCAGGACCTCGGAAACACCGAACTCCATGGAGAAGTAGGCGATGCCGGACGGCAGCCGGGTGCCCTCGTTCTGTTCGTGCTGGTACCAGCGCGGTCTCGCGAGATAGTCGTCGAGATCGGCCGACTCGGCGTCGAGCCGTGCGAGGAACTCCTCGTCCGCGGCGAGCGCGTCGAGACGGGCCGGCGGCACTTCGCCGAGCATCCGCACCGGGTCCTGCTCGACGCGACGCCACAGGCCGGGATCGATCGAGGCGAACAGGTCCTGCGTGGGTGTGTGCCACGACCAGCGCAGGTTGACGGCGAGCGGGCCCAGGCCGGCCAGCCGCTGGGGAAGGTGGGCTCGTACGGTGAACCGACGCAAGGCTCTCACCCCGGGAAGACTACCGACAATCCGCCGTCCGCGAAGACCGGCAAATGCGGCAGACGTCCGGGGGCCGGGCCGGGTGGCCGGCGAACAGGCCGGGGACGTTTCCGTGCCGCGCCTCGAAGGGGCGGTTCGTGTCGGCGGCAGGACTCGGACGAGGGCGCCGATGCCCCTCCCGTTTAGTCGCGTCGGCGCCGGGTAACAGCTGTCTGGGAGCTCCGGCGACGTTACGCGTCGCACGAGGGGACGGCGGTGCGCCCCTCCATTACGGTTGGAGACGGGCCGCGTCCGACGGGCTCGTCAGCAGTCCGTGCAAGGGAACGGAGCCAGCGTGACAGACGGAACGGAGCGAGCGTGACAGGTCGAATCGGAGCCAGCGCAACAGGACGGCTCGGCATCGACGATGTCCGTCCCGACATCTCGGGCGGGCGACATCCGGTCAAGGCCGTCGTCGGGGAGGTGCTTCCCGTGTCGGCGGTCGTGTGGCGCGAGGGTCACGACGCCGTCGCCGCCACCCTGGCCGTGCGCGGGCCGGGCTCGGACCCGGAAAGCGAGGGAAAGCTGATCCGGATTCCGATGGTTCCCGGCGAAGCACCCGACACCTTCCACGCCGTATTCACCCCCACCAGTCCGGGACTGTGGACCTACCGCGTCGAGGCCTGGAGCGACCCGGTCACCACGTGGCGGCACGCGGTGGACGCGAAGGTCGCCGCCGGGCAGGGCCCGGAAGACCTGGCGAACGACATCGAGATCGGCGCCCGGCTGTTCGAGAAGGCCGCCAAGACCGCGCCGCGCCCCAACCGGCCGGCCCTGCTCGCCGTCGCCGCGGCGCTGCGTTCGGAGCGGCCGCTGGCCGACCGGATCGCGCCCGCCTTCGCCGCCGACATCACCGAGATCCTGCGGGCCAATCCCCTGCGCGAGCTGGTCACCCGCGGGAAGGCATACACCGCCGTCGTCGACCGGGAACGGGCACTGTTCGGTTCCTGGTACGAATTCTTTCCCCGCTCGACGGGCGGCTGGAACGAGGACGGCACACCCCGGCACGGCACCTTCGCCACCGCCGCGGCGGAGCTGCCGCGGGTCGCCGCGATGGGATTCGACGTGGTGTATCTGCCGCCCATCCATCCCATCGGCAAGATCAACCGGAAGGGACCGAACAACACCCTCACCGCCGGCCCGGACGACGTGGGCTCGCCCTGGGCCATCGGTTCCGACGAGGGCGGCCACGACGCGATCCACCCCCAGCTCGGCACGGAGGACGACTTCCGCGCCTTCGTCGCCCGTGCGCGCGAACTGGATCTCGAGGTCGCTCTCGACCTGGCGTTGCAGTGCGCCCCGGACCACCCGTGGGCGAAGGAGCACCCCGAGTGGTTCACGGTCCTGCCGGACGGCACGATCGCCTATGCGGAGAACCCGCCCAAGAAGTACCAGGACATCTATCCGGTCAACTTCGACAACGATCCGGACGGCATCTACGCCGAGGTACTGCGCGTGGTGCGGCACTGGATCAGCTTCGGCGTCAAGATCTTCCGCGTCGACAACCCGCACACCAAGCCACCGAACTTCTGGGAGTGGCTGATCGCCGAGGTCAAGCGCACCGACCCCGACGTGCTGTTCCTGTCCGAGGCGTTCACCCGGCCCGCCCGCATGTACGGGCTCGCCCGACGCGGGTTCACGCAGTCCTACACGTACTTCACGTGGCGCGTCGCCAAGTGGGAGCTGACCGAGTTCGGCCAGGAGATCGCGGCGAAGGCGGACGAGGCGCGTCCGAACCTGTTCGTCAACACCCCCGACATCCTCCACGAGACCCTGCAGCACGGCGGCCCCGGGATGTTCGCGCTGCGCGCGGCACTGGCCGCCACGCTCGCACCGTCGTGGGGGGTGTACTCCGGTTACGAACTCTACGAGCACATCCCGCTGCGACCGGGCAGCGAGGAGTATCTCGACTCGGAGAAGTACCAGCTACGTCCGCGACGGTTCGACGAGGCCCGCCGTCGCGGTGAATCGCTCGAGCCGTGGATCGCCACGCTCAACCGCATCCGGCGGGCCCACCCGGCTCTGCAGCAGCTGCGCAACATCCACTTCCACCACATCGACAACGACGCCCTGATCGCGTATTCGAAATTCGATCCCCGGACCGGGGATTCGGTCCTCGCCGTGATCAACCTCAATCCCTTCGGGGCCGAGCAGGGCACCATCTGGCTGGACATGCCGGCGCTCGGTCACGAATGGCACGACCAGCTCACGGTGTTCGACGAGGTGTCCGGCGCGCAGTACTCGTGGGGTCAGGCCAACTTCGTCCGGCTCGAACCCTGGCGCGCCGTCGCGCACATTCTGGCGTTGCCGCCGATCGGGGTGCCGACGCGAACCACCCTCGCCTACAGGAGGAACTCGTGACCGTGCCCCCGATTCGTCGCCACTCCCCCACCCCGCACGACCTGGCCCGGCTGACGGCCGGCGAGCACCACGATCCGCACTCGGTGCTCGGCGCCCATCCACACCCCGAAGGCACGATCATCCGGGCTCTGCGCCCGCAGGCGGAGAAGGTGGCGGTGCGCATCGGCGGCATCGATCATCCCCTCGAGCCCCTCGGTCACGATGTCTTCAGCGCGCTCGTCCCGGTGCACGACCTGTCGGACTACCGCCTCGTGGTGACCTACCCGTTCGAGCACACCGTCGTCGTCGCGGACCCGTACCGCTTCCTGCCCACGCTCGGGGAGTTGGACCTGCACCTGTTCGCCGAGGGCCGGCACGAGCGGCTGTGGGAGATCCTCGGGGCGCATCAGCGTTCGTACGAGACCCCCGACGGCCCGGTCCGGGGCACGTCGTTCGCGGTGTGGGCGCCCGGCGCGCGGGGCGTCACGGTCGTCGGCGACTTCGACGGCTGGGGCGGCCGGCTCGCGCCGATGCGGGTCCTCGGTTCCAGCGGCGTGTGGGAACTGTTCCTGCCCGACGTGGAGCCGGGTGCGCTGTACAAGTTCCGGATCCACGGCCGCGACGGCTCGGTCCAGGACAAGGCCGACCCGATGGCGTTCGCCACCGAGGTACCCCCGGCGACGGCCTCGGTGGTGCACCGGAGCAGCTACGAGTGGGGCGACGACGCCTGGCTCGCCGCCCGGGCCGAATCCCGCCCGTGGCAGGAGCCGATGAGCGTCTACGAGGTGCACCTCGGCTCGTGGCGGCCCGGTCTCGGGTACCGCGAGCTGGCCGACCAGCTCGCCGAGTACGTCGCGGCGGCCGGTTTCACCCATGTCGAGCTGCTGCCGGTCGCCGAGCACCCCTTCGGCGGCTCGTGGGGCTACCAGGTCACGTCGTACTACGCACCCACTGCGCGATTCGGCACGCCCGACGAGTTCCGTGCGTTCGTCGACCGGCTGCACGCCGCCGGCATCGGCGTGATCGTGGACTGGGTGCCCGCCCACTTCCCGAAGGACGAGTGGGCGCTGGCCCGGTTCGACGGCAGCGCCCTCTACGAACATCCGGATCCGCACCGCGGCGAACAGCTGGACTGGGGCACGTACGTGTTCGACTTCGGTCGCCGGGAGGTGCGCAACTTCCTCGTCGCCAACGCGCTGTACTGGATCGACGAGTTCCACATCGACGGCCTGCGCGTCGACGCGGTCGCCTCGATGCTCTACCTCGACTACTCGCGGCCCGAGGGCGGCTGGACCCCCAACGTGTACGGCGGCCGGGAGAATCTCGAAGCGGTGGCCTTCCTGCAGGAGATGAACGCGACCGTGCACAAGCTCCACCCCGGCGTCGTCACGGTCGCCGAGGAGTCCACGGCCTGGCCCGGCGTCACCCGGCCGACCCATGCGGGCGGTCTCGGGTTCTCCATGAAATGGAACATGGGCTGGATGCACGACACTCTCGGATACATCGGCCGGGACCCGGTGCATCGCACGTACCACCACCACGAGATCACCTTCTCCCTGGTGTACGCCTGGAGTGAGAACTTCGTCCTGCCCATCAGCCACGACGAGGTCGTGCACGGCAAGGGCACGCTCTGGACCCGGATGCCGGGCGGCGACCGGGAACAGGCCGCCGGCCTGCGCGGACTGCTCGCATACATGTGGGCGCACCCCGGCAAGCAACTGCTGTTCATGGGACAGGAGTTCGGCCAGACCGCGGAGTGGTCCGAGGAACGGGGCCTGGACTGGTGGCAGCTCGACGATCCGCACAACGGGCCGCTGCACCAGGGCGTCCACCAGCTCGTCACCGACCTCAACCGGATCTACCGGGAACACCCCGCCCTCTGGACGCTGGACACCTCACCGAGCGGGTACTCGTGGATCGACGCCAACGACTCGGCGAACAACGTGCTGAGTTTCCTCCGGCACGGGAGCGACGGTTCGGTCGTGGCGTGCTTGTTCAACTTCTCCGGATCGACCCATTCGGACTATCGTGTCGGACTACCCGAAACAGGACAGTGGTCGGAGATCCTCAACACGGATTCGACGGCTTACCAGGGCAACGGCATCGGCAACCTCGGTGCCGTGACGGCCACGGCACGCTCCTGGCACGGGCGCCCGGCGTCGGCGGAGGTGACGCTGCCTGCTTACGGTGCGATCTGGCTGACGCTGCAGCGGTGACCGCCGTCCTCGGACGACAGGAGAAGACCAGGTGACTCGGACGCGGCTGCCGTTCCGCCTCGCGGTACCGGCGCTGGCCGTGATGGTGCTCGCCGGATGTGCCGCTCGTATCGAGGGCACCGCCGTCTCCATCTACGACAACCCGTTCTCCGTGGCCGGTCTGCCGGTCTCCTCGGGCCCCAGTGGTCCGCGGCCCGGCGCCACGGATGCGCCGGTGACGATCGAGAACTCGGACGGCGGGGACGTCGACGTGCTCGCCGGCAACGCCGTCGCCGACATCGAGGCCTACTGGACCGAGGAGTTCCCCCGCATCGCGCGAGGAGCGTTCGAGCCCGTCGGCACGATCGTCTCGTGGGATCCCGACGAGCGCGGCCCGAGATTCTGCGGGGAATCCACGTTCGAATTCGTCAACGCCGCATACTGCAACCGCGACGACGTCATCGGCTGGGACCGCACCTACCTGATGCCGCAGCTCATCGAGACGTTCGGTCCCATGGCGGCCGTGACGGTGCTCGCCCACGAGTACGGTCACGCCGTGCAGTTCAAGGCCGGAACGGTTGCCGAGGACGATCCGGGCATCGTGTTCGAACAGCAGGCGGACTGCTTCGCGGGCGCCTTCATGCGGCACGTCGCCGCCGGCAACTCGGAGCACTTCCGGCTCAACACCTCGGACGGGCTGAACTCGGTGCTGGCGTCGATGGTGTCCTTCCGCGACAGCGATCCCAACGACCCGGGTGCGATCCACGGGTCGGCATTCGAACGTGTCACCGCGTTCCAGATCGGCTTCACCGACGGTGCGGGATCGTGCACCCGCATCGACGCCGCCGAGATCGAGTCCCGGCGCGCCGATCTACCGCAGTTCTTCGACAGCTCCGACGACGGCGAACTCCCCGTGACCGAGGAGTCGGTGGAGGCGCTGATGGCGTCGTTCCGCCGGGTGTTCGATCTGCCGCGGCAACCGGAACTGGACCTGACCGGGGCCGACCTCGGCTGCCCGGATGCGAAGCCCACGTCCCCGGTGTCGTACTGTCCCGCCACCAACACCATCGGCGTCGACGTCGAGGAACTTGCGGACCGCGGCACTCCGCTGCAGACCGGCGCCGGGGGCATCACGACCGACGTGCGAGGCGACTACGCCGCGTACGTCCTGCTCGCATCGCGCTATGCGCTGGCCGTGCAGAACGCCGCCGGTCAGGCGCTCGTCGAGCCTCGGACGGCGCTGCAGGCGGCCTGTCTCGCCGGTGTGATCAGCGCCGAACTGAGCCCCGACAGCACCGGCTCGCAACCGGCCGAGGACATGGTGTGGCTGTCACCGGGGGACCTGGACGAGGCCGTCTCCGGTCTGCTGGCCGACGGTCTCGCCGCCAGCGATGTCAACGGCAACACCGTGCCGAGCGGGTTCTCCCGGGTCGACGCGTTCCGGACGGGGGTTCTCGGCGGGGAGGCCGCCTGTTCCGGGCGCTACCACTGAGCCGCCACCGCCGAGCCGCCACCGCCGAGCCGCCGCCACCGAGCCGCCGCCACCGAACAGTGTGCGGTGGGCGATCCGGAAAGCCGGAGCGCCCACCGCACGGGGGAGAATTCAGTACAGCGCCGACGCCAGCTTGCGCCGCGCCGCGACAACGAACGGCTCTGCCGGGTCGAACAGCTCGAACAATTCGAGCAGCCGCGCACGGGCCGCGTTCCTCTCGTCACCCGCGCTGCGGGCCACGAACCCGATCAGCCGCGCGAACGCAGCCTCGGGCTGCTGCGCGAACAGTTCCGCGTCGGCCGCAGCGAGCTGTGCATCGAGATCGGCCGGGGCGGCATCCGCCCGGGCGATCGCGTCGGCCGGCACAGTCTGCGCCCGGGCGAGGAACCGGACCTGCCGCAACGCGGCCAGAGCGTCGGCATTGGCGGGCTCGGAATTGAGGATCAGCTCGTACGCCGCTTCGGCACCCGCCAGGTCCCCCGCATCGAGGGCCTGCTCGGCCGCGACGAATCGCGGGTCCTCCGCCGGTTCCTCCGCGACCTCCCCTCCGGGCGGGCCGGACAGCTTGCCGGCGACCGCGTCCTGGATGGCGGCAAGCCATTGCCGGAGCTGCGGTTCGGGCTGGACGCCCTGGAAGTCGGCGAGGGGTTGTCCCGCGGCGATGGCGACGACGGTCGGCACGGACTGCACGCCGAACGCCTGAGCGATCCGCGGGTTGGCGTCCACGTCGACCTTCGCGAGAACCCAGTTGCCGCCGCCCTCGTGCGCCAGCTTCTCGAGAACCGGTGAGAGCTGCTTGCACGGGCCACACCAGGTGGCCCACAGGTCCACGATGACCGGGACCTGCATCGAGCGCTGCAGCACCTCGGCCTCGAACGTGGCCTCGGTGACGTCGACGACGGGCGCGAGGCCGGTCGCGACGGCGGCGCCGGAGTCGGACTGCGGCGGAGGTGGGGGGGCGGCGGCCCGCTCCTTGAGGGGCGCGAGATCCACCGCGCCGGACATTGCCGCGGCGGTCGCGGCGGAACGTGCTGACGGACGGGAACCTGGTCGAGTCACGGTGTCCAGTCTGTCACGTTCCGCGCGACAGGTGACAGCAGGTCAGGCGAGTGCGGGCGCGTCGGCCGGACGCGCCTGCGTGGACAACTCCGCGAGACGGCCGGTGCGCGCAGCCCACCACTCGAAGACGATCGTGCCGAACGGCGGGATGGAGGAGATCAGGGCCAGGCCGGTGGTGACCAGGTTCCACTTCAGCGCCCGTGCGGTGAGGAGAGCGACGAGGACGAAGGCGACGAACACGCCGCCGTGCAGCGGCCCGAAGATTTTCACGCCGATCTCGTTGCCGTTCTCCGGCAGGTACTTGAACGCCATACCGACGAGCAGGCCGGCCCAGGTGAAGGCCTCGAGGATTGCGACGAAGCGGAACCGCTTGGCCGGGGTGCTGAGATCGAAGAAGTTCGCCATGCACACCATTGTGCCGATCGCCTACGACGACCCGTCGTTGCTGTGAGAGACGTCACGGCCCCGACGCACTGCGTCGAGGCCGTGACAGGAGTAAGGAGCGGCGGGTTACGCCTTGGGGACGCGGACGATGAGGGCGTCGCCCTGGCCGCCGCCGCCGCACAGGGCCGCGGCCCCGACCCCGCCGCCGCGGCGGGCCAGCTCGAGGGCCAGGTGCAGCACGATCCGGGCCCCGGACATCCCCAGCGGGTGCCCCAGCGCGATCGCCCCGCCGTTGACGTTGACCCGCTCCGGGTCCAGGCCCAGCTCGCGGGTCGAGGCGATCCCCACCGCGGCGAACGCCTCGTTGATCTCCACCAGGTCCAGATCCTTCGGGTCGATGCCCTCCCGCTCACAGGCACGCGCGATCGCCCGCGCCGGCTGGGACTGCAGCGTCGAGTCCGGACCGGCGACCACCCCGTGCCGGCCGATCTCGGCGAGCCAGGACAGGCCGAGCTGCTCGGCCTTGGCCTTGGACATCACCACCACCGCGGCCGCGCCGTCGGAGATCTGCGAGGCCGAGCCGGCGGTGACGGTGCCGTCGGGGGCGAACGCCGGCCGCAGCTTCGCCAGGGACTCGGCGGTGGTGTCCGGGCGGATGCCCTCGTCGGCGGTGACCACGACCGGGTCGCCCTTGCGCTGCGGGATCGACACCGGCACGATCTCGTCGTCGAACAGCCCGTCCTTCTGCGCGCGGGCCGCCCGCTGGTGGCTGGCGGCGGCGAACGCGTCCTGCTCGGCGCGGGAGACGGCCGCCGCGCCGGTGTTGGCGGCCTCGGTGAGGGCACCCATGGCCTGGTCGGTGAAGATGTCGTGCAGCCCGTCGAAGGCCAGGTGGTCGCGCAGGGTCACATCGCCGTACTTGAACCCGGCGCGGGACTTCTCGAGCAGGTGCGGGGCCCGGCTCATCGACTCCTGGCCGCCGGCGACGACGACGTCGAACTCGCCGGCGCGGATGAGCTGGTCGGCCAGCGCGATGGCGTCGATGCCGGACAGGCACACCTTGTTCACGGTCAGGGCGGGCACATCCATCGGGATGCCGGCGGCGACGGCGGCCTGGCGGGCCGGGATCTGCCCGGCCCCGGCGGTGAGCACCTGCCCCATGATCACGTACTCGACCTGCTCGGGGGCGACCCCGGCCTTGGCCAGGGCCCCGGCGATGGCGACCCCGCCGAGGTCCGAGCCGGAGAAGTCCTTCAGGGCGCCCTGCAGACGCCCCATCGGGGTCCGGGCTCCGGCAACGATGACAGAACTGGTCACGAGGGTTCCTCCGGTGGTGGGGTCACGGCTCCTGCGCGGGGCTGCGGGCGGACGAGCCCCATCCCGGCGCATACTGATCTAACGTTAGCGCTAACGTCTTTATTCATGACTGAGACCTCCCCCACTTCGACTCCGCTCGCGGCTCTGAGCTCCGGGCTCGTGACTGCCATCGACCACGTCGGTATCGCCGTTCCCGACCTCGACGCCGCCCTCACCTGGTACGCCGAGAACCTCGGACTCGTCTCGACCCACGAGGAGGTCAACGAGGAGCAGGGCGTGCGCGAGGCGATGCTGTCGGTTCCCGGCTCGCCCGAGGGCGCGACCGCGATCCAGCTGCTCGCCCCGCTGAACGAGAACTCGACGATCGCGAAATTCATCGACCGCAGCGGCCCGGGCCTGCAGCAGCTCGCCTACCGCGTCAGCGACATCGATGCCGTGTCCACCGAGCTCCGTGCCCGGGGCGTGCGCCTGCTGTACGACGCCCCGCGACGTGGCACCGCCGATTCGCGCATCAACTTCCTCCACCCCAAGGACGCCGGCGGCGTGCTCGTCGAACTCGTCGAACCCGCCGCACACGGATCGCACTGACAACCCGCGTCCCGCCCGGTCGACCCGCCCGGTGTGCGCTGCCGCAGCATTAGCACAGGGAGGCGGCACGCGCAGCTCCGGCTGCCGCGAGCAGGTAGATTGGCGCCATGGTCTTCGATCGCGATCGCACCCCCAGCCACCTGCCCTTCTCGATCGTGCGCAAGGGATTCGACCGCGACGAGGTGACCAACTACTTCGCCAGATTCGAAGCCGAGCTGCGCGTGACCGCGACGGACCGGGATGCGGCCGCCGCCCAGGCGCGCGACCTGGCGAGACAGTTGGAGAACGCTCGCAACGAGATCGACGAGTTGCGCAAGGATGTCGATCGTCTCTCGGTGCCGCCCACCACGGCCGAGGGTATGAGCGACCGAATCTCCCGCATGCTGCGCCTCGCCTCCGACGAGGCGTCCGAGCTGCGGGCCCGGGCCGAGGCCGATGCCGCCGAGATGATCTCCCTGGCCGAACAGGAAGGCATCCGGCTGCGCGGCGACTACGAGGCGATGATCGCCGAACTCGCCGAGCGGCGTAAGGCGTTCGAAGCCGAGCACGCCCGGACGATGTCCGAGGCACGTGCCCAGGCCGCCCGGATCGTCGCCGCCGCCGAAGCCGAGCGCGATCGTCTCGCGGCGGAGGCGGAGGCCAAGCGGGACCAGGTTCAGCAGGATTTCGAGATCGCCATGAGCGAGCGCCGCAGCAAGGTCCTCGGCGCTCTCGACGAACTCGAACGATCCAGCAAGGCCGAGGCCGAACAGCGTCTCGAGATCGCATCACGCGAGGCGGCACGCCGGCTCGAGATCGCCACCGAACAGTCCGAACGGAAGATCGCCAACGCCCGCGATCTGACCGAGGAACTGCGGGTGCTGCGTGGCCGCATCCTCAGCCAGCTGGACGGTGTGCGCGGTCAGCTCGAGGCGGTGCCCTCGATGCTGGCTGCCGTGACGCGCGAAGGTGAGCTGCTCGACCGCGACCGGGACGCGTCCACCACCGACGGCGACACCGATGCGACCACGGAGATCGCCACCGAAGAATCCGAGAAGGAACCGGCCACCAAGGAACTGCCGGCGACGGCCGGCACGTCCGAGGACAGCGACCGGAAGAGCGGGCCGGGCGAACAGGGGAAGCGGTCCGGCAACGAAGCACCTGCGACCGACCGGCTCGGCCGGTCACCCGCGGTGGCCAGCAAGGTCCGCAACTGAGCCGACGTCAGGACCGCGACGGCGAGCCGTCAGGACCACGACGGCGAGCCGTCAGGACCACCGTCGGGTCGGTCCGCGGGTGCCGCGGCCGGACCAGCAGCCGTTGTGCCAGTGCCGGCGTTCGTCTGCTCCCCCTATGTCGTCGGCGGGCCAGGCAACCACGTGCGGCGTTCCCGGCGCGATCTCGTGATCGCATCCGGGGCACCGGTACGCCTTCGTTGCTCGCGAGCCGGGGACGGTGCGCACGGTGTAACGCTCGGATTCCGCACCCCACGGGCCCGATTCGGTGCGGGACGTCGCCCCGGAGAACGCCGACGCGCCGGTCTCGGGCCGGCGCCTGCGCTGTGATCGGGGGGTATTGCGGCGCGGCATCTCAGAACAGCCGGAACTCGTTGCTCTCGGTGCCGCGCAGCGCCTCGTAGTCGAGCACGAGGCAGCGGATACCGCGGTCGGTGGCCAGGGTCTTGGCCTGCGGCTTGATCTGTTGTGCCGCGAAGACACCGCTGACCGGCGCGAGCAGCGGGTCCCGGTTGAGCAGCTCGAGATACCGCGTGAGCTGTTCGACGCCGTCGATCTCGCCTCGCCTCTTGATCTCGACGGCCACCGTGCCGCCGTCCGCGTCCCGGCACAGCAGGTCCACCGGACCGATGGCCGTCGGGTACTCACGCCGGACGAGGGTGTAGCCGCGCCCGAGGGTTTCGACGTGCTCGGCGAGCAGTTCCTGCAAGTGCGCCTCCACACCGTCCTTGATCAGGCCGGGATCCACGCCCAGCTCGTGGCTGGAATCGTGCTCGATCTCCTCGATGGTGATGCGCAGCTGCTCACCCGCCTTGTTGGTCACCACCCACAGAGCGTTCGCATCTTCCGCGGACTCCTCGACCAGCCAACACGGCGGACTCATCCAGTTCAGGGGCTTGTAGGCGCGGTCGTCGGCGTGCACACTGACCGATCCGTCGGCTTTGACCAGGAGCAGCCGACGCGCCATCGGCAGGTGTGCCGTCAGACGTCCGATGTAGTCGACTCGACAGCGGGCAATCACAAGGCGCACGTTGCCACCCTAGAGGATCGCCCCGGACTACTCTCGAACGACCATGCCTCGCACTCGTCGCATCTCGCCACTCGGCTCACCGCTGCTCGGCGCACCCGCGGAATCCGTCCAGCGCCAACGTGTTCGCGTGCAGACGTTGCTCACCCTGCTGTTGCTGGGCACGAACATCGCGGGTGCTGCGATCACGGCGGTACTGATCAATGTCGTCATCCCGGGTCCCTCGGTGCTGCGCCCGGAGTTCGTCGTCGTCACCGGTGTCGTCGCGCCGGTGTACGTCGTGGGGGCGATCGTCCTTGGAACGATCGTCGGGACGCGACGCGGGCTCGCACAACTGCGCTGGATCCTCGAGGACCGGGATCCCTCGCCGGAGGAACGTCGCGCCACGATGCGGTTACCGATGCGGCTCACCGCCCAGCAGGGCGCGTTCTGGGCCCTGGGACTGGTGCTGTTCGCGACCGCCTTCGGGGTGCTCGATCCGCGCACCATCCCGAAGGTCGCGTTCACCATTGCTCTCGCGGGACTGACGGTCTGTGGCTTCGTCTTCCTCTTCAGCGAGTTCGCACTGCGACCGATCGCCGCCCGGGCCCTCGAGGCCGGCGCGACCCCGCGGCGCCGTCTCACCGGCACCAGCGGACGCATCATGGTGGCGTGGGTGCTGGGCAGCGCCGTTCCCGTCATCGGGTTGATGCTCGTCGCGGTCTTCAGCTTCGTCCGTCCCGTGTCGCCCGTCCGCTTCGCGGTGACGATCCTGACGATCGGCGGACTGGCGTTGGTGTTGGGATCGCTGCTGATGTTCCTCACCGCCCGGCGAAGCATCGCGCCGATCGAGTCCGTGCGGGCGGGCATGGCCCGCATCGAGGGGGGCGACCTCGATGCGGAGGTCGTCGTCTACGACGGGACGGAACTGGGCGAATTGCAGGCCGGATTCAATCGCATGGCCGACGGCCTGCGTGAGCGCGAACGGATCCGCGACGTCTTCGGCCGGCACGTCGGGCAGGACGTCGCCCGGGCGGCGCTGGCCTCGTCACCGCGGCTCGGCGGCGAAGAACGTGATGTCGCGGTGCTGTTCATCGACATCATCGGTTCGACGGCAATGGCTGCAGATCGTCCGCCGACCGAGGTCGTACAGTTGCTCAACCGCTTCTTCGAAGTCGTGGTCGAGGAGGTCCACCGCGTCGGCGGTTTCGTCAACAAGTTCGAGGGCGACGCGGCACTGGCCATTTTCGGCGCCCCGGTGGCAATGGACGATCCGCCGGGCAACGCCCTGGTGGCCGCCCGGACGATGGCACATCGACTGCGCACCGACGTCCCCGAGTGCGAGGCGGGGATCGGGGTCGCAGCCGGACTCGCAGTGGCCGGAAACGTAGGGGCTCACGAGAGGTTCGAGTACACGGTCATCGGCGATCCGGTGAACGAAGCTGCGCGACTCTCGGATCTGGCCAAGACGATCCCCGGCCACGTCGTCGCCTCGTCCCGGGCAGTAGAGGCGGCCGCCGATCACGAGCGCACGAGATGGGCGCCGAAAGGTGAAGTGACCCTGCGCGGGCGGTCGGAAGTGACCCGACTGGCGGTGCCGTCGGCGGACTGACCCCGCCGGCATTTCCAGGGCTTTCGGTGGTCCCGGCGGACCC
>NZ_BCXE01000046.1 GCF_001894945.1 Rhodococcus ruber NBRC 15591
TGCATGTTCCGGCCCGTCCGCTCTTGTCCGCGGTCCGGCACAGGCGAATCATTGACTCCACGGTGGTCGCGATCGCCGGCCGTCGGGTGACGTCGGTGGTGGACGGCGACGGGTCGGCCACGGAAATCGTTTGGGTGCGGGCTCGTCCCGCACGCGGAGGCGATGGAGATGTTCATTCAGGTCTGGCAGGGAAAGGTCCGCGACGAGCAGGGGTTGAAGGACTGCCTGCAGCGGTGGACGGACGAGCTGCGCCCCGGCGCCGTGGGCTATCTGGGCAGCACGTCGGGATTCAGTGACGACGGCACCTTCGTGTCGGTGGCCCGGTTCGAATCGGAAGAGGCGGCCCGCCGGAACAGTGAACGTCCGGAGCAGGGCGAGTGGTGGGCCGAGGCGGAGCAGTGCTTCGACGGCGAGATCGTCGTCCACGACTGCCGCGACGTCGAGGTGTGGATGGAAGGTGGCTCCGACACCGCAGGGTTCGTTCAGGTGATGGAGGGGCACAGCCCCGATGTCGGGCGGATGAAGAGCCTGCTCGTGCAGAGCCAGGAACGGGTGCATCAGTTGCGACCCGAGATCATCGGCGGCACGTTCGCCACCTACGGCGACGACGGGTACGTCGAGACCATGTACTTCTCGTCCGAGGACGAGGCGCGTGCCCACGAACGGATGGAGATACCCGACGATCTGCGGCCGCTGCTGGAAGAGGAGATGCGGCTACAGGGCGATGTGCACTACTACGACCTGCACGCACCCATTCTCACCCCGAGCGGCAGGTGATCCGGGAGAACCGTCGGTAGGAAGTCCGGGCCGTGACGACACGGCCCGGACCAGGATCAGGGTCTCGGCCTGTGGGGCAGGGCCCGGGTGAGTCGCGGCGCCCAGCCGTGGGACGGCCAGCGCTTGAGCCCCAGCCGATCCGGCGTCAGACGGGTGTCGACGAAGAGCTTCTCGAGTTCGGGATCGGCGTCGCCGAGGAAGCGGTAGAGGATCGTGCCGCCGTTGTCCTCGGTGCGGGAGGCCGCTTCCCACCCGGTGGCCCGGTAGGCGCCGCGGACGATGTTGTCGGCGACGACCAGGATGGGCAGGCCGTCGATCCGGCGTGCCGACGCTCCGGCCGGCCACGGACGGTCGGCGAGCCCACGGACCTGCTCGGCGGACGCCGATTTCGCCTCGGTGATCCGGAGCACGACGCACGGCGTGGGCAGCTCGGGTGCGGCCTCCGCGGAGTACTGACGAATCAACTCCTCGACGGGACGGGCCACCCGGTCGGATTCCTCGGTGGCGCCGACGAGATTGGTCAGCACGATCTCGCCGTCGTGCGGTTCGAGCAACCCCAGTACCGAGACGAGGGCCTGCGCGGTGAAGCCGGCGGCGTGATCGGCGTCCACGGCCGGGGCCACCCGGTCGGCCACGACGTAGTGACCTACGGAGTAGCCGGAGTCGTAGACGGCACGGATCCGGCGCACGGCCGCGTCGGTTTCGGGGGTCTGTGCGGGCGCGGCTTCGCCGCCGGCGGCGAGTTTGTGGTCTTCGCCGAGCGCGGTCCAGGTCAGGACGAACAGCCGGTTCCCGCGGCCCTGCCCGACGTGCAGGACGGTATGGTCGCGCGGGTCGACGAGGGCGTACACGTAGGCACCGAGCTGTTCGACGACCGTCGCCGGCAGCGGGTCCGGGGTGGGGGTGCGGTCGTCGACGTCGGTGACGATCTCGCGCAGGACGGCCAGACGCAGCGCCACCGGCACGGTTCCGGCGGAGCCCCCGAACAGTTCGCGGTTGGCTGCATCGACAGAGCCGAAGGTGCGTCCGGTGTGGCGGGCCAGGGCGGCGAGCGCATGCGTGAACTCGGCAAGCCGCCGGCGAGGGTCCGCGGCGGTGTCGGGCAGCTCGTTGCTGGTCAGGAACATCTGGATCTCGGGGGACTCCAGGAGGATCTGGGCGATGTTCTGAGGAACTGTCCACACGGTACGCATGAGGCGACTGTAGGCCAGTCTTTCCCGGGCAGCGGGTTACGTGCTCAAACGCGCCGCACAAGGAGGTCGGTCACCGTGCGGACACCCCGTCGTGGTGTCGCGGACATGTCCCCGTGGTGTGACGGCAGACACGTTCGAAGGGGTCGTGTGCTACACGAAGGGCACGATTCCCGGCACCCCTGCTCCCCGGGAGTGGCTCGTCGCTTAACGTAGACACGTGAGCATCCCAGTCCCCGATGCCGCGCGGTCTGCGGCGAGCCCAGCATCGAACTGGCCCGCGATTCTGACGTGGCGGGCGTACGACGTTCCTCGGATGGAGTCGGTGCGTGTCCAACTGAGCGGCGATCGCATCAAGGCGGCGGGCCGGATCGTGGGCGCGCAGTGCGCGGAGCATCCCGCGTTCAGCGCGTCGTACGACCTCGTGACCGACGAGAACGGTGTCACGCGCCGGTTGTCGGTGCGCACGACCCTGGCCGCCGGTGAGAGGCACATGTCGATCAGCCGGTCCGAGGAGGGCATCTGGATGGTCGACAACGGCACCCAGCACCAGCGGTCGGCGTTCGGCGGTGCACTCGACGTCGACGTCATCCTCAGCCCGTTCTTCAATGCGCTGCCGATCCGCCGCTACGGGCTGCAGTCCGGCGCGGACGAACTCGAGGTGCCGGTCGTCTACGTGAATCTGCTCGATCTCGGCATCGAGGAGGCCACGCTCGTCTACAGCAGCGCAGCCGACGGCATCCACGTCCTGTCCCCGGTGTCCAGTTCGTCGGTGACGGTCGACGGCGATGGGTTCGTCGTGAACTACCCCGGCCTGGCGGGACGGATCTAGGACGGGTCGGTCAGGAGAGGTCGGTGCCCTCCACCGCCATCGCGAGTGCCAGAGCCGTGGACTCGCCGGGATGACTGCCGTGCCCGCCGGTCCCGGAGGTCAGCCCGACCACCTGTACGCCGATGGGGAGATCACCGCCGCCCGGAGCAAGGACGGACACCGCCGGTACGCCGAGCACGCTGAACGGGATGCACATCTGCAGCAGTGGCCCCCGCAGCGCCGCGGGATCGCTGTCGAGCGCGGCCGAGCGCAGCGGGGTCGTGACGGTGATCAGCGCATCCAGCCCGTCGTCGCGCCGTAGCCGGCGCAGGACGTCGCGGCGCAATCGGACGGCCGCCCGCACGGCCCGGACGTAGTCCGTCGCCGGACGGTCCCGCTGAGCCGCGAGCAGCGCCGCGGTGGCCGGCTGGTAGAGGTCCGGGTCGTTCTCGAACCAGCGCTGATGGGTTTCGTACGCCTCCGAGCCGGTGACGACGGGATAGACGCCGAGGAGGTCGTCGGTTTCCGGCAGGGGCACGTCCCGCACCTCGGCACCGAGATCGGTGAGGGTGCGGCAGGCGTCGTCGAGCGCGGACTCGAACGCAGCGGGCACGTCCCAGATGCCGCCGCGCAGCCGTCCGACCCGCAGTCCCGAGACGGGTGTGCGCAGGTGCGCGATTCCGGGCAGCGCGCCCCAGGCCAGGGCCGCGTCGAGGACGTCGCGGGCGAGCAGGCCCACATGATCGAAGGTGGTGGACAGGGGGAAGACCCCGTCGACCGGCAACGCGCCGAACGTGGGCTTGAGGCCGACGACGCCGCACAGCGCCGCCGGGGTGCGCACGCTGCACCCGGTGTCGGTGCCCAGTGCCAGCGGCACGATGCCCTTGGCGACGAGCGCCGCCGACCCCGAGGACGAGCCGCCGGTGATGCGGGTGGGATCGTGCGGGTGCCGGGCCGGCCCGGCCGCGTTGACCAGGCCGCTGGGCCCGTACGCGAACTCGTGCAGGTGGGTCTTGGCGACCACGACGGCGCCGGCCTCGCGGAGCCGCTCGACGATCCTGGCATCCTGCGCGGCCGGCGCCGCGTCGGCGAGGACCTTGCTGCCGCAGCGGGTCGGCATGCCCGCGACGTCGATGTTGTCCTTGACGGCGACGGCGACACCGTGCAGCGGACCGATCCAGTTGCCGGCCGCGAGCTCGGCGTCGGCGCGGGCCGCCGATTCGAGGGCCGCGCCGTCGTTGCGGGCGGCCACGAGATTCGACCACGGCGTGCCGTCGAGGGCGTCGAGGTCGGCCAGCACCTGCCGGACGTGTTCGGTGGCGGTCAGCTCGCCTTTCGCGAGTGCCGCGGTGGTGTCGCGCAGCGTCACCGCGTCCACACCTCGCCGCGACGACCCGCCTCGCGCAGTCGGGCGAGCCAGTCGTCGTCGCCGGGGACGACGCCGGTGACGGGTCGGCGGTCGCGTTGCTCGAACCGTCGCCGGGCGGCGTGACCAGCGGCGGTCAGCTCGGCGGTGCTGCCGTCGGCGAGCTGTTCCCGAGCGACCCGCAGCACCTCGAGGGTTTCGTCGAGGGCCGTGAGCAGCGCCGGGGCGTTGCCCTCACACATCGCGTCGACCAACGTGGGGGTGGTCCCGGCGACGCGGGTACCGTCGCGGAACGATCCCGCCGCCAGACCCAGCGCCAGGTCGCCGCCGGCGGCCCCGGACAGTGCCAGCGCCTCGGCGAGCAGATGGGGCAGGTGCGAGACGCGGGCGACCGCCGCGTCGTGCTCGCCCGATTCCGCGGGTACGACGACGGAACCGCAGTCGAGGGCGAGCTCGGCGACCTGCGTCCACACGTCGGGGTCGGTGCCCTCGTCGACGGTGACCACCCACACCGCGTCGCGGAACAGCTCCGCGAATCCCGCCGACCACCCGGACTCGGCGGTGCCCGCCATGGGATGGCCCCCGACGAAGCGTGCGGAGAGTCCGTGGGCGGCGACCAGGGCGGCGACCTGCGACTTGACGCTGACCACGTCCGTCAGCGCCACGTGCGGGGCGTGCTCGGCGACCGCCGCGAGCACGGCGCCGACTGCGGGTACGGGCACGGCGACGACGACGAGGGCGTCGGATTCCGCGGCGCGCCGCAGCGTGGCCGGCAGGTCGGTGGAGGCGTCGAATCCGTCGGCTCGGGCGGCCTCGACGGGCTCCGGCGAGCGGTTGTACCCCCAGGCCTCGCGGCCCGCGGCGACGGCCGCACGCAGCAACGATCCGCCGATCAGGCCGAGGCCGAGTACGCACACGGGCGGGGTGGACGCGGAGGTGGGCACCCGACCAGGTTGGCACATCGCCCGCTGGACTTCATTCACGGGACCGCGCCGACTACCGTTGCGCCCATGGCTGCGCAGCGTGCGGGGAACAAGAGTCCCTCCGTGAGTTCGACCGAGGATCTCGACGGGTTCGGGGTCGCCGTGACGCGGGAGGACGGTCGCTGGAAGTGCAAGGCACTGTCGGCGGCGGTGTTGACGAGCCTCGAGGTGGCCGACCGGGAGCTGCGCGAGTTGCGCAGCACCGGGGCGATCTTCGGGTTGCTCAACGTGGACGACGAGTTCTTCGTCATCGTCCGGCCGGCCCCGTCGGGCACGCGTCTGCTGCTGTCGGACGCGACGATGGCGGTCGACTACGACATCGCCGCCGACGTGCTCGATGCGCTGAACATCGAGATCCCGGACATCGACCCCGACGAGCTCGACGACATCGAGCCGTGGGAGGAGGGCGACCTGGGAATCCTGGCGGACCTGGGATTGCCGGAGCCGGTGCTGGCGGTGATCGCCGCCGAGACCGACCTGTATCCGGACGAGCAGATCGACGAGATCGCCCAGCGGCTCGGGTTCGACGATGTGCTCGCCACGGCGCTGGACAAGCTGCGCCGCTAGATGGGCCTGCGCGACGACGAGGCGCTGATCCGGGCCGCGCTGGAGGCGGCCGCCGCGGCGCCGGCCGGGGACGTGCCGGTGGGTGCCGTCCTGTTCGCCGCCGACGGGACCGAACTGGCCCGGGCGGCGAATTCGCGGGAGGCGACGGGCGACCCGACGGCGCACGCGGAGATCCTGGCGCTACGCGCGGCCGCGAAGGTGCACGGCGACGGCTGGCGCCTCGAGGGCACGACGCTGGCCGTGACGCTGGAGCCGTGCACGATGTGCGCGGGCGCGCTGGTGCTGGCCAGGGTGCATCGCGTGGTCTTCGGGGCGTGGGAGCCGAAGACGGGTGCGGTGGGGTCGCTGTGGGACGTGGTGCGTGATCGCCGGCTCACCCATCGTCCGCAGGTGCGCGGCGGGGTCCTCGAGAAGGAATGCGCCGCGGTGCTCGAGGACTTCTTCCGCGCGCAGCGGCTCCCGGAACCGTCGTGACCTGGGGATTTCAACTCCGGGACCGAATCCGGTAAAGTCGTGGGCGGTGGCGTGTCCGAGCGGCCTAAGGAGCACGCCTCGAAAGCGTGTGACGGGTAACCCCCGTCCGAGGGTTCAAATCCCTCCGCCACCGCCACGAACGGCCCCGATCCGATTCACCGGATCGGGGCCGTTGTCGTTCGTCGAATGTGCAGTTCTCGTCGGGTCACCCGGCGTGTCGTGACGACAACTGCGCACTCGTGACCGTGGCCGGGCGCGACGGCGCCCAGCCCGGAGGGCCGAACACGTACCCCAGCTTGTCGCGCCGGCGCGTCGCGGTACGCCAGTCGCGGGCGATGGCCTGGTATTCGTGCGTCTGCAGTCGCCAGATGTTGTAGGTGCCGACGGGCTTGGTGAGTCCGTACGTGGGGCGGTGGGTCTCGCGGCGGAAGGTGCCGAACAGGCGGTCCCAGAGGATCAGGATGCCGCCGTAGTTGCGGTCGAGGTATTCGGGGTCGCAGCCGTGGTGCACCCGATGGTGCGACGGGGTGTTGAAGACGAACTCGACGGGCCGGGGCAGCGTGCCCACCCGCTCGGTGTGCACGAAGAACTGGTACACGAGCGAGACGGAGAATCCGACGAACACCATCCACGGCGGGATGCCGAGGAAGGGCAGCGGCAGCCACATGAGGATCTCGCCGCTGTTGTTCCACTTCTGGCGCAGGGCGGTGGCGAAGTTGAAGTACTCGCTCGAGTGATGCGCCTGGTGGGTCGCCCACACCAGGCGCACCCGGTGTGCCGTCCGGTGGTACCAGTAGTAGAGCACGTCGATGCCGAGGATCAGGATCGCCCACGTGTACCAGGCGTCCGCCGGTAGGTGCCACGGTGCGAGATACACCCAGATCGCCGAGTAGCCGACGAGAGCCAGCACCTTCCACGCGGCGCTGGTGCCGATGGAGACGAGTCCCATGGAGATGCTCGTGCGTGCGTCACGGGCCTCGTAGCCACCGCGGGGCGGGCGGGTGTGCCCGTCGGCCCCGGGTTCGACGTGCTCGAGCGTGCGCGCGGCGGCCCACTCGAGAGCGAGGAACAGCAGGAACGCCGGGATGGCCAGCGCGACGGGGTCGTGCAGGGGCTCGAGCAGCGACGCCCAGGACGCCGTCAGGGTCTCCCACATTCGGTCCTCCGGGAGTGATGTGAACAGGCGTCCAATCTACCGGAATGTGTTGCCGGTCACTACGGAGGTCCGGCGGTCACCGGGGCAGCGGCCGGCCGTCGGGGCGCAGGCCGGCGAGGTAGATCGCGATCATCCGGGGCACGAGGCCGGGCACGACGTCGTCGACGAACCGCACGTGGGGGCGGGTGAGCCGGGCGACCGCCATGATCACCTCGATCGGCTGGACGTCGTCGCGGACGAGGCCTGCTCGCTGTGCGGCGTGGACGAGTTCGGTGACGCGCGCCTTGGTGCCCTCCCGGATCTCGAGGACGTCACCGGGCAGTTCCCGGTAGCTCTCGACGATGAGGGCCGGAATCAGGGCGCCGAGCCGCAGCCGGACGGCGGTGTCGACGAACTCGGCCCAGGCGCTTTCGGGATCCGACACCATCGCGGCGAGGGCGCGATCCGCGGCCGCGCCCGCTTCGGTGAGGGTGCGACGGGCCACCGCGTGCGCGAGATCGTCGCGCGTGGGGAAGTTGCGGTAGAGGGTGGCGATGCCGACGCCGGCACGCTCGGCGATGGCGTCGAGGGGCGCGTCGTGTCCCCGTTCGGCGAGCACGTCGCGGGCGGCGAGGATCAGGGCCTCGCGTCGGCGGGCGGCGTCGGCGCGCATGCACTCTCCTGTGGTCGGCGGGTTGACATCCCCGCTCCTACCGGAGGAATATACTCCACATAAACGGAGAGCAATCCTCCACTTCAAGGAGTCGTCATGGCCGCCCCGACCTCCTCCCCGGACCCCGCCACCGCCCGGCACGCTCCGCCCGACGCAGTTCGTGTCGTCGGTGTCGTGCTCGCGCTCACCGCCGTGATCGCCCTGATACTGTTCGCCTTCGCCGCCCCGGCGGTCGAGAGCGGCCCGCACGGGCTGAAGATCGGGGTGGCCGGGCCGGATCCGGCCGTCGCCCGGATCGAGGCCGGTCTCGCCGACGCCCGGCCCGGCGCGTTCTCGCCACAGCGATACGACGACGTGGAGGCGCTGCGCACGGCGATCGAGCAGCGTGCGGTCGTCGGCGGTCTCGCCGTCGAACCGGACGGGCCCGCGATGTATGTCGCCGGCGCGGGCGGGGCCCCCGTCGCGCAGGTGCTGACCGCCACGGCCGCCGGACTGTCGCAGACACTCGGGCGGCCCGTCCCCGTGCGCGACGTCGTGCCGCTGCCCGCCGACGACCCGGCCGGGGCCGGCCTGAACTCGCTGGCCCTGCCCCTGGTTCTCGGCGGTCTGGTGCCGGCGATCGCGCTCGTCAGGTTGTTCCCCGGGCGCGTCGGCCTGCGCGTGCTCGGCGCGATCGGCTTCGCGGTGCTCGCGGGGCTGACTCTCACTGCCGTCCTGCAGTTCGGGTTCGGCAGCCTGACCGGGAACTACTGGGCGACCGCGGGGGCGCTCGCGCTGAGCCTGGCCGCCGTCTCGCTGCCCCTGCTGGGCCTCGAGTCGCTCTTCGGCCTGCCCGGCTTCGGTGCCGGTGCGGTCCTGATGCTGTTCGTCGGCAACCCGCTGTCGGGCTTCGCGACCACCGCGGCGTGGTTGCCGCAGGGATGGGGTGCGTTCGGCCAGTTGCTGCCACCGGGCGCCGCGGGGACCGTGGTCCGCTCGGTCGCCTTCTTCGACGGACACGGCGGTGGGACGGCGGTGCTGGTGCTGAGCGCATGGGTCGTCGTCGGGCTCGCGCTGTGTGCGGCGTCGGCGCGTCGGCGCACGGTCACCGCGTGACCGGCGATCGCGGGACGGGACTCGCGCGCTTTTCCCCCGGTTTGGTAGGAATTCTGTGTCCGTCGCCGCCGGCGGCGCAGGATCGAACCGAGGAGCGCGACGTGCACATCACCGCCCGGGTGGACTATGCCGTGCGCACGCTGCTCGAACTCGCGGCGGCAGGCGAGGCGCCCGCCAAGGCCGAGAACCTGGCGCGGGCGCAGAACATCCCGCACAAGTTCCTCGAGGCGGTGCTCGGCGACCTGCGCCGGGGCGGGCTGGTGCGCAGTCGCCGCGGCCCGGAGGGTGGGTACTGGCTGGCGCGGCCGCCCGAGAAGATCTCCGTCGCGGACATCATCCGCACCGTGGAGGGCCCGCTCGCGTCGGTGCGCGGCCAGCGGCCGGAGGACGTGGTCTACACCGGACCGGCCGAACGCCTGCGCGACGTGTGGATCGCGGTGCGGGTGAATCTGCGGGCCGTCCTCGAGGAGGTCACCCTCGCCGACGTCGTCGCGGACGATCTTCCCGGGTTCGTGTCCGACCTGACCGCCGATCCGGGCGCCTGGGAGCGACGCCGCACGTGAGCGCCGCCACACCGTGCGGAGCGGTGTGGGCAAACACATATTCTTGCAGGACTCTGCAAATTTGCAGGACTCTGCAAGGTGCGTACCGTGGAAGACGTGACCACTTCGCCCGGCCTGCGCGACCGCAAGAAGGCCGCCACGCGAGCAGCGCTCGTCGCGGCCGCGGCCGACCTCGCGCGGGAGAGGGGGCTCGACGGTGTCACGGCCGACGCCATCGCCGCCCGGGCCGGGGTGTCCACCCGCACCTTCCACAACTACTTCGCCGGTAAGGAAGAGGCCGTCCTCGCGCACCTCGAGGGGTTGGTGCACGCGTGGGTCGGGCGCCTGCACGCGCGGCCCGCCGGTGAGCCCGTGTGGGAATCGATGGAAGCCGTTGCACGGGAAATAGTTTCGGATCCCGGCGGTGACTTCGTCGAGCTGTGCACGACCATGGAGCTGCTCGAACAGAGCCCCGCCCTGCTGGCGCGCCGCGTCGAGATGGAAGTGCGCGCCTCGCAACTGCTCGTCGAGGCCATCGCCGAGCGCACCGGCACCGACCCCCGGGTCGACCTGTATCCGAGCCTGGTCCGCTACGCCGCGGTCTCGGCCATGAAGTCGGCAGTCGAACTGTGGCTCGCCGGCACCTCGGGGGCGACGTCCCCGGAGGAGCTCGTCCGAGCCGCCTTCGAGCAACTGCGACAAGGCCTTTCCTAAGACATCTGCACGACACATCCGGAAGACGAGGTTCCCCGTGGCGACCTATCTCTATCGGATCGGCAAGTTCGCCTATCGGCGAAAAGGCACGGTCCTCTCCCTCTGGCTGGCGATCCTCGTCCTCTTCGGAGTGGGTGCGGCCACCCTGTCCGGGCCGACGACCGACTCGTTCTCCATCCCGGGCACCCCCGCGCAGCAGACGCAGGACCTGCTCGCCGAACGGTTCCCGAACGCCGAGGACCCGATGAACGCGCTCAGTGCCCGCTACGTGTTCGCCGCCCCCGAAGGCGGGACCCTCGACGAACCGCAGAACCTCGCGGCGATGAACGAGGTGCTCGCGGCGATCCGCGGCATCGACAAGGTGGCCGCTGCCGCCAAGATCGACCCGGCAGTCGCCACCCCCGAGCAGCAGGCCGCCGTCCTCGTCGACCCCGTCGCCGCGAACGCCGGTCTCGTCGAACGGATGAAGGCCGCCGCGGAGCAGCAGGGCAAGCCGGAGGAGACCGCGCTCGCCGACGCGGCCGCGCTGTCGCCGCTGAGCCCGGACCGTACCGTCGGCTTCGTCACCGTCCCGTTCGAGGGCGGCTTCGGCGACGTCGACGACACGATGCGTGAGCAGATCGCCGCGGCTGCGGAGATCGGCCGGGACGCAGGGCTGAACGTCCAGGTCAGCGGAACCGCCGCCGCGGAGGCCGAGATGCCCGGTGGCGTCACCGAACTCATCGGCATCGGCATCGCCGCCGTCGTCCTCGCCATCACCTTCGGCTCGCTCGTCGCCGCGGGCCTGCCGTTGATCACCGCCATCATCGGCATCGCCATCGGCAGCCTCGGAATCACCGTCGCCACCGGTTTCGCGGACCTGAGCTCGATGACCCCGACGCTGGCGATCATGATCGGTCTCGCCGTCGCGATCGACTACTCGCTGTTCATCGTCTCCCGGTTCCGCCACGAGATCACCGTCACCGCCGACCGGGCCGAGGCGGCCGGACGTGCCGTGGGCACCGCAGGCTCGGCCGTCGTGTTCGCCGGCCTGACCGTGATCATCGCCCTGATGGCGCTCAGCGTGGTGGGGATCCCGTTCCTGTCCGCGATGGGGTACGCGGCCGCATTCACGGTGTTCATCGCCGTGCTCATCGCGATCAGCCTGCTGCCCGCGATCCTCGGCCTGTTCGGGCGCAAGGCGTTCGCCGGCCGCATCCCGGGCCTGAAGGACCACGATCCGGAGGCCGACACCGACACCCCGAGCGCCGCCCAGCGCTACATCCGCTGGGCCACCGGCAAGCCGCTGATCCCGCTCGTCGCCGGCGTGCTGCTGCTCGGCATCCTCGCGCTGCCCGGCGCGAACCTGCAGCTCGCCCTGCCCACCGAGGCGACCGGCGACCCGAAGACCAGCGCCCGGCAGGCCTACGACCTCGTGAACGAGGCGTTCGGTCCCGGCCGCAACGGTCCGCTGCTCGTCGTCGCCGACGCCCGCGAGACCACCGTCGCGCCGCAGGAGGCGTTCGGGGAGGTCGTGCAGCGCCTGTACGAGCAGGACGAGGTGGTCAACGCCCAGGTCGTGGCGGTCAACGAGGCCGGTGACACCGCGCAGATCATGGTCACCCCCCGGTCGGGCCCCAGCGAGCCGGCGACGATGGATCTCGTCTCGAGCATCCGCGACCAGGAGGCCCAGCTGAACGACGAGATCGGCGTCTCCTACGGCATCACCGGACAGACCGCCCTCGAGGGCGACGTGTCCGAAACCCTGCAGAGCGCGCTCGTCCCGTATCTCGCGGTGGTCGTCGGGCTCGCGTTCATCCTGCTGATGCTCGTGTTCCGGTCGATCCTGGTGCCGCTGACCGCGACCCTCGGATTCCTGCTCAGCGTCCTGGCGACGTTCGGCGCCACCGTGGCGGTCTTCCAGGAGGGCTGGGGCGGGCTCGTCTCCAACCCGCAGCCGATCGTCAGCTTCATGCCGATCTTCCTCATCGGTGTGGTGTTCGGGTTGGCGATGGACTACCAGGTCTTCCTGGTGACCCGCATGCGGGAGGAATTCGTCCACGGCGCCTCCGCGAAGGAGGCCGTGCGGATCGGGTTCGCCCACGGCGCCCGGGTGGTCACCGCCGCCGCGGTCATCATGATCTCGGTGTTCGCGGCCTTCATCGCGGAACCGAACTCGTTCATCAAGTCGATCGGCTTCGCGCTCGCCGCCGCCGTGTTCTTCGACGCGTTCGTCGTGCGCATGGTGATCATCCCGGCGGTGATGGCGCTCCTCGGCGACAAGGCCTGGTGGCTGCCGAAGTGGCTGGACCGCATCCTGCCGAACGTGGACGTCGAGGGCGAGAAGCTCCGCCGTGAGCTGACCGCCCCCGAGCCCACCCGCGAGCCGGCGCACACATGACCGGGCCCGGGCACCTCTTCCGTTCCCGCGGGGGCGGAAAAGGTGCCGGGAACCGGGCCCCTGCACCGGTAGCGTGGTGATCATGCTGGTCCGGTTGCTCCTGCGGTTCCTGCGCCCGCACCGCGGGGCGCTGCTCGCGGTGGTGCTGCTGCAGACGGTGGCCACCGGCACCATGCTGATCCTGCCGGCCCTCAACGCCGACCTGATCGACTACGGCGTCGCCCGCGGCGACATCGGCTACATCCTGACCACCGGCGCGGTGATGCTGGCGATCAGCTCGGTGCAGATCGGCTGCTCGATCGGTTCGGTGTACTTCGCGGCGCGCACGGCCATGGCGGTCGGCCGCGACGTGCGGCTCGCCGTGCTCCGTCGCGTCGGCGAGTTCTCCGCCCGCGAGTTCGGCCGGTTCGGCGCGCCGTCGCTCATCACCCGCAACACCAACGACGTGCAGCAGGTGCAGATGCTCGTGCTGATGAGCTGCACCATCGTGGTGATGGCCCCGATCATGGGCATCGGGGGCATCGTCATGGCGCTGCGCGAGGACGTCGGCACGTCGCTGGTACTCGTCGCCGCCGTGCCCGTCCTCGCAATCACCATGTTCGTCCTGATCGCGCGGATGGTGCCGGCGTTCCGCGTGATGCAGGTGCGCATCGACGCCGTCAACCGGATTCTCCGCGAACAGATCACCGGGATCCGCGTGGTGCGCGCGTTCGTCCGCGAGCCCACCGAACGGGAGCGGTTCGAGGTCGCCAACGGGGAACTGACCGACACCGCGTTGCACGTCGGCCGCATCAACGCCCTGCTGTTCCCGCTCGTGATGCTCATCGCGAACGCCACGAGCGTGGCCGTGCTGTGGTTCGGTGGCCACCGGATCGACACCGGCGACATGCAGGTCGGGTCTCTCACCGCGCTGCTGAGCTACATCATGCAGATCCTCATGGCGGTGATGATGACGTCGTTCGTGGCGATGATGGCGCCGCGCGCGGCCGTGTGCGCCGAGCGGATCCTCGACGTGCTCGACACCGAATCGTCGCTGCCGACGCCGGCCCGGCCCGTCCGCACCCTCGCCACCCCCGTGACCCTCGAGCTGCGGAGTGCGGCGTTCGCGTACCCCGGTGCCGACGCGCCCGTCCTGCGCGACGTGACGTTCCGGGCCGAACCAGGCAGCACGACCGCCGTGATCGGTGGTACCGGCTCCGGCAAGACGACCCTGCTCCGGCTGATCCCGCGGCTGATCGACGTCACCGCCGGCGCGGTCCTGGTGGGCGGCACCGACGTGCGCGAGCTGGACCCGCAGGTGCTGCGCTCCGCGATCGGTCTCGTACCGCAGCGGGCCTACCTGTTCTCCGGCACCGTCGCCGAGAACCTGCGGTACGGCCGCGCCGACGCCACCGACGACGAACTCTGGCACGCCCTCGAGGTCGCGCAGGCGGCGGACTTCGTCCGGGCGATGCCGGAGGGACTCGACACCCTCGTCGCCCAGGGCGGCACGACGGTCTCGGGCGGACAGCGTCAGCGCCTGGCCATCGCCCGGGCGCTGGTCCGCCGGCCGTCGATCTACCTGTTCGACGACGCGTTCTCGGCTCTGGACCAGGCCACCGACGCGCGGCTGCGGGAGGCGCTGTTCCCGGAGACCCGCGATGCGTGCGTCGTGGTCGTCGCGCAACGGGTGTCCACGGTGCTCGACGCCGACCGCATCGTCGTCCTCGACGGCGGGGCCGTCGTCGGCTCGGGCACGCATCTGGAGTTGCTCGCGAGCTGCCCGACCTACGCCGAGATCGTCGAGTCGCAGCGCATGGTGAACGCATGACCGAGCGCAAGGAGGCGGGACCGCGGCTCGGGGGTGTGGACCCGGGCGCCCCGGAGAACCGGGCTCGGCAGAAGTGGCCGGCCACCAAACGGCTCGTCGGCCTGTTGCGGCCGCATCGGTGGGCCGCATCCGTGGTGCTCGTGCTGGCCGTGCTCGGGGTGGTGGCGTCGTCGGTGGCGCCCCGGGTTCTCGGTCACGCAACCGACCTGATCTTCAGCGGGGTGATCGGCCGGCAGCTGCCGGCCGGGTTGTCGAAGGAGCAGGCCGTCGAGGCGCTGCGTGCGCAGGGACGTGACCAGTTCGCGGAGATGGTGTCGGCGATGTCGCTCGTGCCGGGCGCGGGTATCGACTTCGCCGCCCTCGGCCGCACCCTCGTGTTCGTGCTCGCGCTGTATCTGCTGTCGTCGGGCCTGATCTGGCTGGCGGCGTACGGGCTCAACGAGATCGTCCAGCGCGTCATCCGCGACCTGCGAACCCGGGTGGAACGCAAGGTGCATGCGCTGCCGCTGCGGTATTTCGACTCCCACTCCCGCGGTGACCTGCTCAGCCGCGTCACCAACGACATCGACAACATCTCGCAGGGTCTGCAGCAGTCGATCAGCCAGCTGGTGCTGTCGGTGCTCACCCTGCTCGGCCTCGTCGTGATGATGGTGTGGATCTCGCCGCTGCTCGCACTCGTCGCGATCCTCATGGTGCCGGCGTCGGTGGTGGTGACGGCGGTGGTGGCGAAGCGGTCGAAGCGGCACTTCGTGACCCAGTGGAAGACCACCGGCAACCTCAACGGTCAGATCGAGGAGGCCTTCACCGGCCACGAACTCGTCACCGCGTTCGGCCGCACCGCCGAGGTCGAGCGCCGCTTCACCGAAACCAACGACGAACTGTTCCGGGCCGGGTTCCGGGCCCAGTTCGTCTCCGGGCTGGTGATGCCGCTGGTGATGTTCATGAGCAATCTCAGCTACGTCGCGATCGCCGTGCTCGGCGGGTTGCGGGTCGCGTCGGGCACCGTCAGTCTCGGCGAGGTGCAGGCCCTGATCCAGTACTCGCGCCAGCTCGGCCAGCCGCTCGGTCAGATCGGCGCGATGGTCAATCTGCTGCAGTCCGCGGCGGCGTCCGCCGAGCGGGTGTTCGAGATCCTCGACGAACCCGAGCAGGAACCCGATCCGCCGGCCCCGGTTACCCCGTGGGGGCGGTACGGCCTGGTCGAGTTCGAGGACGTCTCGTTCTCGTACCTGCCGGAGCGGCCGCTCATCGAGCATCTCGACCTGCGGGTCGAGCCGGGGCAGATGGTCGCGATCGTCGGACCGACCGGCGCCGGCAAGACCACGCTGGTGAACCTGATCCTGCGCTTCTACGAACTGGATTCGGGACGCATCCTCGTCGACGGCGTGGACATCACGACCATGAGCCGCGACGAGCTGCGCTCGCGCATCGGGATGGTGCTGCAGGACACCTGGCTGTTCGGCGGCACCATCCGCGACAACATCGCCTACGGCCGGCCGGACGCCACCGAGGACCAGATCCTCGAGGCCACACGCATCAGCTACGTCGACCGGTTCGTGCGGTCCCTGCCCGACGGCTACGACACCGTGATCGACGAGGACGCCGGCAACATCAGCGCGGGGGAGCGGCAGCTGATCACCACCGCCCGCGCCTTCCTCGCCCAACCGTCCATCCTGATCCTCGACGAGGCCACCAGCTCGGTCGACACCCGCACCGAGTTGCTCGTACAGCATGCGACGGCGGTGCTGCGCCGCGATCGCACCAGTTTCGTGATCGCGCATCGGCTCTCGACCATCCGCGACGCGGACCGGATCGTGGTGATGGAACACGGACGCATCGTCGAACAGGGCACACACGACGAGCTCCTCGAGGCGGGCGGCGCCTACTTCCGCTTGTACGACGCGCAGTTCCGCGCCCTCGTGGAGTGAGGGTCGGCAGCATCGTCGCGCCGGTTGTGGATCCGCGCGCGGCATTGCCGGAGCGGATTCCGGAGGGGCGAGCGAATTTCCGGCGGGAGGGCCGGGCCGTCCTTCACCCGTGCGGCACGTCGGCGGCGCGGGGGTGCTCGGCGACGGCCAGCCGCCGGGCCCGCACCACGGCGACCACGAACGCCGGGACGGCGAGCGCGAACAGCGGCAGGCTCGCGCCGGTGGCGGGCTCGAGCACCACGAGCAGCACCGGCAGGGCGAAGCCCAGGTAGGTGCCGACGTAGAAGACACCGGTCAGCGTCCCGCGCGCAGTCTTGGGCGCGAGCGACTCGAGGTCGAGCAGTCCCTCGCGCAGGCACAGCCCGTAGGCCACCCCGAGCACGGGTGCCGCGACGGGCAGCAACCACAGCGGCGGGTGCGCTCCGCCGGCGCCGACGAGGAGGAACCCGAGCCCGGCGAGGACGGCGCCGACCGTCCCGGCCCGCGGCCCCCACTCCCGGCGCCGCGCCGCCGCCTGCACGACGATCCCGGAGCCCAGGGCGAGCAGCGCCGCGGCGCCGGTCAGTGCCGGTCCCGCGTACTCGCTCGACACGCGGGCCGGGAAGGTCACGAACGCGACAGTGACGCAGGCGAACACCCAGGGCGCCAGCGGTAACGACCAGGACAGTGCGGCGGCCACCGACCGTCCGTGCCCCGGCACGACCGGCTGCAGGTCCGCCGCCGCGTAGTGCGCGGACCGGCTCCACACCGCCGCGGCGGCCACGGCCGCCGCCGACAACGCGGCCGAGAGTACGAAGGGGAGGGACAGCGGCCGCGGGCCGAACTCGGCGAGCAGACCGGACACGAAGGGCCCCAGGGCGAATCCGGAGCTGAGGGCCACGCCGGCGAGCACCGTGCCGACCTTCCCGCGCAGGTCCGTGGCCCACGCGGTCCCCGCCCCGATGGCCAGGCCTGCGCCGATCCCGACGACGAGACGGCCCGCGACGAGCCCGGCGGCGTCGTGCCGGACGAGGAGCAGCACGGTACCGGCGAGGGCGATCGTCGCACCGGGGAGCACGACCGCGGCTCGGCCCACCCGGTCCGAGAGGGCACCGCCGCCGACCAGGCCGGGCAGCAGTCCGAGCGCGTAGATGCCGAACACCCCGTCGAGCAGTGCGTGCGAGAGACCTTCGTGCTCGCGCAGGACGGGGATCATCGCGGCGAAGTGGTTCGCCGCCCACCCGGTGGTGACGAGGACGGCCAGCACGCCGGCCAGGGCCCGGCTCAGCTGTCGTGCCGGTGCGGGCGGTGCTGCGGTCATCGTCTGTCCTCTCGCCGGGGCCGGACCCGTCACGCTAACCGACCGGCCGCTCGGGCCGGACCGGTGGATGCTCCTGGGGACGTCGAGCGGTGGCGATCAGCTCAGTGCCGCCAAACCGGCGTCCAGACCGCCGAGCATCCGCTGAAGGTGAGGAACGTTGCGCCGGCAGGCGATCAGACCGAACTCGATGTTGTCGGCGTAGCTGAGCACTGTGATGTTCAGCGCTTGGCCTTCCACCGGCATCGACACCGGATACCAACTTTCCATCGTCGCGTCGCCCCAGAAGAGTCGCTTGCGTGGCCCGGGCACGTTGGAGATCACCACGTTGTACGGCGGCGCCGCGACCGATGTGAAGCCGGGCACGGCGGCCAGGCCGGTGGGACCGATCGAGGTCAGCATGCCGATCGTCGAAAGCTGGAGCGCGCTGCGCCCGCGCATCACCTCCTTGGCGGCCAGCATGGAGGCCTGGATGCGGTGCAGGCGTTCCACCGGGTCGGCGACGTCGGTGGCCAACCGGCACAGCACCATCGTGACCGCGTTGCCGTCACCCTCGGTGCGTGGCAGAGCCACCGGCACCGCGGCGACCAGTGACTTCTCCGGTAGGTCGGCGGTGCTGGAGAGATACTCGCGCAGCGCGCCCGAACACATCGCCAGCACCACGTCGTTGATGGTCGCGCCGTGGCGCTCGGCCACCGCGGCGATCGCGGCCATCGGCCACGATTGGGCGGCAAAGCGTCGCGCCCCGGTCAGCGGGCGGTTCAAGACGGTCTTCGGGGCGGTGAACGGCAACGCCGCATCGGGTGTGCGCAGCCCCTTGGTGACCACTTGCGCCGCCGCGGGCAGGACACCGGCGAGGTCCTTGACGAAACCGCGCGGGCGGGCCGGATCACGGGTCGCCCGCGGCCGCGGGCCCCACAGCGGGCGCGGTGTGCCGGTCGGCTGGTCCGACAGCATGGCCGCGGTGCTGCGGACCGCGTTCACACCGTCGGTCAGCGCGTGGTGCACCTTGCCGTACACCGCGAACCGGTTGTCGTCGAGTCCCTCGATGAGGTGGAACTCCCACAGCGGCCGGTGCCGGTCGAGCAGTGTGCCGTGCAACCGCGACACCAGGGCCAGCAGTTCGCGCACCCGGCCGGGCCGCGGCAGCGCCGAATGCCGCACGTGGTAATCGAGGTCGACGTCGTCGTCGTCTGCCCAGCGCAGCGCCCCCGACAGCGGGCCCGGCCAGGCCGGTTTGCGCCGGTACATCCCCGCCGGCTCGGTGCTTTCGAGCAGCCGTCGATACAGATCGTGCACATAGTCGGGTGGGGCACCGTCGGGCAGCCGGAACACGTGCAGGCCGCCGACGTGCATGGGGTGTTCACGGGTTTCCGACGCCAGGAACATCGCGTCGGACGGGGTGATGAATGTCATGGCGGAACCTCGTTCGGAATGTCCTCGGTGTCGAGCGTCAGCGGCTCGGCGGAACGGCGACGGTCGGCAGGGTCCGCGCCGGCTCGAGGACGCGGGTGAGGAAGCCGATCTGGTCACGCAGCATCCGTTGCTGCCAAGGGCCGTCGTAGACGTCGAAGTGATCGACGGGGTACTCGCACAACAGTGCAGAAGCTCCGGCCTTCTTCGCGGTCCTGCGCGCGGCGACGGGGGGTGCGACACGGTCGTGTGTGCCCACCTGCAGGAGGATCGGGCGGCCGAGGCGGCCGGCATGGGTGAGGGGACGGTTCACGGGCACCTCCAGTGCTGTGCGCGCGCAGATCTCGTTCCGCCACGTCGGGCCGGCGATGGAGGTGTAGGCCTCCTCGGCGCCGGGGGTGCTGATGATCGCCACCTTTCCCGGCTGTGCCACCACCGGGATGTGGTGCGGTCGGCGCCCGGCGATCCGGCGAGCGAGGTCGCGCAGCCCGTGGCCGGTGGTGCGCACCAGTTGGCCGGCTCCGGCGTAGCGGGCGATCTGCACCGCCGCTGCCAGCCCGTCGGTCGCCGGGGTCATCGATACGATCGCCGCGACCCGCCTGTCCTGGGCGGCGACTGCGATGACATGACCACCGGAGTACGACGTTCCCCACAATGCGATTCGATCGGCGTCCACGCCGGGCAGGTGACGGGCGGCGGCGATCGCCGCGTGATAGTCCTGGCGCTGACGTCGGAAGGAAACGTCCTGGCGCGGTGTTCCTTCCGAATCGCCGAAGCCACGGTAGTCGAACACCAATACGTCGATTCCGTGGTCGGCGAACCCCTCGGCATAGCCGATCAGGCCGGTGTCCCGGGTGCCGCCGAAGCCGTGTGCCATCACCACGCACGGGCGTCCGGCCGCGCCGGCCAGCATGTCGGAGACGGCCGGAATATGCCAGGCCGCGCAGGCGACGCCGTGACTGGGGAAGGTCAGATTCTTCTTCATCTCGGTCGCTCCGTTCCTACGACGCGACGGCAGCCGTGCGGCTGGGTGCGAACTCGAGCGCCGGATCCTCGACCGGCCCGCGACGCAGCCGTTCGACGTCCTTCTCGTAGGCCATCTGTACCGTCCACGGGCCGCTGGTGCCGCCGCGCGGGAACCTCGCGATGGCCCGCTGGACATATCCCGAGCTCATGTCGACCACGGGGACACGGTCCATGTGCGGATCGTCGAGCACTGGTTCGACGGTGCCGTAGCCGTGGCTCTCCATGTAGTCGAGCAGTCGGCAGAAGTGCTCGCACACCAAGTCGACTTTGAGTGTCCAGGAGATGTTCGTGTATCCCAGTGCGAACACGAAATTCGGGACACCCGACAACATCATCGCCTTGAAGACCGTCGTGTCGGGCAGGTTCACAGGCCGCCCGTCCACGCCCAGTGCGATCTTTCCGAACGGTGTCATGTTGAGTCCGGTCGCCGTGACGACGATGTCGGCGGCCAACTCCTGACCCGATTCCAGCAGAATCCCTTCCTTGGTGAACCGTTCGATCCGGTCGGTCACCACCGAGGCCTGCCCGGCGGATATCGCCTTGAACAGATCCCCGTCGGGTACCATGCACAGGCGCTGGTCCCACGGGTTGTAGCGCGGGGTGAAATGGGTGTCCACGTCGAAGCTCGCGGGTAGCTGCCGGCGCACGTTGGCGATCAACAGCGTGCGCATGAGCTTGGGCGCGAGCCGGCAGGCCTTGTAGATCCCGCGGTTGAGCATGATGTTCTTGCGCCGGATGATCCGGTGGGCGCGGGCGGGACCGACCACTTTGTTCAGGGTGTTCGCGATCGCGTCCTCGGCCGGGATCGAGAACACGTAGCTCGGGGAGCGCTGCAGCATCGTGACGTGACCGGCCTTGCCGGCCATCGACGGGATCAGCGTCACGGCGGTGGCGCCGGAGCCGACGACCACCACGCGCTTGCCGGCGTAGTCGAGATCCTCGGGCCAGTGCTGCGGGTGGATCAGTCGGCCCGCGAACTCCTCCGCGCCCTCGATTCGAGGCGTGAAGCCTTCCTCGTAGTCGTAGTAGCCGGTGCCCAGGAACAGGAATCGCGCGGTGAAGTGCACGGGTTCGGCACTGCCTGCCTGCTGCGCGGTGACGGTCCAGCGTCCGTCCGCCGAGGAGAACTCTGCGGCGCTGACCCGGTAGCCGAAACGAATGTGCTCGTCGAGACGGTTCTCGGTGACGGTCTGCCGCAGGTAATCCATGATGATGTGCCCGTCCGCGATCGACTTCCGATGCGTCCACGGTTTGAATTCGTAGCCGAAGCTAGGCATATCCGAATCCGAGCGGATGCCCGGATAGCGGAACAGGCTCCACGTGCCGCCGATCGAATCCCGGCCTTCCAGGACTGCGAACGTCGTACCGGGACGGCGTGTCCGGAGGTGATACGCCGCGCCGATGCCGGAAATGCCGGCGCCGACGATCAAGACGTCGAAATGCGTGTCTTCCGTGTGGTGACCGCTCTGCTCGGTGGTCGTCGGGGTGCTCATGGTCGGTCTCCTCGAGCGGTGTGCTGGTGTGTGACGGCATTCACAGTAGAACCGCAACAGCACGCGCTGACATGTCTACCGGCACACTCTTTCCGCACCGATATGTGCTGTGGCACACTTGTATCGTGCTCCATGCGGCAGTGGCGCCCGAAGTTGTTTCCCTCGTCGGTGACGTCGCCGAACTGATGCTGCGCGAAATCGATCAGCTCGTCGCCGAGATGGACGCCGCCGAGGTGGCGGTGGCCCCGATGCTGGGCGCAGACGCGGCGATCGCCGCGGAGATGTCGGCAAGCAATCGCGCCAACGCCGCGCGCCTGCTGACCACCCTCGCCCGGCGTGAGGTCGGGGGCGCGCCGATCGACGTGCCACCCGAAGCCCTCGACGTCGTCCGCACCGTCGTGCGTCGCGGCATCGACCTCGAGGTGATCTACCAGGCCTACCGCCGGGGCCAGAACGTCGCCTGGCAGCGGTTTCTGGCTCATGCCGGACGGATGGTCCCACCGGGGCCGCAGTTCGTGGAGTTGTTGGAGGTCACCTCGCAGCTGATGTTCGACTACGTCGACCACGTGGTGAGCCGTGTCATCGCCGACGCCCAGCGGGAACGCGAGGAGGTGCTCGGCGGCGCGCTGGCCCGCCGCGCCGAGACCGTGCATCTGATCCTCGACGGCGCCCCGATCGACCCCCGCCGAGCCAGTGAACGCCTCGGATATCAGCTCGCTCGCCACCACACCGCACTCGTCCTGTGGGCCGAACCGGCGGGCGGCACGCAGGGGGCACTGGAGTCCGCCGCGACGCTGCTGGCCCAGGCCGCCGGCGCCCGCACACCCCTCACCCTGCCCGCGGGCACCTCGACGCTGTGGGCGTGGCTGGGCACCGGATCCGAACCTGCACTCGACGCGCTGCGCGAAGCAATAACCAAGGCGCAGCCGAACATTCGGGTGGTCGTCGGTCCCGCCCGAGTGGGCATCGACGGCTTCCGTCGATCACATGACGCGGCACTGACCATGCACCGCCTGCTCAGCGGGCAACGCGGCGGCGACCGCGTCGCGCTCTACCGCGAGTTCGAAGTCACCACGTTGGCCGCTCGAGACCTGGATCGGGCGGCCGAATTCGTCGCCACGACGCTGGGTCCGCTCGCTGCGGACACGCCCGGTGCGGCGCGTCTCCGCCAGACATTGCGGGTGTTCCTCGAGGAAGCCGAAAACGCCCCTCGCACCGCCGCACGCCTGCACACCCACCGCAACACCGTCCTCCAGCGTGTCACCCGGGCAACCGAACTGCTCGGACACCGCCCCGGCGCGCGCCGGCTTCCCGTCGAGCTCGCCTTGGAGCTGGCTCACCATCTCGGGCCACGACTCCTGGCCCGTGATTGAGGGACGACGCCCGCGCTCGGTGGTCCGGTGCCGGTCTCGACGCCCGGCGGGTCCAGCGTCCATGCCATTGTCAGCGCAGTATCTCCCCGGCGGTCCGCCGGACGACGTCGGTGAGTGCGTCGAGCACCGGCGACTCGAGCCGCCAGCGCTGCCAGTACAGCGGCACGTCGAACGGGTCGTCCGCGGCGAGGAACACGAGTCCGTCGGTGTCGGTGAGCATCGGTTCCGGCAGCATGCCCCAGCCCAGGCCGAGCCGCGCGGCCTCGACGAACTCGGCGGCGCCGGGCACGTAGTGCCGCGGCGGGTCGAGGCGGCGCCGGGTGCGGCGGCGCAGGAACCGGTCCTGCAGGTCGTCCTTGCGGTCGAAGCTCAGCATGGGGGCGTGCCCGAGCGCCTCGGCGTCCGGTCCGCCGGGAAACCAGCGGTCCGCGAAGTCGACGCTCGCCATCGCGTGATACCGCATGGCGCCGAGCCTTTCGGAGACGCACCCCTGCACCGGCTCGGGCACCGACGTCACGGCGGCCATCGCGGTGCCGTCCCGCAGCCGCGCGGGGGCGTGGTACTCGTCCTCCCGGTGCACTTCGAACAGGGCGCGATGACGCTCGGGCATGCGGGCCAGGGCGCGCAGCATCCACGTCGACATCGAGTCCGCGTTCACGACGAGGGGAACGGACACGTACTCGTCCCGGCCGGCCGTGAGTCCGAGCGCCTCGGCGGTGTCCTCTTCGAGCCGCGCCACCTGCCGGGCCAGTCGCATCACGGCCTCGCCCGCGGCCGTCGCGGACACCGGCCGGGTGCGCCGCACCAGGACCCGGCCGACGTGCTGCTCGAGGGCCTTGATCCGCTGGCTCACCGCGGACGGGGTGAGGCGCAGCGCCGCGGCCGCGCCGTCGAAGGTGCCCTCGTCCAGCACCGCGGCGAAGGTCCGTAGCTGCGCGAAGTCCAGATCCACGTGAAGAAACTCTAACGGTACTGAAGAAAACTCAACTGTCCTTCATCGAGCCGGATTCCTAGCGTGGGTGGCATGCACCTCGTCGTCGTCGGATTCCTCACCGGCCTGTCGCTCATCGTCGCGATCGGTGCGCAGAACGTGTTCGTGCTGCGCCTGGCGATCGCGCGGCGGCACGTGCTGCCGGTGATCGCGGTCTGCGCCCTGTCCGACGCGGTCCTCGTCGCCGCCGGCATCGCCGGCATCGCCACGGTGCTCGACCGGGTTCCCGGCGCGCTCGGGGTGATCCGCTGGGCCGGCGCGGCGTTCCTCGTGGGCTACGGACTGCTCGCCGCGCGGCGGGCGCTGCGCCCGGCGGCCCTGACCGCCGCGGCGGGCGGTCCCGTCACCGTCGGCGCAGCGCTGGCCACCTGCCTGGCGCTGACCTGGCTCAACCCGCACGTCTACCTCGACACCGTGCTGATGCTCGGCTCCGTCGCCAACCACCACGGGGATCCGGGACGCTGGTGGTTCGGCGCCGGCGCGGTGCTGGCCAGCGTCGTGTGGTTCCTCGGGCTCGGTTACGGGGCCCGGTTGCTGCGCGGAGTGTTCGCGAGACCCGCCTCGTGGCGCGTGCTCGACGGCGGCATCGCCGTGCTCATGGTCGGCCTCGGCGTCGGCATGGTGGCGGGCTGACGCCGGGCTCGCGTCAATCCTTGACCAGCGCGAACCGGCGGCCGCTGATCTCGCTCGCGGTGACCTCGACGAAGTTGTACTTCGGAGTGGGCACCCAGGCTTGCAGCCCCAGTTCCTCGGCCTCCTGGATCTCGTTGTAACGAACCAGGTTTCGAGCTCGACCGTGCAGCACCACGCTCCAGGCCCGGTCCTGCTCCACGTGGTCGGCTTCGAAGGCCACCTCGGCGTTCAACGTCAGCTCGACCAGCTTGCTGCCCTCGGCCGTCCGGAAGTACAGCTTCCTGTCACGCACCGCGAAGTTGATCGGGAAGACGTCGGGCCGTCCGTCCGAGACCACCACGAGCCGGCCGATCCGCTCGGTGCCGAGCAACTCCCAGCTCTCCTCGTCGCTCAGGACGACGACAGGATCGTCGATGTTCGGCTCACTCATGGCTCCTCCGATCCGGCGGCGTGCGCCTCGATATCACCGCCTCCAGCACATCACGGATCCGGGCGCGGCACAGGCGGATCGTGTGTCGAATCGCGCGGCATCCGTCACATCGATAGCGTGGGAGCCGCCCGACCTCACCGAGGAGCGTGCGAGATGACCCTGGCCACCACGTGGCACACCCGCGACGCCGACGCCGTCGCGGCGGCCCTCGACGTCGACCCCGCGGTGGGACTGTCCACCGGTGAGGTCGAGGAGCGCCGGCTCGAGCACGGGCCCAACGCCCTCGTCGAGGCGGCAGCCGTGCCGGGCTGGCGCAAGGTGCTCGCCCTGCTCGCCGACCGGATGACCCTCGTCCTCGTCGCCGCCGCCGTGGTGAGCGCCGTGGTCTCACGCGAATGGGAGACCCCCGTGGTCATCCTCGCCGTCATCACCCTCAACACGGTCCTGAACTACGTGCAGGAGCGACGGGCCGAGAACAGCCTGCAGGCGCTGCGGCAGATGGCCGTCGACACCGCGCGGGTCCGCCGCGACGGCCGCGAACAGCACCTGCCGCGCACCGAACTGGTGCCCGGCGACGTCGTGCTCCTCGAGGCCGGCGACTCCGTGCCCGCCGACGGCCGGGTCGTCACGGCGGCACGGTTGCAGGTCGCCGAGTCCGCGCTCACCGGTGAGTCCCATCCCGTCGACAAGACCGTCGAACCCGTCGACGACGAGCAGGCCCCGCTGGGCGACCGCGCCGACATGCTCTTCATGAACACCGAGATCACCCGCGGGCGGGGCGCGATGGTGGTCACGGCCACCGGGATGCAGACCGAGATCGGCGCGATCGCCACCCTGCTCGGTACCGCGGGGGTGGAGAAGACCCCGTTGCAGCGCCGCATCGACCAGCTCGCCAAGACCCTCACCATCGTCGCGCTCACCGTCGTCGCCGTCGTGTTCGTGCTCGGCCTGCTGCGCGGACAGTCGTGGTCCGACCTGCTGATCACCGCCGTCTCGCTCGCCGTCGCCACCATCCCCGAGGGGCTGACCGCGGTCGTCGCGTTCACCCTCGCGATGGGGGCGTCGCGGCTCGCCGCCCGCGGCGCCATCGTCAAACGGCTCGCCGCCGTCGAGACCCTGGGCAGCACCACCCACATCGCCACCGACAAGACCGGCACCCTCACCCTCAACGAGATGACGGTGCAGCGGCTGCTGGCCCGCGGCCGCAGCTTCCGCGTCACCGGAACCGGATACGAAACCGACGGCAAGATCCTCGTCGGCGACGGGCTGCCGCCCCCGGACCTGACCGCGCCGCTGCTCGGGATGGCCCTGTGCAACGACGCCGTCGTCCGCGACGGGGTGCTCGTCGGTGATCCCACCGAGGGCGCGCTGGTGGTGCTCGCCGAGAAGGGCGGCATCGACGTCGAGGGGGCGCGGCTCGCGGTGCCGCGGCTGGCGGAGGTGCCGTTCGACTCCGCCTACAAGTACATGGCGACCTTCCACGCCCTGCCCGACGGCGGGTACCGGTGCTTCGCCAAGGGCGCTCCCGGCGCACTGCTCGACCGGGCCACCGCGATGCTCGACGGGGACGGCCCCGTCCCGCTCGACGACCGTCGCCGCGAGCGCCTCCGCTCGGCGGTGCAGTCGCTCGCCGCCGAGGGGTTGCGCACCCTGATGATCGCCGGCCGGGACCTGCACGCGGTGCCGCGGGGCGACGCGGAGGCACTGCAGCGTGCGGTGTCCGACCTGACCCTCTACGCCGTGGTCGGCATCGTCGATCCGCCGCGGACGGAGGCCGAGCGGGCCATCGAGGTGGCCCATGCCGCCGGCATCGAGGTGCACATGATCACCGGCGACCACCTCGTGACCGCGTCGGCGATCGCCGGCCGGCTGGGCATCGGTGGTGCCGCGGCCACCGGCGCCGATCTCGATGCCCTGAACGACGACGAGTTGCGCTCCCGGGCAGCAGATTTCGGGGTGCTGGCTCGCGTCGCGCCGGAGCACAAGATCCGGGTCGTCAAGGCGCTGCAGGCGAACGGCGAGGTCGTCGCCATGACCGGCGACGGCGTCAACGACGCGCCGGCCCTCGAGCAGGCCGACATCGGCGTCGCCATGGGAATCACCGGCACCGACGTGTCCAAGAGCGCGGCCGACATGATCCTCACCGACGACAACTTCGCGACCATCGTCGCCGCGGTCGAGGAAGGCCGCGGCATCTACGCCAACATCGTCAAGTTCGTGAAGTTCCAGCTGACCACGGCGTGGGGGTTCGTGCTGATCTTCCTCGTCTCCGGGGCGCTCGGACTGGCCGGGGGCGCACCGTTCACCGCCCTGCAGATCCTGTGGGTCAACATCATCATGGACGGTCCGCCGGCCCTCGCCCTCGGCGTCGACCCCACCGAGCCGGGCACCATGTCCCGGCCGCCGCGGCCGGCACACGAGCGTCTGCTCAGCCGCGACCGGCTCCGTCGCATCCTGGGGCTGGGCATCGTCATGACCGCCGGAACCGTCGCAGTGCTGCACTACGCGCCGCAGTGGTTCCCCGAGAGCGCCGGCGATCCGCTGTTCGCCACCACCCTCGCGTTCACCACGTTCGTCTTCTTCCAGGTGTTCAACCTGCTCAACGTCCGTTCGGAGCTCGGCTCGGTGTTCTCTCTGCAGACCCTCACCAACCACAGCATCTGGATCGCGCTCGTCGTGGTGGTCGTCCTGCAGGTCTGCGTGGTCCAGACGGCCTTCCTGCAGGGCTTCTTCGACACCACCGCGCTCACCTCGCAGCAATGGGCGCTCGCCGTCGGCGTCGGATCTTCGGTGCTGTGGGTGGACGAACTCGTCAAGGCCACCGGGCGGAGCCTGCGGCGCCGGCGTGGTGACGCGCACGCCCGGTCGGGCGCATAGTGGAAGTGGTGTCGCCCTCCGACGAGCACCGCAGAACGCGGAGGTGGGAACGATGGACATGGGCTTGATGCAGATGATGCACATGCTGATGATGCACATGCACCACATGCTGATGCCAGGAATGCCGATGCATCACATGATGCCGATGTGACGGCCTCACACATGCCGATGTGACGGCCTCACACATGTCGATGTGACGGCATCACATGTCGAGGTGAGGGCGTCACGGGAGGCCGTCGGGGCGGCGCCCGGATCAGCCGTGTGGGTGCCCGCCCTCGTGCGGATCCCTGTGCATGCTCTTGTAGAGGTGATGGCTGTACACCTGGAAGCCGAGCATCGCCTCGGTGTACTCCCGCCGCTCCGCGGTGGTCACGGCGTCGGCCAGGGCGACGATCCGTTCCAGGCGCGCTTGCAACTGCCGGTGCAGTTCGGCGGACAGGAAGGCGTAGAGCTTCTCGATCGAGCCGGTCTCGATCGCGCGCTCGGCCAACGGGATCACAGGGCCGACGTCGCCGCCCGCAGGCTTCACGCCGGTGAACGAGGCACCCTCGCCCGCGCGGTGCAGCCGGACCACGGTGTCGAAGAAGTAGAGATCGGCCACCTCGTGGGCGATCGGACCCTCCGCGCGCGCGGCTGTCGCCCGCTCGAACGCCGTGCGCACCTCGTCCTCGGCTTCGAGGGGAACGAACGGCAGGATCAGCTCGACGTTGTCGTCGCCCAGCGCCGCCTCGGCGGCCTTGACGACGGGGCCGTCCATGGAATCGCAATGGGGAGGCACGGAGTGCTCCTTCCGACGATCGGCGAACACGCTCGGTCCCAGGCTAGTGCCGTGGGGTGTCCGCGTCGAAGGGGTGCACGTCCGGCCGGGGCCGCGAGCGCCTCGGCGGGGTCCGGGCGGAGGCGTGCGGGTCGTTCGTGCCGGGCGAGGTCCGGGCCGGCACCGTACATACAGTACGTACGGCGTGGCGGGTCCGGGCCGCGGGGGTGGCTGCCGGGCCTCGCGCCGTCCGGCGGCCGGGTCCGTCGCCGGGATGCGAACGACGGTTGACACGGGGGCGCGCGGCGGCGAACGTGGACGCATGAGGCGACGTCCCCGCGTCGACGTGCATCAACATGTGTGGCCGGCGTCCTTCGTCGACGCCCTCCGGGCGCGCAGTGCGCCGCCCCGGCTCGACGGCTGGGTGCTGCACCTGCCGGGCGAGCCGCCGTACCGGGTCGACCCCGCAGATCATTCGGTCGCCGCGCGGACGGCCCTCGCGGTCCGGGACGGGATCGATCTGGCGCTGGTGTCGCTGTCGAGCCCGCTCGGGATCGAGGAGCTGCCCGCCGAGGAGTCCCGGCCGCTGCTCGACGCGTACCACGAAGGGGCGTTGAGCCTGCCCGACCGGTTCGGTGTGTGGGCCGCAGCCGGTCTCGCCGAACCCGACCCGGAGACGCTGCGTGAGGTCCTCGCGGCCGGCTGCGTGGGTCTGCAGCTGCCGGCGACGGCCCTGGCCGACTCGGCGGGCTTCGACCGGTGCGCGCCGCTGCTGGCGGAACTCGAGCGGGCACACAAGCCGCTGTTCGTGCACCCCGGTCCGGCCGCCGCGCCCGGCGCTCCACCGTGGTGGCCGGCGATGGTGTCGTACGTGACCCAGATGCACGCCGCCTGGTTCGCCTGGCACGAGTTCGGGTCGCGCCGGTTCCCGGCGCTGCGGGTCCTGTTCGCGATGCTCGCCGGCCTGGCCCCGCTGCATGCCGATCGGATGGCGATGCGCGGCGGTCCCGGCGGCATCCCCGGGGCCGGGGTCTATGTGGAGACGTCGTCGTACGGGCGGGAGGTCGTCGCGGCGGTGACCGCGCGTCTGGGCGAGGACCGGGTGCTGCTCGGCTCCGAGCGGCCCTACGCGCGGCCCCTGGTGCTCGGCGGTGCCGCCGGCATGCGGCTGCGGACGGACAACCCGGCGCGCTTCTTCGCGATGGTGCCTGCGCAGATCCGTTGACACGGACGATCTGTCGCCGCGCCCGGTCGTGGACGACCACCACGAAGCGTGGCTGCGTTCGTGGCTGCCGGGCGGAGCACGACCACGGCGACGACGCGGGCGCCGTCGCGGTGGCGCCGGGTCTGCTGACGGAGACCGGCGTCTGCACTCCGGGAGTCTCGGTGGGGTCGAAGTAGCGTTGTCGCGCAGGAAGATTCGTGCGGGTACGGTCCTCGGCTCCGGTGCCGATCGCGTCCACGAGGTGACGAGCGACACGAATTCTCCGGACGTCGGCATTCGCACGTGCGCGCCCGGCGAACCGGTACCGGATCGCCGGCGGGGCGCTCCGGCCGCGTGCATCCGAACGGCCGGCGCGGACCGGTGAACCCCGTCGCCTGTGCCGGTCGTGGTGGTCTCCGAAAGCAACTGCCGCAGAATGGGACTGGTTATCGCCGCTGCGGGTGCGGCGGCCGGATCGCGGCGCGAGCTGTGGACGTCGTCTCGGGCGCGGCAGGTCGTGGACCGCTCCCTCGCCGGCGCGGCTCGTGCCGGGGTGGCCGAACTCACGTCCTCCCGATTCGAGGTCGGCTCGGCGTGTGCACGAGAATGGAGACTCGGCTGGTTTCGCACGCCGACACGATCCAGCGCATCCCGCACTATTCGAAGGTTCCCGCTCATGACGACGACGGCATCCGCATGCCCACCTGCCTCCGCAGCACCGGTGGCCGCCCCCGCGGCCGCCACGACACCGGACGCCCGGCCGCGGCGGGCCCGGGCGATGTGGGCGCTCGCCCTCGGCGGATTCGGCATCGGGACCACCGAGTTCGTCGCGATGGGCCTGCTGCCCGACATCGCGACCGGCCTCGGGGTATCCGAACCCACCGCCGGGCACGTCGTGTCGGCGTACGCCGCCGGTGTCGTCGTCGGTGCGCCGTTGATCGCGGCGCTCACTGCCCGGTTGCCGCGCAAGGCGCTGCTGATCGCGCTCATGATCGCCTTCACCGTCGGCAACGCGGCGACGGTGCTCGCGCCGAGTTACGGACTGCTCGTCGCCTCCCGGTTCGTCGCCGGGCTGCCGCACGGCGCGTACTTCGGGGTCGCCGCCCTCGTCGCCGCGCATCTGGCCGGCCGCGGGCAGCGCGCCCGGGCGGTGGCGCTGGTGATGATGGGCCTGTCGGTGGCGAACGTCGTGGGCGTGCCGGTCGCGTCGTGGCTCGGCATGGCGCTGGGCTGGCGCTCCGCGTTCGCACTGGTGGCGGTGATCGGCACGGTCACCGTCGCCGCGATCGCCGCGTGGGTGCCCGCCCTGGCGATCCGCACCACCAGCGTGAGGACCGAACTCGGCGCGCTGCGGCGCGGGCAGGTGTGGATGACGCTCGCGGTCGCGATGATCGGCTTCGGCGGCGTGTTCGCCGTCTACACCTACATCAGCACCACCCTGACCGACGTCGCCGGAGTGTCGAAGGCGCTGGTCCCGGTCGCCCTGATGCTCTTCGGGCTCGGCATGGTGCTCGGCAACGTGGTCGGCGGCCGCGTCGCCGACCGGGCCCTGGTGCCGGGCATCTTCACGACCATGACGACGCTGGCGGTGCTGCTGGCCGTGTTCGTCGCGGCCGCGCACAACCCGTACACGGCCCTGGCGATGGTGTTCCTCCTCGGCGCGGGTTGCGCCGCGGTCGGGCCGGGTCTGCAGATCCGGCTCATGGACGTCGCGGAGGACGCCCAGACCCTGGCCGCGTCGCTCAACCACGCGGCGTTCAACCTCGCGAACGCGTTCGGCGCCTGGATCGGGGGCGCGGTGATCGCCGCGGGTTTCGGCTACACCGCGCCGGCCGCCGTGGGTGCGGTGCTCGCGCTCGGCGGGGTCGCCGTCCTCGCCCTCGCCGTGCGACGGCCGTCGGCGCCGTGACCGGACCTCGTGATTGGATACCGACGTGACCGACCCCAGCACCACCGCTTCCGCCGTGCCCACCCCGCCCGACCCGTTCTTCACCGTCGGTACCCGGCTCGACAACGGACTCGGACGCACCGGCACGATCCACACCCCGCACGGTGACATCCACACCCCGGCGTTCGTCGGTGTGGGTACCAAGGCGACGGTCAAGGCGGTCCTGCCCGAGGCGATGAAGGAACTCGGGGCGCAGGCGCTGCTCGCCAACGCCTACCACCTGTATCTGCAGCCCGGATCGGACATCGTCGACGAGGCCGGTGGGCTCGGGAAGTTCATGAACTGGGACGGGCCCACCTTCACCGACAGCGGCGGATTCCAGGTGATGTCCCTCGGGGTCGGCTTCAAGAAGGTCCTGGCGATGGACGCCGTGGGCGTGCAGTCCGACGACGTCATCGCCGAAGGCAAGGAGCGGCTCGCGCACGTCGACGACGACGGCGTCACCTTCAAGTCCCACCTCGACGGCTCCCGGCACCGGTTCACGCCCGAGGCGTCGATGCGCATCCAGCATCAGCTCGGCGCCGACATCATCTTCGCGTTCGACGAGCTGACCACCCTGATGAACACCCGCGGCTACCAGGAGCGGTCCGTCGAGCGGACCCAGGCGTGGGCGGTGCGGTGCATCGCCGAGCACGAGAAGCTCACGGCGCAACGCGCCCACCGTCCGTACCAGGCGCTGTTCGGGGTGGTGCAGGGTGCGCAGTACGAGGACCTGCGCCGGCAGGCGTGCCGCGGTCTCGAATCGGTCGTCGGCGAGTCGGGCCGCGGCTTCGACGGCTACGGCATCGGCGGCGCCCTCGAGAAGCAGAACCTCGGCACCATCGTCCGGTGGTGCACCGAGGAACTGCCCGAGCACAAGCCGCGGCACCTGCTCGGCATCAGCGAACCCGACGACATGTTCGTCGCGATCGAGCACGGCGTCGACACGTTCGACTGCGTGAACCCGTCCCGGGTGGCGCGCAACGCGGCCATCTACCACCCGGACGGCCGGTTCAACATCAACACCAGCCGGTTCCGCCGCGACTTCACCCCCATCGACGAGGACTGCGACTGCTACACCTGCCGCCACTACACGCGCGCGTACATCCACCACCTGTTCAAGGCCAAGGAGATGCTGGCGTCCACGTTGTGCACCATCCACAACGAGCGGTTCACGGTGCGGCTCGTCGACGACATCCGCGCCGCCGTCGACGGCGGAAACTTCGAGGAGCACAAGGCCGAGACCCTGAGCCGGTTCTACGCGCGGCGGTGAGCGAGGACCCGGCGGTCCGCGTCGGCTGCCGTCACTCGGCGTAGGTCGGCTCCCGCCGCTTCACGTACGCGATGACCGCGTAGGTGACCGGCATGACGACGATCTCGACGAGCGTCTTCCACAGGAACCCGACCACCACGTAGTTGACGAAGTCCGCCCACGTGGTGATGCCGATGACGCCGGCGGCGATCGCGCAGAAGATGAGCGTGTCGGCGAACTCGCCGACGACGGTGGAGCCGATCAGCCGAGCCCACAGGTGCTTCTCCTTGGTGATCTCCTTGATGCGCACCAGCACGTAGGAGTTGAGCAGCTGCCCGACGAGGTAACCGGCGAGACCGGCCAGCAGCAGTCGCGGCACCACCCCGAGGACGGCCTCGAACGCGGGCTGGTTCTCGTAGAAGTCGGCGGGCGGCAGCTGTTGGGCGATCCAGAAGCACAGCGCGGCCAGCGCCACCGCGCCGAAACCGTAGTACACGGCGCGTCGGGTCGCGGCGAAGCCGTAGACCTCGCTCAGGACGTCGCCGACGATGTAGGCGAGCGGAAACAGGAAGAACGCACCGTCGGTGATGATCGGCAGGACCTGTAGCGGGCCGAGCGCCCATTCGGCGTCGCCGAAGAACGCCACGCCCTTGCCGGCGGCGACGTTGGAGATGATGAGCACCGCCGTGAACAGGGCCACCAGTCCGGGGTAGTGGCTGCGGACCACGCGGGCGAAGTGCGTGTGGTCGGATTGCTGGGTCTGCACGTGCTCTGTCACCCGGCCATCCAAGCACTCGGGCGGGCGGAAGGCGAAGAACGGACGAACAGGACGCGGACCCCGGCCCGGCGGATCGGGGCCCGCGACCTGCTGTCAGGGGGCTACGCGCCCACCCGTGGCGACGCGGTAGGCGTACGCGTAGGCGATGGTGGTGACGGGCACGGTGACCAGCAGGCCCACGTAGCACAGCAGCGCGCCGACGAAGTTGATCGCGGACAGCACCAGCCACAGCAGGATCAGCTGCCCGACGTTGGCCGCGGCCGCGGACGCGCTCGACTTGATCGCCGTGACCGCGTCCTGCCGCTGGTCGATGACGAAGTGCAGCGCCCACACGGTCAGGAAGGCGACGACGATGCCACCGACGATGACGAGCGAACCGAGCAGTGTTCCCAGCGCGATGAGCAGGGACACGAGCAGGATGGGACCGAGGCTGCCGACGCGGAAGAAGTCCTTGAGCGCCGGCTTGTGACCGTCTAGCTCGTACAGGGCCCCGCGCACCCCGGCCGCCTGGACGACGAGCATGCCGATGACGAACGCGACGATCAGCACGATCATCACGGCGATCCCGACGCCCGACATGCCGGTGCTGTAGCCGTAGCGGTCCGTCGTGGTCGAGGCCATCACGACCCCGAACATCAGGGCGCCGAACACCAGGGCGGCCACGACGATCACCCCGGCGAGGCTCAGCCAGCCGCCGACGTTCTCACTGAACTTGCGCCACCCGTAGCTCAGGGCGGCGCCGATGTCGATCTGCGGGCGCGAGGAACCGAAGCCGGGCGGGTAGCCCGGAGCTCCGTAGCCGGGAGGCGGGCCGTACCCGGCGGGGCCTCCCGCCGGCGGTGACCCGTACGGCGCCCCGGGCTGCTGCGGTGCCCCGCCGTACTGGGGGCCGCCGTACTGGGGAGCACCGTACTGGGGAGCGCCGTACTGGGGAGCGCCGTACTGGGGAGCGCCGTACTGCGGTGGCGGGCCCTGCGGCGGCCCGTAGCCGGGCGGTGGCGTGCCGTAGCCCGGCCCCTGCGGTGGGTAACCCTGGGGCGGGCCGTACCCGGGCGGTGGGCCGTACGGCTGTGCGCCCGGCTGCTTGTTCGGATCCTGCGGATCGGAAGTGGGTTCGTAGCCCCCGCTGGTCATCGTGGTCCTCGTGATTCGTGACGTGCCGCTTCGTGGAACGCCGTACCCGTCAGGGTGCGACGCCGCGTCCGGTGGTCACCCGGTAGGCGTAGGTGGAAGCGATGATCGTGAGCGGGATGGTGACGAGCAGACCCAGCCCGCACGGGATCGCACCGAGGATGTTGATGCCCACCAGAGCGAGCGCCAGCAGCAGCAGCGGTCCCACATTGGACGAGATGGCCCGGAAGCTGGACTTGATCGCGTCCACCGGCTGCTCGTTCCGGTCGATGACGAACTGCAGCGTCCACCAGGTCAGGAAGATGACGATGAAGCCGGGGATGATCAGCAGGATGAAGCCGACCACGGTCATGAGCGAGACGAGCAGGCTCGCGACGACCACGGCGCCGATGTTCTCGAACTGGAAGAAGGACCCGAACGACGGGCGGTTGCCGTCGGTTTCGTGCAGCGCGCCGCGCACGTAGGCGGCCTGGATCAGGATGCTGACGAACACGCTGACGATCGCGCCGATGATGCTGAGCGCCGACAGTTCGTTCGTGTCGAAGCCGCCGAAGATCACGTTGATCACGAACTGGATCAGCGCCGCCGCGACGACGAAGGCGATCCAGACGCCCGCGTTCTGGCTGAATTTCTTCCAGCCGTAGCCGATGGCCTCGCCGACGTTGAGCTGCGTGGGGGCGCCGAATCCGCCGTACTGGCTACCGCCCGAGGGGTAGTTGCCCGGAGGGGGCGGGTAGCCGCCCTGCGGCGGGTAGTTCCCCGGCGGTGGCGGATAGCCACCGGGGGGTGGGTAGTTGCCCTGCGGAGGTGGGTAACCGCCGGCAGGCGGGTAGTTGCCCTGCGGGGGCGGGTAGTTCCCGGGCGGGGGATAGCTGCCGGGAGGGGGCCGGTAGCCGCCCTGCTGTGGGTCGGGTTCGCCGCCCTGGTTGTAGGGCTCTTTGCTGGGGTCGTAACCGCCGGTCGTCATCGGATCCTTCTCGAGGGGAGGGTGGAGCCAATCGCGTTGTCGACTGCGCACACTACGTCCGACGCGTCCGAATTGCACGATCACCGGAACTTCCGCGAGCCGGACGAGCGGCACGAAACGGACCGGTGCCGGGCGCGCGGAGGGTGTCACCAGCCGCCGTCGTACACCCACGGCTCCCGCGGGAGCCGGGCCGGATCCCATCGCTCGAGCAGCAGTCCCGATGTGACGGGTTCGTCCTTGTCCGCCAGGTCGAGCGAGACCGCGATCCGGCCCAGCACGTCGGCTGCGGTATGGCCCAGCGCCGCCTGGTCGGTGAGCGTCACCGCGCCGTCGCGTTTGGCGAGGCGCTTGCCGTGCACGTTGAGCGCCAGCGGCACGTGCGCGTACGTGGGCACGGGAAGCCCGAGCAGCGCCGCGAGGTAGGCCTGCCGGGGAGCGGAGGTCAGCAGGTCGTCGCCGCGGACCACCTGGTCGATGCCCTGGGCCGCGTCGTCGACGACGACGGCCAGGTTGTAGGCGGGAATGCCGTCGCCGCGGCGCAGCACCAGGTCGTCGACCACACCCGTGAAGTCGCCGTGCACCACGTCGTGCACGGTGAAGGTCGAGGCGCCGGACCGCAGGCGGATCGCGCCCGGCCGGCCGGATGCCCGTTTCGCTGCCCGCTCGGGTTCGGTGAGCGTGCGGCACGTGCCCGGGTAGGCGCCCTGCGGGGCGTGCGGCGCGGACGCCGCGTGCTGGATCTCGCGTCTGGTGCAGAAGCACTCGTAGGTCAGACCCGCGCGGGTGAGGCGGGCGATCGCGGCGTCGTAGAGCGGCAGCCGCCGCGACTGGTGGACGACCTCGTCGTCCCAGTCGAGGCCCAGTGCGGCGAGGTCGGCGAGTTGACGTTCCTGCGCGCCCGGCCGGACCCGGTCGAGATCCTCGACGCGGAGCAGAAACCGGCGCCCGGTGCTCCGGGCGAACAGCCATGCGAGGACCGCCGTGCGCAGGTTCCCGAGATGCAGGTCGCCCGACGGGCTCGGGGCGAACCGGCCGGCCCCTGCCCGCGCGTCCCCGGCCGAATGTGACATCTGGTCAGACTATCGACTGCGATGTCACATTCGGTCACGTGTGCGGCGGCCGGGTGGCGGGTCACGCGGCGGGGCGGCCGAGCAGGACGGAACGCTGGGCGTGCACGGTCTCGCGGATCGCGGCGACGACGGCGGCGACCTCCGGCCGGCGCAGCGTCTCCGACCGCGCCACCATCCAGTAGTTCAGCCGCGCCTCCACCTCCGCGGGCAGGATCCGCACCAGGTCGGCGTGCCGGTCGGCCATGAAGCACGGCAGCAACCCGACCCCGGCCGCGGCGCGGGTGGCCTCGACGTGGACGAACACGTTGGTCGAACTCACCGACTCGTGCATGTCCGGGGCGATGCGACGGGCCAGGTCCAGGTCGTCGACCTGCAGCATCGAGTCGATGAAGTACACCAGCGGGTGACGGCCCAGTTCGCGCACCGTCGTGGGAGCGCCGTGCTCGTCGACGTAGGCCCGTGCCGCGTACAGGCCGAGGGTGTAGTCGGCCAGCCGGTGCGCCTCGGCCCGATGCACCTGGGGGCGTCCCACCACCACCTCGAGGTCGAGTCCGGACCGCTGCTGCGACGCGCGACGGGTGGCCGCGACGATCTCCACCGCGACGCCCGGGTGCCGTCGCCGCACCAGCGCGCCGGCCGGCGCCGCGATGTACGCGCTGAAACCGTCGGTGGCCGAGACCCGCACGACACCCTCGAGGCCGCGGTCCCCGCCGGGACCGGCCAGTCCGGACACGGCGGCCTCGATCCGCTCGGCCGCGGCGAGTGCCGAGCGGCCGAGCTCGGTGAGTTCCCAGCCGCCCGACGCGCGGGCCAGCACGCGCCCGCCGAGGCTCTTCTCGAGCGCCGCGATGCGACGGGCGATGGTGGTGTGGTTGACGCCGAGGTCCTCGGCGGCAGTCGTGAAGCGACCGGTGCGGCCGACGGCCAGCAGAACCAGCAGGTCATCGGCCGACGGCGCGCTCATATGTGCATTCTTGCAGATCCGCTCTGCGGATCGCGTCATTGTGCATGCAGATCTGCGCATCGATACTCGGCACATGCCTTCAGAAGTGTTGCCCGTCACAGTCGGATCGAGGAGGACGAATCCATGAGTGTCGAACAGTCGCGGCCCGGCGGCCGCGCACCGGACGAGACCCCCACTTCGGGTCTGCGCAAGGTCGTCGGCGCCTCGATGGCCGGCACCGTCGTCGAGTGGTACGAATTCTTCCTCTACGGCACCGCCGCCACCCTGGTGTTCTCCAAGGTCTTCTTCCCCGACAACGGCAACGAACTCGACGCGATCATCGCGGCGTTCGTCACATACGCCGTCGGTTTCGTCGCACGGCCCCTCGGCGGCGTCGTGTTCGGGCACTTCGGTGACAAGTTCGGCCGCAAGAAGCTGCTGCAGACCAGTCTCGTGCTCGTCGGCGTCGCCACCTTCCTCATGGGCTGCCTGCCCACCTTCGGCGCCATCGGCTACTGGGCGCCCGCGCTGCTCGTCACGCTGCGCTTCGTGCAGGGCTTCGCCGTGGGTGGCGAGTGGGGCGGCGCGGTGCTGCTCGTCGCCGAGCACAGCCCGGACCGTTCCCGCGGCTTCTGGGCCTCGTGGCCGCAGGCCGGCGTCCCGATGGGCAACCTCGTCGCCACCGTCGTGCTGCTGGTCCTGACCACGACGCTGTCCGACGCGGCGTTCCTCTCGTGGGGCTGGCGCATCGCGTTCTGGCTGTCGGCGGTCATCGTCCTGGTCGGCTACTACATCCGCACCAAGGTCACCGACGCACCGATCTTCCTCGAGGCTCAGCGTGAGGCCGAGCAGCTGAAGTCCAGCTCGTACAGCGTCGTCGAGGTCGTCAAGCGCTACCCGCGCGGTGTGTTCACCGCCATGGGCCTGCGTTTCGCCGAGAACGTCATGTACTACCTCGTCGTCACCTTCTCGATCACGTACCTCAAGGTGGTCGTCGGCGCGGACACCGCCACCATCCTGTGGTGGATGCTCGCCGCGCACGCCGTGCACTTCGCGATCATCCCCGTCGTCGGGCGCCTGTCCGACACCTTCGGCCGCCGCCCGGTGTACATGGTCGGGGCCGTCACCGCCGGCACCTGGGGCTTCTTCGCCTTCCCCATGATGGACAGCGGCCACAACGCCCTGGTGATGTCCGCCATCGTCATCGGCCTGGTGTTCCACGCGTTCATGTACGCCGGTCAGCCCGCGATCATGGCCGAGATGTTCCCGACCCGGATGCGCTACGCGGGTGTCTCGCTCGGCTACCAGGTGACCTCCATCGTCGCCGGCTCGCTCGCACCGATCATCGCGACCGCCCTGCTCAGCCGCTACGGCAGCGCCGTCCCCATCGCGGTCTACCTGGCCGTGGCGTCGGTGGTGACGATCATCGCCGTCGTCGCCGCCCGGGAGACCAAGGGGATCAGCCTGCGCGACGTCGACGCCGCGGACGTGCGGGCCGTCGACGCCGAGAAGACGGCGGTGCCCGCATGAGTGCCCGCACCGCACTGGTCACCGGCGGAGCGAGCGGCATCGGCGCCGCCTGTGCCCGGGAACTCGCCGCCCGCGGCGTGCACGTCACCGTCGCCGACGTCGACGAGGTGGCCGCCAAGACCCTCGCCCACGACATCGGGGGACGGGCGTGGGGGGTGGACCTGCTCGACACCGACCAGCTCGACGGGCTCCGGCTCGAGGTGGACATCCTCGTCAACAACGCCGGCATCCAGGTCGTCCGGCCGATCGAGGAATTCGCGCTCACCGATTTCCGCCGAATCCAGACGCTCATGGTGGAAGCGCCGTTCCTGCTCGTGAAGGCGGCCCTGCCGCACATGTACGAGCGCGGCTTCGGGCGCATCGTCAACGTGTCGTCGGTGCACGGCCTGCGGGCGTCGGCCTTCAAGTCCGCGTACGTCACCGCCAAGCACGGCCTCGAGGGACTGTCGAAGGTCACGGCCGTCGAGGGCGGCCCGCACGGCGTCACCAGCAACTGCGTCAACCCCGGCTATGTGCGAACCCCGCTGGTGGAGAAGCAGATCGGTGATCAGGCCCGGGTGCACGGCATCGACGAGGAGCGGGTGCTCGCCGACGTGCTGCTCACCGAACCCGCGATCAAGCGGCTCGTCGAACCCGAGGAGGTGGCCTCCCTCGTCGCGTGGCTGGCGTCGGACGACGCCGGCATGGTCACCGGCGCGTCCTACACGATGGACGGCGGCTGGACCGCACGCTGACCCACCCCCTGGGTGCGTGGGTGTGT
>NZ_BCXE01000047.1 GCF_001894945.1 Rhodococcus ruber NBRC 15591
ATTCTGGAAGCAGTCAGCGGGCGTCGGCGCCGTCGAGCGACAGCTGGATCTGGGTGTGCAGCGCGTGGGTCAGGTACTCCGGCGGATACAGTTCCGGACTGGCGATCGCGTCGAGCGCCAGGCCGTTGACCGCGGCCAGCAGCAGTGCGGCCCGGGTCTCGGCCTCCGCGGTGCCCATCCGGATCAGGACGGCGGACACCGCGGTGCGCATCGTGAACAACGTGGTGTGCCGGATCGTGCTCAACGAGGGCGACGTCGCGGCGCGCACGGTGAACGCCGCCATCACGTGTGCCTCGGCGGTGCGCTGCTCGTCGAGCGGCAGCAACTGGCTCAGCGCCGCGAACAGGGTGCGCGCCGGATCGATGTCCGGGTCGACGGTGCTCAACCGCGTCAGCACCCGCTCGGCGAGCGATCGGAACGAGTAGGCGAGCATCTCGTCCTTGGTGGGGAAGTGGTGCTGTACGGCGCCGATCGATACACCCGCATGGCTGGCCACCTCACGCACGCTGGCGCCGTCGAGCCCGATCCGTGCCGCGACCTCGAGCAGGGCAGCGGCGAGACGCGTGGGGCTGGTGGTGGCATAGGGACGCGCGCGCATGGATGCACCGTACCTGCAGGTATCCCCATACGCCGGTATGGGGCACCGCACGACACCTGCCCGATGTGTCCGGTCCACCTTCCGCGGTCGGACCCCGGTCAGAAGTCCTCGTCGACGCAGGCCAGACGAGCACCGGCCATGCCGGCCTCCCCGGGGCCGGTCTTGGTGCGCTCGGCGTGGAGCACCACCGAATTCGCCTCGTCGTCGCGGAACTCCCAGTCGACCGTCGTCGACGCCTGAGCGTTGCCGTTGCCGTCGGTGGTGATGTCGAGCCAGACCTCGTTCCCGGGATTGGCGAAGGCGGGATCCGTCGACGGGGATTGCGGGGTGGCCGCCGGGTCCACGTCGTTCTGATAGTGCGGACCGGCGTCCGACGGCTGCGGCCCGCACGGCTGCGTGTGGACGTGCACGCCGAAGTCACGGGTGGGTGCCAGCCCGCTCGCCTCGAGCGTGACCGTCGTGCGTCCACCCTCCTCCTCGGATTCGACGGTCACCGTCGAACCGACTGGGACGGCGGCCTCGTCGTAGGTGAATGCGTTGTCGTCGCCACCGCCTGCGCCGGGCAGCTCGAAGGCCACTCCGTCCGTGCCGGGCAGTGCCGTGGGCATGCCGGTGGTCGTCGTCTCCGAGGTGGGGGGCGCCTCGACGGTGGCCTGGTTCTCCGTCGAGGAATCATCGCCGCCGCACCCCGCGACGACGAGTGCGGTCAGGGACACGCCTGCGATAAGGGTTGTGCGTCGTGTGTTCATGTGTCGGCGGTACCCACGGTGCGTCGTGCCGAACCCGCGACGGGACCCTTACCTGGACATCCCGCCGATGATCAGGGACAGGCCCGCCCCGAGGAGCCACACGTCCTTGGCGATCGGCGTGCCCTGCTGGGTCGGGCGGAAGGATCCGCCCTCGTGCATGCCGGGCATCTTCCAGTACATCGCGAGCAGGCCCGAACTGAACGCTGTCAGTGCGGAACCGGCCACCACGGGGGAGACGAAGGGGGCCAGCAGCAGGGCGCCGACGCCGATCTCGGCGGTCGACAGGGTCTGGCCGAACGTCTCCGGCCGCATCTTCCCGAGCCGGGGGAGCGCCTTGCTCGCCATGTCCTGCAGCCCGGCCGCGGCCTCGGGTGGGAGATCGCGCTTGCCCAGCCCGGAATTGAGGATGAAGGCGCCGGTGGCCAGCCGGAGCGGAACGTTGCTCAGTCGCACGGGAACCTCCGGAGGATCGGATGCCGCTGATTATCCCGCATTCCCCCGGCGGCGGGAACTCCCCGCGCCGTCCGGGTGCAGCACACCGGTCGGCTCGGCCGGCGGGAGCACCCCGCGGCCGGGTACGGCCGGCGGCTCCTCTTCGGCAGCGTCCGCGCGCCGGCCGCCCACGGTGACGCAATCGTTGCGAACGGCAGAGCGCACCGCGGGCGACGCCGCCGACGCGCTCGGGGAGGCCCGCCCCGGAAGCCGCGCGACGACCGCCGAACCTGCCTCGGCGGCAGGGTGATCCGTGCTCATCCGGGTATCACCGCGCGGGGCACGCCGGCACGCAACTGCACGTCCACCACGAAATCGCCGTCCTCGGGGGTGTAGCGGCGGCGCGGGTCGTGGTCCTCCACCCGGAAACTGTCGAGGGCGGGCGAGTGGGTGGTGACGGCGACCGTGCCGCCGTCGAGATCGAACTGCAGCAACCGCTGGAATCCCGTCGCGCGCCGGCCGTCGACGAGGAAGTACTGATAGTCGGCGAGCATCTCGACCACGCGCCGGTCACTGCCGGGGATCGGGCGGTCGGTCACCGTCGTCTGCCCGTCGACGTGCCCGGACAGCACCATGAACACCGACTCGTGCGGCACGACGAGCCGGTTCCAGATCTGCTGGCCGGAACTGCCGCCGATGTCGCCGAATCCACTCATCCGGAGACGGCCGTCCTCGTCGAGGTAGTAGTGCGCGGCGACGATCGTGTTGCGGTCGGGATGGGCGGCCAGCACCCCCTCGGCCCAGTGCATCACGTGCTCCGGCGGGTTGTAGCCGAGGTAGAGGACGAGGAAGGGGGTGCCGGCGATCTCGAACAGGTCGTAGTGCGCCGAATTGTCGGCGTCGGTCACCGAGTCACCCCACTGCGGCCGGTCCCGGTACCGCTGCGGCCCGAAGTACTCGTTGTACAGCGCATGGTTGCGTTCGTGCTCGCCCGGCACGAGCCGGCCGGCGACGTTCCACAGGTTGTCGTGGTTGCCGGGCAGGACCCCGTAGGGCACGCCGGCCGCCTCGAGAATTCCCATCGCCTCCGACGCGACCTCGAACTCCGTGCGGGCGCGGGCGTCCGGGGCGCCCGGCCGGATCCACGACTGGATCAGGTCCCCGGTGTGCACGGCGTAGGCGATCTTCCGGGCACGGGCCTGCTGCGCCGTCCACGTGGTCATGTCCCGGAAGACGGCGGTGTCGTCGCGGGCGAGGTACTGGGTGTCGGTGAGGTGCTGGATCGCGAAGTCGTAATCCGCCGGGTCGGCGAACGCCTGGTCCGGTGCGGCGTCGCGGAAGCTCCGGTCGCGACGGGGCGCGTCGATCACCAGGATCTCCAGGGGGCCGGCGACGTCGGTGACCCGCGCCTCGAGCACGATCGGTCCGCCGGGCACCTCGGGCCGCGCGACGGCCCGCGGCTCGCCCCACGAACCGTCGGTGCGCACGTGCAGGGCGAGGTCGTCGAGGTTGACGCTGCGGCCCTGCCACCGGAGCGTCACCGACTCGGTTCCGGGGGGAAATTCGAGTTCGTAGCGGACATAGGGATACTCGTCGAACTCGTCGCCGACGGACGCCGGTGCGCCGCGCTCGCCGACGGCGCGCGGGAGCGGCGGGTCGGCGGAATCGGTCACCCCCGCGTACATCGTCGCGGACGTCGCCGGGACGTCGGCGGTCAGTCCCGTCGCCGGGATGCCGACGGACGTGACGGGCGCGGGCGGGGTGACCTCGGCGGGACCGGACAGGAGGGCGGCCACGGCCAGCAGCGACACCGGAAGCCACCAGCCCGGAGCGCGCATGCCCCGAGGCTACCGCCGGTCAGGCGCGAGGTTACCGCCGGTCAGGCGCGACGCCCCAGGTGCGCGAGCACCCGGGTCTGCCGGTCGGCGTCCGCCGGTACCTCGACGGCCGGTCCGCAGACTCCCTCCATCCGGATCGAGTCACCCAGGGCCTGCGCCGTCGCCTCCGCGAAGTCGAGGTCCTCGTCGTCGACGGTGTCGTCCAGGCCGGCGGCGCGGGCGAGGTCCCAGGCGTGCACCACGAGGTCGAAGTTGTAGAACCGCGCGACGGTCGCGGCCAGGGTGGTGCGGCCGAAGTGGCCGTCGTACTCGAGGCCGGCGCGCCGCGGATCGTCGAGGATCGCCTGCATGCCGTCCCGGGTGGCGGCCCAGGCTCCGACCGGGTCGGTGTCCGGCGACGGGCCGGCGGGCAGTTCCAGGCCGACGACGGTGACGATCTGCCGCTGCGTGTCGACGACGTGCCGCAGCACGTCGCGGGCGGACCAGCCCGCGCAGGGCGACGGCGAGTCCCATCGGTCGGCGGGCACGGCCTCGACGCGTGCGGTGAACTTCGCCGCGAGTTCGCGGTAGTGACGGGCGGGGGAGAGGGTCTCGGTCATCTGGTGTTCGGCGCGGATACTGCCTCGTAGACGAGGGAGCACAAGCGCCGTCCTCCTTTCTCGGTGTCGGGGTGGTGTCGGGCACACGTGTCGGTGGGTGCGGCTACCGTGCCGGGCATGGGGGGTGAGGTGGTGCGCTACAACTACCGGTTGCGGCCGGGTCGCCTCGCCGAACGTGCCCTGCTCGACGAGTGGCATCGCTGCCGGTTCCTGTGGAACGAAG
>NZ_BCXE01000048.1 GCF_001894945.1 Rhodococcus ruber NBRC 15591
CGAGATCGAGGCGGCGCTGCTGGAGGTTCCTGCGGTGGCGCAGGCGGTCGTGCTGGTCCGCGCCGAGCAGCTGGTGGCGTACGTGGTCACGACCGCCGGTGCCGTGTTCGACGAGGACGAGGCCCGGTCGGCGGTGGGGCACGTGCTGCCGTCGTACATGGTGCCGTCGGCGTTCGTGGTGCTCGCGGAGTTGCCGCTGAACGCGTCGGGCAAGCTGGACCGGAAGGCGTTGCCGGAGCCGGTGTTCGAGGTCAAGGCGTTTCGTGCCGCGACGACTCCGGTGGAGGAGATCGTGGCGAGTGTGTTCGCCGAGGTGCTCGGTCTCGAGCGGGTCGGTCTCGACGACGACTTCTTCGCGCTCGGCGGCAACTCGCTGATCGCCACGCAGGTGGTCTCGCGGATCGGGGCGGCGCTCGACGCGTCGGTGCCGCTGCGGGTGCTGTTCGAGAATTCGACCGTCGAGGCGTTGGCCGCCCGGATCGACGGTCACGACGGTCCGGCGCGACGTGCCCCGCTGGTTCCGCAACCCCGGCCCGAGCGGGTGCCGCTGTCGCTCGCCCAGCAGCGCATGTGGTTCCTCAACCGGTTCGATCCCGATTCGACGGCGAACAACATTCCCGTGGCCGTCCGCATGTCCGGCCGGCTCGACGTCCCGGCGCTCGAGGAAGCGGTGTGCGACGTCCTCGCCCGCCACGAATCCCTGCGCACCGTCTACCCCGACCTCGACGGGTACGGCTACCAGAAGGTGCTCGCGCCCTCCGAGGCCCGCGTCCCGCTCGAGGCCGTGCGCATCGACCCGGCGCAGCTGCCCGACGAACTGCGGACGCTGGCGGCCACGCACTTCGACGTGTCCACCGACGTCCCGATCGTCGTGCGGTTGCTGTGCCTGAGCCCCGAGGAGCACGTGCTCGTCGCGGTCATGCACCACATCGCCGGCGACGGCTTCTCGATGGGTCCCCTCACCCGCGACATCATGGTCGCCTACGCGGCCCGGTCGCTCGGCAACGAACCCGCCTGGGAGCCGCTCGAGATCCAGTACGCCGACTACACCCTGTGGCAGCGCGACGTGCTCGGCTCCGAGGACGATCCGGACTCGCTCGTCACCCGTCAGCTCGAATACTGGAAGCAGACGCTCGACGGCCTGCCGGACGGCCTCGACCTGCCGACCGACCGTCCACGGCCCGCGGTGGCGACGAATCGTGGTGCGACACACAGGCTCACACTCGACGAGTCGCTGCACGCTGCGCTCGGCCGGCTCGCCGGCGAACAGCGCGCGACGGTGTTCATGGTGGTTCACGCCGCCCTGGCGCTGCTGCTGGCCCGTCTCGGCACCTCCCGGGACATCGCCGTCGGCACCCCGGTGGCCGGCCGGGGGGAACGCTCGCTCGACAACCTGATCGGCATGTTCGTCAACACCCTGGTGCTGCGCACCGAGGTGGACACTGCCGACACCTTCGCCGAACTGCTCGCCCGGGTGCGCGAAGTCGACCTCGGGGCGTTCGCGCACGCCGAGGTGCCGTTCGAGCGCCTGGTGGACGTGCTCGCGCCGGAACGCACTCAGGCCCGGACCCCGTTGTTCCAGGTCATGCTGGCGTTCCAGAACATCGGCGACGTGGCCCTGGAACTACCGGGACTGTCGGTGGCGCAACTGCCGCTCGACGGCGGCGTGGCGAAGTTCGACCTCATGGTCACGATCCTCGAGGGTCAGGCGGCCGGCACCGACGCGGGTGCTCTCGCCGTCGAGATCTCCTACGCCACCGACCTGTTCGACGCCTCGACGATCGCCGCCGTGGGCGACCGGTTCGTCCGGCTGCTGCGGCTGGTGACCGAACGACCCGACGTGCCGGTCGGCGACCTGCCGATGCTGCCGGGGGCGGAACTCGGTGCGGTCGAGCAGCTTTCGCACGGCCCCCGTCGAGCGCTCGATTCCGACGCCACCCTGGTCGATCTCCTCGCCCGGCAGGCGGCCTGCACGCCCGACGCCGTGGCTGTGGAGTCGGCCGAGTCGACGTGGACGTACCGCGAGTTCGGCTCCCGTGTCAACGCCCTGGCGCGGTATCTCGTCGCGCACGGCGCGGGACCGGACACCGTCGTCGCGGTGGCCGCGAGCCGCTCCACGGAGATGCTCGTGGCGATCCACGCCGTCCTGGCCGCGGGGGCCGCCTACGTCCCGCTCAACCCGGACCAGCCGGCCGACCGGATCGCGTACGTCCTCGAATCCGCTTCGCCCGTAATGGTTCTCACCCGCACCGGATCTGACCGTCTGCCGGGCGCGGGCACGGTGCCGATCGTGGCGCTCGACGAGGCCGACACCGCACCGTACGGCGACGCGCCCCTGACCGACGCCGACCGGCTCGCACCGCTGCGCCCGGATCATCTTGCGTACGTGCTCTACACGTCCGGTTCCACCGGCCGGCCGAAGGGTGTGGCCGTGCCGCACGCCGCCGTGGTCAACCAGCTGCTGTGGATGCAGGACCAGTTCGGCCCGGGCGCCGGCGACGTCCTGCTGCTCAAGACCCCCGCCACCTTCGACGCCTCGGTCTGGGAGATCTTCCTGCCGCCGCTCGTGGGCGCCCGGATCGTGGTCGGCGCACCCGACCTGCACCGCGACCCCGCCGCGATGGCGGCAGCGATCGCCCGGCACGCCGTCACCCTGGCCCAGTTCGTGCCCGCCGTCCTCGACGCCGTGCTCGAACACCTCGACCGGGCGACCGCCGCGTCCCTGACCCAGGTCTTCTGCGGCGGCGAGAGCCTCCCGGCCGACACCGTCGCCCGGCTGCACGCACTGAGCGATGCACCCGTCCACAACCTGTACGGCCCGACCGAGACGACGATCCAGACCGTCCACCGGACGGCCGGACCCGGCGACACCGCAACGGTTCCGATCGGTACCCCGGTCTGGAACACCGGCGCGCTCGTGCTCGACGAACGGCTGCACCCCGTGCCGCTCGGCGTCGCCGGCGAGCTCTACCTCACCGGTCCCCAGCTGGCGCGGGGCTATCACGGCCGCCCGGATCTGACGGCCGAGCGATTCGTCGCCGACCCCTGGTCCAGCGGCGAGCGGATGTACCGCACCGGCGACCTGGTGCGGTGGACCGCCGCGGGCGAGCTCGACTACCTGGGCCGCACGGACCTGCAGGTCAAGTTGCGCGGCCTGCGTATCGAACTCGGCGAGGTCGAGTCGCAGCTGACCGCCCTCGACGAGGTGCGCCAGGCCGTCGCCGTGGTGCGCGAGGACCCGCGCTTCGGATCGCAACTGGTCGGCTACGTCGTTCCCGAGCCGGGCGTCGCGTTCGACCCCGCCCGGGCGAAGGACGCGCTGGCCACCACGCTGCCGTCCTACATGGTGCCGTCGGCCTTCGTCGCCCTGGAGGCGTTCCCGCTGAACGCCAGCGGCAAGATCGACCGGCGCGCTCTGCCGGCCCCGACCTTCGAAGCACGCACCTTCACCGCGCCGCGGACCCCGGTCGAGGAGATCGTCGCGGGCGTCTTCGCCCAGGTACTGGGTGTGCCGCGGGTCGGCCGCGACGACGACTTCTTCGATCTCGGCGGCAACTCCCTCGTCGCGACGCAGGTCGCGGCCCGCCTCAGCGACGCGCTCGACGCGTCGATCCCGGTGCGGGCACTGTTCGACGCCCCGACCGTCGAGGCTCTCGCGGTGCGGGCCGAGCAGGAGGCCGGCGCGGGTCGCCGCACCCCGCTGGCCCCGTACGAGCGGCCCGAGCGCATCCCACTGTCGCCGGCGCAGCAGCGCATGTGGTTCCTCAACCGATTCGACCCCGGGTCGGCGGTGAACAACGTCCCGATCGGCGTGCGTTTCACCGGCGCCCTCGACGTGCCCGCCCTGCGCGGGGCGATCCGGGACCTGACCGAGCGCCACGAGGTGCTGCGCACCATCTACCCCGACGTGGACGGCACCGGCTACCAGCAGATCCTGCCGGAATCCCCGGTGCGGCTCGAGGTCGAGCAGATCGACGCGCAGGCTCTGCCGGACCGTGCCCGCGAACTCGTCACGCGCGGGTTCGACGTCACCACCGAGGTGCCCTTCCGTGCGGTGGTCTTCGAGCTGAGCCGAACCGAGCACGTGCTGCTGTTCGTCGCCCATCACATCGCCACGGACGGGTTCTCCCTGCGTCCGCTCGCCCGCGACGTGATGGTCGCCTACGCGGCCCGCACCCGCGGCGAGCTGCCCGGCTGGGCACCGCTCGAGATCCAGTACGCGGACTACGCCCTGTGGCAGCGCGACGTGCTCGGCTCCGAGGACGAGCCGGGATCCGTGGCCGCCGAACAGGTGCAATTCTGGAAGCGCACGCTCGCCGGGCTGCCCGACCAGCTGGACCTGCCGTCCGATCGGGCCCGTCCCGAGCGGGCCTCCGGACACGGCCGCACCAGCCGCTTCCACGTCGACGAGGCGCTCCACGACCGTCTGCAGAACCTTGCGCACGAGAAGAACACGTCGCTGTTCATGGTCGTGCACGCGGCGCTCGCGGTGCTGCTGGCCCGGTTGTCCGCCACCGAGGACATCGCGATCGGCACCCCGGTCGCCGGCCGCGGCGAGGCCGCCCTCGACGACCTGGTCGGCATGTTCGTCAACACCCTCGTCCTGCGCACGGACGTGCAGGGCGGGCAGTCCTTCGCGGAACTGCTCAGCGCGGTGCGCGAGAGCGACCTCGACGCGTTCGCCCACGCGGACGTGCCGTTCGAACGGCTGGTGGAGATCCTCGACCCGGAGCGCTCCCAGGCCCGGCACCCGCTGTTCCAGGTGGTGCTGACCTTCCAGAACATCGGACAGGCCGAGTTCGAACTCGACGGTCTCGCGCTCGAGGCTCTCGACTACGACCCGCCCACGGCGAAATTCGACCTGCAGTTCACCTTCTCGGAGCAGGTGGCCGAGGACGGTTCGGCGGCCGGCATCGCCGCCGCCGTCACCTACGCCACCGACCTGTTCGACGAGCTGCGCGTCGCCGCCTTCGCCGAGCAGCTGCTGCGGATCCTGCGGGCCGTGGCGGCGGATCCGTCGGTGGCGGTCGGCGACATCGAGATCGTCGACGAGTTCGAACGTGAACTCGTGGTCTCCCGGTGGAACTCGCTCGGCGACGACGTCGCCCCGGCGGACGTGACGCTGGTGGACATGTTCGAGGCGCGGGTCGCCGCCGCACCCGGCGACACCGCGGTGCGGTTCGGCGACGAGGCACTGACCTACGCGGAGTTCGCGTCCCGGGCGCGGCGACTGGCCCGGCATCTGATCTCGGTGGGCGTGGGCCCCGAGTCGCTCGTGGCGGTCGCGCTGCCGCGGTCGCCGGATCTGGTGGTCGCCCTCGTCGCGGTGCTCGAGGCCGGCGGCGGGTATCTGCCGGTGGACCCGAACTACCCGGCCGACCGGATCGAGTTCATGCTCACCGACGCCGCACCGGCCGCGGTGCTCACCGCCTCCGGCACCGGGATCGAGGTGCCCACCGCGGTGCCGGTGGTCGAGCTCGACACCGTCGACCTCTCGGGGACGGACGACGCGCCGATCCGCGACGAGGAGCGCACCGCGCCGCTGGGCGCCGCGAACCTCGCGTACGTCATCTACACTTCGGGGTCCACGGGCCGGCCGAAGGGCGTGCTGATCCCGCACCGGAACGTGGTGCGGCTCATGGTGAACACCGAGTCGGTCTACGGGTTCGGCCCGTCGGATGTGTGGACGATGTTCCACTCGTACGCGTTCGACTTCTCGGTGTGGGAACTGTGGGGCCCCCTGCTGTACGGCGGCACCCTGGTGGTCGTGGACTGGTTCACCTCGCGCTCGCCCGAGGCGTTCCGCGAGTTGCTCGTGCGCGAACGGGTGACGGTGCTCAATCAGACACCGTCGGCGTTCTACCAGCTCGCCGAGGCCGACCGCACGGCCGGTGGCACGGAGGGCGACCTCGCTCTGCGGTACGTGATCTTCGGCGGTGAGGCCCTCGAGCCGCGCCGGCTGGCGGGCTGGTTCACCCGGCACGGGGACACCTCCCCGCGGCTGGTGAACATGTACGGCATCACCGAGACCACGGTGCACGTGTCGTACCGGGAGATCGGTGCGGAGCTGGCCGAGGCCGGTTCCGCGAGCATCGTGGGCGTGCCGATCGCGGGCCTGCGGGTCTACGTCCTCGACACCCGCCTCAACCCGGTTCCGGTGGGCGTGGCCGGTGAGATGTACGTCGGCGGCGGCCAGCTGGCCCGCGGCTACCTGGGCCGCCCGGACCTGTCCGCGGCCCGGTTCGTGGCCGACCCGTTCTCCGCCGACGGTGGATTGCTGTATCGCACCGGCGATGTCGCGCGCTGGGCGGTCTCGGGGGACCTCGAGTACCTCGGCCGCGCGGACGACCAGGTCAAGATCCGCGGCTTCCGGATCGAGCTCGGCGAGGTCGAGTCGGCCGTGCTGGCCCAGCCGACGGTCGGGCAGGCCGCGGTGATCGTGCGCGAGGACGCCCCCGGCGCGGCGCGCATCGTCGCGTACGTGGTGCCCGCCGACGGCGCGACCGTCGACGTCGAGGAACTGCGCGCCGGGGCGGGTGCGCTGGTGCCGGAGTACATGGTGCCGTCGGCGTTCGTGGTGATCGACGCGATCCCGTTGACCGTCAACGGCAAGCTCGACCGCCGGGCGCTGCCGGAACCGGTGTTCGAGACCCGGGTCTTCCGGGCGCCGTCGACGCCGGTCGAGGAGATCGTCGCGGGCACGTTCGCCGAGGTGCTCGGCGTCGAGCGGGTGGGCGCGGACGACGACTTCTTCGAGCTCGGCGGCAACTCGCTGATCGCGACGCAGGTCGTGTCACGGCTCGGGGCGGCGCTCGACACGCAGGTCCCGGTGCGGACGCTGTTCGAGGCCTCGACCGTCGCCGCGCTCGCGGCGCGGGTCGAGCAGGACGCCACCGGCGGCGCCCGGGTGCCGCTGACCGCGCGCACGCGTCCCGAACGCATCCCACTGTCGCCGGCGCAGCAGCGCATGTGGTTCCTCAACCGCTTCGACCCCGAGTCGACGGCGTACAACATCCCGATGGCCCTGCGCCTGACCGGCGACCTCGACGTCGACGCGCTGCGCGCCGCCGTCGCCGACCTGGTGGCCCGCCACGAGACCCTGCGGACCGTGTACCCGGAGACGAATTCCGGTCCGGTACAGGATATCCGGCCCGCCACCGCGGTCCCGGTCGACCTCGACCCGATCGACGTCCCGGCGGCCGAGCTGGAACCGCGCCTGCGCGAACTCGCCTCGACCGGCTTCGACGTCACCCGCGAGATCCCGCTGCGGATCGCGCTGCTGCGTCTCGCACCCACCGAGTACGTCCTGGTCACCGTGGTGCATCACATCGCCGCGGACGGCTCGTCGATGGTGCCGATGGTGCGCGACGTGATGACCGCGTACGCCGCCCGTTCCGCCGGCACCGAGCCGGCGTGGGCACCGCTCGAGCTGCAGTACGCGGACTACGCGCTGTGGCAGCGGGAGCTGCTCGGATCCGAGGACGATCCCGAGTCGCTCGCCGCCCGCCAGCTCGACCACTGGCGGACCGCGCTGGCCGATCTGCCGGATCAGCTGGACCTGCCCACGGACCGGCCGCGGCCCGTGCAGCAGTCGTTCCGCGGCGACCGGGTCGAGTTCGTCGTGGACGCGGACGTGCACGCCGCGTTGCGCGACCTCGCGCGCGCCCGCAACGCGACCGTGTTCATGGCGATGCATGCCGCGTTCGCGGCACTGCTCGCGCGCCTGTCCGGATCCGACGACATCGCGGTGGGCACGCCCATCGCGGGCCGCGGCGAGGCCGCCGTCGAGAACCTGATCGGCATGTTCGTCAACACGCTGGTCTTCCGCCTCTCCGTCGACGGAAACCGGTCGTTCGACGAACTGCTCGGGGCGGCACGGGAAACCGACCTGCAGGCGTTCGCACACGCGGACGTGCCCTTCGAGCGGCTCGTGGAGGTGCTCAACCCGGCCCGCTCCACCGCGCGGCACCCGCTGTTCCAGGTGGGCTTCTCGTTCCAGAACCAGCAGCGCACCGAACTGGAACTGGCGGGCCTGACCGTCGCCCCGATCGACCTCGAGGGCGGCACGTCGCAGTTCGACCTGCACCTGATCGTCAGCGACCGGTACGACGAGCAGGGCGCCCCGGCCGGGATGGACGCGATCCTGACCTTCGCCACCGACCTGTTCGACGAGTGCACCGCGCGTGCTGTGGCCGAGCGTTTCCGGCAGTTGCTCCGTGCACTGGTGCAGGCGCCGGACGTGCCGGTGGGCGAGCACCCCGTGCTCCTCGCGCGCGAAGAGCACGACGTCCTGGCGGCGTGGAACGACACCGCCCACGAGACCGGCGCGGCCGCAACGCTCGTCGACCTGTTCGACGAGCAGGTACGCCGGGACCCCGGCGCGGTCGCACTGGTGTACGAGGGTGCCGCCGTCACGTACGGCGAGTTCGACGCCCGCGTCAACCGTCTCGCCCGGCACCTGATCGCCCAGGGCGTGGGGCCGGAGGACCGGGTCGCGCTGATCGTGCGGCGTACGCCGGAACTCGTCGTCGGCATGTACGCGATCGCCAAGGCCGGCGGCGCGTACGTGCCCCTCGACCCGGACCAGCCGGCCGAGCGCAACGCGTACATCCTCGACACCGCGGCGCCCACGTGCGTGGTCACGGTCGCGGCGGACCGGATCGACGTGCCCGGCGTGCCGGTCGTCGAACTCGACCGCGTCGACCTCTCCGGTCTGCCGGACACGCCGGTGACCGGGGCCGAACGCCGCGCGCCGCTACGTTCGGCGAACACCGCGTACGTGATCTTCACGTCCGGATCGACCGGCCGGCCCAAGGGTGTGGCGGTTCCGCACTCCGCCGTCGTCAACCAGATGCTGTGGAAGCGGGACGCGTTCGCGCTCGGACCGGACGACGCGGTGCTGCTCAAGACCGTCGCCACGTTCGACCTGTCGGTGTGGGAGTTCTGGTCCGCGCTCACCTCCGGCGCGCGCCTGGTGATCGCGACTGCCGACGGGCACCGCGACCCCGACTACCTGCTGCGGTTGCTGCGCGACGAGCGCGTCACCACCCTGCACGCGGTGCCGTCGATGCTGTCGATGCTCACGACCGCCGCGGGTGGGGAGGTCGCGTCGTCGCTGCGCCGCGTGCTCGCCATCGGCGAGGCGCTGCCGGCGGCCACCGCGCGGCAGTTCCGGGCGGACAACGCGGCGGCCCTGTTCAACCTGTACGGGCCGACCGAGGCCGCGGTGTCCGTCACCGTGCACGAGACGAGCGACGCCGACACCACGGTCGTGCCGATCGGTGTGCCCGAGTGGAACAGCCGCGTGTACGTGCTCGACGCGCGCCTGCGCCCGGTGCCGATCGGGGTGGCCGGCGAGCTGTACCTGGCTGGCGCGCAGCTGGCGCGCGGCTACCACGGTCGTCCCGACCTGACCGCCGACCGGTTCGTCGCCGACCCGTTCGGCGGCGGCCGGATGTACCGCACCGGCGACATCGTGCACTGGAGCCGTGACGGCGAGCTGGTCTACCGCGACCGCGCCGACTTCCAGGTCAAGGTGCGCGGCTACCGCATCGAACTCGGGGAGATCGAATCGGTGCTGCGCGCCCGCGACGGGGTGCGCGACGTCGCCGTCCTCGTGCGCACCGACCCGCACGTCGGCGACCGGCTGGTGGCCTACGTGGTCCCGGCCGTCGGAGCCGACGCTGCCGGAGCGGACGCTGCCGGATTCGATGCGGCCGAGACGAAGACGGCACTGGCGCAGGCCCTTCCGTCGTACATGGTGCCGTCGGCGTTCGTCGTCCTCGAGGCGCTCCCGCTGAACACCAACGGCAAGCTCGACCGCCGGGCGCTGCCCGAGCCGGAGTTCGAGACCGGGCAGTTCCGGGCCCCCACCACCCCGGTGGAGGAGATCGTCGCCCGGATCCTCGCCGAGGTTCTCGGCATCGAACGCGCCGGCCTCGACGACGACTTCTTCGAACTCGGCGGCAACTCCCTGCTCGCGACGCAGCTGGCCTCCCGGCTCGGTGTCGCGCTCGACACCCGGGTGTCGGTGCGGACCGTGTTCGAGGCGTCGACCGTCGCGGCGCTGGCCGGCCGGATCCAGCCGTCCGTCGGCCGCGGTGCCCGGCCACCGCTGGTACCGCAGCAGAGGCCCGACCGGATTCCGCTGTCGCTCGCGCAGCAACGGATGTGGACCCTCAACCAGGTGGATCCCGGGTCCGGGGTCTACAACATCCCCGTCGCGGTGCGGCTGCGCGGCTCCCTCGACACCGAGGCCCTGCGCTCGGCGGTCGCCGACGTGATCGCCCGGCACGAGGTGCTGCGCACGGTGTACCCGGACACGGAGGACGGCCCGGTCCAGGTGGTGCTCCCGACGGCGCAGGCGCTGCCGGACCTGGCCCCGGTGCCGGTGTCGGAGAACGAGATCGTCGACCGGCTCACCGACGTCCTCGGTGCGGGCTTCGACGTGACGGCACCGACCCCGCCGGTGCGGGCACGGTTGTTCCGCGTCGCCGACGACGAGCACGTGCTCGCCCTGGTGGCGCACCACATCAGCGCCGACGGCTACTCGATGCGGCCCCTCGTGCGCGACGTGATGGTCGCCTACGCCGCCCGCGCCGAGGCGCAGATGCCCGGCTGGGCGGAGCTGCCGGTCCAGTACGCCGACTACACGCTGTGGCAGCAGCGGGTGCTCGGCAGCCCGGACGACCCCGACAGCGAGCTGTCCCGCCAGCTCGGGTACTGGACCGACGAGCTGACCGGCAGTCCCGAGCTGCTCGCGCTGCCGACGGATCGGCCGCGGCCGGCGCGGCAGTCCACCGAGGGCGACTCGGTGACGTTCACCATCGGGGAGGCGCTCGCGCAGCGCATCGAGAAGACCGCCCGCGAGCACAACGCGACGGTGTTCATGGTCGTGCACGCCGCCCTCGCGGTGCTCCTGTCGCGTCTGGCGTCCGCCGAGGACGTCGCGGTCGGAACTCCGACCGCCGGCCGCGCCGAGGAGGTGCTCGACGACCTGGTGGGCATGTTCGTCAACACGCTGGTGCTGCGCACCCGCGTGGCCGGCGGGGACACCTTCGCCGATCTGCTCGCCCAGGCGAAGGAGAAGGACCTCGCGGCGTTCGGCAACGCCGATGTGCCGTTCGAGCGGCTCGTCGACGCCGTCGGCCGCAGGCGGTCGAGCTCGTACACGCCGCTGTTCCAGGTGATGCTCACGTTCCAGAACATCGAGACCGGCACGCTGGAACTGCCCGGACTGGCGGTCACCCCGCTCGAGGTGGGCGCCCACCAGGCGAAGTTCGACCTGCAGTGCACCTTCGTCGAGCAGTTCGCGCCCGGCGGCGGCCTCGGGGGCCTCGAGGTGATCTTCACCTACGCGACCGCGCTGTTCGACCGGGAGACGGTCGAGCTGTTCGCCGAGCGGTTCACCCGCATCCTCGAGGCGGTGACGTCGGATCCGCAGATCCGGTTGCGGGCGATCGACATCCTCACCGAGGCCGAACGGGCCCGGCTGGCCGCGCCGCGCAAGCCGCGGACGGTGGCGGACCTGCCGGATCTGGTCGCCGCCGCCGCCGAGGCCGCCCCCGACGCGGTGGCGCTCAGCCACGAGGGCCGGGACGTCACCTTCGGGGAGTTCGCGCAGAAGCTGGCCGCGACGGCCACCGCGACGGGCGGGGCGCTGACCGCGGAGGCGCTCGTGCCTGTGGTGTTGAACACCCTCATCCCCGGCGTCCTGCCCGCGCTGGGTGCCGACGGGTTCGCCGAACTGGTCCGATCCGTGCTCGCCGCGGCCGACGAGATCACCGGTGGGGGGCTCTGACCTGGGCGCTTCGTTTGCTGTCGGTCCGACCGGGATAATCGAACATCGACTGTCGTCCGACCCCGTGGGCACCGGGTGCCACGGGGTCGGACGGAGCGCGCACGACAGTGCGCGACACGCAGAGGTATCGGAGGATGAAGTAGATGGCTGAAGGCACGTCGGGCAAGCAGGCGCTGACGATCGCAGACCTGCCCCGGTTGCTGGCCGGAGTCGTGGACCGCGAGCCCGACCGCGTCGCCCTCGCCCACGGTGACACGCAGCTGACCTACAGCCGGCTCCAGCAGGAGATCGCCACCCTCGACGCCGCGATGGGAGGCGTGCTCGGGATCGAGGCGCTGGTCCCCGTCGTGCTGTCCAACCTCGCGCCCGGGCTCCTCGCCGACGGTGGGCTGCCCGCCGTGCTCGACGGTCTCCTCGCCGACGCCGCCGCCGTCCTCGGTGACGCCGCCGTGGCCCCCGCCGGACCCGACCTCGGCACCCTCGTGGGCCGGTTCGACGCGCAGGTCGCGGCGACCCCCGACGCGGTCGCCCTCGAATTCGACGGCGAGACCCTGACCTACGCGGAGTTCGACGCCCGCGTCAACCGGCTCGCGCGGCACCTGATCGGGCTCGGCGTGGGCCCGGACACCCGCGTCGGCCTGTCGATGCGGCGATCCTTCGACCTGCTCGTCGGCATGTACGCCGTCGTCAAGGCCGGCGGCGCCTACGTGCCGCTGGATCCGGACCACCCCGCGGACCGCATCGCCTACGTCCTCGACATCGCCGAACCGGTCGCGGTGGTCACCACCGCCCGGGACCGCGTGGACCTGCCGGCCTCGGTACCCGTGGTCCTCGTCGACACCCTCGACCTCGCGGCCGTGTCCGCGGACCCGGTGCGCGACGACGAACGGCTCGGCTCCCTGACCGCCGACGATCTCGCGTACGTCATCTTCACCTCGGGCTCCACCGGCCGTCCGAAGGGCGTCGCCGTCGAGCACCGGGCCATCGTCGCCAACATCGCCTGGCGGCAGGCCGAGTACGGGCTGCGCGGCGACGACGTCGTGCTGCAGAAGACGCCCTTCACGTTCGACGTGTCGGTGTGGGAGTTCTTCTGGCCGCTGCAGGTGGGCGCGCGACTGTCGATCGCGCTGCCCGACGGTCACCGCGACCCCGCCTACCTGGCGCAGACCATGATCGAGCGCCGGGTCACCGTCGCCCACTTCGTCCCCTCCATGCTCGCGGTCTACCTCGCCGAGCCGACCGCCGCGGCCGTCACCTCGCTGCGGTACGTCTTCGCCTCGGGTGAGGCGCTGCCCGCGCAGACCGTCGCCCGGTTCCACGCGATCTCCACGGCCGGGCTGCACAACCTGTACGGCCCGACCGAGGCCGCGGTCGACGTCACCTACTACGAGACCCACGGCGACGACACCGTCGTCCCCATCGGTGCGGCCGTGGCCGACACCGATCTCTACGTGCTCGACGAGGGATTGCGGCCCGTTCCGCAGGGGGTCGAGGGAGAGCTGTACCTCGCGGGCATCCAGCTCGCACGCGGCTACCTGCGCCGGCCCGACCTGACGGCGGACCGCTTCGTCGCCGATCCGTTCGGTGCGCCGGGCGATCGCATGTACCGCACCGGTGACCTGGTCAAATGGAACACCGACGGTCTGATCGAGTACGTCGGGCGCACCGACTTCCAGGTCAAGCTGCGCGGCCTGCGCATCGAGCTCGGCGAGATCGAATCCGCCCTGCTCGACCACCCCGGGGTCCGGCAGGCGGTCGTCGTCGTGCACTCCGACGAGACGCTCGGCGATCACCTCGTCGGTTACCTCGTCACCGACGGTGAACCGGTCGACCGCACCGAGCTGGCTGCGGCCGTGCGCCGGCGGTTGCCGGACTACATGGTGCCGTCGCTGTTCGTGGAACTGACGGAGTTTCCCCTCAACGCGTCGGGCAAGCTCGACCGCGGAGCGCTGCCCGAGCCCGACTTCAGCGTTCTGGCAACCGAATACCGCGCACCGAGCACCCCCACCGAGGAAACGGTCGTCGCGGCGTTCGAGAGTGTGCTCGGCGTCGAGCGGCTCGGCGTCGACGACGACTTCTTCGCCCTGGGCGGCAACTCACTGAGCGCCACGCGCGTGGTGGCGCGGATCAACGCCGACCACAAGGTCCGCATCGACGTACGGGAGTTCTTCGACGCCCCGACCGCCGCGCAGCTCGCCACGCTCGTCGACGCGGCGATGGCCGCCGGCGACTCCCACCGGCCCCCGCTGGTGCCGCAGGTGCGGCCGGAACGGGTGCCGTTGTCGCTGGCGCAGCGGCGGATGTGGTTCCTCAACCGCCTCGATCCCGGCTCGGCGGTCAACAACATCACGGTCGTCCTGAGACTGTCCGGGGCGCTCGACGTCGACGCGCTCGGGGCGGCCGTGGCGGACGTGGTGACCCGGCACGAGGTGCTGCGCACCGTCTACCCCGAGACGGAGGGCGTCGGCTACCAGCAGGTGCTGCCCACCTCTGACGTGAACCCGGCGCTCACGCCGTCGGCGGTGAGCGAGTCCGAGATCGTGCCGACGGTCGCGGAGATCGTCTCGGCCGGATTCGACGTCACCACCGAGGTGCCCGTTCGCGTACGTCTGCTGCGGGTGTCGGACACCGAGCACGTGCTGGTGCTCGTGGTGCACCACATCGCCGCGGACGGATTCTCGATGGGTCCGCTCACGCGGGACGTCATGGTCGCCTACGACGCCCGGACCCGGCACGAGGCACCGGCGTGGGAGCCGTTGACCGTCCAGTACGCCGACTACGCCATCTGGCAGCGACAGGCCCTCGGCTCGGAGGACGACCCGCAGTCGGTCGTCACCCAGCAGATCGAGTACTGGACACGTCGGCTCGACGGCGTACCCGAGCGACTGGACCTGCCCACGGATCGGCCGCGGCCGGCGGTCGCCGGCAACCGTGCCGCGGTGCATGCCTTCACCGTCGGCGAATCGGTGCACCGGGGTCTCGTCCGGCTGGCACACGAGACCCGGACGACGCCGTTCATGGTGGTGCACGCCGCCCTGGCGGCGGTCCTCAGCCGCCTGTCGGGCTCGGCGGACGTCACCATCGGCACTCCGATCGCCGGTCGCGGCGAGCAGGAACTCGACGACCTGATCGGCATGTTCGTCAACACCCTCGTGCTGCGCACCGAGGTCGAGCCGGGGGAGCCCTTCACCCGGTTGCTGGCGCGCGTGCGCGAGTCCGACCTCGCCGCCTTCGGTCACGCGGACGTCCCGTTCGAACGGCTCGTGGAGGTACTCGATCCGGTCCGGTCGCAGTCCCATCACCCGCTGTTCCAGGTGATGCTCGCCTTCCAGAATCTCGAACAGACCAGCCTCGAACTGGGTGAGCTCGCGATCAGTCCCGTGACCGCGAACCGCGAACAGTCGCAGTACGATCTGTCGTTCATCTTCGCCGACACCGTGGACGAGAACGGCGAACCCGGTGGTCTCGCCTGCGACCTGCTCTACGCCACCGACCTGTTCGACGAGCCGACCGTCGCGACCCTCGTGCGCCGGTTGCTGCGGGTGCTCGAGACCGTCGCCACCGACCCGGCACGGGCCGTGGGCGACATGGCCCTCCTTTCGGCACCGGAGCGACAGGCACTGACGTCCGTGCACGGTGCCGCCGCGGAGGCCGGCGGCACCCTCGCCGAGATCCTCGCCCTCGCCGCGCGTCGCGACCCGGCGGCCGTGGCCCTGCGGTTCGACGGCCGGTCGGTGTCGTACGGGGATCTGGACGCGACGTCGTCGCGTCTGGCCCGGATGCTGATCTCCCGTGGTGTGGGACCGGAAGACCGCGTGGCCGTGGCCGTGCCCCGGTCGATCGAGTCCGTCACGGCGTTGTGGGCGGTGCTCAAGGCCGGTGCCGCGTTCGTCCCCGTGGACCCGACGTACCCGACCGAGCGGATCGCCTACATGCTCTCCGATTCCGGCGCGGTGCTCGGGATCGCCACAGCCGGAACCTTCGGTACGCTACCGGATTCCGTTCCGTGGCTCGTGCTCGAGGAAGCGATCGAGGCCGGCGCGGGACTGCCGGCGGGACCGGTGGCCGACGCCGAACGCGTGCGCTCCCTGCTTCCCGCACACCCGGCGTACGTCATCTACACCTCCGGCACGACGGGCACGCCGAAGGGCGTCGTGGTCGCGCATGCCGGAGTGGTGAACTTCTGCGCCGAACAGGTGGAGCGGTACGCGGTCACCGCCGACTCCCGCACGTTGCACTTCGCGTCGCCGAGCTTCGACGCCTCGGTGCTCGAACTGCTGCTGGCGTTCGGTGCGGGCGCGACGATGGTCGTCGCGCCGACCTCGGTGTACGGCGGCGCCGAGCTCGCCGGTCTGCTGGCCGGGGAGGCGGTCACCCATGCCTTCGTGACCCCCGCGGCCCTCGGCTCGGTGGATCCCGAGGGCCTCGACTGCGTCCGCGTGGTGATCACGGGCGGCGAGGCGTGCTCCCCGGGCCTGGTGGCACGCTGGGCGACGATCCTGCCCGACGGATCGCGCCGCGCGTTCTTCAACGCCTACGGTCCCACCGAGTCGACGGTGGCCTCGAACATCAGTGACGCCCTGCTACCCGGCGAACCGGTGGTGATGGGCGGCCCCGTCCGCGGAATGCGGATACTCGTTCTCGACGACCGGTTGCAGCCGGTGCCCGTGGGTGTTCCGGGCGAGCTGTACCTGGCGGGAATTCAGGTGGCCCGTGGGTATCTGGGCCGGGCCGGGCTGACCGCCGAGCGATTCGTGGCCGATCCGTACGCCACCGACGGCAGCCGGATGTACCGGACCGGTGACGTGGTGCGGTGGTCCGGTTCCCCCGGGGACGAGACGACCGGGGTGGTCGAGTACGTCGGCCGGGCCGACGACCAGGTGAAGATCCGCGGTTTCCGGATCGAACTCGGTGAGGTCGAAGCGGCTCTCGCGCGGTGCGCCGGCGTCGCCCAGGCGGTTGCGACGGTGCGCCGGGACGGGCAGCGGGGTGAGCAGCTCGTCGGCTACGTCGTTCCCGAGCCGGGCACCGAACTCGACGGCGCCGCCGTGAGGGACTCCGTGGCACAGTTCCTGACGAGCTACATGGTGCCGCACGCGGTCGTGGTCCTGAACTCGATCCCGCTGACGCCCGGCGGCAAGCTAGACCGGCGTGCACTGCCGGAACCGGAGCAGGAAGCCCGGGTCTTCCGGGCTCCGACGACCCCGGTCGAGGAGATCGTCGCGCGGGTCTTCGCCGACGTCCTCGGCGTGGAACGGGTCGGTCTGGACGACGACTTCTTCGAACTGGGCGGCAACTCGCTGGTCGCCACGCAGGTGATCTCCCGGCTCGCCGCCGCGCTCGGCACGGCGGTTCCGGTGCGGACCCTGTTCGAGGCTTCGGCGGTCGCCTCGCTCGCGGCCCGTCTCGAGCAGGCCGACTCCGCCGGCAGCCGGGTGCCGTTGGTGGCACGCCCGCGGCCCGAGCGGGTTCCGCTCTCGTTGGCGCAGCGCCGCATGTGGTTCCTGAACCGATTCGAACCGGACTCCGCGGTGAACAACATCCCGCTGGCCATCCGGTTGTCCGGGTTGCTGGACCGGCACGCCCTGCAGGTGGCGGTCGCCGATGTGCTCGCCCGGCACGAATCCCTGCGGACGGTGTATCCGGACGCCGACGGCGTGGCGTACCAGCAGGTGTTGCCGACCTCGCGGGTGATTCCGGATCTGTCGCCGATCCCGGCCTCGGAGAACGAACTGATCGCCGAGGTCCTGACGATGGCTTCGGCCGGGTTCGACGTGTCGACGCAGGTGCCGTTCCGGGCGCGGTTGTTCGAGGTGTCCGCAACCGAGCATGTTCTCGTCCTCGTCGTGCACCACATCGCGGCCGACGGCTTCTCCATGGGGCCGCTCACCCGTGACGTGGTGGTGGCGTACTCGGCACGGGCCACCGGCGGTGAACCGGAGTGGGAGCCCCTGCCGGTGCAGTACGCCGACTACGCGTTGTGGCAGCGGGAGATCCTCGGCTCGGAGGACGACCCGGACTCGGTCGTCGCGAGTCAGGAAGCGTACTGGAGCGGCGCGCTCGCCGGACTGCCCGACCAGCTCGACCTGCCGTCCGACCGTCCCCGGCCGGCGTCTGCTTCCAACGCGGGTGCGGTGCACGAGTTCTCGCTCGGACCGGAACTCCATGCCGCGATCGGACGGGTCGCACGTGAGCGCAACGCCACCCCGTTCATGGTGGTGCACGCGGCGCTGTCGGTGCTGCTGGCGCGGTTGTCGGGGACCGACGACATCGCCGTCGGCACCCCGGTGGCCGGTCGCGGCGAGCAGGAACTCGACGACCTCGTCGGCATGTTCGTCAACACCCTGGTGCTGCGGACCCGGGTCGAGGGTGGGGAGTCCTTCGAGGACCTGCTCGCGCAGGTGCGCGGCACCGACCTCGACGCGTTCGCGCACGCGGACGTGCCGTTCGAGCGGCTGGTGGAGGTGCTCAATCCCGCCCGGTCGACGGCGCGGCACCCGCTGTTCCAGGTCATGTTGTCCTTCCAGAACCAGGCGACGGGAGCCCTCGAGCTGCCGGGCCTGACCGTCTCGGGCCTCGACTTCGACGCCGCGACCGCCCGGTTCGACCTGCAGTTCTCCCTCGCCGAAACGACCTCCGAGACAGCCGATTCCGTCGGGTACGCGGTCGG
>NZ_BCXE01000049.1 GCF_001894945.1 Rhodococcus ruber NBRC 15591
CCCAGGCGTCGTGTGTTGGAAGTTCTCGCCATTGATCACGACATGCCACGGAGCGTCGGCCGGTCCGTTCTCGATGTGCTCGACTGAACGAAGGCCCGGGTAGATCGGCTCACCGAACTCGCGGACGACGATCAGCTCGGAGATGTGCCGCTCACCGCCGTCGCCGCTGAGGACGGCGACCTCGCGGGTGCGGTCGGCGAACCGATCGACGACCCAGGTCGCGGCAGACGACTCGTCGCGCAGCGCGACGCGGATGCCCTTACGGATGGGGTGGTCGGGTAGTCGGACGGACTCGGGCAGGTGCCGGTCGAAGACGAGGCCGAATCGGCGAGATCCGCGCAGGAGGTCGACTTCGTGGGCGAGACGGGCGCGCAGTGCGTCGTCGTCAACGCGGGAGATCAACTGATCCAGCACGTTTGACTCGTCGCTCATCCTGCTCCCTGCCGTTCCCGGTTGAACTGTTACACGAGAAGGCTATGCGGGCGCCTCGGCTCGTTGTCGCTGGGTCAGAGTGTGGGCGCCGTACTTGTGAAATGCTGTAGACTTGCTGCAACGCCTCCGCCCGAGGGATGGAGGAAGTGGGGCCGGGATCCCCGCCGGACGACGGGACCCGGCCTTCGCGCTGTTCACCGGTCGATCACGAGGTCGATCTCGGTGATCATCTCTGCCATCGACGCCCGGATGTCCAGGTCGATGCTCTTGCGCGCCATTCCCACCGATCCCGCCACCGCATCGGGCACCCACAACATCGGCTCGACCGACGGCACCTCGAAGTCGACGAACAGTCCGGCCGGCAGCGCGCCACGGCTGCGGAGCCGAGCCACCAACGTGCGATCGCGTTCGTTCAACTCCGGTGTGCGCGATTCGATCCAGGCCCGAGTGACGTCCCGCAGGCCGAGCTCGTAGAACAGCCGCTCCATGCACTTGCTTCGCGCACGTTCCTGCTTGCGGGGATCGACCTGTAACCCGACGATCACCACGTTCACGCAATCCAACCTCGAGATCGTAGCGGCGATCTTCCGACGCCGAGGATCCGACTCGTTCCGCCAGTGCAGACGTCCGGCACCTTTGGGCACCAACTTACGAAGTTCCGCCCGCGCCGGATCACACGAGCGAGGGGAAGCGATCGCGGCAGCGACGAGGTACATGCCCTGCGGGACCTGGACCGAAGGAGCGTGGATCGACTCGTCGATCCACGCATGAACGTCGCCTCCGGCGAGCTCCCGGTGTGGTCCCGTCACCGCCACCGGCGTCCCCGAGGAAGGATCGTGCACTCATGACGGCCGACGACGGTCCCGTCAGCCACAGATGATCTCACGGATCTGGAGGAGCTTTTCCTGGGCATCGGCCGAACCGATGGCTTTGAGGATCGCATCCCCACGTTCGTCGGGGGCCAGGACGGCACTCACCACATCCGCGATCGGGGTGCCCAACAGGTAGAGGCGAACCTCGTCGACCTGGTTCGCCGGAAGCTCCGGCGGCAGATGGCCGATTCCCTGCGACGCGAGAGCCCGGCTGATGGCCGAGCGGACGTGCACACCCAGGCGGCCCGCCGACTGGATCGTCTTGAGGGTGTCCATCGACGTGGTGTACACGCCGGCTTCCTCCACGGCCTCGCGCAACGCACGGTAACTGTCCATGATCTACTCACAATCATCAAATAATCCCGGAAACTGATCTCACGATAGCGAGCCCGAGCGGTCACGGGAAGCGGTCCCGTTCGACGATCGTTGCCGTGGACGTCGGCCGAGGGACCGGTTCAGGCCACGGGCAGTGGGGGTCTCCAGCGGGCGCGGCGCACCGCCTCGCGCCGGTCGGGGTCGGCGACGAGGGTGGGCAGCACCAGTGCCCACAGCTCGTCGATCCGCCGGGGCAGGTCGGGACGCTCGGTGAGCAACCCGGACAGCTGTTGAATGCCGGTGAACGCCCCGATCACGAACCGGCCCACCGCATCCAGATCCAGGCCCGGGCGTAGATCGCCGTCGTCGGCGGCGCGGTCGAGCAGGGTGCGGCAGGCACCGATCCAGTCCCGGTACGGGTGGACGGGGGTGCGATCGGCGAGTTCGGTGGACAGGCGCAGCCCGGCCCGCACCAGCGCGCTCTCCCGTAGCAGGTCGGCCAGGGCGTGGCTGAGCATGACGATCTGCTCGAGCGCCGCGGCGTCGGTGGCGGTGACCCGCTGGACGAGGGCGATGCTGCGGCGGTGCTGTTCGTCGATGATCGCCGCGACCAGGTCGTCCTTGGAGCGGAAGTGGTAGTACAGCGCGCCCTTGTTCGAGCCGGCCGCGGCGACGATCTCGCCCGTGCTGACCCCGTGATACCCGGCGGCGGCGAACAACTCGGCCGCGACCGTGACGAAGTGGAACCGGGTAACCCGGCCCCGGTGCTGTGTGGTCCCCACCACCCCTCCTTCCCGCTCGCCGCTGCGCCGTTTCCTCCCGATCCCCTCCGGATCCCGATAGCGGCCCCAGGGCCGATCGCTCGGACAGCCTACGGGCAGCGGGGCAGCGCACCGTGCGCCGTCTCCGCCGGGACCCTGCGCGCCCGGCCCCGGCCACCCGGGCGCCGAGCCGCCGCACCGCACCGGACGTCCTCGTCACGCACTCATCCGGCGCTTCGTCCCGGAAGCAGGGCACACCCCTGCGCCCCGGCGGACCGCCGCCGTAGGGGGCGGGCAGCCCCTCGGGTGTAGCACCGAAATGCCCAGATTGCACCGGTATTTATAAAAGTACCGGTCGGATGGTTTCCGTGATGGAAGCGTTACCGGATACGGGTGTGGTTGGTGGGAAACCGGTTAGGTTTCCAGGTAGCGATGGCGCCACCGCTGATCCTGCTCCTGCGAAAGACGATAGGTCTCAATGGAATCGCTCCATCGCCGTGCCCTGGGCACGCCGAACCGCCGGTGGGTGGGTCGCTGTGTGATCGCCGCAGCGACCACACTGCTGCTCACCCACGGCAGTTCCACCGTGCTGGCCCAGCCCACGACCACCCCCACCGCCCCGATCACCACCTCGACGCCACCACCGAGCGCCGGCACCACCACGTCCTCGACCAGGGCGCCGGCGGCCGAACAGTCGACACCGAACACCACCGAGACGACCGAGGCACCGTCGACCTCGTCGATACCGCCGGCCACGTCGGTACCGCCGGCCACGTCGGTACCGACGACGACGCGAGCGCCGGCACCGCTCACCGAGCCCCCGGCTCCTCCGAGCGTCGCGCCGACGACACCGGCGCCGACGAGTCCGGAGACGGCGCCGACGGCACCGGGCAAGAAGGAACCTTGGGTGGAGTGGACACCGACACAGAACCCCAATTCCACGATCGTGCCCGGCAAGATGCGCTCGGACCGCCAAGAACTCCCCGAAGGCTTCACCAAGGAAGATGCCGACAAGGCCGAGATCGCCGAGGCGAAACTCCTCGCGGCCTCCCGGTCCCGCAACGCCCGCAGCAGCACCACCACCAACGCCGTCGCCGCCGCCGCTCCCACGGACTGCATGGTCTACTTCCCCGCGTGGCAGTACGTCGTCTGCGGGGAGATCCGCGTCAAGTACGACTCCCTCGGCGGACCGAACAGCTTCCTGCTCTGGCCCACCAGCAACGACCTGGTCAACCCCGACCAGGTCGGACGCCGCCAAACCTTCGCCAACGGCCCGATCTACTGGCACCCCAACGCCGGGGCGCACCCCGTGGTCAACCACTTCATGATGAAGTGGGGCCAGCACAACTGGGAAGCCGGCTTCCTCGGCTATCCCATCACCGACGAGATCGTGCTGCAGAACGGCCGGCGCCAGGACTTCCAAGGCGGCTCCATCTACTGGAGCCCGGTCTCCCTCGGCGCCATCGGCGGCGCCATCCGCGACAAATACCACGCCCTCGGCGCCGAAACCGGACCCCTCGGCTACCCCAACAGCGACGAGATCGCCGTCAACAAATACAACGGCCGCTACAACAACTTCCTCAACGGCACCATCACCTGGTCCGGGCAAACCGGGGCCCGGGTCCTGTACAGCGCAGCCAGGGACAGGTGGGCGGAGTTCGGTCGTGAGGACGGAGTGATGGGATATCCGACGACCGACGAGCTAGTGGCGCCAGACGGCATCGGGCATTATGTCTACTTCGAAGACGGGACGCCGGTCTACTGGTACCCAATCGTAGGTGCGTGGAGAATTCCACTCGAAACCCTCAAGGTATTCCAAAGGTTCGGATTCGAAACCGGCCACCTGGGTTACCCAAGCGGTGCAGCGAAACCATCCCAATCGGGGGAAGGGACGTTCCAAGAATTCGTTGACGGATCCGTGATATCGAGGATTAATCCGGACGGAACATTTGACTACAAGACTCTGTGGTACTGAGAGGACTCGATCAATAATGAGAAAAATTTTGGTCGCCGCGGCTGGGCTTCTACTAATTCCGTTCGGATTCATCGTAAGTCCAGGGTACGCGTTAGCGGATCAGGCGAGTTGTACAGGAACCCCACAAAACCCGGTATTCCCCAACTATGCCAGCGATGAGGTGCTCGATACGATCGTTAACAGTAGGACAGGAAGTCAACCAATTCCTATCCGCCGCGGGTGGTACTGCGTTCCGGCCGGTTCTCAGGACGAGCTGAACGATGGAAAAGGTTTCGGACTCGACAAAGTGCAGAACCGTCATTGGATCGGTCGTCCGCAAGTTGGATGGCACCAGGAGGAAGCCGTACTCGCCGTAAAGGCGGTGTTGAATTCATCCAACGTCAACCAAGTCTCCAGTCCGTGGGGAGGAAGCGGATGGAACTACCATGCATGGTCAGCATTCGGGGAGGGATGCGCATACGACGCCCCCGATGCGAGCTGCGACCGAGCTGAGCAACTCCATGTCGTGGGGGTATCGACTACCGGCGGAGCGGACTACGACCCACAAGGTGGGATGCCAGCCGGAACTCCCCTCGGCCTTCAGACGGTCTACTGCGACTACAATGACAATGGCCAGGAAGACGACGCAGGACTCCGTTGTGCTGAATGGGTCACGGCGGCGTTGCTCGACATCGCGTACGACGAGGGGCTCGCCGACTGATGGGGCGTGGCTTGGACTGCAATTCGAATCCGTTCGTATGACACGTGGGGGTGCGGCACGCATGCAGGCGCACCCCCACGTGCGTGGAGATGATGTTAATGCATGAAATCTGGCGTAATCGCACGAGTCCAATTTCTCTGGCGGAGATCGAGAATATAAAACGCCCAGTCGACATCCGGCGGGTGGAATCTGGTGGTAAGCTTCTTACATTGTCCGCTCGGTGGGAAACCGTTGATGATGATGGTGGATTTGATCCCGAGAGAGGAAACCGTCTACTGCTCGTTAGTTTCTTGGGCGGTAAGATTGGGCCGATGAATGCGATCGCTATCGCACGCAAAATAATTTCCGACCTTCACCCGCCGATATATGTATATCACCCCAATGAAGGTGCGGACGGCGTGGTTCAGGTGTGTTACTTCCTTTCGCGCTCCGGGTGGGGAGTATACGCTCCGTCGAACTTCGACTGGTGGAAATTCTCGTACGGGGAGCCGAAGTTTTCAATACTGCAAATTTTGGACGGTTGTGGGGGGCTATCGACAGTGTACCGCTCGTTGGATGTTCCCTTCTATCTCCCTTACCTCGACAGCAGAGGGCGATACTGGCACGACATGATCGTTTCTCCGCCGGATGGAGATTCCGTCTTTCGGCACGCCTTTGACGGACTCAGAGGGGGAGTATCGCGAATAAGTGCCATCAGTGCCGACATCCAACCCGTCTCGATGAGATTGTCCAGTGGGGGTCAAGTTGAATTGGTCCTGAAGCGGAAACGCAATGGTCGATGCTATTTGGTGCGCTGGCCTCTTCCTTCTCGAAGTCAAATGGATTCTGGTGGGTTTTTTCTGCCGGGCGACATAATTGATATCAGGAGTCCCGAGCAATTTGCGGCGGCTTCCATTGCGCGACTGAAAGAAATTGGAGCTGCTTCCGTCGGTTTCGGAGGAGAGGAATGTGAATGCCCCAAATAATCGTTTAGCCGTGTACTCAATCGGAAATCTCTGTGCTGTGTAGTATTAATTCACCGCAGAGTGATGAAGAACCGTTACTCACCGTGCTGATTGTCGGTGGTTGAACGATCTCCTGCGATTCAACACTTGCGGCGAGCCAACCCCCACCCGGACCGCCCAGCGAGGAGGCCGGCGAGCACTCCAAGCACCGTGGGAACAACAACGAGGGCGACATACAGCCACAGCCCCGTCTCGGGTGTCTCTAGAGGCCACGAGGTGTACCTCGAAGACATCGGCACATCCGGCAAAGGCTCGTACGCACCGTCGTAGACGATGTCGATCTTGGGTTGGGAGGACCACCACCACAGGTGGATTCCGGCGGCGGCCACCCCGCACACCAAGCCCACCACACCGAGAATCACAGTCGTTCGCATTGCTGACGCCGTTCCTTCGCTGTCGGTCACGCACTCCAGTCAATCAGCTCTTGGAGCAGTCCTGTTTGACGATCCTTCAGCAGCACACCGTGCGGAGCTTCCAGACCTCCGGACGACAGCACCGTATCGTCCGACGATATGGCGTGGTTGATGCTTGGTGTTCTGGCACTGCTGGGGTTGGCGGCGGGCGTGGTGGTGCCACGACGAACCCGGCTCGGTAGTGCGCCAGGGTTCCCGTGGTTCTGGGTGGCGTTCCCCGTCACCTGCATCGTCATCGCGACCGCGATCGGCGTCTTCGCTTGGCCTCAAGTGTTGACCGGCTCGGGAAGTTACTGGTGGGAACCGCCCACTGCGAATCGACCCGGTCTGCAGTTCTTGTCGAGCGAGCAGTACCAGCGGTTCGTGACACTGCGCCGGTGGAGATGGGTGCTGCCGGTGGCATCGCTCGCGGGAATCGGGTTGTGCGTGTGGGCTTGGCGGCGGCGGCGGGTGTGACACCGCTATTGCCGACGGGTCCTGCAGGACACCACGGAATACCTGAAAGGGCAGGCAAGAGCATGAGCCTGTGCCGATCAGGGGTGTTCGGTGAGGTTATACATCGTTGGGTCGGAGGCCGTCGATTCGTATGACGGGCAGCCACGTCGCGAGGGTCCGGCCGAGCGAGGCCAGCAGTCGTTCGCCGAACACGCACAGGGTCTGCTCCCAGGGGTGCCCGAAGGTTCCTTCGCTCAGATCGTCCCGCAGGAAGATGTAGTAGTCGCCTTTGGGGTAGACCGGCACTCGTCACTCGGTGTCCGGGGTGCTCGCATGCACGGCCGCATCGAGCTGGTAGCAGGTGTGCTGCCAGTCGAGTACGACGAACACCGGATCGTCGTCGAACTCGGCCACGAAACACCGCAATGCTTCGGCATTAACCGCATCGAAGCGACTGGACCAGGCACCCTCGATGTCAGCGGGCGCGGTGAGATCGAACGTGATCGACGGTGCCGGTTCGGCGATCGCTGGCCACGTCGCTTCTGCGGTACCGGGCCGGAATCCGAAACTGTTGGTGAACCGGTCCCAGTACTGAGACTGATGTTTCTCGTCGAGTGTGGTCCAACCCGGCGGCAGCGGGCTGCCGAAGTCGAGCGTGTGCCGCATCATGGTGGGTCTCCTTGTCGCTGGGTATCGCCCGCCGGGCTCTGCGCAGAGTTGCCGTCGGAGTGAACGGGATTCTCGATGCCTGACATCGAATGGCAGCCGCCGTCCGCAGTGTGAAGCTCGAAGGACGGTCGTGAGCTGGAAGGATGCGGGTCGGAGCGCCAACTCTATTTCAGATGTCGATACAGCGTCGTGCGGCCGACACCGAGGATCTCCGCGATCTCGGTCTGACTCATCCCGTTGTCGCGCATCAGCTTCGCCTGCTTGATCTTCTTCGTCGTCATCTTCGGCGGCCGGCCCCCGACCCGGCCCCGGGCTCGGGCCGCGGCGAGGCCAGCCGAGGTGCGTTCGCGGATGAGGTTGCGTTCGAACTCGGCGAGCGCGCCGAAGATGGAGAAGATCAGCTTGCCGCCGGCGGTCGTGGTGTCGATCGCTTCGGTCACCGACCGGAACCCGATGCCGCGCTCTTCGAGATCGGTGACAACTTGAAGCAGATGCGGTAGAGATCGGCCGAGTCGATCGAGCCGCCACACCACCAGGGTGTCCCCGGACCGAAGGTGAGAGAACAGGTCGTCGAGTTGCGGCCGGGCGGTGGTGGCACCGCTGGCGGTCTCGGTCCAGATCCGCGAACACCCCGCGGCCCTCAGTGCGTCGCTCTGCAGATCGAGGGTCTGATCGGTCGTCGAGACCCTCGCATAGCCCAGAAGTTCGCTCACAGGCTCGCAGTGTTCCATAACTCACCGACAAGCTTGGTTTTGAACCATGTGTTTCGGACATGAGTTTCGGAACAGTCGTCGAACCTGGTCGCTCGGTGCCGCCGTCGAAGTTTCATATACGTTCGTTTTCGGAACAAGATCAATTTTGTGGTCCGATCCCCCTCCCTCAAACAGCACACCCCACCCCCGCCCGGCGCCCGATAGTGGCCTGCGGAATCCGGCTCCCGAACCATCCTGTTTAACCGTCCTGCATGTCGGTCTCGTATAGCTGACCCATACGGCACTATCGTGGTCTCGTGGACGGAATCCTGATCGGCTATGCCCGATGCTCCACCCGCGGGCAAGATCTGCGAGCGCAGCGCTCAGCCCTCAAACGTCTCGGCGTCCCCGACGACCGGGTCTACACCGACAGGGGCTACACCGGCCGCCATCGACATCGGCCCGGTCTGCGCGAAGCTCTCGCCGCCTGCCGCGAAGGCGACACCCTCGTCGTCACCAA
>NZ_BCXE01000050.1 GCF_001894945.1 Rhodococcus ruber NBRC 15591
CGTTATGTACCCCTATGTAGTCGATGTCAGCGCTTGTCCGCGCAGGGGAGACCGAGACATGTTCTGACAGTTATGCATCCGGCTATCAGCAGTTTGCCGTAGCGTCCGGACGCATGCCGGAGAAGCCGACGTACAGCGTGACGTCAGCGATCCATACCCAGACCGGTGAGCAGCGATTTGTGATCGTCGATCGCGACGGGCGCATGCACCCGGCTGGCACCGCGTGGCTGCAGTACCTCAGCGACAGTGGGCGATCACCCCTCACTGCCCGTGAGTATGGACGCCGGGTCGCGGGATATCTCTCCTGGTGTGCCCAGACGATGGACTGGCGCACGGCAACGCTCAGTCATATCGCGTTGTGGCGACAGATCGTCGCGGCCACTCCTATGGGGAAAACAAATGGTCCGGCGGTGACTCGGGCAGCGTCGACCGTCCAGTTGTGGGTCATTGCTGTGCGCTCGTTCTATGAGTGGGCCGATGCGCATGAGCTGCTGGAAACCGATCTGATCGCGCGGATGACGCAGCTCAAGTACTTTCCTCCCGGCACTCGAGCGGGCGGTGAATTCGGCGTCACCCGTCGAGTGTTGGTCGATTCTCTACGGTCCGTGACGGAGACCGAAGCCACGCCGCGATGGATCGCGGATGCGGATGCTCGCACGGCTCTCACCCATCTCGAACTCGGCACCCGAGACCGCTTCCTGGTCGATCTTCTGTCCACAACAGGCATCCGTGTGGGCGAGGCGTTGTCGCTGTTCGTGGCCGATCTGCATTTCGGTGGAGGTTCGAGGCAGCTGGGTTGCCATCACGTCGACCCGCACTTTCACGTGCGTGTCGGCAACTCGGTGGAGAACCGGGCCCGCGCCAAAGGGCGGCCTCGAACGTTGTTCGTTCATCGTGATGTTGTCGAGGCCTACATCGACTATGCCCTGGAGCGTCGAGAGATCCTCTCGGCGGCCTCGGTCCGTGATTCGAGTCCGCATGTGTTCGTCAATGTGCGCTCCGAGCCTCGTTGGCTGGGACGAGCGATGAGCTACCAGTCGGTGAAACGACTGATGGACCGGTGTTCACGAGCTATCGGCCATGATCTGAGCGGTCCGCACATGCTGCGCCATACTTTCGCCACCCGGCTGTTGCGTGGGATCGACTGCGACCCGGTACCGATCGATGTTGTCCAATCGCTGCTCGGGCATGCCAGCATCACCTCGACCCGGATCTACACCCACGATGTCGAAACTGCGATGAAAGCGGCTACCTCGGCGCTGGCACCCCGCCCCACGCCGCCGATGACAGCGTCGCGTTGATCGGCGTCGGCGGCGGTGCTGCGCTCTCGCTGTGGACAGAAAGCGGTTCACCACCGGTCCTGACATGGCGCGAGCACCTGTTGAGCCACATCGATACGCAGTGGCGACCGGGCGAGTACGACCATCGCCGGCTGATTCTGATTCCGAGCCCGGACAATCCTCGGACGCTGTTGCGGCGCTGCTGGCGCGAGGGCTGCTTCCATGTTGTGGACGGGGTACGACTCTGCCCGTCGTGCACCGCCGAGCACGCCGTGACCTCGGGACAGTCGTTGGAGGAGTTCTGTGCTTCTCCGCCGATCGTGCGTCGGGACATACGCACGTGCCTAGTCGGATGCGAGCGCACGACCCGCCGAACCGGCCTGTGCTACGCACATGCCAGGCATTACCAGAATTCTGTCCACAAGCACGGTGCCGACCTCGGCCTCATGGAGTGGATCGAACTCACCCGGCCGACGATTCTGGAGAAGACGCCATCATGCGCGATACCCGGCTGCCGGTACGACCAGGTCACCGCGACGTTATGTTCGAACCATCGAACAGCGGCACAGTGCTGGCTCACTACCTGGAACGCTGCCGGCCGGACACCACCCGCGGATGTGAACCTCTGGATCCAGCGCTCCGCGGAACCGATCGACGAGCAGACCGGCCGGACCATGGCCACGTTGCGTGCGGTGCCCTTCGGTTTGTTGGAAGAGCCTCTCCGTTTCGAGCTCGTCTACGCCCTGCAACTGCGCGACACCGACGCCAAAGCCAGCCTCGACCCCGTCCACCTCCGACATATGCACCACGCATTGCGTCGCGGCGGGGTGAGCACTCTCATCGGCTCGGATCCGCTCCAGGTCGCTGAACTCACCACGTCCACACGAGCTGTGCGGGTGTTGGCCGCTGACTGCGTCCGCCGGATCGAAGCAGAACACCGCGTGTGGTCCGGACGTGACGATCGGGATCCGAGGTTGATCCACTTCGTCGACCTCGATCTCACAGATCACCATCGGCCGGGCCCGAAGGCTGTGGCGGATCTGAACGGCTTCACCCAGAACTGGATTGTGGAGAGTGTGGCTCACTGGATGTGGAACACCCGCACCCACACCACCACCATTTCGCGGATGCTCGGGGCATGGCGTCTCGCCGATCGGGTGCTGAGTGTGCACGACAAACCGCCGTCACGGCTGAGCGCGACTGACATCGACGCCATCGTCCGAGCGATCACCGCGAAATGGCCCTCCGCGACCGAGCAACGACGCCGGATGACGATGCTCTGGACGCTCATCGAGTACGGGCATCGGGTGGACGACCTCGAGCACATTTGGAAGAACATCCCCTCACGGTTCGGTCGAAACCGCACGACGCACAGGCCGAAACCGCGCAGCGGTACCGGACGCGACGACGACGAGCCTTTCCGGTTCGTACCCCAGCCAGTCGTGGATTGGCTTATGGACCATCTCCACCTCGTCGAGCGCGACACCGATTACCGGACCATGGAGGCGCGGGCCTTGCTGTTTCTGCTCGAACGCTGCGGCCGCCGGCCCGTCGAGCTCTTGCATCTGCGCGATGACTGTCTGTCCTTCGACTCGTCCGGACACCCTTTTCTCGAGTGGGAGCGCATCAAGGCACCCCGGAGCGCGGGAAAAAGGTTGCCCATCCACCGTGAGACCCATGACTTGATCCGGCAGTGGCAAAAGGTCAAAAGTGAGTGCGGGATCGAATCGCAGTGGCTGTTCCCGTCGAGCAGGTATCGACATCGGGACGACCCCTACGGGACCGGGTATTTGCTGTCCCGACTGCGGGAGCTTGTGACCGCGGTGCTCGAGCATGCGCCGTACCCCGGCCGGGTCGAAGGTGCCGACGGAAACCTGATCGACTACGACCTGCGGACCATCGATGCTTATGCCCTGCGGCACGCCTACGCGCAGCGCTACGCCGACGCGGTGGATGCGGACGGCCGAAGCACGACACCCCCCGACGTGCTGCAGGCGCTCATGGGTCACAAGTCGTTCACCACGACGATGATGTACTACGAGGTCGGCGCCAAACGCCGCAAGAAGGCACTCGCAGCCATCCCGCCCCGGAGAATCGATTCCTTCGGCCGCGTCGTCGACGTCAATCCCGAGCGCGATGGCTTCACTCGAGTTGCCGTCGCCCTCGGACACTGCGAAGAACCACAGAATGTCGCGTTGGGCGGCGATGGGTGCATGCTCGCCCACGCGTGCGAAGCCTGCCCGTTCTTCCGGGTCGATCCCCTCGAACGCGATGGCATGATCGCCAAACGGGTCGACCTGAAGGTACACCTCGAGCGGGCGTCGGTTATCGGAACTCCCCAGCACATGCTCGATCACTATAGAGCCCGAATTGACCACTGCACCAACATTATCAACGCGATCGACGACTACCTTTCCACCCTCCCTCCCGAGGAGGGCGCGGCGATCCGGGTGGCGCTCGACAGCATGGCCGATATCCGACGCCGCGCCACCTCCGCACGACGAATCGACCTTCGCTACCACCTGAAAGCAGTCGACCAGCCATGACCACCACCGCGGCGATCGCCGGTTTGATCCACTACAACTCCGCCAGAAGCAAGCAGAAGACGCAGGCGGTCCTCGACGCCGTCGCCGAGCTTCGCGAGAGCCCGCGGGGTCGAATCACCAAATCGATCGTCGCCAGGCACGCGGGCGTCTCCCGCGAATTCATCTACGCCCATCCCGACCTACGCCAGCTCATCGACGCTGCCGCACGGGAACTTCTACACAACACGACGTCGATCCCCTCGGAAAACGCGAGCATCGACGGACTCCGCGCCCAGAACCAGACGTTCGCCGCCAAGATCTCCGACCAGAAATCCGCCATGGCGCACTTGCGGTCCACGATCCAGGAATTACAAAGACAGCGGCAGCATTATCTCGGTGACGCACTCGCTCACTCGACCATCGATATCGGCGATCACCAACGCCTACAAGCGGATCATGACCGGCTTGCCGCTGAAAACATCGCACTACGGCACCAAGTGCTTCAACAAGACAACCTCCTCGCGGAACTTCGCGAGGACCTCGCTGCATCCCGACGAGCACACGCCGAGGACCTCGCGCACCAGAATTGTGCGGACGGGACGGTCCCGCTCCACGGCCGGAGGGTGTGACGACTCACCCGTTGTCGGCCCATCAGAGACCGCGGTAGCGACGCTGACGAGACGGTTTCCATTCATCGTTGGTTAGCGGTTATTATCGCCGTATGGCGATTAATAGTGTGGATGGGTGCCTCGCCGCAGCGGGCACCGAATCGAGTCTCGATGCGGCGGTGGCGTTGTTCCACAGCCTCTCCGACGGCACCCGACTGGCGATCGTGCGCAGCCTCGCCGGCGGGGAAGCCCGAGTAGCGGACCTGGTCGGCGAGCTGGGATTGGCACAGTCGACAGTGTCGGCGCACGTGGCGTGCCTGCGGGACTGCGGCCTGGTGCAGGGCCGGCCGCAGGGCCGGCAGGTGTTCTACTCGCTGACCCGACCGGAACTGCTCGATCTGCTGGCCTCGGCCGAAACCCTCTTGGCCGCCACCGGCAACGCCGTCGCGTTGTGCCCGAACTACGGCACCGGCACCGACACCGGGGTGACGGCATGAGCGACGCCTGCGGGTGCGGCCACGACGAACCCCGCGTCGAAGGCGAGGACGAGCACGAGCCGGACAAGTGGTGGCAGGTCACCGAGATCCGGGCCGCCGCAGTGGCCGGTGTGCTGCTGATTGCGGCTCTGATCGTCCACCTGATCGGTGGGCCCGACGCTCTCGGGACGGGCTTCGAGGCGGTGGCGCTGATCGTCGCCGGCTACACCTTCGTCCCCTCCACCCTGAAGCGGCTGGCCAAGGGCAAGATCGGCGTCGGCACCCTGATGACCATCGCCGCCGTCGGCGCCGTGCTGCTCGGCGAGGTCGGCGAGGCCGCGATGCTCGCGTTCCTGTTCGCCATCAGTGAGGGCCTCGAAGAGTACGCGGTCACCCGCACCCGCCGCGGCTTGCGCGCCCTGCTGAATCTGGTGCCCGACACCGCCACCGTCCTCCGCGGCGGCCGTGAACAGACCGTCGCCCCCGCGGAGTTGAGGCTCGGGGAGATCATGATCGTCAAGCCCGGGGAGCGGCTCGCCACCGACGGCACCATCCGCACCGGCCGCACCGCCCTGGACACCTCCGCGATCACCGGGGAATCGGTGCCGGTCGAGGCCGGACCGGGTGATGAGGTGTTCGCCGGATCGATCAACGGCACCGGCGTGCTCGAGGTCGAGGTCACCGCCGGCGCGCAGGATAACTCGCTGGCCAAGATCGTCAAGATCGTCGAGGCCGAGCAATCCCGTAAGGGCGAGGCCCAGCGTCTGGCCGACACGATCGCCAAGCCCCTGGTCCCGGGGGTGATGGTCGCCGCGGCGCTGATCGCCGCGATCGGCAGCGTGTTCGGCGATCCGCTGGTGTGGATCGAACGCGCCCTGGTCGTGCTGGTCGCCGCCTCCCCGTGTGCGCTGGCGATTGCGATCCCGGTGACCGTGGTCGCCGCGATCGGCGCCGCCTCCAAGCTCGGTGTCCTGGTCAAGGGCGGTGCCGCCCTCGAAGCGTTGGGCCGGATCCGCACCGTTGCGCTGGACAAGACGGGCACCCTGACCCGCAACCGACCCGAGGTCATCGACGTCGCCACCACCGGCGGCGCCACCCGCGCCGACGTCCTGAACCTTGCAGCGGCACTCGAGGCCCGCAGCGAACATCCCCTCGCCGCAGCGATCCTCGCCGCCGTCGACGACTACACCCCGGCCGGGGACGTCGACGCGGTCCCCGGCGCCGGACTGACCGGACACGTCGGCGGCATCCCCGCTCGCCTGGGCCGGCCGGGCTGGATCGACCCGGGCCCCCTGGCCGCCGATATCGAGCGGATGCAGCACGCCGGAGCCACCGCGGTGCTCATCGAACGGGACGGCACCCTGATCGGCGCGATCGCGGTGCGCGACGAACTGCGCCCCGAAGCCCGCGACGTCGTTGCGGGGCTGCGCCGCGACGGCTACACCGTGGCGATGCTCACCGGCGACAACGAGCGCACCGCACGAGCGTTGGCCGCCGACGTCGGCATCGACGAGGTCCATGCCGATCTGCGTCCGGAGGACAAGGCCCGCATCATCGACACCCTCCGCGGTACGCGGCCGACGGCGATGGTCGGCGACGGCGTCAACGACGCCCCGGCCCTGGCCACCGCCGATCTGGGGATCGCGATGGGCGCGATGGGCACCGACGTCGCCATCGAAACCGCCGATGTCGCCCTGATGGGTGAGGACCTGCGGCACCTGCCCCAAGCCCTGCAGCATGCCCGACGCTCCCGGACGATCATGTTGCAGAACGTCGGCCTGTCGCTGGCGATCATCACCGTCCTGATCCCCCTCGCGTTGTTCGGGGTGCTCGGGCTGGCCGCCGTCGTCCTGGTTCACGAGGTCGCCGAGATCATCGTGATCGCCAACGGGGTCCGCGCCGGCCGCGCCCGCGCCCTCGCCGGCCCGACGCCGGGCATGCCCAAACCAATGTCGGCGTCTACGGCCAGCGCATGACCGGTACACCGATCGCGAGAGTGCGGCCGCCGTGGCGACTGCTGCTCGTGTCCGGTGTCGTCGATGCTCGCACTGAATCCAAGGAGTCCGCACTATGACCGCGATGTCCACGATCGTCCACGCCGCCTACACCGCCGAGATGGCGGCCGCCCGCGCCACGTCCGTGGACAGCGAGCGGTGGGCGCACCTCGAGCGTGCGCACATCCTGTCCCAGCCCTACCCGTGGCCGCACACCCGTAACCACCTCGCCATGCTCGGTCTTGCTCTGCGCCAGCGTGACCGTCGTGAAGCTCTCGGTCAGGTAGTGCGGGTCATCGTCGCGTCTCCCGGGTCCACGCTGGGCCGTTACCCCGAGGGCAACACCGGTCGTACCCGTGCCGGGCTGATGACCCGGATGACGGTGCCGGCCGACCTCGCTGAAACCCTCGCCGCACAGCATTGATTTCCTCGAGTGTCCTCAGGCAGCACAGCGAATGGGCACAGTATCCACAGCAACTGACACCCCACAGCCCGCTGGCCAGCAAAAACCGACGTAGGGGTGAGATAA
>NZ_BCXE01000051.1 GCF_001894945.1 Rhodococcus ruber NBRC 15591
CCAAGGTGCAACGCACGATGACGCGCCGGCGACCGGGCAGGGGACGCCCGGCGTCGAACGGCTATCGGCGGGCCAAGAAAAGTGCGGCGAAGATCCAGCAGAAGGCCGCGGCGCGGACCCGGCACGAGGCGCGGGTGTGGGCGCGGCGGGTGGTCGCCCAGCATGCGGTGATCGCGGGGGAGGATTTCCGGCCGCGGTTCCTGGCCAAGTCCACGATGGCGCGCAAGGCCGCGGACGCGGCGATCGCCGCGACCAAGCGAGAACTCGTCGAGCGGGGCAGGCGGGCCGGCCGGAAGGTGGTGCTGGTGCGGCCCGCGTACACGAGCATGACGTGTTCGGGGTGTTTCGCGAGAGCCAAGCAGCCCCTCGGACTCGCGGAACGGATCTTCCGGTGCCCGGCGTGCGGCTACAGCGGATGCCGGGACCGGAACGCTGCCGGAGTGGTTCTGGCTGTGGCGGAGCGCGGCCACACCGGTGTCGACGACGTCAGACAAGCGGATCACCTCCTCGGTGGTGCGGTTGCGGTCTGAGCCGGGAATCTCCAGCCTTCAGGCAGGAGAGGCGTTAAGCCACGGATTCTTCCGCCCCGCGGTCGCCGAGGGATTGGATACTTCGGACATCGAGGGCCGAGCCCGGGCCGTGCCACCGCGGCGCCTCCCCGGCGAGCAGGGCGGTGGGCGTCAGGGTGGAGATCCTGCGCGTCTCCCGGTTCAGGTGCGACTGGTCGCTGTAGCCGGCGGCCGCGGCGAGCTCGGCCAGGCCGCGCGCGGGTGCGGCGTCGGCCAGGGCCATGAACCGCTGCAGGCGCAGGATCGATCGCAACGTGGCCGGGCCGTACCCGAACGCCTCGTTGCAGCGGCGCTGCAGCTGACGTTCGGTGAGCGCGGCGGTCTCGGCGAGCGCGCCGACGCTCCACGAGTGTCCGGAGAGCGCCTGCCGGAGATGCCCGATCAGCGGGTCGGGGGCAAGGCCGTGCGCGAGCCAGCGCCGCACCGCGGATTGGAACACCTCGAGCCGTTCGGGGGCGGTCCGGGCGTTGTCGAGCCGGTCGGCGAGTGGTCGGGCCCCTGCCGAGCCGATCAGGTCGTCCAACCCGACGCGGGTATCGCGGAGTTGCGCGGCCGACGCGCGGAGGGCGAACGAGGCGAGACCGGGGCGGAACCGCACCCCGGCGGAGACGATGCCGGGCGGCAGGGTGAACGACCACGCGGACGTTTCCGGGCCGCACACGCGGATGCCGACGCCGGCGATCCACAGGACGTCGACGCATCCGTCCGGCACGAGGAGGTGACTCTGCCCGTCGGAGACCGCCGACCACACGCACACCACGTGCTCGGCGAGGTCCGCGCTGGGAGCGCTCGGCACATACCACCTCATGGCCCACGAGCGTAGGCGCCGGCACCGACAACCGCTGCCCGCGTGGGGAACCGGACTCCGCTACGGCCGGTACGGCAGGTGCCGCACCGCGAGGGTGAGCGCGACGGCGGCCGCGGTGGCGATCCACAGGGCGTGCAGTCCGAGCATCCGATGCGCCGCGGCGCCGCCGACGGCGCCGGTCACCAGTCCCAGCCACAGACCCAGGTACGGCAGCCAGGTCCAGCGGGGTCCGCCGAACATCGCGGCGGCGAGCCGCTGCCCGATCTTGACGAGCGCCCCGGTCATGTACGTCAGGGCCACGCTCACCTCACCGTCGCGCTGGAACACCGAGTTCTCCGCACCCATGGCGAGGGTCATCGCCACCACCGCGACGGGCGTCCAGCCCGCGGTGTGGGCGAGCGCCCCGAGCAGCAGGAGCGCGGAGACCGTGGCGAGCACGGCGGTCTTGCGGGCGCGACGGCTGCGGTCGGACAGTTGCGCGACCACCCCACCGAGGACGACGCCGACGAGGAACAGGCCGATGACCCCGGCGGTGAGCGCGGCCGGACCCCAGGTGCCCTCGGCCAGGCCGACGCTCAGCCGGGTGGAGTTCCCGCTCATGAACGACACGAACACGCCGCCGAGGGTGATGAACCCGAGGGCGTCGACGAACCCGGCGAGGCCCGACAGTGCGACGGCGAGGGCCGTGAGTTGTCTGCCGTATCCGACCACGGACGAATCGTAATCAATCCGTGCTGTTACCTCTGGTAACGAAAGGGATGTCCGGTGCGACCTCCCGGAGACACCCTTTCGTTCCCCCGCGGAGGGTGCTGCCGTGCCGCATCCCGCCCCCAGGAGTACCCAGCGTGTTCGCCTCACCGTCCCGCCAGTCCCCGCATCACCGCACACAGGGATGGAGCGCCGGACTCGCTGCGGCAGCCCTGCTGCTGACCGGATGCGCCACGGCGACCGACACCGGCACCCGGAACCACGCGCCCACCGTCGCCGCGACCCCGACGGTGACGACCACCCCCGCACCGGCCCCTGCGTCGCCGCCGACCCCCGTCCCTGCCGACGTGTCCGCCACGCCGGCGCTGGCCACGCTCGCGACCCTGCCGATCAAGGGCCGAGCACCCAAGACCGGCTACGACCGTGAGCTCTTCGGACCGGCGTGGAGCGACGACGTCGACGTCGACGGCGGCCACAACGGGTGCGACACCCGCAACGACATCCTGCGGCGCGACCTGGTCGACATCACCTACAAGACCGCCACCCGGGACTGCGTCGTCCTCTTCGGCACCCTCCACGACGCCTACACGGGCACGACCATCGACTTCCGTCGCGGCCAGGACACCTCCGCCGACGTGCAGATCGATCATGTCGTCGCACTGTCCGACGCGTGGCAGAAGGGCGCCCAGCAGCTCGACGAACAGACCCGCGCGAACTTCGCCAACGATCCGCGCAACCTGCAGGCCGTCGACGGTGCCGCCAACCAGCAGAAGGGCGACGGCGACGCCGCGACCTGGCTGCCCCCGAACCGGTCGTACCGGTGCACGTACGTCGCGCGCCAGATCGAGGTCAAGGCCCTCTACGGGTTGTGGGTGACCCAGGCCGAGCACGACGCGATGGTCCGTGTCCTCACCGGGTGCGGTGCCGCCGCCCCTGCCACGACCCCGGTCCCGGAACCCGCGCCTGCTACGACCCCGGTCCCGGAACCCGCGCCTGCCACGACCCCGGTCCCGGAACCCGTCCCGTCGGTAGCTCCGGAGCCGGCTCCGGCCGTGGTGTACCGCAACTGCGCCGAGGCGCGGGCCGCCGGCGCGGCGCCGCTGTACGCCGGTCAGCCCGGGTACAGCGAGAAGATGGACGGTGACGGCGACGGCGTCGCCTGCGAGTGAACTGTGGTGGACAGCCGCGCCTCGTTCAGTCGTACGCACCCGCAATTGCGGCAGCGGATGACTGTCGACCGCGCGACTGCGTGCCCGACGAACGACAACGGCCCGTGACCGGTGTTTCCACTGGTCACGGGCCGTTGCCGTGGCGGAGGATAGGGGATTTGAACCCCTGAGGGCGTTAACCCAACCCGCGTTCCAGGCGAGCGCCATAGGCCACTAGGCGAATCCTCCGTGGAGAAGCATACCGAATACGACCTGGTAGATGCCAAACGGGGAGGTCGCCGCAGGTTTCGGAGGGGTGCGGCGGGGTCGATTCACGGTCGCGGGCGATGTGTGTCTACACTGGCCGATGGATCCCGCGCGGCGCGCATCCTGTGAACTCCCCCAGGGCCGGAAGGCAGCAAGGGTCAACGGGCTCTGCCGGGTGCGCGGGGTCCCCTAGCTTCCGATGCCGATGCCCGTGCCGTTGGGCGCGGTGAAAGGTCCTTCCGCATGCCTACCCAAACCCAGATTGGGTTGATGAGCCATGAGGAACTCGTCGCAGAGCACGAGCGCCAGTCCCACAACTACGCGCGACTCGAAGCCGAGAAGCTGACGCTGGACCTGACTCGCGGCAAGCCCTCCCCCGAGCAGCTCGACCTCTCCGCGGAGTTGCTGTCGCTGCCCGGGGTCGACGACTACCGCGACGCGTCCGGCACCGACTGCCGCAACTACGGCGGCCTGCGCGGACTGCCCGAACTGCGCGCCATCTTCGGGGAGCTCCTGAACATCCCCACCGAGAACCTGATCGCCGGCAACAACGCAAGCCTCGAGATCATGCACGACCTGATCGTGGCGTCGCTGCTGCACGGCACGGTGGATTCGCCGCGCCCGTGGTCCCAGGAGCCCGTCGTCCGGTTCCTGTGCCCCGCGCCCGGCTACGACCGGCACTTCGCGATCACCGAGTCGTACGGGATCGAGATGATTCCGGTGCCCATGCGCGACGACGGACCGGACATGGCGAAGGTCGCCGCGCTCGTCGGCTCGGACCCGCAGATCAAGGGCATGTGGGCGGTCCCCACCTACTCGAATCCGACCGGTGTCGTGTTCTCCGAGCGCGTCGCCCGCGAACTGGCGTCGATGCCGACGGCCGCCCCGGACTTCCGGATCTTCTGGGACAACGCGTACGCCGTGCATCCCCTGGTCGAGGAACCGGCTCCCGCCCTGGACATCCTGGGCATGGCGGCCGAGGCCGGTCATCCGAACCGCGTGTTCGTCCTCGCCTCGACATCCAAGATCACCTTTGCGGGCGCCGGCGTCAGCTTCTTCGGCAGCTCGGCCGAGAACCTGGCGTGGTACGAGAAGTTCCTCGGTATCAAGACCATCGGCCCGGACAAGGTGAACCAGCTGCGTCACCTCCGCTTCTTCGGTGACGCCGACGGGGTGCGGGCACACATGGCCAAGCACCGCGAACTGCTCGCGCCGAAGTTCGCGCTCGTGCTGAAGATTCTCGAGGACCGGCTCGGGTCGTCGAAGGTGGCGTCCTGGACCGAGCCGAAGGGCGGCTACTTCATCAGCCTCGACGTGGTGGAGGGCACCGCCAAGCGGGTCATCTCCCTCGCGAAGAACGCAGGGATCGCGCTGACCGCGGCGGGCTCGGCGTTCCCGTACAAGAACGACCCCGACGACAAGAACATCCGGCTCGCTCCGAGCTTCCCGTCGCTGGACGAGCTCGCCACCGCCATGGACGGCGTCGCGACGTGTGTGCTCCTCGCGGCGACCGAGAAGGCCCTCGGGAAGTAGTCGGCGAGCAGTTCCGTCCCTCGGCCCGGTCGTCACACGACGGCCGGGGCCGAGCGTATCCCCCACCTGTGGACAACTCTGTGGACAAGCCGTGGACAACCGGTGGAGAACCGGCCGCCCGTCGTCACCGGCCGGACGTCCTCGGGATCACGTCGTCTCGAAGCAGCTGCTCCACGGCGTCGGCCTGCTCGAATGCGACCGCATGGGCAGCGTCGTCGAACGTGATCAGTCTCTTCTCCGGCGCGTCGAGCAGGGTGAACCATTCCAGGAGCAGTTCCCGGCGCCCGTCGAGTTCGGCCGCCCCGTCGAGGATGTACACCGGCACCTCGAGCCGGGTCGCATCCCGCCGGAAGTCGATGTCCTGGATCTGCGGATACATCACGGTGAAGGTGTCGATCAGCCCCCGCAGCACGTTCGCCTTGTCCATCAGCGAGTACTCGGTGCCGAGAATCCCGAAGCCGTCCAGGCCGCTCGCCTCGCCCCGCGCGCGATACCCCGCCGCCGGCTCGTACGGATCGTAGAGGTGGTCGTAGGCAGCGAGTATCTGCGCGTTCGCCCACGGGATGTCCGCATACGGCGGCTCCCCGATCTCCTGCAGGGTCGCCGCGAGGTCCGTGTCACCGGTCCGGGTCGCGTACTCCTGCAGATCGCGGTAGATCCGGCGGTCCGTCTCCCGGACGTTCACCATCTGTCCGCTGCCGAGGTACGCGGCGAACAGGTCGGGGCGCTGCTGCACGGTGCGGACACCGAGGATCGTGCCCCACGACTCACCCATGAGATAGATCCGGTCCTCGTCGAAGCGGTCCCGGAGATACTCGGCGACCTCGACGGTGTCGGCGACGACCCGCTCGAGGGTGGTCTCGTCGGTCGGGAACAGCGCGCCGTAGGATTTGCCGTTGCCGCGCTGGTCGTAGGTTGCGAACACGACGTCGTCCACCCACGGCTCCGCCAGGGCGCGTGCCAGCGCCATGTCGGACTGGCCGGGGCCGCCCGACAGGTACAGCAGCACAGGCCTCCCGGGATCCGCGGCGCGGATCATCAGCGCGTGGTCGTCGCCGCCCAGCGACACGGTCTCGAGAGCCGCCACTCCCACCGGCTGCCCGTCGGGCCCGAGCACAGAAGGTGTGGAGGCCGGCCGGACGACCAGGGCTGCCAGTACGAGCGTCAGCACGCCGAGGACCGAGGTGAGCACGAGTCCTCGACGGGGACCGGGTGGGGTCCCGGCGCGCCGTCGGGTGAGCACGACCCCGAGGCGGGCACCGACCAGCATCGGCAGCACCAGCAGGATCGCGTGCAGGCCTCGGCTCACCGTCAGTGCCAGCACGCCGTAGATCGAGTCGAGCCGCACGTCGTCGATCGTCGGTACCGACACGTCCAGCCGGACGATCTCCAGTGCAATGCCGTAGGTGAGGACGAGCGGAACCACCATCCAGGCCGAGCGCCCGGCCCAGCCGCCGACCGCACCGAGCAGCAGGCCGGACGTCATCACCGCAAGCGCGTGGACCGTCGTGACCGGCCCCACGGGGAGCGTCGCCGCGGTGACCGCGCCTGCCACGGCCGCCGTGACGAGCGCGAGCGCGATCCTCACGCCCGAACCGGCCTGGGCCATCCGCCCCCCTTCCGAGTGCGCGCCGGCCGCGCGGCCGAACACCGCACCACTACGGTCGAACCCGTGTCACATTCGGTCCGAGGGC
>NZ_BCXE01000052.1 GCF_001894945.1 Rhodococcus ruber NBRC 15591
CAGTGTTTTTGCTAGTTTGAGTTTTTTGCTAGTGATTCGGCTCTACGCTTATGGCTGATCGGCCCTTCGGGGTTTGATTGAGAGTCTTCAACGGAGAGTTTGATCCTGGCTCAGGACGAACGCTGGCGGCGTGCTTAACACATGCAAGTCGAACGATGAAGCCCAGCTTGCTGGGTGGATTAGTGGCGAACGGGTGAGTAACACGTGGGTGATCTGCCCTGCACTTCGGGATAAGCCTGGGAAACTGGGTCTAATACCGGATAGGACCTCGGGATGCATGTTCCGGGGTGGAAAGGTTTTCCGGTGCAGGATGGGCCCGCGGCCTATCAGCTTGTTGGTGGGGTAACGGCCCACCAAGGCGACGACGGGTAGCCGGCCTGAGAGGGCGACCGGCCACACTGGGACTGAGACACGGCCCAGACTCCTACGGGAGGCAGCAGTGGGGAATATTGCACAATGGGCGCAAGCCTGATGCAGCGACGCCGCGTGAGGGATGACGGCCTTCGGGTTGTAAACCTCTTTCAGTACCGACGAAGCGCAAGTGACGGTAGGTACAGAAGAAGCACCGGCCAACTACGTGCCAGCAGCCGCGGTAATACGTAGGGTGCGAGCGTTGTCCGGAATTACTGGGCGTAAAGAGCTCGTAGGCGGTTTGTCGCGTCGTCTGTGAAAACCCGCAGCTCAACTGCGGGCTTGCAGGCGATACGGGCAGACTTGAGTACTGCAGGGGAGACTGGAATTCCTGGTGTAGCGGTGAAATGCGCAGATATCAGGAGGAACACCGGTGGCGAAGGCGGGTCTCTGGGCAGTAACTGACGCTGAGGAGCGAAAGCGTGGGTAGCGAACAGGATTAGATACCCTGGTAGTCCACGCCGTAAACGGTGGGCGCTAGGTGTGGGTTTCCTTCCACGGGATCCGTGCCGTAGCTAACGCATTAAGCGCCCCGCCTGGGGAGTACGGCCGCAAGGCTAAAACTCAAAGGAATTGACGGGGGCCCGCACAAGCGGCGGAGCATGTGGATTAATTCGATGCAACGCGAAGAACCTTACCTGGGTTTGACATACACCGGACCGCCCCAGAGATGGGGTTTCCCTTGTGGTCGGTGTACAGGTGGTGCATGGCTGTCGTCAGCTCGTGTCGTGAGATGTTGGGTTAAGTCCCGCAACGAGCGCAACCCTTGTCCTGTGTTGCCAGCACGTAATGGTGGGGACTCGCAGGAGACTGCCGGGGTCAACTCGGAGGAAGGTGGGGACGACGTCAAGTCATCATGCCCCTTATGTCCAGGGCTTCACACATGCTACAATGGCCGGTACAGAGGGCTGCGATACCGCGAGGTGGAGCGAATCCCTTAAAGCCGGTCTCAGTTCGGATCGGGGTCTGCAACTCGACCCCGTGAAGTCGGAGTCGCTAGTAATCGCAGATCAGCAACGCTGCGGTGAATACGTTCCCGGGCCTTGTACACACCGCCCGTCACGTCATGAAAGTCGGTAACACCCGAAGCCGGTGGCCTAACCCCTCGTGGGAGGGAGCCGTCGAAGGTGGGATCGGCGATTGGGACGAAGTCGTAACAAGGTAGCCGTACCGGAAGGTGCGGCTGGATCACCTCCTTTCTAAGGAGCGTCTGCCCACACACCCCCGAACAGTCGGGGCGCGTGTGCGGCCAGAGACCGATTGTCCCCGCATGTGGGACACGGTTGCTCATGGGTGGAACGCTGACAACCATCCCTCGTCGGAGTCCTTCTCACACAGGAGGATTCGAGGGGTTATATCGGTGCACTGTTGGGTCCTGAGAGAACACGCGAGTGTTCGATCAGCGACGATGCCTGTCAAAGCTTCTGCCGGTCGGTGGGGTGAGTAGTGGGTGTTGTGTGTTGTTTGAGAACTGCACAGTGGACGCGAGCATCTTTGTTGTAAGTGTTTATGAGCGTACGGTGGATGCCTTGGCACCAGGAGCCGATGAAGGACGTGGGAGGCTGCGATATGCCTCGGGGAGCTGTCAACCGAGCTGTGATCCGAGGATTTCCGAATGGGGAAACCCAGCACGAGTGATGTCGTGTTACCCGCGCCTGAATATATAGGGCGTGTGGAGGGAACGTGGGGAAGTGAAACATCTCAGTACCCACAGGAAGAGAAAACAACATGTGATTCCGTGAGTAGTGGCGAGCGAAAGCGGAAGAGGCTAAACCGCGGGTGTGTGAGAGCTGGCAGGCGTTGCACTCGTGGGGTCGTGGGGCCCTTCTTCCCATCACTGTCATGGTGGGCGAGAGTAAGAAACCGGTGTGTTAGTCGAAGTGGTCTGGAACGGCCCGTCGTAGAGGGTGAGAATCCCGTAGACGAAAACATGCCGGCTCTCGTGGAGGGTGCCCGAGTAGCAGCGGGCCCGTGAAATCTGCTGTGAATCTGTCGGGACCACCCGATAAGCCTGAATACTCCCTGGTGACCGATAGCGGACTAGTACCGTGAGGGAAAGGTGAAAAGTACCCCGGGAGGGGAGTGAAATAGTACCTGAAACCGTGCGCTTACAATCCGTCGGAGCCTTCGAGCAGTTTGGTCTGCTGGGGGTGACGGCGTGCCTTTTGAAGAATGAGCCTGCGAGTTAGTGGCATGTCGCGAGGTTAACCCGTGTGGGGTAGTCGTAGCGAAAGCGAGTCCGAACAGGGCGTATCAGTGGCATGTTCTAGACCCGAAGCGGAGTGATCTACCCATGGCCAGGGTGAAGCGACGGTAAGACGTCGTGGAGGCCCGAACCCACTTAGGTTGAAAACTGAGGGGATGAGCTGTGGGTAGGGGTGAAAGGCCAATCAAACTCCGTGATAGCTGGTTCTCCCCGAAATGCATTTAGGTGCAGCGTCGCGTGTTTCTCACCGGAGGTAGAGCTACTGGATGGTCTAGGGGGCCCACAAGCTTACCGAAATCAGCCAAACTCCGAATGCCGGTGAGTGAGAGCGCGGCAGTGAGACTGCGGGGGATAAGCTTCGTAGTCGAGAGGGAAACAGCCCAGATCGCCGGCTAAGGCCCCTAAGCGTGTACTAAGTGGAAAAGGATGTGGGATCGCTGAGACAACCAGGAGGTTGGCTTAGAAGCAGCCACCCTTGAAAGAGTGCGTAATAGCTCACTGGTCAAGTGGTTCTGCGCCGACAATGTAGCGGGGCTCAAGTACACCGCCGAAGCCGCGGCACTCACACAACACCCACTCGTTTCTGCGGAGACGGGTGCAGTGGTGTGGGTGGGTAGGGGAGCGTCGTGCCGCCGGGGAAGCGCCGGAGTGATCCAGGTGTGGAGGCGGCGCGAGTGAGAATGCAGGCATGAGTAGCGAAAGACGAGTGAGAAACTCGTCCGCCGAATGACCAAGGGTTCCTGGGCCAGGTTAATCCGCCCAGGGTGAGTCGGGACCTAAGGCGAGGCCGACAGGCGTAGTCGATGGACAACGGGTTGATATTCCCGTACCCGTGTGAACGCGCCCCTGGTGAATCAGTGATGCTAACCGTCCTGAAGCCGGCCGGTTCCTTCGGGAATCGGTCGTGTGGATGCACGGGACCCGATCTGGTAGTAGCCAAGCGATGGGGTGACGCAGGAAGGTAGTGGGGCCGGTCAGTGGTTGTACCGGTGTAAGCCTGTAGGGCGTGACATAGGCAAATCCGTGTCGCACGAGCCTGAGAGGTGATGCGTAGCCGAATGAGGCGAATTCCATGATCCTATGCTGCCGAGAAAAGCCTCTAGCGAGCTTTCACACGGCCCGTACCCCAAACCGACACAGGTGGTCAGGTAGAGAATACCGAGGCGATCGAGAGAACTGTGGTTAAGGAACTCGGCAAAATGCCCCCGTAACTTCGGGAGAAGGGGGACCGGCCCTGGTGAAGACCTTCGCGGTCGGAGCTGGGGGTGGTCGCAGAGACCAGAGAGAAGCGACTGTTTACTAAAAACACAGGTCCGTGCGAAGTCGTAAGACGAGGTATACGGACTGACGCCTGCCCGGTGCTGGAAGGTTAAGAGGACCGGTCAGCGGAGCGATCCGCGAAGCTGAGAATTTAAGCCCCAGTAAACGGCGGTGGTAACTATAACCATCCTAAGGTAGCGAAATTCCTTGTCGGGTAAGTTCCGACCTGCACGAATGGCGTAACGACTTCTCTGCTGTCTCAACCACAGACTCGGCGAAATTGCATTACGAGTAAAGATGCTCGTTACGCGCGGCAGGACGAAAAGACCCCGGGACCTTCACTACAGCTTGGTATTGGTGTTCGGTTCGGTTTGTGTAGGATAGGTGGGAGACTGTGAAGCGGTGACGCCAGTTACCGTGGAGTCGTTGTTGAAATACCACTCTGATCGTATTGGACCTCTAACCTCGGACCCTGATCGGGTTCAGGGACAGTGCCTGGTGGGTAGTTTAACTGGGGCGGTTGCCTCCCAAAATGTAACGGAGGCGCCCAAAGGTTCCCTCAGCCTGGTTGGCAATCAGGTGTCGAGTGCAAGTGCACAAGGGAGCTTGACTGTGAGACCGACAGGTCGAGCAGGGACGAAAGTCGGGACTAGTGATCCGGCACCGGCATGTGGAAGCGGTGTCGCTCAACGGATAAAAGGTACCCCGGGGATAACAGGCTGATCTTCCCCAAGAGTCCATATCGACGGGATGGTTTGGCACCTCGATGTCGGCTCGTCGCATCCTGGGGCTGGAGTAGGTCCCAAGGGTTGGGCTGTTCGCCCATTAAAGCGGCACGCGAGCTGGGTTTAGAACGTCGTGAGACAGTTCGGTCTCTATCCGCCGCGCGCGTTAGAAACTTGAGGAAGGCTGTCCCTAGTACGAGAGGACCGGGACGGACGAACCTCTGGTGTGCCAGTTGTCCCGCCAGGGGCACGGCTGGTTGGCTACGTTCGGAAGGGATAACCGCTGAAAGCATCTAAGCGGGAAGCCTGTTCCAAGATGAGGTTTCTCACCCCCTCGAGGGGGTAAGGCCCCCGGCAGACCACCGGGTTGATAGGCCGGAACTGGAAGTGCGGCAACGCATGCAGGTGACCGGTACTAATAGGCCGAGGACTTACCACGAAGAAGCTACGCGTCCACTGTGCGGTATCTGAAACAGCACACACATCAGATACCGAAGCCCGACAAGGGTATTCGAGAACTCTGATGCGTGACGTTTCGCAGAGTTACGGCGGCCATAGCGACAGGGAAACGCCCGGTCCCATTCCGAACCCGGAAGCTAAGCCTGTCTGCGCCGATGGTACTGCACCCGACAGGGTGTGGGAGAGTAGGACACCGCCGAACACCCGTTACCG
>NZ_BCXE01000053.1 GCF_001894945.1 Rhodococcus ruber NBRC 15591
TAAGTCCCGGGGAGTGGTGGGAATCGGCTGAGGGCATCCGGCCAGGTCCGCGGCGTGTCGTTCCCGCTCTGCGGGTGGGCCATCGCGTAGTGATCAACGAGTTACCGACCAAAGTGACTCACAGAAAGCAGCTACGCGATGACCCACGATCATTCTGCACTCCTCGCTCAGCTCGACGCACTCAAGGGCGCCGACAGCGCCAGCGTGTTCGCCGAACTGATCCGCACCGGCCTGCAGGCGCTGATCGAAGCCGAGGCCACCGACAAACTCGGTGCCGGCCGGTATGAGCGCACCGCCACCCGCACCACGCACCGCAACGGGTATCGCACGAAGACGGTGTCGACCACCAGCGGTGATGTGGACGTCAAGATTCCCGAGCTGCGGTCCGGGTCGTTCTTCCCATCCTTGCTGGAGCGGCGCCGTCGCATCGACAAGGCGCTGTACGCGGTGGTGATGGAAGCGTATGTGCACGGCGTATCGACCCGCAGCGTCGACGACCTGGTCGGTGCTCTCGGGGTCGAATCCGGGATTTCGAAGTCGGAGGTGTCGCGGATCTGCGCCGGCCTCGATACCGAGATCGCCCGGTTCCGGGAGCGTACGCTGACGCACACGAGCTTTCCGTACGTGTTTCTCGACGCCACCTTCTGCAAGGTTCGGGTGGGTGCGCACGTGGTGTCCCAGGCGTTGGTGGTCGCGACCGGGGTGTCGATCGACGGCACCCGCGAGGTTCTGGGCACCGCGGTCGGGGACAGTGAATCCTACGAGTTCTGGCGCGAGTTCCTCACCAGCCTCAAGGCCCGTGGTCTGTCGGGGGTGCATCTGGTGATCTCCGATGCGCACAGTGGGCTCAAAGCTGCTGTGATGCAGCAGTTCGCGGGTTCATCGTGGCAGCGGTGTCGGGTTCATTTCATGCGTAACATCCGAGCTGCGGTGGCGGCGAAGCACGTGCCACCGGTGATGGCGGCGGTCAAGACGATTTTCGCGCACACCGACCCGGTCGAGGTGGCTACGCAGTGGGATCAGGTCACCGATACCTTCGCCGGGTCGTTTCCGAAGGTGGCGGCGTTGATGGAAGCGGCCAAACACGATGTGCTGGCGTTCACCGCGTTTCCGAAGGCGCATTGGCAAAAAATCTGGTCCAACAATCCAATTGAGCGGTTGAATAAGGAAATCAAGCGTCGAGCCGATGTCGTGGAGATCTTTCCGAACCCGGCGGCGTTCCTGCGGTTGGCGACCGCGGTGGTCATCGAGCAGCACGACGAGTGGCAGGTCACCCGCCGGTATGTCTCGGATGTGAGCATGGACGAGCTTCGTGCGGTGATCGCCGCGAAGGAACACGCTACCGAACCGGCGTTGTCGTTGACCGGCTCGAGCGAAACAGCATAGTATTCAGCACGACTCGTTGATCGCTACGTGTACTGCAGAGCCGATCCGAAGTCCACCACTCCACGGGGCACTATC
>NZ_BCXE01000054.1 GCF_001894945.1 Rhodococcus ruber NBRC 15591
CGGAGACCGCATACTCGGCGCCGATCGATCCGTTCGCCGCCCGCTACGGACGATCCCTGCCGCGCGAGTTGCGTGCCGAGGCGCTCGGCACGAGCTGGACCGAGTTCACCGCGACCTATGCACCGCACGGGCCGGTCCGTCTCGGTGGCTGGTCGGCCGGGGCTCCGTGCGCCGGTCGGCGGAACTTCGAGGCCACTTTCGGCGTGGGAGAGACCATCCACACGGCGGCGGCGACGGCCACCGGTCCGGTGTCCGCCATGACCGTCATGATGCACACCCTCGGGATGCCGCTCGAGATTCTCTCGTTCCACCAGTTCGACCTCGGCGACACCCACACGACATTCCTGCTGTGCGAGGCGGACGGGCGCCGGCTCTGGAGCATGGGTGCCGCGGCGACCGGAACCGAATCGGCACTGCGCGCGATGATCGCGGGAGCCAACCGGCTGCACGCTTCCCGCTGAGGGAGCGGTGACACGACGAAGGCCCTCCCGACCGGGAGGGCCTTCGTCGTCGAGTGGTGTGGGCGACCGGTACCGGCGACCTCGTCCGGGTGGCACACCGGGGGGTGGAGCGGATGACGGGATTCGAACCCGCGACCCTCACCTTGGCAAGGTGATGCGCTACCAGCTGCGCTACATCCGCATGCGCACTCCCCGGCCCGAGGGACCGGGCGACGGAGTGCAGCGTGGAAAGGGTGGATCGTGGTGCGCGATACTGGGATCGAACCAGTGACCTCTTCCGTGTCAGGGAAGCGCTCTCCCGCTGAGCTAATCGCGCC
>NZ_BCXE01000055.1 GCF_001894945.1 Rhodococcus ruber NBRC 15591
GGGTCGCGGTGCCCGTCCGGGGCCGCGACCACCAACCGCGCCCCCACCTGCAACGGCCAGAAGAACTCCCACACCGACACATCGAACGTGAACGGCGTCTTCTGCAACACCACATCCGCGCCGGTCAGCCCGTACCGCCCCTGCATCCACACCAGACGATTGACGATCGCCGCATGCGAGACCGCCACCCCCTTCGGCCGCCCCGTCGACCCCGACGTGAAGATCACATACGCCGTGTTCGACCCCCGCAGCGGCGCCCGCCGCTCCGCATCGGACACCGGCGCACCCGAGTACCCCGACACATCCAACTCGTCGAGCACCAGAGTGCGGACAGAGCTCTCCCCCGGCACCACGAACCCGTCCCGCGTCGTGGTCAACACCACCACCGGCGCCGCCACCTCGAGGATGTACCCGTTGCGCTCGGCCGGCTGATCCGGATCCAGCGGCACATACCCGCCCCCGGCCTCCACCACCGCATACATCCCCACCAGCAGATCGATCGACCGGCGCATCGCCAACCCCACCAGCGACTCCGGCCCCACCCCCACCGACACCAGATACCGCGCCAACCGCCGCACCCGCCCGGCGAACTCCCCGTACGTCAGCGACACACCGTCGAACGTCACCGCCGGCGCCTGCGGCGACCGCCGCACCTGCTCCTCGAACAACCCCACCAACGTCACCGCCGGCACCGCATGCCCCGTGTCGTTCCACACCTCGAGCACCCGCGACCGCTCCCCCGGCTCGAGGATCTCCAGATCCCCCACCGCCACCGACGGATCGGCCACCACCTCCTCGAGCACCCGCACGAACCGCGCCGCGAACCCCGCCACCGTCGACGCATCGAACAGATCCGTCGCATAGGTGATC
>NZ_BCXE01000056.1 GCF_001894945.1 Rhodococcus ruber NBRC 15591
CGGTCCACCAACAGAAATCCGGTGCGAGACCCACCTTCGGGAAGCTGAGCAGACTGCTCACCCGGGCGCGGCAGCAGTCGTCGTGGCTGCGGGCCGGATCCCAGGTGGCCCAGCAGCAGACGCTGCGGACCTACGCCCGCGCCCTGGACGACTCGTTCCGGATCACCGGGCGGGGCCGGCCGCGGTGCAAGGCCCGCAAGAAAGCGTTGCCGACGCTCGAGTACACCCGCCGCGGCTTCACCCTGCGCGAGGGCCGGTTGGTGCTCGCCAAGGGGGTCAGTGTCCCGGTGGTGTGGTCGCGGGAGTTGCCGTCCGAGCCGTCGAGTGTGCGCATCACCCGGGATCCGCTGGGGCACTGGTACGCCTCGTTCGTCGTCACCCGCGATGCCGAACCGGTGCCCGCGGCCCCCGAGGGTTCGGCGATCGGTGTCGACTGGGGCGTGAGCAGGACCGCGACCACCACCGACGAACGGTTCGACCTGCCGCACCGGCAGCACCGCAGCCGCTGCGCGGCGGAGCTGG